>FOEK01000062.1 GCA_900110635.1 Lachnospiraceae bacterium NE2001
GCAACTGGTTTTTCAATTCAGTTAGCGTCGGTAAATTCGAGTCTATCAAGTAGTCTTACACTTACTAAGAACGATCTATATACAACAGGTGGCGACGGAAGTGAAGCCTTTAATGACAGCCTGGGCTTCTATCTAAAGAAGGATAATGATGGCTCTGAGACTGCCACAGCTAAACTCGCAGAAGTACTTCCGGCTATAAAGAATGTCATCTTTGATAGTAATGCTCCAGTTATATCTGGAACTCCAACAGTTGATGGGGCGTCAAAGGATATAGCAGATGGTGATGACGTAACAGGTGAAGAGGTTAACATAACTATTGCGGATGCGAATCTGGATAAGGTTGTATACGTAGTAGGAAGTGAGTCACATACACTTACTGGTGATGACATCACAGCTGGTACTGGAGACAATCCAGATACTGCTGTTGTTTCTATTGATGCAGTAGAGGGTACTCCAGCAACAGTAAGTATCACTGCCTATGATAAGTCTGGAAATGAGTTTACATTTGGATTTACACTTACTCATCCAAGAGACCTTCTTGTGGTTCCTACTGTTACCATAGCAGATCTTGGAACAGTTTATTATGGAACAACCTATGACTTCACTGATAAGATAACAGTTCCTGATGACTATAATGGTGACATGACAATAGAGTATTACAAAGAGGGAACTAAGGTTGAGAAGCCTTCAGTGCCTGGAACATACTCTATCAAGGTTTTACTTTCAGAAACAGCTAAATATAGAGAAACAACCACAGAAGATAAAGCTTTTGTTATAGATTATCTTGCAGTTCCTGATAATTCAGTGAGCTTAAGTGGCGTTGTAAATGGTAATTATACTAAGACAAACGTAACGATCACGCCTGATTCTGACTACACCATAAAGTCTTCGACAGGTTCAGCATTTTTAGATAGTATTACTCTTTCAAAGAGTGATCTCTATACTGTAAATGGTGATGGAAACGAAGTATATAATAGCAGCTTTGGCTTCTATCTGAAGCGTAAAAGCGATGGCGCTGAGACCGATAAGGCTGTTCTCTCATCAGAGCTTCCGGCTATCACAAATGTTGTATTCG
>FOEK01000060.1 GCA_900110635.1 Lachnospiraceae bacterium NE2001
ACGCCGCCTGCCCGTACAGGCACCCTTGTGCCTGCACGGCACTGCGGCTTGCTGGTCGCTTCGCTCCGCAAGATTTGCAAAGCAAATCTTGGTCTTACTTGTGAATCTTCTTTATAATGCGGAAGATGATCACGTTTTGGTAGATCAGTGGTGCATCCTGCTGGTAAAATACTATGCCGTCTACAGGAGATCGCACCTCGCTCAAAATGTGGCCATCCATCGGGTCTATTATTTCTGCCAGCAGGTCGCCACGTCTGACTTCTACATTTACATTTCGCATTCTCTTAAAGAAGCCAGCGGATTCTGACTTTATAGTGATCATTTCATCTTCTTCCATAAGAGTCGTGATGTGGCCGCCCATACTGTTGTACCTGATGATGCCCATTCGGGACAGGAATCTCAGCACAGCACTGACCGCAATCTCAGCGTACTCTTCGTTGATTCGGCTGGTTCCTCCAGAATACAAGGAGAAGGCCTCGACACCATTTTTCTGCAGATTGTAATTCAGAGTTCCTTCGTCAAATGCTCTCATTTCAGCCATCATTACGAATGGAAGGCCAAAGAGGTTCGCCAGGTTTGTGCTCTCATAGCCTGTCTTCATCATACGAACGTGGGGAATGAATCGGCCACGCATATAGTATGAAGGGAACTGGATGCCATAGGAAAACTGCTTCAGTTCCTCCAGAAGAGCCGCAGCCAGACGGCTTGTGGCGGTACCCTCAGGATTTCCTGGGAACTCTCTGTTTATGTCGGAGTCGTCAGAAAGCCAGAACTTGTGATCTGCGTTCATAGCGTTGTAATTAACCGAAGGAATCAGGAGAACTGACTTGCCATGTACGATGTCGCCCTGTTCCTCAATCTCTGACAGGCGGGAGGCGAGCTTCGAACAGATATAAAGCTGCTGATGCTCATTTCCGCGCATGGCGCCAACTATGGCAGCGCTCTTCTCCGCCCTCTCAGGCTCCGAATATGTGCCGGCCCCGTAAATGAAGCCGTATATATTATGCTCACCACTAAATGGTGTCTCATACGAGAATAAAGTCTTCTGTCTCATTTCACTTCCTCTATATCATGTGCAATTGGGGACGCACCTATGTGCAATCGGGGACATACCTATGTGCAATCGGGGACACACCTATGTGCAATCGGGGACACACCTATGTGCAAT
>FOEK01000059.1 GCA_900110635.1 Lachnospiraceae bacterium NE2001
TGCTGACATACCTGACCTATACAGGCACCCCAGTCATTATTCTTATAATATTCCCTGAGGCTTTGGGTTTCAAAGCCAATACTAGAGGCTTTATCTGAACTCTCACTAGTGAACACATGATTCTTGTCTGCATATGTAGCTATATGACGCGTACTGGTAATCTTGTTGGTAATCTTGTTATTTGTATAATTCATTGTATAATACACCTGTGTGAAAAGTGCAGCATGAAACTGACCATCATCCAAAAGTTTTTTCCAATTATTCTTGGTGAGTGCTTCCCACTCCCAGAAGGTTACACGTCCCTCTGATGGTGTAAGTATATTGCTATTTCCTTCTTCAGTAGTCTCTGTAGTTTCAGTGGTTCCAGATCCATTCTCAGCCGCATAGATATTAGCATTAGATCCGTTAACACTAAAAACCGAACAAGCCACAAGAAAAGACAGTAAAACTGCCAGCTTCTTGCTCTTTTTATTAAGTTTAAAAGACTTGAACCTCTTCATACTTCTGTCCTTCTTTTATTCCAATTATATATTGATATCTACATTATACACCAAAAGTATAACAAAAGCGCAACACAAAAAATGTGACAGTGCAATTAAGCACTGTCACATCCATATTTAAGGCTAAATATTTGAAAATCAGAAAATTAATATTCAGGAGTAATGATATCGACTCGAGAAGCAGGAGCAATATCTTCACCTTTTACGCTGACATGGGTAAATGTTGCTGTTTTTTCATTAACCACGGTAGCCTTCTCGCCATTCATGCCATATATTCCCCCAGCACACGAGAGCCCCTCTAAATATCCGTGTTCACTAAAAAATTGAATAAGCTCTTCCCCGGGAATAGCATCTACATCTCCACTATATTTCCTCGTGATACTGGCAAAACTATCAGTATCTTCACTCTTCAATTGAGATTGTTTCAACAATTTTTTATTTTGATATAACCAATAGCTTACATCCTGATTCTGGAAGTTTACTGATACCTGAATACTTATATTATCTGCCGTAAGACCATCTCTAAGCTCTATATTATCCTCATGGTTATACATCATGCTAGTAGTGTCTTTTATTGTATAACCTACTGTAAAGTTTCCATTCTGACGATTTTCTATCTTACAGCCCTTTGCAATTGATGCAGTTGTTACATAGAGCCCTCCATAGTTAATAAGGGTACTGCCGGACGAAAGTGAAAGAGGCATTTTACCTTCATCATTATCAAAGCAATAGCACCTGCCCCCTGGCATTATAATAATATTACCATCATCACATTGGATAGTCCCCTGTTTGGTGCTGAGATACGGTGATATGCATCCGCCATCCTTTATAATGAGGGTTCCGCCATTCTTTATCTTGATTGTTCCGTTATTGATAAGATTACCACTTACAACTACAGTTCCACCATCTATTTCAATGGTATAGTCCTCTGGAAG
>FOEK01000058.1 GCA_900110635.1 Lachnospiraceae bacterium NE2001
AGGGCGGAAAAAAGGTGACTGACAACAATTTATTTAGAAAATTATAGAAAGGAACTAAGTTATGTTAAAAAGAGGAGAGGTAGAAAGCACGATAAAGATGTATCAGAGTTACTATGATAAGGTATTGGCAGAATTAAAGAAAGTCAAAAAGAAAGTTCCAGATGGAGTCAAATTATATGCAGCAAAACATGGGAAAACATATCAATATTACATTAGATTGAATGGAACCGAGGGAGAAAAAAGAGAATATATCAGCAAAGAAAAAATGGAGACAGTAAAGAATTTAGCACAAGTTGAATATTTTGAGAAACTTTCAGGGAGATTACAAAAGGACATTAAATGTCTAGAAAAAATTAAAGAGACGTGGTCAGAAAATCCATTTGATTGGGTTGAGGATAATATGACTAGTGGAAAATATATTTTGGTAAATCCTATATATCTAAATGACTCTCGTTATATTCAAGAATGGAAAAATCAAGTATATGAAAAAATGATTTTTAAGGAGGATTCGCCGGAGTTTTATACAAGACAGGGACTTAGAGTTCGGTCCAAATCGGAGGTGATAATTGCTGACATGCTTGATGAGATGCAGATTCCATTTTTATATGAAAAACCTCTTAAGTTAGGGCTGAGGATAATCCATCCGGATTTTACACTGTTGGATATAAATAATAGGTGTGAAATATATTGGGAACACTTTGGGATGATGGATGATATGGATTATAGAAATGAGGCTTTTATAAAGATTAGAAAGTATGAAGAAAATGGATTCTATCAGCATGATAAGCTTATTTGGACATTTGAGACCGGGAAGCAGCCACTTAATACGAAGGTATTAAGAAAGATGATAATGAAACTCGCTAAAACACTGGGTTATTCAATATAGTAAGGTTTATGAAAATAGTATTAAGAACAATATGGAAATAATAAGATAAGGGTAGGCGATAAAGGGAAATCCTGGGATGCGTCGGATCTCTGAAATGGAGTAAAACTTTTGCCAACTGTTACGTCCCCGTAACAAATGTTGTCAACTGTTACGTCCCTGTAACAAATGTTGTCAACTGTTACGTCCCCGTAACAAATGTTGCCAACTGTTACGTCCCCGTAACAAATGTTGTCAATTGTTACGTCCCTGTGACAAGCTAGCGTAAAGTTTTATTCGGAAAATTAAATAAAAGAAATATAGAAGGGAACACCCACCTTGTGATAAAGTGTTTAGCGACCAAACCAACACAAACAAGGAGGAACGTTCCCTATGGTCAATAGTGTAAAGTATTTTAATGAGGTTTGCATCAAAAATTTTTTAGAATTATCAGCAAAGTTTGCAGAAAATCCAAATGATATAGCCTCATATGTAAAGAAGGTCACAGATCAACTAACTAAACTAGGGCAGGAAATAATAAAAGAAACCCTTGAAGAGTTTGATTCGATAATTAAGAATAGTTTTGAAAGAAAAGAAAAATGGTATG
>FOEK01000057.1 GCA_900110635.1 Lachnospiraceae bacterium NE2001
GGCTCAAATAAAGCGTTTGAGGCAATGGATCTGATAAAAAATGGTGTTACAACTCTTCAGGGTCTAATCGATAAGGGTATTCCAGAATCAATTGCTAAGAAAGCACTTTCCAGAATCAACTAGTATGAAATGAACCGTATTGTTGTTATATAGTTCATTTTGTTCTTGACAGCAAGTGTGTAGTAGTGGTATCATACCATTTGCTGTAAATGCGTTCTTAGCTCAGCTGGATAGAGCGTCTGGCTACGGACCAGAAGGTCGGGGGTTCGAATCCTCTAGGACGCACAAGATGACGCGGTGTCGAATATGACACCGCGTTTTTCATTTCAGAACAGCTTGACGAATTTTTGACATTTTTTTGACAGATGTCGGTGAGAATTAATATGCCCCATATCGTAAAATGTGAGCGTAAAGTTAAGAAGGTGACTAAAGATGAATTGGTTCAGGGGAGGAACCTCGTTACTCTGAGAGAAGGAGGTAAGCTAAGTTGAAGAAGATGTCAAAGAGAAAAAAGATAGTATTTGGAAGCATAGGTGCGGGCGCAGTTGTTATAGTGGCTGCTGTGACGGCTGTATTTCTTTTCGGAGCCACCCCACAGAAAAGAGTACTCAGGGCCATCAGCTACACCTATGGGAATGACATAATGGACATCCTTCGCCAGTACGATGAGAATGGCGGAACAATGACAATCGATGCGGATATTTCTGGAAGCGATGCATCGAATACCCTGAACATTAAAGTAAAGGATACGGTAGATAAGTCAGCTTGTGAAATGTCAGGCCAGGCAGAGCTTGGAAAAAACGGCAGTCCAGTCCTCGATGTGGATTATTCGGGAGACAAGGACACCACATATCTGAGTGTGGACGGTGTTACCGAGGGCTATCTGGAGTTTGAAAATGATGACTTTTCAGATAAGTTCAATCAGTCAGCACTTGCTAGCATTTTTGGCAATATTCAGGGCTATAACATTGATAGATTTTCAAATCGAAACGATAAGTCAGCTGGGGCATCCGGAGCTTCTAGCGGCAAGAAGCAGGGCCAGGGCGGCTTTGATATAGAGGCACTTCTGAAGAAGGCAGATATTAAGTCTGAGGGTAAGTCAACTATCTCTATTGGGGATAGCAAGGTGAAATGTAATAAGTACGCCATTACTCTGAGTAAGAAAAACGTGAATAGTCTGCTAGCAGAGATGTCGGAGCAAAAGCAGGACGGGGATGGTACAGGTTTAAAGGAGGGTTCCCGACCATCCTCAGCCCTGCAGCTAGTGCAGCAGCTTCTGAATAATCAGTCCCAGATGGGGCAGATGCAGGGGCAGAACAGTTATGGAAGTATGATGCCAGACGATGATGATTACAGCAGTATGATGCCGGGAATGTTTGGCGGCCAGCAGATGCCTGGTCAGGGTCAGCAGATGCCGGGAATGTTCGGTGGTCAGCAGGGCGGTCAGCAGATGCCAGGCCAGGGCCAGCAAGGCGGCCAGCAGATGCCAGGCCAGGGTCAGCAAGGCGG
>FOEK01000055.1 GCA_900110635.1 Lachnospiraceae bacterium NE2001
AGTTTGCAGAAAATCCAAATGATATAGCCTCATATGTAAAGAAGGTCACAGATCAACTAACTAAACTAGGGCAGGAAATAATAAAAGAAACCCTTGAAGAGTTTGATTCGATAATTAAGAATAGTTTTGAAAGAAAAGAAAAATGGTATGTAGAACGAACTGTAGAAAAGAGCTTGGTCACCTCTCTTTGTACGGTTACATTTAATAAAACTCTATATAAGGATAAGAAGACAGGAGAATATATATATCTTCTTGATAAAGTAATGGGAATGACTCCTCATACGAGAATAACCACAGATGCTGTTGAAAGAATACTCACGGAAGCTGTACAGACATCCTATCGTAGAGGAGGCGACAATGTTAGTATAGATGAAACTAACGTGAGCAAGGAAACAACGATGAATATCATTCATCCACTGAAATTTCCAGAGGAAAAGTATCCTACGGAAAAGAAGGATGTTGAGTATTTATACATAGATGCCGATGAAGATCATGTATCTTTGCAGTTCAGAGATGAAAAGGGTGATATACACATCGGTGATAATGGTTATAAGAATAATGGCTTTATAACAAAGCTTGTTTACGTATATGAAGGAATAGAAAAGGAAGCGCCTGAGAGTACGAGGCATAGACTTGTAAACCCTTATTACTTCAGTGGATCTAGTTACGACGAATCAAATGAAGAACTATGGGATAGAGTCTTTGAATATATAGAAAATACATACGATGTGAATAAGATAAAGAAAATCTTTTTGAATGCAGATGGAGGTGCTTGGATAAAAGCAGGTAATTCCAGAATAGCCGGAATAACATATGTTTTAGATGAGTTTCATATGAGTAAGTATCTCGTAAAGATGACTTCGCATTTGGAAAAACATTTTTCAAAAGATGATGTAAAGGAATTCAGAAAGATACTTAAAGAGATAATAAAAGAAAACACAAGAGAAGAATTCCAGAATGCCATAGATTATCTGCAGGAGTTTGCTTCTAGCGAGAATGAAAAGGAAAAGATTGCTAATGCAGGAGACTATTTCCTGTATAATTGGGCGGCTGCAAAGAGAAGGTATGCGGACAGAAAACACGTCAAAGGATGCAGTGCAGAAGGACATGTAAGTCATGTGTTATCGTCACGTATGAGTTCTAGACCTATGGGATGGAGCAAACGTGGCGCGACGCAAATGGCTAAGCTTAGAGCTTATTATCTTAATGGTGGAGATATGCTTGAACTTGCCAGATATCAGGAAGAAGAAATGCCAATGGCAGCAGGGGCAGAAGTAGAAAAAATCTTCTCTGCTGCAAAATTTAGGGAAAGAAATAGTAGCAAATATGGTGAGATTGGAAAGTGGTATGGAACGATACCTTATTGTGAACTGCCGGTATCAGTTAAGAAACGTTTCGCGATAAAGAACCATATCTATAATTTATAGATCGTGGCGCGGGAACGTAGTCAAGTGACAATACGCTGGATGCGAAGCATCCGGGCAGCACTTGACGGAGTGACACGGATAACCCTTATGTTCCGGAAACAACAAGAGTTGTTTCCCTGCCTTCCCGACGAGGGACGGGTCTGGGCGGAGCCCAGTATTGCAAAGAAGTTAAATGTATAGTAAAATCAGCGCATCTAATAGCTGAGCACTCAGCTATCTTTGGTGGGTTCCCACATTTAATTTCCGAATGTAAATTTACGCTGTC
>FOEK01000054.1 GCA_900110635.1 Lachnospiraceae bacterium NE2001
GCACCTCCACAGCAGCCAAAGAGCAAGGCTCCACTTATTATTGGAATTGTGGCTGGTGCCGTTGTTCTAATAGGTATCGTTATCGGTCTCATTTTACTCTTAGGCAAGGATAAGGACGACGATACAAAGGCTGAAACAACCACGGAAGCAACCGAGGAGGTAACCACGGAAGCAACCACCGAAAAGGCTTCAGCTGGAAACGCAAAGCCAAAAGATAATAAAGAGGATGAAACGACTGAGGCAACCACAGAGGAAGCAAAGGTGCCAGCCTTTGCGGAAGAAAATGGCTGCAATATGGTCAGTCCATCCGAGATTAATTACACTGGCCAGGGCGCTCTGGTATTCTATGATACGAATAATAATATAATAGATCTGGATTACATAGAAGCATACCAGAAGGATTATACTGAGTCTGTTGGCCTTATCTATAAGACAGAACCCGATAAGAACGGCTTCGTTACTTATTACACTCAGATCAATCTGAACCTCGATGCCAATTTTACAGACACAAAACGTACCACAGACTGGACATTTGACCTAGGTGCATGGGCTCCTGACGTAGTAGATTATTACACGGGCAAAATCCTTGACACTCCTGACTACACAACAGGTCTTGTGGATGAGGACGATGAGGAATACCTTTCAACAGTGAGTGTTAATGATACTGATTATGATGTAACTGTGGCGAGACTGTTTGACAACAACTCCAGCCAGTACACCTGGGATTATACCGAGAGCGGAAGCAGCATGAACTATGTCTACCGTAAAGCCATTAAAATGGTATATATAGTCAAGGTTCCTTCTGACTATGATGGAGCAATGCTGGTATTCCAAACTGGTGATGTGGATTACGATGAGTACATTGCAGAATATGATGTTTCAGATTCCGACCTCACTCTTTTCGAAGCAGACAGCGCCGGATACCAATATAACCCTGAAAGCACTCTTTGTCTTAGACTAAGCGATTATGGCCTGAGCAATTCCGATGATTTCTGCAATATATTATCAACGAACTATGTAGGTCATCCTGAAGATTCCTTTAACTGGATAGGCGACTACTATAACGGCGAGCTGTCTCTGGACAGAGTTGAGAATAATGATCTGTTAAATGGAACCTGGAACGGTTTTCTATGGTGGGATCAGGACAATGAAATGGGATCCTACAGCGAGGAATACCTGAACGTTGATGTATACGCTTACCAGGATAACCTGGAAATGACATTTAAATATAATGTACAACGATTCAGCAGTTCAGGTGACTGGCGCGACAAATCTGATATTTCGGACGACATCTACACCGGAAACTTTGACGCAGAAGGAAGTGCCAATCTTACAGGTGGCGAAGTTGAAAGCTTCACCATAGACGGTTTCTACACCGATGGTTATGTACAGGTTGCCATTGGAAAGATAACCCTCTCATCCGGTGAATCTGCCTCTGTATTTATGTACAGACCATAAACCTATTCATCAATACAAAAACGTGGCAAACTCTGCCAAAGCAGAGCTTGTCACGTTTTTTCTTGTGCAATGAAAATGTGCAATCGGGGACAGACCTAGGTGCAATGGGGTCTGTCCCCATTGCACCTAGGTCTGTCCCCAATTGCACATTATTGGCAGGCGCCGTCAGCGCCAACCCAATAGCCGTCGATTCTTTTGCTGGTTGCCA
>FOEK01000053.1 GCA_900110635.1 Lachnospiraceae bacterium NE2001
TAACCTCTTTCAGTGCAGTTGCAGCTTCTTTGGTGAGAAGCGCAACGGGCTCCTCGTAACCGTCTATCCTGTCACCCACAAAGTTGTAGGTTGAGTAATATCTGATCTCCAATATTGCATCTGGAACCGCCTCGCTGACAAGGACAAAATCAGAAACTTCCTCTGGAGGTGCGGACTCTGTTGTTTCGGACTCTGTTGTTTCAGACTCTGTCGTATCGGATTCTGTTGTTTCGGATTCTGTTGTTTCGGATTCTGTTGTTTCGGATTCTGTTGTTTTGGACTCTGTTGTCTTGGATTCCTTTGTTTCTGATTCTTCTGTTTCAGATTTTTCTTTCTTAGCTGTTGCTGTTTCTGATTCTTCTGTCTTAGACTCCGTTATTTGTGATTCTTCAGTTTGAGTTTCCGTCGTTAACTCCGCTGTATCAGTCGGAACATTAAATATTGCATCCTCCGAACTATCCTTGGAACTGCAGCCACCGAGCACAAGAGAAAATGCTAATAGAGAGGCGATACATTTTACCAGTTTTCTTTTCATCTTACGGCCTTTCTATAGAGTCTTATGCACACGGATGCAATCGTGGCCGCCACTCTTAATTACCATATCATTCAGCGGCGTGTAGCCAGACATTATGTAGAAACTAATATTATTAACTCGACTATCGATGATTATCTCGTTGTAACCGAGATCAGCAATCCAGCGCTCTGCCTCTTTGATAACTCTCTTTCCAAGACCTTTGTTGCGATACTCAGAAAGAACAACAAAATGGCCAAGAATAACGCTGTCAATGTTGATCGGATAGAAACGACAGGTTGCAACCGGGTAGCCGTTATCTAGAAGCACAATGTAACGGGTGCCCTCTGTGTCGTGCTCATCAAACTCATCCTTAAGTGAAATGCGTTCTTCACGATTCAGATTCTGAATACGAACTGAGTAAGCTGCCGCACGCTGCCACTCTTTCTCAGCACGCATCATCTCAAAGGAGTCGGATGCATCATCCTTCTTCTCTGGTGCAGCGGTCTGCACAGGGTCGCCTGGTTCCATTGAATCAACAGTCCTAACCGTGTCGACAGTTCGTGTAGGCTCGGACATTTCAATTGGCTCTGAAAATGTAATTGGTTCCGGTGTAGGTTTCGGAGCAGGTGTTGGCTCTGGCACAGGTGTTGGCTCTGGCACTGGTGCTGGCTCCGGCTCTGGTGCTGGCTCTGGCACGATCACTGGCTCAGGCTCTGGCTCTGGCGCTGGTGTTGGCTCTGGCTCTGGTGCTGGCTCTGGTATAGGTGTTGGTTCTGGCGCTGGTTCTGGAACTATCACTGGTTCCGGCGCTGGTTCTGGCACGATCACTGGCTCCGGTGCTGGCTCTGGCACGATCACTGGCTCCGGCGCTGGCTCTGGCACGATCACTGGCTCCGGCTCTGGCTCTGGCACGATCACTGGCTCCGGCTCTGGCTCTGGCACGATCACTGGTTCCACCACTGGCTCTACAACCGGCTCTACCACTGGTTCTACCACCGGCTCTACATTTATTACTGGTTCTACCACCGGCTCTACATTTATTACTGGTTCTACCACCGGCTCTACATTTATAACCGGTTCTGTCTTCTTCGGTTGTTCGGCGCCCTCCTCTGGATCCCTCATATGCTCAGTTTCCTTGCCACATTTCGGACAATTCCACATAATAACTTCGCCTGGCTCCGGATATGGTGCCTTCCTTATAACTACTCTATTTCTGTCACCGCAAATCTGACATTTGCAAAAATATTGTCTCATTGTATTACCTCCGTGCAATTAGGGACGAACCTATGTGCAATGGGGACAGACCCCATTGCACATTTGCACACTATTGCTGATTAAAATCTCCTGTCTGTTGGTAACCACCCTGCGGTGGGTATGCATTTCCTTGTGG
>FOEK01000052.1 GCA_900110635.1 Lachnospiraceae bacterium NE2001
TTTTCGTATAAACTAAGAACTTCATGTCGTGTTTTATCAGGTATAGTTGATACAGGTTTTCTACCTTTATTGCCGTGTGAGAAAGCAGCTTTACCATTTTCCTTATAAGCGTTAATCAAGCGGTTAAGGTGTCTCCTGGTTATTCCAAGAGAGAGTGCAGCTCGATTCTTATTTCCTCCTTCGTCTACAAGTCGTTTTACTACTTCATACTTCTTTTGTTCATCCATATTTAAGTCAATTCTCCTCATCATGTCCTCCTCTCAAGTGAGAGGATATTATATCACATTGGGACATTTTCATTTGTGGTTTAATAGGACATTATCAAAAATGACTTATAGTTTTTAAAAATTTTTTCAAAAAAGTGTTGACATCTATGTCGGGATTTAGTATATTACTCTATGAGAGAAGTGCCTGTCTCTCCGTTTGTTGTGTCTAAACGGAGAAATGGGCATATTTTTTTACCTAAGGAAATTGCGAAGTAGTTTTCGAAGGAATGACTATACTATAGAAAGTGGATTGGAAAAGAAAATGAGAAATTTAACGATGATGAATAGAATAATCGTTATTAATCGACCTGCCACAAGTGGGTTTGATTTTCCATGCTTTGATGCGCCTCGTTTTATTACAGCCATAGCTGATAAAAAAGATAATAATAAGGATAGGAATAGGTTTAGATACAGGCGAAAGTAGGCCCTTTAGGCTATAAAATTGCTTTTAACCGTCTGTATCTAGGGCTTTCCAAGGTATAGGCGGTTTTTTATTTTATGTTTTGGGGTGTTAGCTCAGTTGGGAGAGCGCCTGATTTGCAATCAGAAGGTCGCAGGTTCAATTCCTGTACGCTCCACTAGACCATTAGTCTAACGGATAGAATACTTCGCTACGAACGAAGAGATATGGGTTCGACTCCTATATGGTCTATATAAAAATTAACAATATAGAGTGGGAGAAACCAGGCACTTCTCCTGCTCACAAATTAAAAACTTAAATAGGGTGCATACGCCCATATGGTACAGTAATGTATCGAAAGGTAGGAAGGTAAGCCTGCCGCCAGAAATGGTAAGAGTATGCAATACTTGTCTTAATAGGTTCTGAAAAGGGATCTAAGTTCACCACTGGGTGGACTCAATGTCATAGTAAGTTGGTTAGGGAAAATACCATTCTAGGGCGACTGCCGGGAATGGGGCTCCGCAAGGGCTAACTAACATGCAAAGCAAGTTGCTATGATAGTTAGACAATTAAAGGGTAATAAATCCGAGTTTTGCAGACAAGGGTGGTATCCAGTCAGAAATGACAGTGTGAGTACGATGCAAAAGGAAAGCATATTGTAGGTGTTTAGCATTTTGTAGTCCCAAAGATTACGAAACTAATCCTACTGCACATCTACATCCGTGATATGAACTGGTTTTTAGCTCAATTGGTAAGAGCAACTGACTTATAATCAGTAGGTTAAGGGTTCGAGTCCCTTAAGACTTCCCAAAGCAAAAGTCAGTAGGGGTTCAGAATGAAAATGCGTTAATTCCGCAGCAGAAATGTAATGCGGAACAATGGAGCCCGCAAGGCGAAGTTGTTTGATCGAACAAGTAGGCATTAAGAGAGTCCGTACAACTCTTTTAAGGTTGAAAAGTAGGTTGAGTAGTTCTGGATTAAAAGGTACTGCCACCTTAAAGGCACGCATAGCACTTACATGTCGAAAGACATGTGGAAATAAGTCTAACTCATAAGGGCTTTAAAGAGTGTCGGGTTTGTCTATATTCTCAGGACAAATAATATGCTTTCATAGCTCAATTGGTAGAGCATCTGATTTGTAATCAGGCGGTTGTGGGTTCGATTCCCTCTGAAAGCTTTGGTGTCTATTGGACGGATATTATTGATT
>FOEK01000051.1 GCA_900110635.1 Lachnospiraceae bacterium NE2001
TTTTCTCCTTATTTTTCGCTTATTTCTTACTTCTTTGGCAACAATTTTCGCCTATTTCTCTATTTGTGTTGCTTTTTTCAACAATTGGGGACGGTTCTCAGTTGTCGATTTGAAATGTGCAATGGGGACAGTCCCCACTGCACATAGGTCCGTCCCCAACTGCATATTTTACATATTTAGTTATATCTTTGCTTTTTCTTTAATACTAGTATAGAGATTATTCCTAGCAGTGAAATCGCCATTAGTACTATGAATAGTAAAATGTTGACGTTGTCACCTGTTTGAACAGCTGTAGGTGCAGCTGGCTTTGGTGCCTCGGTCGTTGGCTGCTCTGCCGGTTTTGGTGCCTCAGTCGTTGGCTGCTGTGCCGGCTTTGGTGCCTCAGTTGTTGGCTGCTCTGTAGTTTCTTTCTTAATTTCCTCCCACTGAGCAGTAAATGTATGATCACCTTCAACCTTGTACTTATCGCCAGGATGATATTCCGAACCCTTCCAGTAGGTAAACTTGTAGCCCTCTCTGGTTGGTGCATCAGGAATAGTTATCTCTGTGCCTTCCTCAGCCTCAATGGTAACCGTGCCATTCTTGCCGTTCAGTGTACCACCATTTAGATCAAAGCTCAGTGTATGCATAACAATCTTTGAAGCATCAAACTCTGCTGTATAGGTTGCATCGCCTGTCACCTTAACTATCTCTGGCGTCCACTTGTTATTAAACTTGAATCTCGTATCAGCAGTCGCCTTCTTCGTAGGAGTATCTCCCGAATATGAAGGCATCTCGTTATATTTTACAGAATCAGTCTTAAGAACTTTGCCGTCGCCGTCCTTCCAGGTAACCTTGTACTCCTTAATCTTCTTGGTGTAGGTTGCAGTATAGGTCACATCCTTGGTTCCAACATCGGTAACCTCTGGTGTCCATCCACCAAATGAATATGTACATTCATCTGTCTCTGCCTTACTAGGTTCAGCCGGTCTTACGATATCCGCAGCCTTGGTTCCGAAGTCGTATTCGGTAGCTTCCTTAAGGACAGTGCCGTCGTCATCGACGAAGGTTACCTTGTACTTTTTAAGAGTTTTCGAATACGTTGCTTTATAAGTTGCATTTCCAGTTACTTCTACAATTTCAGGCGTCCATTTATCAAATGTATATATGTACTCAGGAGTCTCATTCTTAGTTGGATCATCTGGTTTTTCAATATCAGCAGCAGCTGTACCATACTCATACTCAGTTACCGCCTTTAATTCAGTTGTTCCATCCTCATCAACAAATGAAATAAAATATTTCTGCTTTTTAGCATCATACCGAGCTATATAGGTTTCGTCACCAACAACATCAGTAATCTGTTTATCCCATCCAGTAAATGTATACGTATATTCTGCTGTATTAGCAACAGTTGTATCTGGAACTTTTATATCACCAGCCTTTGTATTATATGGATAATCAGTTTCTGACAGAACGCCATCCTTACCAACAAAAGTAATGTGATAATTATTTGGAGCGTAGGTTGCTTTATAAACTGCATCCCCATATACATTTGTTATCTCAGGAGTCCATCCAGTAAAATGATAATGAACTGAATCAACAGAATAAGATGGATCTGCTGGTTTAACAATACTTGTATCTAAAGTTCCATACTCATACAATGAACTGGAAATTTCAGTATCATCAAAATCAACAAACTTTACATTATATTTTCTCTTTTCCTTCTTATATGAAGCTGTATAAGTCTGATTCTTCGATACATCTTCAATATCAGGAGTCCACTTATCAAATGTATATACATATTCTTTTGAAGGATTCTTTGATGGAACTGTTGTTGGTGTTATTGTAGCCGCTTTTGTTCCATATGAATATTTGCCGACTGCATAGGTCTGTCCTTCATTGATAAATGTTATATCGTACTCCCTAAGAACATTCCTATAGTTTGCTTTATATGTAGCATCATCTGTTACATCTGCA
>FOEK01000048.1 GCA_900110635.1 Lachnospiraceae bacterium NE2001
ATACCACTACTACACACTTGCTGTCAAGAACAAAATGAACTATATAACAACAATACGGTTCATTTCATACTAGTTGATTCTGGAAAGTGCTTTCTTAGCAATTGATTCTGGAATACCCTTATCGATTAGACCCTGAAGAGTTGTAACACCATTTTTTATCAGATCCATTGCCTCAAACGCTTTATTTGAGCCTTTCTTTTCACCTTCTTCGTGCCCTTCTTTACGCCCTTCTTCGTGCCCTTCTTTACGCCCTTCTTTACGTCCTTCTTCTTTTGCATCCTCAACTATTTCTTGAAATACATTACTCACTCTTTCTCCACTCCCTTCTTCGTGTACTCTTTTTTCAAATATATTACCAACCATTCTGTCAATTAATGTTTCGGTATCTGGTTCAAGATGTAATAGTTCTTTATTGTTTTCAAAAATAAGCCTAGAAATTTCTTCTTTTTTATTTGCATATTTTGTAAATCTTAAAGCCATAGACAAATCAGTATGAAACTTTTCAAAATCAGTCTCATCCATCTTATTTGGTTCAATAAGATTCAACTTGTAATCAGGAACAAAGCTTAGTATATCTCCATCCTGTACATCAAAAAGCTCATGCAAAGATCTAGGACCATCCCATTCATCAGGAGACCATAACATTACTATGGTAATAACAGGATGAATCCTATCCTCCTTGTGAAAGTGACTGATATACTCACCAGAACTAATTCCTTGTGGTTCATTTGCACGATTATGCCGACGAATATCATTTATCTGGTTGTCATATCTGATAGCGTCATACAGCATAATTCTAACCGGCATCGTATTATCAGTCTTACTTTGATTTTCTATACAAATAATCGAATACACGGTATCATCATTCATATTCTTATACAGAGCTTTTATAACATCCCTGCTTTTATTCTTATCATCAAGTGTTGTTGAGTCCTTCTCACCATTCTTTTTCTTTTCTTGAACTCCACTATGACTAAATAACTCCGTCACTTCTTTTGAATCCAATTCTCGTAGCATTTCTGGTTTTACAACTTCTGCCCCATCATACAGTTCATAATTTATTAGATCCGCATATCTTTCTTCTTTACTAATATAACTGTATGTAATATTATCCAGTTCACCCATCTACTATCTCCTCTCATTTCTAGTATATCTACGTAGATTGAAAAAATGATAGCAAATAAGTTTTCGACACTAAACAAGATAAATGCTAGATTATGTTGCGCAACAAATTCTAGCATTATGGAACAGAGAATCTCCCAATTTAGCCAAAAACTCCCGAAAATCAGGTGAAAATGCTAGATTTCTTGGCGCTTTTTCTTGACTGTTTATGACCGTTTTTGATTTCAAATCATATTAAGGTTAACTTTAGTTGCTCATTTTTCTCTTGTTTCAGCATATTGTACAATCCACTATATGAATACTGCCGAACAATAATTCCCGAATTTTCAAAACGTAAACCGAATTATGTTAACCTTTGATGATTATTCTTTTCACTTTACAGATACAGAAAAGGCGAAGGGGATAATCCCTCCGCCTTTATGATAGCATTTGAACATTCAATTGTCATTGAAGTTGTAGTTCAATCCAGACCTGCCTATAGCTTCTACTGATTATCATTAAGTGTCACATTTTTGCAGTCGAGCAAGTCGTCAAGCTATACCTGCCAGCCTCAAGTCTTGTTGTCTTGTAGTAATAATCTGTCGATGAAAAATCACGTAGTTTTTCAGGCAGATTGTCATCCATAAAGATCTTTATCATTCCATCTGATTTTATATCATTGGCAGATGAGATAGTAGTTCCGGTGAAGGTATTGAGTGGAACGACGATTCCGATACCGATACATTTCAGAAAGGCCTCCTTCATGGACCAGACGTCACGGAAGCGGCACTGGCCCTCTTCCTCGTCGGCCGAATGAATATATGACATTTCACTTTCAGTGAACATCCTGTCGGTTACTTTGAAACGCTTGTCATCTTTATGCTCAATGTCGATACCCACAGGAGCATCACCAACTATTACAGCAACGTAGTCGCCTGAATGAGTTATATTGAAATACTGAGGCTCGGTTCCATATTCTGAGATAGCTTTTGTAAGGAGCAGTCCCGCCGCAATGCTCTGGGCCCGGGCACCGTCATTTTTAAGAGCCAGCGCTTTCTCCTTACGCCAATCAGGGAGGAGCCTGATAAGTTCAGACTCCTCCCGAAGTATTTGCTCTTTATCTATTTTTCCCACATATGTTTTTATTTTCATAGTACTTTATACGACTTTGAGGTTGGCGGCATGGGAGTATTCGTCACCGGGGTATTTGTCGGTGATCAAAGTGGTGCCGCCGAACTCCGAGAAGGTGACGTTGGCTGATCGGCCAAACTTGGAATGGTCCGCAAGGATATATTTTCCGCCCGGATTGGTATTCTCGATGGCGACACGCTTTACTAGTGCCTCGCGCACATCAGGGGTGGTGTAGCCAAGCCTGGCGTCGACACCATTCGCACCAAAGAAGCCTTTGTTAAAATGATACTTTTGTATCAGAAGTATGGCGTCGGAGCCAACTATAGCCTCGGTGTTTTCCTTCATCTCTCCGCCAATCAGCATAACCTTGAAATGCTTCTTCACCAGATTCTTTGCGTGACTGATCGAATTGGTCACATAGGTCGCCCTGCGTTCGATGATAAATGGTATCATATATTCGGTGGTCGTACCCGAATCGATAAAGACATAATCTCCAGATTCAATAAGTGACGCAGCATATTCAGCGATCCGAAGCTTCTCTTTCTTGTGCTCAGATTCCTTCTCAAGGATTGATATCTCCTCTTCAGTCTTTGGTTTCTTTAGCGCTGTGGCTCCGCCATGAACCTTGGTAAGCTTTCCCTCTCGGTTAAGGGCCACGATATCCCTTCTGGCTGTGGACTCGGATATATTCAGAAGCTCCATCAGCTCATAGACCGTCACATTTTTTTTCTCATTTACCAGGTCCAGAATTATACTTTTTCTTTCCTCATTTAACATCCCATCACCCCAATACAAGATACCTTAATCTTATTCAGTTCTACTCTTCCACCGGTTTTTTAAGGAGGCCAACTATCACGCAGGTGATTGCCGAACCCACAAGCCATGCCGCCATAAAGATAATCGGATTACTTGTGGAGAGTATTCCAAACATTCCACCCAGTGGTGCGGTCATCTCACATCTTGCAAGTGAAATGATAACTCCAGCCACAGCTGATCCAGCTACAGCAGCTGGTATCACGCGAAGAGGATCTGCCATAGCATATGGAACTGCTCCCTCTATTACGGATGTGACACCCGATATTATAGCTGGCACCGAAGCCGCCTTTTCGGCTTTTGTGAACTTATTTCTGAATATCCAGGTTGCCAGCGCTATTCCTGTTGAAGGAACCATACCTCCAACCATAACGGCCGCCATTGCCACAAAGCAGGCCTGGACCTTTGGATCAGTCGCTGCCACACCTCTGGTCATATACTTTTCAGATTCCGCCAGCATAGCAAAAGCGAACAGGTATGCCGTTCTGCTGATGGCACCGCTCATATCCAGTGCAACTATCACTGCAAGTACAAGTCCCAGCACTGCGATCATTCCAGCATCTATCATAGTAACAAGCAGATTGAAAAGAGCCAGAGATAAAAAACCTGCAAGCGGACAAATAATAAAATACACACATACACAGGTTAAAAATATACCAACAACCGGATAGATCAGCACTAACTTCACTCCGTCCATGGACTCAGGCATATTTTCACACAGCTTCATAAGGCCCTTGACTATGAGACCAGCTATAATGCCTGCGAAGATTCCACCCAGAAAACAAGCCGGGGTAGATCCGCCATCAGACTGTTGGAAAGCGTAGCCCGCGAGAAAATTGCTAAAGCCTCCCAGTGGCTGCTCATCGATCAGTTTTCCTCCTGCAAATGTCAGTCCTTCAAGAAGCGCATTTCCAGAGTACGCCAGAATACCACCTGCAAATCCTACTGCAAGCCCATCTTTTCCTGCTATTTCCTTCGCTATAAATCCTGCTGAAACCGGGACCATCAGGCTAAGTACCAGGTCACCAATGTATAGAAAGATTGTAGCCAGTGGAGTTGTGCATCCAAAGCTTTCACCCGCTATACTGCTGTATCCAGCTATGGTATCTATCAGGTATGCGATAGCAATCAGAATGGTTCCTGTCGCCACCAGTGGAAGGCTGTGCCTTGCACCACTCTGCAGCCAGGAATATATCTTACGCCCCATACTCAGTTCATCTGGTGAAATGTTAATCCTAATCGGTTCTTCTATCGAAGGCTCCTTCACCAGGACATCCGTTGTCTCTTTATTTTCTTCCTCAGCTGGTTTCTCTTCCTCAGCCGGTTTTTCTTCTTCAGCTGGTTTCTCTTCTTCAGCTGGTTTCTCTTCTTCAGC
>FOEK01000047.1 GCA_900110635.1 Lachnospiraceae bacterium NE2001
CGACCAGCAAGCCGCAGTGCCGTGCAGGCACAAGGGTGCCTGTACGGGCAGGCGGCGTTAAGCTAGAAGGTCAGACCAAGATTTGCTTTGCAAATAAATTAGTACCCACATTTTTTATTTTATATAGAGGAGAAAACTATGAGTGTAAGAAGAATCTACGTAGAAAAAAGACCGGACTATGCTGTTAGAGCCGATGAGCTTACAAATGAGTTCAGAGCTTATCTGGGTCTTAAGGATGTAACTGTGAGAGAGCTTGTGCGCTACGACGTTGAGAATCTCTCCGACCAGGTATTTGAGGAGGCGATAGTAACCGTCTTTTCAGAGCCACCGGTAGATATTGTATACAAAGAGGAGTTCCCATTTGAAGAAAGCGATTTCGTTTTCTCAATGGAGTATCTCCCAGGTCAGTTCGATCAGCGTGCTGATTCAGCAGAGCAGTGCGTAAAGCTTCTTGATGATTCATCAGAGCCGATCATCAGATCAGGTATCACATACGTAGTAAGCAATGCTGGCAAGGCACTGACTGATGAAGAGCGAGAGACCATCGAGGCTTATGTTATCAACCCAGTTGAAGCTCGTGTTGATAAGGCAGCTAAGCCTGATACTCTTGTTATGAACTATGATGAGCCAGCTGACGTAAAGATAATGGATGGCTTCTGCACTATGTCAGAGGATGACTTCAAGGCTCTTTATGACAGCCTTGGTCTTGCTATGACCTACAAAGACTTCTGGCACATTCGTAATTATTTCACCAACGAGGAAAAGCGTGATCCAAGCTTCACTGAGATAAAGGTACTTGATACCTATTGGTCAGATCACTGCCGTCATACAACATTTGCGACAGAACTTACCAGTATCAAGTTTGATGAAGGAAAATATAAAGATGCTATCGAAGGTACATTTAAGAAGTACCTTGCAGATGCTGCAGAGATAAATGCAGGACGTGATGACAAGTTCACATGTCTTATGGATATCGCACTTATGGGTATGAAGAAGCTTCGCAAGGACGGCAAGCTTGAGGATCTTGATGTATCAGACGAGATCAATGCCTGTACGATCGTTGCTCCACTTCAGATCAGAAATGAAGATGATGAGATAGTAACAGAGGATTGGTTAATATCATTTAAAAATGAAACTCACAACCATCCAACAGAGATAGAGCCTTTCGGTGGTGCTGCAACCTGTCTTGGTGGTGCAATCCGTGATCCGCTGTCAGGTCGTACATATGTATATCAGGCAATGCGTGTTACAGGTGCTGCTGATCCTACAAAGCCACTTTCAGAGACACTTGCTAATAAGCTTCCACAGCGTAAGATCGTAACAACCGCTGCAAAGGGATATTCGTCATATGGTAACCAGATCGGTCTTGCAACTGGTCTTGTTCAGGAAGTATATCATCCAAATTATGTTGCTAAGCGTATGGAGATCGGTGCTGTTATCGGTGCTGCTCCAAAGGACAACGTAATGCGTCTTACATCTGATCCAGGTGATGTGATCATCCTTCTTGGTGGACGTACAGGCCGTGATGGATGTGGTGGTGCAACAGGTTCTTCAAAGGCTCATACATCTGAGTCGCTTGAGACTTGCGGCGCTGAGGTTCAGAAGGGTAATCCTCCAACAGAGAGAAAGCTTCAGAGACTGTTCCGCCGTCCTGAGGTTACTAAGCTTATAAAGAAATGTAACGACTTTGGTGCAGGTGGTGTATCTGTTGCTATCGGCGAGCTGGCAGATGGTCTTGATGTAAACCTTGATCTTGTTCCAAAGAAGTATGCTGGTCTTGATGGTACAGAGCTTGCGATCTCTGAGTCACAGGAGCGTATGGCTCTTGTTGTAGATGCTAAGGATGCAGATAAGATCCTTGATTACGCAAGAGAAGAGAACCTTGAGGCAGTTAAGGTTGCTACAGTTACAGAGAGTCCTCGTCTTGTACTCAAGTGGAGAGGCAAGGAGATAGTTAATATCAGCCGTGCATTCCTCAACACCAACGGTGCTCATCAGGAGACTGAGGCAGAGGTTGAAATGCCATCAGAGGCAGTAAAGCCATTTGCTGGTATCGATGCAGAGAACAGTACAGAAACATATAGCAATGCAGGTGCAGATGTTAAGACAAAGTGGCTTGATATCCTGTCAGATCTGAATGTTGCTTCAGAGCGTGGACTTGTTGAGATGTTCGACTCAACAATCGGCGCAAATACAGTAACTATGCCATATGGTGGTAAGTATCAGCTTTCGCCTATGCAGACTATGGTTGCTACAGTTCCTATGCTTGGAACCCGTAAGACTGACGCTGTCAGCATGATGAGTTACGGACTTGATCCATATCTCCTCAGCTGGAGCCCATATCACGGTGCAATCTACGCAGTAATCGATTCAGTAGCAAAGATTGCTGCTGCCGGTGGTGACGTATCTAAGATCCGTCTCACCTTCCAGGAATATTTCGAAAGAATGACAGAGGACAAGACTCGCTGGGGCAAGCCTCTTGCAGCACTTCTTGGTGCTTACTCAGCTCAGATCGGTCTTGGCCTTCCATCAATCGGTGGTAAGGATAGTATGTCAGGATCCTTCAACGAGATCGACGTACCTCCAACACTCTGCTCATTCGCAGTAGTTATGAATACAGTAGAAAATGTAGTTTCTTCAGAACTGAAGAAGGCAGGAAATGTCCTCCTCAAGCTTGACATCAAGAAGGACGACCTTGATCTTCCAGATTATGCTGATGTTCTTGAGAAGTATGCCCTTGTTCGTAAGGCTGTAGAAGCAGGTCTCGTTCAGTCAGCATTTGCAGTTGGCTTCGGTGGTGTTATCGAAGCAGTCAGCAAGATGGGCTTCGGTAACAAGCTGGGAGTTGCTCTCGATAAAAATGTTATCTCAGAGGATGAGCTTGGAAGAAAGGATTATGGTTCAATCATCCTGGAGGTTAAGGCTGATGATGTTAAGTCACTTGGTCTTCCAGCAAGAGTTATCGGTATAGTAACCGATGATATGACATTTACCTATGGTTCAGTTAAGATCACCATGGATGAGGCTATCAAGGCTTGGACCACACCACTTAAGAAGGTCTTCAGTACAGACAGCGGAGTAGAGGCTAGATTCGAAGGACATGCTAAGGATTACACAGCTGCTAAGAAGGCAGGAACTGCTGAGTCAGAGCTTAAGTATAGATATAATCCAGAGCTTACAGGATATGAAGGTGGAGTATATCAGTCAAAGAATATCTATGTAGCAAAGAATAAGATTGCAAAGCCAAAGGTATTCATTCCAGTATTCCCAGGTACTAACTGCGAGTACGACAGTGCTAGAGCTTTTGAGAGAGCTGGTGCTGAGGCTGAGGTTATCGTTCTTAACAATATGGATGCACAGGGAATCAGAGATTCTGTTGATGCATTTACTAAGGCAATCAGCCAGGCTCAGATCGTAATGTTCCCTGGTGGTTTCTCAGGTGGTGATGAGCCAGATGGTTCAGGTAAGTTCATTGCAACTACATTTAGAAATGAAAAGATCAAAGATGAGATGATGAAGCTTCTTAACGAGAGAGACGGTCTTGTACTTGGTATCTGTAACGGATTCCAGGCTCTTATCAAGCTTGGACTTGTTCCAACAGGTGAGATAGTAGAACAGACAGAGCTTAGTCCTACACTTGCTCGTAACTCTATCGGACGTCATCAGTCTCGTATCGCATATACAAAGGTTGTTTCAAACAAGAGCCCATGGCTTGCAAAGGCTACTCTTGGTGGCGTTTATTCAATCCCTATCTCACACGGTGAGGGACGCTTCGTTGCTAAAGAAGAGTGGCTGAGACGCCTCTTCGAGAACGGACAGGTTGCTACACAGTATGTTGATGCTGAGGGTAACCCAACTATGGATGAGGATTACAACATCAACGGTTCTTATATGGCAATCGAAGGTATCACTAGTCCAGACGGTCGTGTGCTCGGAAAGATGGGTCACTCAGAGCGTCGTGACAAGAATACATACCTGAACATCTACGGCGACAAGGACCAGAAGCTCTTCGAGGCTGGTGTCGAATACTTCAAGTAATTATATATATATATATATATATATATATCATATATGCTTGATAGCTTATGTGCTTGATGGCTTATGTGCTTGATGGCTTATGTGCTTGATAGCTTATGTGCTTGATAGCTTATATGCTTGATAGCTTATGTGCTTGATGGCTTATGTGCTTGATGGCTTATGTGCTTGATGGCTTATGTGCTTGATAGCTTATATGCTTGATAGCTTATGTGCTTGATGGCTTATGTGCTTGATGGCTTATGTGCTTGATAGCTTATGTGCTAGATGGCTTATGTGCTTGAATTACAAGTTGATTGAATTATACTTATGTTTTGCTATAATAGAAGAGGCAAGTATGTTGGATGGATTTCTTGATTGTTTTTTTCTAAGAGAATATGATAACATAAGTTTGATCAGGATTTTCTAAGAGAATATGATAACATAAGTTTAATCAAGAGATTGATTATAAAGTTAAGTGTATATGTTTTATCAAAAGACGAAACCCCAACAGTTGCCGCTGTCGGGGTTTCTTTACGTGTATCGATACGTGCATCGATACACGCATCGATATTTGCATTGTTTTGGACTAATTTTCATCTAAATATCTGTCTAGCCACTTGCAGATATAGTAGGCTGCTATACCTGCCAAAACAGATACAGTATCCAATTATACCTGCCAAAACAGATACAGTATCCAATTATACCTGCCAAAATAGATATTATAAAGTTAAGTGCTGTTATTATTCACAGTTCAAGTAAAAGCAACACAAATAGAGAAAAGGGCGAAAAATGTTGCCAAAAGAGTAAGAATTAAGCGGAAAATAAGTAGAAAAGGCAACACAAATAGAGAAAA
>FOEK01000022.1 GCA_900110635.1 Lachnospiraceae bacterium NE2001
CAGATGCTCATTGCTCTTGGTCAACTGACAATCTTAAATATCCAGAACGGCGAAGCCGCTATCTATTCTTAGATTCAGAGCCTGAGGTATTAACCCAGCCACCGCGAAGCGGCTTGCCCTTTACAGCTATATAAAAAGAACTGCTACACTGCTGTCAACGACGGAGATAATCTATCTATTCTTGAGTTCTTCGCCGTCGGTAATTACCTGACAGCAGCTCTTTTTATGCTGTCAAGGGTGGCGGAACCCATTCACCATTATAAATATTTGCAGTTTTCAAGGTTCATTCGAGTCTTTTTTTCTTCGACCCTTTTTTTCATACGTCATTTGACACTATCCCAAGACAGGGGACGGTTCTCTGTCTTGTTAATTACGTATTTTCAGCAGGGTTGTGTTGCCCAGCACGTGGCAGCGCCCGATAGCCGCTGGTAAAAAGATACAGTCACCCTTTGCAAATCTCAGAGGACGCCTTGAATATTCTGTTTCAATACCACCAAAGCCCTCTGTACATAGAAGAACCTGATAAGAATCCTCCGTTACCGAAAAAGAAAAGCCCATCGAAACCTGTACTCGTTCCACTTCAAAATATTTGCATCGGCATAATATTTCCCTGGCACACCCCGGATAATACTTAATAAATTTAGGTGGTTGTTTAATCCCATTACTAGCCCTAAGATTCGCAACTTCTAATGCCTTTTCTATATGTAATGGACGTTTCTTACCATCTTTATCCAGTCGATCATAATCATAAACTCGGTAGGTAACATTTGAACTCTCTTGAATTTCAGCCACCATAATGCCCGCACCAATAGCGTGAACAGTACCGGGTGTAATAAAAAAAGTATCGCCTCGTCTAACCTTTACTTTTTTTAAATGCTTTGATAATGTCCCAGAATTAACAGCATAACGTAATTTATCTGGTGTCACATCATGTTCAAACCCATAAATCAATTCAGCACCAGGCACAGCATCCAAAACATACCACATTTCAGTCTTTCCATTTTGTCCTTCATTTTCTCTGGCATATTCATCATCAGGATGAACTTGAACAGACAAATCCTTTTCTGCATCAATAAACTTTATTAATATCGGAAGATCCTTTCCAACCTTGTTGCCAAGCCATCTCGGATTCCTATCTAATACTGACTTAAGTGTCTTCCCAGCAAAAGTTCCATTTACCACTATGCTTAAGCCATCCGGATGAACTGAACATTCCCAAGTCTCAGCTAAAGGAACAAGCGGAATGTCTTTACCATATTCTTTTTTTAGTCTAGTCCCGCCCCAAAGATAATCCTTGCCAGCGGGATTAAGAAGTAGTGGTTCCATATATATATTGTCCTTATATTATTTCTACGGCATTGGAAAAACACGTTTGTCGTCGATGCTAATTTCTTCGCCAACCTGTATCTCAATAATATCCATATCTGTATCGGCAAATATAGTGTGGATACAGCCTGCAGCGATTGTCACTGTATCCCCAGGACGAACCACCTGCTCCATTCCATCAATAATTGTACGACCCTGCCCGGAGATAATGGTCCAAATCTCGTCACGAAGTTCGTGAACGTGATAGGTCATGGAACTTCCAGCCATCATCTTAACTTTTACAGTCTGAGATCCAGGTTGCGCATCAATAACCGTGTATGTTCCCCAGGATTTTTCTACAAAATGCACCTCCGTACTGATTTTCTCAACATATGGTTTCATATAACCGCTTCGTTCCTTGTCCGAAACCAGGATACCATCGCCACTAACCGCGATTACCATATCCTTAAGGCCCATTCCCAGAACAGGGATATCCAGTTCATTTACGACCTGCGTGTTCTCGCAGGTATCATCAAGACAAACATTTCCCTTTGTCTTATCTGCCATAACTTCAGCCATCATATTCCAGGTTCCAACATCCTTCCACTCACCGCTGTAACGGAGTACCTGTATTGACTGTTCCTTCTCAACAACAGCATAGTCGAAGCTGATTTTCTCGAGTGTCTCATATTTTTCAAAAAGATCACGATAGTCAGTAAACTCTATCATCTCATGAGCTTTATCTATTAAGTAAGAAAGCTTAAAAGCAAATACTCCTGCATTCCAGAGCGCCCCCTGTTCAAGGTATTTCTTCGCCTTCTCAACATCAGGTTTTTCCTTAAATTCCTTAACGATACTCACTTTATCTGCAGTCTCAGGGATTATATAACCATACTTGTCGCTTGGATAGGTGGGCTCGATACCCATCAGTGTTATATTTGCTTTTCCCAAATTCACCTGTTCCTCAAGCGCTGCAACTGTCTCATAGTAGCTATCCTCAACGTATGGATCCACAGGACAGACAACAACACACTCGTCACGACCAACGCCGATTTCATCAACTAAGTAAGTTACCGCAAGAGCTATTGCTGGAAATGTATCACGACGGCAAGGCTCTGTACATATAGAAACCTTCTCTCCCAGCTGACTCATTATGGCACTGGCCTGGGAACTGCTGGTGGCGATTGTAATATTCGCACCCTTATCAACGGTACTGATCTGGCGAAATACACGCTGTACCATGGACTCATAGTTACCTTCTGAATCCTTAAACAGCTTGATAAACTGCTTACTTCTTATGTCATTTGACAGTGGCCAAAGCCTTTTGCCAGAGCCACCTGATAGTAGGATAATATTCATATATGCCTCCTTAATATATTATTTGTACAAGACACGAGATAGTTCTTAGTCTTGATTTATTTACTAGTTTTTATGCGAACGCCAATCAAGTAGACCAAAGTCTTCATATAGCTGATGATGAACTTGACAAGCTGACGCTTGGAGTCACCATACATACGCTTGTAGAACTTTATCGGCACCTCACCAATCTTGAACTTCTTATTGCGAAGCTTCAACTTCAGTATAACCTCCTGAAGTACATCATAGTAGTTACACTTAAGCCTTACCTTCTTTAACTGTCTGGTATCGTACATACGATAGTCGGTTGAGATGTCCTTGGCTTTGATTCCCAGAACCAGACGATATGTCGTATTAAGTATCTTAGACATGATTCGGGATGAAATGCTATCGTTGGTCACACCACCCTTGCAATATCTGGAACCGATCACCAGGTCGTAATGTCCAGATACAAACTTCTTGTAAATACTAGGTATGTACTTCGGACTGTGAGAGCCATCGCTATCGAGAATGAGGAACTTATCCATTGAGGCATATTTGATACCAGTTCTAAATGCTCCGCCGAAGTATGGTTCCTCCTGATTGATGTACTTGGCACCAAACTCTTTGCAGACTGCTGGAGTTTCGTCCATTGTTTCCATTGTATCTATAACCAGGATTTCATAATTCTCGCCGGTTTTCTCAACGTATTTCTTTATCTGTGGCAGAAGCACCTTTAGGTTTTCGGCCTCCTTATAGGCTAGAAGTACAACACTTATTCCCATTTTACTTTCTCACTTTCTTTTATTCTTCAACTTCCTTAATACGGCTCATGGCATTTTTCTTTGGACGAACAGCCTGTTTTTCCTCTGCTGAAGGCTCATCCGATGAAATCGATGTTTTATTAGTCTTCTTTATACTGCATATATTTGCAACAGTGATAATTATACAGTAAACCGTCATTATGATTACCGATGTGTGATAGTCAAGAGTAGCACCATTCAGAGACTCAAAACGATATAAATGATTAAATGATATAAGCCCCACCAGTGCAATTATATCGTATAGATGTTTTTCTTCCTCATTTAACAGCATCACTGTAGCTGGAACAAGATACAGCAGATTATAGTAGCCGGAATGATCTGGGAAGATAATCAGCGCAAGTCCCAGCACCATTATAACATCTGATTTTCTCCTAAACTTAAATGCAGCTATAAGCATAACTATGCATAGAAGCTTACTGAAGTACCCAGATATCTTAAACAGTATTTCTGATGCAGGAGCACCATACTGTATTAATGCACAGAAGAGTGTGAGTCCTCCCTCATTCTTATACCAGTCCATATTTAGTCCGATATTTCGAAACATCAGAGATACATTACTGAAACCACCCTTTAATAGCAGAAATGGTCCAAAAAACATCACAAGACCATAGATTACCGTTCGAACCACAGCCTTCCAATCGTTCTTGTATATCAGCAGGATTCCCAAAAGTGCTGGTGTCATCTTAAGAGCAGCTGCGATTGCCAGCGCTATAAGCGAAAGTTCTTTTAAAACTTTGTTTTCAGAATCATGGCCGAAGATGAAAGCCATCATTAGAGCAATGACAAATATAATCGAATTGCCTCTCTCTATGGAAAAAATAACAGGTGTGGTTAGTAGCATAGCAGAACTAACCAAAAGCTTCATCAGATAACTATCCTTCAGATTATGCCTGATTGATTCAAAAAATGCTATAAGTGTAGCACTTGTAGTCATAATTATAAATATCATAATCTTGGGAACAGTATACATATCCTGAAAATAATCCGCTTCATAGTAATCCTCTATATCGACTATTCTGGAAATAAAATACATAACTACGTAAGTGAGAGGCGGATAAGCCTTCTCCTGAAGATTTGTATAATATGTGGAATTGTAAGGATCTCGTAAGCCCGAGTAACCCACAACATTAGTGAAGTCCCCCTGAAAATCTTCCAGATTAAGAAAGAAAACCCTCCACTCAAAAGAGGGTTCTCCGTACCATAATATATGCGATACCCAGAAAATGAATGAAGTAAATATCACCACTACAAAGGCAATCTCAAAAAACTTTTTACTTGTTAGAAACTTAACTGCTTTAGAGTTCATTTATCCTGGTTCCCCATTTCAAAACATACATAGTCATTCTACCAAAATCGTCCCCATTTCACAATAAAAATGTGCAAGAGGGACTGTCCCTCTTGCACATTTTAGACTCTACTTTATTACTTTCTCAAAATCGGAAGCTGGATGCTTGCACCAAGGACAAATAAAGTCCTCTGGAAGCTCTTCGCCTTCAAACTCATATCCACATATCTTGCATCTCCAGACTGTCTTGCCTGTCGGTGTTGTCCCCACAGCCTCTGGCTTAGGCTTAATGTTCTTCTGATAATATTCATAGGTTGCTGAGCTGGCATCGCTCAGAATCTCCATATCGGTTACATCACAGAGGAACAGCGTATGTGATCCAAGGTCAACGGTGTGGAACACAGTACCCGAAATATAGGCATTAGTGCCATCCTTGATATAATAGACACCATTTGACGCTACACTGTACTTTGCCTCCGCCGAATCCGGTCCGGCATAATCAGCAAACTTGTCAACATCCTTACCTGACTGAAAACCAAATCTCTTAAATACATCAAAGGTGGCATCCTCACTAAGAATCGATATATTGAACACCTTTGACTCCATCAGCATATCGTGTGTATAGTTTGCCTTGTTAACTGCAAATACGATACGATTGGGATCTGTTGTCACCTGAATTGCCGTATTGGTTATACAGCCATTCTGCTTATCCCCCAGTTTAGTTGTCAATACGAACAGACCATATGACAGCTTGTACATTGCTTTTTTATCCATAAGTATTTACCCCCTTCTCATAGATAATATCCTGTTAATCACGTTTTTCCAGAATAAGTTTCCTTGATACAAAATTATAAATCATCACGAGACCTGTGGCAATTATCTTTGCAATAATCTCAGCTATTCTCTCACCATATAGCCCCATCAGAAAATCAGAGTGAACATATATAAGGTCAACACAGATATACAAAAAAAGCTCATTAAGTCCAAGTCCGATAGCACTTAGAACTACGTAAATGATAAATTCTTTCTTGCGGGACATATCATCTCGCCGCTCGAACACAAACTTCATTGATAGTAAGTAGTTCACTATGACGGATACTATGAATCCGATAAGGCCAGATATAAGATACGGACAGCCCAGAAAATTGCAGGTTGTATAGATGGTAAAATCCACTATAAAGCTGATAATTCCTACCACTCCGAATTTTAGAATCTGTGCAATTAATTTCTTCACCCAAATTTCTCCTCAATCATTCCGCCCATTTTTTGCCAGTAGTTTTTTTCTTCTTAATCATTTCAAAAATAAGAGCAATCATATAAAACAGTGCAAGACTTCCAACTATCACGCCATACGAATACCCTGCGCCATCTATTCCATAATTCCTAACAAGCCTTCTGGTTACAAACAGATTAATAACAAAAGAGCCACCATAACCTAAAACAATATAATACTGTTTTCTAATAATTGTTATTAGTGTGTTAAAGTAAAATGCAATCGCAGCCAATCCGCCAAAAAGAAGCATCAAAGAAAAGATTATTTTATACTCAGCAAGATTCTCTCCATAAATAACTCCCAGAAGATATAGCCCTATAACATATCCTCCAATGATAACTACAACAGTCATACCTAATATCATAGCTACCATTTTAATCATGGATTTAGCAAACTCTCTAACCTTTCCATCCTTCCACATCTCGCTAAGTCGAACAATAAGTGGCTTATAGATAAATGTACTAAGTATATTTACAACAAAAATAGGCATAAACAGGATATTGTATATTGTCTGCGTATCGCTATCCATCAAATCATTTATCGCATACTTGGGTGCATTTATCAAATACGAATAGAGAAAAGCTCCAAGAAATATAGGGAATCCCGCAACTAGAAGACGGCCAATATTTTTAGTAGAAAATGATGGAGCAAGTGCAAACTCTTTCTTTAACACGGTAATTGTAAAAAAATAAATAATAAGTGATGAAATAAAAAGCGATAATGACGCTACAACAGGACTGGCAGTTATAATATATACCACACAGAAAACTACACTAGACAAAACTATCCTAATAGTCATACAGATAGATGTAACATCAAACCTACCTCGTCTCTGAATAAGTCCATGATATACATCCTCGATACATTCTACAAAACGATATCCTACAAGAGAAGCTAGCACGATCCAGTCACTTGCCCCGCCCCCCTGAACTATCGCATATCCTACACCTACTAAGGCCATAAGAATACAGGTTAAAAGTCTGGTAGTATAAAATGTTGCAAATGAATACTCTTCCTTGATATCTGACACCTGGAAATCACGAAGATTGTAATTACCTATGGAATTAATTGTCTGCGCCAGAACATATAAGATAATAAAAACTCCCGCCTCACTCTTACCTCCAATACGATTTGCAACCAATAGAAATATTGCTGATTGAAGGCTGAAGGTTAGGCTTGAAGCCAGATTCCATATGTATGTTCGTCTTGATATATTTATGTTTCCTTCGAAAAGCAACTTACGAAGCATTTTATTTATACACCTCATCCAACCTTGCTAAAGCTCGGCCACCTTCCCCTTGAATATCATTTTAACCCAGGTTGTGACACTATATTTATCCATTACTTCTTTTGGAATCTCGTGAAACTCCTCAGTAAAAAACGACCTAGGTACAATAGGATTATCCTTATCTATAACATAAATATTCCCATACTTATAGAATTCATGATCCTTTATATATTCATTTGTCGTAATCAGCTTCGTATGAGAAGCCATACTATCATAAGTTCTAAATGTCAGCCCCCTCTGAACTCCGTACTGAACATCCAGTGTCACGCGAGAACGTTTCATCACTTCAGCCATATCTGCTAGTGGAATAGGATTCACCTTGATATACTTCGGTGTCATCCATCTGTCTCCATTAGGAAGAAAAGCCTTCACAAAATCCATAATTCGATACCCCAGCATATACAGATAGCATCGTTCTGGGCGAATCTTATTATCAGTAATAATCTTATCCCATACCTGAATACGACCCGAATGCAGCAAGCCACTCATAGCAAAAAGAATACTTTTCTTCTCCCCATTATAGAGATGGGCATCCGTATAGAAATTATGCAACGGTTCAAAACCGTACGTTTCAATATCATTTTCATCAAATGAAAATATCTCGTCAAAATAAGGTCGAATGCTTTCAAAATTATCAAGTCTCTCTACATAATCCCAGAGATACAATATAAACTTAGCCTGAGGCTGCGACTTACGATACTTTTCAAGAATATCAGCGTGAAGCTGAGTACCATTTATCACAAATATATAATCATACTTTGTATCATCCCCAAGCAGATACTTCTCCTCACGGCGACGTACCTTAGTATCAAGAAGCTTACCTCGCAAAAAAAAGTTAAGAAGTTTCTGAATCGGGGTATATTTCCCCTTTGGCGTAAACCTCGTAACCTCAAATCCATAATCACTTATAGCATCTTCAATTATATTATCGTAATCATAAAAGCCAATTGGGATAAACTTAAGTTTTTTCATATCTCCACCGATACAACCTTTCTCCCAAACAATTATTTACCAAACATCTTAAGTACTGGTTTTAGTATGTGAATTCTTTCCAACAAATAAAAAACAAATACAAATGCATGGAACTTAGGATTTTCGCCCTTCGGCATCCTGGTTCCAATATACTTTGATTTTCTATAATCAGGAAAGTTTTTTCCTATCCATGCAAAACATTTGCTATATACTTTATCAATATCTAACTTCCTGCTTCCACGAGTTGAGAAAAGCATATACCAGCACACATAACGCAAAAAGAAATATTCGAGATATGGTGAATATGTATTATCTCCAATGGCATCCACAATAGAATCCATCAGATATATAACATCCACATCATCCTTAAATGTATTCTGAACTGAATTAGATACAGATTCAGTATTGTAATACCATTTGTATCCCGAATCATTTATTACTTCAACGTTAGCACCACAATTCAGTGCAACAACATTAAAATATACATCCTCTCCGATTTTATTCTTCAAGAACTTTAATTCATTATTCCTGATAAAATCTGTCTTAAAAAGATGTGCCCAAGGCGCCGTAACAATGTATCCCGCCCAGTCAGATGGCTTAGGAATAACTCTAGTTATAATACGTCCATCAGAAGCAATTCTTTCATAACCTCCAACAACTATATCTGCGCCACTGTTGGGTTTTCTACAGCAAAACTTTTCAAGACTGGCTGCCCTATAATATCTTTCCAGATAATCTCTCGCTATAAAATCATCCTGATCGATAAAGGCAAGATACTCACCCTCTGCCAGTGTTATTCCGTAATTCCTAGTATCAGCCACACCACTATTAGGCTTTGAAATCACTCTAGCACGCGTGTTTAGAATTTCATCTCTTGCAATATACTTCTCTGCTAAGCTAGCACTGGCGTCCTTCGAACCATCATCAATTACTATAACCTCATAATCCTTGAAGGTCTGCCTTGATACACTGCACAGACACCTTAGTATGCTTCTGCCCGCATTATATACAGGAATAATTATGGATATTTTCACTTTAGTATCACAGCTCATTAGATTCCTCTGATTTTGTATAAAACTTGTTGATTAGTCTTGCAATTGGACTCGGCCAGAACTTACAAAACATCTCGTAGTTTTCCTCTATTCTCCCACCAGCTTCAAGAGTTTTGGTAGTCGTTGATTCCTCGTGAATACGGTGATACATCAGAGGTTTCGCAATATAGATAAAATCTCCTCGTTCTCTGGACAGTTTTTCCCAAGCTTCCCAATCCTCACAACAGATAAAATGATTATTAAAAACGGGCTGTGAAACATTCCCCATTGCAAACATAACTGACGGACAGCATATAGGGTCACCCATAGAAAGAACCCTTCTACGCACAAAACGCGACCCTTTTAAGAATCTAATTCTGAGTGGAAGCAGCATAATACGCTTAATTTTCAGCATCTGCACATCCACTGTCTTCTCACCATTTCGTATTTCACCATAATCAGAAAAAGCTATAATCGGCTTTTTCGTATGTCGAATAGCTCTTACAAACTCCTCCGTATAAGCTGGTTCATAGATATCATCCTGATGAGCTATGGTGGCTAGTTTGGTCTTTACTTTACTAAGACCAAAATTCCAGTCCTGAGTAATACCCGACTCGCCATCATTCACATAAAGTGGAATATTATATATTTTTGCAAGGCCCGAGATATATTCATTCGGAGTCGAGGTCACCATAATGATGTTGGACATAATAGTCTGTGCCCTTAGTGACAGAATACATTCCTCAAGATATTCACTTTCTTTATATGCACAAATAACAAATGTATGTACCATATCTTTGCCCTCGATAACCATTTGGGGACGGTTCTCATTTGGTTATTTCTTTTTTATCACTTTTCTGATTTTTTGATGATTTATCATAATCATCCTTTCTTAATATCGCTAGTTCCTGAGTTAGCCGCTTGATCTGCTCACTCTGCTTGCTCACCTCCATCATAAGCGAGAATATGGCAAATATTGCAAGGATTATTCCAACAAATGCAAGCATATTAACAGGATCATATATTCCTAGCAAATGCGAAACCATAGCAAGTAATTTCGGAAAGATAGCAAATATCATTATCACCACAACAACGAAACTCCAAGCAATCCCAAACTTAAAATCCAGTTTCTTTGTGGCAACACGTCTACCAATATAAACGAGTGCCAGGATCATACATAGTATAATTATTATCTGTAATCTAAGTGACATACTGAGTACCTCTGTCTTATTTCATGATATTAGCGATAAATATGGCAAGCGATACCTTTATCATATAGTATACACTCTTACCCATAGAAATTGAGGATTCACCTTCTGCTCGGCTTCTCATTTGCACGGGAATCTCTTTTATCTTATAACCCCTTTTGAGAATCGTAACTGCACTTTCAGGCTCTGGATAATCCTTTGGATATGACTCTGTAAACTCCTTAAGAAGCTTTCTGTTCACCATTCTCATTCCTGAGGTTGGATCCGTGATTGTCTGTCCTGTTAGCAGCTTTATAAGTCTAGTGAAGTAACGAATGCCAACTCTACGCAATCCTGATGACTGGAAGCCTTCATTCTCAATGAATCGAGAACCAATGGCCATATCAGCCTCATCCTTTTCAATTACCTCCAGTAGCTTTGATAGGTACGCTGCATCATGCTGCCCATCACCATCAAACTGAACCGCCGTATCATAGTCATGATAATATGCATATCTGTATCCCGCCTGAACAGCTCCTCCAATACCAAGATTAATTGGAAGATTAATATAGTTAAAATGATTCTTACGACATATCTCCAGTGTATTATCCTTGGAGCAGTCATTCACAATCAAATAGTCAAAGTTCCTAGCATTTTTCACTATATCATTAACTGTATTCTCAATATTTCCAGACTCATTATATGCTGGGATAATTATTATATTCTTCATACGTATATTATGCCTTTGTAATATTACTTAACCTTTAATATCATCCCTTGGGGATTACTATATAATACTTCATAATCACTCAGATAGTCCATACATACTGCATACGGATCCGAGTACACAATGCACACATACCCCACAGATGAATCCTCAAGCCTTTTATAATCTTCCACCCCACCATAACAGAAAGTCTTCTCATTTCCTGTAAGAGTCTTAAACCAACCATTTTCCATTTCATCATTGATACATATGGTTTCTGCATCTGTACAATTATCGAAGACATACTGGTATAAATCTAGCTCTTGCAATGTAATCCACGTATGAGCAGTATAAAAAGCATCACTAAAATATAACGCATTGAAATAGCTTTGTGCATCAACTGCGATAAAGCGTGGATTCCTATCTTTTACCCAGCTATCCCCCCACATACCCATAAAAATGAGAAAGAAAAAGAAGAAAACAAAGAGGAAAGCCCCCTTAAAATGTTCCATCATAGCACATATAGCCATAGCAACCGTAAACATCACCATCAACCACAGGACACTGTTATTCTTCATATAGTAATATGCTGACACCTTGTTATTCATAGCGCCTACAAAAAGAATAGCCATAAAGATTAGTTGAACAACCATCATAGGAAGGGTGTACACACCATCTTTTTTCTTTATCATAAAATAAATGCCAATTATCGCAAATGGAATTAGTATTATAAAGTTTGAATAAAGATCCGAATAACATCCCCCATCAACCGTTATTCCACCCCCACTACTAGCAGAAAGTTCTTTTACATTCCCGAAAGAATGAAGCAGTCCTAGAATAGTTGGTATAAGGAACACCTCTAACATTTCCAGGATGTTCTTCTTGTTTATGAACTTCTTTCTGTCTCTCCTTATCATAAAGATACCAAGTGCGATAAAAGTTCCGAAAAACGCTGTTGGTACAAACAACGTATAGCATACGAAGATTCCAAAAAGTGCAAGATTCAACGACACTATCATAAAGAGTCGGTCAAGATCATGTTGCAGATAATCATTTAACAAAATCAAAAGTAGTGTCAGAATATTTACTGACATTCCAAAGTACGAGAACCCAAATATCATTGAATATGCTGGATAGATTATCCAATACAGAATCGTAAGTACAAGGGCTACCAACATATCCAGAATCTTGTCTTTACCATTTGTCCGGAGTAGTACCCAAAAAAGATATGCCGAAAATGCAGTATATATTATCTCAAATAACACAAATATCTTATGAAGTAAAAAAGGACTGCACCCAGTAAGCCCTTTAAATGCGTCCATCATTACACCCGTATTAAAAGACGCAAAGTACATATTGTTAGGAAGCGTATGTTCCAAAGCAACTGTAAGTGCACTCTTACAGTGAATAGACGCATCCACGCTTACAAAATTAATATACAGTTCCTTCCCATATCTTACGTGCGAGAATTCCAATAGAATAAGTAAGATTGCAACAAAAGCCACTATATCGAATATCTTGATATAATAATGTTGAATGCCTTTTTTCCTAATCCATATACCCATCAGAGCAGCATAAATAGCATTTCCCAATCCAACAGTCAGTGCTGATATTGGGATTTTCACTATTCCCAGTAGTCCAGCAGTAAAACTCTGACAAGCAAAAACCAGGAATCCACTTGTGATTAGCCATAATATCAGATTCTTTTTTTCCTCACTCTTCTTATAAAGAACAATCATAGTCCAAAGAGCGAGAAAAGATAAATAATAAAACATCGCCTGTATCATTCGTTATCCCATCCAGTATCTGCTTAACAGTAGTGTAATCACGTTAAATAATGCAATTATATAATATGCAAACTGTATACCATAATAAACCTTTACTTTCTTTCTTTCAATGGTTCCTGAAAGAGATACCAAGATAAGCGGAAGACAAGGAATCCAGTATCTCCCCTGAACTCCAAGTATTTCTGTAAGATCCGTATTGTACTGTCTGAATACATCAATCCCTGCCATTGTATCCCATTCCAGATACTTATAGGTCCAAGTTTGAAGAGCTGCCTCAATAAGAACAACTATAGCAACAGCTACGATAAACAAAAGAAGTCTTCTTGGAAAATTAAGTTTCTTCTCGACTTTTTCTACTATACATACATTTAGATATACCATCATACCAAAGAAAAGAAGCAGAAACTGGCTTGTCACAACAGAATCAATCCATCCAAACATACCAACCATCTGCTGAAGATGGTAGTAACCCCAATGAGCATATGTCCTATAAAGAAGGCTTACAAACGATGGAAAACTGAGAATATCTGCAACTAGGGTTTTTATCTCAGGACTCCGTCTCAATAGATACACACCAAGAACACCAACCACAATAATAAGTGCCAGGAAGATGTACCAAAACTTTCTAAAGAAAGAAGCTGCCTCGAACTTCTTTCCAATCTTCAGTTCAAATCTTGATATTGGAATAATAAAGATAGAGAGAAGAATTAACACATAAGGAGCTTTGGTCACAAGAACAACCAGGGACACAACCGCAAGAATAGCCATCTGCTTCCACTTAATCTTCTCATCACTATAATATAGCTTCAAAATATAAGCAAAAAGAAATATGCTGGTAGGAATAACCACTGAATCATAATTAACAGATGTACACTGTTGGATACACTGAGGTATCAACAGACAGAATGCAAATATCTCCTTTTTTATCGGAGTAGTCTTAAGCGTTAGTATACCCATAACCACAAAAAAGATAGTTGCAAATATCTCCGCCATATGCGCACACGCAATTATTGGGCGATGCAGTGCAACACCTATATAAAATCCTGTAGCCGCCGGCAAATGACGTATCATATTTAGATGTGGACGAAATTCTAAGATGTCATACCCTTTCGAGAACTTTACATTCGATATACTATCTACAGCCGCATCATCCACCTTAGCTTCAGCATTTCCAGGCAGACTGGAATATCCACCACCTTGCCATACAACTGCCACAATCTCATTATAATAACCGCTCTTGCCCCATTCCTCCTCGATAAGCTGATAATGAGTCATCTCATCAGGAACCTGGCCGAAAGGTACAATAAAAGAAAAAATCAGACCTTGCACCAGAATAAATACAGCAAAGACAAGATACAAGATATTCTCTTTATTTTTAAATATATCAATTAGTTTTTTCATAATGTCACATCATTAACAATTCATCAATTTAATTTTCTATTAGTCTTCTACCAAGGCGCCATCTGGCCCAAGGGTGTATTCCGCTTCAGTTACGTCGTGACGCATAGCTCCGTCCGGACCAAAGAAATACCATTTATCCTCTATTTCCTGCCAGTACATAGCCATCTTACCATCTTCATTCAGATAGTAATACTCACCTTCCCATTCAAGCCATCCAGTATAAGCCTTTCCATCTGATCCAAAGAAATACAGATTATTATTTATCTTATACCAACCATCCTTCAGGTAATCGCCACTCGGCCCCTTATGAGCCCAAGCCCCCTCAATCTGTTCCCAGAAAGATCTAGCATAGATGTTGTAATCACCTATCATAGTCTCAAAAACATACTCATCATTTATAAGGAGATTATCTGTCGGCTCGATATCCTTACGTATTATAACATAATCTCCACTCTTTAGTCCCACATCAAATACAAAAGCAGAATTCTCAGACGATACATCATCCACAATCACACACTCAACATCCTGAGAGTACTGTGACAAGGACACCCCCATTTCATTATCTGTTACTACACTTACCTCATCTTTATCTCTAAGAAGATACTCAACCAGATTTGGAACCTCTCCACTGATCCTATATTTATTCTCAACTGGTTCAAAAGAGGTAAAATAACGAGCGCAGGTTCCGCTAACAATAGCAAGAACATATATACATATTCCTACAACCAGATATGATATAGGCTGCCACAAACTGATAGACTCTGGATTAACCACAAGCGCAGCTATTCCAAATGAAATAATGAGCGCAAGCGGTAGTTGCGCACCAGACAGAACAGCTAATAATGAGATAATTATTATAGGTATTACACCCTTCATCTTAAGGAGAACTAAAATTACTATAAAAGCAGGTGTCATAAAGAACGCCCAGTTGGTCTCCCACAGATTCTTCAGAATATATGAAGCACCTTGATTCTCTAACTTAAAAACTTTATAAAGACATTGATAACCATATACAAAAATAAATATACCCGCTTCAACAACAAGTATTAAGATATCTCTAATCCATCTAAACACTTGTCTTTTCTTGCTGACATCCGAAGAATATGTATACATCATTCTGAGTAGAGTCGCAATAATAAGTGGTATAACTGCTATAACCGCAATTACATGCTCTCTCCAGGGATTAATATATACGCTTAGGTGTACCGATGGATTTATATATCTAATAAGATACTGAAGAAAAAAGAAGGCAGTTGTAAATAGAACAGTTCCAATAACCGTGTAGTATCTACCCTTCTTCTCTATCACAAATAATCTATAACCTAGATACAGATATTCAACAAACAGAAAAACAACTAGAGCATCTGGGATGAATCTATGGCATAACTCAAGCGGATGAACACCAGTTTTGAAACTAACGTATGTTATAAAGACAGCCCATACATTATAATCCGACTCCTTAAGCAAAGTCTTAACTCCATCTCCATATGTTAGAAATTCTCGAAGAGTCCATATCAGGCCAAAAAAATCCCCATCACTTTCAGAGTAATGCTGAAGAAAAACCATATAATAAGTCATATAACCAAAGCACGCAAAAAGAATAGCAGCAGAAACTATTGCCACTACTATCTTCATAGCTCCAAGTTTTTTAATTGTGCCAACCAGCTTGGTCATATGCTTAACACCTATATTTATTTTACTTTATAGACGGTATATCTTCCCGCAACTCCTAAACTTGTAAAAGCTTCATTCCATATATCAATGTAAGGATTATCATTTGGAAGGATTACATACTCGCAATCCGTGTTGTCCATTGCAGTCTTAAGACTCTCACTTGAGAGATTACTATCAGTCACCCCATTTGTTCCTCCAGAGAAATAAGTGGATATTATCGCAAACCAGTCATTATTCGCTATAGCATCTTCCAAGTTATAATCCGATGAAACGTTACCAAAGTTAATGAATGGAATAATGGCTGCATCATATGTTCTCATCTCGATAAAAACATCATGGTTATATAAAGTCTTCTTAACCGTGTTTGGATCCCCCGAATCCTTCTCTATAATATCCGACACCTCCAGGATATCATCTTCCACCTTATAGATATTGGAAACAGGTATCATACCTGTATTAGGAACAGCACCAGTATACAAGTCACCAAAGCCTGTCATTATAACAGTCTGCCAACTCGCCAATATAAAAAGCACACCAACCGCTACACCAAGAAGAATCCGTCCTTTCTTCCCAGCCTTTTCATATAATTGAATACCCAAATAGGTATAACCCAAGGAAACAGGAATTAACCAGAAAAATCTAAAATATCTAGCAAAAAAGCCCCATTTATCAACCAGGTATCTGCACATCCAAGGATTTAAACATACTAAAATCAACACCAACAGGCTTATACCAAAAAAGAATTTGGCCTTTTTCTCGCCTCTGGCCATTATATATAGCACCACTATTAGATAACCTCCTAACAATACCTTTACAGATAATGTAAAATTCATCCAATATGTATATAACATCTGCCAAAACAATGAAGTTCCTGAAAATCCACTCGGATCAAAATGCATAGTCTACTCCGTTCTTTGTATCGTAAGATCAATTATTCCCTTTTGTCCTAGATAATAAATAATAACGTATATGCCACTAACAAAAAGAAGAACCATCATATTCCTAATCAATTTCATATCCTTCTTTGCGATAACAAAGGGAATATAAGAAACTAATAAAAATGGCGTTGAAAACATCATCGATAAAGAATAGGTCATAGCTCCAGCTATCACAAGACAAGATTTCCATAAATATCCAATATCTTCTGGATTGTCATACATCTTCCAAAGTAGAAGAACTAGAAGAGGAATCGGAACATTCATTACAAACCCTTTACCTTCATAAGTCCTAAAAACTGTATAATAGCTTGGAAGAAGTTGCGAACCAACCAAAAGATTCCTAATGGACCAATATACAAAAAAAGCAAACAAAGATTTCTTATTACTATCCTTGCCAAAATATGATGCAACCTTCCAAACAACAATAACTTGTAATAATATAAATACTGCCGTAAGTACAGTTCTCACCTCCACCATTACATGCAATCCCGTCAATTTACATACAATAGCACTATGATCAAGAAATGTACTTAGATACCTTTCATTTAAAAACTTCTCTAATGGAAGGCCTGTCTCTGTATCATATGTCATTAACTCATTATGAAGCACCGCATTACTTGGCCAACCCAAAAACCAAACTTGATTATGGCCATGGGGAAGTCGCCCAAAAAACTCAATAAAGAATAAAAAAATAATAAAGTATAGACTTACAAGCATAAAACATATTTTTCTATTCTTTAATCCATTTATCCACCCCATCAATCCAATGGCAATATATTTATGAAGTACAACAATAATTGCCACACACATTACGCCAACAAAAATAGCCCAAATAACGCCAATCGTTGTTACTGGGACTATTTTAAACTTTAGAGGCAACACATATACAAAAAATAATAGTTCATATACAAATGAACCATACAATAATTCCTCAAGCGGATCATTATTCAGTTTTAATATTTTTGATAACGCCACTCCCACTAAGTAATATATAATTAAATATATAACAAAACAAAAAACAGCCATTAAAATCTGCGACATAAAAAAACCACCATTTTTTTATTATTTCAAAGCAAATTAAAACTCGTCAACATATCATCTTGTTTTCTTCAAATTTTAATTAACAAACTAAAAAGAGCCTCAAAAAGATGACTCATTTTAGTTAATAAACTTATACGGAACCCTTTTGACGAAGAACGGTACCAAAAGTTTTTACTATAATTTTTATATCAAGCCATAATGAAAAATTGCGAATATACTCATTATCAAGACGTACAACCTCCTCAAAATCAGTTATTTCGGAGCGACCTGATACCTGCCACATACCAGTAAGTCCCGGTTTTATTGCAAGACGACTCAAATGATGCATATCATATTGCATATATTCATCTAATGTTGGAGGACGCGTTCCCACAAAAGACATATCACCTTTCAAAATATTCCAAAATTGAGGGAATTCATCAATACTTGTTTTGCGAATAAAATGACCTATTGGCATAATTCGAGGATCATTTTCCATCTTAAACATAAGCCCTTGCATTTGATTCTGTTCCATAAGGTCTTTCTTTCGTTCTTCAGCATTCATATACATCGAACGGAATTTGTACATTTTAAAGGTCTTTCCATTTTTTCCCACACGTTCCTGAGCAAAAAAAGCAGGGCCTGGTGATTGAAGCTTTATTATTGGTGCAAAAATAATGTAAAACACCCCTGTAAAAAGGACACCAACTACAGAAACTATAACATCAAACACACGTTTAATAAAGAGTTCTCCTGGCGTGCCAGTACTAATAGAGGACGAAACCAACGTATAATCACCAACAGTTTCAACAGATACATTTGAAATATCCCCCATTTCCATATTTAAGCCAAAGAACACTGTTATCCCCATTGATAAGAAAGTATCCACCATCTTCTTATTATAATAAGATCGCGCTAAAATAAATGCATTATTAATAGCATTTTCTTTTGCAAACTCAAGAATGTTATTCTTATCAACCTCCTGTATATCTCTATCCTTCAGTATCCAATTGATTTCATCATTATTATCACTATTCTCATCTAATAATACAACACCAATATAGTTATAAAAGCCTGTATTATTCTTATCAATAGTTCGTAAAAAATCAGCAAAAGTCTCTCTATATGTTATTATCAATGTATTACTAACACCTTTGCCAACACGGTATCCTTCTTTAACTTGAAACTTTCTAAATGAACGAAGAAAGGTCATTAATACAACATCAATAACAAAAAATAAGCCAAACAAAATACGTGAATATTCACCACTAATCTTCAATGCAAAAAACAAGCCAAAAACAAAAAGAGCAATATATCCATTTACTATGATTACATGCCACAACTCACTAAGAAAACCCCTTTTTAATATATTACTATGAATACCACTAAAAAGAAGAATCACAATATATACTGCTATTATTTCCAAGCCAATATTTCTATACTTTTCAAAATAATCCAATCTTAAATCAGAATCAATTCTAATCAAATAGGCTATCGCATACGAAACTACGATTGATAATATATCCAAAAAAATAAAATCAATATGTTTAGTACGAACACTTTTTCTATTCTGCAAAATGTCCCTCCATACTCATTTGTACTCTAATTTATTATAATCATAAACTACCAAATAAGCAATTATTCTTTTCTAAATTATTGCAATTCGAATCATTATAAGTTAAAATACCGAGGTATGGATATATACGGAGGTTCATCATGGAAAACACCGAAGAAATGGAAGTAAATATAAACATTTTAAGTTTATTATATAGAGTATTAAAGCGTTGGAGATTACTTATCATTTGTATGATAATTGGCGGAGTCACCTTTAATACTCTATTTTATATTAAGAGTAAAAAAAGAGCCGATAATGTTCAGCATACCATTGAGGAATATAATGAAAAGCTAGAGTCTGGTGTATATGATGATAACGGCAACACTATTATGAGTCTTCCAGACTTTGAGAAAAACCTAACGAATCGACAAATTAGCGAAGTAAATAACCTTGTAAGTACATATAAAATGTACCAGGGCCCTTATTCTAATACTGTTGAATATATTAACAGTTCAATACTTATGCAAATTGATCCTAAAGCTGCCCCCACTTACATCATTCAATATTCTATAGATACTCATTACTCTGTAGAATACCCCGAAATAAACAAACGCGATTATACACAAGATATACTTAACTCAATATCAAATTTTCTTCTCACTAGTGATACTTTCAAAGATATATCTGACAAACTAAGTAATGAAGAAACAACTGTTGAATCGACTTATATTCAAGAATTGATATCTACTGGAATAAACAATGATATCTTTATCATCACTGTTCACGGTCGAACAAAACAAGAATGCGAAATAATAACAGACACAATAAAAGATCAGATGCCGGATATCTTCAAAAAATTAAAGGGATTGTATGTTGACTTTGACTATACATTACTTAGTGAAAATTATTATGAAACATATGATAGAGTCATTCAATCCGCACAACAATCTAAAGCTGACGAACTAAACAATATATATAAAACTACTCAGGGATTGATACAAAACCTCACTGATGATCAGAAATCCTACTTTTATGCGTTACTAAATAACGAAAATACAATCTCCGTTGAACTACCAGTAGAGGCAGATAGTAATGAAGAAGATATCGATCCCAGTACTCTTGAAATTCCTAGTGTTCGAAGATTCAGTTTGAAATATACCATAGTAGGTTTGTTTTTAGGTCTATTTGTTTCATTTGTTATGATAATTGTTATAACTCTTTTGAATGGTCGAATAATTGATCCTGATGTTATGGAAATATGTTTTGGCATCTCGCAACTAGGTGTTTGGAGAGTATCAAAACAACCCAAAGGGGTCTTTGCTTGGTTAGATAAACTTCTCATTAGATTGCTAGATAGCAGGGGGGAATACAACAACACTAATGATGGATTTAATCGAATCATTACAGACATTTCTCTATCATCATCGCTCAATGAATGGAATACCATCTATGTTGCGACAACATCAAAAAAATCCCAGACTATCGATGTTATGTCGTTACTAGCCGATGAATTACAGAAAAAAAATATGTGTGTAAAGTTTGGAAATTCATTATACAGTGCTTCAAGCTCTCTAGAATTTTTAATAGAATCAGACGCTGTAGTTATAGTAGAACAGACTGATATTTCTAGGTTATCAGAAGTTAGAACCGAATATAATCTTTGTAACAGATATAATCTTCCAATCATAGGATATGTTACATTAAAATAAAAAAGTATGCCCACCTATAATAGGTGGGTATACTTTTTTAATTTCTTAATTTCTTACCTTTATTACAGTAGCATTTCCTAAAACATGACATCTTCCTAATGACGCTGGCAAAAAAACACAATCTCCTTTCGCAAACCTAAGTGGTCTCCTTGAAGAGTTTGTTTCTATACCCCCAAATCCGTCTATACAAAGCAAAACTTGATACGAATCATCTGTTACAGAAAAAGAAAATCCCATTGAAACCTGGATTCTTTCAACTTCAAAATATTTACATCTGCAAAGGATTTCCCTTGAACATCCTGGATAATAGCGAATAAACTTAGGGGCTTGTTTAATATCATCGCTTGCTTTTAGATTAGCTACCTCTATAGCCTTCTCAATGTGTAATTCACGTTTTTTTCCATCTTTTCCAATTCTATCATAATCATAAACTCGATATGTTACATTTGAGTTTTCTTGAATTTCAGCAACAAGTATACCCGCCCCAATAGCATGAACAGTTCCAGGTGGAATAAAAAAAGTATCCCCTTTCTTAACCTTTACTTTTTGCAAATGCTTAGATAAATCTCCAGCTTGAACAGCACTTCTAAGTTGATAAGGTGTAATATCATGAGCAAAACCATACACCAATTCAGCCCCCGGTTTTGCATCTAGAACATACCACATCTCCGTCTTTCCATTTTGCCTTTCATATTTCCGAGCATATTCATCATTCGGATGCACTTGAACAGATAAATCCTTTTCAGCATCTATAAACTTTACAAGAATAGGAAGTTCCTTTCCAACCTTATTGCCCAACCATCTTGGATTTTTCTGCAATAACTCCATTAGCGTTTTTCCAGAATACTCTCCATTAGCCACTACACTAGGACCGTCAGGATGAATAGAACACTCCCATGTTTCTGCTAATGGGGTTATATGTATATCCTTTCTATACTCTGTTTTTAAACGTTCGCCTCCCCAAAGATAATCCTTCCCAGTCGGGTTAAGAAGTAATGGTTCCATCATCAACATCTCCAATTATTAATTTTTCTATCACAACGGAAAAATCCGTTTATCTTCCAAGCTTATTTCCTCACCAATTTGAACGTCAATCACGTCCATATCTGTATCTAATATCATAATATGAACACAACCAGCTGCTATTGTCACCATATTTTCTGATATTACAACCTGTTCCATACCATCAATTATAGTCCTTCCCTGACCTAAAATCACAAGCCAAACTTCATCACGAAGTTCAAGTGAGTGGTAGGATATAAAACTACCAGCCTTAATGTTTACCTTTGCTGTTCGCTATTCAGGTTAATCATCAATAACAATATCCTTAAGCTCATCTACTAGGTAAGCTGCAGCAAGAACAATGGCAGGAAATGTATCTCATATAGATACCTTTTTTCTAAAACTGATTAAACATTTCACTCGTTTGGAATTTACTCGTAGCTATAGTTATGTTTTCCCCCTATCAACAGTTCTTTTATTTGCCAAAGCACTCTTTTCACCATAAAATCATAGCGCCCCCTCAGAATCCTTGAACAATTGAATAAAAATGCTTAATTCTTATGTCATTTGATAACGGCTATAATCTTTTTCAAAACCACCAGATAACAAAATAATAATCATATATTTTTCATTCTTTCATTATCAATAATCTATAATTGCAGTACAAAGAATACACATTAACACTATTTGAATTCCAAGCAATTTAGTCAGCTCACTACTCCCCATTAATATAGCCATATTAGTTGTTATTTTTATAAAAGTTCCACACAGTCTCTCTATACGCCTCTGGCAAACCTATATCGAACGATTTTCCATCTGGAACAAATGCATACAATCCATGCTTTTCTCTAACAGCATCTAATGCAGAAGTTAAACCATATTCATTCCCTTCCGATGTTTTTTCTTCTTGCTTAATCTGTTTATCCAGTTCCAAATACACATCCGGTGTAAGAACATATTGACCAAAAGTTGCGTAATACCTGATACAATTCTTCTTATCACGAACGCCCAAAAAACTCTTGGCATAATCAGGCGTCGGTTTTTCAACAAATTTATCCACTTTCATCAGAGCTTCAACACTACCATCCCACACGCCATGTAAGATACCATAATGTACCACATTATCCAAAGTTATTTCTTTTATTCCAACCAAAGTTTTTCCACAGGCTTTATAGGCATCAATAATCTGTGTGCAGCAATTATAAATTGAATTAGAAGAATAAACAAAGTCACCTAATAGCAAAAGAATCGGTTCGTTATCAGCAAACTGTCTTGTTAACCATACTGCATGTCCAAAGCCAAGTCTTTCCCTCTGTTTTACAAAAGAAATATTCCGACGCATTTTTAATATACGTTCTTCTAAACTAATCATATCTTCCGAAAGACTATCAAAATGTTCCCTAGATAATGGACCGAAAAAACGTTCAAATTCCTCTTGTTCGTCTTCACCAATAACAAGACAAATATCCTCTATACCAGCATCCAACAACTGTTCCAGCATAATCATAAGCGCCGGTTTCAGCACTCCATCCTTATCCAATAAAGGCATAAAACATTTACGAACTATTTTTGTAGCTGGAAAAACGCGAGTGCCAAATCCAGCCAAAGGTATAATCGCTTTTTTAATAGATTGACTGGGTTTTAATGTAAGTGCGAAAGATTGCATTCCACGTTGTTTATATAGGTAATCCTGCAATAATTTCGCCTCATTTTTTCCTTTAGCTAAAAACTGAACAGTTCCATCACCTTGCGATCCAACACCTTTTCCGCCATATATATAAGGTTTTACTAAGGGGTCATTTAAAACAGAATGAAGTATCGGCGCCTTAAGTTCAGAACATGCAGGAGCCACCTTTTCATCAAAAATCTTTTGAGCATAAATCATTAGTTTTCCAAGCCCCTCAGCATCTCCACTTTCTAAAAAGGCAATTGCATTATTAATTATCCTTTGATTATCGATTCCCAAAGCTTCTTGTACGTTTTTATCCATTTTATTTCTTGCAAACGGATATGCTTTGCTTAAATCTGATAATATCTTTATTGTATCCTTAGTAGCCATAAGATCAGCAATAACCCAATAGAATGTTGAACCAACCCTCAATTCTCTCGTTTTGATTTTATCTTCATCAAAGTACATTAATATAGGTTTATTTCCATATGCACAAGCCTGATCTAACCTCCCACATCTGGATGGAGTACACGATTCTCCTTGAAACGCTACGTTCATCTCCTCTTTAGTATTCATATTCAAATTGTATAACTGATTAAATGCTCTAGCTACTAGTACACAAATAGCTGCAGAAGATGCCAAACCTCTTTTTTGTGGTAAATCCCTTTTTAATATTGTGATTTTTGCACCACCCACATTATAATTATCACATATAAATGACACAACACCTGCAACATAAGAAAAATAATCTCCTTGCTCAGCAATACATAAGAGTTTTTCTGAATCCATATCACATTCCCAGTGTTCTTTAGGTAAATCTGGTGCAGTATTCATAATAAAACGCTCATTTTTTTCTGCAACCGCATATATTCCTTGTTCAGTTCCAGATACGATTGCCGCTCCTCTTGCAATATTTGAATTTACCGAACGATACATTCCCGCCCAATCAGAGTGTTCACCAAATAAGCATAGTCTTCCTCGTACAAATAAGTTAATCGGTCCATTATCTTTCATAAAATCCTATCCTCTTCTATATTTCCATATACAATATATTGCCCGAACCCCATCTTTAAAACCTATTTTTTTTCCTTCTTCATTAGTTCTTGGATAATATGAAATAGGAACCTCTTTTACTCTAACACCATTCATTCTTGATATTTTAGCCGTTATCTCAGGTTCAAATCCAAATCTATTTTCTTTAATGTCCACAGCTTGAATAATTTCCCTTTTAAAACATTTATAGCAAGTTTCCATATCCGTCAATTGAAGATGTGTAAACAGATTTGAAAACATTGTAAGCCCTTTATTTGCTAATCTATTTATTCTATATCCTTTTGCAGGTTGGTCAAGAAATCTAGATCCATAACACACTTCACACTTACCAGTAATTATCGGATCTACGACAAGTGAATACTCATTGGGATCATATTCCAAATCTGCATCTTGAATTATAACTATATCACCCGATGCGTATTTAATTCCAGTTCTAAGAGCGCCACCTTTTCCTGTATTCACCTTATGATGAATCACTTTACTAACTAACGGAGCAATCTCTTTATCAAGTAACTCACTAGTTCCATCTGTACTTTTATCATCCACAATAATAACTTCTTTATTCTTAATCGGCGAAGAAATTACTCTTTCAACAATAGTTTTTATACTATCTATTTCATTGTAACAAGGGATAACAACAGATAATGTTATATTCTTATTTTTCATTCTTTCACTCTAACACTTCATTAATTTACTGTACATCAATACTCTCAGAATATATAATTATTGAATCTCCAAAATAATCGACAGGATTTTCAATTAGTATTTCTAATTTTGATATGTTCACATCTGTACCAAATGAAAAAACAACTTTATTGTTTGTGTATTCATCATACATCGGAGTTAATTCCAAGCCATCTAAAACACTGTATACACGTATTCTTGATTGAGTTAATCCATAACCATCAATTGTCACTTTACAAACTGAATCAGCCGGAATACTCATATATGGTCCAAAGGATTTTCCACCATCCATTATTTCACGTTTATTATTCTCAGTCTTACATCCTATGCTCCATTCCTCACACATAAATAAATACGAAAATCCTTGTTCAAACAACACCTCTTCCCAATCTTCTATAGGATAGGTGAGAATAACAAAATTTTTAACCTCATACTTATCCACGCATAACTCCAGCAAACGGCCATTCATTGAATTAACAATATCATTATATTGATCTTCTTGTAATAAAAGAAAAAAATAATCTATATCTAATCCATCCCTTTCAAACCAAGCAATTTCACTTTGGTAATATTGAGGAGTAATTGTACCATTCTGAATATCTACTGATCTTATCTTTATATTATTCGATGATTCTACCGTATAGTAATTCGAATTCCAATATGTTGCAAATCCATAACATAAATCTTTTTCCATCAAAAAATCTAATAAATAATTATCTCTGTCCCATTGGGCATTAGTATCAAGCAAACCAACAAAAAGACTTAGTATTATAGCACCTCCAGCAATAAACCTTAACCTATTTAGTTGATTTAATATACTACCAGAATACTTTATGAATAACATCGTTATTAACAAAAAATCAACTAAAACAGCATTGAATAATAATCTTTGTTCTATTTTTCCATCGAGAAACTCTTCTCCTCCACGAAAAAAAACAAATTGCAAGATACAAACAAGAAAAACAAAAAAACAAGAAATAAATACAATTATTTCAATGCTATTCAATCGCCTATAAAGCATAAGTAAAAAACATACAATAGGAACACAAGCAGCTACTAATGCAATAAACACACACAACAACACTTCTATCCCCTGAATGCTTAATACATTTTTTCCCGTAGGATCATTCCTTACAAAAATCCAAAGCCAATCTCTTACAATATTTCTTACATTTTCAATCCACGAAGATATACTTTGAAAGGTAAAACTCCCACTTTTTTCTATATACCCCGATTCATTTATTCCTATCATAGAAATATAATTAATTAGCAAACCACAAACAGAAGAAAAACTCATAATCACTATTATTTGTTTAATTATTCTTTTATTAGAGGAAAAAAAGAAGAATGCGATAAGTAAAGAACATATTATTGGTATCGAAGATAAAATCATCTGAATGAATCCATTTGCCCCACTCCACAACGAATAAAAAATCAACAAAACCCAGTTTTTCTTTTCGTATCGTTCTAAAAGAAGCATTATTACCATTGATATTATACCAACAAAGCATATATGTCCTAATTGATAGTATAATAAATGATGGAATTGATTATCGCCAACTTGCGATCTATAACCCAATAAAACAAGAATCATCGCCATGGATAACTGAAAAATCAAAGAAAACCTATCGTTACCTTGGTTTTCATTTTGCGTATTAAACAGAATAATCAATGATTGAATAAAAAAGAAAAAAGTAATAATTAGAAAAATATAGAACAGTAACATTCCAAATCCATTTGAAATCTGACTAACTCCAAAAACAGCCACAAAAGGAAGAATAAACAGATTGCCTCCAAACGGAATAGCATACGGATAAACAAAATCCGGACTAAGTAATTTCCCAGACTTTATCGAAGAATCCGCCCAAAGGACTCCCTCAACTAAATCTGAATCACTTGCCGGAACAAAACAAAATATACCAAATAGAATAATAATTAATAATGAACAACATAAAACAATAACATAATATATGTTTTTATTATTTATCATCTTAAATATCTTCATTCACTACAAAAATCCAATTATTATTAACTAATTGGATCATTTTCCTTTCCCACAACTATCGTAAGATCACTTATTTTGACATCAACCAATATAGAATCCATACTGTGGATATATATCTTTTTTCTGCTTTTCTAGTATGAAACAAATCAAACCACATCATTTTGTCAATTATTATGTGATCCCATTCTCAGATTTGGCTTATAAAAAATTGACTTTTTCTCGCTTATTACCCCAATTAGTAATCAATTTCAAAAAAAACACTCTTCTATCAATTTCCATTTGAGATAATAGCCTCAAGTTTTCTCGAATCACCCCATACCGCTTTTGAATCGTATGGACGATCTGGAAATTCTCCATACTTTAATCTAATACTATACCCATTTTCCTTAATAAATCTTTCTACCCTATCTGCAAGTTTCTCAGGATGGCCAGAACAAATATTAATAATTCCTTCGATTTCGTTTTGAACAACTACCTTTGCAACATAAAGACAAAAAACATCATAATCCAAAAAATCAAATTGATTCTGTCCCATCGTAAACGGAAAAGATGTATCACCTCTTAATTCAGCAGCTGTTATCTTAGAAAAAATAGACGACCCATACACGTTAGTTCCAACAATATAATATCCTCTTAACCACTGAAACATCTTTTTTTCTTTTTTACAAATCATTTCAGATAGTTGTCTTAATGCATTTTTACTTATTCCATAAGGTGTCACCGGATTACAAGGAGTATTTGAATTAATACTTCCCTCATAAAATCCTATTTCGTGCATCGACCCCATAATAGCTATTTTTTTAACATCTGTCTGAGCAAAGGTTCTAATAAACTCATAATGTTTATTAATATCTTCAATGTGAGCATTTGAATAGTGAACAAAGCCATCTCTCCAAGCTAGATGTAATAATACATCTGGCTTATTAAAATAATCATAAGGATTTTTAACATCAAATATATCACAGGAAACCTTTTGAGCTCTATCATCTATATTCTGAACACTGAAATCCGTTGCAACAACATCATGTCCTGCATCAAGAACACTCCTTACAATGCCCTGTCCTAAATATCCATTTGCACCTGTTATTAGTATTTTCATAATACGTTATTCTCCTATACGGCAGCCTTACTATTAAAATATTATTGCATTACTCATCTAATTCTATAAAAGAATTATAATAATCCTTAGCTATTTTTGTTCTTTGATACTCAGGAAAATCTTTTTCAGTTGCATAATTATCTTTAGTTTTCTTCATTATTTTTATCCATTCATCTATACTATATGGATCATTGACGTACTCTGCCTCTCCGCGAGTAACCTCCTCAAGACAAGACTTTCTAGTTGTAATAACTGGTACACCAAGCATCATTGCCTCAATTGGAGGCATACCAAAACCTTCAAATACGCTTGGGAATAGAAAAGCTCTACAATTTTGATACAATGTGTTTCTTTCTTCATTACTAACAAATCCTGTTATTATTACATTATTTTCTATTCCATATCTTTCAAGTTTCTTTTCTAAATCCCCTTTTAAATCTCCTCCTATTCCAGAAATCAACAATTTTTGTGGTAAATCAATATGCCTCTTATTTATCTCATAAATAACTCTAACAATTGTATCTAAATTTTTATGAGGTTGCATTGAAGAAACAGTATAATAATAGTTCTTCTTTTCTATACCGTACTTTTTTAATATTTCATCAGTATTTGCACAATCCTTATTAACATAAATTGGATCATATATTACTTTTATTTTCTTTGAAAAACCAGGAAAGCAATTATTTATATCCTCTTTTACAAAATTTGAAATAGCAATTATCTTTTCAGCGTGTTTTAAAGTGTTTTTCCAATTTAACTTATACCATAAGACCTTTTTCTTTGAAAAATATTCTGGATAATGCTCTGGTTGCAGATCGTGAATGGTAGTAATAAACTTTATATCATTAACCCCCAATAAAGGAATATAATTATGAGGCTCAAAACATATATCTACAGAACACCTTTTTAACGTTTTTCCAAGATACATATTTTGCCAAATTATCCTTTTAGCAACTTTTTCAGATTGCACATTGCATCTAACAAGTTTAAACCTTCTATCTCTTTCATATTCAGAAAATGAATCTGCGTTATCTCTTGATACAAGTAAATAAATATGGTATTCCTCATCTAATTCCATTAATCCATCTAAAATATTTCTAATACATGATTCAACGCCACCCACTTTATTATGTTTTACCCATAATAGATCTATAGCCATTTTAAATACTCGTTTCATACTATTTTCTCCCATTTTTCTCCATTTTTTGATCGTTTCTTTATAATTTTCGCAGGATTACCAGCTAGTACACAATAATCAGGGTATTCTCCACGAACAACAGAATTAGCACCAACAACACAATGATTACCAAGTACAGTCCCCGCAAGAATTGCAACATTATTTCCTATAAAACAACCATTTCCAATTCTTGTGTCCCTACTTATTAAAGAATTATCAAGAACTGACTCAGATGATTCCTTGTAATTATGATCACAGTTAGTTATAAAAACATTTCCAGCAATTGTAACATCATTTCCGATATATAGAGTTTTATCATATGAAACAACGTGAAAGTTTTGTCCAATCGAAACATTATTTCCAATTCTAATAAATGAATTGGAATCAATAATCTCAGCTCTTAACCCAGGATAAATTCTAAAACGCTTTCCAGCCTTTATGCCCCTATATCTCGAAACAAAAATTGGTTTTCCAATATAAGATGGCAAACTAACATTATTAAACAAAGCCTTGTATAGTAATGCTCTGCCCCCCCATAATAATTTTATATTTATCATGATACATCCTCAAGAATAGTTTTCAGCCAATGTCGTATATGATACTTATCATACACGTTTTTTTCTATTTCTTTGTATTCAGACCTAAAGAAAACATCGTTATAGTCTATATTTCCTTTATATACATATATATTTTCTGGTTTATAAAAATCATAATTAATTACATCGCAATTCGTAGTAATTATTTTCTTCTTTGCGCCCAAGGCTTCAATCACGCGTATCGTGAGTCCAACCTGTCCATCTTGAGCCGAGTCAATAACACATCTAGACTTCCTATAAATATCAAAAAAAGCCTTTCCTTTAAGTGGCGAATAATTAAACTCATTATAACGAGCTTTTCTCATTTCCCTATTTACCAGTTTTCTATAAAAAAATACAATAGGCGATTGAAAATAAAAATATATAAACTGATTCGGATAAACAGCCTTTAATTGCCTTGATATTTTATTAATATATACATACTTCTTAGGATGAGCGGTTCCAATAAAGCAAAAATCATATTGGTAATCAATTGATTTTCTATCACCAATTTTTCTATAGTTATTGCTATAGAATAAAGGTAAAAAATTAAGATTGGCATTATTTTTAACATCATCTCTGTCAAAAGAATAGCATTTATCAAATAATGGATACATATCTCTTATATAACCAAAATTTTTCAATGAATCCCATTGATATAATAAAAAAATCGCATTTTTTTGACTTTTTTTTATCTTCTCAATCATTTCTTTACTAAGCGACAATGACTGTCCAGATATCAAAAAAACAAAATCATATTTTTTACTTTGAACAGACTTCATTATTTTATTAAAATATCGTTTAATATACCCATTTACCATTTTTTTATTTAGACGAATCACCGCTTTTACAAAAGCGTTTGTACTAGGACGATCATCAAAAAAATCAACCTCATAACCCATTTGGGTTAATTCATTTTTTATAATGATATGATAATCAAAAAACTTTGGCATTATTAGCAATATTCTCATAAATGCAAACTCCATTATAAACTTTATTTAATTTTATCACTTTTTCCATTCGATAGTTATATCGAATCATCAAAATCATAGCCAAATAAAATAAGTAAAAATCATAATTAAAATATGATTCAAACATCATCATTGTCCATAAACCACCAAGTCCACATATAAAGACATCAACAACAGAGTTTCGAATTTTAGTTTTCTTTAAGGTATTTAAAATTATTAATGCATAAATAATTGCACCTACAATTCCATTTCTCACCAAAATATCAAGAATCTCATTATGAGCAAATGTAATTTTTTGATTTCCTAATAGTGTCGAATCGTGTATTATTTCTCCAATCACTTCTGAATCATCTCCTATACCAAAAACCGGAGACTTCTTAAATAAATCTAATGAAATATCCCAAAGATATGTTCTACCTGAAAAAGTAATATCTTTTTTCGTCCAAGAAAGCAAAAGATCAAAAACTTGCTCATGAAGTCTGAAAAGGATTATACCAAAAAAAATGGTCAATACAAAACAACTTACTGTATATTTGTTAACTAACTTCTTTCCAACCCCTGGAAAAAATCTAACAAGTACCAATAGAACAAATGTCAACATTCCAATGATAGTTGTCAAAGAAAAACACTTAACAATAGAAACACCCCCAAATCCTATTGTAATCAAGGATAAACACATATTTTTTTTATTAATAAGATTAACCAAAGACAAACATATAGCTGGTAAAATAACTATTATATGTCCATTATCGTATCCCAAAAAATAATTACCCACAACATCATTAGCCACATATAAACCTTGTGGAAAAAGAATGATTGATAAGGCATTAATCAGTGTAAGCACGGCCAATATATAGAATAATCTGTCAAATGTTTTATTTAGATTGATTTCTAATGAAACAGAAATAAAAAGAATAACAAAAAAATTCATTAATATATGTAATACATCTATCACTGATATCCGTCCAGACATAACCAGACCACTAATCAAAATATGAATAAGGCGATACATAAAAAAAACTAGTAAATCTAAATGGATCAACCTCTTTTTACTAAATGAAAACAAATAAATAACAAAAATAACAAAATAGCAAAAATACTTCCAATAATTCCATATGTGATTTAAACTTGGCATCAAATACCTAATACAATCTGGTTTACAAAACGACAAAAATATACTGTAAAAAAACAAATCACTATTCATTAATTGTCTAACAGTTATTTTCATTTGCTCCCCCATAATGCAATAAAAAGCTATACTATATGTTTTACTATATCCTGAAAAACACGAGCACTATTATTCCAACTATACTGGTCAAGAACTATTTCATTACTCTCCTTATCCTGACTCATAATACGACTCATATTAATATTATCATATTCATCAGGATTTATATACCAAACTGATTTTTTATATATTTCTGGTAATGCCGTTCTATTTGAAACTATACAATTTGCACCAACGCTCATAGCCTCCATAGGAGGAAGTCCAAACCCCTCATAAATAGACGGCTGTATAAATGCCAAACAATTCTTCATTAATGACTTAACTTCGCTATCTTCCAGGTATCCACAAAAAATCATATTACTTGGTATATCTCCCTCAAAACTAGTATCTTTAAATGAGCTTTTCTGCCCTGAAACAACAAAAATATAATCAGGATTTTGTTTAGCTGCACAAGTAACCCACTTAATATTTTTATGTGGAAATCTACTACCCAAAGAAAAGAAATATCTATGTGGAGCCAAATTTAACTTTTCAAGAATCTTTTCATCTTCTTTGATACTATTAAAATGCTGCCAAGCACAATATAGCACTTTAATTTTATTTTGAGGCACTCCATAAAAATCTGAAATATCATTTTTAGCGTGATAACTATCAGTTAATACAATCCGAGAACCCCTTAAAGCCCTCTTTTGGTGAGAAATAAGTTTCTTCCTTTTTTTCTTTTTTTCTTTTGAACTATAAAATTGAGGCAAACGTTCTGGAATGCAATCATAAACCATAACAATATCACTACATTTCAGTGGAAAAACCAATAACATATCTACAGAAACTGCTTTTTCTTTTTTTATATAATGAAACAACGTTATATTTTTCCACAAAAACATTTGAATTCTAGATATATAATGCAATTTACCAGAATAATTTGATATGCTTCTACCTATTTTTTTTATTTTTATGTTCTTAAACTTATACTTGATTTCTTCAGACGGAGGAATAGCTATGACACAGTTAGTTGCTATTTCTGTGCTATCCAATTCCTTTAGTAATTCTAATGTATTTCTATGTATCCCGGCAGGTTTATCCGTACCAAGTCCAACACCTATAAAGACAATCTTTTTCAAGAAACTCCTCCTGTTATTCGTAGATATATTTCATCATCTCTTCTGCATTTTTTTTCCAAGAAAACTTATTTCGCTGTTTTCTCATCTTATCTACTAAATCTTCATAATCCATTGAATTCAATGTCGAGACTTTACTCATAAGTCTCGAGAGTTCATCATAATCATAAACATTATTCAGGTAAAAAACTGCATTTCCTCCAACTTCTGGCATAGAAGAAATATTAGACGTAATAATCGGGATCTCATATTCCATTGCTTCAAGAATAGGAATCCCAAACCCCTCATATAGCGATGTATATACAAATCCCTTTGTATTTTTTAATAAATACTTTTTTTCAGCATCAGTAATATAGCCAAACATTTTTATTCTATCTGAATACTTACTTTTTTCAATTGTTTCATATATATCATCACATCTCCATCCCCTTTTACCACAAATCACAAGTTCAAAATCCTTTGTGGTATTATCACAAAACTTTTCAAACGCTTTTACAATTGTAATAATATTTTTCCTTGGTTCTATCGTACCAATAAATAAAAAATAATCTCTACCTACTTTATGAGTATTTTTCAACTCATTTAATTCATCTGCTTTATCATCAGTACAGTTAATATCGTCAGAAATTCCTCCACAATAACTCACCACAATTTTGTCTTTATCAATATTCCAAAACTTTATAATATCCGCTTTTGTAGCCTCAGAAATTGCAATAATTTTATCTGCTTTCTTACAATTTGATTTTCCAAATAATTTAATACTAATTTCAGTTGCTATTCTCCCAATATTCTTAAACCGTAATATAGCAAGATCATAAATAGTAAGAATCATTTTGACACCTTTAATCTTAGGTGGCAACGTATAATTAGTACCCCAATAAACGTCTAAGTCAAGTTTCTTTATTATCCCCGGCAGTGTAAGTCGAGACCAAATAGCCCCAGTGTTAATTAATGATCTTTTCACTATAATATTCCAATTACTTGGAAAATCTGACATATCTATCTTTAGGCTTCTATAAGATATTAAATAATATTCATTCTCCGGATATAAATCCTTCCAAAAATATAAAATATTATAAACACTTCTTGCAATACCTCCATATGAGCCATTTATAAAGGTTCTTGCGTCTATTCCTATTTTCATTTTAAAACCTCAATTTAACAAATCAATGAACAAGTTTCTTTTTAACAAACTCAAACAACTTCATTACCATTTCATCCTTGAATAAAGCTAATACGCAAAAATAAGCCACTGCTCCAAATATTATTTGCACAATAACCAACACAGTTAATGAAACTTTGCTATAAATCAACCATCTAGTCAGCATCGTAACAACAGCCATAATTATAGTGGCTATAAAGTAATTATGAGTTCCTTTCAACATATTAAACCTATATTCACTTTTCATAAATAGATACAACTGAGCCATACAAGAAAACGCTTCTGCAATTATCGATGCTATCATAGCTCCAATTGACAATAAATTTCCAATCAAGAAAAAATTAAGTATTAAATTAATAACTGCCGATGTTACATAAATAATAGACATTTTGTTTTGCTTTTCCATCGGTGTTAAATACTGAACGCCAACAAAATTACCTAAAGTCATAAATACTAAAAGTGGACAAGATAAACAAATAAGCTTTGAAACAAACTTATATTCCTCTCCAAAAAACCATACTGTAAAGTCGCTTGAAACAATAAACAATCCAAATACAACTGGTAATAGGATAATAATTAAAAATCTCATTGTAAATCTATAATAGTCCTTTATTTGCTCTTTATTTCCCTCTTTATAAAGATTTGCAATTCTAGGATACATAACTGCATTTATCGAGGTAAGTACTAAAATGACTACATTTACTATTTTACGTGCCTGCTCATAGTACCCACTCTCATTCTTATCTACTATCATAAATCCCAGCATGATTTTATCTAAATGTGAATACAATTGAGTTGCTATTACAGGAACAAAAAACTCCAAGCACCCCCTTAAATGTCTTATAAATGATAAATCCCGAAGGGGTACAAATATAATGAACTCTTTAATTTTCACTATAAAAATCACGTATGAAACAACAGTAAATACAGAATTGATTAAAATATAAATCAATAAATCCTCTTGTTTTCGAACAAAGCAAAACACAGCCACAACTGTTACAACTTTTACGAAAATATTTCTTACCGCAATAGTCTTAAAATCTTCCATCCCCGCAAACAGCCACGAAGTATCTATTGCGATACCAATAATTAAAAATATCTGTCCCCAAAAATATACCGAATAATTTGGATATATTATAATAAAACCGATATAAACCGCTAAAGCTATCAATGTTGTTATCGAGCGTAATAGTATTATTTCCCAAAATATTCGACTTCGTTTTTCTTTATCTGACTGATAAAATGCGATTTCTCTCTGACCATAATTGTTAGCCCCCAAAGAGGCAAATAGTGTAAATGCAACTGCAATACTATTTGTGAAACCATATATTCCCATTCCATCAGCATGCAATACCCTACCAACATATGGAGTAGTAATCAATGGAGCTATAACCATCAATACCTGATATGTCAAATTATAAAAATAGTTTTTTATTATTTTTTTATTCATATCACAACTCAAACATGGATTTTTTAGGAAAACAATTATCTAAAGCTTTATTTATCTCATTACAAATGATAGGAAAATCCTCGTCATTTTCCACATTATCATTAATACAAATCATTTTATTCTTTTTCTTTCTGATACAATTAATAACATCCAACTGATCGCCTTTATAGTACATATCAAAAAATCTACTAAAATTTCTATTTCTAACCTCAAAATTCCCTTCACATATCTGCCAATATCTCATACACCAATGAGCTAAACTAAACTCTCCCCTAAACTTGTTACCACAAGTTTCTTTTAGTTCCTCTTCAGCTAACATCCATACATCATAAAAGGTCTTTTTATTATAGGAATACGCAGTATGCATTTCATTAAATCCTGTAATCCCCTTATATGGAATCATGCTTATTGTTTTGATTATTTCTTTACCATTTTTTAGGTTAAAAAACTTTTTCTTACAATTACGCATAACCTCAGCTTTAGTAAATCTTTTAGCTACTAACCTCGTGTTCATTACAGAAATCCCATAAACGCTTTTACCATCCTTAGAATATACAGCTTGAATAGGTGAAAATGCCACAGTATCACAAGGCTTATTACCAATAAAAAAATCTTCAGGTTCAGTATTTTTAATGATAAACATATCGTCATTAATATATACAAAATTTTCTGATAAACCCGGAATCTTATGAAGAACCAATTCGACAGCACAATTATTAAATGTCGGCAGAAAACAATCATCCAGTAAATCATTTTGATTAATAATTGAGATTTTGTCACAACTCTCATCTAACCAGTCAGGGCATTGTCCGGGAGTCACAATATATACATGATTAAACCAAGGAGCATTTTCTTCTATACCTCTGAGAACATACTTTAAATTATTCCAATTTCTGTATCTTCTCTTTCTATTATCGTCACCATCTTTAGAAACCTTATATTTTTCTCGTAAATCAAGCCATTCCTTATCATCGCCATCAACCCATGTAATGACAAAATCTATGGGATTACTCATAAATCACACCTCTAATCACATGTCATAAAGCCATATAATAAACTACTTATTAGCTGCCAGCTGTTTTCTCCAGTAATCAATCACCTCCACGAGGACATCATCTACAGATGTTTCAGGTATCCAACCAGTGTGAGCAGTTAGTTTGTCATGATTACCACATACAACAGGAGTATCACTTGGACGCATTTTTGATGAATCCTTTCGCACTTCAATTTTTTTTGTTGAAAGGCTTAATAGTTTATCTAATATATCTTGCGTTTTATATGTGATACCCGAACAAATATTATATATTTCCCCAGAATGTCCTTTTTCTGCAATCAACCTAATAGCTTTTACTGCATCTTTGACATAAGTAAAATCTCTAGCACTTTCTAGATTTCCAACCAAAAGATTAGGTTTCTTTCCAATCTCCACTTCCACAATGCCTGATGCAAAATCCGGTACCATAAAGCCCTTTGCTTGTCCTGCACCAATCAAATTAAATTGGCGAATCATACAAATATTCATATCAAAAGTTTTATTATATAATAAAGCTACTTTTTCTTGAGCAACTTTAGAAACAGCATATAGATTTATAGGATTAATCGGAGTATTCTCCTTAACATCTACTCCTTTTTCTCTTAAAACTCCATACTCATCAGATGAGCCCATCCCTATTATACGAATCGAAGAATTAATTTTCTTAACTGCCTCCAAAATATTAATAAAACCTACAATATTTAATTCCATAGTGATCTGCGGTTTTTCCCACGATAATCCAACATTTGCCTGTCCTGCAAGATTAACAATTATATCAGGAGCAAACATTTTTATGGTATCAAACACCTGTTTAACGTTCATTATATCCAATTGTATGTAACCCTCTTCATCAAAAAAGCTACATCGAACTACATCATATCCTGACCTTTCAAACTCTTCAGAAAGATACTTCCCTATAAACCCTTCACTTCCAGTAATAAGTACTCTCACAGGATACCGGCCTCCTTTTTTGCCAAAACTAAATCACTCTCCGCCATAATAGCACATAATTCCTCATAACTAGTCTTTTGTGGGTTCCATCCTAATTTAGTCTTAGCTTTTGTTGGATCCCCCCATAAATTAACAACATCAGTTGGACGATACCACTTTGGATTAACGCAAACCAACATTTTTCCAGTTTTCTTATCATATCCCTTTTCTTCTAATCCTTCACCCTTCCATTCCAAATCAATACCATCATTAGCAAAAGCAAGCGTAGTAAACTCTCGAACTGTATGCTGAACCCCTGTTGCAATAACATAATCGTCAGGTTCATCTTGCTGTAAAATCAGCCACATACATTCAACATAATCTTTTGCATATCCCCAATCTCTTAAACTATCAAGATTTCCCAGTTCAAGATGATCTTGCAGACCACAAGCTATTCTACCTGCAGCCAAAGTAATTTTTCTTGTAACAAAATTTTCTCCTCTTCTTTCAGATTCATGATTAAATAGAATTCCATTACAAGCATATATGCCATATGCTTCACGATACTCCTTTATCATCCAGTAACCGTATTGCTTTGCCACAGCATACGGACTATATGGATGAAATGGAGTGTTTTCATTTTGAGGTACTTCTTCAACTTTTCCATATAACTCACTTGTACTAGCTTGATATACTCTACAGGTTTTATCTAATCCAGCAATATGAATCGCCTCTAGAATTCTTAGAACGCCCAATGCATCTACATCACCCGTATATTCCGCCGCTTCAAACGAAACCTGAACGTGAGACTGTGCTGCCAGATTATATATTTCATCTGGTTTAACACTCAACACAATTCTTATAATACTTGATGAATCAGAAAGATCACCTTCATGTATAATAAGCTTATCAATAATATGATCAATTCTAGATGTTGTTGATACAGATGCTCTCCTTATAATTCCGTGCACCTCATATCCTTTTTCAAGAAGAAATTCTGCCAAATATGAGCCATCCTGTCCTGTAATACCAGTAATTAACGCCTTTTTCATTTTTACTCTCCTTTATTCATTTGATTTTTTATATTGAAAATAAAACTCACCTTTACGTTAGTTCTATAATATATCATTCTGCGAGTTTATTATTCTGACGATACCTTTGAAAAATCATACTTAACCTAAGAAATCATAACAACATAATACTTTATATGTCATTATGATTTCTTTAGGTTTTCTATAATTACTTAAATAAAAAGCATCTTTGGGTTCTCCGCTTCAATAATACCAATATAACCTTTCACCTACCCTTTTATCCAATAATATCTTTACTTTTATTCGAGACAAAAAAAGCTAAACTTTACTCAAAAAAATCAATACGTAATATACTATTCTTTATCATCAAATCAACAAACATTGCAAACAATCGACGATATTATATGATATATATACTATTTCGTCAAATTATCAAAAGTAGTCACTGATGTATAATCAAAAAAATAATATATCTATTTTGACCAAAGCAGGCATTTTCCAAACAGGCAGGAATCCAACTTCCAAAGAAGCCCTACTCAAAATCCTTATCAATACGAAAATTAAGAAAACAGAATTCTTATACGCCAACACTCTTCTGATAAAAATGATATCCATCGTAAGATTTCTTCTGTTTATCAAGACTCTCATAACCCGATAATAAAAGGTCGCCACCAAACGCTCATCCCAGCATCAAATTTGCCTTCATTTCTTGTTCCGTTGTGATACAAATACCAACCTTGTCCTTCATCTCCTTAGATAGTGATTATAACAGCTTCCTCAGGTTTTAATCTTGAAATATGATTATTGCATACAATACGCACCCGATAACTTCCTGAAGGCACCGCCTTACGTGGTAGTCTAGTCTTAAATCCCGCGTATTCAATATGCTCATCATTAGGAAATGTCTCAACTACATCCTTTCGCTCTACATGACGAGTTGTTAGTATATAAGCTTTCCTACTGTGATCAACTTCAACCTCTAAAACACTATCCTGATTTTCAACCTCCGTCTCAAAATTATCTTTCTTTGTTTCTACCACAGGTTCCAAGAGAATCTCTGGATCCAGATACTGGTTATCCTCCTGCCCGAACCTTATGGCCCAGCCCTCCATGTAAAGGCACCAATCATGAACCACATTATCAACGCCAAAACGAATGGTTTCATCCACCTCATACTCGGGGATCTTATCAAGAGCTTCGGCTTTATAGTTTGCATCATAATCAAGGTTGTATGAGAAGTCTGACGCCACCTGACTAAGATTTTGGCTATAAAACGGATCTTTCTTCTTGAACTTTGGATGTGAATCGTAGAGCTTATCTTGCTCGGACATAAGACGTTCAAACTTTGCATCATCCATAGTATCATCACCACGACTTATAGACTCGTGATGATAAAGGACTGCATCATTCCTGATGACATTAAATAACTTCTGTTCAGTAAGTCTATAGCAAAGATCTATATCGTTATACGCTACCGCAAGGCTTTCATCAAAGCCATTTATACGTTCAAAACGTGTTTTCTTTACTAATAAGCAAGCAGCTGTGACAGCGGATACGTCAAAATCCAGACGATTACGGTTGAAATAGTAGCTAGCACTATCATCCTGCTTAGCAAGATAATGTACAGGCCCGCTCTCAACGCTGATAACACCGTCGTGCTGAATCAGCGTGGTATCTGGATAGAGCAGCTTAGCGCCCACCGCTCCCACATGTGTGAGTTCTGCCTGGCCTAGCATACGTTCCAGCCATTCTGGCTCAATTATCTCGATATCGTCATTTAAGAAAAGAAGATATTCTCCCGATGATGACTTAGCACCGATGTTGCACATAAATGAGAAGTTAAAGTCTCGAGGTGCATAAAGATACTTAGTGTTAATCTCCTCTTTCTTGACAGTATTTAATAATTCCTGATATGTTGCACGATTTTCTTCGTTACTACCGTTGTCGACAACGATAACCTCGTAATTTCTATAATTGGTCTTCTTCACAAGCGAATCAAGACACTGTTTTAATATCTCTGGGTTGTCCTTAGATGGAATGATAATAGACACAAGCGGATTATCTAGCGGACGATAGTTAATTCTATATTGGAATATATCGTCTATCCACTCAACATCAGCAGTAAGACCACGTCTCTCAAGAGCAGCCTGCTTACATTTAAGAGTTGCTTCCTTGACATAGTCCTTTGCCTCTGGATTAAGGGCAGTTGAGCCCTCCCTCTCACGCCAGTGATATAGAATCTTCGGGATATGGGCTATCTTATCAGTTTTCTCAGCCACACGAAGAGTGAGGTCGTAATCCTGACATCCGTCATACTCAGACCTAAGTCCATCTAATTCCTTCACCAGTGAAGTTCTGTACACCCCAAGATGTGAAGTGTACATATATGACATCAGGGTATCAGGGGACCAGTCAGGCTTAAAGAATGCGCTATGTCTCTTGGTTCCATCATCGTCTATCTTATCTTCGTCACTATAAATGAAATCCAGATATATATCACGATTTAGTTCCTTCACAACCTCGTAAAGAGCAAATGGTGCAAGGGTATCATCACAATCCATAAATGCTATGTATTCACCTGTTGCAGCCTCAATACCAGTATTAGTACAAGCAGATATCCTGCCATTTTCTTCACGGTATATAACCTTGATATTTGTACCCTTTCGAGAATACTTCTTAAGGGTCTTCTGAACACTCTCCATATCAGATGCATCGTCAACAAGAATCAGTTCCCAGTTGGCGTAGCTCTGGTTACGTACTGATTCAATGGCTGGAATGAGGTACTTGTCTGGCATGTTATAAACAGGCATCACAACAGAAATAAGCGGAGTATAGTCGAACAAAGCATTATAATCATAGGTAGACTCCACCTTTTCAATCCACGCCTGGTAGTCTTTACCAGTCTGTGCAGCAAGTTCCTTCTCACGTGCGTTATCACGCGCCTCTTTCTCTGCTATACGTCTCGCTTCTTCTCTGGCTTCTTTTCTACGGATAAAGCTTCTCTTAATTGCTCCAGGTCCATAGCGGAACGCAGAATATATACCATACGCTGGATTTGTAAAGCATCGTCTTATATGAGCTATCTTCGCTTCAAGTGCCTGACTATGCTGCTCTAACCCAGCAATGTACTCGTCCTTTTGAGATATTGCACTTTCCTGATAATACGTTATCTTGTTCAGTTCCTCTATCTCATCCTTCAAATCCTGTTCTCGTATATCGTGAGCTGCTATGATATTGGCAATATGAGTATCTTTTTCTTCAATTATCTTCTTATTGTAATCCTCATTTCTCTTTAGATTGCTTATTACATCGCTAACATTTTGAATTTTCTTCTCATAGCGGGACAGATAGCTATATCGCCGATTTTCTCCGTGCACTTTGTCCTGAAAAATATTATCCATTCTCTCATATATATCGAGATTATCCCCAACCAGCCCGAACTTTGCAAGAAACTCTGTTATCTCAATTCTCGGGCTTAACTCAGCCGCCACATCATTATAAAGATAAACGAGAATTCTATATTTTAAGAAATTAATTGGAACAGGGAAGTCCAGCACCCACTCATAGTCAAGGCATACCCAGCCCATATTTGTAATGATAAAGTTGCTGAGAATAGAGTCAAGATTGCACAGACTTACTGCAGAACCTCCAGAAGGATCACACTCGGGAAAATACTCCCTAAACTCATCTGTTATCTCAAAATCGCATAAATACTCTTCCTTTACATCCAGCACTTTGTCCAGAAGCTTGTGTACCTTCTCAACGATAATGTCAATATCATCCCCAACAAAATCAATTCCATCAGTAACGGACTTTCCCTTTAGAAACACAAATGCCAGTCCATCACGAAAGCTGGATGAAGGAATAACTTTGATGCTCTTATAATAACCCTTCAGTTTGTCGAAGTTCTCCCGAATTGTCAAAATGTGTGTCTTCGCCTTATCACAAGAAGGCAGCTTGAGAACCATTTTCTCACTGCCATCTTTTTCAGTGTCCTTTAAGACAATCTTCGTCTCCACCTGATATTCTGGTTTTCTTAAAGTATTGTACTTAACGTATAACAACTGGGACATACTTCATCTCCCTTACAAGATTCTTTGATTACACTTATAGTGAAACTAACAATATTTCTTTATCTACGACTCCCCTTCTTTTCAAAGATTAGAATGTATGAATTGGCATACTCGTCAAAACGTCCATCACGTATCATTTCACTAAAAGTCTTAGGTTCATCAAAGAGAAGTGTCTTTTCCTTGTCAAATGTTGGTGCTGCCGTCCTGATAGCTCCAGCACTAGGCAGGTTCTGATCCGAATACACCTCCAATGGGAAGATGTAGTCCGGAATCGGATAAAACGTTGCTATAAGCTTCAACTTCTTCTCCTGGGAAAGTTCAATAATCCGCTCCTTGGTGGCAATATCGGGCCTCGCGTCAGTGGTCCAGTTCTTAAGGCCGTATTTATTATCAGTAATGATTATTAGCTGCCCCTTGGATGCGAGGAACCCCGCTGCAAGTTCCAGTTTTTCAGGAGTAAACTCACCAACAATCGTAACATAATCGTACTTAGCGCCCTTTCTCATAAGAGCATTCTTCGTCTTCTTAATAGCAGACTTCAGAATATCCGTATTCTCTGAATTCACGTCAGGAGCCTGATCTGGCTTTGCGATATACTCTGGAGAGGACACAACCGTAAGGTTCTTCTCTGAGGCGTTTCTCGCACGATTAACAATGCATTTATCCTCATCTTGGTCAAATGCCACCACTTCCGCTACTTTTTCGCAAAAAAGCCCTGTAAGAGCTCCACACTCTGCTCCTATCTCCAAGAGCCTGGCTGACGGTTCGAACTCATACCAATCCAAAACATTTCGCCTGATTCGAGACAAATGATACAGTTCATCATACGCTCCCTCTTCATTGCCTCGTCCTGCCAGATACTCCTCCAGATCCGCCTCACTATTCACAATTTCCAATAACTTCTCGTAACTCTTCATAACAATTCTCTCAAATGGTTATAATACCTTCTCGATGGTTACCTTGGAGTTCATATCGTAATAACCAACGGTGTTCTTGTCGGACACAACAGATATATTCAGCACGTCATAAAGTCTGTCGTGAGCCACCAGTTCACCGTCTACAAAGCTGGTACAGCTCATAGATAGCAGGTACTCGCCGCCCTGAAGGTTCATCTCCTGAGTAAAGGACGCTATATAGGTCTCGCCCTTTTTTGCCAGCCCAACGCTGGCCTTTTCATACATAGTATTTGTACCTGTAATATCCTGACCTTTTATAGTTTTAAATGTATATGTAAAGATGGGATCATCCACATCTTCTTTAAACTCTACCTTGGATCTGATGGTAAATGTTGAACCCTTGATGATGGTTGTTGTGATGTTCCCATCCTCGTCGAAAATACCGAAATCAATGAGTTTTGCTGCGCCATCACCGTATTCGTCAAGATTAGGATTAATATCCAGGTGATCACTCCATCTTTTAGATGAGTCGTTACCAATGGTTCTCTGGTCATTAAAAGTCTCTCTAGACTTATCATCGACCTTTCCTTCCGCTAATTCATCAGACTTCCCATCGTTCTGACCTTCCGCCATTTCTCCAGACTTGTCGTCACTCTGACTTTCAGATGCAAAGGCCTCCAGATGCTCCTTACGACGTTTCTCCTGTTCCTCCATTTCGGCAACAGTCATTCCCGTCATTATCTTCTTATATTTGTTGATAATATCTATTGGGACACCCTCAGCGACATTACGTCCGTGATCCATAAGAACTGCCCTGTCACAGTATCTTTCAATGCTGGAAAGGTCATGACTAACGAACAGGATGGTCTTGCCCTGTTTCTTGAACTCCTCAAACTTCTTGAAGCATTTCAGCTGGAAGAATACATCACCTACTGAAAGCGCTTCGTCGACTATTAGTATCTCTGGGTCGATATTAATTGCCACAGCAAATGCCAGTCTGACAAACATACCCGAGGAGTATGTCTTTACAGGCTGATGCACAAAGTCACCGATATCCGCAAATTCCAATATATCCTGCAGCTTTGCGTCAATCTCCTCCTTAGTGAATCCGATCATCGTGCCGTTCAGGTACACATTTTCTATACCTGTGTACTCCATATTGAAGCCTGCACCCAACTCGAGAAGAGCAGAAATACGTCCATTTATCTCCACCTCGCCAGCTGTCGGATTCAGCACTCCCGTGATGATCTTCAGGATTGTTGATTTGCCTGCACCATTGGTACCAATGATCCCCACGCACTCGCCGCGCTTCACCTCAAAACTGACGTTATGAAGAGCATAATGCTCCTTATACCTCTGTTTCTTTGAGAGACCCAACGACTCCTTCAACCGGTCCGTAGGCTTATCGTACAGCTTGTAGAGCTTCGTCACATCTTTAATTTTTATTGCTATTTCATCACTCATTCACAGTCTCTCTTTTGTTACAGAACATCTGCAAAATGTATCTTCAAACGTCGGAAAATCTTGACCCCAAGGCCAAATGCCAGCAAAGTAATAGTCCAGAAATAAAGTGTCCAGAGCAGTGTTTCACCTTTCCAAAACCAATGATGCACCAACACGCTGTCACGGAAGCCGCTCACTATGTAGTACATAGGATTCAGCTTGAATAGCTTATGCACTGTCGGGGACAACATGGCCTCAGCATTCCACATAATAGGTGTGAGCCACACGCCAACCTGAAGTATAAATATATTGATAAACTGTCCAAGATCTCGGAAGAACACAACTATTGCAGAAGTAAGATAAGAAAGACCAAGGACAAATGTCACGCTGCACACCACATAATAAAGCATTTGCAGTGTATACAAAGTTGGCGGATACCCAAGACAGGTAGCCAGTATCAGTGCAAATGCAATAAAGAAGCAGTGTACAAATAGTGCAGATACTACCTTTACAAAAGGCAGGATATCTATGTTGAACACTACCTTCTTTACCAGGTAGTTGTAGTCAGTCATAGCATTTGTACCGCCATTCAGCGCGTCAGAGAAGAAAAACCAAGGAATGATACCCACTACAATAAAAAGAACAAAGGGGTAATCGCCCACATCACCTGCCCTGAAACCAACAGAAAAAACGAACCAGTAAACTGCAATGGTCACGATTGGCTGTATAAATGCCCAGATCATTCCAAGATAGCTTCCTGCGTACTTTGTCTTGAAGTCATTTTTTGCAAGATTCAGTGCAAGACGCCTGTTCTGATATATTTCCACAGGAATATCAATAAGTGAAAAGAAATGTCTCAGCACGTATACCGCTATAACATCAATGATCACGCAGATCACTATATCCATGATCAGCGTTCTCTTTACAAAATCCGGTCCTGCAAATGCCATTCCCATAATTTGTTCTGCATCAGGTGCCATCTGCTGTTCATTCGTTAACACCAGATCTGCATAGTCTATCTTCCAGAACACTATTAAGTTAATTAGTATTACCAGCACCACAAATAGGGCGCGTAGTATTTTCTTTTTCTTCATAATATTTTATTAAGGTCTCAAAATCACCATTTGAGAACCGTCCCCAATTGGTGGTTTATAGTCCGCGTTCTGCTTTGTAGGCAGCAATGCCGTCCCACTTCTGGTCTTTATCTGAGAGTGTGAGGTCTGCCTCGGTCATCCCCTCTGGCATTGGCCAGTCAACACCAATTTCTGGATCCTTCCAGAGAAGTCCACCCTCATCGTTTGGGTGATAGAAATCGGTACATTTGTAGCAGAATTCAGCATAATCAGAAAGAACGATAAATCCGTGGGCAAAGTTCTTAGGAATCATAAACTGCTTCTTATTCTCGGCTGAGAGACGTACTCCATACCATTTGCCAAATGTTGCGCTGCCCTCACGAAGATCTACAGCAACATCAAACACCTCACCGCTGATTACACGTACAAGCTTGTCCTGTGGAAACTCCTTCTGGAAATGAAGTCCTCTAAGGACGCCCTTCTTGGATGCGCTCTGGTTGTCCTGCACAAAGGTGTAGTCCATACCTGCTGCCTTCATATCATTCTCATTATATGTCTCCACAAAGTAGCCTCTGTCATCACCGAATACTGTTGGTGTAATGACCTTCAGGCCCTCAATTACTACTCCATCTACAGTACAATCTTCAACTGTTATCTTTCCCATTTTTCTCTCCTTATTTATTAAATTCTTATTTTTACTGGCCTGGACCGGTGCTGTCGTCAGGTACTACCCAGCTTCCGTCCGGTGCCTGTATAGCTCCTGGTGTATCGCTGGTTACCGACGAACTGGTTCCATTTTCATCAGCAGGACTCACTGTTACATCTCCAGGGCCATTGCCAGAACTACTGGAGCTAGGTCCCGTAGTGGATGTGCTGCTTCCAGTTGCAGAGGTTCCACCTGGGCCTGTGGAATTATCATCATCCATCGGGTTTGAGGTTTCATCTATAATTGGACCTGCCAGATCGTCGTCCTTTGTATCATTTGACTCCTCAGTAGTAACCTCTTCGGTTGTTGCCTCAGTTGTCTTCTCCTCGGTAGTCTGTTCTTCTTCCTCTGATTCCTTGGAATCATCTGAATCAGCATCCTCGGCATTTGTCCCTGCTTCAGCAGCCTTAGCCTGTTCCTCAAGATACTTTACTCTATCCTCGTAAGTCTTGCCAGGGAACTCAGTCTCATCCGGGTTAAATGGCGTACAACTGTATCCGTAGTCATTTTCCATATCAGGATCAATTCCCAGCTTTGCACAGGCCTCTTCATAATAGTCAGATCTAACCCAGATCATTGTTGATGTAGGAATATACTTATAATTATTTATGATAAAATAGTATGCCTCCGGCGCATAATCTGCCATCTTATGCCCCCAAGACTCATAGCCGATCTGGAACATAATTACTCTGGCTGGATCATTCTTGAAATCCTCTATTTTATGTGAGCCGATAGCGTCCCACATCCAAGGACAGCTTACCGTTGGACCAGTAGTTACACGACCCGAAGCCCAAGGCACGGAATTGCAGATGTTGGTCTGCCAGATACGCTCATCCTCATCGGTGATGGCCATTACAATATCAGTATCAGTCTGATAGTAATTGCTCTCGCCCGCAACAAAAAGGAAATTCGGTATCATTTGAATATCGGTCGAGAAGTTTAATACTATGATAAATGACATAAAGGCCAGTGCCGCCTTCGTAAGAACTGGCTTGGCATCAAAGCTCTTCTTGTCTCCAACCATGTATGTGGTCATAACTATTGCCACAACCATGGACATAATGCCCACAAATGGTGTGCCGTGGAAGTTATAAAATCCTCTTACTCCGCAGAGGAATGTAAACATATATACTGCAAATCCAGCAATTTTGCTCTCATCCTTTGCGATACGATATCCCAAATAGATACCGCAGATTACGAGAATTGTTCTTATCATGAATACAATTCCAACCTGGTCGAAGGCAAAGTCCTGATAATACTTTACAACCTCAGTTATAGGAACCAGGAAGTTGGAGAACGAACTGCCGCCAAGTCCTGCCATATAGTTAGGATAATAGAGCACATTTATTGTATATGCACCAAAACCAAAGTCGTGGAAACTCTTTGTACACAGCATGGCGATAACCATAATCACCCAAGGAACTGCAACAACACCCACAAGACGACCATACTTCTTGCCAATCATGATCCACCAGTCCTTCATAGGTGTTCCTTCCTCGAGACCCCATTTAATCTCAAGTGCAACAACACCAAGGAACATAAAGAACAACGGATACACAGATAAGAAAGCAGTGCCAAATGTAAAGAGCACAGCGATACTCATTCGAATACAACTGCCCAGACTGAGGTCACGCTTCTTCAGGAACATCAGAAACTCTAAAAGGAATATCTGGAAACCAATCACCTGAAGATGTTCTGACAGAATCTGTGTTGCAAAATCAATGTGCTGAATTACGGCCAGATAAATAAAAGGATGAATTACAAGAGCCCATTTATTTACATATTTTTTATAAATAAAGATAAAGCTTGTCCAGAAACCTGCAAACAGAATATAGAAATAAACTCTCTGGAGAAATGCCGAATGTGCACCCAGGATAAAGAATATCCAGCTTATTATATAAGTCCAAGGCATGTGCTGGGATGCGATATCACGATAAAGAATCTTGCCCTTAAACATCTCATATGCAACGGTATAGATGTCCAGTTCATCAGGATCGAACCACACCTCGTATACATATTTCATCTGAACCAGTACGTAGATTAAGAAGATAGCAATTCCACAAATAATGGTCTTATACTTCCATATAAACTGGATAAATGCAGGATACTCGCTGATAGGTTTCTTAGAGGCTGATGCCTTAGAACTTGAAGTCGACTTAACTACATTAGTTGTCTTGGTACCCGAATTATCACCGGAAGCAGCCTTCCTTGCTTCAGCCGCTTTCTTAGCCTTGGCTGCCGCAAGCCTTGCCTCCTCAGCCTGTCTTGCTTCCTCAGCTTTTTTCGCTGCTGCAGCCTTTGCCTCCTCAGGCACATCATCCATAACGATTTCCTCAACATCAGATGCTTCATTTGCTGTCTTGCTAAGGACATCTGTTGTTTGATCGGCTTTTGCGTCTTTCAGATTATCTGTTTCCTCATCTGATTCTTTCAGGCGTGATAATCTGTTCTTCACTGTTTCTTCGCTCATTTTTTCCTCACTACATAAGACAGGGGACGGTTCTCTGTCTTCGTTTTTTTATATCTATATGTTATTAATTATCCAAGACAGAGAACCGTCCCCTGTCTTAGTCAGCCATACCCGCTATGATTGCCATAGCCATCTCATATTCTTCAGGAGTTGCGCCTAATACGTTCTCGGCGAATTCCTCTTTGGTCATGCTTATCTCTTCCAGATAATGATAGTAGTAATTCTGTACATCCAGAAGTGTTGCAGAGTTTACCTTCAACTGACTTGCTGTGGCACTTGTCACTATACCGTAAGCATTTCCACCACTTGCAGAAGTAGTTACAGTACTGTTACTCTCATAGGATCCGGCTGATATATCACTCAGCTTTTCAGCATTTTCCTGAATATATGCACTCAGCTTCTGCTTTTCCAGCTCGCGACTAAAATTCTCAGTCACCTCTGCCACTGTATCGTCATATACCTGCTGTCTGGTCTCATCATCAATCACATATTCAAGGCTGCAGGCTATATAAAGAGGCTGAAGCTTAACTGTAACAGTCTGACCAGAATATATTTCAAGCTCAGGATAGCCATCAGGAACCGTTATCTCTATCTCACGGACCTCACCAGACTGCATTTCCAGAAGTGCCTCATCAACCTCAGGAAGCAGTTCGCCAACTCCCACCTTTACGACAAACTCCTCTTCATCGTGCATGGTTCTGATCTGCTTTCCATTTGAATCATACAACTCTACAACCAGATGAACGCTGTCGAATGGTTCTATATCAATACGTCCTTCCTCATTAATCTCTGAAACTCTGAGGAAATCTGCCATACGATAGTTATACAGCTTCTCGATTCGCGAGTTCAGCTCCGCCTCAGCTGTGGCATCATCTATCATAGTTGTCACCGTACTGCTGGCAGAACTAACCTGTGACTTAGCCTTATCGGAATCCTCGCTGGCATCTGTAGTACCTGCAGCTGCATCCTCAATCTCCTCGTCATTTGCCGTGAGCGATTTCATTTCACTGATCACGGTACCCATATCGAGTCCTTCAATGTAACCGTCACGCTGTACCATAGGATAGTAGTTGATAGTACCGCGGTAAGCCGATGCTTCCTGCTCCTCACCAAGATAGTAGTACTCGCTGATTGAAGCAAGATGCCGCTCCTCGCTGACACCCAGCTCCTCAAAATATGGAACAAAACACATATAAGCACGTGTTGTCATATACTGCTTGTTAAGACGCTTTGAGTAAGGAAGATAATCGTACGGGAACCATGTGTTCGTCGCAGAAACCGCACAAATATTCATTTCCTCCCAGCCCGTCATATTATAGTCAAAATAGTCACGTTTCTTCTTCTCGTCGAACCAGCCAACGCGGAAATAAGCACCATTTCCATCAAACTGCACGCCTGACTCAACACCGGTTTCCTTAACAGGGAAATAAAGTGCTGTGTCGCCATTATAATCTATATCATCCAGAAGCTTATCAAATGCCTTATCCAGCCAGGCGTACTGGTAATTTGTAACCAGTCCATCACCAAAGTAGGCAATCTGTTCACTCTCAAAATTCATGGTCTTATCACCGATTGGAACCTGTTTGTAAAAACCCTTTGTCACAGGATCTATGGTGACAAAACTCTCAATAGCCAGCAGCACTGCCAGGATACCGCCAAAGAAAACATAGGACGAACGGCTCACGATATCGACGCCCATTACTATAGCTGTGATAAATGCCAGACCAACCGCAAAGAAGGTGTTGTACCTCTCCAGCGGAGAAACGTGGAAGAACAGACCAAAGGCCATAAAGAAGGTTAGTGCACCGCATATTCCTCCAAACACAAGCCATCCAGAACCCTTCAGGTTTTTCCATTTTCGTTCTATGATAATATTCTTAAATGCTACTAGAAAATATACGAATATGAGCCAGGCAAAGTTGCTACCCAGATACTGTTTGATCTTAAGATAAATATATGGCTTCTCAATGCTGAGAGTTACCGGAGCTGCTCCAGATGCCGATACCTTATCAGCCCAGTTAGCCCCCTTCAGTATCATAGCAACCACAAAGATAATACCAACAGTAAGCGCAACCCAGAAATCTGAGGTATGAAGAGACAGTCTGATACGAGAACCAAAGGATACCCTGCTCTTTTTCATAGCACCATCCGCTGTCATATCCTGAGCTATCTCATCCACAGCAGCCTGAGCAGAAGTTCCTTCCTGGTTTTTTCTGATTCTTGCCTGTTCAAAGGCCTTTTCAGCCGCTTCTTCCCTTGCCTTAAGCTGTTCCGTGCCCTCATCAAGTATATCGAAATCCAGCATAGGGTCTCTGTATTTCTTATCAGCAAAGGTCTTAAGCTCTCTTGCTCTTGTGAGATTAACAAAGATAAATCTGCATAAAATCCTGATTCCGTAATATCCCAGCACAACCAGCGCAGCATTTTCCTTGGTAAAGCACATCATCACAAGGCAGAATACCTCCAGAATATGCCACTCTCTTGCCTGGAAATAAAGAGCAAAGATAAAGAACAGAACCAGATAATAGTCAGGTGTACAATAGGTTGTAAGTCCAAGGAATATAGGAACATTTCCTATAACCATTGCTGCAACAGCAGATTTTGAACGAGTAAAATCAAACTCGATTCTAAAGATTCTGTACAGCGCCATAACAGCCAGCACTGAAAAAAGTATTTGCCACAGTGTTATACCAATAACGCTTCTCGGGCTGAGAAACAGCGGAATTGCTATAAAGCTGGTGAAACCATAATTCAGGTGATATGCTACCGCGAAGTTATACAAAAAATTAGGAAGTGTAAAGGTGTAGTCCTGCACTGAGGTTCCCACAGTATAGAAATACTCACCTGCATCCCATCTTTGAAATGTACCAAGCATCGGCAGTCTTATAAGCAGACTCACTATCGTTAGCGTTGTGTACACAACCCAGTTCTTGGTCTTATTTCTCTTCTTCTGGAGCTTTTCTGCCTGACGGCGGTGTTTCTCCTGCTCTCTTTCAAAATTAAACTTTTCTTCTTTTTCCTGCTCCTCTACCAGATCCTGACCAGAGACAATCTTCTCAAGCTCTTCCTCATCAAGTTCGTCATCGTCTATATATTCATCTTCTTCATCATCATTTTCAGACTTATTCTTTACAATAGACATATTCTTTGAATCAGCTAATTGCTTGGAATGTCTCTTCATCAGCCACGTACAGATGGTAGCAATGAAAAGCCCCACCCATATCATAAGAGATATCAGTGGGAAAGCCATATCGACCAGTTTTTCTGGCTTATGCATATTAGCATTTCCTATAATAGCTGCCAGATGAAATACTACTGGGTATGCTGCAACGAACATCAGCTGAGCGACCACGCTATGAATTTTTTCAATTCTGCTTTTCTTCATATCAAATCGTTTAAAATCACCAATCTATTTATCGAGGTTAATCCGGTTAGTCCTTGTGGTATCATCATCATTACCAAAATTGATCCGCTCCTCTTCAACTACCAGAGGCCTGTTCATTATCCTCTTATTCATGCTCATTATGTATTCACCCATAAAGCCGATGGAAAAGAGCTGCACCGCGCCCATAAACGACATAATGATAATAAGCGGCGCCATACCAGCCTCAAAACCATACCAGTTAGTTAGCTTCAAGACCAGATACACGATACCTACAACGATACTTGCAAAACCGATAAATGCACCAAGAAATGTGCATAATCTAAGACCAATCTTGGTATATGACGTAATAGAAAGCATTGCAGCATCATACAATGTATAAAAGTTGTTATGAGTCTTTCCAGCCCTTCTTTTTGGCTGTTCATACTCAATCTCCTTACGCTGAAATCCCAGCTCTGCTACAATTCCACGAAGAAACGGAGTCGGATCATTTAGATTACGAAGAACCTCTATGAACTCTCTGTCATAAAGTCCTGAACCAGTAAAATGTTGAATCTGCTCAACATCTGAGAACTTCTTTACAAAGCTGTAGTACATAGAACGAAGTGCGTACATCAGCTTGTTCTCCTTGCTGGCAGTCTTAATTCCGATAACTATCTTGTAGCCCTCCTCCCAGGCAGCAAGATACTTCGGTATCATTTCAACGGGATCCTGAAAATCACATACCATGGAGATTACACAGTCACCGCTTGTCTGGAGCATTCCATGATAAGGAGAATTAAACTGACCAAAATTCTTTGCGTTAAATATAGCCTTAACATGCTTATTTCTCGAGCATATCTCCCTGAGGAGTGGACGGGTGTTATCCGACGAATCATTGTCAATAAAGAGAAGCTCGTAGTCATACTGGGGAAGGTTCTTCTCGAACATCTCCTTTATGGCGTTGGACATGGGCACCACATTTTCCTCTTCGTTATAGCAAGGTATTAATACACTAACTTTCTTTTTCATATCATTCTCCATATTACAGGAATATATCATAGAGACTTAACATCCCTATTTATTTATGGGTGCGAGCCCATTCGATAGTACGACGGATACCATCCTCAAAGGTTGTTTCCGGCTTGTAGCCAGTATCTGCCACAAGCTCCGTTGTATCTGCCACAAGATACATTACCTGGTCAGGATTGTAATCTCTCTCACCAATTCCAACATCCAGACTAGGATCGATGGCGTCTCTTATAGCAAATATATAATCCTTAAGAAGTCTCTTCTCACCAGAACCTACGGTGTAAACCTTCTGGTCAATACCCTTCTCAACAATCTCCACAAATGCCTTGGCAGTATCCTCAGCATAGATATAATCCCACACCTGCTCAGCCGGGGTGAACTGCATCCTCTCGCCGCGAAGCATAGCACGGATTGCGGACATTACCATAGTATAATCATTGTCGCCCTCTCCATAGCAGCTTAGGATTCTGGCCCAGTTGAACTTCATTCCAAGATGTCTGCACTCGAGACCAGCAAGCCTGCAGGCAGCCAGCTTCGCAATACCATATCCCGTGATAGGATCCTTTGGAAGCTCGTCCGACAGACTACCTGTCACTATTCCAAACTCAGCCTGTGAGCCCGCTCCAATAAAGGATTTACATCCTGCCTCATAGGCAAGATGTACAGCGTCAAGTGTTGCCTTTATATTCTCAGCCTGCTTCGAAGCCTCATTTCTACCAGTACCAAATGTATAACCCCATCCAAAGTGGAAGAATGCGTCGTGCTCCCATCCCAGTTTGTCTCTAAGACTTGGAAGCTCGTAGAGATTACACTCTACGATTCGCATTTTACCAACCTCCAAGGTCTTATCATCACCCAGGAGCACCTGAGCGCCGGCCTCTTCCTCGGCCCACTCCAGATTCCTCAGTTTTTCCGACATAGGACGGACAATAGCAGTTACATTTATTCCTCTCTGGAGCAGTTCCTTCGCAACATGGGAACCAATCATTCCACTTGCCCCAGTAATTATTGCATCTCTCATATCTTTCCTCTCAAAGTTAAGGACAGGGGACGGTTCTCTGTCTTATTTTCAAGACAGAGAACCGTCCCCTGTCTTGTTATTATTGTACTGCTTCATGGATTACGCGTGACATGTAGGCAAGCTTTTCTTCGGTCATACCAGGATATACGCCAATCCAGAAGGAATTGTTCATGATATAGTTTGTAACATCGAGACTTCCTGGAACTCTGTATTTGTCAGTTCCGCGGATTGAATCAAAGCAAGGATGAAGTGTAAGGTTACCACTGAAAAGAAGTCTTGTCTGAACATTGTGATCCTCGATATAACGAGTTATATCATTTCTCTTAAGACCAGACTCTGGCTTTACGCTGATCAGGAAACCAAACCATGATGGTTCTGAATTCTCAGTAGGCTCAGGAAGAATCAGCTTATCCTCAAGATCTGAAAGAGCCTGACGGAGATATGCCCAGTTCTCTTTTCTTCTTTCAATAAATGTTGGGAACTTCTTCAGCTGCTCAACTCCAACTGCAGCCTGCATATCAGTCACCTTAAGGTTGTAGCCAAGATGGCTGTATACGTACTTGTGATCATAGCCAGCAGGAAGCTCTCCAAACTGACCATCAAATCTATGACCACAGAGATTGTCGTGTCCTGATGGACATACACAGTCACGTCCCCAGTCTCTAAGGCTCTTAACAATACGGTTCAGCAGCGGATCATCTGTGTAAACGCATCCGCCCTCACCCATGGTCATATGATGTGGTGGATAAAATGAGCTGGTTCCAATATCTCCCCAGGTACCAGAGAATTTTGTAACACCATCAATTGTGTACTTGGTTCCCAGAGCATCACAGTTATCCTCAACCAGCCAGAGATTATATTTATCACAAAATGCTTTAACAGCCTTTAGGTCAAATGGATTACCCAGCGTATGTGCTATCATTACGGCCTTGGTCTTATCAGACACAGCTGCCTCGAGAAGCGCTGGATCTATATTGTATTCAGGAAGCTTCACATCCACGAACACAGGAACAGCACCGTACTGAAGAATTGGTGCAACCGTTGTAGGGAAGCCTGCAGCAACTGTAATAACCTCATCACCAGGAAGCACCTGTCTCTCTCCAAGAAGTGGTGATGTGAGAGTCATAAATGCCAGAAGATTTGCTGAGGACCCACTGTTTACAAGATTCGCAAACTTTACTCCTATCCATTCTGCAAAGTTTCTCTCGAACTCATCAGAAAATCTTCCTGTTGTAAGCCAGAAATCCAGAGTAGCATCAGTGAGAGATAACATTTCCTTTTCATCATATACACGACTAGCGTATGAGATACGGTCTCCCTCCTTAAACTCCTTCACCTGCTCCGGCTTTTTAAACTGTTCATAATACTCAGCTACCAGCCCCTTAATCTCCTCACGGGCTTCAGCCTCGCTATTCCATTTTCCCATCTTATTCTCCTATAAATCTATAATATTATCCAAAGAATTCTGCTATCTCGGTGTCCATCTCTTCAGAAACTCCATCCGGATTCAGTATTCTGTTCTGTGAGAACTTCACCACCATCTCGATAGCCTTGTCTATGTTCCATACTGGTCTCCAGCCGAAAACCTGCTTGATCAGCGAACAGTCAAGTTTCAGGAAGTTTGCCTCGTGAGGACCACCATCATGGCGATTCTCCCAGGAAACCGTAGCAAATCTGTTTTCATCGCCCACCGAGTTCCATTTCTCGCAGAACTTAGTCACTATATCACCGGTTGTCACACAATCGGCATCATCAGGTCCAACATTGTAGAAGCCAGCCTTAGACTTATCCTCATACTGTTCCTTAGCAATGGTAAGGTAGATATTCAGCGGCTCCAGAACGTGCTGATATGGGCGTGTTGAATAAGGATTTCTAACGATGATAACACCATTTCCATCAGCCTTCTCAGCAGCCCTAACGCAGTCCGGGATGATCCTGTCTGGAGCAAAATCGCCACCACCTATAACATTTCCCGCACGAGCAGTGGAAACCGCAACATCCATATCACAATAAAATGAATTAATGTAACTATGTGTAACAAGCTCGGAGCAGGACTTTGAATTAGAATATGGATCATAGCCATCCAGCGGCTCATCCTCCCGATATCCCCAGCACCACTCGTTATTTTTATAAACCTTGTCAGTAGTAACATTCAGGAAAGACTTAACTGAAGAGTTCTGGCGAACTGCTTCGCAGATATTTACGGTACCCATAACATTTGTCTCATAAGTTCCCACCGGATCCTTATAGGACTCTCTTACTATAGGTTGAGCAGCAAGGTGAAATACTATCTCTGGCTGTACTTCTTCGAAAACCTGCATCAGCTTCTCACGGTCTCGAATATCTCCCACTATATGGTTGATCTTTCCGGCAATTCCTGCTTCATCAAAAAGACTTGGCACAGTTGGCGGTTCAAGCGAATAGCCTGTTACCTCAGCACCAGCTTTGATTAGAATCTGACAGAGCCAGCTGCCTTTAAAGCCAGTGTGTCCTGTGATCAGTACTTTCTTACCTTTATAGAACTCTAAATCTTCCTTAGTCATTCTCTATTCCTCATCTATCATAGATTGTTGTCAACTGTTACGTCCCCGTGACAACTTTTAGTGTTTCCAGGCCATCCAAGGAGCCTCATGTCTTTCGATCAGCTCGTTCAGCTTATCCATTTCACGCTTGGTATCCATGCACTGCCAGTAACCATCAAACTCATATGCCATAAGCTGTCCATCGGCTGCAAGACGCTTCATTGGGTCCTGCTCAAAGACTGTCTTGTCATCCTCAAGATAATCAAACACTCCCGGCTCAAGCACCATATAACCGCCATTGATTCGAGAGCTGTCCTCCTTATCCTTCTCACGGAAGCTGGTGATCACGCCCTCATCCGTAATATCGAGAATACCAAATCTCTGACTGATCTTTACAGCAGTGATGGTCGCCAGTCTGCCGTGCTCCTTATGGAACTCCAGGAGTCTCTGCAGATTGATATCGCACACGCCATCACCGTAGGTCAGCATAAATGTCTCGTCACCCACATAATCCTTTACACGAAGCAAACGACCTCCAGTCATAGTGTTCAGACCTGTGTCAACAATTGTAACCTTCCAAGGCTCAGCAACATTGTTGTGTATAGTCATTTTATTTTCGCTGGTAAAGTCAAATGTAATATCTGAGTTGTGAAGGTAATAATTTGCGAAATACTCCTTGATCACGTGCTGCTTGTAGCCTGCGCAAATAATAAACTCATTAAACCCGTAAAATGAGTATTCCTTCATTATGTGCCAGAGAATCGGCTTGCCACCAATCTCGATCATTGGCTTTGGCTTCAGGTGACTCTCTTCACTTATTCTTGTGCCGTATCCACCGGCCAGCATAACAACCTTCATTCCGTTCCTCCCCTGTCTTGAATTATAATTTCTTGATACGGTCGATTGCCTCGACTGTGTTTTCATAGCTGCCAAAAGCAGTAAGTCTGAAATGTCCCTCACCGCTTGGTCCGAAGCCGCTTCCTGGTGTACCAACAACATTTGCCTCATTAAGCAGGAAATCAAAGAAATCCCAGCTGGACATATTGTCCGGAGTCTTAAGCCAGATATATGGTGCATTTACACCACCTGATACAGTGTATCCAGCCTCACGAAGACCCTCTAATATATATTTTGCATTCTTCATATAGTATGCAATCTGTTCATTAGTCTCACGCTGTCCCTCTTCCGAGAATACAGCCTCGCCAGCTCTCTGAATAATATATGGTGCGCCGTTAAACTTTGTTCCGTGACGTCTAGCCCAAAGGCTGTGAAGTGTATTACCATCAGAATCCTTGATATCCTTAGGAATTATGGTATAACCAAGACGTGTTCCTGTGAATCCGGCATTCTTTGAGAATGAACGAATCTCTATAGCACAGCTTCTTGCGTCCTCGCACTCATAAATGCTGTGTGGCACATCTGCCTCCGAGATATAAGCCTCGTATGCAGCATCATAAATGATCACAGCACCCACACGGTTAGCGTAGTCAACCCATTTCTGTAGCTCAGGCTTTGTGATGGTCGCGCCTGTTGGATTATTAGGGAAGCAGAGATAGATCACATCTGGAACCACTTTCTCACCACTTGCACAAAGTATGCCATCATCACCCGGAATCTCAGGTGCATAGCCATTTTCAGCTGTACAAGGCATATAGCACACATCACTCCAAAGACCTGTCTCAGCATCATAGGTGCCAGTTCTTCCAGCCATAACATTTGTATCAACATATACAGGATAAACAGGGTCGCAAACAGCTATTTTAACATCTCTGGCAAAAATCTCCTGGATGTTACCAGAGTCAGACTTTGCTCCATCGCTGACAAATACTTCATCAGCATAAACCTCAGCCCCTAGTGGTTTAAATGCCTTCTCAACGATAGTCTCACGAAGAAAGCTGTAACCAAGGTCAGGAGCATAACCCATAAATGTTTCTGCTGACGCCATCTCATCAACCGCCTTATGCAGCGCATTTATAACAGTTGGACAAAGTGGCTGTGTTACGTCACCAATACCAAGACGTATAATCTTCTTATCTGGGTTTGCATCTGCAAATGCAGCAACCTTCTTCGCAATAGTCGAGAAAAGGTAGCTTCCCGGCAGTTTCAAATAATCCTCATTAACCTTAATCATATTTTTCCTTTCTGTATAAACACCTCATCCCTCCACGAGAGGAAGGATATTTAATTAATACTCACCTTCAAAGACGGTAGTTGCGGGGCCCGTCATAAAAACGGTATTTTCTTCACGATCCCAGCGGATTTTCAGGTCGCCGCCCAGAAGAGAAACCGTAACCTCATCGTCAGTCTTGCCATTTAATATGCAGGCAACAGTTGTAGCGCAGGCTCCCGTTCCACAAGCCATGGTCTCGCCAGAGCCACGCTCCCACACTCGCATTTTCACATGGCTTCTATCTATCACCTCAACAAACTCAGTGTTGACCTGTTCAGGGAAATATCTAGACTTTTCTATCAGGCTTCCAACACCCTTAACATTGAAAACGTCGATTCCTAACTGGGAACCATCATCATTGACATCCAGATCAAGAGCCCTGCGGCCCAGAGAATCCTCCTTGGCGTCGTTGATGAAAATAACGCAATGTGGATTCCCCATTGAAACACAGGTTCCATAATAAAATGCGGTTTTCTCCCTTGACCCAGGATATTCATCTTTATATTCAAATGTCATCCCCATATTGGTGACAACCTTCTGGTCTGGATCCAGCCCAGGATTCTTCACTGGATTTACATCGATAAGACTGCCAAGTCTCGATGGTGAATATCCCTCAGCCAGCTTAACTGGTACCTCACTAGGCTCAAAAACTGGGGAACCCATATTTACAGTAACGTGAGACACCACCTTGCCATTGTTGGATACACCCTGATATCCTTCCACATCCTCCACACGTTTCACCGTGAGATTAAGTGTTTTAATACCTGAAAGAGTCTCAATTGTAATGATCTTCTTGTCTGTGAGACCGTGATCATACACATACTTTCCCACACACCGAATACCATTTCCACACATCTTTCCACGGGAACCATCCAGATTGTACATATCCATCATAAAATCCGCCTTTTCACTGGCACGTATCAAAATAAGCCCATCAGAGCCTATTCCGAAATGTCTGTCGCTTACGCGAACCGCCAGTTCAGACGGATTATCGATAGTTTCCTCTATTGCGTTTACATACACATAATCATTTCCAATGCCATGCATTTTTGTGAATTTCATAGCTTCAGGTCCAACCTTTTCATACAAAAATATGTGAGTAAATCTGCTTCCAAAATGACGCAAAAATACAACCTACATAATACCACAAAAACCGCAATAAATAAACAAAAAAATCACCAATTGAGAAGCTCCCAATTGGTGATTTTGAATAATTATTCGATTACGTATGGAATGAGTGCAACCTGTCTAGCTCTCTTGATAGCTGTTGTCAGCTCTCTCTGATGCTTAGCACAAGTTCCAGTAATACGACGTGGAAGAATCTTTCCTCTCTCAGAGATATATTTTCTAAGAAGGTTAGCATCCTTGTAATCAATTACCTGATTCTCATCTGAGCAGAATACGCAGACCTTTCTTCTTCTATGCATAGGTCTTCTTCTCATTGGCGCTGCTCCGCCATCTTTATTACCGTATGGCATTACAATTTACCTCCAATTATCTTTTCTTAAATGGAAGATCATCTGTAGCTCCTTCTGGAATCGGCATAAATCCTTCAGCACTTGCATCGCTTGTTGATGGTGCAGCCTGTGGCTGATAGCCTCCCTGTGATCCGGAGTCCTCAGTCTTCTTGCTCTCAGCAAACTCCTGCTCCTCAACAATTACATCAGTTGTATAAACCTTCTGGCCCTCTTTATTAGTGTAAGAGCCAGTCTGGATACGACCACAAACCACAATCTTCTTGCCCTGCTTGAGATACTTCTCAGCAAATTCTCCCTGTTTGCCGAATGCAGTACAGGAAATAAAATCAGCAGTCTGGTCATCACCATTTCTAGTAAATCTTCTATCTACTGCAAGTGTATATTTTGCTATACACATCTGATCTCCGTTTTGTCCGTTAGAGTATCTAATATCTGGATCTCTAGTCAGACGTCCCATTAAAATTACCTTGTTCATTAAACCCCTCCTAAATAACTAAGCGTCCTGCTTAACTATGAGGAATCTGAGGACATTATCATAGATACGCAGATGTCTCTCGATGAATGCAGGAGCATCTTCTGGGCCTTCAAAATGAAGGAAATAGTAATATCCCTCAAGCATGTCCTGAATCTCGTATGCGAGTCTCTGCTTACCCTTCTCATCGATGTCGGTGATTGTGCTGCCAGACTTTGTAACACGATTCTTTACTCTTTCAAGTGTAGCAGTTCTAACGTCATCATCAACCTTTGAGCTAAGTACTAACGCGATCTCATACTTCATATTTTGCACCTCCTTATGGTCTTTTCCGGCTTCCGTCCATATATCGTTTGCAGTGCGGACGGAAACAAGGATTCTTACATCACAGATTTTTAATATAACACATAGAAAACCTAAATGCAAGCAAAAATCAATAAACAAAAAAAAGACAGCAAAAGCTGTCAGACAAAAAAAAGTGCCCAGAGCCGGAATCGAACCAGCGACACGAGGATTTTCAGTCCTCTGCTCTACCAACTGAGCTATCTGGGCGTTAAGATTCATCAGAGTTAATTGCGTAGCGAAGCCGATGGGCAATTAACGATTGTACAAAGAACAAGTAGCGGGGATAGGATTTGAACCTATGACCTTCGGGTTATGAGCCCGACGAGCTTCCAGACTGCTCCACCCCGCGATGTTAAAATAAAAAGTGGAAGGTGGTGGATTCGAACCACCGAAAGCGTCGCTAACAGATTTACAGTCTGCCCCCTTTGGCCACTCGGGAAACCTTCCAAATTAGAAAAGCCGATATTCGGACTCGAACCGAAAACCTGCTGATTACAAATCAGCTGCTCTGCCAATTGAGCCATATCGGCATATTCTATGGGGCCTACAGGGCTCGAACCTGTGACCCTCTGCTTGTAAGGCAGATGCTCTCCCAGCTGAGCTAAGACCCCAAATATTTAATTATCGACCCAAACGGGACTCGAACCCGTGACCTCCGCCGTGACAGGGCGGCGCTCTAACCAACTGAGCCACTGGGCCAAACTCGTAATGTCGAGTGCAAGGTACATTGTACCTTCAAAACTTCATACAGTCAATACTTTTTTCAAGATATACGTATCTTCCCTAAAATCTAGGAAAAGCTCACGACCTATTAGTACTCCTCAGCTGAACATGTTGCCATGCTTACACCCAGAGCCTATCAACCTCGTAGTCTTCGAGGGGTCTTAAGAGATATCTCATCTTGAGGTTGGCTTCACGCTTAGATGCCTTCAGCGTTTATCCTTTCCAGACTTGGCTACCCAGCTATGCACTTGGTAATACAACTGGTACACCAGCGGTCCGTCCATCCCGGTCCTCTCGTACTAAGGACAGCTCCTCTCAAATATCTTACGCCCACGCCGGATAGGGACC
>FOEK01000015.1 GCA_900110635.1 Lachnospiraceae bacterium NE2001
TCTTCTTCAGCTGGTTTCTCTTCTTCAGCTGGTTTCTCTTCTTCAGCCGGTTTCTCTTCCTCAGCCGGTTTCTCTTCCTCGACTGCCTTCTCTTCCTCAGCCAGCTTCTCACCCTCTGTTTTCGTTTCGTCAACGCTCATTACTTAACCTCCATAACTACAATACTTCTTCAAGGAGTTTTCTTATTTCTTCTCCAGTGGCCAGATATTCAGAATACGCCCCGGCCATCCAGCTTCTCCATTATATCACGATATATGGTCTCCGGCATAGTAGAAGGAATGCTTCCGGCCAGAACCAGATAATCCCCGGAAACAAGCTTCTCCAGCTTCTGATAGAGCGCGTCGATTCCCTCCTGAGAAACGGCAGGGCCCATACCATTTATCTCTGTCCCTTCCATCTCTCTCAACTTCACATTTATACGAGAACAGCCCTCTGAAAGAACAATCTCTTCTGCCCTTACTCCGCTCTCCTGAACCCTTCTGGTTATCTCCTTGCCCACGAAGCCCGCAGAAAAATATATGGCGGTATTAGGTATGCCCAGATTGCCCAGAACAGTTGATACATTTATCCCCTTGCCTCCAGGCAGCATCAGCTCCGATGTGGTGCGGTTGGTGATACCCAGCCGAAAATCCTCCACGTCCACTATATAATCAAGGGACGGGTTAAATGTCACAGTGTATACCTTCTTCTATCTCTCATTTCTTGCCCAGATATCTCTTGAGATACTGGCCAGTATATGACTTTCTTTTCTTTGCTATCTCTTCAGGAGTACCCTCAGCAACCACGGTGCCGCCACCATTTCCGCCCTCAGGCCCCATATCGATAATATAATCCGCCTGCTTGATAACGTCCATATTGTGCTCGATTACCACAACGGTATTGCCGCCGTCAGCGAACTTCTGGAGTATCTGAAGCAGTTTTCTCACGTCGTCAAAATGTAAGCCCGTAGTCGGCTCATCGAGAATATATATTGTACTGCCCGTGCTGCGCTTACTAAGCTCCGTAGCCAGCTTGATACGCTGTGCCTCACCACCCGACAATGTGGTGGATGGCTGACCCAGCTTGATATAGCCAAGTCCAACATCCTGCAGAGTTTTTATCTTTCTATAAATGGATGGAACCGGCTCGAAGAACTCACAGGCCTCGTCCACCGACATATCAAGAACCTCGAAGATATTCTTGCCCTTGTATCTAACCTCCAGAGTCTCACGGTTGTATCTCTTTCCGTCACAGACCTCGCAAGGCACATATATATCAGGGAGGAAATGCATCTCTATCTTGTTAATACCATCGCCCTTGCAGGCCTCGCATCGGCCGCCAGATACGTTAAAGGAGAACCGTCCCTTGTTGTAACCCATGGTTTTGGCATCCTTGGTCTCCGCAAAGATTCCTCTGATGAGATCAAAGACTCCTGTATATGTGGCTGGATTTGAACGAGGGGTTCTTCCAATAGGTGACTGATCTATATCTATCACCTTGTCCAACATTTCAATACCTAATATATCATCGTGTTTTCCAGGCTTTATACGGGCGTGGTTCAGATCCCTGAGCAAATGCTTCTTAACTATCTCATTTATCAAAGAGCTCTTGCCCGAACCGGATACACCAGTTACAACCGTGAAGATTCCCAGCGGAATATCCACGTCTATATTCTTCAGGTTATTCTCCCGCGCTCCCTTAACCTTCAACCATCCAGAAGGAGTTCTTCTCGATGAAGGAACTGGGATTATTTCATTTCCACTTAGATACTGGCCTGTTATAGATTCTTTACACTTGATTATGTCGTCGATGGTTCCCTCGGCCACCACCTCACCACCGTGAATACCTGCTCTCGGGCCAATATCAACGATATAGTCAGCAGCACGCATGGTATCTTCGTCATGTTCAACAACTATAAGTGTGTTGCCCAGCCCCTGAAGACGTTTGAGAGACTGAATCAGCTTGTCGTTGTCCCGCTGATGAAGACCAATGGATGGCTCATCAAGTATATAGGTGACTCCCACCAGGCCAGAGCCTATCTGGGTTGCAAGTCTGATACGCTGAGCCTCACCACCTGAAAGGGAGGCTGTGGCTCGACTTAGGGACAGATAGTTGAGACCTACATCAACCATAAAGTTGAGGCGGGCTTTTATCTCCTTCAGGATATCGCGGCCGATCATTGCCTGGCGCTTGGTAAGCTCCAGATTCTCCACATAGTTAGCCAGCTCGTCTATTGGCATTTCAGTCATATCATATATATTCTTGTCCCCGATTGTCACCGCCAGCGACGCAGGCTTCAGCCTCTTGCCACCGCAGACCTTACAAGGGGTAAATGTCATATAAGACTCATAGTCGTTTCTCATCTCCTCGGAGCCCGTGTACTTGTAGCGCTCTTCCACATTTGCGATAAGACCCTCAAAAGGATGGGTAAATGTGCTGCGCCTTGTCCTCTGACTCTGATAGTGGATCGTGATCCTTCTGCCGTGTGTTCCGTTCATTATAACGTCCTTCACCTCATCAGATAGCTCGCGATACGGGGTATCCATGGAGAAGTTATATGTCTCGGAAAGAGCCACCAGAAGGGCGTGGGTAAATGACTTCGGATCGCCGCTGGACGCCCAGCCAGACACCGCGATAGCGCCATCATTTAACGAGCGTGACTTATCCGGCACCATAAGATCCGGGTCCAGTCTGCGCTCCCAGCCGATACCGGTACAGGCTGGACAGGCGCCAAATGGATTGTTAAATGAAAATGATCTTGGTTCTATCTCATCTATAGAGACGTTGCAATAAGGACAGGAGAAGCTGTCCGAGAAGGTGTAGGTTTCGCCATCGATGATCTCAACCTTCACTGTACCCTCAGCCTGCTTCAGCGCTACCTCAAGGGAGTCTGCCAGACGTCGCTGGATGCCCTCCTTGATGACAAGTCTGTCCACAACTATATCTATGTTATGCTTTATATTCTTTTCAAGAGTTATCTCTTCATCAAGTGTGTAAGGATTTCCATCCACAATCACTCTCACAAAACCGCTTTTCTTTGCACGCTGGAGAAGCTTCTCGTGGGTTCCCTTACGACCACGAATCACAGGAGCCAGTATCTGGAACTTGGTCTTTTCTGGCATTTCCATAACCTGATCCACCATTTGATCAACAGTCTGTCTCTCAATGATACGTCCGCACTCAGGACAATGAGGCACGCCGACTCTGGCATATAGAAGTCTCAGATAATCGTAAATCTCAGTAACAGTACCAACTGTGGAACGTGGGTTCTTGTTGGTTGACTTCTGATCTATGGAAATCGCCGGAGAGAGGCCCTCGATCTTATCGACATCCGGCTTTTCTGCCTGGCCCAGGAACTGTCTCGCGTAGGAGGACAAGGACTCCATATATCGCCTCTGTCCCTCAGCATAAATGGTATCAAATGCCAGCGATGACTTTCCTGATCCCGAAAGCCCTGTAAACACTATAAACTTATTTCTTGGCAGCTGCACGTTCACGCCCTTCAGGTTGTGCTCGCGAGCTCCCTGCACTGTAATATATTTTATCTCACCCATAATTTTTCCTATCTATTTATTTAGTTGTCGTAGTCTCGAAGTTTTACTTTCAGCTCAATGAGCTCGTCACGAAGGACAGCAGCCAGCTCGAAGTTGAGTTCGGAGGCAGCCTGGTTCATCTTCTTGGTCAGGCGGTCAATTTCCTTGCCCAGCTCCTTCTTATTCATCAAGTCTGGATCCTTGCCAACCTTTCTCTTTCTATCTTTTTCGTCTTCCTGAGCTGCCTTAAGGCTTGTTGAAATAAGTTCTCTGACAGCCTTTCTGATGGTCTGAGGTGTTATGCCATGCTCTTCGTTATATTTCTGCTGTATCTCACGACGTCGGTTTGTCTCGTCGATAGCCTTCTTCATAGAGTCTGTCACGGTATCCGCGTACATAATAACATGGCCATCCACATTTCGCGCCGCACGTCCTATGGTCTGAATAAGAGAAGTCTCCGAACGAAGGAAGCCCTCCTTATCGGCATCTAATATGGCCACAAGAGTAATCTCCGGGATATCGAGACCCTCTCGAAGCAGATTGATACCAACCAGCACATCAAAGACACCAAGTCTCAGGTCGCGGACAATCTCCATACGCTCTAAAGTATCTATATCACTATGAAGGTATTTTACCTTTATATCAAGCCCGCGCAGATAGTCTGTAAGTTCCTCTGCCATACGTTTTGTAAGGGTAGTAACCAGAACCTTGTTGCCCTTTGTTACCTCAGCGTTGATCTCGCTATAGAGATCATCCACCTGTCCTTCAACAGGACGCACATCTATTGGCGGATCCAGCAGTCCAGTAGGTCTGATGATCTGCTCAACTCTCGCCTCCTCGTGTTCATCCTCGTAAGGACCAGGAGTAGCAGATACGAAAAGTATCTTATCTATCCTTTGCTCATACTCCTCAAAATTCAGAGGTCTGTTATCCATAGCCGAAGGAAGTCTGAAACCGAAGTCGATCAGAGTCTGCTTACGTGCCTTGTTTCCTCCAAACATTCCTCTTACCTGAGGCAGAGTCTGGTGGGACTCATCCACAATAAGAAGGTAGTCATCACCGAAGAAATCTATCAGTGTATCAGGAGGATCCCCTGGTTTTCCGCCAGCAAGGATTCGGGTATAGTTCTCGATTCCTGAACAGAATCCTGTCTCGCGTAACATTTCCATGTCGAACTCAGTACGTTCCTGAATTCGCTGTGCTTCCAGCAGCTTGTCGTGGGACTTAAAGTATACGATACGCTCTCTAAGCTCTGCGTCAATCTCAGCAAGAGCCTTTTCCATCTTCTCAGGTGCGATAACGTAATAAGAAGCTGGGAAGATGCAGGTAAATGTTATATCACGCTTGATCTCTCCTGTAAGAGGATCAAACTCTGAAAGCCTGTCTATTTCATCCCCGAAGAACTCTATTCTGATAGCCTCACCATCCTTATTGGCCGGAATGATATCCACCACATCGCCCTTTACGCGGAAGGTGCTTCGCTTAAAGTCCATTTCATTTCGGGTATACTGCATATCCACCAGTTCTTTGAGCAGCACATCACGGTCCAGTGCCATACCAGGGCGAAGACCCAGCATCATGGACTTATAATCTTCAGGATTGCCGATTCCATAGATACAGGAAACCGACGATACAACGATTACATCATCTCTCTCAATAAGAGCGGATGTAGCGCTGTGCCGCAGCATATCTATTTCATCATTTACAGAGGAATCCTTAGCAATATAAGTATCAGACGAAGGAACATACGCCTCCGGCTGATAATAATCGTAATAAGAAACAAAATACTCCACCGCATTTTCAGGAAAGAACGCCTTCATCTCGCCGTACAGCTGTGCAGCAAGAGTCTTGTTGTGGGACATGATCAGAGTCTTCTTGCCCAGAGCCTTGATGACATTTGCCATGGTAAATGTCTTTCCAGAGCCAGTTACTCCGAGAAGGGTTTGATGCTTCCGCCCCTCTTTGAAGCCACGAACTATTTCCTGTATTGCCTCCGGCTGGTCACCAGTGGGAGCATATTCACTATGTAATATAAAATCTGCCATTTACTTAGCCTTTTCTATCATAGACGAAAGGTGACAAACGAACCCCGGATTCGTTTGTCACATTTTTCATAGTTTACAAGTATATATTGCCGCTGAATTCTTTGGCACCACAACTGTCAGAACATTGTTCTGAACCATCACTATCTGTTCATCCAGCGTATAGCCCTCCTCAAAGGTAATGAGCACACGTTTCATAGTTCTGTTGTTATGAACACCAAGCTCCCTGACGTGAAGCTTAATCTCCTTCTCTGTATAGTCAGTATTGATTATAACCGCAACCGCCTCTTTAAAGTTGAAACGTCCGTAGGCTATAAGTCTGTACTCGCCATGAAGGAACTTGAGAGAACCAGTTCTTAAGCATTTATAATCATTGTGCAGCTTGATGATGTCCTTGTGGAACTGTATCATCTGATGATCCTCGTGCCCCCAAGGATAAGTACGTCTCGAGTCAGGATCCGTCCAGCCACACACTCCGGCCTCGTCGCCATAGTAGATAGTAGGTGCGCCTGGCCAGGTCATCTGAAATGTTACTGCCATTCTCATAATACCGCGGCTGACATTTTCATTTGCAGTCTCAGCACCAACGGTCTGAATACGTCCAACTCTGTGATTCGTCCTGGTGAGGAATCTGGAATGGTCGTGATTCGACAGCTCGTTCATGGACACATAGAGTGAGTTGTACATCATATATGACATATAGTTCCTGATAGTGCCCTTAAAGAAATCAGCATTTCCGAGGAAATCTCCGCGGAACTCATCACTGTGTTTCTCAACGCCAGTAAGGAACCAGGTGATCGGCTCCATAAAAGCTCCATAGTTCATTATGGTATCCCACTGATCGCCATTCAGCCATTCCTTAGGGTTGCCATAGTGCTCAGCTAAAATGATAGCGTCAGGATTTGCATCCTTCACAGCAGTCCTGAAATCACGCCAGAAGCTGTGATTATAATCCTCTGAATAGCCCAGATCTGCAGCCACGTCAAGACGCCAGCCATCACAGTTGTAAGGCGGCGACACCCATTTGCGGCCAATCTTCATTATATAATCATGGAGCTTTACCGACTCCTCATAGTTAAGCTTTGGAAGGGTATCGTGTCCCCACCAGCCATTGTACGAACCATTGCAAGGCCATGCATTTTCATCCTGGAACTTGAAGAAGCTTCTGTATGGACTGTCTCCCGACACATAAGCACCCTTCTCATAATCCGGATTCTGGTCGTATATTCTTTCCTTATCAAGCCATTTGTTAAATGAACCACAATGATTGAACACACCATCGAGGATAACCTTGATTCCCCTGGCATGAGCCTCAGCAACCAGCTTTGCAAAAAGGCGGTTGGATGCTTTCAGGTTCTCCTTGCTTGTAACACGACTTATATACTTTGTAGCAGAGGTATTATCGGTGTTCCACTCCTGAAGAGGTTCTCCCTCATCCTTTACGATCTTTCCAAAATGTGGATCGATATAATCATAATCCTGAATATCGTACTTATGATTTGACGGAGAAACAAAGATTGGGTTCAGGTATATAGCCTCAACACCAAGGTCTTTAAGATAATCCAGCTTGTTCATAACACCCTGGAGATCACCGCCATAGAAATTGCCCACATCCATGGCATCAGGAATCTTGTTCCAGTCCTCAATCCGGCGAACATGCCTTCCGACATAGCTATACTCTCTGTCTACTACATCATTTGATGTATCACCATTGCAGAAACGGTCAACGAATATCTGATAGAAAACAGCCCCCTTTGCCCAGTCTGGTGTCTTGAAACCAGGAACTATCTGGAAGTCATAATCGTGATTGGCCTCTCTTAGAACGCCAAGACGGTTATAGATAACATTTAACCTGTCACTATGTATCTCAAAATAGTATCTGAGCTTGTTATAAACTCGTGGGAACTTTATCGAATAATAGTCAAAGATTCCTGTCTGCTTGGAAAGCTTCATAGGATAATGCTGGTCATCAATAACGATATCCACGCCATCAACATTGTTCCTTGCTGTCCTGAACTTGATCGTAACATCATCACCTGCATTTGGCTCCGCAGGCGTAACAAAATTAGGCGTCACATCTGTAAAGAGCGCGCCAAAGTTCAGGATCGTTGTCGAACTAAATATGCGGTTGATCATTTTCAGTACATCGTTACTCATAACAGGCTATATTCTACCACAAATCAGTCTAAAGATAAAGTACAGCCGATTTTTAGTTGTGCTTTTTTAGACAATAATGTTACAATACAAAACGGAGCATATAAACAATACGATATAGAAGGGAATCAGAATGGGCAGACGATCAACAAAAACCAACAAGAATATATACTTCAGAAGCCGTGAAGAGGCAGGACTTACCCGCGCCGAGGCCAGCGAGGCCATGGGCTATGTCTCTGAAAGCAGAATTGATAAAATAGAAAATGAAAGAACCACGGTTCAGCCCGAGGATGTGGTGGCTATGGCCGAGGCTTACAAGAAACCAAGTCTCTGCAACTACTACTGCACCCACGAATGCCGCATCGGTCAGGACACCGTAGCTGAGGTGCATCCTTCAAGCCTGGCAGAGCTTTCCCTCGGTATATTTAATTCGTTAAATGCGCTGGATGCCCAGAAGACACGATTAATGGAAATCGCCGAAGATGGGACTATCCGTGATGACGAAGCCGAGGACTTCGCCGCAATCCAGGAAAACCTGAACAAGATATCCAACACCATCGAGTCACTGAAGCTGTGGATCAGCCAGGCTGTGGCAGACGGCAAGATCAAACCCCTGTAGGCGGGTTGTCAGCAGTTACGTCCCCGTGACAACCTTGAAGGTCGGGCCGTGGACTGGGGTTATGTAGCCTTCGATTTCATCAACTCGCTGAACGCGGCCATCATCCAGAACCACTGGAATACCTTCACGCTTTTTAAAAGCCTGAACATAGTCCTCGATGCTGTCTAGGCGCCTCGAGAAACTCATACCGCCTTTATGGCCGTCGTAAAAGAAATGTATATCGGAGCCAGCGGACATAGGAACGTCCAGCTCCTGGGCATATCTATAAGCAAGGGCATTCATATTTGCCTCATTTGCAGCATTATATATCTCTATGCCATCGCAAATCGACGGCGTCAATATTATCTCATCGATATAATATCTCTCGCGATAAGGATGGGCCTGTACCATTATACCCCCAGCCTTATTTACCAGCTCATACACTTCGGTTCTGGTTTTCTCCAGCAGATCCGGATTACCTAACAGCCACTCTTCATCCACTCCATATAGCAGGTACTCATCACCGTCGAAGTTATATTCTATTCCAAAGAACACGTCAAAACGGTTCTCATCATCTACAGTCTTGTTATAGAGGTCAGCTGCTTTCTTGGCAGCCTTATAACCACTGACATACATCGCCACTCTTTCTTCCCATGGAAGTTCCTCCGGAACCGCACTGTTCCCATTGAAGAAATGATCCGTAACAATGATGCCGCTGTAGCCCTGGGCCATCATATAATCTATGTAATCTCCACCTGAAACCTTGCCACATTTGCTGGCTTCAGAGGTATGTAAATGTGTTTCGTATATATATGCCATATCCTTAAACCTTATCTATAACTAAAAGAAAAGTCACACCCGAGGTGTGACTTTCAATCCTTAATTTCGTCTATGCAACAAGTGTTGCAGTTTCGAGTTCTTCATTAGAATAAACAACTCCAAAGCCTCTGTCAAGTGGCACGATTGATACTGCACTGTCCAAATCTCCCAAACCTATATCAGCTGTCTCAACATTTGTCTGTGCTGAGATATCTACAAGAATCTCTGCCTCAAAACGTCTTGACAGATCGCTCATATTGATGCTGAGATCGTAAAATGTTTCTGCACTAAGCTCATAGCTTAGAGAGATGATATCAAATGGCTTTCCTCCAGATACCTGGAAACGATTAAACCATTTCTTTGCCTTCTCATTGTCAGCGCTATCCTTTGTGCTCAGGATAACCTTGCAGCCAGGGCATACAGCCTTAACAGCATTTATACAAGAATTGATCATTCGAGTCTGCTCTTCAAACCCAAGGGTGACTCCCTCAATCGAGCTGAAGATTTCTGTTTCTATTGATATAAACTCTGGAGTAGCACCGCTTTCTGCAAGCTTTGTAAAAAGCTTATGCACATTTTCAAAGCCGCCGCGCTCTGCCTTTCTTACAAACATTCTGTTATCTGCTCCAGTCTCTGCAAGAACTTCTTTGTAAAGAGGAAGAAGCGCAAGACTAGCGCACCACTTAAGTCCCAGTGTCTTAGTTGCTGTTCCCATCTCAATGATCGAATCTGCCGCATCAGCCACACCAGTAGTAATGTTCACTGTGCTCATCACCGAACTGATACCCTTTGTCTTAAGTACATTGAGTCTGTCCTTTGATACACCCTCTAATACATTTACCATTTTGCATAAGTTATTCATTTTCGTACCCTCTCCCCCGCTTTTCTACGGGCAAATCAACTATTTAACTACTTCTCTTCTATAGCTCAGAACTTTATTCTGATTTAGTCAAACTGTCAATTCGTAGAACTTAACGAAAATGAATGCCTTTTTTGTCACTTTTTACAAACCCGCGGGAATCGTCCGTATTTTTGTACTATTTCTGTTATATTTTAGCTCTTGTTTTGTGCTCTTTTTTCTCCTTATACATCTCTGTATCGGCGTGTCTCATATATTCCTCTGAAATGTCATATATAGAACTGCCCTCTGGAATCACATCTGGCAGGCGTACATAGGCACCCACACTGACCTCCAGCTTGTAGGATTTCTTGTCTCTGCTTATCCTCCTCTGGATATTCTCCCGAAGTCTTACTGCATAGTCCTTTGCCTTCTCTTCTGTATAATCCTTTGCCAGCACTACAAACTCATCGCCTCCGGTCCTGAGACATATCTCACCAGTGCTTGCTGCCATCATCATAGCCTCTGCAATAGTACATAGGCTATAATCGCCCTCGTTATGACCATAGTTATCATTTACTATCTTCAGGTTATCCATATCGATAACCATTACAGCCAGTTGCTGTCCCTTGTCCAGACACTCCTTGTAGATATCCTCGAAGAAGAGCTCATAGCCGCGTCGGTTATAAAGTCCAGTCAGCATATCCCGGTTGTACAGATTCTCCAGTCTGTCAACGGTTTCATTTAACCTGCGCCTTATTCTCCAGTTCTCCAACATAGCGCCCAGATTAACCAGCCAGGACTTAGCCAATAACTGATTATAGTTCTCGAGCCGTGGCGATATGATGATATAGCCCATATAATACTGAAGATGATGGATGGAGCATATATAATACGAAGCCGGATCATTCATCAATTTTTCAGGAAGAAGCTCCTTCATTCTGAAGGACTGAGGTTCAACAGACTCATTACCTATAAAACCACACACAACCTTCACTTCCTCATCAACCATTACTGTATCATCTGTAATAACTCTCTGCTTATCCCAGTCTGGCGCGAGACACAGAAGAAATGTATCAAATCCCGTATCGGTCATGGCATTCTTCTCAATCTCGTGATACACATCCTCCAGCGTTGGAGCATTTGAGATGCTTAGTATCATATTTGTGGTAGACTGAGCCAGATATTCCATCTTGCCCATTCTATTGTAATAAAGCTGACGAATCTCTTCGGTTCTATTGATATCCAGTGGAACACATCCGCAGGACTGGAAGGTACGAAGAACTCCATCCTGTTTTATAACTTTGTCAAGGTTTTCGCCATTCCACAGTTTTTCCAGAGTGTAAATAGCATTTTTACCAATATCTGCAAAAGGCTGTTCCGAAGTAGTGATGGATGGATAGCCCATTCTGGCCACCTCTATGCCATCATAGCCAGTAACGATCACATCCCCTGGTACAGCGATGCCCCTTTCGCGGCAGGCATCCACTACACCTATGGCCGTGTAATCATTGGCACAGATTATTGCATCAGGATATTCACATCCGTCCTTACGACAATGCTCCAATATATAATCTACCGCCGGACCGCCACAATCACGCCAAAGGGTTCCATAGTAAATCCTTTCTTCCCCATTTGGAAGACCGTGCTTCTCCAGAACCTCATTAAATACATTTATCCTGTCAAATGTAAAATCGTGATCCCTGCTTCCTGCAACATGATAAAGATTCTTGCAATTATGTTCTTCAACCACGTGCTCGATTACAGCACGGAATGAATTATCATCATTGGTTATCAGACTGTAGAACTTATCATTCACACCACCAAGATTGATAACCGGCGTATCGGTGGCAAGAAGAAGCTTCTCTAATCTTTTTATATATACAGGTGGAAATGAAGACTCAAGTATGACCACTCCATCAAAATCTTCCAGATCCGGAAGCTTGAAGGACACGATATCCCCCTCGTCATACTTGCCATACTGATTGTAGAACTGGCTGCTAAAGCCATCACTGAAACTCGAAAAAAAGATTAGCTTGACACCCTTTTCCAGAGCGGCCTCTCTAAGCCCCATCTGGGTATCAGCAATCATTGCCCCATACATATTCTGTACGAATACTGCTACCTTTTTTCTCATATTTTTAACCCACATTTTATAGTCAACAAAAAACCCACTACAGTACTAGAACTTACAATTATCATTTTACTACTTGTGTCCTGATGTTACAATGTACATTTTAGCACATTTCTTTATGCACTTTTTAGTAGGTTTCTTTATGATGTTGATGGATATTGTATGGAATATAATTGTAAACTTATGCCATCCCACAGAAGTTTTGGAGGAAAATAGATGTTTAAATATGTAATATTCGATATGGATGGAGTCATCTTTGATTCAGAGAGGCTCTATATAGATTGCACCAAAGAGGTTGCAGTAAAGTTTGGTATAACCGATCCCGATGTGATCGAAGATATTGGTAGAAGATGCATAGGTACCACCAGTGAAGAAACTCTTCGGATTATGCGAGAGAGTCTTGGTGATGACTTCCCACTTGATGACCTGTGGGTAGGAGCATCTTCTCTTTTCAAAGAGAAAACCATAGGAGGAAAGCTTCCGATAAAGCCTGGTGTATCCGAGATTCTTGAATATCTGAAGGAGAAAAAGATATGGACTGCTATTGCTTCTTCTACAAAAACCGAAACCGTTAAACGAGAGTTAAATGAAGCTGGTTTCCTCGACTATTTTGATGCAGTCATTGGTGGAGATATGATACAGAGAAGCAAACCTGCGCCTGACAGTTTCCTTAAAGCTATGGAGGCGCTGGGAGCAAAGCCTGAAGAGTGTTGTATAATCGAGGACTCCTTCAACGGAATCAGAGCAGCAAACGCATCTGGAGCTTTCCCAATTATGGTTCCAGATATTCTGCAGCCGGACGAAGAGATTCAAGTCCTTGCAGGAATTGTCCTGGACTCCCTCTACTCAGTTAAAGAATACTTTGAAACCTTATAACCAAAAGTGACAAAGGCGATTCACACCTTTGTCACTTTTTTATTTTCTATAGTTCTGTTCAGGATAAAAATCCTTTTATTATGGGCTGTCATAATTATCCTGTAAACGCCTGACCGCTACGAATCCTTTGCCTCAACAAACCATCTGTTATTATCGCCATAATATAGATAGCTCTCATAGCCATCAACCAATACGGTATATCTGACACCAGTTGCTCCAGCCACAAGGCTGGCTGCACGCCTCACCTCCATAATTCTCTGAATCTCATAGGTCTTGTCATCATCCCACAGGATAGCCTTGGGAATCAGACTTCCATCCGTCTGAAACTCCACATCCACGTCAACATATATCTTTTTGGGGTTTTCCTCCACAAGTGTCGACATCATCATCACTCCTTCCCTTTTTTATTCCCCTCTTGTTTTGCTAGTATAAATCTATCTTTTATAGAATTCAAGCATATTTTTTATATCATTTTACCCTTGTTTATAGATTCGGCTTGCATTAACTCACAATATGTTGTATAGTAATTAATAAGCAGTTCAAAGATTTTGTGCAATATGGGGACGAAAATCATGAATAAAAAAAATCAAGAAAAAAATCAGACAAATATCAAAGCAATTTCCAAGACAAATATAAAGACTAATCTAAGCAAGAACGAAAAAACTGGTATACAGGACATCGGTGAAACCCTCGCCACCTGCAGAAAGCAGGCCGGCTATACCCAGATTGATGCAGCCGATGCACTGACAAAAGCCGGATATCCAATACAGAACAAGAGCATCTACGCCTGGGAGAAGAACAAGTCCACACCCAATCCGGCGCAGTTTCTTCTACTTTGCAAGCTCTACGGCATCACAGATATCTATTCTACCTTTATTGAGTCAAATCCAGAGAATCCTTTTTCCACACTCAACGAGGAGGGCAAAGAAAAAGCCCTGGATTTCATACGAATCCTAGGGCTGACTGACGAATACCGCAGTGATAATTTAGATATCAACAACAATATCAGTAAAAATATGCAGTTTAATAGCAGGGCCACAAAAGATGTGGAACCATCTCCAGTAAAGACCAGAGAGCTTCCTCTGTTCCTTCTTGCCGCCTCCGCAGGAACTGGTGAATTCCTGGACGATGAGGCCCACGAGATGGTGGTTGTTGGAAGCGAGGTACCCGAGAAGGCCAGCTTCGGTATCAGACTCAACGGCAACAGTATGGAGCCACGCTACATGAACGGTCAGATTGTCTGGGTATACAGAACTACCGAGCTCTTTGATGGTGACATCGGAATCTTCTACCTGGATGGCCAGGCCTACTGTAAGAAGCTCCATAAAGGAAACGGTGTACTGGAGCTGATTTCATTTAACCCCGACTACAAGCCTATCCCCATACGAGAGAATAGTGACTTCAAGATATTCGGGCGTGTGGTTTCCTAATCTGTAAGACGCTCAACCATTTCCCAGATAGATTCAGCTGAGTTGAAGTTCTCAGGAATAAGCTCAGCTGGTGAAATGGTTATATCATACTCTTCCTCCAGTGCTGCTACGAGTGAGATGATGGCAAATGAATCAAGTATCTCGTCATCCACAAGTGTATCACAGGTTTCGATATCCTCACCTGGTATTATCTCTTCAAGTATTTCAATTATTTTATCCATTGTAACCTCCGTTATATATATTAGTTTCTATATGTTCTCTGGCAAGTATCTCCGTGCCTTCCTCATCCCGAATGACGATGGCAGGCAGATCTCTGCTGAGAAAGAGCGCTATACCCTCTGTGGCGGAGTAAGCTCCAGCTAGATTGAAGCACAGTATATCTCCAATGTCAAGAGTCGGAAGCTTAACTCGTCGAACCAATATATCATTGACTGAACAAAGAGAGCCTGCGAGCACATAGTCCTCTCTTGAAGATTTATCATCAGCTCTCTTCTGCGCGATATGATCAATAGGTGGAACCTTCATTCCAGCCATACTGCCGTAATATGTGATCTGATGCAGACCGCCATCAAGTATGGCGAAGTTTGTTTCAGTGTTTCTCTTCACATCAGCCACACTTGTAAAATATCTTCCACAGGTTGCCGCAATATATCGGCCATATTCGAAGGTTATATCTGAGTAGCTGTCTCTAAGTCCCGTCTCATCCACAAGCTTCATAAGCTCTATAAGATAATCTTCGTTATATGATGCATCGACAGTCGTTGACGCATCTGAATCATTTCCAAAATAATCTATCCCAAGACCCGGACCATATTCAAGACTGATCTTCGCCCCAAGTCGCACCTCAAGCTCCAGCCCATAAGCAGCAAGCTCCGTCAGTTCCTTCTCTATCTTCTTCACAGATTTCTGTGTCCCTGAGAAATAATGGATTCCAAGAAACTCTAGATACTGTGACTTGATCACTCTGTCAATAAGCTCGTCCATCAAACTCTTATCTACGCCAAACTGATTACCAGATGACATACGAATATAACATTTAAGATGAAATGCCTCTGAATCCGCACACTCCCTAGCCACTTCCTCCAGAATCTCAAAGTGTCTCACTGATTCAATGGAAAAGAGACCCTCGGCACCACCTAGTGAAAGTATCCTTCTCATACTCTCTTTGGTCTTATTTACTCCTGAAACAAGTATCTGACCAGGAGTTATGCCATCACGAACACATATCTCATACTCTCCTGGTGAACACACCTCAAGCCTGTCCACGTAAGGCGCAGCATACTTTGCAAGATAGGGACCTGCCTTCATAGCATAGCAGAGTCCTATATCCGACTGATGCCCCCTCATCATCTCAATTCTCTTCTTTAATTCAGAGATATCAAAATGATAAAATGGAGTTCCATATTCTTTTATCAATTCCTGGTTATTCATAGCATCCCTCAAAGCTTAAAATAACTATTTCAGACTATGGGTTATTATCTAAAGCATTTCCCTCAGCTTATTTCTATCTATCTTACCATTCTTGCTGAGAGGAAGCTCGTCCATATATTTATATACATTTGGCAGCATATAGTTCGGAAGCTTATCCTTCAGTCCAGCAACTATCTTCTTCCTATCGGGCTTATCAGCCAAGGCCGGGTCTCCCGTGTAATAAGCCACTATACGGTACTTCTCAGCATCATAGATACAGCAGGCCTGGCCAATCTCAGGAAGACTGTTCATTGCCCTCTCTATTTCCTCAAGCTCGATCCTGTGGCCATTATGCTTTATCTGGAAGTCACGTCTTCCAGCAAAATGTAGCAGTCCACCCTTACGATATCCCAGGTCTCCTGTCTTATAAACTCGCCCAATCCCTTCAAGCTCCACAAAGGCCTTTGATGTAGCCTCATCATTATTATAGTAGCCAAGAGCGAGCTCATTTCCACCTACACAGATTTCGCCAACAGTCTCTTCTTCAGACGCAGGAATAACACGCCCATTGTCATCCAGAAGATATATCACCTTCCCAGGAAAAACCTCTCCTATAGGAAGCTTCTCAGGAACATTCTCTCTATCTATTCTATAGTAAGAGCAGTTACAAGTTATCTCCGTCGGGCCATAAAGATTCACAAACTCCGTCTCAGGGTACTGTGCCATCCAGTCCGCAAGGTGCTTTGCTGGCATTTCCTCTCCACTAAAAAGAACCTTATTAATCTTTGGCGGAACCTTATACATAAACTCGTGGAGCCGGTTCAGCAGAACCAGCGCAGACACAGCCCAGGTAAGAGTAGTCACCTCATATTTTTCCAGCATATCCATAACATTATTAGGAAGTCTGAAATATGCAGTTGGAATAATGACCATAGTCGCGCCTGTTTTGAGTGAGCTGTAAATATCCTTTACTGATACATCAAAGTCAAATGGCGCCTGGTTTCCTATGGTATCTTCTTCAGTTATTCCAAAAAGATTGGTAAATGTATCAATAAAACTAATTACCGAAGCATGTCCAACCAGAACACCCTTAGGAACTCCGGTGGAACCAGATGTGAAATTGCAATAAAGTGGCACATCCGGCTGTATGTCAGTATCAACCGTTAACTCCTGGGCGGAACCCACTTTTCTAAAAAGTTCATCGGTTGTAATAACATTTCCCTTATAATCTAATCTATTCAGCTTCTCAAGACTTTCCGGTTCAGTGATTATCACTGACGGCTTCAGGGTTTCCAGCTGACTTCTGTGACGCTCATCCGGAAAGTCAGGATCCAGAAGGCAATAAAAGCCTCCCGCATAAACAGTTCCCAGAAAGATCTGAAGAGTCCTGGTGCTCTTCTTCATCAGAACACCTACTGGTTCCCCTTTTGACACAAACTTGGAAAGAACGCCTCCAATACGGGCGCTAGTGTTCCTAAGTTCAGCAAAGGTACAGGACTCCGAGCCATCTGTGACAGCCAGCTTATCAGGCAGTCTTGATGCTGTATTTTCTAAATACTCAAGTACATTCTTCATTTATTTTCCTTATTTCATATCTCTCAAATATCCGAGCTTTCTAATATCTGAGTTTTCTAATAAGCATTCTTCCATAACCATATACTGATCAGTCTTCTCGATGATCCGGCAGGTCATAATTCTCCTCCAGATAATTTATCAGATACTTGGTAGTTTTTTCGGCACCATAACAATTGATATGGTCCCCGGCATCACCAGTATCCTGGCTCCAGTCTATTCCAATCTCGTCCTTCAGCACGTTGAAATCTATAAAGTCCAGACCGTGCTTATCAGCATAATCCTGAAGAGTATTATGTTTAGGATAGTTCATATTGACAGGAGATGGTGAACTGATAAGCACGAGAGGTATATTCTTTTCGTCGCAAAGCTTTCGTATCTTATCCAGGTTGTAGATGGCAATACAGTTTATGTCGCCCCGCTCCTCAGTCTCGACCATATATTCTTCGCCATTATACGGATCAACAACCTCTATCTTTTCATAGCCCCGCTCCACATCATACGCTTCAGGCTCCTCAAGTCCGCTCAGATAACGCCAGTTGCTATGATATCTGATAACCGGAAATAAATCATTTATTATGGCACTGTTCGTAACCAGAGCCTCCGTTTTCAGCATTGTAGGCTGAGCTATAACATTTGTCTCAAGAAGTATCACCTGCGGATGCTGCTTCTTCAGTATCTTCTGGGTAAAAAGATAAGTATCAAAGGATCTCTGTCCCAGCTGATTGCAATTATAAGCAGAGATACCAGCCTCGTCCATCATCATTTGAGGCGAAGCAACCACCATTGCTTCACTGTCGCCTATAATAAGGACATCCATAGTATCACTTTTCTCATTAAGAGCCGCAGTCACATTCTTATCACGAGGCAGGACCATCTCCGGCCTGTCAGTCCGAACCGGATCAATAGCATAAGACATAACCTTAAGAATAACTGAAAATGTCAGCAGGAAGCCAAATATCTCAAGCCATCCCAATGCCTTTTTCCTTGTCTTTGAGGTATCAGTTTTGTCCTTCTCGGGAATTTTCTTAGATTCAGTTGTCTCTGGTTCAGTTGTCTTCACATCAGAATCCTGCATAGATTAGATCCACCTCCTCAAAGCCTGGTCCGTAGCATCCAAAGATAGTAAGAACCAGAAGTAATGATAGAACAAGTCCCCATCTAACCAGCAGCGGTCTTCTGAGCAGAGCATCAGTTACGTCGACACCCTTCTCTCTGATGATATTTACCACTATAACAATAGCAATGGCAAATGCTACCACCGCCCAGTCATATATATCAAGCCCCCAGCCAAGAGCTGTGCCATTCCACAGTATACTGATGCCAGAGCCTTTACCAATATCCCTTACCATACGGAAGCCTTCCTTTAGGGAATCTGCCTCAAAGAAAAGCTCTCCTGCAAATATGATAACCCAGGTCTTAAGAATCCTGATAACATTTACCACCTTATTGTCTTTAGTTGTATGAAAAAGCTTCAGTACCGCATCGCCAACGGGTTCCAGCAAAAGCTCCAGCAGGATTACTACGAAGTAAAAGATTCCATAAAAGATATAAGTCCACTTTGGGCCGTGCCACAGTCCATTGCATAACCACACAGGAAGAAGCGCCATGGCTGACGCAACAACCATAGTCATATGCTTGTTCACCTTACCACGGGCGAACTTATTCCATTTCTTAGCCAGTCCCGACATAGACACAGGGTAGAATATGTAGGTCTTAAACCATACACCCAGTGATATATGCCAGCGACGCCAGAACTCTGAAGCGTTCCTCGCCAGGAACGGCTGGCGGAAGTTCTCTGGCAGCTTGATACCGAAGATCATAGCTATACCGATCACCATATCCATACAGCCTGAGAAGTCCATATACTCCATTACTGTAAATAGGACCGCAGCCACAATAACTGCGGCACCCTTGGTTTTATTTGCCGGATCAAACAAATATACAACAGCAGGATTCAGCCTGTCTGCAATGACCAGTTTCTTTGAAACACCCCAGATGAAACGTGTATAGCCCCTTATTACGTTATCTGGATCAATCGCATTTCCCTCATATATTCTGTCCTTCATTTCAGCATAAAGAGCGATAGGACCTTCTATAATAGTCGGGAAAAAGCTGAGGAACAGAAGAAGCTTAAATGGATTACGCTGTGCTTCAAACTTGCCCCAATAGACGTCAGCCATATAGCTGATGGCCTGCATTGTGTAAAATGAGATTCCAAGAGGCAGTGCCAGAGCCTTTGCTGGCAGGATTGGAGAATCCTCTGATGCACCTGCAAGAAGATTAATATTCTCAGCAAAGAAGTTGTAATATTTAAGATATAAAAGACTGGAAAGTGCCAGCACTATTCCAATAACTAAGATCAGCCTGCTTCTTCTCTGGAACCTCGCCTTTATCATCGCCTTCTCTTCTTTTGAAGAGGCACTCTTGTCCTTTTTGACGAGACCTAGAGCAGCCTTTCTGTCTTTACTTACCTTCTCCAGAATAAGACCCGTGGAGTAGGTGATAGCAGTCGCAAGAATCAGGAATATAAAAAGTTTAAATGAGAATGAGAAATAATACCCTACGCTCGCCACCATAAGAAAAACCCAGCGGAAACGTTTAGGGAATATCTGATATATTATCATTATAAGCGGCAGAAACAGCATGCCAAAAACTAATTCATAGTAAAGCACGAAACAATCATCCTTCTTCTATCATAATTATAACAAGGCGCAAACATTTTAACGCCTTAGTCACACAAGTATCCTACATCATAACACAGTCAATACAATAATAAAAGAGCTTGTCTAATGACAAGCTCTTTTATATCATTTCTACCCGAAAAGCTTCTTGGCCGCTTCTTCAAGCTGTCTTCGCTCCTCGGTGTGGTCATAACCACTTTCTTTATCGTCGATTCCTCTTACCACATCTATCACATATAGACCTTCACGATTGCAGTAGAAAAATATCTTTCTGACTCCGCGGATTTTGAATCTTGCCTCTGCATTCCCCTCTGGATAGAGCTTTATCATCTGCATTTCATCCAACGAAGCAGCAGCAATAAATGATATGTAATGCTCCTTTTCCATAGGATGATCGATTCTTACATAATACTCGTTCTCAACGCGCTCGATGAAGATCATATGATTTTCATCTGAGGGTTCCGCCTCCAGCGGCGTAAGCTGTACTCCGTGGCAGGTGATCACCGACTCACCCATACTGTGGATAACATTTCCACATACAGGGCACACATAAAACTTTGAACGCATCATATTTGCAGATACATTTGCATTCACTATGGGATTTCCCGATATCAGCTCTGTTACGGATATCCTGAAAACCTTGGCTATAGGTTCCAGAAGAGTTATATCCGGATAGCCCTTTCCAGTTTCCCACTTTGAAACAGTCTTATCGCTCACTCTCAGTTTCTCAGAAAACTCCAGCTGAGTCATCCCGTTTTTTTCTCGCAGTTCTTTTATAACCGCACCAGTTACATATTGGTTCATTTTGCTTTCCTCCTGTACATAATCTGTTCAGATTGTAACCTTCAGCAGCTAACAATACTACCTACGGAAAGTAGAGAGGGCAGCGAAAGATTTTTACAATAAAGGAGTATTTTTTCAGCTTTGCCTTATTAGTTCCGCCAATTCACTATACATGGACAAAGCTCTATCCGTTTCACGTTCTATTGTCTCAGTATCCTCAGACCTGGAAGCCGCCTCAAGGGCAGCAGCAACCTCAGAAAGCTCCATCGCACCTATTGTTTTTGCACCGCTCTTCAGTGAATGAACATAGATACAATAATTCTTCCAATCCTTAGCATCATAAAACTTCTTTATATTTTCTGTTTTCTCTTCCTCTTCTTCTGCAAATGAATCAACTACAACCCTGTATAGCTCCTTGTCATCTCCGCAATAACCAATGCCAGTCTCAGTATCAAGCCCTGCGGCATTAAGAGCCTCTATCCAGTCTTCTTCCGTATCTATAGAAATGAAACCATCATTTGATTCATTTCTCCTCAGTCTCTCATCTGGCAGGTACTTCAGGATCATGCTTTCAAGCTCTGCCCCTTCCACTGGCTTTGTCAGATAATCATCAAAACCGAGTTCCAGATATCTCTCCCTGGCACCCCTTATCACATCAGCGGTAAGACATATAATAGGAGTCTTTCTCGCTTTCTCACTATCTATTTTTCTTATCTCCTGCATTGCCTCGGTGCCATCCATTCCTGGCATACGCTGATCCATAAGAATTATGTCATAGTTGTTCTTTCCAGCAAGTGTTATGGAATCGGGACCATTTAGAGCAGTATCTATCTTTATTCCTGTTTTCTTGAGAAGATTAACGATAACCAGAAGGTTCATATTCGTATCGTCAACCACAAGTATATGCGCGTCAGGCGCACGGAAGGATTCCTTGTAACGCTCAGTCTTTCCATCAGCAGAGCTTTCTTTCTGATAATCTCCAAGAGGCTCATCATTTTCAATCCTCTGCCATAGTTCAAACGAAAAGATGCTTCCTACTCCATACTGGCTCTCAACCTTAAGCTCGCTTCCCATAAGACCGAGAAGCTTCCTGGTAATGGTCATTCCAAGACCTGTTCCCTCTATGTTACGGTTTCTTACCACATCCAGTCTTTCGAAGGATTCAAAGAGCTTCTCCATATCGCTGTCTTTTATTCCAATGCCGGTATCCTTTACTTCAAAATATATACAGACATCCCGTCCCGTCTCATTATCACGTCTCTGTCTTTCCTCCATCTTGAGGGTGACAGAACCCGTATCCGTATACTTCACAGCATTCGTCAGAAGGTTCATCACCACCTGATTGATGCGTGTATCATCACCGTAAAGCTCTGTTGGAAGGTTTCTATCGATGTCAAATATCAGCTCCAGGTTCTTGGCCTTTGCTCTTTCTGATATGGAATTATAGAGATATGTCACCTGAGAACCCACATGATAGTTCACCGGCACTATCTCCATCTTGCCATCCTCGATTTTCGAGAAGTCAAGAATACCATTTATCAGCTGAAGCAGATTATGTCCAGACTGCTGTATATTCTCCGAATAATCCCTTATATCCTTATTATTTGATTCACGAAGGATCATTTCATTCATTCCAAGAATAGCATTGATAGGCGTACGGATCTCGTGGGACATATCAGCAAGGAAACGGCTCTTAGCTTCATTCGCCTCATCAGCGGCCTGCTTCTCAAGCTCCAGCACCTGCTGCTTATACTGCTGCTCCTGCTCACTGAGCTTACCCAGTACACGAGCCAGGAAAATAGCCATAAAGCCGCCGATCACTATAGCCACTATAGCCGCCACAACAAAGCCGCGCATCATTGCGGCCACGTCTCTTTCAAGCACACTGGTGCTTGTCGCTATACCAACATACCATCCGGTATTAGTCATCTGAGAATACACTATTCCCCTCTTAACGCCATCGTAGTCATCAATGAAGACCATCTCATCAGAACCCGTATTGATAGCATCTATAACCGGACCATATGGAGCATCTGGTATTCCCATCACCTCCAACGGTGTATCCTCGTAGGCGTAGTCCTCATCAGGATGAACTATCATCCTCATATTCTGATCGATCAGGAATGCATAGCTGTTGTCAGCCACATCTGCTTCATTTACCATTTCAACCAGCACATCAACAAAAATGTCCGCAGCAAGAACACCAAGAAGCTCGTCATCCTTGTAAACAGCCTTCGATATAGTAACAATTGATTTCTTGGTATCTGAATCCAGATAAGGAGTTGAGAAGAACAGCTCGCCCGTAAGTGCCGAGGTGGTGTACCATTCTCTCTCGTGAACAAAATCCACAGTTCCATCCGCAACAAAGTCGGATGCACAGACCATATAATTATCAGGATAAGTAAAATAGATATCGTAAACGTAGCCATACTTATTAAGCAGCTCGTTACTATGCTTTAGATAGTTATGAAATGCATCATAGCCCTGAGTAGATATATCACTAACAGCGATTTCAGCCGCCATAGTGTCTAAGATAGTTGCATTGGTATTAACCCAGGAGGTAAGCTCAAGAGCATATTTCTGCGCCGCAACGCCGTAATTATCCTCCATTTGCAGGATCAGACTGCTCTTTGCTCTCTGATAACTGATAAATGACAGGAGCACGGAACTACCGAGAACTACCAGCACTATCAATATTGTCATTTTGGCTCTTAAACTTTTCATCCCAATACTCCCCATAAATATAGGAACCAAACGCTAACATTAATATTTTCTCATTGTTTGGATGTCGAGTCAACAAAAATGATATGTTATGTTATAATACACGAGTGTGTATTAAAAAAGGAACAGGTGATATTATGTACAGTTTTACTTCAAGAGTCAGATATAGCGAGCTAGCTTCAGACAAAAAGCTTTCCCTTGTATCTATAATTAATTATTTTCAGGACTGCTGCACATTTGAAGCAGAAGATACAGACGTTGGCCTAAAATGGCTGAATCAGCACAGAACAGCATGGATGCTCACCAACTGGCAGATTCATATTTTAAGAAGACCTGAGTATTGCGAAGAGATAGAGATAATAACCTGGGCTTCCGGCTTCAAGTTCTTTATCGGTAAAAGAAGCTTCCTGATAAGAACCATAGGCGGCGAGCCCCTGGTCTATGCTCTTTCAGATTGGGCGTATGTAAATGTTGACGAAGGTCGTCCAGAGAAGAATGTACCCGATAAAGAAATTGAGGCTTACGGACTGGACACCCCTATTGAGAAAAGGTTTTCTGAGTTCGGAATATCTGAAACTGAAGCAGACCAGATATTAAAAGGCAAAATCGATATAGGCTTTCTGGAAAAAGGCGATAGTAACGACATATCCCGTCCACGCTCCATCATAGTTTCGGGCGAACATCTGGACACAAACCAGCACGTAAACAACGCACAGTATGTGAACTTCGCCACCTCCATCCTGCCAGCTGATTACCGAACCAACATATTCAGGGCAGAGTACAAGATGCAGTCCAAGCTGGGTGATAAGCTGTACCCCATCCTAAAGGCTACTGATAACGGCTACATCGTAGTATTAAATGATGAAAACGAAAATGTAAAACTGATCTGTGAGTTTATCAGCTAAGTCTTTTTCCTTCAAATCTTGACAAACAATTACCTCACCCCCATACTATTAGCGAATCACAATTCACGGTATAACGATATTAAGGCAGGTTAATTATGGATATATTAAAGTCAAATGTTTGCTCCGCTGTTGTCACTCTTAAGAAGGGTGAAGGAAGAACCCTAAAGGCTGGAGGCAGCTGGATATATGATAACGAGATTGCTGGAGTAGAGGGGGATTTTCAGGATGGAAATGTCCTCCGTGTTGAAGATTTCGACGGCTATCCTATGGGCTGGGGATTTATTAATACCAAGTCCAAGATTGAGATACGTATGCTTACTCGTGATGCAAATGTAGAAATGAATGACGATTTCCTTTATAACCGTGTAAAGAATGCATGGGAATATAGAAAAGCTGTTATCGATACTTCCTCTTGCAGAGTAATATTTGGCGAAGCTGATTTTCTCCCTGGCCTTGTAATAGATAAATACGAGGATGTTCTTGTTGTGGAATCCCTGGCGCTTGGTATCGATATTCTGAAAGAAAAGATCATCGAAATCCTTAAAGAGATACTTCTTGAAGACGGTATCAAGATTCGTGGAGTATACGAAAGAAGCGACGCAAAGGTTCGTCTCAAGGAAGGTATGGAACGCTGCAAAGGCTTTATTGGCGAGGAGTTTGACACTGCCGTTCAGATCACTGAGAACGGCGTTAAGTTTAATGTAGATATAGTAAATGGACAAAAGACTGGATTCTTCCTGGATCAGAAGGGCAACAGAATGGCTGTTCAGGAACTTTGCCAGAGACTAAGTCAGGATGGCACTAAGCCTCTATCCGTTCTTGACTGCTTTACACACACAGGTTCATTTGCCCTGAACGCCGCTATCGGTGGTGCTTCAAATGTTGAAGCTGTGGACGTATCAGACCTTGCTATAGAGGAAGCAAAGCGAAATGCCGAGCTTAACAATGTGATGGACAGGATGACATTTACCTGTGACGATGTACTGGATCTGCTTCCCAGATACGTGGAGGAAGGTAAACACTATGACTTTGTAATCCTGGACCCTCCTGCATTTACAAAATCCAGAGAAACAATAAAAAAAGCCGCGAAAGGATATAGAGAAATCAACATTCGCGGACTTAAGCTTGTTAAATCAGGCGGATACTTTGCGACCTGCTCATGCTCCCACTTCATGGATCAGGAGCTTTTCTCAGAAGTTATCGCCCAGGCAGCAAAGTCTGCACATAAGAAGCTTAGACAGATAGAGTTCCGTACCCAGGCAAAGGATCATCCAATTCTCTGGGCAGGGGATGAAGTGTCCTATTACTTAAAATTCCTTATCTTCCAAGTGTTAGATGAAAGATAAGGAATCCTAGTTTCACATTTTATATATTACTACCATTTTAATTCATCAAAGATTTCAAAGCAGCTGGTAGTACGAATATTTATCATACGAGTCTGTACTCTTGTTCTTGCAACGTCCCAATTCTTGATCAGATCGTTCAGGGCATCTACTACATCATATTTATTGCACTGCTCTGAAAGTACATCAAAGTAATATTTTTCCTGTCCTAAAAGTTCTGTTAATTCTTTAAAGTTTGCTCCGCTTCCAAGAAGCAGAACAGGCAGGAAGTTTCTATATGACTGAACACATGCTTCATATCGTGAACTTATAACCATTTCAAACTTCTTAAGAAATCTAGTAAACTCAACTGAGTCTAACTCCTTGTCTACTAAATCAACATTTCCGAGTTGCATATATTTGGAAGCAAGTTCTTTACAAATATCCATATCAGAAGAACATTGGCAAACGATATATACATTCTTGCCCGCAGCATTCAGCGCTTCGAACATCATCTTGTACATCTCAAAGGTCTGATCATTATTCTTCTTATCAAAATAAGCAGCATTCGGAATTACAGCAACATTGTTTTCTTCTGGAATATCAGGTATTTCTGGTCTATAGAATCTGGAACATACATTTGATAGATCAAAATTATTATCTACTAATAGCATATCATTAGCTTGTCTCAGATTATCTAGTCCGAAATATCCCATCATTTCATCATAACCATATTGCTCACGTGTAAATATAGCCTTAGGATAGAAAAGAATATCCTTCATGTCTCCCAAGATATACATGGTATCAACATCAAAATCAAAAGGACCAAATGATTGAGGCATAATGATCATAGGTATCTTATACTTTTTAGCTATCTTGATATTGTTCAAATAATACTCAATATCAGCCATACTGCTATCACTTGTCAAAGAATGCTCACTTACATCTATGATCAGCTCCATCTGCGAAACCATTTCAACCACATCTTTTTCACCAGAAGAGCTATCATCCTTCTTACGGAATAATTTTGTAATATTGCTCAAAGGATTTGCCTTGAGTACCTGGGACTGAGTCTTTTTAGTAAAAGGAATCTTACCAAATCTATATAGCGAACCATCTAACTGCTCATCATTATGTGCATAGAATATCTCACAGTCACTAAACCTTTTTCTTAACTCATCGATTACTACGTAAAGCTTAGCCTGAGAACCCTTGTCCCCGAAGTTAGCACCTACGATCATTATCTTTCTTCCCATCGTCTTTACCCCTTTGTCTATTATAATACCTTATGGATATAATCATTCAGGACGTTATCATATTCAGTATCCCATAAAAGCGCACAAAGTATTATATCACTATTCTGCGATTTATGCCAATAGTCTATTCATATATATTGTTTTATAGACCTTGTCCACTGTCTCATCACCAGTTTTGTCGGAGTAATTTTCGAATAAAAACGGAAATATTTTGAAAACCATCCCGGGGTCGACATATCTTTTCCTTTCCGGTTATCATTTAGGGCCTTTTCCACAACCTTCTCAGCGCTGATCATTCCCGCATACTTTATCTTCTTTCCATCCTTTTCCCTTGGAAGCATATCCGTATCGATCCAGCCAGGACATACAGCAGTCACAGTTATCCCGCGAGATTTCAGTTCCATATAAAGCGCTCGAGATATATTTTTAATAAATACTTTGCTTGCAGAATAAAGGGCAAGATATGGATTAGGCTGAAATGAAGAAGCTGAGGAAATATTAAGGATTCCCGCATCTTTATTCATATAAGGTAAAGCAACAGACATAAGAAGAGCCGGGACAGTACAGTTAATATCACAGAAGCTTCTCACATATTCTAATCCCATGTCCTCATATTTCCCAAGATATCCTATTCCTGCATTATTAATGAGATATTTGATATCCGGTTTTTTCTCTTCAATCTTCTGTATGATAATATCTAATCCAGCACCTGATAGATCAGCACATATTGGAATGACCTTATCACAAGAAACTTTAAGCTTATTCAATTTTTCTACGTTTCTGCCAACAGCCCAGATCTCATCTATATGGTCATAAGAACTGACCACACGTGTGAATTCCATACCTAGTCCACCGGTTGCACCTGTAATAATCGCAATTCGTGCCATATCAAACCTCCAAAAGTCTGTTTAGTGTATCCTTCTGTAACGGCTTAAGGTCAGCAGAAAAGAGTTTCTTAAGCGCATAGAGATACACATTTCCCCAATAAAGATCCGCAAGGTATAAAGCATCACCCTTTACAACGCTTCCTTCCTTCTGCCCCTGTCTTATTATCTTTGCCAATTCCTTGTACAGCTCGTCAGAATACATGGTTTCTTTTTCAATCAAAATCTGTGTAAGGAGTGTAATCTTCACACAGAACTCCTCATCATCCTTTAGTCTTTTACACATCTCGTTGGAGATTTTGTCTATCTTGGTTTTCGCCGGAATTGGAAGCTTTGATAAAATCTTTAGCTTCTGTAATTCTTCTTTATTATCTGCATTGTTTCTGATTTCTTCAAAAAGCTCTTCCTTGGATTTAAAATACAGATAGATTGTCCCCTGCCCGATTCCTATATGCTTTGCCAGATCTCCAATCTTCGTATCTCCAAATCCATTTTTTGCAAAATAAAGAGAAGACATTTTAAGTATCTTACTTCTCATGTCTTCTCGCATTTTTTTACATTGTTCTTCAGTCTTAGGCATACTATCTCCTCCTTTTTATAACTGAACAAATATTCATTCGAGTGAAATATAACACGTCATTTTATATTTGTCAATGAATAAATATTCAGTCATTAATAATCAGGAGAAAGTTTCATTAGTTTTATTTCAGCCTCACCCAGCCTTTGTACATCTACGGTATGTGCAGCCTCAAAGGCTTTTCCTATATCTACAAAGTCCTCCTGTAAGTCCCTGTTGTATCAGTTCAATAATTCACTTAGCGTCTTCATAATTTCCGGAATATCATACGGTTTTGCCAAATGTCCATTCATTCCAACCTCCATAGAAATCTTCCGATCCTCTTCAAAGGCATTTGCAGTAACTGCTACAATCGGTATGGCAGACTTTATCTTATCATCAAGCGCACGGATCTGTCTTGTGGCCTCATAACCATCCATTTGGGGCATTTGAATATCCATCAGGATAATATCGTAATAGTCCTGAGATGCTGATTTCATCTTTTCAACTGCCTCTGTTCCGTCAGATGCAATATCAACATCAAGTCCAACACTAGTTAATATGTTTTCTGCAAGTATCTGGTTCAGCTGGTTATCTTCTACCAGCAACACACGTTTCCCAGAGAAATCCGGCATTGATCCTGCCTCAGAATCTTTTTCTATTTGTTCGTCCTTAGATGCAGATAGTGGTTGAGCTAAATCAGCTTCTGGCTCATCATCATTTACTGCTGAATGTAAGTCCGGCATCTCTGATTGTGACCGAGCCTTCGTAGATGAGCTGCTGATCTTACAAGGAAGTTCAACAACAAACTCACTTCCCTCGCCCTCCTTTGAGATTACAGAAATTGTTCCACCCATCATATCGACAATATTCTTTGCTATAGCCATACCAAGGCCAGTTCCCTGAATACCACTTACAGTACTTGTCTTTTCTCGGGTGAACGTTTCAAAGATCGTCTTCTGAAACTCTTCGCTCATTCCGATTCCATTATCTTTAATACGAAACTCAAAATCAGCGGTATCGTCGGCAGACGACGTTTTTTCAATAACGCTAAAACTGATGATTCCACCTTCAGGAGTAAACTTAATAGCGTTGGATAAAATATTCAGCAACACCTGGTTCAGTCGAAGCTTATCCATAATAATATCTTCATGCTTTACATCCTGCATATCAATGGATAGTTCCAATTGTTTAGAGGCGATATTAGACTGAATAATTGTCTTTAATTCCTGAATCATATCAGGCAGATGCACATCCGTCTCTTCAAGAGTAACTTTTCCGCTTTCAATGCGACTCATATCTAGTACATCATTGATAAGTGACAAAAGATGCTGGCTGGATACGGATATTTTACCAAGATAATCCTGCACCTTTTCTTTGTTATCAATGTTTTCATCTGCAAGTCTTGTAAATCCAACTATGGCATTCATTGGTGTACGGATGTCGTGTGACATGTTGTTGAGAAATGCTGTTTTTGCACGATTGGCACGTTCTGCAGCCAGCAGTGCATCCGACAAATCTCTACGAGCTTTTTCCTTTTCTTCAACCTCTTTCCTGGTTCGACGAATGTCACGTGCAAGAAGAAATACAACGATTATGGAAATGAGAAGAATGATCGTTCCAACCAAAGCCATATTATCCAGCACTAAATCCAAGAAGCTATAGGAATACAGTCCACTGGTATATTTATATGATATACTCTGATAATAGTCATCTCCTAGAACATTTACTCCACGATTTAGGAGCTTAAGAAGTCCTTCATTACCAATCTCAACACCGAAGCATCTGGTATCACTATAGCTTGTCTGGTAACGTGACAGTTCTTTATACTTTCTGTTTCGAAGAATATCATTTGCCCTAAGTCCATTCAGGGTTGCACAGCCAGCTTTACCCTCAAGCACAGCTTTTAGACACTCATCACTTGAAGGATAAAATGTAATTTCAGCCTCCGGATAATTGGTCTGCACAAAATAATACTGCATACGATTATTTTCATTAATAGCAAAATGCTCTGTAGTCTTTTCATTAAAATCGCCCTTATAAACTATCTCCGCATCAGATGCAGACACAGGATTTGACTGGTAGATTCCGTTCTCCTCAGAGTAATATAGTCCACCTCCTACAGGGAAGGCCACATCCATATCTCCCGATCTTACAGCAGCAATCATATCATCGTAGCTTGCATACCCACTGTATGTAACCTCTATATCCTGCATACCTACCGTATCCAAAATATCAGGAATTATATCCTTAACTATACCTGTTACTTCACCCTTGTCATCTGTACCGCTGTAAGGAAGATAGTTTTCAAGATAACCAACATGAAGTGCTGTATGTTCCTCCATCCATTCACGTTCAGATTGTGAAAATGCCATGGCGGTAACGCTTACAGAATAATACTTAGCACGCAAAGAATTCAGGTAGTTTGGTTCTTCAGCAGCCAGTAATGCCTGCGCCGAATTAAGCTCAGCCAAAAGATCGGATCGATCAATATTTACGCATAGATAATAATCCGATGTACCGAAAACAGTCAGCACCTCTGAATGGTCTCTGCCATAAGCTCCATCACTTTCAGCTGCCAGCACATCCACATCACGGGAATCAAAAGCATTAAACAGATCCTTATAGTCAGAATAGGTAACAACATCTGCATCCACATTATGTTCGTCCAGATACCGATTCAAAACGTCAAGCATTGCACTATCTAGTACGCCGATCCTGCACCCATTCAGTGTAGACGGATTTGCCGTGATATCCACGTTATTATCGTTTTTGACAAGATAATATGATTCATTACCCATTTCTTCATCTGGGTAACCTATAACTCCTGCACGATCTTCTTTCCACGCCAGTCCTGCGAGCATATCAATCTCGCCATCAAGAAGCATTTGATAAAGATCACCAAAATCTCCATAGACATATTCATATTCCCAGCCAGTGTATTCAGAAAGCTTACGGTAATACTCATATGCATATCCGCTTTTAACCTCACCTTCCTCTGCACCCTCCTGAAAGATTTCATTTTCATAATAGCCTACACGAACTACCTCTTTCTCCGTATCTGCGTATGTATTTATTGGAATACCTGCAATTGCAAGTAAAATTACACAGACTAAAATAATTAATCTGTGTAATTCCACCGCATTAAGTTTATTCCGAATATTATTCTTCATCATCAATATTTAGCTTACTCTATACATTTTAATATTGTGCCATCTTCTATTTTATCAGTTTTATCCTGCTTAATAAAGCATAAACTCAGGAAAACAAAAAGAGCTTGTCATAATAGACAAGCTCTGTCATGGAATAGGACTTTCCTACTCCTTTTCCGGTGTTAGGACCGACCGTTGCACATATTATTGCATCTGCTATAAAAAGGATCACAAGTATGGAACAAAGAATTATCGCTTTCTTCCTGCCAAGCTTAGCCATTAGGTTCTTTATAAGAGGACCGAGAATATAGACTCCCAGGAAGCCTCCAAGAGCAAATGCTATAAGTCCGGCAAGACAGACTCTTCCGTTCAGATTCACCTTCATATTGTGATAATCCCAGTAGGACATGTTCTTGAAAAACTCCAGCACAAAGCTAGTGAAGTACTCCAGCACACCACAAAGGAGCATTGCTGACACAAACAGTTTAGGTTTATTATTCTTAAACCTATTCAGGATTGCGATTATAAATACGCCGCCAAAACCATAGATAGGAAGCCAGGGACCATACATGTAGCCTCGGTTTACAAGCTCATGGTCCTTTACAATATGGAGACCAACCTCCCAGAGCCAGCCGACAAAACAAAAGACAAAGAACATAGCTATAAAATCAGTGATCACATATTTGTCTCTTTCATCAAAGTCAGAACCTTTGATCCTGAAATCAGGCAGTATGTACTGCGGATTAATATCTTCTTTCGCCTCACCTGCTTTGATCCTGTCTATATATGCAGCATTATCAAATGCAGCCTCTATGAACTTACTTCTATCTATATCCTTTCTTTGTCTGAGTGTAAAGTACAATTCTGCATCAAGTGTATAACTAACAGGTAGTGATATAAATAAATCGACAAATGGAAGCATAGACAATAAAGGAAGATAGAAATAAGAGAGCAGAGTCAAGAACATTTTCCATTTATAGCCCTTTGTCATTTCCGATGAAATAGTTTTCGCCTCTTTCCAGGTGATGTCTGGGTTTTCAGCCAACAGATAAGGTACGAAATAATACTGGAAAAGCTTTATAAAACCGCCCACTATAGTTAAAGACCATAGGAACATTACTAAAATATATTTACCCATCACGCCGATTATATGAAGGATTTTTTTGTCTCCAAATGGTGCAAACATACGACGGATCTGCACATTTTTCTGGAAGCGGTTTTCCATGACTGCTCGCGCGAAGCCAACGGAAAGTGTTTTCTTGAAAAATGAACCGACACCTTTATATAAGAACACAATTATTACAATAAACGCAAAAACCTCTCCGATATTTCTTTCCATATATTCATCATTCGTGCTAAAGAGGTTTATGATCCAGCTGTATGTGGTAAGTCTTGACCAGATAACAGGCTTTACAATAACATCAGATACAAATTCAGGAAGAGCCTTATAAATCTTTGTCCCTTCAACATAATCAAGGATTGCAAACAGATCATCCCTCTCTACCGCACCCACTCCTATCTTCATATCAAGACGGTGTATTTCATTTGATGCATTTGTTCTGATTATTCCAACAAAGGAAAAGATAAAAACCATAATAATAAGAACAATATATGACTTAATACCCTTAGTATATACAGTCCTCCTTACCCTTCTTCTAATATCTTTAACGCTCCATTTTACAGCATTTTCTTTTTCCATTTCACAGTCCTCCGTTTTTTGATTAGTCTTGCTACTATTTGAATTTATTTAAACTCCACATTTAGCAGAGTCACTTCACTGTCTGTTCCAAGTCGGATAGGTGGACCATAATATCCGACTCCTGCAGTAACAACCGTTGACATCCCGTAAAGCTCCTTCACTCCATATGCATTCTCATTAAAGAACGGAACCACAAGGTTTCCTGGAAATATCTGGCCATTATGAGTATGTCCGCAAAGCACCATATCTGCACCACTATCAGAAAGCTCCCTAAACTCCACAGGCTCATGCTCCAGCACAACAATTGGCTTTGTCTGGTCAGTATTTTCTAGCAGCGTCATCGCATCCAATCGATTACGTGTACCATCTCCGGCCTTTTCTCCATCAACTCTCCCCACCAGAGTAAAGAGTCCATCTCCAATTTGAACCTCCTCATCATATAACACATTGAAGCCTGCATCTTCAAAAAACTGTTCCATTTCAGGAGTCCTAAAGGCCTTGGATACAGGGGATATAGAGAAGCCACCGAACAGATTTTCATCCACATCATGGTTTCCACAGACTATGTATACTCCGTACTTTGCATTCATCTTACTAAGGGCTGCTGAATACTTTTCAGGATCCCTCAGGCCATCAAAATTACTTGTAAAAATATCCCCGGCAATAACAATGAGGTCGGGATCTGTGGAATTAACCAGCTCAACCATTTTTTCCGTAGCTCGAATACTTGAATTGACACTGAGATGAAGATCACCAAGAAGAACCACCTTCAAGGATTCACCCTTTACTGTTTCATTCTTCAGTTCTATATCATAGTTAACAAGCTTGGGATTCTGAGCATGTACTAGACCGCATATCGTGAGAATGACTGCAATTACAATAGAAAAATGCAACGCATGTCCAACAAGCTCCTTATCCTCCTTCTTCCTGATCCTGGTAACGATCAAAAGGATTATGATAAGAAGAAGCACAAATGTTGCATAAAACATAAAAAAACCAAGCCAGAGATTTCCGACCTGCATACATAGAAATTTGAATTTACTCTTTGGAAGATATGCACCCAAAACGGGAATCATTGCCAGAATGCTGTATATAGCAATCCTGATAATAAGCGTTTTTTTCCCTATTTTATTAAAGATTTTATGATGTCTTACAGAAAACTCTGTAAGCAAAGATATAGAAAACTGAACTACTATATATACTACAAGAAATATCTTTCCAAGCATAGTTCACTCCAATAAAATACTATAGATTAATATATCACAAGGACGCACCAAAATGCACCGCTACCTAAAGCGGTGCATTAAGCTGTTTTTAGTTTTATTTAATTATGGATTCCACCCTTTGGAGCATTCTTTACAGGTGCTTTCTTTGCAGGCTCCTGCTTTCCAGCATTACCAAGCTCCTTATTGTCTTCCTTCTTGATGTCTTCCTTCTTGATGTCTTCCTTCTTAATGTTTTCCTTCTTAGCATTTTCTTTCTTGACAGCTGTGATCTGTTTCTTTACATCGTCTTTAAGCTTAATGCCCGCCAGGTCAGCAATCTTCTCATATCTTAGAATGTCAGAAACATTTTTAGTTACATCTTCTGTTGCCTTATTAAAGTTATAAACCTTAATAGAGTTTGTCAAAAATGTTTCTATAACTTCTTTACCACAATATGTCTGGTAATTATTATCCTCATAGTTACGGAACTTTCCTGCAAGCGCCTGCATCAGATTCTTATCTTCCTTCACAATATCATATACCTTATCACAAAGCTTATCATTTCCTTTAACAGCTTCATTTATATTCTTGATAAGCGTTTTATTATCTTTTATAGATTTTTCCAGATTATCAGGATTATAATTAAAATCACTATACTTCGTGATGGCAGTTGCAACCCATCCCTTACATATAGCCCTTACCTTTTCCTCAGGACTGCTATCCTTGTTATAGTTATATCTATCACTATTAGCATTTTTATCATATTCATTGATGGCATTTTTCAGTTCATTACAGCTCTTGAAATATTCTCTTTCATTCGAAACTCTTTTATCTGCTTCGTGAGCATATTTCTGGTCAATACCTTCAAGACCATAAGTCAAACCTTCTATAGTTTCCAGAATACCTCTACAGCCTCTAAGACGCTCTTTGCCCATCTTTGACCCAGGCTCTGTTTTTCCTCTTTCAAGATACTGATTTGTCTTAGCCTCATCATAAATCTCTGCTTTAATCTTAACAGTCTTAAGAGCCTTTGTGAATTTCTTCCAATATTCTGGAGTATCCCCAATCTTATCAAAGTTTTCACCACAAATCTTCTTAAGATCATTCATAGCAGCTCTTAATTGCTCAATCTCTATATTATCTGTATGGCTTCCCATTCTATGCTTTGTATAAAGAAGCTTATCAAATTCCTTAAGCTTTTCAGCATTTGTTTTATTGTCTTTACCTTTAAAAGAGAAATAGTCTCTAATAGCATTATTTTTTGCCGGTGTAATATTCTCAATATACCTCTTATACTCTTCAGCACGCTTCTGTGCATCAGTTTTATTAGTGATGTCTACAGCATTTGACTTTGGCATAGCAGTAAACAGTTCTTTATCTTTTATATTCAGAGTATGAGCTCCAACATTTTTAGAATTAGTAACAAAATCAAGTTCCTCATTAGAAAACTCAAATATACCTGTATTGGCTTTTGGAGCATAGGAATTAATCTTTGCCATGGTACTAAGCTCATCCTGCGCTTTTTCCAGGTATGTATATCCGAGCTGCTCATTCTTATAGACTTCATTTTCGTCCCCAAAAACCTCTGACAGTTTATCATTATTTATTTTCTGGAACTTCTCATATATTACAAACTTATCAAATTCACTTAAAGGTCCATTAACATTTATAAGCTTTAAGATTTCCTTTCCTGCTTCATTTGCAATATTATATTTTCGCTGTTCATCATTCTTACTGATTGATTCTTTTTTCTTGTCGTCATTTGCATATGAAAGCTTACAGGAAACCTCCGCCATAATGCCGCAGAACTTAGGTTCAAATCCAAGTTTTTTTACTTTATTATATACATCAATATATGTTTTCAGGTCACCAAGAGCACTCTTCACGCCCTTAATATCCATCTCTTCCTCAGCAGAACCAGAGAATATTTTTTTATAGGCTTCTATATCCTTCTCGGCAAGATTATCCAGCTCGCTCATGTTTTCAGTCCATTCTTTTACAGTCTTGGATGAAGCTGGAACCTTATCAGTCTGAATAATAATGCGGCAGATATTCATTATCTCTTTAAAGCCAGCTGGTGGAAGATTATTTCCATACCTCTTACTTCCATCTATCTCATTTTCAACATTTTTATTCTGTTCATTTTCATCATATAAGGTTTTCAGATTTTTATAATCAACCTTAAGCAAAACATCCTGTGCTGCCACAGAATAAAAATCTAGTTCTTTATCCTCTAATGATTTATCTGCCATAAATCTCATTGCAGAGAGATAATAATTTACACTAGATTCAAATGCATTATCAGAATCCAGTTTATAAGTAACAGAATATAATTGAGATGAAAGCGCTTCAATATTATCATGGAGAGCCTGAAAACCTTCTTCTGGATTCTCTAAAAAATCCTCCGGAATATTCTTATATTCTACCTTTCCAGGGCTAAATGTCTCTACAATATCCTTCACCGTATTATAATATAACTGGTAGAAGATCAACATATTATTTTTCTGTGTTTCTGTAAAATTAGGCATCGCTTTTATCCTCCTAAATTGAGAAAATATTGCATTTAAGATATATTATGGGACCATTTTATAATACAAAGTATAACAAAAGCGCAACAAATCTAATTTGTTGCGCTCTCTATTTACTCGTCATCAGATGTATCTGCATGAATTATATACCACTTGCCTTCAATCCTTGCGCAGATCATATCTGACGTGATCTCATCAGATTCCGTTCTTCCCCTATAACTCGCAGATCTGCCGAAGGTAACTGTTGTCGAATAAGCCTTTTCTATATAAAGTACCGCATTTTCATATCCAAGCATTACCTCTATCATAAGAGCGCCTGTATTTTCTTTAGTAAGGGTTCCGATTTCAACACTATCTAAAGATAAAACAACGCCATAAGAATCAAACTCAGTTTTCTGACTTTCAAGCTTTTCAATCGACGAGGCCGTTTCTTCATCGTTGAGAACTGCGTCAGGCATATAGCTCTTTATTGTCTCGACATCGAGTAATGCAAGTGCCTCAACAAAAGCATTTATTGTTGTTCTTACCTCTTCCTCATCTCTCTCAGTTTCTTTTTCATCTATGATGTCTGAAAAAAGAGCATTATGATCAGCCACTATATCTGAATTATATATATACCAATTACCATCTTCTTTACCACAGATGAAATCCTCTGATACATCCTTGCTTGTCGATTCTCCATCCGCTTCTATAGTAACTGAATAATCCGCAGTAAACTTTCGGCACTTGTTAAAATCTGGCTCTGTTCCATAAACCTTTTTTACACTTTCCTTTGCTTCTTCAACATCATATTCTTCAGGCTTAGAAACACTGAACTCACCAACTGTAAAAGTGATACCAAACTCATCAAGCTTATCAAAGCTTTCATTCAACGCCTCCTTACTATCCTTCATAGAAACTGAATTTCTAACAATTGCTGCAAAGCATTCATCCATCTCTTCCACATCGGATTCAGTAACACAGGTCATAAGCTTTTCAACTACATCCATTGACTGACCATCATCTGCCTCATTTTCAAAATCTGTAATGATCTGATTCTTCTTAGAAATGAGTGCTGGATCAAGCACATACCACTGATCATCAATCTTTCCGCATATGACACTATCCGTCAAAGAATTCTCTACTGTTTCACCGTCCTTTTCATAGGTTTCTGTATACTTGACACTTACCGAGTAGGAGTCTTTTATATCCAAATGTTTTTCATACGCATCTGACACATCTTTTTCTGCAGTTTCAACACTGTATTTTTCTGCATCAGTCACTTCAATATCCTTTATCGTATAGTCAAAATACCTCATGCCATCATATCTGGCTTCATCAATAAAGTCGACAATCTCATCTTCCTTCTTAAGTCGTTTTGGAAAATAACCTTGAAGCTTATCTGAATCATAATAACCATATGCCTTAATAAATTCACTGGCTATGGTTGATGCAGCGTCCTTATTCTTTTTTGCAGTCATATAAAAATATATAGCCGCACCCCCAGCTCCAATAATAAGAACCGCAAAGATAACAATGATTGCAACAATTAAACCAGTCTTTTTCTTTGGTCCACTAGAATTACCTGGCTTATCTTTTTTTTGCTGATTAACCGGTTGACTACTGGACTGATCAACATACTGCATTTGCTGATAAGACTGTTGGTAATTATATTGCGTCTGATTTGGCTGCTGGTAATTATACTGCGTCTGATTTGGCTGTTGGTAATTATACTGCGTCTGATTTGGCTGTTGGTAATTATACTGCGTCTGATTTGACTGCTGACTGCCATACTGTGTCTGATTTGACTGCTGATTGCCGTTTGGATTCATATTGTTATAGTTTTCCATATTTTACACCCCCAATGTAACCCAATGTAAATATGTAGAAAATTAAGTAAAAAAATAACGATTTAGAAAAACATTTATATTGTAACATAGAATCATATACAAAGTAGAATTAAATATTTATATCTTCTATAGTGTTAGAAAGCCACCGAAATGTTGCATCCGGTAAAAAACGAGCTCAATTACATTTATTTGAGCTCGTCTTAATTCATTTAATTCTTTTTGTGAAAACACTGACAATGATCAAAGAAACAATAATCATTACTATAGTAGTAATGGTGCTTGCCAATAAGTTGCTATATATGTCATATCTGATTGATTCCGGCACAGCATTTACTATCATATGGAAAAGTGCACACAGCCAGATACTTCCTGTCACCTTTCTGATCGTTGCAAGAGCAAAGCTAAGCCCCATAACTGTGATAGTAAATCCAAGAAAGCTCTTTCCATACTGATGTACACCGGGAATGAAAAACAAAGGCAGATGCCACAGCGCCCAGATAATCCCGGTCACAAAGGCTGCTATAGAAAAACCAAATCTTTTATCCAGTTCGGGAAATGTTATATATCTCCAGCCGGCTTCCTCTAAGCCCCCACCGATAAGCATTATCGGAAGCATTAAAATGATCATATATATCGGCGCAGCCTTTTCATATCCTCCGATCAGGCTCATAAGCAGAGAATGTAAAACCGCAAGTGCTATTACAAGAAGATATGATAATATATTATGCTTAAAATCAAAGATATGCTTCAGCCAGTCCTTAAATCCGGTCACTTCGTTATTCTTCTTTAGTGCTATATAAGATGCTATTGTCGTAGAAAATGCACCTAGTCCATAAGGCAGATTTATCCACGCGTAAGTTTCCTTTGTGATTCCATTTAATCCAAGAATTATACATAATCCCCAGCATAAACCAGCGATGATAAATGTAATTATAAGATGATCAGCAAATAGTTTTCTATTAAATGTTTCGTTATTTGTTTTCTCCATTTTTCTCAATCTCCATAGTAAACAGGCCATATATCGCCTGTATCATAATGGAAACTGCTTTTTTCCGCCCAATTTCGCCGAAGTTATCCGGACTCGCAACTATCACCTGCAAAGCCTCCATCAAATACGATATAGCTCCGAAGAATTCTTCTGTTGGAGTTATATTCATCTCCTGACATAATCTTAAAAAGTTATTCTTCGACTTTCCCTCTTCTCTTTTTCGGTATTCAGAAGGCATCTTTCTAAGAAGAAACTCTGTATCCTTTGGCAATGTATATTGAAACAGAAAGTCCTTATCCATAATAAGTTCGGTCACAGTCTCAAAAGCAGCTTCTAAATCATTTTGTTTCATTTGAGCCGCCTCAAACATCTTTTCAGAGTATATGCGTTCATTTTTCTTAATCACCTCATACAAGAATATCTCCTTGCTTGGGTAATACTTATAAAATGAACCCTTTGCCATCTGTACCTCTTCGAGAATATCATCCAAGGTTATAGAATCAATATCCTTCCTTGCGATAAGCTTCACAGTACGGTCATACATGAAATCCTTCTGTGCTTCTATCTCTTCACTGGTAAGCTTTCTTGGCATATGCATTCCTCCTTCAGCGACTAATTAAACCGGTTTAGTTCATTATGGTACGCTCTATTGTGACTGTAAAGTTCAAAATGCAGACAAAGTGCAAACCTCCTTTATCCGTTATAAAGGATATCCCACTCTTTTTCCTTGGGCCCTAATAAATAACTCATTAATGAAATCAATTCAAATATAGAATCCATAATAAGGAAGCATCCTGTTATCAGCATGTACCATCTATCCGCCACCTCAGGTACAAACAATATATATACTCCATCTACAAAAGAAATTATCACTTCAAAAAAATATCTTAACCTTTTTCTCTTTATTCCCTTTGAAGCCTTGAACTGTATTAACATCCGATAAGCGATAATTATAAAATTTAGGCCAAATAAACCACTGGCAAGAATAAAGACAGCGCCCTCTTTTGCATGAATCAAAGTAAATAATACTATAAGACAGATACATATATATGCTCTTGGTTTTTCTGCTTTGAGGTCCCAGCCTGATTCCTTCAGATGTTTTCCAGTTTGAAAAACCTCAAATACAATAACAGCAAGAAGCATAGCAGTAAAAAGAAACTTCATAAAAAAGCCTGGAAAGCAAAGAGACATTATTCCCATCAAGAAAGCTAATCCTATCCTCAGTATCCTCAAAGTTAATGCTTTTTGCTCAAGCTTTTTTACAGTTTGACTTTCCTTAATATCCTGAATCACTGTTTTGCCAATGTTCTGAACAGGGTTAATATCAAATTCACTTTTTCCAACCACTTGAATCAGCAGGTTTTCAAAGGCGCCAATGCCTTCATTCATGAAATCGCTTATGGTAACAGCACCATTTTCAGACATCGTATCAAAAATCCTCTTTACAAATGCTTCTCTGTTAGCCATATCCATCTTTTCAATAAACTTGTCAAATACCTGGTTGATTTTCTCACTTACATCGTCATGCTTTTCTAATAATTGAAGCTGACCGTCTTCAATCTCCCAGGTCTGAAGGTCATGCTGAAGAAGCTGTCGCCCAGAACTCCCGACTACGTAATTTTGCGGAATATCTGGTTCAAATATTCCTCCTACCACGCAGAATTCCGGCGTTATACGAACAGCTTTATCCTTAATTCTGTCGATACGATGAGTATCAAGAATATCTTCACAGAATCCTGGTCCATCATTTAGATATATCTTATCAACCTTCTGGATAAATGAATCATCCATATATGCCGTAGCGTAAAGAGCAAGATTGGCTCCTTTCGAATGTCCGGCAACTATAGAGTGATCAAACATTTGAATTATTCTCTCAGCATATTTCAGAGCTTCAGCCTGTGCTGGAACCCGGGTATAACTAAGCATGAAATCTTCTTTCCATCCAACTATGGTGTCATCAGTTCCTCTAAATACTATAACTGCCCTTTCATCAGATAAACTAAATGTTAAAGCAGCAAACTGCTCGTCCGAATCCGGGCTTACTATATCCACATAATCAGTAATTCTAAGTGTACCAAAGCGTTCTGATTCAGCACATGCTCTTGTAAACGCATCATCATCTGCACTAGAAACAGCAAGCTTATATACAAAGCTTCCATTTAGCCTTTCTACTGCTTCTCTAAGTGTCAGGGATTCTGTAGCTTCATCCCATATAGGCTTCAAATCCAGATACCCCAGCTGACAAAGCACAAGATTATCTATAATAGTAAGCTCCCGCTCTTCAAGGGAAATATCGCCTCTCCATTTTACATATTCAGTTAAATGAGACATATCATAGCCTCCTCGATTTTTTACACATATTTCGTTTCCTTCATTTCTGTTTAAACTCTCTTTCAGCTATCATCATCCAAGAATTTTATATAATAATCTGTATAATTCCTTTGATTCCTTTTCTGTAAGCGGGATTCCATTCTCCGTCATCTTTAGCGGGATATCTTTACAGCATTCCTTTAGCTGATTACCTTTTTCTGTAATACAAATCATTGTGACTCTCTCGTCTTCCTTAGATCGTTCTCTTGTTACATATCCTTCTTTTTCCAGTCGCTTTAATAGTGGAGTAAGTGTACCAGCATCTAGAGAAAGTATCTCTCCAAGCTGTCCTACTTTAACACTTTCGTTTTCCCAAAGCACCATGAAAACTATATACTGCGTATAAGTAAGTCCCAAAGGTTTCAGGTACGGATTATATGCATTAACTATTTTTCTCGAACAAGCATATAGTGGAAAACAAAGCTGATTCTCAAGTTTTAACTGTTCATATTCCTGTGCCATATCAATTTCTTCTCCTTTATGCATGAATACTACTCATTATATCAGATACAGTAATTGATAAACCACTTTTATTTTGCAACAGCTTTAGTGTAACAAAATATTCTATATTATTGCAAAGTTACAGTATCTCCTGTTTCCCCAAGGAATACAATATACCCACCTTCAGGAAGAGGTATGTTGTCAGAGGCATTCTTCATATGAGTTGAGTAAACCACCTCATAAAATTGGTTGTATACATAGATATTCGAATTTTCAGGTCGTTCTATCGCCATGCTTTTTCCAGCAATATCATCACTTATCTTATACCAGGATGCCTCATTAGTTACAAGTTTTACTTCATCCACATTACTATCAAAAACAGGTAATTCATCTATCATACAATATTTTTTATCTGTTTCAGAATCTATAATAGTCATTTCTGTACCATCTTTTTTTGTATCTCGTGTGATTGTGATATTATCAAGATCACGATTCGCTATAGACTCTATACTGGTAAAAAAGTGCGCCTCAGTATTGTTACTTATTTTCAAAGTCGAGCCCAAAGTACCAGGCTCTCCAAATCTTACATATCCTGGGATTTCTTCATTCATACTAAACCCCATAAAAGGAGATTCGTAGTTTGTCGAAGAATAACTATCACCATATAAAACAAAGGTCTTTTCATTCATCTGCATCCAATCACTCAGCACATCTTCACTTACTTTATTATCTTCCAGCTTTTCCGCAGCATAGATAGACATATTTTCCGTACCAAGTCCATAATAATCATAAGACACATCCGCTTTTATATATATATTTCCGTTCTTCTCCTCGAACCTGAGTATTTCTTTATCCAGACTGACACTACCATCCTTATCTACTTTGACAAATCCACCATCTGCATATTTGAACTGGGTCTTTTCATCAGTATCCTTATAAACGTGATCCATATAGAGGGAATCGTCTTCAAAAGAGATATACACAACCTCTGAACCACCCATTGTACTCATATAATAATATCCTTCATAATTCTTATATTCTTCAGGTACTGTATCTTCAAATACTATCTCATCTTCAGATGTAGTCTCTACTTTGATGCCTTTATCCTCAAGAACTATTTTCATGAGTTCCCGACAAAGAAGCTCATTCTTAGCACTATCTCCACCTGCCGAAAGAACCGAAACAGATATCTTCTCATCAGGGGCAACCATAAAACACGCATGCTGATTCGATAGATCACCGTCCTTGCCTATAACCTTAACATCTCCACCTTCACAGGATATATACTCTGCCATATCCCAGCCAAGACCATTACACTGTTGATATACATTGGTATTTTCTCCATCTTCATTCCAACGAGTTGCCATTTCATTCTTTGAAGCTTCTGTAAGTAAAGTGTTGTCTCCGGTAAAAAATGTGCTGCCAAATCTCGCCACTTCAGAAGCCGTTGCTTTCACACCTCCACTTCCGATGGCATTGCAGTACTCATTATCATTTAATGTATTACCATATTTATATATCTCTACATCCAGAGGATCATTCATCATATTAACCGGCGTACCTGTATGTTCCAGATCCAGTTTCTTTGAAATGTTTTCATCCATGTAATCGGTAAAGCTCATTCCGCTCACATTTTCTACTATAATTTCAAGGAGAGTAAACCCATCATTACAATATGCAGAATATTCACCCGGAGCAGCCTTGAGCACCTGTCCTGACAAGTTAGCAAGTACTGCATCTTTATAATTCTCATCATAATCCTCATACAAAGACTCATTACTATACGTGCTTCCCATAATACCAGATGTATGATTCATTAACATACGAACAGTAATATCCTTATATCTTTCATCTGCCATAGTAAACTCGGGAATGTACTCAGTAACAGGAGCATCCAGTTCTACCTTTCCTTGATCAACTAACTGCATAACACAGGTTGCCACATAAGACTTACTGACTGATCCTACACAGTAGACTCTTTCATCATATGGATTATCATCTGACTTAGCTTGTACAGGAGAAACCCCTGCTCCAATACTTACCGCACCAAGAATTAGAAGAGCCGCAAATGTGTATTTATATCTTTTTATTTTCATTTGTTTTTCCTTTCATATAAGTGCTATTGTACCAAGATTACTTCGTAATCTTGAAATCCTTCCTTCGGAAGTTTTTGCTGCACTACGTGCAGCGTATCCTCACTTCGTTCGGACCCTGGGAACCCTCGGCTCTTCGAGCCGTATCCCAGAGCTATTCAGTCATAAGTTCTGTTACTGATATCTTCTTTATCTTTCCAGCAGATATATAAGTCATTAGATAGCAAAACCCTGCCATAAGTATACTGACTATTATAAGCAGCGGAATATTTGTATGAATATCAACACCAAAAACAATAATCCAGAGTGTTTTATTCAGATATACAGAAAAAAATGCAGATATAATAACAGACAGACAAGTAACCGGCATAAACCCTACCGCAATCTGTGTCATAAGATCCTTTGATGAATACCCGAGTCCCTTCATAATTCCAAGTTCTTTTCGTCTTCTCTTAACATTTGATGAGGCAATTATTCCCAATATGACCGCAACTATTATTCCATCTACGATTATCGACACTATACAGAAAGCATTAAGTCCTATCACAATCGTTTTTAACTGCGATTCCATTATATGCTTATCCTGACTTATATCCTTTATAACAAACTCTCTACTGTTTCCTGTATATACCTCGTCTCCTACTTGAACAGCCCAGTCAAGACTTGTAACTCCATATCTGGAAATAAGACTAGCTATCTTCTGCTGCGCCTCAGCACTCAGCTGTTGTTCCAGAGAATCCCCTGATTCCGATGATTCTAACGCTTCCTCTGCACTCATTCCGTAGATTGCATATAAATTAGTTTCAAATTCATCAACATCGATACCATCTTCCAGATATACGTGTAATAAATCTGCCGTAGCAGGCCCATTTAATCTCCTGTATCCATCAGATGTAACATAGAGACAAACATTTCCATCCACCATATTACTCGCAATTCCGGTAATGATGTATTCCTGTTCGATTCCATTTTTTTCTAGTACGATACTATCTCCAATATTTCTGTTTTCGTCTCTGCTTCTTTTTATGGATATCATTATCTCATTATCCAGTTCAGGACATCTTCCAACCGAAGGCCTAATTAACTCAACACGGGAATAATCATCATAGCAGAATATATGTCCACTGTTATCTGATCCCTTAACATTTATAAACTCAGTATTGTAAGTCACAAGAACCTTTCTTACCTCCGGCATATTCTCCAACTCTTCAGCGATCTTATATGGATCCACACCGGAATTTAGTGAGATATCAAGGTCTCCTGTTTCCTCACCTCCGATTTCAATAAAGCCCTCTGTACCTTTGCCGAGGAATGCTAATGACACTGAGCAGAAAAGAAACGAAGTTCCTGCAAGAACTATACAGAGACAGATTCCCAGATGTGATCTGATATTTCTTATACTGTCCTTAAATGATAACCTTATATTTATATATTTCTTTAAATTTTCTAACGGGAGAATATTTCGCTTAAAATGATGTGTACTTATACCCTTTCTAAACGCCATAACCGGTGGATATTTCTTTACTCTCTGTGCCTTAATAAAGGCTATACAGATACAAAGAAATGTTACCATGATCATAACAGGTATTATTTTAATAACTCCCGAAGGACCACTCCACTCTCTTCCAAGCATTGCTGATATTGTATTTTCTACCAGCGGTGTAATGAGAGCCGCTAATATACCACCAATTACTGCACCAGCCCCTGAGGAAACAGCATATTCATATACATAAGCTAAGGATATCTCTCTGCTTCTGTATCCTAAAGCCTCCAGCACTCCAATGCTTTGCATCTGGTCATCTATATCATTTCCAATCTTTTTTATCACCAAAAAGCCTGAAGCCGCAAAAGCTATAAGAGATATCAGAATCATCATATAAAAAAATATTTTTATATATATTGTTTCAGCAGTCTTCTCTACATCAAACCATGTGGAGTATTCTCCTTCTAGATTTAATCCAGTTACTTCTTTACATCTATCAAAATAATCATTCATATAAAAGTCATCTGGAGCATCAAATGATATAATTTTTTTCTTACTATAAAAGCTTGAAAGAAGTCTGTAATCTGAGGAATTTACAATACACTTATATCCCATTCCGAAATAGCTCCATAGACCTGTATTGTAAAATCCAACAACGGTAAAGGGATACTTTGTTCCTCCAGATACTATATTAAATACATCTCCAACCTGATAACCATTATTATATTTAAAGAAGGATGGCATCCAGATAGGATGCTCTATGCTGCTTATCTCCGACTCGGACAAGCTTTCCAGCTTAGCGAAATCTTCCAGCTTTAACTCCGTATCCTCAGTGACAAACAGTAAATAATAATCTGTTTTCTCACCATCCTTCTCTACTGATATAAGTCCGTGTAAAGCATCACATTTGCTTAATTTGTCTACAGAGTATTCCTTTTCAAGTATATTTTTATATGTATCACGATAAGATTCCTCATCAATGAAAAAAGAGTTATTAACACTGCCACTTTCCTCAAAGCTTCTGTCAAATGCATTTCCTACCTTTGAGGCATTTATCATAAATATTCCAATCATAAGAGTCGATACAAGTGTAAGAAATGCGATTGCAAAAGCTTCCTTTTTACTTTTCTTTAAATTGAATAATGATAATCGTAATATTTTCATTGTTAACCTCCTGGGCTTCTATCTTAACGCCACCTGCCCGCACAGGCACCCAAGTGCCTGTACGGCACTGTGGCTTGATGGTCGCTTCGCTCCACAAGATTTGCAAAGCAAATCTTGCCCCTTACCATCCCATCTCGTCTAAGAACTGCTGAAGTCCAGCTCGACGTTCCTTAATATCGTCTGTTCCATATACCGGCATTCTGTATTCACCTTCGATTCCACCGTCTCTCAGGAAAATAACCCTTGTTCCTCTAAGCGCGGTCTTTAGATCATGAGTTACCATTACGATGCTCTGTCCGTTCTTATGAACCTCTGTGAAGATGTCCAGCACATCCTGTCCAGACGCTGAGTTAAGCTGACCTGTTGGTTCGTCTGCAAAGAGGATCTTCGGATCATTGATTACTGCTCTCACTATACCTACTCTCTGTGCCTCACCACCTGACAGCTGATTAGGATACTTATCCCACATCTCCTGAGATATACCAACCTTTGTAAGAAGGTTCTTTGCTTTCTTAACTAAGTCTACAGAATTCTTCTGAACAATGAGTGCTCCTGTCAGAACATTGTCCAGGACGGTCTGATTTTCCAAAAGATATACGCTCTGAAATACAAATCCACAGTTACCTCTACGGAATACTGCAAGCTCATCATTTGAATAATCCTGAATCTCTGTGTTACCAAAGAGAACCTTTCCCATGGTCGGCTTGTCCATTCCAGATAGTGCATATAGAAGTGTGGACTTTCCAGATCCTGATGCTCCCATAATAACTGTGAAGTCACCCTCGATTATTTCCATATCTAAGTTTTTTATTACATGCTGCTGTCTACCGCCATTTGAAAATGACTTGCAGAGTTTTTCTGTTTTTAAAATAAATGAAGCCATATATAACACCCTTTCTTTCTTAATTCTAAGGGTATTATATATGACTCCAAACTCTAGTTCATAAAATGAAAATAATGAAATTCTAAAATAATTCTAAAGTGGGTTAGCTAAGCGGAATAATCAGTTTAATCAACAGTCCATCCCCATCCGACTCCGCTATCAGATCTCCATTCATTTTCTGCATAAGGGACTTTGCTATGTATAGCCCCATGCCATTTCCGTCCCTATCTGTATTCTCCCAGTCCTTTCCACGGTAGAATTTATTTGTTATAAGATCAAGTTCATTTTCCGGAACTCCGGGGCCATGGTCTCTTATATTCATCTCAAGGAACCCGTCCACTAGCACGTAAGATATATCTATCACAGTATCAGCATATTTATAAGAATTTGCTATGACATTTCCTATAACCTGCGCCATTCGTTTCTTATCTATATTTATAACAACCGCAGGAATATCTTCCATAATCACAAGGTCTTTATTATCAAAGCTTCGAACAATACCTAGCAGAACCTCTGACTCTTCATCAGCTAGACTCATTCTGAACTCACCAAGATCATTCAGTGTTGATGCAAAAAGATCCGACACAAGTGTATCAATCTGTTCAGTCTTCTCACGTATTCCAGATGTATCTTCAAGCATATCAGTTATTTCTTCTTTACTAAATGATACATTATCATCCTCTTCCTTCGAATCAAGCTTAGTCCTTAGTCTCATTTCCATAAACTCAGATGTCACCTTTATTCCTGTAACCGGCGTTTTTAAATCATGACTAAGTGATGCGACCAGTTCCCTCTCTTTCCTCTGAAGTTCAAGTTCTCTCTTTCTTGACTCGGCAAGCTCTTCTCTCATAATATCAAAGCTTTCAGAGAAAGCACCGAACATATTTTCCTTATCCATTTCAAGCGGTTCATCCAATGTTCCTTGAGCCACCTTACTCGCAAAATCTTTCATTTTCCTAAAAGGAACAATTATCGAACGTCTGATATGAATTCCGTAACACGTAGCAGCTAGGAATATTAGCAAACAGCATATACATGTGCCAATAATAATACGATATCTAATTATTCTGAACTCATCCATCCCATCATCAATCATAATGACTGTTCCCCATACACTATCCCCTTTTTTTAGAAACATATATGGGTATCGATTCTGCACTGCATTTTCCACGGAAATATCATTCAAGATAGCAGAGTCCTCAATGTTGGAATACAGTACATTATTAGTTTTATCTATTATCACAAACCCGCACTCAAAGTCTTCTGCATCCAGCTTAGTAAGATTACCCACATTTTCTTCAGCCCTCCCAGCAATCTTATTCAGAAGAACAATTTGTTCGCGAGAATTATTATCCGATCCGGCACCTGTATCTTTAGTTATAACTATGAGTAATATTACACCGATAATGAATACCACAGACATTATAAACACAGCATTTATATATCTCTTCATTCATCCACCTTTTCCACAACATATCCAACGCCCCATACTGTTTTTATAACAGTTGGATTCTTGGGATCAACCTCAATCTTTCCCCGGAGTTCTCGTATATGTACAGTAATTGTTGCATCACAAGTATATTCATCTCCCCATACTTTTTCCAGAAGTTCATCTCTCGTTACAACCCTGCCAGCATTCTCCAGAAGATATAATAGGAGTTTATATTCCATATCTCGAAGTTCTTCACTCCGTCCATTTTTAGTGAGATTACGCATAGATGTATCAAGATACACCCCATCTCTGATAAATATCTTCTCATCTGGAGTTGGAGAAGATTTTTGAAATGACTCAGCTACAAGAATAGCATTTTCCTTTGCCTTCTCATATCTCGCAAGAACCGCTTTAACCTTGGCAAGAAGAATATTCGTTGTAAAAGGCTTCGTTATGTAATCATCACCACCAATATTAAGTGCAATAAGCACATCATCATCACTTGTTCTTGCACTGATAAAAAGAATTGGCATATCATACTTCTCTCTAAGCTCCGTACAGAGATCAAAACCGGATTTATCCCCCAGATTAATATCCAAAAGAAGCAAAGATACTGAATTTTTATCCAAAAACTCTACGGCATCCTCATATGTAGTTACATAGGTTGTTTTAACCCCAACAAAATTAAAATACTTTGATGTAGAACGAGCGATAAGCTCATCATCATCAACCATAAGTACCTTGTAATCGTTTTCTTTCATTATTATCCTCGTTTCAAATCATTTTCATCTTAGAGTTCCAAAGCAGTAGACCAGCCTCCTATACAAGAAAGATAGCCTCCTTTTAAAAATATGTCAATTATACATTCGGTAATTTGGCGTGTTTATATTCGGTAATTTGGCATGATTATATTCGATATATTTTGCGAATGGTACTAAAGCTGCTGCGAATGAAAAAACCGCCATGAACTAATTCTCATAGCGGTCGTAAAAAATCATTGATTATTTATTAGCTTTGGTAAGGTTTCTTCCGGTTTACAAGTCTATCTCATACTCTTCATAATACTTACCATTGTGGCTCTCATCATTATATATTAGTTTTATGGTATCATCATCGATCCATTCGACTTCGAAAAATACTTCCTCATTAAATCCACTACCCTTATATTCCCAAACACAATCACCGTTATAAAAAACACTAGGTCTACTAGCGTAATCATATTCCACCTTAATCCTATTCGCTCCACTAGGTGATGTGTACTCTTCCATTCTATTACCGCAGGCAATCAAACTAACTGTCATAAAGATAATTAAACAGAACAATAATAATCTTTTCATTTTGCTGTTTTCCTAATCAATATATCTAAAAATAGCAATTTCATCATTTTTTTTGATGTAAGTCACTTCACTCATCTTCGTCTTAATCGTTTATCCTATAAGTTACTTCTCTCATACTTTTTCTTCATTTTTCCGGTCTGCGCCTTATCTTGAATGGTGCGGGTTTCAAGATATCCTTCCAACGCTCAAGCTTACGGTTGACCTTGATCCTCTCCATATATTCACGAAAATCAAAGTCCGCCTTAACAGCATCATCAGGATAACGGCAATTCATGTCATGCTGGTTGTAAGTCTCTTTGTCGTGGAGGACATACGCCCATTTTATGATCTGCTCGTGATCTAAGGCAGATTTGATGAAGGATTCATCGTAATTGGAACTGCTGATACATGCATCTTCACCCGGATCACATACAAGTTCAGTTATCTCATCTAACATATGTATTCTTTAATATCATTTTACTGATGATTTGCTATTTTTCTTCGTAATTATATACATATTCCCTATCTTGTTTGCCAAACAGTTCAGAGATGTCAATTATCTGGACGAATTTTACCCTATAGCTATCATCACCCTCGTAGTAATTATCAGAATAAACATGGACCTTTTTATCACTGTCAGTTAGGTTATATAGTCTGCAGTGATTGCCTGCCTCAGAGGTTGCATATTGTTCCGTACTGTTAAATACCTCGCGTACCGCAGATTCATCCGTATAGTCGATTTTTTTCAAATCCTCCAAACTGATGGAGTCAGTAGTTCCCGTAAGCTTCCAAACATCATTATCTGACCATACTGTACTTGTATTTAAAACCTCATATCCATTGCTATTTCCATACTCTGACAGAATACTGCACTGACTGACTCCAACTATCTTTGTGTTAATGTCTCTGGTAACGCCATCTCCAAATGTATATTTATCTTGATACTCCTTAGAACCGCCCTCTTTGAAACCGGATTCCACCTTCATACCATATCTCTTATCAAGAGTTGTCACATGAAGTCTTGTAACGCCAACAGAATCCTTACCATCAGCCTCTCTATCATTAACTGAACACATATCAAGCTTCACATAGTATGTTTCCTTATCGGTATACACGTAGAATTCTGATTCATAACACGCTACCGCTTCCGTTTTGGACCACTGTGCAGTCGTTCTTGCTCCCAGGTCTCCTGTGATATATGTTGTATCGGTAATGTCACCTTTAAATCCGTCCAGCAAAGCATCAATCTCGGTATCGATATCATCCATATCAAGCAGACCTTTGCAAAGCATTTTCTTAAGACCGGCTTTGTCTCCATCATCAATATACTTTAATGTACCGGCCACGGTCCTTTTATATATGTTCTCACTATGATGATCAATTTCTGTCCTATCTTTATATGGTTTCTCTATCATACTATAAGGCTGACTTCCGGGTTCAGGTACTAAATCCGAAAGAGAGCAGCCTGTAAGAAAGAGTACCGAAATAACTAGGATCATCAGTTTCAGTGTTTTCATTGTATTTCCCTTCTTTTTTACTCGTTAATTATTCTGAAAGATAAATGAATAAGACTTCAGCCCGACAAACGGGAATTTGCACGTTTCTACGAGCGGTGCAAGGATGCACCGAATTGGCTGTCGGGAGCTTGCTCACGGACAGACATATTCGTGTGCAGACTTATAGTGCGACAGCGCGACATGAGCATGAAGCGTAGCGGAATGCGAATGCAGTCACCGCTCAACAAACACCGATTTGTCATAATAAGTTATCCTGAAATTAATTAATTCAAGCTATCTCTGAATAATTTCACTTCCGTAGTATCAAAAAGCAATATCCTTATATCCAACCTCCGTTACTTCTCCATCTTCAATAAGTACGGCAACACCGTTATCTTCCGTATCCTCTCCGCCCCAGTCGCGGTTAAATAAAACATATACCGGATTTTCACCATATGATTCCATAACATCTGTCATTTTCACTTCCTCCGAATATAAATCTTCCTTGTTAATGTTAATTACATCAATTCCTTTTTCATCATCATTCAATTTATTCCAAGCTTGATTTTAAATGACATAACCATAAAGCTTTTAGCATTTCCAATTTTTTCAAGAAATCCTTCTGATAAAAAAAAGATCCCAAATCAAGCAATTTTACTTTTTCTTCTTCCGTCGGTTTAATCACTATAAATAAACCATTTTCTATCCACTCTACCTGATCTTCATATTCCTTCTCAGTAACCCTGTCAAAAACATCCAAACCGAAAAGCGTCTCCGCATTTAAAGTTTTTACCGATATACTGCCGAGCTTTTCATCTATACTAAAAATCTGATTGCCCGCTATGATTGCCTCTACCTGTCCCCATTTAATAGATTCTGCTTTTCCATATCCAAAGCTCGTCGGCTTTCTGTACAATATTCCATAGACATCCGCCTTGAAAAACGGTCTTTTCAATGTCAGATACGGAAACAACAATACCGCAGGCACTCCCGCCAGATATCCCAGAATAACATTTCCGCCCATGAAACCTGCCACAGAAAATATAACCAGTATCAAACATACGATTACATCACTGACACGCACACCGGATGTTTTGACAGGTCTTACTTCCATCCTGTCTTTCTTTACGTCGGTTGCATACTGGTTTTCTCCATCAATAGCATCATTTTTCTTAAAACAGTCTCCTATAAATACCGCATATAGAAAACTCCAGAATGTATAATCCAAAACACAGAACAGCGCCAGCCTTTTGATCGGACTGATGAGTCCTGCGATAAGTAGATGTATTCCACCAAGAAACGGAATGCCCGATATATGATGATCAGATCCTTTTGCCTGAATCTTTTTTGTCTCGATGATTGCTCCAATATTTAATATCAAATATAATATACCGATACCACCTATGATTATTGGAAATACCCATGGATGCATCTTAAACCACATTATTAACACCTTCCTGCAAAAAAGATTTATATAACCTCTCGGTTTGCGGAGCTTTTTTTATAAACGCCTGGAAATTCTTCCCATAAGCAGTATCCCGTTCGGTCAGTAGTCAGTTATGCTGTAAGATAATTATTTATCTGTTACTGCTCTAATATATCATAACGATGTAACAAAATACAGACTGAAACAACATAATCTAAATGGCGATATCGATATAATTGGGGGTTTTATTGGAATAGAACAACCACTACATATAGTGGTCAAATTATTGAAAAAGACAGAAAATAACGAAAAAAGTCGAGTAAGGATAAGTAACAAAAATCTAATCATATGCGCTATATATCGTATACTTTTGGAGAAGGTATTTTGTTCAATATATTTATAAAACTAAGATAAAAATATAGCTGAATAGCGGTAAAGATTACCACTATTCAGCTCGTTTTGACTATATATAATTACATTGATTTCGTGAAATCTCAAGGATAATGTTTGAATACGATTATTATTCCGTGATAAGACTTCTTACTTCAACCCTCTTGGTCTTACCCGCTGCCATATATGCAAACAGGAAATAACAAAGAGCTACAGCCACTATCGGAAGAAATACAGTGATAAATCTGTAATCAATAACAAAGTTTACTATTCCCATGCTTCTCAACATATATGAAAGGAGTTTTTCAGATAATGTCAGACTGAGCGTAGTTCCAATTATGATTCCGAAGAAGGCAACTATAAGAAATCTTACCGCAAACTGCAGTCTGAGATTCCTTGAAGTAAATCCCAAAGCCTTAAATATTCCTATGTCTATCTTTTCCCTGACAAATGTCTTCGTGCATATCATGGATACAACCACCAGAGCAAATATTACAGAGATAATATATATGACAGCCTTGATCGAATATGCTATCGTTGTTATCAATCTAGGCGCGGAACCGTCCTCCGAATATACAGATATGAAAATATCTCCTGACAGCTCGGACTCGATCTTATCTTTGATTTCTTCTGCTTTTTCAGGATCCGAAAGCTTATAGCCCACATACTGTACGACAAAATCGTCTATAAAGTATGCTGCAGCCTCGCTGTTCATTCCAAAGAATCGTCCTGCATCTGTGATATCTGTAATAAATCCGGAAATCACACAATTTTTCTTCCTGCCTCTATAGGAGACTTCCAAAACATCACCGATATTATATCCCATATCCTCCGCATATATCTGACTCACAACAATTTCATTTTCATAGAGAGGCGCACGTCCTTTAGTAACGGTAAATACCTCTTCATCATCAGCCATACGGCAGTACAGCTTTTCACCGTTTAATACCATATACGTACCCTCAAAGCCATAGCGTTCTTCTATATCGGAATACTCTCTGATAATATCTTCTATACTCTCAAACTGATTTCTCACATACTCTGTATTTTCCGGACTGCGTTCTTCCGTATCCACAGATATTGTAATATTCTCAGATGTAGCACCCATAGCTCTCTGCGCATTTTCCGACGATACCGCATCAGTCATTCCGGTCATTGTCATAAGGAAAAATACAAGAAGCGATGCTATCAGTATTGATGCCACATAACGCTTTCCTCCTGAAGTAAACTGCCTGAAGGCAAGACTCGGAGAAAGTGCTCTTCCCTTTATCGGAAGTGTAAGCCTGCTGTCAAAGAACACTTCGCATCTTCCGCCGGATACAGCTCTTATAGGAGATATGGTTCCTACCTTTTCGGATATGAGCATTATATATAATGCCGAAATAATAAGTACTCCCAGAAGGATCAGAAGGCTGCGACCTATTGCAACGCCTCCGACTATCTTGATACCCACGATTGATTCAAATGCTCTCGGAAGATATATTACAACCGGTACAGATAATATAAAGCCTAAAACTATTCCGATGATTTCCGCCAGCATATACTGTCCGAGAAATACTGTTTTCAGTCTGCTGCTGTCAAAGCCCTGAGCCTTCAGAATTCCAAGGTCTGTATAATTCATTTCTATACTTGAGGAAATGCTGTTTGACATTACCACAAAGACTATAACCACCAGAATAATTACAAACGAAAGAAAAATGTTCAGAATTATATCCGTCATAAGTCCATGATAATACAGGCTTTCGGATCTGGTCAGAACTCCTTGTGCATAGCTTTCTATATCTGATGTTTTATTTATTTCCTGCGCAAACTTATTATCGGTAAGATCACAGTCATCCGCTTTAGTAATATAAACAATTTTATATAAGTCCAAACTGATCTCCGGATTATCAGCTAATGCCTTCTTTCTGTTATCAAAAATCTCATCAAAATCCTCCTGACTTATAAAAGAAACCTTCAGTGATATAAAGGAACTTCCGCATGCCGGTTCTTCCACAAATCCCTTTATGGTAAATTCATAGGATGCTCCTTCAAAATATACAGTCATTTTATCCCCGATTTTCAGATTATCATAATCCTTCAATACTCTCGAAAGATAAACTTCTCCCTTGGATAACTTCGGTACTTCTGTGACGATATCTGTCATGTCCTCATTCCAGATAGAATCAATCGTATCATTCTGCGCTATAAACCTGGTATCGAATGATTCATTTTTTCCGTTAGAATAAGTACATCTATAAGGACACAGCGCATCTATTACACTTACATCACCTACCAGCGGATTATCCTTCAGTTCCTCAACCATTTCATCTGTCAGAAACTCACTTCGGATATTCAGAGTTATATTTGCATCATACTTACGGTCATAGGTACTCTCGATGGAATTCGGAAAATTTCTTTTAAGACTTACTATTACCGAAACAGAAAGGGCTATGATCATCATAAGTATCATAATACCTTTGAAGGAACCCTTCTTATAACGAATATTTGATCTGATAAGCTTAATTATATCCATAACGCGCCTCCTACCATGACATGGAAGAAAGCCATGCGTTCACCTGAGTTTCACGGCTCTTCTCATCCTCTGATTTATAAGGCGGCAACGTCATATCACCGATGATTTTTCCATCTTCGATATAAAGTATTCTTGTTGCTCTGAGAGCCGCACGCATATCATGAGTAACCATAAGAATACTCTGTCCTTCACGGTTACACTCAGTCAGAAGGTCCAGAACCTCAACTGTGTTCTTTCGATTGAGTGCTCCCGTAGGTTCATCTGCAAATACAAGCGCCGGACGATTTATGAGTGCTCTTGCTATGGCGCATCTCTGCTGCTCTCCTCCCGAGCACTGAGCCGGAAGTTGGGTTTTTATATCAGTAATATTCATTTTCTCAAGAAGACTATCTGCAAAAGAATCAACCTCTTCTACAGAACGGCTTTTATCCAGATATCCTGGAATCGCTACATTTTCAAATAATGAAAGATTACTTACCAGATGAATCTGCTGGAATACAAAACCAAAATCCGTGCAGCGAAGTCTGGCCAGCTTCTTCTCGCTCATCTCCGTAATATTCTCACCGTTAAAGATAACCTCACCTGCAGTGGCTCTGTCCATTCCGCTGAGTGCATAAAGCATAGTTGATTTACCGGAACCCGAAGCACCCATTATTACGGTAAAATCCCCTTCATAGATATCGAGATCCGCATCTGTGATCACATGTATCTGTCCGCCGTTATGAGCAAAGCTTTTGCAGAGCCCTCTTGCCGAAAGAATTGATTTTTTCATTTCGAATTTCTCCTCTTCTATCATAATCCACTAATCCGCGGTTCATAATCCGCGATTCATAATTTGTGGTTCATGATCACAGTTTAGATAAATACTTATTAAGAAGTATTTAAGAGAAATCTTTTTTAATGTTTTTTTATCGGGAGGCTCACCACTGCTTCGAGTCCCTCTTCTCCGGAAGTATGATTTATAAGCTCCAGACTTCCACCGGACTGTTCGGCAATGTACCTTACTATATAAAGTCCCAGACCGGAGCCATTTTCATCACCCACATTTTTACCACGATAAAACTTATCAGTTATAAACGGCATATCCTCATCAGGGATTCCTGGTCCCTTATCTCTGAAATGAATTGAAACTATATCATCAGACTGAGTTATCGAAACGATAATATTTGTTTTGGCATATTTACGGGAATTGTTTATCAGGTTCTCTACTATCTGATTGATTCTTTTCTTATCAACATAGATAACCGGAGATATATCCGGCTTTCTGAACAGGACATCCTCACGCTCTGCAGCGATCTCACTAATGGACTGCTTAAGGAACGGCACTAGTTCAAACTCCTCCGGCTGCATCTGAAGCATGTTGAGATCCGAAAGAGAATGTAGAAAGAGATCATTTGTAAGTTCAGTAACCTCATCACATTTTCTCATAAGGACCTCCAGATATCTGGAACGTCTTTCCTGAGATGTATCAAGATTTTCTTCCAAACCTTCCGCATATGCACGGATGGAAGTGATTGGCGTTTTGATGTCATGGGAAAGGGTTGCTATTACGGTTTTGTTATTCTCTATAGCTTCTCTCTCCGCCATTCTAGAACGTGTTATTTCTTTCCTCATACTATCAAAGGCCCAGGTAAATGCACCAAAATAATTAGATCTTTCATAATTCAGTGGCAGATCAAAATTGCCCTTTGCCACTTCCGATGCATAGTCCTTCATCTTATCAAAAGGACGGAGAATATTTATATATACATACAAAAATACCATCGCCATAAAGATAATGGTGAGGGTACACATAACAATCCCATTTATTCCGACGGATTCCTCAAGAGGTTTTGAACGCAGCATATCAGCATATTCATCCGTCTTCTGTTTTGCTGTATCGTAATCTCCGCGATTAATGAGCTGTGATATTTCATTTAAATCAATAAGCTGCTGTGACCTATCATCCTGTGGAGATGACTTCCGAGAACTTAAAGCTAAAATGCCGGTTGCTGCCATAAGAAGCAGTGAAAAAATCACAGTAACCTTTAATACTCGTCTCTTCATATTTCTGCCTCCAAAATATATCCGACCTTATAAACTGTTTTGATATATTGGGGCTCTGCCGGATTATCCTCCAGTTTTTCTCTGAGCCAGCGTATATGTACGGCAAGTGTTTTCGGTTCAACCTCAGAGAACGCTCCCCATACTTCACTGAGCAGCTTATCCTTAGAGAGGGCCGTATTGGGATGAGTACATAGAAATGCCAAAAGATCGAATTCACGCATCGACAGATTTATGTCATTCCCTCCTTTTGTTACCGTACGAGAACCAATATCTACAGTGATATCACCGAAGGTTACAGTCTTTTCATCATCGAATCCGTAGGTCCTGCGGAGCAATGCATTTATATGCGCCCTCAGTTCCTTCATAGAGAACGGTTTTGGAATGTAATCATCCCCACCTATATCGAGCCCTGTGATTCGGTCTGTTTCACTGGTTCTGGCACTTGCAAAAATAACAGGAACCTCTGATACTTTTCGTAGTTCACGGCACACTTCAAAACCGAGAGCATCCGGCAGATTAATATCGAGAATTATGAGATGGAAGCTTTTATCTGTCAGAATTTCAAATGCCTCCTCGCTGCTTCGGGCATGAGTTACTCCAAACCCTTGATCCGTAAGCATATCCGTAATGATCATAGCAATGTCTATATCATCATCTACTATTAGAATTTCCCTTTTCAAGATATTTCCTCCGGAATAAAAATAATAACTGAAGATTTGATCCCATTTAAGTAATGCTCAGGCTTAAAAATATATAACGCAACGTCAAATGATACTACTCCCTTTTCAGAAAAACTGGAAGTTATTTTTTCTTCAGTACTGCCAATGCAGCATAATGAAGTACCTCGAATTGCTCAGGCGCTATTTCATCAAGCAATTCCCTGTGTTCTTCATCCCATTTTTCAAGTTCTTCCTCCGACAATGACGCACCCACGCCTCGAGAGGCTTTCATCCGCCCATGCCATGATTCCTTAGTAAAGGATATCTTCAAATCGTATTCTTCATGATCTTCCAATTCGAAATACTCATAAGTCACATTGGGGATCCATATAGCATGTTTGGTCTCCCCGGCACCTGTCCAGTTAGGACTATATTTCAGAACAAGCTCCTCACTTTTTCCTGCTATCTTATCTTCAAAAGGAAGCCATGCCATATATAGGATCAGCAGCCTTCCATCCGGCTTAAGAATGTCAGCCAATTTGGGCATAACCCGCTCATGATCGAAATACCAGAAACACTGACAAGCCGTAATTACATCATAGCTTTCTTTTGGAAAATCAATTTCTTCTGTAGATACCGTTTGAAAATCAATCTTCATATCGGCGTCTTCCGACAGGCGTTTAGCTTGTTCTATCTGTTCAGGAGAGATATCAGTTCCTGTCCAATTTGCTCCATACCGGTACATATTACGTGGCAGTACGCCGGTTCCTGTCCCAAGATCGAGCACATTCTGTCCATCTATACAAAGCCCTCTATCTGCAATCCTCTGATAAAATTCATTCGGATAGACATCCCTGTATTTTGCGTATTCTTCAGAAGTTCTTCCCCAGTCAAACGCCTTCCCGGCATCTATACGTCTATCAATTATCATAGAAATAATCCTTCCAATATATTCAAACAGTGATGATATCGATGCCCTTTATGGGATCAATTGAAAACAGTCCATCACGGTTGCAATAAAAATGCCTCTTCCCAAGCCATACTTATTCGTCTTTTTCTTATCCTGAAGGCGTAAAAACTATCGCCCTGTTTTTTCAACTCTGCAGTATATCATAGGTAAAGGCATTTTTGAATTATATATATTTTTACTATCTTTTATACTATTTTTCTGCCCAGAGCCTTGAGCATATCGCGGTCACTCTGGATTGTTGAACCTGAAGTTGTCAGCATATTTCCTGTTATCGTCGCGCTTGCACCACCTGTAAATGCCGCGATTCCATTTCCAGTTATCAGTTTCCTTCCTGCACCAAGCCGTATGTTACTCTTCGGATTGATGTATCTGAAGATAGCTACTGTCCTGAGGATTTCATCTTCCGTAAGGGTCGGAAGGTTTTCCAGCGGTGTATGAGGGATAGGGATGAGCGAATTGATTGGGATTGACCCGATGCCCAGTTCCGAAAGTTCGAGCGCCATATCGATTCGGTCGTCCATGGTTTCACCCATTCCGATGATGCCACCTGAGCAGACGCTAAGTCCTGAAGCCTGTGCTCTCTTTATATTAGCAATCTTATCGTCAAATGTGTGAGTAGTGCATATATGTTTGAAAAATCTCCGCGATGTTTCGATGTTATTGTGATAGCTTCTGACTCCTGCCTCATAGAGCCTGTCGAATTGTTCCTGTGTCAGAAATCCAAGCGAGGCACAAAGTGATATCTTAAGATCATTTCTAAGCTTTTTATATATTTCAATCAATTTTTCAAAGTCTTCCTTAGATGGGCTGTGTCCTGATATAACTATGGCAAATCTATCCACGCCCTCTTCTTCATTAGATTTAGCTTCCGCATATATCCTGTCGTAATCCATAAGACCATATACTTCGCACTCTGTGTGGTTGTGAGCAGACTGGGCGCAAAACTTGCAGTTCTCACCACAATTGCCACTCTTTCCAGCAATTATAGTACATAGATCAACTCTTTCACCTACCAGCTCCTTGCGTATTTTGTCCGCACCTTCTGTCAGTTCATCAAGTGGGCATTCTTTAAGGAAGCTTAGGTCATCCTCTCTTCCAAGTCTTCTTCCATCTATTATTTCATTAGTAAGATTCTGAATATTCATTTTCCCCTCGCTATATCGTTTTTATATTAGACATGCCGATGATTGTTCATACAAGACATCTGATGATTGTTCATACAAGACACGTTGATGATTGTTCTTTGGACTTGCCAATAATTTTTTAGGACATAGTAGGTTATAACAAAGGCAAAACAAAATGTCAACCCACCACTATATGCAGGTTGACATTTATATTTTTATCAATCTATCCAGTTTTACATGCTGCATCTTTCTTCCAATTTTACAATCTATCCCTGTAGTATATGGATTATTAAACTGAAATAAATCTTGCTATCATATCTTCCCAACAAACTGGAATTTATCGATATCTTTTCTTAGAGAAAGAGCTCGATAAACTGCCGATATAACTTGCTATTAGATTGTTTGCTTGTATATTTAAAAACCCATCCATTTTATAGCACGCTGAATATATTCATCCCAGAAAATCCAATCATGTATTCCTTCACCCTCTTCATATGTAACATCGGCACCTGCTTCTTTAAGTGCCTTAGCTATAGCACGATTTGCCTCAAGTAGATCATCTCCTAGTCCGCACGCAATATAAAATGATGAAAATTCTTTATCGGGATCATTTTTAATCATATCCATCAGATACCGTGGATTCCGATCCGTATTCCTGGTTTCTTCCAAGTTACCAAAATTCTTAACCTCTCCAACCATATTTCCCTCGGTTCTAACCCACTCAGCAGGATACTCATAGAAATGTAAGGCTCCTGAGAGAACAATAGCCTTGCTAAATGTATCACAGTATTTTAATGAATTCCTGCAAGTACCGAATCCACCCATCGATAATCCGCCGAGAAATGTGTCTTTTCTCTTTGGCGATAGCGGAAACATCTTTCGCGTCACATCAACCAGTTCCCTTCCAACATACTCACCAAAATCTCCCAGGCAGCCATCCTTAACAAGAATATCCAGGTAAAAAGAATTCTCACCTGAAGGCATAATAACTGCAAGTCCACTTTGCTCTGCCCATAATCGAATTCTGCTATAATTTAGCCATCCATTATAATTGTCAGTAAGTCCATGCAAAAGATACAAAGTAGGAAACGGACCTTCAAAATTTTCAATCGATAAATTGTATACTCCCGTAAAAGGAGCCTTTCTGTCTCTATCATGTTTAAATCCTCATTAGTACGAAACTATAATATATATTCCAACTGTACGTCAAATGGCTCCTTCTCAGCCAGAATCTTATTAATCTCATCTGCGTGCCTGCATCCAAGTGCTTGGTACGCTGCCTGTGATTCTTTTGAGGAATGACCGGATATGTACAGCTTATCTGCTCCAAGCCGCATGGCCTCTTCACAGATCATTGTAAAGAGTTTCTTTCCAATGCCCTGGTGGCGATAATCTTCTGAAACTTGAAAACAGACCAGTTCCACATAATTTGCTGTTTCTCCAAATATGTCGTGTGATACGGTTGCGAAGCCAATGATACGTTCGCCATCAAATGCACCAAAACCTGTTTGATCCTGGTTCATATGTTGCACTATATCTCCAGCTACCTCACGGCACTGTTCTATTGTCCAGCTTTCAACAAAAGGATTAGGCACAAGTACCCATTTATTATGAACCTCTCTCCAGCACTCAGTAACTATCTGATGGCGGACAAAAGAATCCAGTGAATGAGCGTTAAAACAGTCCGTATCTAATCTTTTATACTGTATTTTCCTCATCTGTATAATCTCCCAGTTTTTTAACATCGCAGCCCTTACTGCCATAATACGCAAACATTTCATCCAGTTTTTTCATGTCATAGCTCGTTATGCAATCAGATATCACATTCTTATTCCTGTTATTACATTTGCCATCATATGCTTCCGGCGTTTTCAAGCCTGCCCAGAACATCAGGATTTTTCCAAATGCTCACAGGCTCAATAACATTTCGTTATTCAGTTAGTTTAATTTATTATCAGCTTTATATATCTGTGAAGAGAGGGGATGATATGTCTTAACTATTCTTCTTTTTTCCTGGCATTATGCAGAAAAGCCCTAACAATCCAGATGATTGCAAAGATAACAGCATAGATAATCAGATTAAGAAAATCGAGCCAGAAGCAGTATATCATGAATAAAAATAAAGATATCAGTCCACATATATGTGTAACGATATGCAACACTGGATATTCCTTCCATGTTTCCTTTATGGTTTTAAATGTTAATATCAAAAGGAAAACATACGCTATTACTGTAAAGAGAAGATTCCCTCCGGTTGCCATAGTAAATCTATAGCTTATTCTGTTCCAAAAATCCACACCATTTTCAGGAAAATCCCGACTAACAAGAGAATAATACTCGCCATCTCTGAATATCAACTGAACCTTATCTCCGGTTTTATGTCCATCCGTATCTTGAACAACTATCTTTTCACCATTACAAGTACAATAAAACTCCTGGATTCTGGTACCTGCTCCATATTCATTTATCTTATCGCCCAGAACCCCGTCCTCTACTGTAACATTTACCTTCGACTCTTGTGCAGCTGCCATAACACTTATCACAAGCAGCGAAGCAAATATCCAGAATGCTATAGCCCTGAAACCATTTAATATTTGAAAAACAGATTTCTTAAACAAACTTCAATCCACCCTTTCACGACTACTACTCCCTGACCGGCTCTTTATGTAAAAATATGATCGCCACTATAAGAATAACAGCCAGCATCGCCCACTGCACGTAATTATCCAGAATTATAAACAGCGTTGATTCGTTCCACTCTTCTATAAATACTGAAATGTTAAGAAAGATATCCGTGAAGAAATGAATGAACGATGCCGCAAGAATATTATGGGTATATAAGTACACTGAAGCAAATGCGAATCCCCATACGCCTGTCATAATAAATCTATAAACAGCCTGCTCCATGGAGTCACATTCTATTGAGTGAACCGCCCCAAAAACTATCATACTTATGATGGCATAAATAAGCCTACTCTTAAAGGTCGGCTGTCCATCCTGATAATATCCTTCACAGACAAATGCTCTGAATGTCAGTTCTTCCCATAATCCTGTAGCCAGCTGCATAAGAAACAAGCAGGAAACAACGATTGGAACTGTCGTATTCAGCCAGAGCTTTGCTCCTATTATGGCATAGGTTAAAACATCAAATACTATATAAAGAAGCATGGCAATATATGCAGGAACAGCCTTCCTGAATCCTTCCATGTTTATTACACTTCTTATGCTTTCTTTCCTATACAGTTTTACAAATATAATAAGTTCTACTGCAAAGAATACTATTCTCTGAATACTCTTAGCCACATATCCGGGAGCACCATCGAAATTATTCTGTATTCTTCCCGCAACAAGATCGAACAGAACCAGAAACAAAATTGCAAGCAGAATTCCTATTATTCTCTTAAACATTTTCATAAACTTACCATTCCTTCCACTTATGTATTTTCATATATTATTAAAAGGTTCATCATATATATCCATACAATATATCATTTTGCATTAAGGAATCCTTAAGAGAATTATTTTCAGAAATCGTGCAATTTTCATTCAATCGGCCATCAAGGACATTTAACATGAATTGTGATATGCTCTTTCTTTTAACATATTATTTGCATCTTCCTCGGAAGGAAATAATCTGCTCTCATGAACTCTTATCCCACCGCCGGAATCTACAAACTTTATAATATATGAACCTGCTATATGTTTCGTAATCTTCACATCTCTTATGAAGCGGTTAGATTCAACGATATATGCAGTATCACCAATCTGATATTTCTGTGCCATAACGACCTCAATTCTTGGTAAGGTTTCTTCCGGTTTTTCATACTATCAATCATAATTCTTTCGCGAAGCAAATCGCTCCTTCAAGCTTATCATAAGGCGGATAGTTATCGATCAACGCATATCCGCGTTTTGTGTATAAATGAACTGCTTCTTCCATCTGCGGCCTTGTTTGAAGGATTGCCCGGTTGAATCCAAGTTCTAATGCCTTTTTCTCCAATGCATCCATCAAGGCAGTAGATATATGATTACCTCTGAATTCCGGATCTACCCAAACTCTTTTGATCTCAACTTCAGAATCCGAATAAGCTTTCAATCCGGCACACCCGACAGCTTTATCAGAAACTGAAGCTATCAGAACATACGGTATACTCTCCGAAATGTTATACGGAACAAACGCAGTACGGTTCTTCAGGCCACCGACAATACTGCTGTAGAATTCCTCTGTTTTAAGATAAAACTTATGGAAATCCTCATTACTTCCATCTGTCCATTCGTAATCTATCTTCATAATTCTATTATTATCCATATTTCTTATCCCATTATCCTGATTAATTTTCTATACTATAAAAATCAAACCTCTTGCTACATTTAACTGGAATATAATTATATGCCAATTCTATCATAATTCTTGACGAAATCAATGGAATTAGGTATAGTCAAAACGAGCTGGACAACGGTAATCTTACCGCCATACAGCTCGTCAATTATCTTAGGATATCTTATTTACAGAAAAACTATCACACACTCTGTATTATCCTTCAATAGCTATATACTGTTTTTCTGGAAGTTTCTCTGCTTCATTCTTAGGAATTGATAATTTCAAAACTCCATCTTCGAACTTAGCCTTTACATCTTCCTGCTTAACTGCATCTCCTACATAAAAACTTCTCTGCATAGCACCTGCATAACGTTCCTGACGGATAAGTTTACCCTTCTTATCCTTTTCTTCCTTATCAAGTCCCTTAGCAGCGCTTACTGACAAGTAACCATTTTCAAGTGATAACTTAATCTCGTCCTTCTTAAATCCAGGAAGATCAATATCAAGCTCATACTTGTCATCATGCTCATGCACATCAGTCTTCATAACCTGTGCAGCTCTCTTTCCATAGAGTTTTCGGTCGATATCTCCGAAATCCATTCTTGGAAAATCCATCCAGTCATCCAACAAATTCTCTCCAAAAATACTAGGTAGTAACATAAGTCATTCCTCCTTCTCAAGAAAAATATAATTAAATAAGTTTCATGAGCAAGGGAAGGAGCGTTTGGATTCTTACCCGGAATCTTCTCTATTCCTTTGTTCTGACTATGTTATAGCACTAATTGTTAGCACTGTCAAGTGGTGAGTGCTAATTATTTCTGGCACATTTTTATTACAAGTCGATTGGGTTGCCTCATCTGTCATCATCTCGCTGTCAAACACTGATACTATATTTTCTTTTCATCATTATACAATCCACAAGTAGAAGTACCACAGATATCCATATGGTTTTTTCGCCTAACACACCTGACAGAACTCCACCCACACCAGCTCCTATAGCAAAAATAAGAATTATTCCATAATAGTTTATAGCTTTTGTAAACTCTTCCTTATTTCTGTCTCTAATATATTCTGATAAGCTTTCCGTTCCACTTCTTAGATTTCCTATAATCATAGTACTGGCATATCCATAACCATGAACCTTTCTAAAAGACTGTACCTGCATAGCACAGGAAAACGAAACCAATATATTTGCAAGCATGTTATATTCCTGAGGCAGTATACCAACTATCCCAAGAAGTATAATCTCGAGTATAAGTATAATCTGTCTCCAGTGAATCTTCTTCGCATGTTTAAACTTGTGTCCCACCTGTTCTGAAATCAAAATACCGAGCGCAAAAGAGAAAATTGGAATAAGATAACGAAAACCTATCATCCATTCTCGTTGCATAAAATGCTGACTCATAAGAACTAGATTACCTGTCTGTGCATTTGCAAACACATGCCCTCTTATATTGTAAGTATACGCATCCTGAAGTCCTCCTGAGAACGAAAGAAGTGCACTCAGTCGAAAACTTTCAGATATCTGCCTTTTTCTATTCATAGTATATTCACCTATTAAAATATTACATCTTTCAGCCTTTAGAAGCATACCATATTATTATATTTTATAACAGATGATGTTATAATATCTTTGTGTTTACAAGTGTAGCATCACAACATGTGTTCGTCAGCAGAACAGGCCTCGGCCTGAACACAATTCATAAAACTGTAAAGTCAAAACATTTCGAAAGGATCTTATAAATGGATAATAAGAAGGCATAAGAAGCAGTCTCCAAAGAAGATGGCGACCATCTGCCAATCTATTTTTGATGGTTTTTGTGGCATACTATAGTGTAAATATTAAAGTAAAACAAAGGAATCAATATGATTTGTGGAATGACTATTTACCAGATATTCTGGTACTTTATAATCTATTCTCTTATAGGCTGGATGATAGAAGTTGTCTTTCATGCAGTCACTCAGGGGAAAATAGTTAATAGGGGTTTTTTGAATGGACCTATATGTCCGGTATATGGTTCCGGTGTTCTTATGGTGCTTATCGTGCTTTTTCTTATAGGTAGTATTCTCGGAATCAAAACATCCGTCGATACATCTCACCCAATGATCCTGTTTGCTATAGGTATAGTATTCGCTTCTTTAATCGAATTTCTGGCAGGTTTTATTCTTGACAAACTTTTTCACGCAAGATGGTGGGATTACAGTGATAGAAAGTTTAATATAAACGGATATATATGTCTGGAATTCAGTATGATCTGGGGACTGGCCATAGCATTTGTCTTAAGGGTAATACAGCCTGGAATAGAAAAATTAGTTGATATGATTCCCCACATACTGGGCGATATATTCCTTATAATTATCTACATGATTTTCGTTGCTGACATTGTAATCACTGTTCTTACAGTTCTCAAAATGAATAAACAGCTCGAAAGAATGGAGGATATCCAGAAATCCATTCTTAAAATCAGTGATGAAATGTCTGAAATAATAGGATCTGGAACTATAAAAACAATGGATAAGCTTGAGCAGGGGTATGAAACAGCAACTAAAAAGCAAGAGCAACTACACGAGAATCTAAGCGAAAACAAAGAAGAATTGCTTAGTGCTATAAAGAACAGCAAGGAAGACTATCAGAAACGCCGACAGGAGCTTGAAGAACGTTTTGAACACCTGAAGAAAGAGTTTATGTACAGCAAGCTTTTTGGAACACGTCGCTTGCTTACTGCATTTCCTAGCATGAAACATAATCTTTATCAGAAAATAATCGATAAACTTAAAGAGAATAAATAACATTTTACTTATTTTTTCAAATATATTTGATATCTATCAAATAAGTACCATAAAAACTTGCATAATAATCTCCGACATATAAACTGGAATATACATTTGCTAGTTATCAAAAAGCCAGGGGAAATCCCCCTGGCTACAATAAGTTTATTACATCAATTTCTTAAACATTTCTCTAAATTCTTCAAGACTTGCAGTTCTAGGATTACCTGGCGCACATGCATCTGCAGCTGCTGACTCACAAAGGAAATCAAGATCTTCTTCTTTAAGCTTATCAAGCTTTGTAGGTATACCCACGTCAACAGAAAGCTGTCTAACAGCATCTATAGCTGCTTTTCGATATGTAGCCTGATCCATTCCCTGTGTATCTATCCCAAATGCTTCTGCTATATATTTAAACTTTTCTCCAGTTGCCTCAGCATTGAACTCCATAACTATCGGAAGCATCATCGCGCAGGCAACACCATGCGGTGTATCATAAACCGCTCCAAGTGTATGTGCCATAGAATGAGCTATACCAAGTCCAACATTTGAATATGCCATAGCCGTAACATATTGTGCAAGCGCCATACCTTCACGGCCTTCAGGATCATTTTCAACAGCTTTTCTAAGATTAGCGGCTATGAGCTTAATAGCTTCAAGATTCAAGCAATCCGAAAGTTCCCACGCTGCAGCTGTGGTGTAACCCTCGATGGCATGTGTCAGCGCGTCCATTCCTGTTGAAGCACTCAGGCCTTTAGGCATAGTAGACATCATATCCGGATCAACAACCGCTACATCAGGTATATCGTTAGGGTCTACACATACAAATTTACGTTTTTTCTCAACATCAGTGATTACATAATTGATTGTTGACTCAGCGCCAGTTCCTCCTGTTGTAGGAACAGCTATAGTAAATACTGTACGATTCTTTGTTGGTGCAACTCCTTCAAGAGAACGAACATCTGCATACTCTGGATTATTTACTATGATACCTATTCCTTTTCCTGTATCCATAGATGAACCGCCACCTATAGTGATCATAAAATCTGCACCAGATGCCTTATAAGCTGCAACGCCACTCTGTACATTTTCAATGGTTGGGTTAGGCTTAATATCTGAATATATTTCATATTCAATTCCATTCTGTTCCAACAAATCAGTAACCTTTGTCGTAACCCCAAACTTAACCAGATCAGGATCTGAAGCTACAAAAGCCTTCTTAAATCCTTTTGACTTAATGATTCCTGGAATTTCATTTATAGCACCATGGCCATGATACGAAACCCCATTCAACACAAAACGATTAACACCCATTTTTTCTTACCTCCTTATAAAATAATAAATTATAAATTTCTTTATATCAACTATATCATTTTCTGGCATGTTTTACTTCCTTTTTTTATTACACCACCATATATTAACACATATATTATTATGATTCAAAGCTACAGGATTTCCGTCAACTACATATTTATCCGGCTCTCTTGCCCAAACAAAATCATCAAATCTCATATTCTCACCTATTTCATTAAATTCCCGGTTACTGTTCCAACGTCCATCCCGGCAAACATGAATTTATATAAGAGTATAACCTCTGAACCCGCGCACGGAATAGTATGAATCCGCCCCGTTATGAAATGTGAAAACCGTTCCGTAACGTCGTTCGCAGAACAATGCACCGCCCTTGTCGCGAATATCATCCGGCGTAGCGATCCAACTTGACGTTTTCAAATCAAATTCCCCGAGACTTTGCAGTCGGCGATAGAGTTCCTCCGTCATGATCAAAACGCCGATTTCTTTTGCTTTCCATTCGGCGCTGCCTGACGGCGGGTTTTTAGCACGCCCCTGTAATGCCTTTTCGTCATAGCACAGGCTTCTGCGCCCAGAAGGGGACTCCTTTGCGCAGTCGCAGAAAATTAGTTTTCCCGTCTTTTCGTCATAGCCGATGGTATCCGGTTCTCCGCCGCTCTCCTCCATCCTTCTCAAAACGTCCATGGAGCCCGGATGCTCAAGCAAACGTTTCTCCACGTCAAGCCAACTCAGTTCCATATGAAGATTCATATTATCCTGAAACCTCGCTTTTAATATTTCTAACATGTTTTCACCTCCAATTGTTTTCTCTTGTAATTATCTCTAATCTAATCAACCATCCATCCTCATTTTTAAAATAATCTCGCTTTTAAATAAATCATCAAAAATCGGTAGGGGAATCATAAAATCCCCATCCACATAATTCCAAATTTTCAATATCTTTATTCCCAATAGTTAAAATTTGTTACTCTAATACACTAAGATCAGACCGTTCATAATGACTATGCCTTCGTAGTTTATTTTATAATAGAACTTATCAAAAGCACTGCAGTACAAACTGCACTTTTTTCATATTAATTAAAATGTATTGCTTTTTTAAAATCTTTGTCCATGTATACATCGAAACTGAAATCTGTAAGATCATAAACACAGGACCATTCTGTGTTACTCTGCGAAACTTTTTCCAACAAATCTCTTGCCTCATCCTTTGTGAGGATGCCGCCTTGTTCCTTCAACGTATCATTTATGGTGTCATATCTACTATCAATACCACCATCACCATAATGAATCCCCTCCGTAAGAACAGAATTTGTCGCAGCATTCAAATCGTTAATGCACATTTCACCATCAAGCCATTCAACTACAACACAGCGCCCTGTATTGTCAGCAAGGAATAGATGATAAGAAACACCGAGGCCAGTATGAATATCCTGATCAGAAAGCAAAGTCAACGCCTCTTCAACCGTTGCACATTTATCTAGCAACACGCGAATAGCCGTATATATTGAGAGATCGTGTCTCTCCGTATCCATATGTGTCTCACCCATCTCCAACTCAAGGATTGCAGCAGCAAAACCTGCTTCATTAATGCCATCAGTAACACAATATGGAGCCGCAAGCATCAAGGCCTTTCCTTCTTTAGAATCCGGTTGAATCAAGCCAGACCTGCTACCGACCCCCAGAACTTTGAGATCTGCTAGGGCATACGACTCATAACAGCCCTTCGACGATATATGAATTACAAGAGTATCGGTTTCCTTGTAGTCAAAATTACGTCCCATTATTACATTTCCCTCTGGTGTCTTTGTTAAAAATGCAGCGCAACCCATTCCTTCCTCATCAAATGAAACTGGAATATTATAAAATTCTTCTTTGCGCACCCACTCGAGTAAATCCGAAATCGACTTAATGTCTGTTTCAAGCAACTCATCTGTTTTAACTCTACCGGCGTAATCCATGTAATATATTCCCTCGTCAACATGCTTAATACTAAGGACACTTTTTATCTTATTGAATAACAAAATGGAAATAACAAGTATCAAAACGCCCAATATCAGTCCAAATATTTGCACTATTTTTTTCAGGGATTTGCCAATGCCTGCAAAATTTATTTTTTTTGTTCGATTATTCATAACTACCATTCTTTTGTTTTCTTTAATGTTACTTTGAGATATTTTAGATTTAATTCTCTAATATTTTTATATATTGCAATTTTAATATATCATAAACCCCTTACCCTGAATAGATGAAAAAGGCGTTACAAGTATCTACTTGTAACGCCCTACCACTGCATCATTAACATTTGCTCCACAACTACTACAAAAAGACATAATGAATCTCCCTTTAATCTGATATTTTTCTACTAATGAAAGCATACCCTTTTAGTAGATTTTACTGGAAGTTTATTTTGCATCCACAAAAGATCATACCATCTATCAAACTTTTTCCGATATCTTCAAATTGATCCAATTTAGAATAATCCATAAACTATCATCCCACACACTGCTGATACGCATATTAACATTATAGGCGAGATTTTCTTTTTTATAAGCTTTCTTAATCCAAAATATAATCCTCCCAATACTATAGTTAAAGCAATAGCCGGGATATCAGGCACTGCCCCCGAACAAACATTGAAATTCTTCCAGATCATATATATTCCTGTTGCAAGAATAATACCTATAATACAAGGTTTTAAACCACTTAATGCTCCCTGAAACACTTTGTTTTTCAAAAGACTCTTAAATAAAAGCATTATAACAAGTATTATTAGAAAAGCTGGAATAACAACAGCGGTTGTAGCAATAAATGCTCCTAGAATCCCACCTTTGGTACTCCCTATATATGTTGCTAGATTCACCATAATTGGTCCGGGGGTACTTTCACTTACGGCAATCATATATGATAACATTTCATCATCTAGCCACCCATACGATAAAACAATTTCACGAATCAGCGCTATCGAAACATACCCACCGCCAAATGAAAAAAGACCAACCTTTAGAAATCCTATCAATAAATCAATATATATCATTAGTCAGCTTCACTCCTTTCTGCTTTGTTATTTATCAGAAAGGATACCAGTCCGATCAACATGGCAAAAAACATAATTACAAGTGATGAAATATGTAAAGAAAAAAAGTTTATCACAAGCATTGCTATACATGATGCAATAATTATAATGATCTTAAGTGATGTTAATTTAGCCTTTGAAAGCATCGTAACAGCTGCATCCAGTATTAGAATACCAACAGCTATTTTTATTCCATGAAATGCATTATTTATCCAGGATATTTCAAGAAACCTATCTAGATATTTGGAAATTAGAAAGATAATAACAAACGATGGAAGAACCATTCCAATAGTTGCAAATATAGCTCCCAAGAACTTCTTCCTCTTATATCCTACATATGTAGCACAGTTAATAGCTATCGGTCCTGGTGTTGATTCAGCTATAACTGTAATATCCATCATTTCATCGTGTGTAATCCATTTTTTCTTTTCTACGCATATATCTTCAATCAGAGATATCATTGCGTATCCACCACCAAATGTAAATGCTCCTACTTTAGCAAATGTAAGAAACAACTCAATCAAATCATTCATTAATGACATCCACCATGACCGCAACCATGTTCACCATGACCTTCATGCTCATGATGATCACAAGTTGCTTCTCCAATTTCAGCAAGAGTACCTGAAATATAAGACTTAATCACTTCATCAGCATCCCCGGAAGCACCGGCATACACCTTAATACCGGATTCGGCCATAGCCATAATTGCTCCACCGCCTATACCACCACATATCATAATTTCTACGCCGCGTTCTCTAAGGAATCCCGCAAGTGCACCATGACCTGTCTCACCTGTATCAATCACCTGTGAAGACGTTACCTCACCGCTTTCAATTTCATAAATCTTAAACTGTGGTGTTCTTCCAAAATGTGGAAACACCTCACCATTTTCATATGTAACTGCTACTTTCATTTTCTTCCTCCATTCATAATTTTCTCAAATTTAAACATCCCATCTAGGAATTGATTATCCAAATCCATATGTTCTCCTTCCGAATCATAAAACGATGGTATTCTTCTTAATTCATTTACATCAAAATCTGCCATTTTTTACACCCATTCATTTAGAAAAACTGTAATTCTCTTCCCATGTGTTTTTACTCATACGATATCTGTAAATTAAATCCGGAACTCATTGTTTGTGAATCTAATTCTATAGATTGCGAATTGGTAAGTTCTATTTTCTTTACAGGTTCTCCATTCAGATTAATAGATCCGTCATCATTGGGTTCAATCATATAGCCATCTATTTCAAGAACCACCTTATTGTTCGTGACAGATTTTATAGTTATCTTTGTATCATGCGAGTCATAAACTACCTCTCCACGTTGTAACGGAGTTAAAACAGTTGGATCATTTGTTGTTGACCCAAGTTCACTCCATTGTGTTTCCTGTATAGAAAGAGTAGTCTGTACTGGCTCATCATTTCCGCACCCATATATGAATATCATAAAAAATAATAATAATCCAACTTTTATGGAATTCTTTGTTTTCTTCGTCAAGCCTTTCATCATTACCTTCTTAGTTATCGAAAATTAATTGAAGATTGTATATCATATTGGGACCTTCTGCGAATTTAAAAAAGTATATCAATCCCAAAACACCTATAATTATATGTATTAGAACCGGCCATATTTTTCTGACTTTGCCCTGGTCTTTTAATAGCTTGATCTGAAGTATAATGAATATAATCATTCTCAACAAAATAAAAGAAAGTTCACAGCTTCCTGCGCCAAAACGATATCCGATTGTATTTGAAAGCTCTCCCGACCAATTCTCATATTCAATAAAATCAGGTCCAACAATATGCCATAATATATTTGGTATAAACAAAACAAACAGCACCAAGAGAATTATATCTAATATAATAATCATTATGCTGACTAACTTTTTATTTTTCATCTTTTCAGATCCTTCAGAAATACCTCTTTTTCCTTTCCGATATTTAATGGTGTCTAGTACCTAGTTCAATACAAAATCATTTAATTCATCTTCATAATCACAAACTACTACAGTAGGCATTTTGTTTTCCCATAACGATCGTAATATGGAATCAGTAATCAGACATCTTCTTTTCAAAATAACCAAATTGCGCTTCAAGAGTCGTTATAATAGCATCGCTCGTATCGCTGTGTATGTATAATTTGCAGTACATCTTTATCTCCAAATATATCTGAACTCGAGTATGGAAGCAGAATCCTTTTCCTGTCCTTCAAGTTCTTCTTTCAGCGAATTATCCTTGTCGATTATAAAATATATAATACTGCATCCGTACTCTTTTGCCTTAGGCATAAAGTATTCTGCGACCCATTTTGTATCAATGGGATTATCTTTAAAGCCGTCCCTTGTATCGGCAACATAATTACAGCCGCTGTGAGCATTAATCACCTGAAGCGCCTTCATAAGGGGCTCTCTGTACTGTTCCAGCTCACAATATTTTTTCCAGTGGACCAGGACGACATTCTTGTCTGCTGCATAGAAAACATCGCAGAATACAGAATTATAGATTTCTATCAGATTATCTGCATCATTCATATCAGTGCACTTAAATACCAATTATTCTCTCCTCTTACATGCTCACTTAACTGTTAATCTATACTTCCGGCTGCAGCTTCTTCTGCATCCATAAAAGATCATACCAACGGTCGAATTTCTTGCCGACGCCTTTCAGCTGAGCAACCTTTTCATATCCCATGTGTTTATGGAACTCATAACTATCGTGAGAAAGGTATTCATCCTCTGTCTCGCAGAAGGCACTTCCGGCAAGCATATTCACGATACCTTGTTCTCTTAACCGCTTCTCCAGCTCGCCATACATTAAGGCACCGATTCCCTGTCTTCTGTAGTCTTTATCCACATATATTGAATTTGCCACCGTCCAGGAATATGCATCTCTGGCACTATAAGTTCCTGCATACACATATCCGACTATATAGTCATCCTTAACTGCAACAAGATATGGATATTTCTTCATTACATTTCTCATTCTTTCAGTAAACTCCTCAACTGAAGGAACCTCATATTCGAATGAAACGGCTGTATTTAACACATAGTATGAGTAGATTTCAACAAGTTTTGCTGCATCTTCTGTTGTGGCTTCACGTATCTTTATCATAGTATTCATAATCCTAAAAACTGCTGATATATCAGTCTGCTAGTTCCTTATCCATATTGATGAGGAATTCTTCAAAACTGTTTGAAATCGTATAGTATGTATCCTCATCCGTATTCATGCTGTCAATCTGACAGTATATCTTCTTCTCCGGATTATAGGCCCAAAGCGTATCGTCTATACCGCCTATTACTATATATCCAGGCCAAGAGTTCTTTACATCGTATGCCTCATTGATTTCCTCGAGTTCTTCCAATTTATAGAAGCGACCGTAATTATTTTGCCCCAGAGGACCTTCACCGCCATTGTGCTCACTAATGAAACCTAGGTAGTCATCAGGTAGTTTCATACAATTGACTTCCGAAATCATTTCTTCTGATTTCTCATTAAATTCAAATTCCCTGAACATATCTTCCAGATCTTTATCCATTGTCATCTCAACCTTTATATGATGAATTGTTGTTCATTTTGCTGATGATTTAATATGCAAAAGGCTCCTCTGTCATCCTCAATTCAATAAACATATTCATGATTTCAGTCCATACATACCTGACACCCGTGAATACTGATATAGGTATCGTGGATCTTACACTTCGGAAATCCGCACCTGACAGGATCGTTCTCATCAGCTTTAGACAACCATTCTGTCAGCGATTCTTCAAGAATATCTTCAGCAGTCATACGCTCTACCAGTTTTTGAAACTTATCAAGATACTCCGCAACAAATTCTTCATTCGGCTCATAACCGAGCGTTTCCCATCCGTGCTTATGTCTGGCACCATCGATCACTTTGAGCATAAATGTTTTGTCTTCATCAAAATAATTCCTGTCCCACGGCATATCGACAATATAAAAGCCAACGTTGCCGAGCCCGCGGACATTCTGATTTTTCTCAGCGAGAAACACCATAAATCGTTTCTGGCTCTCTGTTTCGGCAAGTCTTCCGCCGCTGAGACACAGAATATTGACAAACATGGAAGTTCCGCCGTTTGACATATTCAGATCATCCTTCATCCCGTCATTGTCAGATTTATGGTTAAAACATATCATGTTGGACATTGTTATCTCTCCGGTTCAATTCTGTTTAAACATCTTATCTCGAATATGCCAGGTCAATAATCAAGATTATTATAGCAAACGGATAAATTTGTTACGTTATGTAAAAGATACATTTAGCGCATTATACCATTTCAGATTTTTTAGGTTTTCTGCAATATTGTAATTCCTCTTTGCAGCATGCACCTATTTTTTTAAAATTTTCTCTGCCCTGTCTTAACGTAAGTAAATGATTTGCACTTGACTTAATATCTAGTACATCTTCCCCATTATAGTCATCATCATCACAATTATTATGATTATAAATGGTATCAATTTCTCCAGTTTGATCTATTTTTTTGAACATAATATATACATCATCTTCCCAAAAGCATACTGGGCAAATATCAAATGCACCTCTTTCGTCAAGGGTTCTGTAACCACAACATAAACAAATTACTTTTTTCTTTTTCATCACATTTTATCAACCTTTGTTTTGTATGTTTTAACTATAACATAGCTAAATTCTTAAGTTACATATTTTTCAACATATCAGTCACTGAAAATGTTTCTACATCATCATTAATGAGGTCATTCACAAATTCCTCAAATGAGTCTGACAGACAAGCTGACACCTTAATGATATTATCATAGGTGAATGGTAAATCTTGAAATTTTCCAGCTTTATACCATCTATTCCGCTCAGAACTTCATCAAATTTATTACTCATTATCTCCCCCTGTTATGTACTATAGCTTTTCCTGTACCAATTTATTCCGAGATTATGAACAATTATCATCCTCTCGAGTCAAACTTTTCGATAAAAACAGAAGCAGATCGTCGTCATTGACACAAGGTGCATACTGTTCCAACACTTTATTTTGGTACCAAACTCCGCTTCCATCCGGAATGTATCCACGTTTTACGTATATCCGCTGTGCCGGACCATATCCGGAATGAACACCGACAGCTAAAAACACCATGTTTGCCAATTTCGCGGCCTCGTCCTCCGCTACATCAAGTAACTTGCTTCCGATTCCATTACCATGAATATCAAAAAATACAGTCAAATCCACAATCTCTGGATAATTTTTGCCACCCCATGGGCCTTCGGTAGGATGAAGAACCAAAGTACACTGGCCTTTTACTTTGCCGTCATATTCGGCAATAAATACAAGCCTTTCTCCTTCTTCCTGTTCTTTATAATAGTCTTCATATATTTTGATTTGCGGATGCCATCCGTAAGATAGATACTCGTCATATAGTATCTTTGCATCCGCTGGTACCATACTTCGAATTTTAATGGTTCCGTCATCATAAAATGTTTTCATATTTCTTACCACGTTTAACTATAATTTAATCTTCAAGCTTATGTCATATTTATGACGGCTAATCTTTTCAAGTGATTCAAATGTGATATCTACCATACAACATTAAATGAAACTTCTGCTTCCTCAGTACCATAGTCAACAAATATAACTATTTCATAATAACTATCTTCCTCTGAGTTTCCTGCAGCATCAATTCCAATAGAAAATTCAGCATGATCATCATATATAGCCACACCCGATAAATACCAGTTTTCTTTTAAATACTCCAGATTAAAATCGCTCTTTAAACCTTCAACATCACTTTCTTCAAAGAACTTAATTATTTCGCTATATATTTCGTTATAGCATCCCTCCATTATTTGATCTGATTTTTCGTAAATCTTCTCCAGAGAAGCAAGAACATACTCTATATTATCTTCTCTCACAAGAAACTCACGCAAGTCATAAGAGTCATCACCCTTTTTGCCAAAATTAGAAAAATGTAATCCACTTAATATGTCTATATAACATACATTATCAGTAGTTGAATCTTTTACTAGAACTCCATCTCCAAAATAAGAGTTTTGAATCTCTACTGCGGATAAAACTTTTTTATTATTATATCTCGCAGAATTGAGTTGCTTTAACTTCTTATCAATCTGTTTTTGTTCCTTTGTTGATGCAGATTTTTCTGTGTTAACGAATTTGTTAAAAAATGACATAATAAAAACTCCCACTTATGTTATATTTTTCTTACACAAAAATATAACACAAAGGGAGTTCCATGAATAGATAAACTAACCAATCACTTCAACCTTAGCATTTCCTTCTTCAGCCTTCTTATTCTTAATTTCATATCTTTATTCACTCTGCTTTATATACCATAGCTTGCTTCTATCATAACTTTCCGGAAGTTTAATCCAGTCTTGATATTCTCTCTCGATCCTCCATCCATTTGAATCATAGACCATCCAACCGTAGTCTTTATAATCCGGCGAGATATCCTTAAACCAGTATTTCCACTTTTCTCTCTTCACATCGTACCAGACATAACCGTTCGATAGGTCATCATAATAACCGCAGAAATCCTCATCCCAAACAAGTCTTCTCTCTGGATCTTCATCTTCCGAAACAACTGCATAAACATCTTCATCTATCTTGTCCAGATACAGATATTTTCCAAACATCTCCTCATTTGATGTTCTTTTTTCTATGTGTTCCTCTTTAGTGTCTATCTGGTCTTCAACTCCCATGAATATTGCCAGTCCTATTGAGAATAGAATAAATATACTAGGGAATATAATAAGAATAAATATACAAATACCAATTATAATCTTCTCTGCCAGTGGTCTATCTTTTAATGAATCTGAAGATCCTTCCTTTAATGACTTTTCCTTGCTTGATTTTTTCTTTGAGGATGTCCTTTTCCTTGATGAACTTTTTTTCTTCCATGATTTTTTTGACTTCTTCATATCAACCGATTATATCATATTTTCACCCAAATATGTCTACGGCATTAAAGCTACAACTTTTTTTGACTCACTTATGCAACAGAAGTAGAATAATAGACACTATATATCTAGAAAACAAAGTATAAAGGAGAATAAGAAACCATGTTTTGGATTATCGCAATAATAGCAGGATTACCTTTTGCATTAATCCAGATATTTTCAGTTTATTGCCTAATTAAAGATATCAAGGCTCTAATTGTTTGTACGGAAATTGTATATGCCCAAGTGACATCAGTAGATCATGAAACAAGAAGGCATGAAGATTCCAAAACAAAAAAAGTAGAATATATAGATTATTATGACGTTACTTTTAAATACGAGTATAATGGTAAGGAGTATACTACGCACAAGTCTTATAAAGAACATACCGTATATAGTAAAGGCGACACTATTAGCTTAAAAATAAATCCACGAAACCCGAAAGAATCTTGGATGAGGGAAGAATTTAAAACTATAGTAATACTTATTTTAGCATTACCTGTTTATGCATTCATAGATTTTTTAGCATATACAATGATAGATTATATGTAGAGATAACTTCCGATCAGTCATCTCTACAAATTGGAATTATTTCTCTTCTCTATACCGATACCCATCCGGAATTCGAATATACGCACGAATATGTTCGTCGATAGATCGCTCGATAATTCCGGATATATTGTTCACATTTCCTTCTGCAGCAAGGATCGTACGCTCCCGTTTCTCAAGGACGATCCCTATATGGTCGTGCTTTTGATTCTCGAATACCCTATCATAGAGTACGATGTCTCCCGCTTCCGGAACAAAACCTTCCGACCCTTTATGGTATTCAATCCGCCGATCGCCTACGGCAAACTCCTCCCAGCCAAGGCATGCTGCCAGATGACAGGTTTTACATTCTTCGGGTCTGTACGGGAACCCGAATCCCGCTACTGTGCAGCAATAGTAGACAAACGCCGCACACCATAACCCGTCAGCTTCCTCGAGATTCCATGTCGGAAACAATCGCACAATCGGTTCAAGATTGGACGCCATCCCATCAACATCTCCGTGAAACGGAGACTGTGCCATATCCTTTGCAACCTTGGCCAGTTTTTCTCTTGTTGCTTTTTCCATATATGCCTCACCAAACTTGAATTTACTTCCTGCATAAGCAATGAAGGATCGTTCCATCTTCCGGTTTATAAATGCTTCCCTTTTCAAAAACAAGAACATCCATTCCGGCCTGATCTGCAAACATCTTCAAATCATCTTCTTCAAATGCTTCCCAATATATTTCGGCATTAGCATAAGGATAAAACTTCTGATCAACCAAACAATTCGGATAATTCTCTTTTAAATAATTATAGTCATGCGTTGAGAAGCTGAGTAATCCATCCTTTTTCAGAACTCTCTTGCATTCTCCCAAAAACATCTGCTTACGTTCATTTCCATAAATCAAACCAAGTGTCTGAGACCAAATCAATACGACATCAAAAGAATCTGCAGAAAAATCCAGATGTTCACCATCATATTCATAAAACGGAATCTTGTATCCTTTGTCAGCAGACAACTTCTTTACTTGTAGTATTACTTCTTTTGAAATATCTATCCCAATCACATTAAATCCAAGATCAGACAATGCAAATGCTTCCCGTCCTAAACCACAACCAATGTCTAGTATTCTGGCACCTGAAGGAAAATGCTTAATTACAGACTTTTCCCAATCTTTAAGTTCAGAATTCCAATTAAACATTTCGTCAACATTATTTTTATCTTCATACCATTTTTCTACAACATTACTCATATCAATTCCTTAATTCGTAGATGTCCATATTTCATACACGCTCAGACAAACTTGAATTTCTCACAATCACAAGAGCAATGAACTTTTCCTGTAACTGCATGCTCATCATTTTCTTCTCCTACTAAAGACAAATAGCCTTATTTAAAATCATTCGAAAATATGTCATCATATATCATATGTCCTTACAATCCCATACTAATCAGCGATAATGAACTGAGCCTTCAGGGGATATGCTGGAATATAGGCACTCGGGTTGTCTTGATCCCAGTCCATCATAGACATTGTGATCCGATAGGTTCCCGGAGTCAGTCTCCCGTACAGACGTTCCCAGTTGATCTCCAGTTCCGATTCTCCTTCTTCCGGCATATTAATAAATCCGACCTCTTCATTTCCTCGTTCTTCAATGATCCTCGGTACCTCTTCCCAAGTATCTCCATTCAGAGTCTCAAGATAGTAATCATCCCCATAGACCAGTTTTATGTTATCGCGCTTATCATACTGACGAAAGTGTACCGTAAGCCCAGTAGGAGTTACATTGGATACGCTCATTATTACGGCTATAGTATCATCTTGCGATTCCGATTCATTCATATCGCTAATCTTCTCAGATTCCTGTCCCGCCTGTTGGCTTATCAAATGATTCGCCATTCCACTTATACCTGCCGTAACAAGATATAAACACAGTGACACTATACAGACAACAATCGGGATTGCTCTTTTCTTCCCCTTTATGAAAAAACAGGCGATAAATGCTAGAAGCCCCATAACAAGCAACAGCTTCCACGCCGGATTTGAAAATATACTATTCAACATTCTTGCGGTATTTACACTCATAATTCTACCTCTCAGATTCCGCTTATAATAGCGATACGTATCCATGATTTCAACCCCTCTGGCAACAATTGGGGGTTTTTCATTCTTTTAAGTTAATGCAGCGCATAAGTATAATATGCATGATCCTGATTTCCTGTATCAAGGACATCAAAGCCTGCCATAAGTACACCTGCACCATGTTCTTCGTCATATCCCAGGCAGCTTCTGAGATCCTGATAGTACTTACCTTCCTTTGATCTTACTATGATTGTTTTAGCTTTCTTGATTGTATTTAAAAGCATAGCCCTCACTAATACATAATACTTTATCGCCAATTTCAAATTTATCTTTTTTTCTTTCGATAAAATCCATTTTTCTTTCTGTTTCTTTTAATTTATAAGTTGTAACTCCGTTTTCAGTTGTAATGTCTTCTATTACATCAAACCAACACTTGTATTGTTTTTTTAACACATCTGTTATTATGATCAGACTACTAATAAGTAAAAAGATAGTAAAAAGAATTAAACCACCAGATATAAATGCTAAAAATGAAGTTTTACTAGTCATCTTTATAAGCATTATTATTGATACTATCGTCATTACAGGTATAGCTATATATGCCCACATCATATTATATAGTAATACTTGTTTTTTTACTGCTTTATGAATGGTATCATCTGGTTTAAAATATTCTAATGTGTTATGTTTGCTTATTTCTTCATCATCATCAGAATCACATAGTCTCGAAATGAAATCTTCAAAATTCTTTGCTAAAACATATGGTTCTGCATCTAAATCTTCCATATTAAATTCATTATCTATTGAAATTACTCTTGGTTCACCCTGTGGACCACATTCATTATAGTCCAAATATATGTTGGAATGTCCGGAATTAGATGAGCAGATTGAAATAAGATTTGCTTCATAGTATTCCTTATTTTCGTTTTGATGATTTATTGAATAATTTTTATCACCAATTCCATATATTCCTTCTAAATCCCAAAAACCATCTGTATTTTTCATTGCCAGATAATTCTTTTGTAGTAATCCACCATTATGCTTTTTCATTAAATATATATATGATTCAGGGAGTTTAAAGCCTAATTGTTCTTCTGTTTTTTTTACCATTTCGTCATCTAATGGTCCACAATCATATTCTTTTGCTTCTTTTGCTATATATCCCCATTCATCTTTTTCATTTTCGTTAATTTCAAACCATATTTCATCTAAATTAACATTCTCAAACATCTTGATCATCCTTTGCTTTTACAACTAATTTTTTATCCTCAACAGATATACCTACTACTAGATCATCTATCTCAATATTCTCATTTCTTTCTTTTATTATTTTTCCTCTGAAGTAACCAGTATAATTCTTATTCCCTGGTTTCGTTATAACACATTCTATATACTTGTCCTTTTCTGAGTTGAAATTTGTATATATTTCTTTAACCTCATAAATATCCAATGAGTACTTTTTTCCGAAAATAGCTTTAATCTCAATGATTACAGCAATTACAGTTATTGGAATAAAAACTATAGGTTTAAGCACTATAAAAAATATACTAAAAAATAATACTGTACCTATAACCCCATAAGAAATGCACATATCAAAAGTTTTTAAGTATTCTTTCCATATTATTTTTTGTAATCTTTTATCCTCTTCTATTTGCTTTTTTATTTTATCATTCATACCATAATCCTTGTGTAATTATATAAGTTCCTTCATCCATCCGATGTATTTATCATATTCAAGAACAGTTCCGTAATGACCATTTTTAATATATTCCACACGTGCCTTTGGAAAAAGCCCCTTCAGCGACTGCTGTTCTTCAATCGAGAAGAAATCCTTTTCCGGGAATATCAGCAGAACCTTATCCTGAATACGATCAAAATCACTCTTTACGCATGGTTTCAAATCCACAACCTTTCCCACCATGCCAGTAATATGGATATCCTTCTCTCTTGGATAATCCTTAAACATATATTTAAGCATTTCCTGAAGATATGTCTTATCCTCCGATGTCTCGTTTTTTGCATAATTCTTGATGCAGCTTTGAATCACCTTCGGCTTAAGCTTTTCATAATTACTATGCTTCATATACCATAGCATCAATGGGAGAAAACGGTATTTCTTCTTTTCTGTCCGCAATGTATTTTCATCCAGTCCTGCAGTAGAAAACAGTCCCAGACCATCTACCATTTCAGGATACTTCCTTGTAAAAATCTGTGCCATCATACCACCGAAGCTCGCTCCGGCAAAGAACGCCTTGCTTATTCCAAGCTTTATGAAAAACTCATGTATGACTTCTGCCGTTTCATCAGCAGACTTTATCTCTATCGGGTAATCGAAGATGAGCGTCCTGTATTCATCAGACATCTTCTCTACATACTCAAACCACATCTCGGAGCAGTTCATCCCGCCGTTAAAAAATATGATCAAAGGCTTACCCACTTCACCCGCCAGAACATAGCGGATATTTGCACCGCAAACCTTCATCACCTGATATGGATACTTTTCAAGAAATGGTTCTATTTCATCTCGATAACTCATTCTGTATCCTCCCTTACATAGCAGTAGATTGTGTCAAATATGAGATCCACATTTTTCTGAAGAGATGCTTCAAAAAATGTTTCCCTGTTCTGATATATTGCGTAAATCGCTTTAATAAAGTTTATGACTATTCCAATATCTATATCCTTACGGATTCCGGTAATACATGGTAGAATTTTTGTAATACGATCCGTATCCTTTCCACTTTCAAAATATGTTCCGTCAGTGATATGTGACTTCAACCATATCCAGTCCTCAAGCCTTATTCTCAGTAGAAAATTATTCTCCGGTCTGTAATAGTCCCGATACCAATCAAGAAACTCTTTAACCGTAATTGTCCCGTCATTTGAAAGGAGAGCAGTCAGTTTGCACATTGATCTTGCTTCCATCTCTCCTATCAGTGCTTTAGCGAAGTTCTCCTTGGAATCATAGAAGATATAAAATGAGCCAATAGCAACTCCTGCTGCTTCAGTGATCTTAGCAATCGTCATCTTCTTGAATCCTATTGTAGAGGAAAGCTCAAATCCAGCTTCAATCAGTTTCCTTTGTATCTCGTCCCTTTGTTCCTGTGTAAAAGCTACAGCCATAACAAGCCCTTTCTATGAATATTATTAATAATTTCTTCATACGAATATTATTGCATAAATATTCATATGTCAAGAAAAAAAGAACATCTTCAAGGAAGATGTTCCTGTAAACTCCGCATTGTATTCCAGGTTAAATCAGCATCAAAACCTTTCTTCCGGTTTATCGCATAATCCAGTCAATAATTTCCCTCTCTGATTCCACGAAGTATCTTAGATTTTCTTTTCGATATTTCCCGAAAGTCTTGTACATCAACCCTATAAGAGGAATCATCCGGTAAAGTTTTTTTTCACGAGCCCTGTTCGGCATAAGACCATTCAGATGACTGCCATGAGAATATACACTTATATGTTCTGCACCCTTTTTACCCCGCAGATATTCCACTGCAGGTATAAACATATCAAGTGGTATCTGATTCGGAGCTGAGGGAAGCCCCTCTGCGCCAAATAGAGAAACGGCAAGGCCTGTAATGCCATAATCCGCAAACCGTTCTGCAAATTTAATTCCCGGGAGAACGCTTTGCTCCCCTCCCATTATCACTATAACTGCTCTGTCACTGCCTCCATCAGGTTCAGCTAAATGCCCGACAAAGCCATGTTCTTTCATATTAAAATCTTCGTGTCTCATTTTTCTCCATCATCAATTAGTTTATCAATGGTTAAATATACTGGCCGAAAATGAAGCATAACCAAAAAGAACAAAGCATGTCGCTTGCGACATGCAACGCGCGAGGCGCGTGTTGCCAACGGCAACTATACACATATCGCGCCGAGACGCATCCATAGCGGAGCGTTTTTTATGTAATAGGAGACGCAGTTTCCTATTACATAAAAAACTAAGTCTCATGCCGTGTCAAAATCCCACTATAAGACCAACATGAAGCTGCTGGAGTCTGTCACCTAGTATCTCTTTCATTATTCCATAAGCTCTGTCCTTAGTACAGTGGCCAGTGCATACATAATCGATTCCTGTATCCTGGATATTTCGAGCTACATTTCTTACTTCTTCTTCGGACTTATTAAAAAGATGGAAGCCTCCGATCAGGCCATAGATATGTTTATCCGAAAATGTCTGCTTCACCTCATTTATTATATTGACAGCTCCTCCGTGAGAGCAGCTATTGATTATCACGAGCCCTTTATCTGTTTCAAAAACAAGACTCTGCTCATGCGAGAAGTTGTCAGGTTTCCAGCCGTTCTTTGTCTTTTGATACATCAATTCACGCTGTCCTATTTTCTCAAGACCAGGCGTCTTATGAGGTATAAGATATGCTCCTTCACACAGCTTATAGTCACCTGATACATACTCTATCCTGTCCGAATAATTCTTGGTCATCTTCTTCGGAATTCCTATATATTTCCTGAAAATGAATTTCTTAGCATAGCAGTTTTCGGCTGTAGTTTCTCTCAGATAGAACTTTGCCTTTTTATTCTCTTCAAAAAATCTCGGTATACCATTTGCATGATCATAATGTGCGTGACTCAGAACTCCATAATCTATATCCTCGATGTTCTTTCCAAGTTTTTTCATATTTCCGGAGAAGAGCTCTGATGCGCCAGCATCAACAAGGATATTCTTTCCGTCATGTTCCACCAGGATAGAGAGTCCCCACTCACCCTTAATACCATCAAATGAAGTATTATCTACTATAACTGTCATCCTATTATTCATTACTATTAATTTTCCTTTTTTTATATTTTCTAAAGGATATATCCCTGAGATAATTCATTTTCTTGGAAACCGCCTCTAATCCTTTTCACATTTCGATTCATCATATGTCTGCCATAATATCTAAAGGCTAAGTCCAATGTATGAAAAGCCAAAATTCATTTTTATTTTCCTCTTCTCTATTATTTCCTCTCATTTATAATTTTAATTATTTTCGAAAATGACTTTTCTCCAACTCCTGCACGCGCAAAATAGTTTTCAATATTATCTAAAACCTTATTTACATCATTTATTATCTTCTTACATTTCACAGATGATATTCCCATATTTTTTCCCGATATAATCAAATCATCATATGTTATATTTTCATTCTTTCCATTGATCAGCATCTGGTGTGCCTTTAACCAGATATTATTCTGGTTATAAGAAAATGTAATATCATAAGCCGGAGATAACTTCCAATTACCACTTCTATCCATTAGAAATGAAATATTTTTCACATGGTCATCTTGATTTACAAGTAAAACATTAAATACCATCCTTCTATATAACTGCTCAATATCCCTCATTGATGAATTAAGTATTCGTACTATCTCTGCCGCCTGTTCATAACTACATAATCCAGGGTAATTGTAATCTATATGTGTAAGAGCCCCCAAAGTTTGCATATGAATCTTTTGATTTCCAACTCTATCGAATCTTTTGGTCATAAAATGATGTCTACCATTTTCCTCTAGAATTCTACATTCCTCCATTTCTATCCCCGCATCTTTAGCCATAAGATAATAAGCATATTCTATTAGCGTATACTGAGTAGAATCTTTAAGATCATGATCACCATTTTTCTTAACTCCATCGAATTTAATTAACCAGTAATCAAATCCATTTCCAGCATCAATCTGTCCACTTTTTACTTCATTTGTTTTTTCATTTACTGCTATCAGAGCTTTCGCTCTAGCACCTCCCGCAGATGTACCTAGTTGAACCAATTGACTATAACCAATTTCTTCTTCTGAACTGAGTTTCTTTCTTTCTTTATCGGATAGTACTTCAGATGCAAACTCAACCATTTTCTCTATATTTACATCTTCGCCGATTGCATTTTCCGGCCCAGCTGTAGGTCTATATTCTAATGCCCCCATACCACGAGTACCTGTATAACAAAGTCTATCAATGGTATTAAAATCTTGAAGTGATTTTCCTTGTTCCATAAGCCATCTTTCAATCACTCTATTACCAAACTTATCCGGTAGAGAATCCGCAATTAATCCAGGAGCACCATGAAATGCATCTCCCGATAAATCTGGAAATTCGTACACCAGCTTACTTAGCTTCATTTTTATAGGAGATACTTCTGTTCCACTATCAATAAAGTCCCTGTCATATTCAAATGATACATATGGACTTCCTTCGTCTTGATGAACATATCCAATTCTCGTTCCCCAAAGAATTACTTCTGCTGTATTTATCACTTTTCATCCCCCCAAACAAAAGCTCGCTTCTCGCTCTTTTTACTAGAAGCTCGCTGTCTTTTTTTCTCAGACTCTAGATAAGCAGATGGCCTTTTTTTATAATCTGGTACAAGCACATCTATACGATTATCCAATTCTAACGCTCTGAGTATTTTCAAAAATGCAGATAGACTAATATCCTCTCCATTTTCAAATCTCGATATACTCCGAACCGATATACCTGTTTTATCAGAAAGCTCCTTCTGAGTCATAGGATAATTAATTCTGTATTGTTTCAAACGATCACTTATTTCTAATATATTATTCATATATAATCACTCCATAAAGTAAATAGACATATATTGCATCTTATGAGTATATTTATACCATAATATGCAACATATGTCTATTTATTCTTTATAGATTATCTATTCTTTTGATACTCTTCCAGATAAATATTCATTTCCTTTGCCTGGGTAAGTTCAAAGATATATTCAACAACTAGCGATAATATATAAACAATAAGTATTCCTACCGCAATACTTATTAAAACCTCTATTCTGTCCGATGGAATACTTGGCACTTTAAAAACTATCAAGAGTATCGCCGCCTCAATTAAAAGTATTTGAATAATACTTCGTATTATGAGCTGCTTCATACTCAGTTCTTTATCTGATTGAAAAAAGCACCTCAAATTGAGGTACTTTTTATCACGAGTAATAATATGATGTGGGTGTCATAATAAATATAAACTAAGAAATCATCACTTGTTATGGGCGTAGGTAACTTACAAATCCATAATCATAAAGCATCTTAATATATTTTGTAAGTCTAGGGTAAAGAGGCTCGGCCTCATCTCCAAAATGAGCTCCTACCTTTTGACCAATTTCATATATTGAAGTCTTTCCATCAATGAGGGGAAATATAAAGCTTCCAAACTTCTCTAGATGGAGCTGAGATACTTTAGGTTTCTTCAAAAGCTTCTGCGCCAGCCAATTGAAAATCCCTTTATTTTCAATAAAGATAGTTACATTTCCTTCCTCGTCAGTTTCCCACCTATGTTTGTCTGAAATGATTGGCACATAATCAAGATAATTATCCTGACTTTCTTTTTTCACTTTTGAATCAATTTTACTTGCAACTTTTTTTGCCATTAATTCTTTGTACTTTCTTTACTTTTCTTCTTTTTCTTCTTCGGCAGCATTACCACCCTCTGCCTTATTCTTCAATGCAAATAGTGTTACACAGGCAATCATTACTATAAGCAGGATAATTCCTCCAATAGCTCCAAGATTGATAGAACCTGACAGATTTATCTTCTCTTCAAGTCCAACTACTGCAAGGATTGCCAGGATAATACCAACTAGTCCTTCACCAGCAATCATACCTGAACAGAACAGTACGCCCGAGCCAGCCTCATCATTCTTAGTCTTTGATTTCTTATCAACGAACCATCTGATAGCGCCACCTATCATGATTGTGGTACTGAGTTCAAGAGGGAGATAAAGACCTATAGCAACTGGAAGCACTGGAACACCAAGTATCTCCACAACAACAGCTGTAAATACCCCAATAAATACAAGAGCCCATGGAAGATTTCCGTTCATAACTCCTTCAACTATCATCTTCATAAGTGAAGCCTGAGGAGCAGCCAGCTCTGTTGTTCCAAAGCCCCAAGCCTTATCAAGAAGAATAAGAACTCCACCGATAGCAAATGCAGAAACTACAGCTCCTATGATTTCACCAATCTGCTGTTTCTTAGGAGTTGCACCTAATATAAATCCAGTCTTAAGATCCTGTGATGTATCACCTGCCATAGCCGTTACTATACATATAATAGAACCTATAGATATAGCGCCTATCATTCCAGAAGCCCCAGTCTGTCCAGTAATCTTGAGGATAAATGTGGAGAATAGAAGTGTTGCTATAGCCATTCCTGAAACAGGGTTGTTACTACTTCCTACTAGTCCAACCATTCTTGATGAAACTGCACCAAAGAAAAATCCAAACAAAGCTATAAGGATAGCTCCAATAAGTGAAACAGGAATCTGAGGAAGAAGCCATATCAGCAGAATTATTGCTAATACTCCAAAGATAACAACCTTCATATTCATATCCTTCTCTGTACGAAGGATACCTGCTTCACCAGAATCTTTCATTCCTTTAACAGCACCCTTGAAGGTTGAGATAATAAGAGTCATTGATTTAACAAGACTGATGATACCTCCTGCTGCAACCATGCCTGCACCAATGTATCTAATATAATAACTCCAAAGCTGTCCTGCTCCATTTTCAGCATATAGATTACCGATTGTATCCGTACCAGGATAAAGAACCGTATCTGCTCCAAATGTAGCAATTGCCGGAATAAATACAAACCATCCGAGTATACCACCCGCCAACATATATGAAGCAATCTTAGGTCCACATATATATCCTACACCTATAAGTGCTGGATAAACTTCTGCTGATAGTTCTGTCTTAAGAGACTTAATATTTGCTGTTATAACTCCTGGAATAACCTTGATACCATCAACCAGGAATTTAAATAGACCTGCAAGACCCATACCTATAAAAACAGATTTTGCACTTGTGCCTCCCTCTTCACCAGCAAGAAGTACCTCAGCGCATGCTGTCCCTTCAGGATATGGAATAACGCCATGTTCTTTTACAATTAATGCATTTCTAAGGGGAATCATAAAGAGAATTCCAAGGACACCACCCACCAAAGCAATCAATGTAATAGATATTAAACTAGGTCTTTCAGCAACACCTTCTTCTGCCCAAAGAAACAGAACAGGCATCGTGAAAATTGCTCCCGCTGCAAGTGACTCTCCAGCAGAACCGATAGTCTGAACCATATTACTTTCAAGGATTGAATCTTTCCTCATCAGAACTCGGATCACTCCCATTGATATAACAGCTGCTGGAATCGATGCTGAAACAGTCATTCCAACCCTGAGTCCAAGATACGCATTTGCCGCTCCAAAAACTACAGCAAGAATAACGCCCATGATGATAGATGTCACCGTAAACTCAGGAGTAATTTTCTCAGCTGGAACATAAGGTTTAAAATCCTTCTTGTTTTCATCCATAATTACATTCTCCTTTTGCATTTATTTCGACGCTTATATCTTATTATAACTGAATATATTTATTTTGGCTTTTATTATTTTGACTTTATGACACCCACTTCATAATTTAAAATATAAGCAACAAAGCTGCCGAACAAATCGACAGCCTTATAAATACCCCCTCAAATATCCAGTTTTCTTATAATGCTTCTATAACAGCTTTCTTAACCACTTCCATATCATCTGTAGGTTCGAAACGAGCTATAACATTTCCTTTTCTATCAATAAGGAACTTTGTGAAATTCCATTTGATATAAGCCTTGTCACCATACTTCTTGTTATTAGCATTTGCAAACTTCTCAAGAGCTGCATTCTTAATGCCTTTACCAAAACCTGCAAACGGCTTCTCTGTCGCAAGATATTCGAAGAGCGGAATGGCACCATCACCATTTACTTCAATCTTTGCAAATCTAGGAAACTCTGTTCCAAACTTCATGGTGCAGAACTCATTTATCTTATCATCTGACTCTGGCGCCTGACCCGCAAACTGGTTGCAAGGGAAGTCAAGAATCTCAAATCCCTTATCCTTAAGTTCCTTATACATAGCCTCCATAGGATCATAATGTGGTGTGAATCCACAACCTGTTGCTGTATTTACGATAAGTAAAACCTTTCCTTCGTAATCCTTAAGACTCTTCTCTGATCCATCTCTGTCCTTAACTGTAAAATCATAAACTGAACCCATGTGTGTACCTCCTAATATATCTTTTGTACAACCTGCCTATCTGTTACTCTCCATCCAGGAACAGATAGAGCAATCTATATAGTTCCTTGGCATCCTTCTCACTAAGAGGTGAACCCTCAGATGCCATTTTTCCTGGAATATCCTTACACTTTTCTTTAAGCTTCTCGCCTTCTGAAGTAATGCTTACAACTGTTATTCTTTCGTCTTCCTTAGATCTTTTTCTTGTAACATATCCTGCCTGCTCTAGTCTCTTAAGAAGCGGTGTCAGTGTACCTGCATCCAGGTGCAGTGTCTCTCCAAGTTGACCAACGCTTGCTGACTTATCCTCCCATAACACCATAAGAACGATGTACTGGGTATAAGTAAGTCCCAGTGGTTTTAGATATGGTGTATAGCTTGCTACAATCTTGCGTCCGCATGCATACAGTGGGAAGCATAACTGATTCTTTAATAATAGTTGTTCATATGTTTTTCCCATATCGTCACCTCATGAATTGATTTTATTCTTTTCATATTCTCTATATTTTTCCTTACCTTTGTTCAGATTATATTGTGCAAAATATATTTTGTCAAGAAAAATACCAGACAAATATCTGGCATTTCCTTAGTCATTATGCTTAAATTTTTAAAATCCGATTCGTCTTATCTCCTCAACCAGATTTCTTCCATACACTTCTGTACCGAGTCCATTTGGATGAAGATTATCAAGATAGTATTCTTCAAGATGAGGAACCAGCTTGAATCCATCAACAACCCTTATCCACAAGTCTCCAGAGTTCCCTTGATATACCAGAATCTTTTTTACTGTATTTTATATATGCATGGTCGCCGTCAAAGCCTCTTGCATTTAGCAGAAAGCCCATCTGATCTTCTAAAAGCTCTCTTGATCCATAAACTCTAATCATTCTTAAATTTGCTTTGTTGAATTTAATCTCACTAAGCTCATTAGGGTATTCATCTTCAGGAGTATTTTTAATTAAAAGATCGAGGTAATCTTCATATTCTTTTGAATACTCCCTGAACTTTTTTTCCTGATTCTTTGATAAGGTCTTTTTCATGCTCATTGTATTTTCCCTATAAAGACTACCTGATTCAGAGAGCTCTGAATTTTCCATCTGATTAATATAATCTAATTCTGACGACTTATATACTGGAGAAACCTTCTTAGGTTTGTCGGGATTTTTTTTGTCATAATCCTCCTGTTTCTTTTGGGTTGCTTCGTCATCAATAATTTCAAGCTTCTTATAAATATCATTATTAAAATCGGCAAAGAAAGGTCCCTTATAGCCTCCTGCTTTGAGTTTTTCTTCAATTGGTGCAAAAGCACCGTAAAGAGAAACTGCAGCACTGAATATCATATAATCGTTTTCTGACGGTCTATACTTTGGCATTTTTTTATCCTCCTACATAATTTACAATGGTCCAATTAAATTGGAATACTTTATTTTTTGTCATACGTACATCTCTACTATACCTATAGATAGCAACAAAAGCGCAACACATAAAAAACAAAAACAAGATTCTTTTAGTTCTCCAAAACCCTTTTATGTATTTTCGAAGATTATATAGATCTCGCTACAAAACACGTTGCAATGACTGTAATATCTCCAACTGGTGAATAGTTGTCGAAGTATAATTGTTCCGCAACCACTCCCATTAATGTAAACTCCAACTTATTTTCCCCATACCTTCACTGCAAGCAAAATAAAGAAACAGTATTTAACAGGACTCTCATCCTGTTAAATACTGTTTTTTAGTGTTTTTATATTCATTACAAAAAGAACAGATTACTGCTGTCTGCTGTCTGCTGTCTGCTGTCTGCTGTCTGCTGTCTGCTGTCTGCTGTCTGCTGTCT
>FOEK01000041.1 GCA_900110635.1 Lachnospiraceae bacterium NE2001
TTTGTCTTCATTTCGTGCTGATTCTTCCACGCCATAATAGTGAAGATAAGTGACACAACGAAGAATAAAAGTGCCACCAATGCACCACCAATACCAAGATTTCCCGTGTCGAGAATCTCATCAATTCCTTCGAAAATAAAGGAACCAAATCCGATAAATGCAATAGCAATTACTACAATCCATACAAGACAGCCCGAAGAATCCTTCTTCGCCTTCTTCTGTCTTGCCTTTTCACGCTTGGCGCGAGCTATATCATTTTTCGTAACTACATAAGCACTGTTATCAGCGCCCGGAACCCCGTCAAATGTAGCACCTATCTGAGCCTGTGCTCTTGCCTGCTTCTTTTCCTCGACACGCTTTTCTCTGTCAAGCATACCCAGGTCGTCGTCATAGTTCTCCAGCGATGCTATCTTTTTCATTTCAGAGTTATACATAATAACGCTGATCATACCAAGCAGTGCAACAAAGAGCACAAGTATCTTTGGCGTAATCGTAAAGAACAACTGGAATACAACGAACAGCACAGTGGCAATAATAAATGCGCATAAGAGATACTTAGGAATACTCATAGGCACGTCCGCCGAAACCTTACCTGTCTGGCCATTTACTGTAGCATAAGCCACGCGGTTTCTGTTGCGATATGACATAAACCATACTGGGAACATAGCGGAACGAGTAACATTTACATTGGTATGGAAGCTGCTCTTCACCTTGTCCTTCGGGGTATCGAAGCTATGCTTCGCCATAGGGCTGCTCTTCTTCAGATAGTTGTAGGTGCTCTCCTGAGCAAGGTCTACGGCCGTATCCCTGTAAACCGATGCCTCAACATCTGCAATATCTGCATAGTAACCTGAAAGGAAGGACGGACTGAACCTGGTTATATCCTTTACGTTAAATGGAGCTATATCACTACTGATATCATCTGCAAATGATGACGATGCGTCGTAGGACACACCATTATAGTAACAGTCCAGAGTACCACGCATCATATAGTGGTCGGTGATTATATAGTCGCCGCTTCGATGAGAATCCGAGGTTGCAACATTTACATCTCCCCTCTGGGACATATCGTACAGCCAGTAAGGCATATAGATACCTCTGAAGGAATCAGCCTTTCCAGCCTCTCTATAAGATTTAGGTGCAAAGATAGCTCTCTTGATAAACTTCTCGAAAGCATCCGTGCAGTCCTTCTTTGACTTTTTAAATGGAATAATAAGCTGTGGTCTTTTCTCCTTGGAAATCCTGCTCTCCAGGACATTTGACGAACCACAATAACTACAGAAACCCGCAGCGGTTTCGTCGGTTGATGTTATCTCACCACCACACTGCGGGCATCTGAATATTGTTACGTCATAGTCCGTGCTTTCCTCGGCACCGCTCATTTCAAATGCATACGGATCGAAGAATGATGAACATGAGTCGCACCGCATCTGCTGAGACGCAATGTCAAACTTCAGGAGTCCTCCACAATTCGGACATTGAATCATTTCTTTCTCCCTTACTCACCTTTCTTCTTATTGATAAGATCCTTTGCTACATCGATGGCCTTATCCTTAGCCTTATCGATATCCTTCTCTGTGATGCCTGCCTTCTTTGCAGCATCCTCAGCCTTCTTTGCAAGATCTCCAGCCTTGTCAGCTACGTTCTTGATATCCTCTAATCCTGCCATATTTGTTACCTCCCTGTTTTTCTTTTTTCTTAATTCTCTAAAAGAACCCCCTCGACACCACATTATATCACAGCATATAACACCTCGCCACAAAATGTGACAGCTTTTGCCCTGCGATCATATTGTCACATATATAGAAAAACTTTTTGCTACATATCAGGGTAAAAGGTTTTGCTAAATATCAGGACAGAAGTTCCAAAAGTTTCTCATAGACGAAAGCTACTGACCTCTCACGAACGTTGTTTCGACCTAAATTACCGAACTGCTGAGTAAATGTTTTTGTCTCGCCATTTATATAGATACCAAAGCAGACCATGCCAACTGGTTTTTCAGCCGTGCCGCCAGTCGGCCCCGCTATCCCAGAGATTCCAACGCCAACCTCAGCACCCATAGCATCGGCTGCTCCGCGAGACATTTCACCTGCCACAGCCTCACTCACAACGCCATGCTGTGAGATGGTCTCTTCATTCACGCCAACATATTTCACCTTCGCCTCATTTGCGTAGGTCACGAAGCTCACATCCAGAACCTTCGAAGCATCAGGCACATTCACCAGACGCGCAGCTGCAAGCCCCGCTGTACAGGACTCCGCAAATGTAATATGAAACCCCTTCTCTATAAGGAGCTCCACCACTTTATACTCAATATCTTTATACTCAATATCTTTATACATAATCTTCCTTTCCAAAAGACAGAAGCTTTTATTCTGACGGGATGTTGTCGAGCATATCGTCAGTTTCTCCTGCCTGCTCGCCCTGCTTCTCCACGTTATCCTTGGCTTTCTCTTCCAGCCTGTTACCCAGCTCTACTTCTCTCTCAAGGATGTCGTTGTTCTGATCACTGACATCGGAGCCTGTGCCGCCACAAGCTGTGACTGTGCCAAGTGACAGTACAAGCATCAGCATTACTAAAGCTTTTTTTATCTTATTCCTCATAGCAAACCCCTTCTATTTCTATTTCTATTTCTATTTTTACTATATTTCTTTAATTAGTTTTTTCTATATTTTTTACAATACCATCTACATAACTAGACTATGTTTTTTCCCTTTAAAGCAACATCTCCCCCGCTCTCGGTATGTTACATGTTTTGCAGTACGGTTTTGAGTAATACGTCTGCCAGCTTTGCGTGACCTTCCGGCGAAAGATGCAGTGAGTCCACTGTAGAAGGCTGGATGTGTTCTGCCGCATCAACAAAGATACAGCCATACTTTTCAGCTACCTCCCGGTAGTACTTTGGAAACTCCCTCGACCTGTCGATGGCATTTTCATAAAAACTTCCATAGAATGGGGAACTCTTTATTCCCTCGCCGATTTCTGGCGGAGACACAAGGATAATCTTCGGAACAAAGCCTTGCTTCTCACTGGTGAAATCAATAATATCCTTCACCAATGTGGCCGCTCCATCTGCGATTTCCTTAGCGGTCAGATGAAATATCTCTTTTAGGTCATTTGAGCCCAGCATCATTATCACTATATCCACCGGCTTATGCGAGTTAAGACAAGGACGAAGATAATCGAGTCCGTTCTTCCAGCCCTCTATGGGATCATCATAGATAGTCGTTCTGCCATTGCAGCCTTCTTCGATCACCTTGCAGCTGTCCCCAAGCTTTGTCTGGAGCCTGCCTGTCCATCTGACATCAGAGGGATAACGAAGTCCTGTCTCTGGACTGTATCCATAAGTATTTGAATCACCATAGCAAAGTATTGTTGTCATAGCACCACTCCGATAAAAATGAATTGTATCATCTCAATACGAATATACAACATCAGTCACATTTCCACAAGCACGTAAAAGTCCTTTCGAAGATCAGTGGTGTGTGTTAAAATATGCTTTGTAATCAAATCTTGTTTACTTATTGGGAGGTAAAAATGGGAGAGATACTTTTTAAACAGAGAAAAAGAAACTGGTGCGGACTACCTTGGTCCTTCACAATATACAGCTTCGACGAAGAGAGACTTTTCGTTGAAAGCGGCGTTCTTTCAAAGAAGGAGGATGAGGTAAGACTCTATCGTATCCTCGATATCTCACTGACCCGTTCCTTTGGACAGCGTCTCTTTAAGATGGGCACCATCAAGATTGACAGTTCTGATAAAACTATGAAGTGCTTTGAAATGAAGAACATAAAGAATCCAAAGGAAGTGAAGGAGCAGCTTTCACAGCTGGTTGAGGAAGAGAGACAGCGTAAGCGCATCTCCGGCCGTGAGTTCATGGCTGATCACGACCACGATGGATATGCTGATGATTACGACGACTACGATCATAACTAAGTCTATTAACATTTGACTTAATAATAATTGACTTAGTAGTCATTTGCTACTAACAGTCATTCATCATCTCGAGATTCGGAGACACCCAATGAATTATATAGGCTCAAAATATTCACTACTTGATTTTCTGCAGGAAACTATAACTGAAGTAACTGGAATCACAGACGGCGAAGGTTTTACCTTTGCCGATCTTTTTGCTGGCACAGGAATTGTGGGTGCCACCTATAAGTCAAAGGGCTTCACGGTCCTATCCAACGACATCCAGTATTACAGCTATGTACTGAACAAGCATTATACCGAAAACTCTGAGTCCCATCATCCCGAGCTGCTCGATGAGTTAAACAGCCTTCCTGGTATTGAAGGCTTCATTTACAACAACTACTGTGAAGGATCTGGAAGCGGTAGGAATTATTACACTAACTATAATGGAATGAAATGTGACGCGATCAGAACCCGACTTCAGGAGCTCCTTGACGACGGCACCATAGACTCTTCCACCTACTTCTGGTACCTGGCAAGTCTCATCAGTTCCATCGATAGATATGCAAACACAGCATCCGTATATGGTGCATTTTTAAAGCACATAAAAAAAGTGGCCGCCAAAGAGTTTGAGCTGGAAATGCTTCCAGTCATCCAGGGACCGAAGGGAAAAGCTTATAATGAGAACATAAATCAGCTGGTAAGAAAGATATCTGGCGACATCCTGTATCTGGATCCGCCGTACAACGCACGCCAGTACTGCACAAACTACCACGTTCTGGAAACCATCGCAAGATACGACAACCCAACACTAAGGGGCAAAACCGGTCTTCGCGAATACTCCCAGCAGAAGAGCGAGTTCTGTTCCAAGAGAACTGTTGCGACAGTATTTGATGATCTTATTGCAAATGCTAACTTCAAATATATATTCCTCAGTTATAACAACGAGGGACTAATGAGCCTTGACACCATTGCTGAAAAAATGAATAAATATGGTACATACAAGTGCTACACAAAAGACTACAGACGTTTCAAAGCAGATACTGAAGATAACAGAAAGATTGCAGCAAACTCCACTACCGAGTACCTGCACTGCCTGATAAAAAAATAGAGTGTGTGAAAGTTTTTCTGTAAATGAGATATCCTAAGATAATAGACGAGCTGAATGATAGTGTATCATCTATTGTTCAGCTCGTTTTGACTATACCTAATCCCATTGATTTCGTCAAGAATTATGATAAAATTGGTATATAATTATATTCCAGGATAATGAAATAAGCAAATCGAGATTTGAAGAGGTGAAGCCATGGCATGGAAATGTCCGAAATGCGGCAGAGAGTTCAGCAGACAAAACCAGGACCATTACTGTGTGAAACCGCAGAATATTGATGAATACATTGCTGCCCAGGATGAGAAATATAAGCCCAGATTAATGGAGATCCGGGAGATCCTTCGTGATGCACTGCCGGACGCGGAGGAACGGATCTCCTGGTCGATGCCCACTTATTGGAAAGGTCGTAATATCATTCATTTCGCAGCATCAAAGAAACATCTAGGCATTTATCCCGGTGATGAGGCTATAGCTGTATTTACGGAGGAACTCTCCGATTATGACGTAAGCAAGGGCACGATACGGATCCCCTATGATCAGCCTTTACCGGAAGCACTGATCATAAGGATTGCAAAATGGTGCTTTGAGAACTATTCCAAATAAGGTGTAAAGATGGTATGAAGAACGCAATAGAGATCCGTTGTATTCGGGAAAACGAACTCGGCCTTCTCAAAGACTTTTTATATGAAGCCATATTCATTCCGGAAGGTGTGGAGCCGCCTTCGAGAGATATTGTAGAGAAACCGGAGCTGCGCATATACACTGATGGTTTCGGTACAAAGTCTGGAGACAACTGCCTCGTCACAATCCACGACGGAAAAATAGTTGGGGCTGTCTGGACGAGGATCATGAATGATTACGGCCATGTGGATGATGAAACACCTTCATTTGCAATTTCACTGTACAAGGAGTATCGGAGAAAAGGGATCGGCACGAGGCTTATGGAGGAAATGCTGGAGATTCTTCGTGATCAAGGCTATAAAAGAGTGTCTCTCGCTGTTCAGAAGGCTAACTATGCTGTGAAAATGTATCAGAAGACCGGGTTCAGGATCATGAATGAAAATGATGAGGAATTCATCATGGTATGTGAGCTTTAGAAATTGGGGTTTATGGAGAAAAAACAATGCGACGCAGTGATAGAGAGGTTACAAAGTTCTCAGACATAATTGCAATAATTGAAAAATGTGATGTGTGCAGACTTGCTTTGAATGATGAGGATTATCCATATATACTGCCACTTAACTTTGGAATCAATATTACAGAGGATAATAATTTAGAACTATATTTCCATGGAGCATCAGAGGGAACAAAACTCAAACTAATTGCAAAAGATAATCGGGCAAGTTTTGAAATGGATTGTGAACATAATTTGGTATCGGAAATTGAACGTGGAAGCTGCACAATGGAATATCAAAGTGTGATTGGGCATGGACATATCGAGATGATACCTGATGAAGAAAAGTATAATGCCTTGTGTATTTTAATGAAGCATTATCACATGGAGCATTTTCCATTCAATAAGGCTGTCATGCCTCGAACAACAGTTTACAAACTTGTTGTAGAACATATGACTGGGAAAATAAGGCTAAAAAGAAACGATAAGCATTAAATTCCAGTTTGTCGGAATAGTAGGTTATATCGGAAGATAATCGCACAAAGGAGCTTCAGCCCAAGTAGGACTGAAGCTCATATTTTTATTCTGGAAGTCTTCCTTCATACATAATCTAAAGCTCGCCATAGACTCTTCCCCAGTTTCGGAGTGGCATGGTCCATTTCTTGGTCGCTTCAAAAGTGGATAGGTATAATGCTTTAAGAAGAGCCTGATCACTCGGAAAAACGCTTCTTTGACGGTTCAGCTTGCGATAAATGGCATTGAGACTTTCGATGGCGTTGGTAGTATAGATGACAGTTCTTACCTCTGATGAGAACTTGAAAATCGGACAGATTGCATCCCAGTTATCGTACCAGCGTTTCATCGCGCGAGGATATTTTTCTTCCCATTTTTCTGTTACTTTATCTAGAGCCTTCCGTCCTTCTTCTTCGGTCGAAGCATTATAGATAGTCTTAAGATCTTTAGCGAAGGCCTTTCTATCCTTGTCAGGAACATATTTGAGAGTGTTACGAACTTGATGAACCAGGCATCTCTGATATTCAGTATTAGGAAAGGCGGTAGCTATAGCCTCTTTGATTCCTGAAAGCCCATCAGCACAGACAATCATGATGTCTTTAACTCCTCGATTTTTTAACTCATTCAGTACAGAGAGCCAGTATTTAGCACTTTCATTTTCGCCAACCTGAATAGTAAGAACTTCCTTATGTCCCGTACAATTGATGCCAAGAATAACATAAGCAGCCAGTTTTCGGATTACTCCATTATCACGAACGGAATAATGAATCGCATCTATGAAGATAACCGGATAGACTTCTTCTAAAGGTCTATGCTGCCATTCTTCAATCTGAGGCAAAACCTTATCGGTAACATCAGAAATAAAGCCTTCTGAGGCCTCAAATCCGTAAATGTCATTAAGTGTATCAGATATCTGTCTTGTAGTCATTCCTTTGGCATACATAGAGATAATCTTCTGATCAATTTCTGAGACATCCTTTTGTCTTTTCTTTACTACTTGCGGTTCAAATGTAGAATTCCTATCCTGTGGAACTTGGATATCAAGACTCCCAAAGCTAGAATTAATACGCTTAGTCTTATAACCGTTTCTGAAGTCATCGCTTTCGCTTCGCTCAGATTTGTGATAACCAAGATGGTCATCCATCTCAGCTTCCATCATTTCCTTGATGGTGCCACCGAGAAGATCCTTGAGAGCATCTTGGATATCCTCAGCAGTTTCAATGACATACTCCTGCAGGAGCTGTTGGATGATCTGACGTTTTCCATCTGTCATCTGAACTTTGTGTACGTTTTTCTTTTCTCTTGCCATAATAAAGGCCTCCTTAAAGTATTTATATTTTACCTTAGGAGACCTTAATAATACATAACTATTATATTTTTACAGACTTTTTTTCACAGACTCAAAAAATAGCTATTAATATTTATTCTACTTTGATATATAGATCAGATCAGTCTTAAGCAAGTATTTTTTATTACCGTCTTTTTCATCAGTAATAACCTGCTGATGCAAACCATTTTTCTTCACGTTCTGCATAAATGCTGATATCTTCTGTCTCATCAGCGTAAAATCACTCTTAAGCTTCATATTGTCATCGCCATCACAGACAACATACAACCTATTTATCATTTGCTTTCTACCACCTTGAGACTGATTATTATAGAACCACTGAATCATCTGTTCTCTGCCTTCCAGAGTGTTCAGATCATAAGGCCTGCCAGACAGTTTGTTCGGATAAACCGTAAGCTTCACGTCGAAGGGCTCCCCTTTAATATATATATCAACATCATGATTATATCTATTTCTATCGTGTATCGCTCCATAATCACAGAAAATATATTCACATTTTAACGAAGTCTTAAAATTGTACCAGCGGTGCAGCGCATAGTCCTTATCAACATCCGTCTCCTCAATCTTCTTCATCAGTTCGTCAAAAGAATTAATATTGTAGATGAAATTTGTTTCCTTATCATTATTATTGTCCTGCAATTTCCAGTCTGCCGACATCTCGTTTAAAGCCCTTTCCAAATCCTTTTCCAGATCACTCATACTTATAATCCTTTCATTCTATATTATATATTTTCATTCTATATTTATTCTGTGACATACTCCCACCACTTTCGCTTCGTTAAGAAGTGGGGGCTTCTCGTTCGAGTAATCTAATGATTACAGCATACACGAGCTATCCCCGTCTG
>FOEK01000043.1 GCA_900110635.1 Lachnospiraceae bacterium NE2001
ATGCAGGAATTAATGTTCTTGAGCTTATCACTGATGAAGGAAAGGTCAGTGTTATTCAGACATATTATTCATTTCAAGATGGGGAATTTACTGAGACTGTTAGCGTCGAATTTGAGGCGGATTATTTTGAATATACAAACGAAGGTTACTTGATGATAGAAGGCATTAGTCATTCAGCTGAAAGTTATGTCCTTACGCTTAGTGAAGAGGAGAAACATATTGCCCTTAGGGTGGAACATCTTGATGAAGAGTGTAGAGAACTATGTGCAAAATATATTGAACCGGTTTCATATAGCCTGAATAATATGTTCATTACCAGTTGGAATAAAGATGATTATAGTAATCTGGATTTTTATGATATCTTTGATAGATTCTACAAAGAAACATACGGAACAGATTGTCCATATATAATGAATGTTGATTTATCAATAGGTAATGAGTATGATATACCAGCTGATGAATTCGAGAATGTAATTATGAGACATTTTGAGGTAAGTTCTGAAGAATTACATCAACGTTGTAGATACGATGCTACTAAAAATGTATATGTTTACAGACCAAGAGGATTTGAAGAATTTGATTATGCTGAAGTGCCATATCCGGAAGTAGTAGATTTTGAGACAAACGATGATGGGAGCGTAACACTTATTGTAAATGCAGTATATCCTAATGAAAATACATCGAAATTATTCTCTCATAGAGTAACTGTATCAGATAAAGATGGACATATTTATTATCTGTCGAATGAGATTATTGATGATGAAGAATCAGCTCTCTGGTGGCATACTGATAGGATGTCTGAGGATGACTGGGATAACTATTATAAAGACAGCGATTATGATGAGGATGACTACAGTTGGATGATTCCTCGGATTGATCACGAGATTTTTACTGCTGAAGAAAAAAAGCAGATTGAAGAAGAAACTTTGAAGAATGTGACTGATATATGGGGATTGTATGAGGATGTAACTATTGATGAATCTCTTACATCCCTTAGCTCCCAAATCGTAGATTTTACGAAAGAACAAAGAATTAATGTATTAGGTGCGTTGGGAGAACTTGGTGTTATCGCCGTTACTGATGATGCTAATACATATAACGGAGAATCTTTGAAACAGTTTTATGATGATTACTTAAGCGGAAAACCAGGGATGGTAACGGTTTATAAGGTCTATGAAGATGGAACGATTGCATCTATTACCTTCCTTTATAGAGATGAAGAAATCCAAAGCTATTATGTGGAAGTTAGGCCTGATAAAGAAAGACAGCCTTGTATTTCGGTAAAGTGTGTAAAGGAAATAGAGACTATCAATTACACTCAAAAGGGATATTTCATATATAAAGATAAAAATCCTATGCTACATGCAAGTGCATATGGATATTTTAGAGTTAGCCCTATGTCGGATGAGTGCAGAGATCTTACAGAAAGATTCTTAAAACATCTTGAATTTCAAAAGTATAAGCTTATGGTATGTGACTGGAATGAGGAAACTGTTTCTGAACTGTTAATGCCAGGAATGTTTGAAGATTTTTATTATATCAAGTACAAGGTTGGATATACGGATTCTCTTGATGAAATTCCAGGTGATTTATTTGAAGAGATAATGACAACTTATTTACCGGTTACGGTATCTGACTTGAGAGATGCCTATGAGTATGATGAGACTACAGAAACATATAGGCAGGAAATAGTCTACAACAGTCCCTATCCTCCCTTTTTAGAGGTTACAGATTACATATATAGTTCTGACGGAACCATTACGCTTTATGCTGACGGGGTATGGCCTGATTATAATTCTGATTATGCATTTACGAATGTAATTGTTGTAAAGCCATTTGAGGATGGAACTTTCAGAATATTATCAAATGATGTTACAGAGCAAGAACTTAGGCTGCCGCCTGTGGCTTATTCCGAATAAGGTGGTGAAAGATTTGAGAAGGCTTTTGGTAGTCATTTTTCAGTTGATGCTTTTTATTTGCCTATCGGGGTGTGAAAATAATATTGAATATCAAGAGGTTACAGATACAGAAGAATATGCTGTTTCAGATCAGCAAGAAAGAGATGATCAAGAGGTTATGGAGACAGAAACATATACTGTATCAAATCAGCAGGAAAAAGATGATCAAGAGGCATTTGAAAAAGGATATAATTTGCCTATTTTGCAAAGCGATATAAATCAGGCTGAGAAAGAAACAGATGAATTACTTGATTACATAGAAGATATGTATCGACCGTATTTGGATGATGAGGCCATGATACCAGAAGATGTTCAAGAGGAAATGGCAGATGTATTAGCAGATAAGGGATATATAATAAGGACGGATAGGGTATATTCAAATATAAGGAACGAGGAGCTATTTGAAAGGTTTCTTACTGATGCAAGGAATGGTAAGCAGGGTAGTGTGATTTTGTATGAGCTAGAAGCAGCAGCTGCAGTGGATAGGTACGAATACGAGTTTGACGGCGTAAACATGTATTTATATTCATCAAGAATGGAAATAAAACTAGATGGAAGCAGGAGTCAAACATATTGTTCTTGTACAAGAATAAAATCCTGGAGATATACTGAAGCGGGTTGGTTTTGCTACAAACTGTGCGTTCCAGAATATCCGGAAGTCACAGAAATTGTAGATGGAAGCGTTCTGATCAGGGTAAAACCAATGTCTGAGGAGAACAGGCAGGCAAGCGAGAAATATGTTATGGGCATCGGATATCAAGGAAATAATATTCTGTGTTCTAACTGGGATGCTGATTGTCTTGATACATTAGATTACACTGGAATGTATGAATATCTGTATGCTATGGATACTGGGGAGCGCTTTTGCCTTGATGGAGAAACAGAAGGGATTCCGGCAGATGAGTTTGAGACACTTATTATGAAATATATCCCGACTTCGCGAGAAATTATCAGAAAGAATTCAGCTTATGATATAGAAAATGGGGTATATAATTGGGTGAGACTTAGTTGCCTCAATTATACGCCAACCTATTTTGGCACATCTTATCCAGAAGTTATTGATATAAAAGAAAATACTGATGGAACCATTACATTAACGGTAAATGCTGTCTGTGAAATGGTACTTAATGATGAAGCAATCATTACACATGAGCTGATTATTAAAGAAAACTCGGATGGAAGTTTTATGTATATGGGAAATAAGATACTGGATGATGGAATAAATAATATTCCTGATTATGAATATAGAATCAGAAGTTCTTATTGTGATGATAGTGATGATATGTAGGATACCATAGCCATGGTTTTACTTTAGCTCTGAAAAATGACATAAAAAATAATTTTTTTTGATGTGGTACAATGATTTATATTATATAGGAGTTGCAGAAATGCAACAATGGGCTGGTCGCAAGACCCGGGTCCACCAAACGGCGGGTAAGACACCCGCCATTTTGTTTTTAAGAGGTTTTGGTTATGAATGAGTTTTAGATAAATATTTCCCAGTGTTGCTTATTAGGAAAGATAATGTTATTATGGTCGTGGCTCTATTTTGGCTCTAAAAAGTTCAGATGCCCAAAAACATATTTAAAAATATGTTCATTAGAGCAATAAAATGGCACAGACACAAATGTGTACAAACGATAATTTCGATGATAGCAATCGAACTTCTATAACGGGAGAGAGTTAAAGAATGCCCTGTTTATAAGGGCTTCAAGAGTTCAAACTTTAAAAATGGATCTACTTTGGCTCTAAAATAAAGGAAAATAATCAAATTTGAGGCTATTATCAGTAGTTTTACTACTTTTAATAGCCTCATTTTTAATTGGTATAAATATGAATCATTTTTTGCTATAATATGTATTTGGGAAAGTTTATCCAAGTTACGGATAAAAAATATAAAAATGGAGAAAAAATAATGGCAGATACAAAGAAAGAACAGGAGCGTGATGAGCTTCATAGAGCTATCTGGGTGATAGCAGATGATCTTAGAGGGAGTGTTGATGGCTGGGACTTTAAGTCATATATCCTCGGATTCATGTTCTATAGATATATATCAGAAAACCTTACTACGAAGATAAATAAGGATGAGTGGGATGCCGGTGACTTAGATTTTGATTATGCAAAGCTGAGTGACGAAGATGCAGAGATGGCAAGAGAGGATATGGTTCAGACAAAAGGATTCTTCATACTCCCATCAGAGCTTTTCTGTAATGTAAGAAGAGATGCAAAGGATACAGAAGCTACATTTAAGAACAAGGATGGAAATATCCGTAGTGTTGTAGAAAACTTAAACGAAAAAACTGGAAATGGTATTTCAGAATATTGAGAATTCTGCAAATGGAAGTGAAAGCGAAGATGATTTCAAAGGTCTCTTCGATGATATAGATGTTAATAGCAATAAACTTGGAGCAACGGTTGCAAAGAGGAATGATAAGCTGGTTAAGCTCCTTGATGGTATCGGTGAGATGAAGCTGGGAGACTTTCAGGAGAAGTCAAAAAATGGATTGAAGAATAGACCTACATCGCATGAAGATAAAAATGACAAATGGACTTATTGCTTTGTTCTGACTCAGTTCAAGGAAAGAACATTCTTTAATGATGGAACTATTCAGTATCTTGAGGATAGCTTGAATAAACGAATAACAAATCTTGGCTTTTATGAGAATACAACAAAACAGACAACAACAGGAACTGCCAATACAAGTGACGAAGAGGATTGTAATGAATATCTTGATGAGGCATATCAGATGCTCGATGCACTTGGACTGGATCTAATAACATTTCGTGATGATGAAGCCGTTGAGGAAGAAGCTGATATAGATACAGATGAAAAAACAGATGTAGTTCCAGATGGAACATATTATCTAAAAAGAAAGATTAAGAGGGCTAATATTACAATTAAAGCAACTATGCAGGTTACTGGGGGAAAATATATAGTGCTTAAAGGTAGTATGGTTTGTGAAAATGAAGGACCGGGACTGGCGGATAATATTATAGAAGCACGTAAGGCGGCAACTATTGTTAATGGTAAGTTATATAATGATGTTACTTTCAGCTCGCCTTCGGCAGCAAGTCAGTTTGTTATAGGTGCGGCTAGTAACGGATGGACTAACTGGAAATGTGATGATGGCAGTGCTATAGATAAGTTTAGAAACTAAAATTATGCCGACACTGGTGGCTCGATTCTATAGGGGGGTCTGGAATTTAAGGGAGATTTTATGGATAAAGATTATTTAGTCAGTTTAATTGAAAAACTAAGATCCTACTCCGATGAAACGGAATGGGTGGAATTTAAAGTTAATAATGCAGAACCAGAATTGATAGGTGAATATATTTCAGCAGTAAGTAATGCGGCTGCTCTTCATGAGAAGGAATTAGGGTATCTGGTTTGGGGAGTTCATGACAAGACACATGAGATAATTGGAACAGAATTCAATTATAGAAAGAAGAAGGTTGGAAATGAGGAAATAGAAAACTGGCTGTCAACGCAGCTTAAACCTCGTTTGGACTTCAGATTCTATGATGCAATAATCGGGGACAAAAAGGTTGTAATAATGTTTGTTCCTGCTGCAAGTAATGAACCAACAATATTTAAATCAGAAAAGTATATTCGTGTAGGTTCTTATAAGAAAAAATTAAAAGACTACCCGGATAAGGAGAAGAACCTATGGAGATCATTTGATATTAGACCTTTTGAGACGATGATTGCAAAGGAAAATGTTGATGCGCAGCAGGTGACGGAACTGATCGATTGTGCTGCATTTTATACACTGATGAATTTGCCTCTCCCAAGCAACAGAGATAGCATGATGCATGACATGCTGGATTATGGATTTATTAAGACCATGGACAACGGAAATTATGCTATTACCAATATGGGAGCGCTTCTATTTGCAAAGGATTTGAAAAAATATGATAGATTATTTAATAAAGCAATCAGAGTTATTAAGTATAAGGGAAATGGGAAAACAGAAGCTACACATGATGATACATTCAAACAAGGGTATGCTGTATGTTTTGAGGAAGTAATACGGCATTGTATGACATTACTTACTCAATATGAAGTTATTGAAACGGCTTTTAATGAAAAGTTTATAATGTTTCCAGAAAAGGCAGTTAGAGAAGTATTAGGAAATCTATGTATTCATCAGGACCTAACTCTTAAGGGACAAGGACCGGTAATTGAGATATTTGATACAAAAATTGAAGCTACAAGCATGGGCGCACTTCTTATTGAACCGGACAGAATAATAGATTCAGCTCCTCATGCGCGTAATGAGAAGATGGCTCAGTTCCTTAGACTTATTCATATCTGCGAGGCTCGTGGAAGCGGATTTGATCGTATGGAAGAAGGGATGAGGGATCTTAAGATTCCGGCACCGAAAGTGGAGAGTGGAGAGGATTTTTGCCGTATTCTTCTTTATTGGCATAAATCATTTGCTGATTGGTCTAAGGAAGAGAGAATTAAAACATGCTACATACATGTTTGCTATTGTTATGTGAATGAAATTCCGGTTACTAATGCTTCGCTAAGGGTAAGGTTTGGGCTTGAGGAAAGAAATAAAACTTTAGTATCCAGAGTTATTAAGGATACTGTTACAGCAGGGCTAATAAAGCTTTTTGATGAAACGACGGCTCCAAGATACTACAAATATATACCTTATTGGGCATGATTTAAGTTGCTGGTAAGTTCACAAAACGATAAAAAATGAAAGAATTAAAAAAGAAAAATGGCGAAAACGGGGCTTTTCTAAGTTTCCAGTAAGTTGATTTAAGTTATCGGTAAGTTCACAAAACGATAAAAAATGAATGAGTTGAGAATGGAAAATGGCTAAAATAGGGACTTTTCTAAGTTTCCGGTAAGTTGATTTAAGTTGCTGGTAAGTTCACAAAACGATAAAAATGAAAGAATTGAAAAAGAAAAAATGGCTAAAATAGGGGCTTTCCTAAGTTGCTGGTAAGTTGATTTAACTTTCCGGTAACTTTCCAACAAGCGTACATTAATCAAGTATGGGGTGAATATGGATAGTACATATAATATAGTCCTCTCCACCAGTGAGAGTACAGTAGTAACTGAATATGTTCCGGAGAAGAAACGGTCAGAGGCGTATCAGAGTGAAGCTGCTCTTGAGGATGCGTTTATAAAGTTGCTTTCTGAGCAGGGGTATGAATATCTGCAGATACATGATACAGATGCTTTGGTGGACAATCTTTGTAAACAACTTGAAAGACTTAACAAATATACATTTACGGATAAAGAATGGGATTTTTTTTATAAGACAAAGATATCGAATCCAAATGAGTCTATAGTTGATAAGTCTCGAAAAATACAGGAGGATTTCGTTCAGAATCTGACTCGTGATGATGGTTCGACGATGAATATTACGCTTATTGATAAGAAAAATATTCATGAAAATTCACTTCAGGTAATAAATCAGTAACGTGAAAAGTAAATTTGTAATACTGTCGTTGCTGCTTATTTGTTATTTATTTGTTGGATGTAGTGTGAGTAGTGATCAAAGCAACAATACAT
>FOEK01000018.1 GCA_900110635.1 Lachnospiraceae bacterium NE2001
GTTGATGGCTTTGATATCTCTGTATCGCCATCGTAGTACTTTATCTCATACTCTCCATCATAATCAGGGATAGATATCTTATCACTGAAATCATAGGTTGTACCAACATAAACTGGATCCAGATCATCAACGGAAATAACTGTATTATTCTTTAGATCTCTTGGATGAGTAAGTGTAAATCCAAAGGTAAACTCATTTCCAGACTTATCATAAGCTGTGATACTTACATCTGATGGAATACCCTCTACTGCGTCAATAGTAACAACAGCAGTATCTGGATTGTCTCCAGTACCAGCTGTGATGTCATCACCAGAAAGAGTACTAGTTACGCCATCTGTAACAACTTCAACTCTATCCAGATTTGCATCTGCAATAGTTATGTTAACCTCTTCACCTGTTACATCATCACCATCTGCTATATCCTTTGACGCCCCATCAACTGTTGGAGTTCCAGAGATAACTGGAGCAGCTGCATCAAATATAATATTTGGAACGACAGGAAGCTCAGTTGAAAGAATTGCCTTATCAGTTTCTGCATCATCATCTGAACGCTTCAGGTAGAAACCAAAGCTGCTATTATAAACTTCGTTTCCGTCTCCATCATCTACAAAGAGATCACTCTTTGTCAGAGTAAGACTTGTTCCAAATGTTGTTCCTTCGGAAGACTTAATAGTAAAGCCTGAAGCAGGAATAACAGTAATCTCGTTCTTTGCATAGTTTGTATTAACAACGCCACTAAGACTTACTGAACTCTCAGGTAATGGAAGATAATCTATAACAAAAGCCTTATCTTCTGTGGTTGTTTCTCTATATTTAGCTGTTTCTGAAAGTGAAACCTTGATAGAGTATGTTCCAGGCACTGAAGGCTTCTCAACCTTTCTTCCCTCTTTGAAATACTCTATTGTCATCTCACCATTATAGTCAGTAGGAACTGTTATCTTATCTGTAAAGTCATAGGTCGTTCCATAATAAACTGTTCCAAGATCTGCGATAGTAACAGTTGGTTCTACCAAAAGATCTCTTGGATGAGTTAGTGTAAATCCAAATGTAAACTCATTTCCAGACTTATCATAAGCCGTAATACTAACAGCTGCTGGATTTCCCTCTTCTGCATCAATAGTAACAACTGTGGTATCTGGATTGTCTCCAGTACCCGCTGTGATATCATCACCAGTTAGTGTGTGAGACACATCACCAACTTCATATACAACCTTATCCAGATTTGTATCTGCAATAGTTATGTTAACTTCTTCACCTGTTACGTCAGCACCATCTGTTATAGACGTCTCTTCGCCATCAACTGTTGGCGTTCCAGATATAACTGGAGCATTACTATCAAAGATGACATTCCTTATAGCAGGAAGCTCATCTGACAGTGTAGCCATATCAGTTTCAGCACCATCTCTATACTTCAGATAGAAGCATAGATCGTCATTAAACATCTCGCCGCCATCACCATCACTTACATACAGATCACTTCTGCTGAGCGTAAGGCTTGTTGAAAAGCTAGAATCTGCAAGCGATGACTTTATTGTATAATTTGTTGCTGGTGTTACAGTAACTTCAGTCTTTGCATAATTTCCGTTTGTTAAACCTGAGAGTGTAATAGCATCTTCAGGTAAAGGAAGATATGAAATACTAAATGGAATCATCTCTGATTCAGCCGACTTGAAGTTATCTGTTTCTGGAGCCACAACCTTAAAGAAGTAGCTGCCAGGTGCTGCTGTTGATGGCTTTGATATCTCTGTATCGCCATCGTAGTACTTTATCTCATACTCTCCATCATAATCAGGAATAGATATCTTATCGCTGAAATCATAAGTAGTTCCAACATAGATTGGATCCAGATCATCAACAGAAATAACTGTATTATTCTTTAAATCTCTTGGATGAGTAAGTGTAAATCCAAATGAATAGTCATTTCCAGACTTATCATAAGCTGTGATACTTACATCTGATGGAATACCCTCTACTGCGTCAATAGTAACAACTGCAGTATCTGGATTTTCTCCAGTACCGGCTGTGATGTTATCACCTGTAAGTGTATGTGACTCACTTCCTACTACGTATATAACCTTATCCAGATTTGCATCCGCAATAGTTATGTTAACCTCTTCACCTGTTACGTCATCTCCATCTGCTATATCCTTTGACGCCCCATCAACTGTTGGTGTTCCAGATATAACAGGAGCATCAGAGTCAAATATAATATCTTCCATAATCGGAAGCTGGCTAAGAAGACCTATTCTATCTGTTTCAGCATTATTTGTATTTTTCTTTAAATAATAACCAAGCGCCTCATCTATCATTTCATCTATATAGATATCGGACTTAGAGAGAGTAATGCTATCTCCAAATGAAGCCCCATCTTTATCAAGTTTAATCTTATATCCTGTAGGCGCGTTTACTGTAAATGTATCCTTTGTATAATACGTATTACTAAGGCCAGACACAGTAAGTTCATGCTCAGGTGTATCAAGATACTTAATAGAAAAGCTCTTTGGACTCGATTCTGTCCCTACATACCTTGTGGTCTCAGAAGCTATAGCCATAACAGTATAGGTTCCAATATTATCAGCTGTTGCATCAGGCTTAGTTATTATCTCGGATTCACTGCGATACTGAAGGGTTATCTCGCCATCATAGTTCTCATCCGACTTCTGTATCTTGCTGGTAAAATCATAACTTGTACCAACATAAACGTCCCCCAGATTCGCAAGAGAGATAGTATGCTCTATACGATCATTTGGATTCTTTAATGTAAATGAAAATGTCTTTTCATTTCCGGACATATCTATTGCGGTGATCTCGCAGGTCTTTGGGCTATCCTGTTCTGAATCTATAGTAAGCTTGCAGGTATAGGTTGTACCATCAGCATATACTCCACTGTTAGCCCTTGTATATGTCTCACCAAAAGCCGACACCTTCTCAAGATTCTCATCACTAATGTAGATATCTACTGTTTCAGCAGTCACAGTACTTTCATTAACAAATGTCTCATCCTCTACATCAACAGTAAACTTTGAAACTGCTGGATCCTGAGAATCAAATACAATATCTGAAAGTTCAGGGAATAGATTATGATAAGTTTGATAAACAGTCTGAGCACCAGTATCGGTATCCTTCAAACAAAAATCAAGATCCTCGTTAAAACCGCCATAAGACTCCTTATAGTAATCCATTTCTGCTTTTGTGAAGACTGTTGTATCTTCAAATACTTCATCACCTTCATTCCTCCTTATCCGGAAGCCTTCTGGTGGAATAATAACAACCTTATCCTTGGCATAATACGTATTTCTAACACCAGATATGGTAAAAGGATCTTCTGGAAGGGGCATTAACGCCGTATAGAACTCGAAAATATCTGATTCCCCTTCAAGATAGGTATCATCTTCCTCAGCGAAAACCTTAAAATAATAGGTATGCCTATAAGTCATAGCATCCTTCGATATCTCATCTGATCCATCGCTATCTGAATAGTACTTTATGCTCCAGTCTCCTGAATACCCATCTGAAAAATGGATAAAATCAGCTAAGGTCACATCATAATTTGTTCCATAATAAACATTAATATCACTAGAAGCTGTAATCTCTACTGGAACTGGAGGATTCAGCAGATCATAAACAGACATTTCTTCAAAGCTGCCCTGATCAATTGTTGTGGTTTCGCCATCAACACTTATGGTAAATACTGCACCACCTGGATTACTTAGTATCGTATCGCTACTAACACTAAATGTACAAGGCACAACATCGCCCACAGAATATCCAGATAATGTAAGAGAATTAGAAACTGAAACTGTACCAGAACTTGTGAACCCTTTATTCCAGATTACATTGCTTGCAGTGATAGTACCAGCATTCTGACCACCTTGGGGAGATGTAAAGTTTGTTGCCGTTATGGTACCTTCTGAATTATTATATACAGTACCGGCAACATTAAACGAAGTCGAAGAAACCTTACCATAATTAGTGAAACTACTATCTGCTTTGCTTATATTTACAGAAGATATAGTAACACCAGCTGTGCTTTCATTGGTTATAAGAATATAATTATCCTTATCACTGAGAGACCCAATAGATCCATAAGCACTGGTATCAATATCCATCATATTAGGAGATGAAACAGTAAGATATATTATATCAGCATCATTTAACGTAATAGAACCATCCTCCGGATACTCTATTGTATTTCCGGCCCATAGAACAGTACCTGATGCCACAGTATCTACTTCTAATATAATATCCTCAGCATTAACTCCGCCTTTAAGTGGCACCGAATAAGGCGCACCAAAAGCAAGTGCTGTAGCAAGACCAACGCTTATTATTCGATTTCTTACTATAATATACTTCTTTTTCATATCTTAAATACCATCCAGCCTAGTGCAATAAAACAGCTACGCTCCTATAGCTTTACATTTCATAACTTTTAAAATGATTGAATATCAATCAACACTTGTAACTGTTCGTCTTCCAGACTTTCTAACATAGAAGCTGTTGCCGCCGTAATACAGTGTCGAATCAGAATCTACCTTCCAACGTCCTGAGCTGAAGGTGTAAGCATTTCCAGACTCAAGCTCTATGCTTCCAACAGGAACGATATTTGTAAACATCCAGCTGGCCATCATAGACACATGAAGGATATATTCATTTCCAGCATCATCGTACGCAGATACTGTACAGCCCTTCTTGCCGCCATCTGCATCGATTGTAATAGTTGCAGAACCATCCACAACACTTATCTCATCCTCATCAAGATATACCTTGTCGAGATGCTCATCAAAGATGGTAAATGTAACCTTGTCCGCATAGAACGACTTGGTCAGATCAACTACCTTTCCATCCTGATCCTTGCCAAAAGTACTAAGTGCAGGCTTGACTTTATCAACCTTTATCTCTTCTTTCATAAGAATCGCATAGGTCTTGGCACCGTCCGACATTCGCTTCAGATAAACTGAACCCATTCCGTCCACATAGTCAATTGCTTCGCTATATGTGCCATTCAGCCTGTTTGCTACTGTGTATCCTTCCTTAGCAACTATCTTAACATCACTGACATAGTAATCATTTAATCCCATAGTTCCAACGATTGTATAAGCATCACTTGGAGCCTCCAGATATGAGATAGTAAACTTCTTCTCAGCTGTTGCGCTAAGATATTTATCTGTCTCAGGAACTATTGCTTTAATCACATAATCACCAGGCTCAACCGGCTTAACATCTTCGAACTCACTAGTTGCATCATCTTTTTTGAAGGTAAATGTTATATCCTCTGCACCATTTGAATTAGTAGATGCTGTTGGTGCATAGTTTACTCCATAATACTGGTCAGGAAGATCAACTGTAAGAGTTGCCTCAAGCTTTTCACCAGGAGCTGCTGGTGCTTCGCCTTCTGAACCTGCAGCTGAACCACCATCAGCGGTATTTTCGCCATTTGCATCTTCGCCAGTTCCGCCTTCGCCAGATGTTTCCTCTCCGTTTCCACCTTCGCCTTCTTCTGTTTCTTCGGATTCCTCTTTCTCAGACTCCTTATCAGGATCAATAATCTTAAATGATGCTATGCAGCTTGATGCCTCATACATTTCAGTCTCAGGAATAGTAACTCTGAGCATATACTCTCCCGCTAAAGTAGGAGCAGTTTTCTCATACGCATCATTTGGTGCCTGAGTAGCCTTATATTCAAATACAGCATCTTTTTTACCATTAGAATCCGTTGTAAGAACAGGTGCAACTGCTTCTCCAACATTTATATCAGAAATTTTTACAGACGAAGCAGCTGTCCTTTTATTTATATCAAATGTATCTCGACATACGATCTCGGAATACTTTAATGTTTCAGGTACTGTAGCTCTGACCGTATACTTTCCTGCCTTTACAGGCTTATCAGGTGAAAATGTATCATCATCTGCAGCACTTTCCTTATACTCAAATCTTGGTGTACCATTAGATTCTGTCTCAACTACAGGTGTATAATTATCACCCACAAATAAATCATCTACTGAAACAGTAGCCAGAGTTGATACCAAAGGATATTTCAGGGTGAACTCGCTGGAGGTTGTGCGACCTGCCAGGTCATACACTATAAGGTTGATATCCTTTACTTCTCCCCATTCTCCTTCAATAGTGCCCTCACCTGTAGTTGATCCGGTAAAATCAACTGTATCGATCAGTTCATCCTTTGCAGCATCATATATAACTGCCTTTTCAAGGTTATCATCATCTACAGAGAACACGACCTTCTTTGCCTCGACCACATCTCCATCTTCAATCGATGACTCAACTCCATCTACCATAACAATACCTGATAATTCAGGATCATCCTCATCAAAGACAAGATCCATAAGTTCAGGCATTATAGCGGCAATAGTCTCATTCCCGGCAGTTTCTGCCAAGTCGCGCTTTCTCTTAAAGCTTACCCAGGTATCCACATTAAAATTTGCGCCATTATCAGTATAAAGATCTGCTCTTGAAAGTGATACACTATCTGCAAAATCAAATCCTCCAATACCAACCTTCATCTTATAGGTTGATGCTGGCGTAAGTGTAACTGTATCTGCAACGTACTTTCCATTGCTTACTCCGCTCAGAGTAACATATTTATTTCCTGATGCCTTGTCCACCTCTGAAAATGGAAGATAGATAATATCAAATTCACCATTCTGCATTGACTTGTCTTCACGATATGAGTAATGTGCAGGAGCATATGCAAACACACGGTAATTTCCTACAGCCGTCGGTTTTTCAGAAGACTGAGTACCTTCAGAATCAATATATATAAGATATGGTGTACCGTGATAACCGGATGCTGTACTGATCTTGTTACTAAAATCATATTCCGCACCGTAATACACTTCCTCATCAAACTCTTCAAGCTCTATTTCAGGATCATCAAAGAGAGAGATCGCATCAACATTATTTACTGGTCCTGTTACAGAGGTTTCAGCATCTCCAAGCTGAAGATGAAAAAGAACGCCTCCACTAGTTGTTATCTTAGTACCCGGTTGAGCTACTACAGTTCCATAAGGGCCTAAGCTTCCCATTTCAAAAGAATCTGTTACTACGATTTTTGAGCTCCCTGTATCAGAGAATCCAATGTCATCCGGAAGGACAACAGAAGGAGCGCTAATTGTTCCGTAGTTTACAAAACTACTGCTATCTGACCAATGGAACAAACTCATATCCAGACTTCCACTATAAGAAACTGTTCCACCATTAGTTATTTTGCCATAATTTTCATCGTCGCCATAATAAACTAGGTTACCATCTGAACCTACGATGATGTCCCCGTCGTTATCAAGTCGTCCACTATATGTGCCGTATATATATATTGTTCCATTGTTAACTATCCAGGAATCACACGTACCGTAAATATAACAGAGACCAGTTACATCAAGTGAAACACCAGTACTGGCATTTTCTTCAATTGTAAGGGTTGCAGGTTGATATACCGAAACAGCTTCAACAATAACACTTTTTAATTCGCCATTCTCATAATAGTTTAGCGTTGCATTGTCACTTGCAGTTCCAGTAGTAAGAGTTGCACTTCCAGAGTTGATTATTGCGGATGTATCTGAAATCTCAACTGCTGGTGTACTATCTGCCGCAATTACTGTATTCATTTTACTATCGAAAAATGAATATGATACAAGCATAGAAAATGCAAGAACTATACTTATTATTCTATTCTTAAGATAATACTTTTTTACCATACCATTCACCTTTTATTTCAAACACCTCATCAGTCAGCTTCGCTGACAGCTTCCTCTCGTCTGCCGACTCGGTCAATCGGCCTAAACCGTGTGCCACTGGCACACAGGCCGTCCTCAAGGGGAAGCCTACTTCCACTCTATGGTTGTATCCTTGTTTACCTTCTTGGAGAAATCCCAATCCCAGCTACCAGATGCTGCAGGAGTCAGAGTAGGTTCTACTGCCTTGCCGCCTCTCTCTATGGTCTGAGTTCCAAATACTTTACCATCATAGACGAAGGTAACTGTAACAATACTGTTGAGATACTTCTCCAGCTCATCTCTTGCGATATCAAGATCACGGCCATCACTGAGAGCCTTATCAAGAAGTTCAATAACTGACTCAGGAAGATCAGAGTAATCAATATCTCTTGGAGGAGATACGTAATCCACAGTGTTATCATCCTCGTAGATAAGGACCTCCTTGCCCTTTTCGATAGTGACCTCGTTGTCTGCTACATCGCCATTCTTATAAATCAGGCGAGATGCAACTTTTCCTTCAAATACAGAAACTCTTGTATACTTTATTCCATTTTCTTCGTAAACTTCTACACGGAAAATAGTGCCGCGAACGGACATTGTAGAATTTGGGGTATTAACCTCGTAAGACGAACCTTCAGAAAGCTTGTTCTGAATGTCATTTGTGATAGCACCGCTCTTTAGCTCGATAGTTGTCTTGCTTGTGTCGCTGCTGCCAGTTGCATTTAACACGAGCTCAGTGCCTTCTTCTAGATGAATATATTTGTCCTCGTCTGCCAGAAGCACCAGCTTGCCCTCATCAAGGGCAACTGTATCACCTGACTCAAGAACCATGTTGTTATACGGCTCGATGTTGCCGATATCCTGTCTTGTGACGCTTGCTTTACCGGAATATTCATAGACCTTGAGTATTCTGTATGCATCCTTTCGAAAGACCGTGAGGAATAGCACCAGTGCTACTATAATAGCTACTAGAACTCCCGCAGTTATTACAATAATAGTCTTCTTTTTATCCATACCATTTCACCCTTTGCCTAAAGATTTCCGGCAACAAAGTCACCTTTCTACGTTACACTAATGTTATTATATTGTCAATATATTTTTTAATAAAATGGAGTCATATATTTTTTAATAAAATGGAGTCCAGCGTGCAGTTGAACCACAAGGAAGGATGAGACCCGTGTCTCTGACCATAAGTCCGATATCCTCGGAGGTTACTATTCCGCCGTGAGCCTTGATAACAGTCTCACCTATCATATAGTTAAGTACAGCCGGTGACAGACCTGTGGTGTACATGTTGATCAGATATATGATGGCATCATCGGCCAGTATCTGACTGGTCAACTGAATGAGCTCGAAGATGTTGTCCTCCATCTTCCACATTTCACCCTTAGGACCGCGGCCATAAGATGGCGGATCCATAATTATAACGTGATACTTATTGCCACGCCTTATCTCCCGCTCCACAAACTTGATGCAGTCATCAATGAGCCAGCGGATCGGCGCCTCCTCCAGGCCAGATGACTTGGCGTTCTCCTTTGCCCAGCCAGTCATACCCTTGGACGCATCCACATGAGTCACCTTTGCACCAGCCATAGCTGCAGCAAGGGTAGCACCACCCGTATAAGCAAAAAGATTCAGGGCCTTTATCTCAGTTGATTCACCCTTCTCACTTCTGGAAGCTATCTCTGCTTTTATGGTCTCAAATATATAATCCCAGTTTGCTGCCTGCTCCGGAAAGATTCCTGTATGCTTGAAGGAAAAAGGCTTCAGGTTAAATGTCATAATATCACTTCCTGTGATTCCTTCACTTGGAAGCTGATACTGAACCTGCCACTCCTCTGGTAAACTGAAAAACTCCCACTCGCCACCGCCACGACTACTTCTATGATAGTGACCATTTAGAGACTTCCACTCCTTTGATCTATGCTTTGTGCTCCAGATAACCTGTGGATCCGGTCTGAGAAGAATATACTCTCCCCATCTTTCAAGCTTTTCTCCATCGGTGCAATCCAACACCTCATAATCTTTCCATCTGTCTGCTAATATCATATCTTCTTCCTCTTCTATATTCTTCAAGGTATCAAGGGTTGTCACGGGGACATAACTACTGACACCCCCATCAACCTAGTTGGCAAAATAATTATCGATGCCATTGGCGATTCCTGTAACGATCTTCTGCTGAAATGCAGAATCCGCCATCAGGCTGTCTTCGTTGGGATTGGTCATAAAGCCCATCTCAATAAGTGTACACGGAACATTACTCCAGTTGTTGCCGGTCATCGTGTCTGTCTCCCACACACCACGGCTGGAAAAACCAGTTGATGCCACGTAGGCATTTAACACTGCATCTGAAAGCTTACGGCTTGCGCTATAAGTTGACGCTGTGTACGGATTAGACGGTGTGATACATATAGCCATAGCTCCGCTGCTGGAGGAGCTTTCCGAACCATCTGCGTGGATTCTGATAAATGCATCAGCCCCTGCATTGTTAGCAATCTGAGCACGTTCACTGCAGGATATGGCCGTATTGTTATCGTAGCGCGTCATAAGAACGGTATAGCCACGGGCTTCTAGTTCAGTTTTCAGCTTTGTAGCAACCTGAAAATTAAGCTCTATCTCAGACAGACCGCTGGATACTCCATGTGTTCCAGTTGAGTCTGCCGCTTTCATTTCACCTGAGCCAGGGCCAAGAGGTTCTGTATTTCCAGTCACCACGTTGGAATGACCAGGATCAAGAACTATCAGCTTGCCACCGGTAGATTTGTTAGTTGAAATATTATCATCCTCATCACCAGCAGTATCACTAGAACTTCCTGATGCATCTGACTCTCCATCTGTACCCGCTGAAGCAGTGCTGTCATCCGATGATGTTTTGTCATCTGTTGATGCGCTGTCGTCTGTTGATGCTTTCTCATCCGAGTCAGAATCAGATGTTTTATCTGCTTCCGTCTTTGTGGCATCAATCTTGGTGGATTCCTCAACCGTTGTAAGTTCTGTAGTTTCTTCTGCCTGTTCTGTGGTTTCTCCCCAGTTCTCGCGACGGGAATCGGTTCCGACGTCGTCGTCAGAGGAGGTTGAACCACAGCCGACAAGAGACAGAGTCAGCAGTATGCTGATCAAATATACAATTGTCTTTCTTAATATATGCTTCATAAATTAAAATATTATACCTCAGTAGTAAAGGCAAAAAACGTGACAAAGCAAGCTGGTTGGTTTGTCACGTTTTATCACTTAGTTACGATACTTCTGGAGAAGCTCTACGTTGTAATTCTCGGTAGAATTAAACTGTCTCTTTGCATCTGCCTGATCAGTTGTAATTGGATGATACCAATCAAACTGACTGAAGTAATTAAATATATTCTGGTCCTTAAACTTGTAACCGTGTCTCGCGTAGATTTCATTTATTGCAGTCTGAATCTGGTCCTGAGTCATACGACGAACATCTGCATCTGTAAGTGTACGTGTATCACTATCAGGAATGATCATTCCTGCATAGCCGCCTGAAGAACCACCTGAAGAAGTAGTTGTGCTGGCTGCAGTGGTTGCCTCGGTTGTAGCCTCAGTCGTAAGAAGGTCTTCAGAAGGATCACTGCTTTCATTTATGGCAACATCCTCAGTCAGACCGCTGACTGTATATTCACGGGTGATTGAAACTGGGCTTGTTCCAGTATCAGCAACGTAAGAATCAACCAGAGTTCCGTCATCATTTGCAGACACAAGAATAGTATCTCCATTGCTGAGGTCTTCCATCTTATCTGCCACAAAGGTCCATCCCTCAACAGGAGAACCACTGGTGGTTGTGATGGTAGCTTTACCCTTACCATCTCTTCCACTAAATGTAACTGATACGTACTGGAATACGTCTGTCTGTCCAACCTCTTTCAGGTCTTTAACTGTAAATGGTATATCGTCATAGATAAGATCTACGTTGGTGTATTTCTCAATGCCACTCTTATCAACGTCCCAGATATAGGTAACTGTATCGCCATTTGAGAGACCCGTTGTCTTATCAAGAGTTCCGCTGACGCATCCATAGAGGATGTACTCTGCCGCATCATAATAATCCTTGGCATCACGCGGCTGCTCCTTGGCATACTTTATATCATCCGCATAGTCCTCATAGAACTGGTCCTGATCAAAGGTAACGTTGGCAGTACCTATGCCATCGTAACCATTAAACTCTACCTTTACGTAATCACTCACTTCCACTTCAATGGTCTTTGGATTCTTATTCTTCATAATAAAGTAGAAAAGTATTCCAAGTGAAATGATAATGACCGCTCCACATATCGAGAGAACAGCGATAAGCGGCCCCTTGCCACCCTTAGCACCAGCATTTCCCATATTCTGCTGGTTGTTGTTCTGGTAAGCATTTGAAGCGTTATTATACTGAATCTGTGGCTGTGCTGGCTGACCAACCTGGCCGACTGCACTTCCGCAGTACTCACAGAACAGCGATCCATCTGCTATGCTCTTTCCACACTTTGTACAAAACATACCGTAACCTCCTTGTCTGTATTAGATTCCCTCAACCTAACGATCCTCGATAGAATGATACTCCCGGTGAGTACCCACGTACTTGTAAGCAGGACGTATGATCTTGCCCTTGCTTGCCAGCTCCTCTAATCTGTGAGCTGACCAGCCTGATATACGCGCTATCGCGAACATCGGTGTAAATAGCTCTACTGGAATCTTGAGAACTGAATATACAAAGCCACTGTAGAAATCCACATTCGCACAGACTGGTTTATGCACATCTCTGTTCTTTGTGATCAGTTCCTTTGCTATACGCTCAACTCTTTCATACAACGCGAACTCCTGAGAGTACCCCTCGGCTTCTGAAAGACGTTTTGCATATTCCTTTAGTACCTCTGCCCTTGGGTCAGAGAGTGTATATATAGCGTGCCCCATACCATAGATAAGTCCCATTTTATCGAAGGCCTCTCTCTTCAGTATCTTTGTAAGGTACGCCTTTACCTCGGTGTCACTTTCGGTATCTGCTACATTTGCCTTAAGGTCAGCTATCATCTGCTGTACCTTGAGGTTTGCACCACCGTGTCTTGGTCCCTTAAGAGAACCCAGAGAACCTGCCACCGTAGAATAGGTATCTGTTCCTGTGGTCGTGATAACGTGAGTCGTAAATGTGGAGTTGTTACCACCACCATGCTCTGCATGAAGCACAAGGCATATATCCAGCACCTGAGCTTCAAGCTCTGTAAATGTGGGATCCGGTCTCAACAGTCGAAGAATATTCTCAGCTGTGGAAAGCTCAGGCTTCGGCCTGTGAATTATTAGACTGGAATCCAGGAATTTATGACGATAGCTCTGATATCCGTATGCTGCAATAACTGGGAATCTTGCTATCAGGCTGAGAGACTGTGCCAGAACGTGTGCAACACTGATATCATCAGGATTATCATCATAAGAATAAAGTGTGAGAACGCATCTCTCAAGAACGTTCATTATATTCCTGCTTGGAGCCTTCATTATTACGTCGCGATTGAAGTTTTCAGGAAGCGGTCTGAATGCGCTGATTATCTCCATAAAATCAGCCAGTTCCTTCTCAGTTGGAAGCTTACCGAATAATAAGAGAAATGTTGTCTCTTCAAATCCATGCTTGCTGCCTCTGAAACCCTTTACCAGTTCCTTCACATCATAGCCCTGGAAGTAGAGCTCGCCTGGAATTGGAGTACGTTCTCCATTCTCATCTACTCTGAATCCAGATACATCTGATATTTCTGTAAGACCTGTCAGAACACCGCGTCCATCTGAATCTCTGAGTCCGCGCTTAACATCGTACTTGGAGTAGAGGCTCTGGTCTATCCTGCCTGCAATATCACACATTCTGGTGTAGTATTCTTCGTTTTCTTTGAACTTTTCAAATGCATCAATATTCATACTATTCCTATTATTACACCTCATCCGCCCCTTCGGGGCACCTTCTCCTCAAGGAGAAGGCTTATAACTCAATAACATAACGCTCGAAAGCATTTATCACTCTGGTATTATTATACATGTCCTCGCGCTTAAAGTCACGCCCGTAGGTCATATGAACGTGGCCATGTACAAAAAGTTTTGGCTCGTACTTCTGAATTATTGTGTTGAAGCAGGTAAAACCCATATGTGGCATATCCTTGCCATCGTGGAAACCCTTTGCCGGACTGTGGGTTAGAAGGATGTCCACTCCCTTTTTCATCCAGAGTTTCGGTTTCATTTTAAGGTATCTGTTAGTCATCTGACGGTCCGTATACTGAAAGCCACTATAATTATAACACATACTGCCGCCAAGTCCCATAATTCTTAGTCCCTGATACTCATAAATATCTCCATCCACGCAGATACATCCTCCGGGAGGAGTATCATTGTAGCAGCCATCGTGATTTCCATGAACATACAGGATAGGAACCTTGGAATAGGTTGCAAGAAACTCCAGATACTGGGGTGCCAGATCTCCTGCTGAAAGGATCAGGTCTATGCCTTCTAATTTAGTTTTCTCAAAAAAATCCCACAGATATTTTGACTCAACATCTGCCAGTGCGAGAATCTTCATCTCCTGATACTCCTACATCAACACCTAAACGCCCTTCATCTCAACCAGCTCCTTGGCTGATTCATCCAGCTCATCGATAGTTGGTATATCGCCGATAACATTTTCCACAAGCCAGTTCATCTTAATGATGTCATCAACCTCCATATCGACGCCCTCTTCGCTTCTCAGCTTGCCATCCTGTGAATAAATCTCTCCCCAGAATGGTGAGAATCTGTCCTCTACTATAAGGTCCTTTATTATATTGACCAGACGTCTGGTATCTGCCGGAACCTTCTCTGAAATAATTATGTCAACCACTCCTGCAGAAAGTCCCCACCAATAATTTATTGGCTTGCTTTCACTGTCGGCATCAGCACTGGAGTAGGTGCCCTGCATTATGAGATTGATGATCCTCTCATAGAGCTTGCCCCAGTTATAAACACTCATAGTTACATTTTCAGGTCCATTTGAAGTAAGTTTGTAAAGACCAAACTTCCTTGATGCACGACTAGGTGTGATCATATCCTGATCTGAAATGATATCTATCCCTTTATCTCGGATTGAATCATATATGTCAGACTTTTCATCTATCCTTCTGGTAGAAGTCCAATCCAGATATACATTAACATTTGGATTCACCATACGTGCACCAATGGCAAATGCATTAATATTCGCTATAACTCCATAAATAGGATAATCTGCGATATAACCTATCTTGTCAGTCTTTGTGAGCGAACCCGCGATCATTCCAGACAAGAACTTTGCCTCGTACAGACGGGCATCGTAGGTTCTTATATATCTGTGTGAGGTATTGAGCGAGCAGTTAAGTATCTTTACAGATGGATACTTGATGGCGCACTTAAGACTGGCATTTACCGCCTGGGCATTTATCGTGAAGATAACCTCAACACCTTGATTTTCCACCAGGTCATCAATAGCCCTGATTATCTCTTCCTCAGTGCTGGCACCTGTTATCTTAAGTGATACCAGCTTCTCGCCATACACCTCTTTTATATAGTTACGACCAAGCTCGTGAGAATATCTCCAGTCGGATTCTGAAGGATCACCATCATAGATAAATGCTATCTTTAATGGTTTTGTCGCTGAGTAATTTGGTGACAGTATCGAAGTCAGAACGTTCTTCTTCTCCTCTGGAGGAGTGAGCGAAACCTCCACCTCGTACTTCTCATTTATTACCAGGAACTCTTCCCACATAGCTGCGATTCCAGCCTGAATCTCTTCCAGGCTCATTTCACATACTTCGTCAAAGCCTTTAACTTCTATAAATGCGAGAAATGCATCTCCAGTACTTACGTCCTCGAGACTGACTCCTCCTTTTACACGAAAGGCTTTTTCAAACCTCTTGTATGCCGCTTTCATCTCCAGAAGCGTGTCGTCACTCCATATCTTTGTAAGGTCAGTTCTTATAGCTGAGCTTATTCCTTCGGCTGTATCATTTGCATTTATCAGTTCAGAAATAGTCTCTTCTTCCTCAAACTCTCCGCCGTGCTTTGGAGCTATCTTCACCTGTTCCATCAGGCGCTTATATTCACCCTCATGAGTGAAACGGATGTAGTTAACGCCAGTCTTCTTGTTGAAGTCCATGTACTCATAGTAAACCCTGATGAGCTCGTCATCCGTAAGCTTTGGAACCTTCCTTGTTACAAAGGCCGGGATGGAATCAGCGCCAAAAAACTTGAGTACGCTCACCCTCTTATTACCCTCAACAACGTAGTAATAATTCAGATACTCGTACACCTTGATTGCATCCCTGATACCCTCATCCACGTGAGCGTCACAAAGCATGGACCATTTGCTGGCGAACTCCGAACCATTTCTCATAAGCGGCATGAAGTTCGACGCAAAGGCCTGGGTTCTTCCCGCATTGCTTGTTCCCACAACTCTGGAGAGTGGAATATCCACAAGTCCAAGATTTACCTCGCTGGCGATACTATCCTTCTCGATAATATCATCCAGCACTGGCAGATATGGGTACTGTCCGTCAGACACAGCTCTTTTATAAGCCTTTGCACCCAGCTTCTTCGCTTTTTCATATAATTCAAACGACATACTTTATCCTTCTTTTATTATTATAAAATGTGACAAAACTTCTTTTTAGTTACGAGCTATTCCTGTACGGCGTGCCTCATCAGCAACAGCCTTGGCAACAACCTTTGCAACATTTTCATTAAATGCATCAGGAATGATATATTCTTCTGAGAGTTCCTCATCAGTTACAATAGAAGCAATAGCTCTGGCAGCTGCCTCCTTCATAGGCTCTGTGATAGCTCTTGCTCTTGCATCCAGGGCACCTCTGAAGATTCCAGGGAATACCAGTACATTGTTGATCTGGTTAGGGAAATCTGAACGGCCTGTTGCAACGATTCTTGCTCCACCTTCTTTAGCCTCATCAGGCATTATTTCAGGAGTTGGGTTAGCCATAGCGAATACAATAGGATCACTTGCCATGGTTCTTACCATATCTGCTGTTACAAGTCCTGGAGCAGATACACCGATAAAGATATCCTTACCCTTAAGTACATCTGCAAGACTTCCTGACTCCTTGTTCTTATTAGTTACAGCTGCAATCTCCTGCTTAGCTGAGTTAAGTCTTGGGTCACCATCTACAAGAGCGCCCTTGCTGTCTACTAAGACAACATTTCCCAGACCAAAGCTCTGGAGAAGCTTGCAGATTGAGATACCTGCTGAACCAGCTCCACTTATAACTGCGCTGCAGTCTTCCCATTTCTTTCCGATAAGCTTAAGTGCATTTGTAAGACCTGCTGCAACAACGATAGCTGTTCCGTGCTGATCGTCGTGGAATACAGGAATATCAAGCTCTTCCTTAAGTCTAGCCTCAATCTCAAAGCATCTTGGAGCTGAGATATCCTCAAGGTTGATACCACCAAAGGATGGTGCAAGTCTCTTAACTGTCTCAATGATTTCCTCTGTATCCTTTGTATCTATACAGATAGGAAATGCATCTACATTTCCGAATCTCTTGAAGAGAACTGACTTTCCTTCCATAACTGGGATAGCTGCAAGAGGTCCGATATCTCCAAGTCCAAGAACTGCTGTACCATCTGAAACAACGGCAACTGTATTCTGCTTAAGTGTATACTTGTAAGCATCGTCAGGGTTCTCAGCTATCTTTCTACAAGGTTCTGCAACACCTGGGGTGTAGGCCGTTGACAGGTCATCCTTTGTCTCTACTGGAACCTTGAGTGCAACCTCAAGCTTTCCACCTGCTTCCTCGTGCATCTTTAAACTTGCTGCATTGTAATCCATTTTCTTTTCCTCCTTAAAAATGTGACAAATGTTTATGTAAAATTGAACGAGAGTTGTTCACCCTCTGTTTTGTTTTCATACTGGCGTTTCCAGGACTTTATCCTGCTGCCGCTTGAGAGTATACCATGCTCCTCACAGAACTCAAGACTTTCCTTAAGTTTCTTCTTATAATCCCTCGGTATCAGTTCCCCAGGTTTTCCGGCATTTTCTTTTGCAAACTCCTTATACTCCTTTGGGAAACGGTTACTATACTCCATATAGAAGAAGTCTCTCACAGACTTCTTTATGGCGAGCCTTAGATCAGCCAGGTCAACTCCTAATATATCATACTCAGCAAGCACCTGAAGAATATCAAGCACTTCATCATCATTGATAAATGGTATCACAGGCGCCAGGTCAACGAGAACTGCTATCCCCGCCTCACGAAGTGTAGTAATAAGCTCCAGTCTCTCGCTGACAGATATAACCTCCTCGCCCTCCAGCTTCTTCAGCTTCTTCTCATCCAGCGTCGGAATGGTCAGCTCGACAGCACATTTGGTTTTCTTTGCAATGCCCTGAAGTATATCGATATCCCTCAGGATAAGAGACTGCTTGGTGGCTATCACCACACCGTAGTCATTGTTCTCAATAATCTTGAGACATTTTCTGGTGAGACGGTATTCCTCTTCAAACCTGTTATAAGGATCCCCCAGATTACCCATGAGTATAATACTCTTGCTCCTCCTGGATCTAAGCACCGAATCCAGTTGATCTGGCGCATCCATCTTAACACCAATATCCATGGAGTCTCCTCCTGGTATCTCCGTAAGCAGGATGCTGTCCTCAGTTCGTCCACGATAGATATTCAGTCCATTCTGGGGAGTGAGTATATTTTTACTTTCTATCTTATACATAAAAAACTATACTATCCTTTTGTCTTTATCCTATAACATTTCAAGAATTATTATCTAAGCATCTATATAAAATCAAATGTCTGCTGCTGGTAATGCAGGTCCTTATACTCCAGCTCCTCGCCCTTGGTCTTGCTGCTGTAATTAACAACAACCGTTGTAGTCCTGTCTCCAGTCATCTGCTGTCCCAGGACATAGTTAATATCGAAGCGTCCTGTAATCTCAGGAGTAGCACCTCTGGCCGGAACTATCAGCTGACAGGAGTTTTCAGCCAGAAGCGTAAAGATTGGCTCCCAGATGTAGATATCCTTTGCCGCTCCAAATGGGTTATCGATAAAAAGTGTCTTCGATCTGGTGGTGCTGTCCGCCACCGCATACATACCAGCTATGTAATTAATGATCGAGATAAGGAACTGTATGTAAATACCCTGCGACTGACCGGTACTACCAACCGCTTCCTCGTAACGAAGGTAACGGCTCTGCTCCTTGATTCTCTCACGCTTATACAGAAGAAGTCTCACCTTCGACATATCAGTAACAATAACCGAGAACAGTTTCTTCATCGCGAGACTGCTTCCCAGGAACCTCTGTCTCTCCGCGTCGGTTTCCTTCTTATCAACCTCTTCTACAATCTGGTCGATATAGTCAGACATACGGTCCTTGATAAACTCATCCTTCACATAAGGGATGGTGAGTCTGATCATCTGAACCTTGGTATCTCCCATAGATATCTCTGACAGCTTCGTCAGCTTATCCAGCTCCGAACGAACATCCAGACAGCGCTCCACACACTGATCCACAAAGCTGTCCTTCAGCTGCTGCATACTCACAAGAGTCTTTTCCACTCTGTCTCTTTCAAGTGAAATGATACTGATGACGTCACCCAGTCGAGAAAGAAGCTTCTCAGCCTCCACTTTGTTTTCTGGTATCACCACATCATTTCTGATGGACATAGCCAGCTCATTTACACCCATATTACTAAGGGTCTCAAAAACGCTCATCTTAACCTTCAGCATATCCGCCTTGGCTCTGTCTATATCCTTGGACAGTCTGTCGTATCTTGTGATATAACCATCAAACTTATCATCCAGGTCGTCAGCACTATCAAGCGGTGTGAGATCTGATATATCAATAGCATTTGCATCGACAATTCTTGTAGCAAGACGGATAAGATCATCATTTCCTCTTGCCTGACCCTCAGCAGTTTTCAGTTCAGCCTTAACCTTGTCCAGCTGAGCTCTCTGCTGTTTGCTCATAAGTATGGTATCATCCAGAGCTTTCTGGCTGTCCTGAATATCCTTAGTCTCAGATAGTCTGATAAGAGCAGACTCTCCATACTCCTGTCCCAGTCGTTCCCTGGCATATTCTATACTTCCTTCAACGCGGGCCTTCTCAGTATTAATCTGAGTTAGTTCTTTTTCGATACTAAGTCTGTCCTTTTGAAGTCTCTCCAGCTCAAGTCTCATAGCCTCCAACACTTCTTCGCTGGCAGCAGTAAGTCCCTGCTTTCTGTCAGTCTCTTCAAGAAGTGAGAGTTCTACCCCCAGCTTCTCGATTGTCTTCATCTCACGTTCAATAGTTTCAGCCAGTGTGTCCTGAAGGAGTTTTTCCTTCTCCATAGCCATTCTGCTGTCTGATACGCCTCCAAGGGCCACCTCAAAGGCACGTTCCAGCTCAGCTTCATCCATATCAAGTCTTGGAAATGGAGTCGTCTCCATATAATAGATGCCGTACTTGTTTTCCCACCTGTGTTCAAGTTCCAGGCTTTCCTTCTCTATATTATCCAGCTCTGCGTTAAGAGTAAGCAGATTCAGCTCTTTTGTCCTTGTGGCAGAGACAACATTTTCTATTCTTCCAAGAAGTTCCTTCTTTTCTTTCTTCAGTCTGTCCTTGGCAGCGCTCAGCTGTGATATTCGTTCCTGAAGAGATACCACATTATTCAGGCTGATCAGCTCAGTATGATACTTCTTTATAGCATTTTCTGTGTACAGAAGGTTTCCATCAGTATCTCTTATCTTATCTTCAAGAGCTCTCAGTTTATCCTTCAGCGTACTCAGCTCTTTACTGATACTCTTAGTCTTCTCCTTAGCTTCAGCATACTCAGCTTCAGCATACTCAAGTCCCTTCTCACGGAACAGCTTTACAAAATCCAGATCCTCACGAAGTGTCTCCAGTATTATCTCACTGTTCCTGAGTTCTTCCTGTCTATTGTCAAGATCTGCTCCAAGAAGTCTCAGCTTCTGATCCATATATTTTGCATCTATGAAAAACTCTCTGGCCGGTCTCACTGCCTCAACTCCGTCCCCCAGAAGGATGGACGCATCACTGAGGAGATTCCTGTCATAGAGATATATCTCTTCATTAAGTCCCAGTTCCATAAGTCCGGGATCATCCAGCACTTCAGACAGATTCTCAACCACAACACCGAAAGCAATACCTGGTGTCTTCATCAGGAGAGCTTCTCTCTTTGCTTCAGGAAGGGCAGCAAGATAGTCCATACCATGCATAGAGCTTCGTCCCTGTCTCGTAAAGAGATAGTCCATAACCTTCTTTACACCTTCGGACTCTTCTATCAGCTTGCCTTCTCTTATATCCTTCTCTCTGTCCTCCAGCTTCTTCAGGATATTACCCAGTTCATATACATTAATCACTGTATCACTGAGTCTGTCAGTAAGTCGCTTCTCAACTTCCTCAGGCGACGCCTTCACATCGTCAGCATATATGGAACAGAGAGACTTAAACTTATCCTTACAGCCCCTGTATTCCTCAGCCTTCTTCTCCAAAGATTTTTCTTCTATCTCAAGCTCGCGAAGTCTGTCACTAACCTCTTCGATTCGAGTCTGATACTCCCCCTTCTCGAACTCCATCTCTTCGAGGCTCTTTCTAAGAGAAACCGTCCTTTCTTCGCTGGCATTTAACTGTTTTGTTTCTTCCCTTATAGAACCCGCCGGATCCATAAGAAGAGCATAGTCCACATCTTCCTGTGCTGAAGTAAGACTTGAATTCTCCGACTCTATATCCTTTGTCATATACTCTATACGGCTGTCCAGAACCGCAATCTCAGTCTCTGCCTCAGCCTTTTCCTTGGCAAGACCTGCCAGCTCCTCCTTGAGAGAAGCTATGCTTTCAGTAACAGGTTTTTTCTTCTCCTCCAGCTGGGCCAGAATAATGTCCATCCTGTCTCTGATATTTGCCACTACTGTATATATATCAGATGCGCCCTTCGGCATATCCTTTTTCTCATTTGCCAGGGCATCCAGTTCGCCCTTTGCCTTCTTAAGTGCCAGATATGACTGAACTCCCAGTCTGTATCTGTATGACTGATCCTGCAGTTCTATATCAGAAGCCAGCTTCTTCTCAGCTGCTTCCTTCTCCTGGATCAGTTCATTTCTTTTCTCCAGTTCTTCAATGTCACGGTATATCTTGAGGATTTCAACCAGCTCTCTGGTAGCCTTCAAACGTTCCTCAGCTTCAGCAACATTTGAAGTAAGTTCTTCAAGTCTGGCCTCGCGTCCCTCCTTTTCTTTATTCAGGGTTACGAGAATCCGACCTGCTGCCTTGGCAGTTTCCTCCTGCTGGGTATAGAGAGACATAAATGAATCTATTCTGTCCACAAGAAGCTTAACCAGCTCCTGCTCGTGGTCATAGGTCTGAATACCCTTTTTCTTTTCTGCAAGGCTCTTAAGCTCATCCTGAATAGTCATCAGAAGAGATACCGTGTTTTCGGTCTTTCCCGTCTCACGCTCAGTCTTAGTCATATAGGCCTTTTCGATTATCTCCTCTATCAGAAGATCCTCGATAACACGACGGGTGGTTTTATAGTTGGACTCAAAATATGTCCTGACGTGACCTTCAGTTCTGTTGATCCCTCTGATGATCTCCCAATGACTTTCGTAAAGACCGTAGTCAGCTATAAATCTCTGATACTCGCCCTTTCTATCAAAGACATATACCAGGATATTCTTGTCGTTACGAGACAGGTCGTGAAGATAATTTCTCAGTGCCTTGTAAGATATATGTTCGTTGTCCTTCACAAGAGGAAGGTTAATGATATCATTTTTATTGTAATCTCTATAAAAGATGACATAATTGAAGTACTCTATCTGCGCTGTCTGACTGGAGTCCTCTTCACCTTCAGTCTCCATAGTCGCAGCCTTTCTAGCCGCAAAACCAGTGGTCATATATCTCATACCCTCTTTTATATCACAGGCATCCAGCTTCCACTCTATAAGACTGTGAATAACAGTATTGCTTGGATCACGGAACAGTTTCTCAATAGGCTGCTTGTCATCCAGGGTACAATTAGGTATCAGGTTCTGCATAAGAAGCAGCATAAGAACACTCTTACCACCACCATTCGCCAGGTCGTAGAGTGTGTTACGTCCGTACATTCTCATGGAGAAATCATCGTACCCCTGAGTACCAAAGTTGTACTTTACGTTATTTACTCTGATTCGGTTGATACTAGGCATCTATTCACCCTCCTCAGTATCTGAAGACTGTTTTTTCATTTCATCCAGTCTTGCAAGTATACTGCTGCCGCTCTCTTCAAAATAATTCTCAACTATTGCGTGGAATCTGTCTGTTGGATACAGTCTGTCGTCCACAACAGTAAAGATTCCTTCCTGGCTCATCAGATTTGCCGTAAGCTTGGCAAAGCCGAATCGGGAACCACGGGAAGCCTTGTTCCTGTCCTTATCCTCAGAGATCATCGGAGGAAGACCATCCCACAGAAGAGCCACCGCCTTAAAAGAGCTGTCATTTACATCATCCTGCGTATAAACAGATGTATCACTGCTGATACGTCCCAGTTCCTTACCCACAACCTCTATCAGCTCATCCAGTCTGATATAGTCCTTAACCTGATAAGTATCCGAGGTCTTATAGAACTGAAGCAGTGCCTCATAGATTATAAAATATACCAGATACAGTTCCTTATTGAGCCTGAGTCCCAGCATTCTCTTCAGATCATCATTGGTATATCCAAACACCTTATTGCCCGCTCCTGCTGTTATAAAGATCGACTCGTTATATTCGTAAAGCTTCAGATTCAGCTTCTTCAGAAGTGCTGTCACAGCATCGTATACCTCGGAATCTGAGTAGAAGCTGTTATACAGCTCTGCAGTCTCCTTATCCTTTGCGGATATAGTCTGCCCAGTAGCCAGCACACTGTATATATCCAAAGCCTTTTCAAAACCTTTTTCCATTAATAATCATCCCTTCTAGCTTTGACTCGTGAGTGTCATATCGTAAGATACCCAGCTTAGCTGATCTTATGAAATGTCATATCAGTTATCTCTGCTATATCATCTGAGCTGCTCTTATCCAGCTTCATCTGTACCAGATCAGTACCGAACTCTATCTTAAAGGCCAGATCACTAAAACTCTCCAGCTCATCCTCTGTCATTCCTGACGCTACCATTTCCTCCAGGAAAGTCTCAGCATTCTCGGTTATATCTTTCACACTGTAGCTGTCCTTTCCAGCCAGATGTGTGAGAAATGCGTAATAGTCGCGGTTCTTATATATATCAACTCCGAACTTAACCTCAAGTATGGCGCCATACTCCCTGAGTGTCACCTTGTCCCAGCGCCTCAGTCTTCCAAGCAGCTCCTTAAAAAGTTTAGCAAAGTTCAGGGATACACTCTCATTAAGAAGCTCATCATCATACTTAAATGAGAGATCTGCCTTTAGTTCTTCTCTTGTCTCGCCCTTCAGAGACTCAGCAGTCTTCTGAAGCACTATGTTATCTATAGTACTGATGGCCAGTGACTTATGACGTCGTGGAAGCAGCAGTGGCTCAATAAACTCAGCAAGTGCATCTGGCCTGTCCTCTGCCACCATACGGTTCAGAGCACTCTCATAATCAAAGGATGCCCTGAGGCTTCTTACTCTGCTGCGGCGTATCATTTCATCTGAGAAACGTGACAGCTCAGCAGTTGCAGCAATAAGGTTGCTGTGATTCTCTATGGTCTGCTTCAGCATAGTCTGGAGTCTGGTAATATCCCTTGCGGTCTTTGAGTCTCCAGTATCTCCGCCAAATGTCAGCCTTGCCACAGCTTTATCCACCAGTTCTCTGTTACGTGCGAAGGACTTTCGCTCCTCTGCAAACCACACGGAGGTTCGCTCCACATATTCATCCACGGCCTTTGCCCCCTCATGCACATCCGAAAGAAGTAGTTCCACTACCTCTTCCCTGTACTTCTCCAGAGCCTTGACCTCTATATTTATTCTCTCTATAACATCGATACTACCGCGGAAGTTCTCGGACTTGATCAGCTTCTCCAACAGGAGCTGATCCATATTGATGCGGCTCTCATCTCTTACCTCCTTAGTGGTAAGATAGAACTCGATTCCATCCTCGGTAATAGTATAGACTACCTCATTTTCGCGAACTGTACTGTCGATCAGTCTTACACGTGCCACCTTCTGTTTTCTCTCAGCCGGATCATAGAAGTTAAGCTCAAATGCCTTTCCATAGTTCCTCAGCTTGTCGAAGATGTATCTGATCAGCTCGTCTATCTCAGTCTTCTCGAAACGCTCTCTCGTAACATCGAAATCCCTTGATAACATTTCACGACAGAACTCACTGTAACCGGAATAGGTAACTGGACTGTCGTTGAAACTGTTCTCGTTGATGAAATATCTCAGCACAGCGAGAGTGATATAGCCCATATCCAGAAACTTGAAAACCCCTTCCTTATACTGGCTAAATGTTCCCTCTGCCAGCGTGAAGAAAGGGTAGAACTTACGCAGATTGAGTATACGTTCGGTATGGTTTTTAATTATATCGTCGGTCAGTGTGTATTTGCTCGCCATGCTACAATGCTTTCGTAATTCTTATTTGGGTCTATTGGTGTTACTCCACGCACAAAATCTAGTGTGCTTTTCTCTAAAAACTGTTCTTGCAACACCACATAGAAAACCATAGTGTATTGTATCACAAATCCCTTCTAATTCAAACAAATATACTCACAATTCTTGGCGAGTTTTTTACACATAATGACTATATATTGCGATATGATTTTAAAGAAAAGATTGATTTTTTTCTTCTAAAAGTATAGATTTATGGATGTATTATTATTAGCTGATTGTTTGATTTATTATACAGATTTGTTTTATGCAGATAGGTTAAAGTATCATATGAAGATTTCTCTTAGAAAGAGTGTTATAGTCCTATTACTGATCTTTATTCTGGTGGCAGCCTCATCCTGGGCTGTCCAGTTTTATTATCTGACGTATCTAAAAAAAGAACCCAATACCTGGGAATATGGCGAATCCCCCGAAGACTATAATAAAAAGAAATATATCAAAGCAAATGAAGAATATGCCTCCTGTGAGTGGCTTTCTTTGGATGGCTCGTGGTACTACTTCGGAGCAGACGAGTATGCCGTCACCGGACTTCAGGAGATCAACGGCAGCACCTTTAAGTTTACCAATTCAGGAACACTTGAGACCGGCTGGGTTGATATAACGAGTCACAGTGAGATGACTGACAGCGACTCTATCAGTTCTAAGAAACCTCACCGAGAGTATGTAACAGACGACCACACTCTCCTCACTGGCTGGCAGGAAATAGATGGTAGTAAGTATTATTTCGATACTAAGGGTGAAATGGCTACTGGAAATGTAACTCTGGACGAAACATTTGATGGAGAAAAGCTTTCTCACGACACAACTTTTGTTTTTGATAATGACGGAAAGCTTCTCTCTGGCTGGCAGACAAATGCCAAAGGTAGGAAGTTTTATGTAAACCAAGATGGTACTATTGCTTCTGGCGAAATGACAATTGATGATAAATGGTACAATCTGGAAGATAACGGTGTGCCAAAGACCGGTTGGATTAACATTTCAGGCGACAGATATTACTATGACAGCGAAGGTGCCGCTGCAAGTGGTACCACTAAACTGGGAAACAGCTATTATACTTTTGCATTAGATGGCAAGCTTATAACAGAGGACTTCCTTCTGGACCAGCTGGACGAGCTCCAGACTATGGAAGAAGGAAACTATGCAAATCAATACAAAAATAGCGAAGAGCCTGAGATAGTCGGCATCGGCGGCTATACTCCAGACTCTTCTGATATCAGCAGGTTAACAAATATCATTGAGGATATGCCTAATTGCAGAACCTGCGGTTTTGTTATGATCAATCTGTATAATGGACAGGGCATTGCTTATAACTACGATAAGACTGTATATTCAGCCAGCTGCATTAAGGGGCCTTACATTGCTTCCCTTATCAGCTACAAGCCTGAGCTAATTGAAACCCGCTCCAACGCGCTTATTGCCATCGTCCGCGATTCGGACAACGACATATACAGCAACACACGCAAATCCTACGGACGAGAATTCTTCGGCGACTGGTGTGAAGCCTCCCACGTAACCCGTGACGCCTCAATCTACCACTACCCACAGCTCAGTGCCATCAACCTGGCAAAGCTCTGGGTGCACACCTACTACTTCATGAATACCGACGAAGCAGGTCGAGAGATCCGCGACTGGTACACCACTCCTATCGCTGGGTCTATCTATACTACTCTTGGAACCTACTCCCAGAACAATGCTTCTACAGATTCATCCTCTGATAAAGCTAAATCTCTGGGATATCGCACCGAATCCAAGGCCGGATGGATCTGCGAAGGCAAATACCGCGCCACAACCGATGGCGGCATCATCTATCCAGACGATAGCGCCCCATACATCATATCCATCATCACCGACATGCCCTCCGATATGGATTCATTAGATCCCCTCACCCTGGAACTAAACAACATCTATACTAAAACCAAATAATGTGCAATGGGGTCTGACCCCATTGCACATAGGTCTGTCCCCGATTGCACATTTTAGACTACGTTTTGTGGGTTACCTGACAGGTAGGCCTGAAGGTTGTCGGCAACAACCTGGATGAGGCGTCTACGTGCCTCAACGCTGGCCCACGCAAGATGTGGCGTGATACACATATTAGGTGCCGTGAGCAGAGGATTATCTGCCTGCATAGGCTCCAGGGATACATCATCCGCAGCTGCTCCAGCCACCTTGCCACTCCTTAGGGCATCTGCCAGTTCCTGCTCGTTTACAAGACCGCCGCGAGATACATTTATTATATATACGCCGTCCTTCATCTTTGAGATATTTTCCTTGCAGATAATCTTCTCTGTTGAAGCCGTCATAGGGCAATGAAGTGAAATGATATCTGACTCAGCCCATACTTCATCGAGAGAAACAAAACGAAAACCAGGCGTATCAGAGTTCTGAACTTCATCATCAACATAGCGCTCCGGATGCGCAGTATGAACCAGCACATTCATCCTGAAGGCACGGGCTATCTCTGCCACTCTTTTTCCTATATTTCCATATCCCACTATTCCAATAGTTTTTCCCGCCAGTTCCATAACCGGGTTAAGCCAGTAACAGAAGGTCTCACTTCGTACCCAATCGCCTGCGTGAACACTTTCGCTATGCTTACTGATACTTCCAGCCAGTTCCAGGATAAAGCCCCAGGTGAGCTGTGCCACCGATTCAGTGCTATAGGCTGGCACATATGTCACTGTTACGCCATGGGAATGGGCAGCCTCAAGATCAATCACGTTATACCCCGTCGCACAGACTCCTATATACTTTAGATTTGGCAAGCGGTCAAATGTCTCAGCATCGAAGATTACCTTGTTATCAAAGACCACCTCAGCATCGCCTATATGGTCAAACTTATTCTCTTCGGTTGTGTTAGAATATATGGTTGTTTCAATAATTGATGTGATCGGCTCCAGCGACAGATCACCTCTGTTCACTGCACCCTCTTCTAAATAAACTGCTTTCATAATCTTCCTCATTTTATAAGAACACGACAGCTTCCGCCTCGTTCCTTAGTTTGTCTCCTTATCTTCTTTGCCAAGCAAAATACTCTGGTCTGGCAGAGAACTATAGTATGCCTCAAGCTTTGGTCTGGCGCTGATATAGTACTTTTCAAGCCTCTTGTCAAAATGCATTCCCATACTCTCCAGCATTATAGCATCGGCCTTTTCGAAGGATATGCTGTCTTTATATACTCGCTTACTGACCAGTGCATCGTATACATCCGCTATGGCCATAATACGTGCCTCCAGCGGTATCTTGTCGCCCTTAAGATGCTCTGGATATCCAGAACCATCCATTCGTTCGTGATGGTAATGGGCTACATTTTCAGCTACTATCTTAAAGGACTCATCGTCCGTATCCTTAAGGATCTCGTGAACTATACGAGCACCTTCAGCAGCGTGGGTCTTCATCACCTCAAACTCTTCATCTGTAAATCGTCCAGGCTTTCTAAGTATGTTATCATCTACGGCCACCTTTCCAAGATCGTGCATAGGCGCCGCCTTTATTATATCAGCACAGAACTCATCAGTAAGACGGTCTGCAAACGGGGAATCCGAGTCCGCTTTCATCTCACCAATAAGAATACGTACGCACTCACTGGTTCTCTTAATATGACCACCTGTTGAGTTATCACGACTTTCAACCATGGTTGCCATACTCATTATCAGATTGTCATGCATCTCAACTATATGCTGAGTCTTCTTCTCCACCTCAGCCTCAAGTTCAGTTTTATATCTGTCCAGCAGCGCAACATACTTCTGATTCTGGGTATCGTCATTAAGAAATATCTGATAGCCAATCTTCTTGCTACCCTCGTACAGATACTGGGTCTTCACTATATAAGTAAAGTCACTCTCTTCAATTCCTGAAACAGAATCCAGCTTGTCTGTTCCTGTCTTGTATACCTTCTCTATCTTATCCTTCTTTACATAGAGATGCTTTCTGGTCTGGTCCTTTTCAAAATGATGAATCCAGTGTCCTACTGTATTCTCCATCCAGGGAACCTTTGTAATATCCTGGTCTATGTCAAGATCCCGGAGTCCCGGAAGAATCTCCTTGGCAGTTTCATTTGACCCAAGATAATGATGCTGAAAATCCACGGATATAAATCCCGTCTCACCGGTCTGGACCATGGAGTCAACCACCATATCGCTGACCTTATATAGGCTCATCCGACGAGCAATAATTATATACATGACCTGAGCAAAAACATAAGTAAATGGCACCACCTCAACCTTTGTACCAAGAGCCTTGTTTCCAATATAGCCGATAAGCGTGACAGCAACAGGAATAAACAGTCTTCGAAGTATGGTATTGGATATCTGGTTTTTTCTTATTCCAGAATAAATGATAGCGACTATCTCAATGATCACATAGAGTATCAAAACCACATAAAAAGCCGTATGCACCGGTCCGTATTCCTTCTTTATCTCAGTTCCGAATACATTGTGATAAACCGCTATACTCTTTAGGAAATATGGAGTTTTTCCAACTGTAAGAACAAAAATATAGAGCGTTGTGTTAATGAGAAATGCAAAGAAACGTATGGGGCTCGGTACCTCTATCTCACATAGATTTAGAACGCACATAGTAACAAAGAAAGGCAGGAAACAGCTGCCTATATATATGATCTTATAAGCATTCATTGCGGCGTATTTGTCTGCTGAATTAGCATAGAGATAGTAGCCAAGATTAACTATCGGCACCAAAATAAAAATGACGGTAATATTGAGATCAAAATGCTTCCGCCATATCATTACATAAATAACCGTAAGAAGAAATGATATGCTAAAAAGTACTTCGTAGTAAAGCGCTATCAACTATATACCCTCTCCCTCTATCAGTTTCAAACCCCTAGATAATATTTTACCACAAATAAAAAAATGTGACAAAAGAAACGTTTTGTCACATTTTATGTAAACTATGTCATATGGACGCTGTAGTATTTGTCGCGATAAGCCTTTGGGGTCATTCCTGTCACCTTCTTGAAAACAGTGGAAAATGCACTCTGGGAGGAAAATCCCAGCGATACAGATATATCAAGAATTGAGAACTCTGAGTAACGCAGCATGTTCTGGGCGGTTTTAATCTTCGTCTCGTTAATGAACTGATTAACATTCATCCCCATCTCTTTAATAAAAAGCCTGGAGAAATAGCCTGTGCTGAGGCCCTCTCTTTCTGCCAGTTCATTGACAGATATCTGGGACTGGAGATTTTCATATATATAATCTATGCTTCGACGAACGTGCTTTGAGATAGCATTTAACTTCTTTAAATCTCTCATACGAACCGCAAAGTCCACCTGCATATCAGCCATCAGGTCCAGAACTTCCTCAGTATCCTGAGCTACATCGGCCTTTCTGATATAGATATCTGTGAGGGTGTATGCAACATCACGGTCCATACCGCCATCTATACACATACGGCTTATTACTGCCGCCGCAACCACCAGATGATAGATCATATTATGGAGTGGATTATCTGACAGGGTCCCCCTGCCTTCAGCAAACCTCTTTCTTGCTATCTTAAAACGTTCACTGACAGCCTCCACCTCACCGTTCTTTATACGGTTATATTGTCTGAACTCAGCACGATAATCATCTCTGATAAACTCCTCCTGACGCTGCAGGTAAAGTCTGTAATTAAGTGTACTATTAGTATCCATTTGCTACTAACCCCCTTCACTCTCACAACTATCCTATCAGGCAAAAAACATACTACCTGACCATATAAAACCCACCTTTAATCCGATTATATCATCCTGTAATATCTATATGCAATTGCAGATATGTATTACCTCTTAAACGCGAAATGCCACCCTGGGCGAGTACTACGCACCAGAATGACACCTCGTTTTTATTAGGTATAAGTTTGGTCAAATGTAATAACTATATTACTGCTTTCAGCCATACAGGATATTCCCGTTCCGGGCCGATCATATGAGAATCTATATGCATACCAACTGTATCATCAAGCCCCAATGAATATAGTCTGTTCTTAAGACGGTTAACAACGCTGATCGTATGCTGCTGTGTTATCTCAGGAAGTAACAGGAACAGCTTATCCCCTCTTTTCATCATAACATCACTTTTTCTAAGAGTCATCTTGACAGCACCACTCATGCTTTCAAGAATCCTATCAAACTCCATCTGACTTAAGTCTTCATCCAGTTCACTAAAACTGATAACAAGCTCACAGGCAGGATTCTTATAGGTATGAATATAATTCTCCAAAAACCTATGAACTGTATTATACTCCTCAGCAGAAAGCCACATAGCCCCGTCGTCGCTATCAGCCTTAACATCACTGAAATCATAAAATACAACATTATTCTTATCAGTGCTGTTATCCAAAGCCTTATCCGCCTTATCGAAGAGATCCTCGTAATTTGTTCCCTGTTCAGGAACCATAACTGCTCCAACGGATATATCTACAGATACATCCTTCTCATCACTTGCATACTCAGCAGCAAGTTCATGCATCCTTTTCTCTATATAGGAGCACACATCCTTCATTTCCTGCTTGTCATGCATATTCTTGTAAAATATAACAAACTCATCTGTTCCAAGACAGCCCTTTATATCACTGGACTCAGTAGAGCTGTCAATAATGCTTTCGCACTCTTCCTGAAAACGCTGGATAACATCTTTTCCATATACATCCTTAAACATAATCAGGTTGTCCATCTTTACTATAGCAAGCAGCCCTTTTTCAGTAGCACAGGCATTGCTAAGCCTTTCTATAATCCTTGAATTATTCATAGATAGTTCCCTCACTCTCTCATCATAACTGTCTAAATAAACAAACCTCCCAATTATTTGAATGTTCTCCAAATGTTGAAAATAATGTATCAATTATGAAAAAATATTTTTTTATTGAAAGAGACTATTTTTATACAAATCGAACCTTTAACTATGAACAATTTGTGAACCGCTATTTTTAGCCATTTGTTTGTGTTTTTCGTATGTCCTGAGTATGTTTTAAGTATGTCCTTTTTTTGTTCTGTATATGTTTTATATAAATACACAGCAATAAAGCTGTCATCTGATAAAATCACATCAAGGATTAGAAATGCTATCTGGTAAAATCATATCTGATCCTGCATTCATTCTCATGACATTCCACATCAGCATAACCACCACAGATTATTGGCATCATCGGCGGCTTATGACCGATATCCATATCCATCACGATCGGCACACCCAGCTCGCCTATTATATCTGTCACAGCATTATACTGATCTACCCCCAGTGCTTCTTCACCAAAATGAAGAGGGCGACCTATCATAAAGCCCTTTACGTACTTAAACCAGCCCGCCTCTCGCATCTGATAGAAAGCTCTTCTGATAGAGAGAGGATCCAGATCACAGCACTCCAGAAACCAGATAAATCCATCCTCCTTATATCTTTCAAGGAACTCTGCCACTTTGTCAAATCTCGTACCCAGCTGGACGATCAGTATATCTACGCAGCCTCCGATCAAGCGTCCGCTCATATTGACCTTTGAAACACTATCATCAGGTAGATAGTAGCGATATACTACTTTCTCAGTAGCGTTATATGAAAGCAGTGGATCAACCTCTGGTATCTCATCTTCAGGAGTATATTCATCCACCTCTGGTGTGTACCCTTCCATCTCCCACAGTTCATAACCGCTTACCTCAGAGATTTCTCCTGAAAGAAGTTTCATTGCATCTTCATTTGACTTATGCCATGGAACCCTGCCAAATGCTGGCGCACACGGTCCGTATATTGTAGCTGTATCTGCCAGCACAGCCGACAGAAACGTAAAGTTCGTATTGTCTGAATAACCCATATACCATTTAGGCTCGCTCTTTGCTATAAGATCAAAGTCAATATATGGCACGACCTCACACATCAGCTCACCACCGCCACAGGTAATGATGGCATCTATCTCTGGATCCGTCATAGCAGCATTCAGCTCTGCCCCACATTTATCAGGACTACTACTAATTCCTATTCCACTAGCCTCATAGCAGTTAGACCCCAGCTTCTCAGTATAACCCATCTCCTTAAATATCTTACGTGCATTTTCAAATCTTGTACTATATGGTTCTATGGCACAACCAAAGGATGGTGCAATAAAACCTATGGTTCCGCCCTTCTTAAGTGGTTTTGGATATCTCATATCTTTTAATCCTTCTTCTTTTTATTTCTATATAAATACTTGCGGGCTATATTTATGCCTACCTTATAGCCCAGTGGTCTAAGAGCCTTATCAGCCTCTTTAAGCTTCTCTCTGATCGGAATACTCTGAGGGCAGTGCTGTTCGCATTTACCACAGCCAACGCACTGGGAAGCAAATGGAGGTTCTTCCGCAAGTCCTACAGTCTGAGCATACTGGAACCTTCCGGCACTCTTTCCCTCTGTATACATGGTATTGTAGGCAGCAAAGGTACCTGGTATATCTACCCCCTTAGGACAAGGCATACAGTACCTGCAGCCTGTACATCCCACCTTTTCTTTTTCCTGAATGGCCTTCTTTACATTTTCCAGTAATTCAAAGTCTTCATCAGTAAAGGTTCCCGCCTTCATCTCACTTGCTGTCCTACAGTTCTCCTCTACCATATCAAGAGAATTCATACCTGAAAGAACAACCGTTATCTCAGGCTGATTCCAAAGCCATCTGAAAGCCCACTCTGCTGGAGTCCAGCCCCTGTCACTTCCAGCAATAATCTTCTTAGCCTTATCAGGAAGCATATTTACAAGCTTACCGCCTCTGAGAGGTTCCATTATCACTATAGGAATGCCCTTCTCCGCAGCAGCCTTAACTCCAGCAACACCAGCCTGTGTAACTTCATCCAGATAGTTATACTGTATCTGGCAGAAATCCCAGTCATAGTCCTGGATTATCTTGATAAAATTATCACTGTTTCCGTGATAGGAAAAGCCAATATTCCTGATCTTTCCCGCTTCTTTTTTCTCTTTTATCCACTGCTCTATCCCTGCGCCCTTCAGCTTCTCCCACACACCAACATCGGTAAGATGGTGCATCAGATAATAATCAACATAATCAGTACGAAGCCTGGATAATTCTTCTTCAAAATATTTATCAAGACCTTTGCTGTTCTTAATAAGATATTGTGGCAGTTTGGTTGCAATATTTACCTTATCTCTGATACCATTTTTCTCCAGTATCTCTCCCAGGGCAACTTCACTTCCTGGATAGATATAAGCTGTATCATAGTAATTGACACCAGCTTTATATGCTGCCATTATCTCCTTCTCTGCTTTTTCAATATCAATCGAATTACCTTTCTTGGTAAATCTCATGCATCCATAGCCCAACATTGACAGTTCATTTCCATACTTATCTTTTCTATATTGCATAATACTACCTCCTGCAACATATGATAAATCTCTGGGTTCTATATATGTATGATACAAAAGCGGCGAAGTTTTTTCTACCAGCTTATTAAATAATTATATCAAAATATAGCTTGTATGCGAACAAAAAACGTGCTGTTTCCTATTACATTTAAAAAGACCCTCGGGATAACCCGAGGGCCTTAAATAATCTTTAAGCACTAAGACTAATTCTAGAATTAATTACTCAGCCTTTGTTCCATCGTAGAGATCTACGAGACCCTGAAGGTGAGCGAATCTCTTCTTAGAGTTCTCCTCAGCCATAGCGAAGAGCTTATCAGCCTTATCCTTGTTAACCTTCTGAAGTGCTGTGTAACGAGCCTCTCCAGCGAGGAACTCCTGATAAGGAACTGTAGCAGCCTTAGAATCAAGAGTGAACTTCTTATCAGCTTCAGGATTGAATCTGAACAGGTTCCAATATCCAGCATCAACTGCCTTCTTCTCCTCAGCCATAGCCTTGCTCATACCAACACGGATTCTGTGGTTGATACATGGAGCGTAAGCAATGATGAGTGATGGACCATGATAGCTTTCAGCTTCCTTGATAGCCTTGATAAGCTGGTTGTAGTTAGCACCCATAGATACCTGAGCAACATATACATAACCATAGCTCATTGCGATACCAGCAAGATCCTTCTGCTTGATCTCCTTACCACCTGCAGCGAACTGTGCAACAGCACCTGTAGGAGTAGCCTTTGAAGACTGTCCACCTGTGTTAGAGTAAACCTCTGTATTGAATACGAAGATGTTTACATCCTCTCCAGAAGCGAGTACGTGGTCAACTCCACCGAAACCGATATCGTATGCCCATCCGTCACCACCGAAGATCCACTGTGACTTCTTAGCAAGGAAATCCTTATCCTTAACAACTGCCTTAGCATCTGCGCTGTCAACCTTCTCAAGTTCAGCTACAAGAGCATCTGCAGCAGCTGTATTCTCATCTGTATTATCATATGTCTCGAAGAACTTGTCAGCAGCAGCCTTAACGTCTGCATTCTCCTCAGCCACAGCCTTAACCTTAGCTGAAAGGCTCTCACGAAGTGTCTTCTGAGCAAGATACATACCAAAACCAAACTCTGCGTTATCCTCGAACAGTGAGTTATCCCAAGCTGGTCCCTTACCTGCCTTATTTACTGTATAAGGTGTTGAAGGTGAAGAGTTACCCCAGATTGATGAACATCCTGTTGCGTTAGAGATGTACATTCTATCACCGAAGAGCTGAGTAATAAGCTTAGCGTAAGGTGTCTCACCACATCCAGCACAAGCGCCTGAGAACTCAAGCAGTGGCTGTCTGAACTGTGATCCCTTAACTGTAGCAGCACCAAACTTCTCAATGATCTCTTCCTTATCAGGAACAGAGATAGCATAATCGAAGAGGTTCTGCTCTGCCTTAAGAGCATCATCAAGAGGCTTCATCTCGATAGACTTTGTAGGACATACATTTGTACATGATCCACATCCAAGACAGTCCATAGTAGAAACTGCGATGTTGAACTTGTAGCCCTCGATTGGCTGTGGCTTGAAGTCAGCTGACTTGAAGCCTTCTGGAGCTGCAGCAGCCTCTGCATCTGTAAGAGCAACTGTTCTGATAGCAGCATGAGGACATACATAAGAGCAAAGACCACAGCCCACGCACTTATCTGGTGTCCAAACAGGAACTGATACGGAAACACCTCTCTTCTCGTATGCTGCTGTACCTGAAGGTGTAGAACCATCCATATATCTAGCAACAACAGAAACAGGAATTGTATTTCCTTCCTGAGCTGAAACCTTGATCTGAACGTCGTTTACGAAATCCTGCTGTTCCTTTGTACCTGTTGTAGCAGCTGGGTAATCAAGACCCTCATCTACTCCATTTGTCCAATCAGCAGGAACATCAACCTTTACAAAGCCCTTAGCACCAAGGTCGATAGCGTTCCAGTTCATCTGAACGATATCATCACCCTTCATACCATATGACTTCTTAGCAGCAGCCTTCATGTGCTCAATAGCCTCTTCCTCAGGAATGATTCCTGTAAGTGTGAAGAATGCTGACTGAAGGATTGTATTGATACGTGTAGGACCCATACCTGACTCGATACCAAGCTTAACACCATCGATTGTGTAGAAGTTGATATTGTGATCAGCGATGTACTTCTTTACCTGTCCTGGAAGGTGCTTATCAAGCTCTTCTCCTGACCATGGGCAGTTAAGAAGGAATGTACCACCATCAACGAGCTCCTCAACCATTCTGTACTTTCTTACGTAAGCTGCATTGTGGCAAGCTACGAAGTTAGCCTTGTGAATGAGGTATGTTGACTTGATTGGCTTATCACCAAATCTAAGGTGTGACATTGTTATACCACCAGACTTCTTTGAGTCATAATCGAAGTAAGCCTGAACATACTTATCTGTGTTATCACCAATGATCTTGATAGAGTTCTTGTTAGCACCAACAGTACCATCAGCACCAAGTCCCCAGAACTTACAGCAAACTGTTCCCTCTGGAGTTGTAACAAGAGCATCACCAGAATCAAGTGAAAGATTTGTTACATCATCGAAGATTGAAAGAGTGAACTCTTCCTTCTCTGTGTTGTTAAATGCAGCAACGATCTCTGAAGGAGTTGTATCCTTAGAACCAAGTCCATAACGACCTCTTGTAATAGGTGTATCCTTGAACTCTGTACCACGAACTGCAGCCATAACATCGAGAGCAAGTGGCTCAGCGATTGATCCTGGCTCCTTTGTTCTATCTAGAACGATGAGCTGCTTAGCTGTCTTAGGAATAGCAGCGATGAACTTATCGTTAACGAATGGTCTGTAAAGACGAACCTTTACAACACCGACCTTCTCGCCCTTAGCTATAAGGTAATCGATTGTCTCCTCAATAGTATCACAAACAGAACCCATAGCAACGATAACTTTCTCTGCATCTGGAGCTCCATAGTAGTTGAAGAGCTTGTAATCTGTACCGATCTTAGCATTGATCTTGTCCATGTACTTCTCAACGATAGCTGGCAGATCATTGTAAGCAGGATTGCAAGCTTCTCTTGTCTGGAAGAATACGTCAGGGTTCTGAGCAGATCCCTTCTCGCATGGATGATTTGGATTAAGAGCCTCAGCTCTGAACTTATCAAGTGCATCATATGGGAATATATCTTCGAAGTCTTCATTTGACCAGCAGTCGATCTTCTGAATCTCGTGTGATGTACGGAAACCATCGAAGAAATTAATGAATGGAAGTCTTCCCTCAAGTGCTGCCATATAAGCAACAGGTGTAAGGTCCATTACTTCCTGAACAGATGACTCACAAAGCATTGCACAACCTGCCTGACGACAAGCGTAAACATCTGAGTGATCACCGAAAATGTTAAGAGCGTGTGAAGCAACGCATCTAGCAGATACATTGAATACACCTGGAAGTCTTTCACCAGCAACCTTGTAAAGGTTAGGGATCATAAGAAGAAGTCCCTGTGAAGCTGTGTAAGTAGATGTCATGGCACCTGCAACAAGTGATCCGTGTACTGTACCAGCAGCACCTGCCTCAGATTCCATCTCTAAGATTTTAACTGTGTTGCCGAAGAGGTTCTTTCTTCCGGCTGTTGCCCATTCATCAGTATGCTCAGCCATAGGTGATGATGGTGTGATAGGATAGATAGCTGCGCAGTCAGTAAAGATATACGATGCATGAGCTGCAGCTTCATTACCATCCATGGTCTTTTTGAATCTTGCCATTTTGTGATTCCTCCTAGATTTATTTCTTTATAAGGGTCTTGACCAAGGCCCCGTATACGTCATTTTGTAAATAAAATGCATAACAAAAAGACGCAAAAAGCTAGATAAAATAATAACACAAAATGAAACCCATGTGAACAGCGAAAAATGGCTATTTTACTAATCTTTATAAGGTATAACAAACGTAAATTAGTTATTTCTAACCGCTGTATAAAAAAGAATCACCTGGCATATACCAGGCGATTCTCTTTACTAATTATTTGGCTCTCTGATCAAGTCTTGAGAGCACCTCCAGGAGGACAGCTACCTCCTTCTCTTTTGCGATACGGAAGTAGTCCTTAAATCTTACCGCATCGGATACTTCCTCATTGATTGAAATCTTGATAAGCAGATTACGTGCAGCCTGCATATTCTTTACAACCTCCTCGTATGAAGAGAGAAGATCTGCATCATAATTCAGATAGCCGTTTGCCATCAGGTACTTGATTCTCTCAAGCATCAGCACCTTATGATCATACATAACGTGAAGTGCTCTTATATCAAAGTCTGGCTCATAAGCCTGCATTTGCTTCATAATCCTGTCAAGCGCTACATCATAGACCTCAACACCAAAGGTTGTGTCATTGAAGCGGTTTCTCATCATACGAAAATGATTCTTGGTATCCTGAGAATTCAGGTACTCGCGAAGTGTATCCCTGATGAGTGTTGTATCCAGCTCATAGTAGCAGGTATCTGTGTTCTTAAAGATAACATAGAGACCTCTGGTTCCCTTGTAATCATCCTTAAACATATGATCTTCTGAAGCAGAAATGACATCGTATCCCTTTCTTACCTCTTCGAAGGTGAGCTTATTGTGTGCATACTTATCCTTAAATGTAAAGTCGCCACAGTAGAAGCCCTCTCCCTCTAAGTCATAACCGTAGATGAATAGCTCATGAGGGAACTTGTAGTCAACATCGATATCACTCAGTATCTTTGCTTCATCAAATACACCATATACATATCCGCCAAGGTCGATAGTCTTGATAATAAAATCAACTATATCGCCACAATAGCTTGTAATCTGGTCCTTTGTAAGAAGTGATGTGATAAGATATGGACACTCCTTAAGCGAGCTGCTTCCAGGCATAATATCCATAAAGAGCATCTCATCACCTGTGAATATCTCTTCGATGTTGTAACATCTTAGCTGTATATAATTGCTAAAAATCCATTTCTTAGCATTATCATCCTCTGAAAGAATTGAAAAAAGTGTTGCGTGCCACTGCCAGGATGTGATCAGTGGAGTTCTTGTTACGGGCAGTCTCTTCTTAGCCATTGTTCACCCCTCCTTAGTCTTCCTTTTTATCTAGTTTTTCTTTTATCACCGCTGCAAGATCTCCAAATGTTGGATATTCATCAAGAGCGAGCTCGTAATCAGTAAACTTGATATCAAACTTCTCTTCTGATGCTACGATAAGCTTGATAAGAGATATAGAATTAATACCATACTCTGTGGTAATATCTACATCCATGCTCACATCTCCCAGTTCCGGCATAGTGTCTTGTATAAGGGCGATCAGCTCCTGCCTTACTTCTTCTTTTTCCATATGCTTTGTTACCCCTTTCCCAGTTTATAAGTATAGCTTTTGCCGTGGAACCTTCTCTTTTCCACATACAAGTTAATTCTATCATAATTCAAAACCAATATAAAGAAAAAATTATGACAAAAAGACGGAACTACCATATAGGTAATCCCGTCTATATTACACCTCATCCGCCCCTTCGGGGCACCTTAATCTCGTCTTCGACTCGGTCAAACGGCCTAAGACGTGTGCCACCGGCACACAGGCCGTCCCTCAATGGGAAGGCTTTTATTCGTCGTCGTCCTCTTCCTCAACCTGTTTCTTTTTCTTTGACTTAGAGTTCTTTGACTTATTTGGCTTTAACTCATAAACCTCATCAGCCTGTGCTGCCACATCCTGTGAGTGTGTAACTATGATAACACATTTGTTATCATTATGAGCAAGCGACTTAAAGATTTCCATAATAGCATCCTGATTCTCAGGATCAAGGTTACCAGTTGGCTCATCAGCGAGAACAACCTTTGGCTCGTATGCAATAGCTCTTGCTATAGCAACTCTCTGCTGCTGTCCACCAGATATCTTAAGTACTCTACGATTAGCCTCTTCCTCTGAAAGACCAACCTTCTTAAGAAGCTCAAGAGCAAGCTGTTTCTTATTCTTTACCTTCTTCTTTGAAAGATCGATGGAAAGCTCAACATTTTCCCTTGCTGTAAACTTAGGAAGCAGATTGTAGCTCTGAAATACTACTCCAACATCATTACTTCTGTATGTGTACTTATCAACCTTTGTGATATCCTTGCCCTCAAAAAGAATCTTGCCATCTGAAAGCTTATCAAGCCCAGCCAGAAGTGACAGAAGTGTTGTCTTACCAGCACCAGACTTACCTACTATAGCATAAACCTTTCCAGCCTCGAACTTACAGGAGAAATCCTTAAGCACGTAGGTCTTCTTATCGTATGTATATGATATCTTATCTAATTCTAGAACGCTCATTTCACCTACCTCCTTAATCTCTCTCTGTCAGTATCTTCAACGGCTGATATCTCATAATGAAGATAATTGCTATAAGACTTGAAATGATAGAAAGAAGTATACCAATTCCAACCATCTGAAGTACTACTACTCCGTCAACTGCGTAGCTGACTGAATCTATATAATTTACAGGACCTGTGATATCTCCACCCTTGGTGAAGGTACCCTGACCGCCCATCTGCTGTCCGCCGCCAGGCCCCTGCTGCTGATCACGTCCAAAGTTGGACTGTGTCTGACTTGAACTCGACTCCTGCTGCTGAACCTGTGACTCAAGAAGCTTGTTTGTAATAGGAACTGATGTTGCAGCTCCGATTCCTGTACCAATAAGTATTGCAAAAATTGTTACGATGAATATCTCAAGCATAAACTGAAGTGCAACCTTACCCTTGTGCATACCAACTGCTGTAAGTACACCAACCTCATACTTTCTCTCACGAATATTGAACATATTGAGAACTACAAGGATGATAGCACCGATTGCTAGTATAACTAAGAGAAATGCTGTTGCAAAGCTCTTAAGGTTCTCAAGTGGAACAAGGCTTGCTTCGTATGAAGCTACATCACTTGATGTAAGAACATACTTGCTTCCTTCCTGCTCCTTGAGGTATGACTCAAAATTATCATATCCATCCATATCAGCAAATACATAAGAACCTGTTGTTGTAGCTGAAAGAGCCTGTCTCTCAACAGTAGCTGTAGTAGTCTCTTCATCTTCCTCATCATCTGATTCTTCAACGTAGTCAGCTGAAGCTGCTACAAGGCTGTCAACAACCTTAGAAGATGTAAGAATCTCATTTGCAGGATCGTTAGCATTTCCTGTTGACATACTGCTTGAAGAATCGCTGTTCTTATAAATACCAACAACCTCAAGCTCATATGTTTCATTTTCACAAGTAATATTCTGAAGTGTGATCTTATCACCAACACTTATGTTGTTATATGTTGCAAGCTCAGATGAGATTACACAGACCATATCCTCTGTATCTTCATCAAACATTGAACCTTCTTTGATTGTGGAAACTCCTGTATTGAAGTCGTCCATAGCTGCATCTGCACTATAACCTGTAAGTTTGAAATCGCCCTGGCTGGCCATCATTGTTACAGGATCCTGCTGTTGCTGCTGCATACCAGGTCCCATCATCTGACCGTCGCCACTCTGACCATCCATACCAGGTCCCTGCTGTCCATCTGGTCCCATACCAGGTCCCTGCTGAGCTTCTGTAGTCGCTTCAGTAGTTTCCTCTGTAGTTTCTTCATCTGCATCTGTATCAGATGAAATCTCTGCGTTAGGATCGATTGGCTGAAGGTCATCATTTCCGTCAAGGATAAGCATATTTGTGTAGTAGAAATTGCTTACATACTCTGACTTAGCATACTCCTGCATCTCCTCAAGTGAAAGACCAGAAGCCTCTTTCAGAACCTCCTGCATAGCAGATCTATCTGACATATCCACGCCACTGTTCTGAATCTGCTCCATAACGTAAGATCTATCTACGTTAATGTGTGCAGTAATATTCAGATTCTTCATATTTGACTCTCTTGCATTCTCTGAAGACTTTCTGATTGAAAGTGCAACACAGCAAGATGCCGCAATTACTGTAACGATAATACCGATTAGGATATTACGTCCAAGTGATCTGGATATATTCTTGAAAGCATTTTTGAATATATACATTATTTTCTCTCCTAGTGATATATTTGGTGCAGCGGGGTCCGTCCCTCCTGCACTTTTTTAAGCTGCGATATAGAAATCTTCAGCAGCTACATCATAAACTGACTCGATAGCGCCACCATCTTTTCTGCCAGGTCCCATACCAGGTCCCTGTCCAGGTCCGCCTGGGCGCTCATGACTTCTCTTTATAGCTCCCATAACAAAGAATGCTACAAGACCAAGTACAACTATTATAATGGCAACGATTGCAACAACCTTGCCCTTACCGCCTTTTTTCTTTTCCTTCTTTTCAGTATCTGACATAATTTCCTATCCTCCTTAATAAAGAAGTTTTTTATCAGATGAGGACAAAGAGGGGAGATCTTTGTCCTCACCCCATAGCTGTGCCCGTCCGCACAACCCTCTTCATACAGAAAAGTGGAACCCGGATAGTACTTGATCCAGATTCCACCCTTCTATCCAATACCAAATATACTGGAATATAGTGTGAAAATCTCACTTCAAAATGTAAGAAAAATGTCAACGAAATGTCAACGACCTCAATTTAGTCAAAAATCTCATTGTCATTGTATGGATTAAGAGGTCCATCTGCGTATCTTTCTCTAGCAAATGGCTTATGCTCATCTGAGTTGAAGCACTCGCAAACCTCATCAGCTACGAAACGTCCAAGATCTGTAAGACGGATGTCGTTGCCTGTATCCTCAATAAGTCCATGCTCTGTAAGAGCAGCTCTCTTCTTCTTGAAGAGGTCATCGATGTTGTATCCACCAGAATTCTTCTCGAATCTCTTCTTGATGATGTACTGGTTCTTAAGTGGAAGAACGATCTTCTGACGGATTTTCTCTTCTGTACTATGCTTGTAAGCACGAGTGATAGGAAGTTTCCCTTCATCGATCATGCTGTAGTACTCATCAAAGTTGTATGAATTGATATCGAATCTGTCTCTGTAGCTTGAGAAACCAGAAAGACCAAAACCAACCTGATCGAACTGAGCACAGCACTGATTGTATGCATAATGTGAATAAATCTTCTTATCCTTAGAGAATACTCTACGAAGTGTCTCATTGAAGCCATGATTCATCATCATTTCCTCAGCGATAGACTTCATCATCATTGTATTCTTGAAGTCAGGAATATCATCAGCTCCTGAACCTCTCTTACGACGGTTGATAACACCCTGTCTGTCTCCATATGCCTGAACCTTCAGACGATAGATCTGAATCTCGTTCATAGGAAGCTCTATAGCCTGTGCCATAACGTCTGTCCAGTTATCAATTGTCTCACCTGGATGTCCGAAAATAAACTCGATGTTTACGTCGAAACCAAACTCAAGTGCCTTATATACTGAATCGATAGCCCACTGTGCATCGTGTGGACGATTCATAAGCTTAAGAACGTCATTGTTAAGTGACTGAAGACCGATTGTAAGTCTTGTTACACCATGATCCTTAAGGATCTGCATCTTCTCTGTACCATCTGGTCCAACGATTGAGTTAGGACCAAGGTCTACGTTATGCTGATTGCAGTGTGAGAAATCGACTCTCTTATCGAACTCTGTAAGGAAATGATCCAGAAGCTTTGGCTGAAGGTTGGTTGGTGTACCACCACCAAGCAGGATTGAACGAGGCTTGATGTTCTCCTTGCCAAACTTATTTAGAAAGAGATCCATCTCTCTGATGAGATAACCTATATACTTCTCCTTCTCATCATCACAGGGACCAACCTTGTTTGGATAATGACAATATGTACACTGCTGGATACAGAATGGAATATGAACATAGATGTCCATTCTGTCATCTGCTGGCCATACATAGTCATCCAGGTACTCAGGTCCCTGATCTGGATACTCTGTGATTGGTGGATAGTGTACTGTTGGTACGAAATCTCCATCATCGCAGATCAGTCCCAGGCGCTGAAGCTCAGCAACCTTTTCAAATTTTTCTTCGGCATGCTTATATAGCAGCTCTCTCTCGTCTTTTGATATCATGTTATGTCCTCCCCTTGACATATTGTATTTTATATAACACCTCATCAGTCTGCTTCGCAGACAGCTTCCCCTCAAGGGGAAGCATATTTGAGGATTTAAGATATTTCAGTATTTATTTTATTTGAGGATTAATATTATCACTAAGATAATCAGGATTACGAGAAGTGCGATGATCGCAATACTAAGTATTGGTGCACGTCTCTGTTCTGGCAGAATTAAAGCCTGAGCTGCAAAGTCTGTATCACCTGCCATTTCTTCAACACGTCTCATCCAGTCATCCTGAGATGTAGCGTCCTGAAGTGCTTTCTCTATTCCTTCGGAACCGATGGCATCTGTAAGGGATTTGCTGCAAAGGAAAAATGCATTTTCTCCCTTTTCAACCTTTCGGATCTCGCTGAGCTCTGGTGTGTAGGTTGGCTGAATGCCTATTCTAGGATACTCCTTCTTTTCAGACTCGGCAACAAGCTTTTTGTTTGCAAAATATAAAACTCTTGAAGTTCCTGAGATTACCCATCTAAATGAGCTCTTTACCAGCATCAGAAGTGCTGCGTCACATTTATATATGTTACCCGGCTTGTTATTGACAAATACCGCGTTATTCATAAAGTTCAAGATAGATACAAGAGGTCCCTGCTGAAGTGCAGGTCTCTTGGTGAAGCTCTTGGTGCTTATATCGGCAATTATACCCTCAGCCTGTCCACCAGTATTACTTCTTTTTTCTATCATAGAACATATCAGGCTCTTGCCCCTCGTGCTGCATAGGATCCTCGGACTTTCTCCTTCCACGCTTCCTGCTTCGAGATGATTTCTGCTTTGTATCTTTATCTCTTCCATACTCGTCCTTTCCGCCATTCTTTGGTCCTGTATAGTTTGGATCCTCTTCCAGGATCAACGCAAATCTCTGCGGAATCATTTCAAATCTATCCACGAGATTAAAGCCATAATACTTAAGCTGCTGTATCAGTAGTTCAGGACTGATACCTGGTCCATAATATGAAGGAACTCCAGGAGCAGTTACATTGTTGTCTACTATTATGATACGTCCGCCCGGCTTCAGGGCCTTATGTAATGTGTCGACAAATGAATCCTTAACAAACTCAATATCTGTGATATAAGCTGCGTGATACATAGAACACATAAATATTGTATCAACACTGTTGTTGTTAAGACCGGACTTGTTCATCTTAGTAACGATGGTCTTGATGTTGGTGATACCATACTTTTCAATAAGATCGTCTACGTACTTGATAGCGTCCTTGTTCAGCTCGGTAGCATATACCTTACCAGATGATCCAACCTGCTGTGAGAAGTACCAGGTGAAGAATCCGCTTCCGCAGCCGATATCTGCTATATGCTCTCCCTCTTTAATGTTGAAGAACTTACACATTTCATCTGTCTTCTCCCACATCTTACGATATGGATTGTTGAATATCAGATACTCGTTCCAGTTATTGATAGTACCGATGGAGAAGTCCTTGCCATCATAGTCAAATGATGCTTCCAGGGATGCATCCTCTGGATCCGGCTTCTCAAGATGGAACTTATACTTAAGATACTGCTTAAGTCTCTCAAAATCATTTCCACAGAAGAAGTCAGCATAGAGATCAACCAAGTGGTCCTCTCTCATTTTATTACGTCCAGCTTCATCAGCCAGGAAGTAATCGATAAACCACATAAGAGCTGTGTAATCATCACCGATTCTCTCCAATGGCCATAGCTCTTCAAAACCTTTGCGGGCTTCAAGAAGCTTTGCCTCATCATTCTCCATGATACCTTCATACATCTTACGACCTGACTTCTTACCTCTTACGGTATAACCTGATGTAGAAGTACCGATTATTCTGTATCTTGCAAGAGATACATTTGAATCAACAAATATCTCATTATCTGCAAGCTGTGGCTTCTCTGGTGCACTGGCTGGAATATCAACCATATCGAATACCAGAGCATATCTCTGTGGTGTGAACTGGAAGGTATCCTTCAGTTCAAAACCATAATAATAAAGCTGTGCAACGATCAGATCCTTACTGATATATGGTCCGTGATAAGGAAGATTCTGACCAGTAACAAGGTCGTTATCTACAACTATCAGTTGTCCGCCCTTTCCAAGAGCAGTTCTGATACTTCCGATAAACTCCTCACGCTCGCCGTCAGTAAATGCAGCATACACGTTATGGAACAGAGAGCAGACATAGACCACGTCAACTCTTACATCTGAAGATAGTCCGATACCCTCAAAGGAGCTCTCTACAACTTCAACATTTTTAATATCATATTTATCTATATAATCATTCAGGAAAGTCAGATGCTTAGGGTTGGTTTCGATAGCGTAAACCTTACCCTTCTCACCTACGATATCTGCAAACTTGAAAGAATAGTATCCCGGACCTGAACCTACGTCAGCTATCTTCATGCCTTCCTTCAGCTGGAAACGCTCCATGTTCTCACGAGTAGATTCCCAACGCTCACGGTCAGGGTTATTAAATAGAATGAAGTCCTCCAGGAATCTCATCTGATTCTTAATCTCTGTATTATCTCCAGGACCATATTCTTTAATATGATATTTGTACTGAAGATAGAGCTTAAGATTTCCAAAATCATCCTTTGACATCATATCATAGAATGCTTTAGTAAATGGCTGCCCCAGAAGGTCCTTCTGTGCAGGCTCTGGTGCAAGGAAGAATCTGCAAAGCCATTCAAGTGCTGTATACTCACCACCGAAGTTCTCATTTGGAATAATCTCTTCATATATAGAGATTGCTTTCTCCAGTTCCTTCTTCTTGCCGTTTTCAAAATAACTCAGGATTGCTTTTGCCGCATCCGTACCACCTTCGGTGATATCAAATGAGTCCAGGCTTCCCAGGTGGATCAATGACTGCTGATCTTCAACCCTAAGTACTACGGGATTTTTTTCCTGTTCCATTGTGCAAGTTTCCTTTCTATATTTCATTACCACTCTGTTGGCTGGTGTATAACCTATGGTACTCTCCCCTAGACTCCATAAGCTCTCCGAAGGAACCTTCTTCGACTACACGACCATCCTTCATAACGATAATCTTGTCAATAGTTTCTGTACTCTTCAGTCTGTGCGCAATTACAAGTATAGTTGCATCAGGCACGATACTGAATATATTACTCCTTACCATCTGTTCTGTCAAAGGATCAACAGCGCTGAGAGCCTCGTCCATTATAAGTATTCTTGGTTCCCTTATAACAGCTCTGGCGAGACCGATTATCTGTCTCATACCTTCACTGATGGTTTCGTCATCATCTGATGTCATGGTATCCAGTCCATCAGGTAATTTTTCTATAAGAGGGAGGATTCCCATCTTCTTAACAATATCAAGAGTGTCTTCTTCATCCTTATCTGTTGCACCATACATTATATTTTCTGCTATGGTTCCATCTACCAGTTTGGAATCCTGAAGAACAACCGTTACCATATTTCTGGTTTTCTCAAGAGAATAATCTCTCAGATTTACACCATCTACATATATATCTCCCTCATAGGTATCATAGAACTTAAGAAGAAGACTTGTAAGTGTGGTCTTTCCCGCTCCTGTTGCACCAACCAGTGCTGCGGTCTTTCCACCTTCAAGGAGCAGTGTTATATCATTGACTACAGTTCTCTCGCCATCGTATGAGAAGGTAACATCCTTATATGCAACACCCTTCTCTGGTATACCAAGCTCTTCTGGAGTTGCATCCCCCTCACCCTGTTTAACAAGGCGGGCGCCCTCTCCATTATCCTCAATATCCATATCGATAAGCTCGAATACTCTCTCTGCACTGGCAAGAAAGCTCTGAGTCTGGATCATAACATTTCCAAAGCTGTATACAGAATCCATAAACTGCTTTGAATACATGATTACAGCCTGAAGAACACCGATAGTTATCACGTCCTCTATGGCAAAATGTCCTCCAACAACAACTGTTATCATAAAGCTGAGATTACCCAGCACCAGCATTATCGGATTGATGATAGCGCTGAACATGCTTGACTTGATACAAACATCAGTATATTCCTGACTCTTCTTTTCCATAGTCTTACTGGTAAATGCTCCGATACCGAAGGTTTCCATAGTACGGAAGTTCTTTACCGACTCCTCAAGATGACCATTCATAGAACCAAGAGCCATAGTCTGCCTCATAAAGTAGTTTCTCATCTTTCCTGAAATGATACCGGATATCAGAGTTGTTACGAGAGCAGTTACTATTGAAATAAGCGCCAGTTTCCAGTTCTTTGAGAGCATAATGATAGCACATCCGATGATGACTATGATCTTCGACATAAACTCTTCCAGCACCTGAGCTACTGTACTGACTCTCTGGGAATCATTGGTAAGTCGGCTCATAATATCTCCATAGCTGTGTGTATCCAGATATGAAAGCGGAGCATGGATCACCCTCTCAAAGAGGTCGCGACGCATCTCAAGACTCAGGTTCTCAGAAAGCTGCATTGCGCTGACATTTTTCACATATTCTATTATAGAGTTCAGGATAAATACCATCACAAGGGATGTAACAACTCGTGTAAGATCCTGAACAAAGCTGCTGTCAGTTCTATAGATCAGGCAGTTTATCGCCTTCTGCACCAGAATAGGTACTATCAGCTGACAGGCAATTGTAAGGAGGATGGCAATGATCAGTATGATGCACTGCTTCTTCCATTTGAAGACGAACTTTGAGATTCTCGCGATAATCCTGCGAGTATCCTCGGGGCTTCGTTTTTCAAGCGGTGGTGCTTCTGGTGGCATCAGACAAGTCCTCCTTTCTCCAAAGTATAGGACTTATCACAGCTGGCAGCACTACCTGCCCTTTCAGTAATAAGTATAAGTGTTATTCCAGCGTACATACTCGTTATATTGTCCAGCACCTTCTTCTCAGTGGAATAATCCAGAGATGATGTGCTGTCATCAAGTATAAGTACGTCTGGTGATGCGGCAAGAGCACGCGCGATCATAAGACGCTGTCTCTGTCCGCCGGATATTGTATTACCACTGGAGTAAGCCAGTGAATCATAGCCATAATCAAGTGACGAGATAAACTCATCTATTTCAGCTGCCTTTGCAGCCTTCTCTACTGCTTCTCTATCAATATCTCTTCCAAGTGAAATGTTATCAACATATGTACCACTGTAGATGGAATTGTTGTAGGCTCCAACCAGAGCAATTCTCTCGCGAAGAGTCTGCTTGTCATAATCAGCAGCATCTATACCATTTATCTTTACTGTTCCAGCTGTTGCATCGGTGAGACCTGCCGCCAGCATAGCTAGTGTTGATTTACCACCTGAGGTACCACCAACTATAGCTATTCTGTCGCCGCTGTTAAGTGTAAGATTCAGATTCTCTACAACCGGACGATTCTCAACATAAGACTTCGTCACATTATCCAGAGTAATACTCTCAACCTTCTCTAGTACCTCGGTACCATTTGCAGGAAGCTCGGCCTCGTCTATCTCAAGAAGTCTCTTTAATGATGGAGATATCTCAGAGATTGTACGAGCAAGATTGGAGTTGATCATAATAGACATCAGTATCTGCTCGGCATAGGTAATGGACATCATTACATTTCCGATGGTTGTACTGTTATCCTTACTCTGATAACCGATCATTACAACGATTACTACTATAGTAATATTCATAATAAACATCACTATAGGATTAAGAGCGCTCATCAGCGACAGAACGCTGATATTACTGCTGTAAAGCTCCTTGTTCTTACCTTCAAAGCTGCTCTCCTCATAGCTCTCTGTAGTAGAAGACTTGATGAGTCTCATGCTTCGGAGTACTGCCTGAAGCTTCTGATTAATCGCATCTATCTTGATCTGCACCTTCATAAACATAGGCGCTGACTTATGTATGAATATATATATGATAATAACCTGAATGATGATAAAGCTTAGAAATACAAAGGCGAAGTTCAGATTGATGCTGAATATCATGATAAATCCGCCAATAGATAGAAGCAGCGGTTTATATACCAGGTCTATAGTAACCTTTATAACAGATATAACCTTCTCAACATCCCCTGTAAGTCTTGTAATGACGGATCCACCGCCGATTTCCTTGACCGTCTTATAATCCAGTCTGGTCACCTTATCATACAGCTTGGTTCTGGTTTCATTTCCAAATCTCAGAACTGCTATGTTAATGAATATAAAGGACAGATATCCGCTTAATCCCAGAATAACTGTAAAAATAAGCATCTTTGCCCCTATGCTGTATACCACATCCAGGTTCTTGGTCATAATACCCTTGTTGACGATATCTCCCATATATCTTGGAAGAATTATCTCAGATATACCCTGAAATGTAGTAAATATAAGTGCCAGTATATAGAAAAGAGGGTTCTTAAAGTACTTTTTTGTTATTTTAATTATGTCCCTCATCAATCAATCCTTGAAATATATTATGCTTGGTAGGTACACAAACACAGTCAAACATTATAGCACAAGCTATCCTTCGGTGCAACGACTGAGCACCTTTTCAGCACTATGCCTATAATACCTCTTATTTCAAGACATAATAAGAGACAGATACACTAAAAGCGTATCTGTCTCATAAGAAAATCTCAATTTATGAATGTGTATGAAGTCCCATATATGAGCCCTGCGTAGTAACCATACCATAGGCTGTCTCCATCTCAGTAGCACACTCCAGCATATTCATACGAACACCTGAGTAGAAGTTATCCATAGTGATAACCTGCTCACCGATATTGGTTGTGATGGACTCTGGTGACTCATTATACGGATCAGCAGTAAGTATCTCCTTCATAGCCGAAGAGAAATGAGGCATTGAATCCGGAAGTGATATATACTTCTGGCTCATAACTCTGTCCTTGAAGCCATCCTTCAGGATACACAGCTTCTTCTTCGAAGTCTTTTCCATAGCATTTGATACAAATGCTTTTGCTGCAGTCTTCATAACGCCACGTCTTACTTCACTGTCGAAGGAAACAAACATAGCATTCATATCCTGCATAGTAGGATGCTTATCTGCAAACGCAGCAGCTATAACCTTCTCGTTTGGATAAACGCCAAGTCCAAGAAGCAGATTCTTATAGATATGCTCCATCTCAACACTGACCGGAACAAGTCTGTCACCGTTAATATCAGCCTCATGACTTACCATCATCTTTATGAGTCCCTGTCTGAACTGTTCAATACGTTCTTCAGTTACATAGTCTGAAGGAAGGAACTCGTGTCTCTTAGCATCAGTAAGAGTGAAATCAACTATTCTGCGGCCCTCAATAGCGAGGTCCTCTACAGCATTTACCAGATCCTGATTGAACTGGCTGAAAGTATCACTGAGCTGTTCTGCACGCTGACGAAGCTGTCTTATAATATCACCGAAAACATCCTGTGAATTAAGCTCTGCCATCAGCATATTTCTTTCCTGAGCAAGAGCGCTCTTGATGCAGGCCTCGTGGTAACCCTTCTCAGTCTCACGCTTAGCAGATGGAAATGCAAACAGTCTTCTCTTTACTATGGAAAGGATTGAATCCTTGATACCCTCAAAATCATTGGATGGTGAATAACGTGCAAGAATAGCTTCGAGAGCCTTAACCTCCTCCACCATTCCTGAATCCTTCTCGCATCCTCCGATTCCGGCAGCTCCGATAATCTTCATAGTTATCATCGGACCATACTCAGCCATATACTTCTCGATATGACCATCCAGTGCCTGTGACATCTTTATACGAAGGGACTTAACGATGATCGGTATATCAGTCTTCACTGTGCTGAGCGCCTGTGGAAGTGAAGAGCTGAGTCTGTCCACACGCTTCTTTATATCCTTATACGCAGGAGCCGGATACTGTCCAGTCTTGATAAGGCCGTTAACTGACAGATATATCTCATCTCCCGACTGTCCCTCCAGAAAGCGTCTCATTTCACCAAATGTGGTCTGAATATCTGCCTTCATCTTATCATCCTTCTCAGGCATCCTATTCATTCGTGAATAAGCCTCCTGGAATACGGACTTCTCGATGATGTTCTCAATCTCCTTAATAGGGATCTTGTAATCAGCTTCATTTACAACCTTGAAATATCCCAGCTTGCTTCTCTCAAAGAAGGAATCACGAAGCAGTTTACGACGGCCGTTCTCATCAGCATCATCAATATATTTGTTATGTGCAAGCTTATACAGGAAGTATGCAACATCACTGAAGATAACGCCCTCAGGAATATAACCCTGATCGTCCTTCTTTCCTGAAACCAGCATACAGCTGTCGAAGATATTCTCACACATCTGTAATCTGTGATTTGTGCTCTCGAATACGTAATTCTTGCCTTCATATCCAGCCTGAATGTATTCTGAAACCTCCATCATAGTAGCCTGACCATTTGCCAGGAGCAGCGTTTTAAGCTCGTCATCCTCATAGATAGATCTATTTGCAAAGAGGGTATCTGGCATAAGAAGGCAGCCGCCAACTCTTACGTTCTCCCATCTTCTTGACTTTGCATAACCCTTGATATTGTATGTAACATCTGCAAGGATACCTGAACCTGTTCCACCACAGGTACTGGATACTATAATAATATCCAGACGCTTATGAACAGAATCACTGTACATATCCTCCAGTTTTTCAAAAAGAAGTATTCTCATATCCTCGTAGGCATTGGAGAACATCAGTCTTCCCACCTGCCTGTTACCGCCAGCACCTTCTGTACCTATATGAAGTTTAGGAAAATCAGGACTCATCCATTTAGCCAGCGTCTGCTGAACAGGCTGATTGTTATAGCCCTTCTCCATAATGTCCTCAAGATTCGGACGATAAATACTGAGCACCTCAAGAGCGTTCAGTCCATCTCCATCACGGCTTGCCTTGATGGTTTCCTCCATCTCTGGAATATTTGAATCTATAAGAAGGTAATGGATGTTGTCTTCGGAATTAATCTCAGTTTTCAGCATTGATTTCAGCTGTGTAACAACCTTACCACCAACACCACCGAGACCTACAATGAGAAGATCACCATTTATCTTCTCTCCGGTCTCCTGCTTACCAAATATGCTAACATCTTTAAGTCTAGAGAACTCTTCCTTTTGTGTTTCAAGAAAAATCATTTCAGTCTCCTTTTTGTTCCTACGTTACACTCAGAACATAATCGTTTAATATTATATACTATTTTGCACAAAAAGAACACAATTATTTTATAAAAAATGCTATATTAGTTGTAAATTTTTTATGAATAGACCTATATCTTTGATACATCAAAAAATAAAAAAGAGTTGGCAGAACTTATGTCTACCAACTCTATACTTTGACTTGATTTTATATAAGATTAAGCCTTGTTTGCTGAACCAAATACAGCTACACGATCCTTAACCTCATCTCTGATTGCCTGAGCACCAGGAGCAAGAAGCTTACGTGGGTCATAACCCTTACCCTGCTGATCCTTGCCTTCCTCAATGTACTTACGTGTTGCTGCTGCGAATACGAGCTGACACTCTGTATTAACATTTACCTTTGCAACGCCCATTGAGATAGCCTTCTTGATCTGCTCATCAGGAATTCCTGAACCACCGTGAAGTACAAGTGGTGTATTTCCGATCTCAGCCTTAACAGCCTCAAGTACCTGGAACTGAAGTCCTTCCCAGTTATCTGGATACTTACCGTGGATGTTACCGATACCACAAGCGAGCATATCTACTCCAAGGTCGTTGATCATCTTACACTCTGCAGGATCTGCGCACTCACCCTGTGATGAAACGCCATCCTCTTCTCCACCGATACCACCAACCTCAGCTTCGATTGAGATACCCTTCTCGCGGCAGATAGCTACGAGCTCTTTTGTCTTCTCAATGTTCTCATCGATTGGAAGTGAAGAACCATCAAACATGATTGATGTGAAACCAGCTTCGATACAAGCCTTAGCACCTTCGTATGAACCGTGATCAAGGTGAAGTGCAACTGGAACTGTGATTCCAAGTGACTCATCCATAGCCTTAACCATAGCTGCAACTGTCTTAAAACCAGTCATATACTTACCAGCACCCTCAGATACTCCAAGTATAACAGGAGTCTTAAGCTCCTCACACTCAAGCAGGATTGACTTTGTCCACTCGAGATTGTTGATGTTGAACTGTGCTACTGCATATCCGCCTGCAACAGCCTTCTCAAGCATTTCTTTTGCTGAAACTAACATGATGTTACCTCCGTAATATTTTATTAATTAACAGTTCGGGGTACGAACAGTCATTTTACCGCAAAATATTATAACCTAATTACCCATATAAAACAACAAGAATGTTAAATGCAACTAACAGATTGTTTTACTTTTTCTTGCCAAAGAGGCGAAGAAGCTTCAGGAAGAGGTTGATAAAATCAAGGTAGAGCTCCATAGCTCCATACATTCCGAGAACTGGTGCTGAAAGACCTGAGTTCATACGAGACATTTTAGTAATCTTATTAACGTCATATGCTGTGTAAAGTGAGAATACAACTACACCAACAACTGTTACTATCAGATCCACCATAGTATTGCCAAGCAGGATGTTGACCAGTGAACCTACCAACACACCCACAAGACCTCCAAAGAGGATTGGGCCCCAGCCTGTAAGATCCTTCTTCGTGATTGCTCCGTACATTGACATTACGAAGAATACAACTGATGTCATAAAGAATACTGTGACGATGGAGCTAAGCTGGAATACAAGGAATATTACTGAAAATGTTATACCATTTACCGCCGAAAACGAGAAGAATAGTATGGCCGACAAAGCGAAGTTGTCGCTCTTCATAGCTGATGTGCAGGCGAATACAAGTCCTATCTCAGCAATAAATATGATGAAGAAACCAAATCTTCCAAGCTCGAGTACTGTAGTTAAAAATGTAGGATTTGAAGCAATAATAAGTGCTGCAGTACCCGTGATCAGAAGTGCAATAAACATATATAGGAATGAGCTGACCAGCACCTCATTTACAAACGCACCACTGACTGCTGCTGCCACAGGGTTTCCGCCATAGCCTCTACGACCATAGTGATTATGGTGGTAATGATTATGGTGACTATGATGACGACTATTATCATCTCCATAGCCAAATCCGCTGCTGGAATCCGATATGTTATCCATCATTCCGCCAAGACTTGCTCCCATACCAGCAGTCTTTGCAAGAACGCCCATCGAATCAACGCCTGGACCGGCAGCCTCCTCATCGTAGTAGCCATCATTTAGATCAACTCTTCCATAGCCAGCCTGAACATAAGGATTCATTGGCTGGTCATTATTTATCTGGTTATATGGATTCATTGACGAGTCATAAGTACCCTGCTCACTATAATAACTGTTTCCCATCCCATCTGAGCCAAACGGATCATTCACTCCATTTGTTGAGCTGAAGGGATCATTCGACTGATAATACGAGCTATTATCAAAATCCTGATTGTTGTCCACTGGACCTTTCTTTAATTCCATCTTTTCTCCTTTTTTACAAAATCACCATTTAAGAACCGTTCCCAACTGTGGGGGTTAGAAACCTTCAACACGGCGCTGGCGTCGTACCTCTAGTCGTTTCTTTGCGCCTTCCCACTCTGCTTTCTCCGCTTCGTTCTCAAGAGTCAGACCGTACCTGAGTGGTACTGGCTTCCCAACGGCATCCACCTGAACCTCTGTAAAGTAAGCCCGGTTTATTACCTTTCTCATACCGCTTTCTCTGTCTTCAATATAGACATCAACCCTGACTTCCATTGAAGTACGTCCAACATGGGTCAGCTTTGCCCTGATCACTACTATATCATTCAGGAAGCAGCCAGCCTTGAACTGGAGATTATCTACTGCAGCGGTTGTAACAAAGCTGCCACAGTGTCGAGTTGCTGCAATACCTGCAACCTCATCCATCCAACTCATGAGTCGTCCACCAAAGAGACGATCGTTTCCGTTAATATCCTCGTACTGGATACATTTCATCCACTCAGTACGCGAATCCTCTACTGTTTTGTAACTTTCGTAAGCCATATCATTTCCTAATTCAATCTATGAGACGGCCGCAGAAGCTCGCCGTCTTCTTATTTCAAAGGTAAATAATAACATATTTTTCTGTCTTATTCTAGATATTTCTATATACTTTCTCGGCTTAACTCAGAGGAATCAGCAGAGTGACAACAAAACCTCTTTCAGCATTCGAGGCTGTAAGTTCGCCGTTCATCTTCTCCATCAGATTTCTAGCGATATAAAGGCCAAGACCACTTCCGTCCTGCCCCGACTCCTCAGCCTGTTTTCCACGATAGAACTTATTTGTGATCAGCTCCAGCTCATCATCCTTCACTCCAGGACCAAAATCCCGGATTGACATCTCCAGGAACCCTTCCACTACGGCATAACGAACAGATATTTTTGTTCCCGCATACTTATATGAATTTATCAGAATATTTCCAACGACCTGGCTCATACGCCTCTTATCGATATTTACCACCAGCTTCGGAATCTCATCCTCTGACACCAGACCTCTGTCATCATTTTTCCTCAGAAGTTCACTGATAACAGCAGAATCCTCATCCTGACAGTTCACCTTGAACTCGCCCAGATCATCCAAAGTTGCTGTAAAGAGATCACTGACCAGCACGTCTATCTGATCTGCCTTCTTATAGATATTATCGAGTTTTTCTGACATATCCAGGATTTCTTTTTTTTCAGAGTTACCTATCTTTTCTTTTGATGGTGAATCAGAATTCTCCGATATAGGATCATTTTCTTGCTTTATATTTGCTAGTCCAGCAAGCTTCACATCAAGCTTCGCCTTCAGCAGTTCCGTTGTCAGCTTGATTCCTGTAATCGGAGTTTTTAGATCATGACTAAGGGAAGCCACCAGCTCCTTCTCTTTTCTCTGAAGGGCAAGCTCCCTCTTCTTTGACTCTGCCAGCTCCTCGCGCATTATGTCAAAGCTTTCAGTAAATGCGCCGAACATGTTTCCTTCATCCATAAGCAGCGGCTCGTCCAGTTTTCCTTCAGCGACCCTGCCGGCAAAGGATTGCATTTTATCAAAAGGCGTGATGATCCTCTTTTGTACATACACTCCAAAGAGAAGCATTCCAATTAAAATGATGACGCCGCCGATAATTAGTCCAATCAGAAGCTTTATACGCTTTGCCCTGTAATCCTGACTGATATCATCGAGCATTATGACTATTCCCTTAGCCTCACCATTCTCGTCAATATATTTATACGGATAACGGTTCTTCATGGCCGTCTCAAGAGTAATACTCTTGGGAACTGTCTCATCGCTCATGTACAGCACCTGACCACTCATCCCAAGTACAGCAAAGCTCACTCTAAAATCCTCATTATCAAGATTTTGCAGCGACTCCCAGTTATCCAGTGCAGTCTTTGTGATATCATTTAGCTTAACTGTGTCAACCTTAGAGCTCTTGGGCGAGCTGGTAGCCACTGCAAAGATCACGATTCCCAAAACATACAGCACACAGAATGCAATTATTATCTTAAATAACTTTTTCATATCGTCTCCGCCAAAAGCAAAAAACGTTTTATGTATCTATCATATAGCCAACACCCCAGGCAGTTTTGATTATCTGGGGATTCTTTGAATCCTTCTCTACCTTCTCGCGAAGGTGGCGGATATGGACTGCAAGGGTTCCCTCGCCAACAAACTCGTCATCCCACACATTTCTAAGCAGCTCATCCTTGGTAACAACGCGTCCTCGGTTCTCCAACAGATAAAGAAGCATTTTATATTCCATAGCCTTAAGGGCTATCTGCTCGTCACCACGTCTCAGCTTATGAATATGGGTATCGAGGAGAAGCTCATCAGAGAGATATATCTTTCCATCGTCCATCGCCGTGGCTGAACAACTCGAAGCATTTGATACGCCAGCCCCATTAACAGTCGCACCACTGTTCATCGCGGCCGCCATAGCCTCTGCAGTCTCTCTCGCCTTCTCATACCTTGAAAGTATAGTCCTGACCTTAGCCAGCAGAACATTCAAGGTGTATGGCTTCTTTATATAATCATCTCCGCCGATATTGAGAGCGATCAGCACATCATCGTCACTGGTTCTGGCGCTGATGAACAGTATGGGAATATCAAGATTCTCACGTACCCTCTTACAGAGCTCAAAGCCAGATCTGTCACCGAGATTTATATCCAGCAGAAGCAGCGACACACTGTTATTCTCGATAAAGCTCAGCGCATCATCAAAGCTGGTAACATATGCCGTTTTTACATCAAACATATTGAAATATTCTGCCGTTGACTGGGCGATCACCTCATCGTCGTCAATCATTAAGACCTTATAATCCATCTTCTATCCTTTCGATATGCCTCATTAACATTTCATCCTGTTATTTCTGCCCCTTCTTCTTGTTGATAATACCTGCTGTAACAAGAGAGATAGTTACTATTAGTATAAACTCCAGCGCATAGAGCAGAAAATTAATCGGAAGCGGAATAGGATAGCTTCCCTTCCTGGCAAATGTATAAAGTGAGTTATTCTTCTCATAGGAAACAGCATAGTAGCTTTCATCTGTTTCAGGAACCTTGTACTCAGTTACAGAGAATACTTCCATGGCAAAAGGACCCTTGTCCTCGTATATAACATTTCCAATATTCCCTCTCTTTATCGCCTGCTCGTACAGCTCATGGATTCTATTCTTATCCTCCTCATTGATAGTGCTGCAATAAGCAAAGAAATCCTCTGAATCAGATATATCCCCGTAAGAAAATGTTTTATCTATCTCATAGTACTCGAAGCCTTCTGACTCCATAGTGCTTCTATCTTTTTCCAGTGAATAAACAGGAACATATCTATGATCCTCAGAATCCTCATCCATATACTCTATTGATTCCGGAACAAACTCATAGTCCTTTATATAGGCACCATTTATATGGAAATGAATATCAAAATAATCACTTTCATGAATCTGAAGAATATTTTCAAACTCGTCAGTTATCTTGTAATCCTGACAGGTATAGAAAAGCTCAGCATTTGTCTCAGGATCCTTTCTTATAAGAAGAAGGGTTCCCTCCAGAAGTATACTCTCACCATTGCTATTATAATAGCCAAATATATCCCTATATGCATCCTTTCCAGTAACCGACTTAAATGAGCTTGTATTAAGCCCCTGAATATTCTTGGACACATAACGTTGAAACTGTTTATATCTGTCTGAAGAAGCATCAGCAGAATCAACGCTGCCAGAAAGATCCCCACTATTCAATACCTTTACGCCATCTCGTTTTTTTATATCATTCGCTCTGACATCTTCAGCCTCAGACAGATATATATTTATACCACTACTCAAAAATACATTGGTCTTGTTGTACAGAGTTTCAAAGAAGTCTCTAAGAAGCTTCTTTGTGTGCATGGACTCGGCAAATATCAAGACAAAGGACAACACCAGGCCAATGGCCAGACCAATTAACATACGTACAGTTTTTTTGTTCATTTCAGCCTCTTTTTACTTGTATTATCAGGAATTAGTCCCAACAAATACCATTATAAAGATTCCACCAAAAATAACAACAAAAACGTGACAATACGTGACATCCGAACCAGTTTCAAAGCCGGTTCAGACATCACATCTTGCCACGTTTGTAGTTTACTCACCATATTTGATATTGATGGTTCCACCGTTTTCACCGAGGAATGCGATGTAGCCACCCTTTGGAAGCGGGATTGAATCGCCGTATCCCTTCATATGACTGCTATAAATAACATCACCAAACTTGTCATATACATACACTGCACTGTTCTCTGGTCTATCTAAAGATATAGCTGTATTTGCAAGGCTGTCATCTATATTATACCAGGTTGCATTTTCAGTCCTGAGACTCACTGATTCTACATCCCCAGTTAATTTATCGCACTTATCTAATGGTACAAGTGAGCATCCACTCGTAGTGTGAATAATACCAGCCTCATCAACATTTGCATCACAGATATCTCTACTTCTATCTCCCGGTATGGTTGAAAATGCCTCCGCTGTATCTTCATCTTTGATTCTTTGTATATATGACATTCCTTTGTTCTCTACATAAACATATCCTGTATCATCTATCACATGTATTTCTGAAAATGGCATATCATACATATATGAAGAATACTTATCAGTAAAGAGAGCATACTTCTTATCTTCTCTATCCTTCCAGGCATTTATCACACTTTCTGATACCGGATTAATATCCAGCCTTTCTAACGCAATAGATTTGCTTGCTCTATTTATAAGATAAGTATCATTTGAGATCATTTCAACCACAACATAATCTTTGCCATTTATCTCCTCAAATGCATAGCATTCATAATCCGGATCCACCTTCACATTATCTGTTTCAATATCTCCCGTCACCTTTACAAAACCATTATCAGTATATTTAAAGTTCATTTCAGTAGTTGTCTCTACTCCGGACTTTACCTGCATATACTTCATATCTGGAAATGTAACTTCATAGATTCCACCAAAATAACCAGACACATACCATCCTTCATACTTTTTATACTCTTCCGGGACCTCAAATTGCAGCTCTACTTCAGGAGCAGTAGGCTCTGTAACCTCTATCCCCTCTTCTTCCAGAGCAATATTCATAAGAGCTTCCGCCATGGCCTTACTTTCACCGCTGCTGCCACCACTTGTAACTACACATACACTTATCTCTTCATCCGGTGCAACAAGCAGTTCCGTGTGCTGAGCCAGAGAGTCTCCACCCTTTGCCACAACCTTAACCCCTGCATCCTCATACATTGGAATATCTGTTTCATCCCAGCCCAGACCATAAGAAGAATACCTTGTATCAGTTGCCAGGGTATTCATCTCATCCTTGCTTTCTTCTGAAAGGAGTCGTGTATCGCCCTTAAAAAATGTGCTTCCAAATTCACAGGTATCAGCTGCATTTGAATAAATACCACCCGCTCCAAGACACATTACATATTCATTTCCGTATCGACGGTTATTTGAATACACTTCCGTAAGATTTTCATTTCCATAAAGATTGAGTGGCGTACCAATTGTTGTCGCACCTATACTACCTGCAATATTCTCTTCAACATAGGTTGTATAATCCATTCCTGTTACTCTCTCCACAAGGATCATCAGAAGATCAAATCCATCGTTACAGTAACAGGAATATGCACCCGGATCAGCCTTAAGACGCTGCTTAGCCAAGCACTCCAGCACATCCTTCTCTCGGGTTGAAACCGCATCATTTAGAAGAGTATCATTCTTTTCTGTAGTTCCCATAATCCCTGATGTGTGATTCATCAGCATACGGACCGTGATATCCTTGTAGCGTTCATCTGCCATCTTGAATTCACTAATATAATCCGTAACCGGAGCATCCAGATCAACCTTGCCCTGATCCACCAGCTGCATCACAGCAACGGTCACATACACCTTGCTGACTGAACCAACATTATATATAGTGCTATCCACATCCTCATCCCATCCACTTACTGTATTCTCCCCGGCATCCGTTGCACTCTCCGCCGCATAAACCCTTAACCCATCATCATCCATCTTAACATCAGTTACAGCAGCCATTCCGAGTAAACCTAATGTGCTGATCCCTGCTATTATAAATCCATTCCTTATCTTTCTATTCATATCCAATTCCTCTTAATTCAGATATTATCTTAGTAATTGAAAACTATTATTCGCGAGCGAGCAGGCTAACAAAGAGTTTCATATTTACTTTCGAGACCCTAGAGCAACCTCAGTACTTAGTGATTCACGAACGTAGTGAAGTGAGAACTTAGTACTGCTAGGTTGCGGCCGGAGCGAAAGCGCGTCGAGAAAGTAAATAATGAAACTCTGTAGCCGTATCTCGCCGCGGCAACTATTCTGTCATCAGCTCTGTAACTGATACCTTCTTAACCTTACCAGCAGATATATACGCTGATACATATACATATCCCACCAGTACTACAGCTGCAGGTATAAGCAGCCAGTATCTTGGATTTGCACCACCGCCAAATGCTATTATCTGGAAGTACTCCGTAAGCGGCACTGCAACAATCACTGCCACTATTACAGCAGGAATAGCTATAGGCATGATTCTGCTTACTATCTGTTTCTTAATATCCCTGGATGTATATCCCATGGACTTCTCAATACCAAACTCTTTTCTCTGCTTCCTGATAGTTGAATCAACCAGGAAGTTAAGTATTACAGAAATAATGATTGCAACGACTATCGTCATAACATATGAGAATATTTGACTTAGTCTTGAAATAGCCCCCAGCTGTGATTCAATAAGTGCATCTAAAGAAGTTATTTCCTCAATCCTTAGTTTTGGAGTTCCACCGGTTATCATCTTGTCACCAATCTTGATTGCATAGTTCGCTCCAGTCACTCCATACTCTGATTCAAGAACTGCTATCTGTTGCTCAGCCTTCGCTCTGATCCGATCTTCAAGAGATCCATCTTTAGATGGTTCTTTCAAAAGATCCTTCGTGCTGCTCCCATATTTATCCTCGATTTTTTTTCTAAACTCATCTACATCTACACCGTCTTTTAGATAAACATTTGTCAGTCCATGATCATTTAAAGGCTGCATTCTGTTCACTCCATCCTGTGTTATAAGTACTAGATCACCTATTGTATTTGTATATCCTGTAATAATGTAACTTTTCTCTATTTCTCCTTTTCTCAGAATGATGCTGTCACCTATCTCATAGCCCATACTCTCGGCTATAGTTCTTTTAAGTACAACCTCGTTATCATGTTCCGGAAGTCTTCCCTTAGTTACAAATAAATTCTCTGTCTCTTTAAAATCTTCATATGCAATGCTCTGTACTTGTCTTTCTACATTTCCAATAATAGTTGCTTCATCAACACACATATCAGTAACTTTTCTTACTTCTTCCATTGAATAAAGCTCTGCAGCTATTTCATCTCTGGTTACTCCTTTATTAAATATCAGATAAATATCCCCATTTTCATATCCGGAGCAGGAACTAAATGCCCTTCCACTATCACGGAATATATCAGCAACCATTACACAAAAAGCTATAGATAAACTTGATAAAAGGATGCAGATTAATATTCCAATATTTTGTCTTTTATTTCTGATTATATTTCTAAATCCCAGTCTTAAATTGATGTTAGACTTTGTTTTATCAAGCGAAAGCCTGTTCTTTCCAAAATGATGTGTCTTTATACCCTTTCTAAATGCAACTACCGGAGGGTATTTCTTTATAGCTCTCGCTCTTAGTAGGGCTGTAAAAAGCACTACAAGGATTACTGCTACCATTGGAATAACTAATCCAAGTGCATTGAAACCGACACTTCCTTTGTGTCCTTCAAAGGTCTGAATTAAAGACGTCATAAGTGGATCAGAAAGTATTGTTATAAGTATTCCAATAACTGTACCTATGACAGCTAAAGATAAATATTCATAAACATAGGTGAGTGATATTTCTCTGGATTTATACCCCAATGCTTCCAGAACACCTATAGACTCCATCTGATCATCTATATCATTTGTTATCTTATGCCTTATCATCAAAACCGCCGAAAGAACTACTATTACAGCTATCATCGCTATAACATACATCATAATTTCTATAATGCTAGCCCTATTGTCTGCTTCAATATATTTATCATCAAAGTTATCAAAAAGAGTATTATCCAGAGGCTTTCCTGTTTTTTCTTCAACCTTCTTATCTATTTCATTACTAAACCTTTGAGCATCATTAAGGCTTTCTATAGTACCTTCTTTAACATCAAATGAGAAACATATTCTTCTTGAAAAATCAACGGAAAGAGTATCATAATCTGCTTCTGAAACTATACACTTATAGCTTCCAGTATCATTAGTAAGAAGTCCTGACTCATAGAATCCTGCTATTTGAAATGAATACTCCTTTCCACCCTTTTCAATGACAAATGTATCACCTGGCTTATACCCCAGATTCATTTCCACATAATGCGGCATCCATATCGGATGTTCAAATCCTGCTATCTCATCATCAGAAAGTGTTGTTTCCTTACTGAAATTAGATATCTTCTTCTCATTTTCCTCTGTTATAAAAGATATATAAAAATTAAAGAGTGAACCATCTTCCTTTTTACAGTTTACAGATGCATTATTATTCGGATAAAGCATCTCTAACTTATCTAGATTTGTAATACGTGCGTCCTCTTCGAAAACATCAGCAAACTCTGTTCTATAGTTATCTTCTAAAAAACTATAAATACATGATTTACTCTCAGTTTCCTTAAAGGCCTTATCCAAAATCTCACCAGCCTTTGATTTATTAATTATTGCAATGTTCATAAAAAGAACGCTGACAGCAATAAGGAAGATCAGGATAATGGATTCCTTTTTATGCTTCTTAATATTAAATATTGATAATCTTAATATCTTCATAATTTACCTCTTTCTAGGCTTCTATCTTAACGCCACCTGCCCGCACAGGCACCCAAGTGCCTGTACGGCACTGTGGCTTGATGGTCGCTTCGCTCCACACGATTTCTTTGAAATCGTGACCTACCATCCCATCTCATCTAAAAACTGTTGTAATCCTGCACGGCGTTCCTTCACATCATCTGTACCGTATACGGGCATCTTGTAGTTACCTTCTATTCCACCGTCTCTCAGGAAGATAACTCTTGTTCCCCGGAGGGCTGTCTTGATATCGTGTGTTACCATTACAATTGACTGACCGTTTTTATGTATCTCTGAGAAGATATTTAGTACATCCTGGCTGGAAGCTGAGTTTAGCTGTCCTGTTGGCTCATCTGCGAAGAGAATCTTTGGATCGTTGATAACTGCTCTTACTATTCCAACTCTCTGAGCCTCACCGCCTGATAACTGATTGGGATACTTGTTCCACATTTCAGACTCGATACCAACCTTCTTAAGCAGATTCTTTGCTTTTTTAACAAGCTCAGGTGAATTCTTCTGAACTATCAGGGCTCCGGTAAGAACATTGTCCAGGATTGTCTGATTTTCAAGAAGGTATACGCTCTGGAAAACGAATCCACAATTACCTCTACGGAATACTGCCAGCTCGTCATTTGAAAAATCCTGAATCTCAGTTTCATTAAAGAGCACTTTTCCCATAGATGGCTTATCCATTCCTGAAAGTGCATATAGCAGTGTGGACTTTCCGGATCCTGACGCTCCCATAATTACTGTGAAGTCGCCTTCGATTATTTCCATATCTAAGTTCTTAATTACGTGCTGCTGTCTGCCACCATTTGAAAATGACTTGCAGAGCTTTTCTGTTCTAAGAATACTTTTATCGCCAAAATTAGAAGAAACCATATTTACTACTTCCTTTCTTAATCTGCCCTTCGCCTTTAGCTCGGGTTTTCTCATCATCTGAAAGTAGTATATATGGTTTCCGAAGATTCTTCTTTATCGAAGAATTATTAAATTCTTATCAAATTATTAACTGGGTAAAATATTTATTATATTGATGGGTTATACTAATGCTTTGCTTTTTTCAAGTGAATCAATGACTTTGTCACACCACTCATCGAACTCTGGGTCTTCCACCTGACACTCTGGGTGCGATAGAACGTAGTCAAGCGCAATGCGAACACCCTGATCAAACCTTACAGTTGTACGCATATCCGGCACAACCCTTTTCAGTTTGCTGTTATCAAACACAACTGAAACAGACTTATCACCCGTGAGACTGCCCTCAAAATCAAAGCCATACTTATCACCCACTGCACTGAGATAGTCTGAGGATACGTGATATGCATTTAGTTCTACTCCAAGTGCATCTGCAATTGTCTGATATATCTGATTCCAGGTAAGAGTCTCGTCACCTGTTATCTGGAAAGCCTCACCGATAGCATGCCTGTTACCCATAAGACCTGTATAACCGATTGCAAAATCCTTGTTAAATGTTACCGTCCAAAGAGAGGTTCCGTCTCCCTGGATAATAACCGGCTTTCCTTCCTGCATTCGTTTTATAACCTGGAAGAAGCCCTTCTTTCCATGGACTCCAAGAGGAACACTTCTCTCATCATAGGTATGACTTGGTCGTACAATAGTTACCGGGAATCCTTCCTCGCGGTATTTCCTCATCAGAAACTCCTCGCAGGCGATCTTGTTCCTCGAGTATTCCCAATGAGGATTCGCGAGTGTTGTCCCCTCAGTGATTATATAGTTTGCTGCCGGTTTGTTGTAAGCCGAAGCAGAGCTGATATAGATATACTGCTTCGTCTTATCCTTAAACAAACGGTAGTCTCTCTCAACCTGATCTAATGTGAAACCAATGAACTCTCCCACAACATCGAAGGTCATCCCCTCGAGAGCCTTCTCTGCATCAGCCTCGTCCGATATATCACATATTATCTGATGTACCCCCTCAGGTACTACATTCTGTCTATTTCCACGGTTGAGAATCCAGACCTCCCAGCCCAGTTCCTCAGCCAGTCTCTTCACAATTGCGGTACTGATCGTACCTGTCCCTCCAATAAATAATGCTTTCATACACTCCTCCTTACACTTACAGCATCATACGATAGATATTGGTGCAGTCTTCTTCGTTAAGTGTTACAAATCCCGAAATAGTTCCATTACGTCCGTCACCACGGCAGAGCACTTCGACAAGCTTTGGAATATCTTCTTCCTTCGCGCCCAGTTCTTCAAAGTTCTTTGGCATTCCAAGGGAGATAAGGAAGTTCTGGAAGGCATTTATTCCTTCAAGTGCAGTAGCTTCCGGATTGTCAAAGTCCATCTGGCAGCCCCATACGCGAGTAGCAACTCTTGCGAAGCGCATCACATCGTGGTTCATAACATATTTAAAAACTGCAGGCATTGTTACTGCAAGTCCTGCACCGTGAGCACAGTCATAAAGTGCCGACAGCTCATGCTCGATATTGTGGCTGTTCCAATCCTGGCTACGACCCACACCGCAAATATGATTATGCGCAACCATTCCAGCCCACATGATATTTGCCCTTGCCTCATAGCAATTTGGATCTGCGATAACCCTTGGCCCCTCATGCTTCATTGTAAGAAGAAGTCCCTCTATAAGTCTGTCTGTTACTTCCACATCCTTTGTATTTGTAAGATATCTCTCATATAAATGCGCCATTATGTCTGTCACGCCACAAGCTGTCTGATAAGGTGGCAGAGTCTGTGTGAGTTCCGGATTCAGGATACTGAACTTTGGACGAATAGCATTTCCTGAAGCCCCTCTCTTATACATTCCTTCTTCCTTAGTTATAACAGAGTCCGGACTGCCCTCGCTTCCTGCTGCTGCGATTGTAAGGATTGTTCCAACAGGAAGAGCTTCCTCGATCCATTTTCCACTATAAAAGTCCCAGAAGTCCCCGTCATAAACTGCACCAGCTGCTATAGCCTTTGACGAGTCTATGGTGCTTCCACCACCAACTGCAAGAATGAAGTCTATCCCTTCCTTCTTTACTATATCAATTCCTTCATATACGAGTCCGCTTCTTGGGTTTGGCTTAACTCCGCCAAGCATTACGTACTCAAGTCCAGATTTTTTAAGTGATTCTTCAACCCTGTCCAGGAGGCCTGATTTTTTTGCACTGTTTCCGCCATAATGTATAAGCACCTTGCTTCCGCCAAACTGCTTCACATACTTTCCGGCATCCATCTCAGTGCCCTTACCAAAAGCAAAAAAAGTTGGTGAATAAAATGTAAAATTATCCATAATGTAACTATATCCCCTTTCTCAGTATTTAAATAAATGTGTCCTGTTTTTTCACATTTTACATTAAGGGATGAGAGAGAAAAATAAAAGTAGATAATTATTGATTTTTGACCATTTTTTGTTATGATGGATTTATGGATAAAGAAATAATAAATTATGAATATATACACGGTGTTGCATTTGCAAAGGATAATGTTCCAACAAATTTTCCGTCGCACTGGCATAACTCCGCTGAGTTCACTCTCATATTAAAAGAAGGATGTGAGTACAAGATTGGCGATGAAGTATTTAAGCCTGTTCCTGGAGACATCCTTTTTGTGTGGCCCAGCGAGCTTCACGAGATCATCAAAGCTCCTGAAGGAGGATATATATTGGTTCAGTTTTCCTCCAGTCTTGTGGAAAGCAGCACGGATATTGCCACTGCTATCAGATTCCTTTGCAAATGTCATCATATCACGCAGGAAAAAGAGCCTGTTCTTACAAGAAAACTCTCGGGGCTGATCAACAAGTTTATGGAAATCTATGAAAGTGATCAACATTTCATCGAGACTCGCTGCAAGATCATCATATATAATATGTTGGTTCTCATCGGGGAATACATACTGGAGGAGCACCGTGAGCTGATCGGTAACGAACAGTTTTCTGATGCAACCTGGGAGTATATCCGCACGGCTTGCAGCTATATCTCCGAGCATTCGGCAGATGATATATCCCAGACCGATGTCGCCTCAGTAACAGGTCTCAGCCCATTTTATTTTTCAAAGATATTTAAGGAGTATACCCAGATGTCCTTCCCACAATATCTTTCAAATATAAGGGTGCAAAATGCTATAAATCTCCTGGCTGACGAGAAGCTGTCCATCACAGACTGTGCCTTCTCAGCTGGCTTCCAGTCAACTACTACATTTAACAAAATATTCAGAGAAACAACTGGTTGGACGCCCCGGGAATACCGTAGGCTCCACTCCCAAACCAAGATGTGACGTTATATGTTCAGTAGGTACTACCCATACAATCGATAAAGTCCGCACTACGTGCTCTACTGTCTGCTTCGCAGACACTTTATCGATGTATTGGTAGTAACCTTGCTCAGCAAGGCAAGCATATATATGATATATTTCTCTTTGTAAGCAAGCTTCCACGAGAAATATATCATATATATGCTACCTACTGAACAGTTACCACTTTCATCAAAAATTGGTCAAAAGAGAGTAAAAACCAGCTATTTTTTGTTAAAGAACGAGTTTAGAATATCTACAAGGTGAAGAGCCTTGTAGATTTTTTATTTTGAGAAAGAAGCATAGCTTTAAAGAAAGGCATAAATTATGAGCGACAAGAAAGTAATCGACTTTACAACTGGAAATCCCGCGAAGCACATACTGAACTTCTATTGGCCACTACTTATGACCAGTATGCTTCAGCAGTTATACAACTTCGTCGATGTAATGATAGTAGGACAAGGTCTGGGTGACAGCGCCTTCGCATCTGTAGGAAATATGAGTTCCATCTTCTTCCTTATAGTAGGCTTCTCATTTGGCCTGGCAAATGGATTCGGCGTGCTGATAGCACAGAGCTTCGGCGCTAAAGATATAAAGCAGTTAAGACATCGTCTCGCTGGAACCATACAGTTATCTGTAGTCCTGGCTATCCTCCTGACTACCTTCAGCGTGACGATGCTACCTACTCTGCTGAGACTGATGAACACGGATCCATCGCTGATGAAGAACTGCCTCAAATATGGATACATCGTTTTCGGCGGTATCTCTTTGTCAATCTGCTACAATGTCAGCGCAGCAATACTTCGTGCACTGGGTGACAGCAAGACTCCACTGAGAGCAATCATTATATCTTCTATAATCAATCTCGGACTTGATTCCTTCTTCATCTTTGTACTGCATATGGGTGTCGAAAGTGCCGCTATCGCCACAGTTGTATCTCAGGTCATTTCAGCCATTATCTGTATTAACAGACTTCGTCACATTGAAATGATACAGCTTGAAAAGTCAGATTTTTTGAACGACAGCAGAATATATATCGATCTTTTTGCAAACGGACTACCTATGGCATTTATGAACTCCATCACTGCTATTGGCTGTATGGTAGTTCAGCATTACATAAATGAACTGGGAACTGATTATACTACAGCTTATTCAGCCTGCAGCAAGTACCTAAACCTCTTTATGTGCCCAGCTGCAACAGCAGGAAATGCTATGAGCGCATATACGAGTCAGAATTACGGAGCAAGAGAATACGGCAGGATTGTAAGCGGCCTCAAGGTTTGTCTCACCATTTCCTTTATTACATATATAGTACTGGGATCAGTTATGACATTTTTCCCAGAGTTTCTGGCAAAGCTGCTTATACAGGGTGATGCACCAATACGTCTTGTGTGCGAATACCTGCCAATCTGCGGTATGACTATAATCGCTGTTGACTGTCTCTTCGTTATAAGAAGTGCTGTTCAGGGAATGGGGCACCCTGTCCCTCCAATGTGGTCGGGTGTTTTGGAAATGGTCCTTAGAATAGCTGTTATCGTGCTAGGCACCAGTAACATCGGCTTTAGAGCTGCTGCTTACGCAGAAATAGCCGCCTGGGTTGGAGCCCTTGCAGTCAACGTTCTAGCCTTCAGCAGGATTCTGGGCCCAAACTTAAAAAGCGTGATAGATAAACCTGGTATAAAACAAGTTCAGCTGTCACATATCAAAATGTAAGAATTGTAATATAAAATGACAGTTGATCCTAATTCAACTGTCATTTTAATATCTTAGTTCTCAGAGGTTATTATTATTATATTCAGATTTATGTAAACCAGATAATTCTTACCATCCAAGATCCATAAGCCAGTTATTAAGCGCTCTTTCTCTATCCTTATCACTCTTTGTAGTATCGTTATAATATTCACCCTTGATGTTTCCATCTACTATATAGAGAACTCTTGAACATCTTGCTGCAACCTTTGAGTCGTGAGTTACCATCATAATGGTAGTTCCCTCTTTGTTGATCTTAGTAAGCTCATCCATAACCTCATTGGAGTTAGCACGGTTAAGAGCTCCTGTTGGCTCATCTGCAAAAACTACTGAAGGCTTATTAATAAGGCTTCTACAGATACAGGCACGCTGAAGCTGTCCACCTGATACCTCATTAATATCATTGTCAGCTGCTTCGATAATACCCAGCTTTCTCATAAGGTCCTCACCAAACTGTGTTACCTCTTTACGGCTTCTCTTAAGCTTCTTACTCTGAAGTCCCGGAAGAAGGATGTTATCAAGAATTGTCAGGTTCTTCATCATAAACATCTGCTGGAAGATAAATCCCATCTCATCAAGTCTAACATCCGAAAGCTCGTTTTTCTTAAGCTTAGTGATATCCTTTCCCTTGAAAAGGACTGTACCGCTGGTTGCGTTGTCCATACCTGATACACTGTAGAGAAGAGTTGACTTTCCTGAAGCGGATGGTCCCATGATAGCAACCATCTCGCCCTCCTCTACTGTAAAGTTTACATTCTTAAGTACGTTGTTCTGTCTTTTATCTGTTACATATGTTTTGCATAAATCCTTAACTTCAATTACTGCTCCCATTTTCTTATTCTCCTTTTATCTATTCTATACTAGCTGTATCTCTGGCTTTTACAGTTCCTGTGTAGAGGGCTGTCAGCCAAGAGATAAATACTGTTACTACTACAAGGATCACTGGATACTTCGCCATGCTTGACAGGTTGTGTACCCATTTGATTCCTGTTACTCCAAATGTTGCTGAGAAGATTGAACCTCCTACAAAATCTGTTACAGGAATTGAGATTGCCATCGCGATCACTACTGCGATAACTGCAAGTGCTGCAAATCTTATAACCTGCCACTTGATCACTTCGTCGTCTCTAAAGCCCATCGCCTTAAGTATTGCAATCTGCTTTGTTTCTTTAGAAATAAAGCTTCTTTCCATCATTACTGTTACAAGGATAATTACAATTACTGTGATGGCCATAAAGAGGATTTCAGCCGCCTTAAATGCATCAAGCGCTCCCATGTTCATTACTGTTTCTTCAGTCTGATCAAGAACCTTATCAGTATCAAATATCTCTTTTATCTTTTCCTTACGAGCCTCTATCTCTTCCTGAGAAGGATTATCTGTAAATGATATAAGTGTGCACATGGAACCTGTATAGTTAGCCAGATTTGTAGGTGCATCATCATAGATTCGCATTGTTGTACCCATATTGTTCATGCAGTTATACAGTGCTGTAACGGTACATTTTTCCTTTTTACTATTAGAACCATCCCCAAAATCAATCTCGATAGTATCTCCAATTTCAAGGCCAAATTCATCAGCTGCTGTTTTGGTAATTGCTATCTCATTCTTATTCTGAGGAGCACTGCCTTCAAGTACAGGATAATCTCCAAATCTATCGCCTATAACCTGCTGAAAAGTATAGTTATATTTATTTCCATCAAATGTGAAGTCATATCTATAGAGAACATCATCATAAACCTTTGCCGGCATTCCTTCTTCTTCCAGCTTTTCCTGAACCAGCTTTAGATAGTCCTTATATATTTCCTTTCCATTTTCAAACTGAGCATAGTACTGAGCCGAAACAACCTTTTTATCTAAAATATCTGAGCTTTCAAGTTCCGGATACTTATCTACTAGTTTCTGGATATCAACGGTATTTATATCTTCTTTATCCATATAGAGATCAGCTCTAAAGCTAAATGTATCTATAAATGCCGGACTATCAAGGGTTGCTGTAAAGTTTGCAAGAACCAGAAGGAACAGTGTGCATACTCCAAAGGATATGATGATATTTATATATCTCTTCGGACTGCTTATTATATCGTTCCATGAGAGGTATGAGTGATTCTTGGCATGAACTCTGCTGATACGAAGTCCTCTCTTCTTTCTGAAGCGTTCTCCTGTCTCACCACTTCTTATAGCATCTACCGGTGTCATCTTCTTAACTCTTCCGGTTGAAACAAATGCAAGCCATACGATAACAGCGAATACCAGAACCGCACCAACTATATTGATCATATCGCCGTAGGAATTTCCAAGCAGCATTCCTTCTGAAACACTTTTAATGAGAAGCTCTCCAAATGGATAGCTGGCCACGAGACCAATTACCGCACCAACTACTGCTAATGCAAAATACTTTACCATATAAAGAGTTCTGATCTTAAAGTTCCTGATACCGATCGCCTTCATAACACCAATCTCTCGGAAGTCATCCTGAATTGTAAAACCGATAGAGAAACGAAGTATTACAAAGGATACTATGATAAGACATACGCTGAGGATTACTACGATAAATGCAAGAAGAAGTTCAACTATTCTTGACATTACCATCATAGAAGCAGGATATTCATTATAAGTACAATTAAGATCATCTATCTCATTCTTAATATTTGAAATATCATCGGATTCTATATAACAAATTGCATTTACTGCATTATCTGCATCTTTTTGATCAAAATACTCATTTGCATCTGCATCATTCATAAGGAATCTATAGCCGCCAGCCATATCCGCTCCGAATATCGCATCCTTAAGTCCACCATCTATCACGTAGGTTTTTTCTTCATTTTCAAGCTTCAGAGTAATCTTTTCTCCAGGTTCTACATCAAACCTGTTAAAGAACTTGCTTGATATATATATATGCCCCTTTTCAACCCTCTCTATAACATTATTATCTTTATCAAAGAGTTTTATGTAATTCTTTTCTGGAGAACCGATCATGATCATGCCTTGCCAGTCAAGCTTCTTTCCAGATTCATTTTTTACAGTATCAATGTAACCATAAAAAAGGTCTGTATCATACGACTTTATTGACTTTGCATTGTCTAGAAGCTTTCTTGAGTCATCGTTTAACTTCCCTTCAATAAGGAGGAAATCATCATTTTTATCACCGCACGCTTCTTCAAGGAAATAACTCATACCATTTACGACTGACACCAGATTATTCAGTCCACTTGCTACAAAAACCGTTGCCAGGATTACAAAGAGAAAGAGGATTATATTCATAGTCTTGCTTCTCTTCAAATCCTTTTTTAGAATTTTGAAAAACATACTTTCTTTTCCTTTCCTGTAAATTTCTAAACTAATTTTTTTGTATAGTTCGGTACCTTGATTCGGAGTATACAGGATAAATTATTAAACAATCATTAAATCGATTTTATAAAATAAAAAAACGCGGCAAAGCCACGTTTTTAAACTTTACGTACTACAAGGGTCACGTTAAAGTTTTCACCCTCTTTGGAAGCAAAGACATCGCCATCCATCTTGGTCATAAGCTGTTTTACTATGTAAAGACCCAGACCATTTCCCTGAATATTTGTTGTGTTACTTCCACGATAGAAGGAGTCGAAGATATTATTAATCTCGCTATCCTCCAGAGTACAGCCTGTATTGGATACAGTAATAAGTTTACAGTCTTCTTCCTCACTGAAGGAGATACTTATCTTTCGACCATCACCATATTTGATGGCATTTTCCATCAGATTCTGAAGTGATTCTATAAGTCTGTCCTTATCCGCACTAAGAAGCACATTATCGAACTCTTCAACCTCAAACTCAGTATGGATCACGCTCAGCTTATCCTTATAGTATGCTACAACGCCATCCATTACATCCTTCAGGTATACTTCGCCTGGCCTTACTTCAAGTTCCATGAAGTCTTCGCGAGAAAGCTTATATATCTCATCCACATATCCACGGATTTCTTCGGTCTTTGACTGAATACCAGCAAGAGCTTCCTGTTTCTTCTCTTCTGTATCATAGAGTCCTTCAGAAAGAGCCTTGGAATAAAGCTGAATTGCAGATAGAGGTGTCTTGATATCATGCGACAGAGAAAGAAGCATGGTCTTCTTCTCCTTCTGATACTCCAGATTCTTCATCTTGCTGTCTTCAAGATTCTCCCTGAGCATATCCATTCCCCACAGGAACTTGCCAAAGAAACGGCTTTTTTCTTCCTTTATTGGGGTAGACAGATTACCCTTCGCCAGCTGTTCTGTGAGAGATGACATTTTATCAAATGGCTTTATTACCTTGTAGCCAATATAAAGCAGCACGCCTATGGTAAGAAGAAGCGCTGAAGCCATGCCTACATTCATCAGTATGAAGGTACTTCTATCCTCTAATACTCTATATTCAATTCTATAAAGCTTTCCTTCAACTTCCTCTACTACAAAATCATTGTTGCAGAGTTCTGACGGATCATATACGCTCACTCTGACAATAGTACTATAGTCTCCCAGATTTATATTCTCTGGATTATTTCTATAAGCTTCTTCAGCTTCCAGAATACGAACAACTCTTTCAGCTTCAACTCTATAGTATCTGCCAGTTACACGGATATTAGTCAGATAGAAAATATTAAGCGCTATAATGATCAGAACTTCTGCTATTACAATTATAATAGAGGCCTTCTTAAATCTATTCATTCAACACCTCATCAGTCTGCTTCGCAGACAGCTTGGTCTCGTCTCCGACTCGGGCAAACGGCCTAAGATGTGTGCCACCGGCACACAGGCCGTCCCTCAAGGGGAAGCCTTTTCCTACTCAAAACGATAACCTACGCCCCATACTGTAATTATATGCTTAGGCTTCTTCGGATCTTCCTCGATCTTATCTCGAAGAGTCTTAATATGAACCGTAAGTGTCTGAAGCTCTGACTCGCTGTCGCTTCCCCAGATAGTACTAAAGAGATATTCCTTCTTTAGAGTAACTCCCTTATTCTCAATTAAGAGCTTTAACAGCTCGAACTCTTTGGAGGTTACCACCACGTCTTTTCCATCAACTTGAAGGCTCTCGGTAACAGTGTTAAGTGACAGGTTTCCCTCCACAATAACCTCCTGCGCATACTTACGCTTAAAGATGCCATTTATCTTAGCTATTAAGATATCAATATCATACGGCTTCTCAATATAGTCATCCGCCCCAAGATTAAGTCCCTTAAGCTTATCTTCTTTTTCAGTCTTGGCACTGGCGATAAGGATATGAGCATTTGACGTTTCTCTTATTTTAGAGCAAACAGCGAAGCCGTCAATTCCAGGTAGCATAAGATCCAGAATTACCAGCTTCGCGCCATACATTTCAAAGAGCCTGAGAGCCTTTTCTCCGCTATCCGCAATCGACACAACGTAGTTCTCCTTGCGAAGAAAAGTCTCTAGCAGCCCACCTATTTCTTTATTATCTTCAACTATAAGTATATCTAACATATATTTCCCCTTTATTACACTATAGTTATTCAGTGATAAGGGAGTAAGCTGAGATTCGCTTAATCCTTCCTGATAATAACCATATTATAATAAATGAGACTACAAGTGCAAATACTATTGATAAAAATCCCATCCAAGGGAAGATTTCCATATTTGATCTCATGATTCCCATGGTCGAAAGAAGTACCGCAAGAATCTTATTAGAGGTCAGGCATCCAACCACTGCTCCAGCAGCAGCTCCGATACCTATCTGTGGAAGCATTGAGAGAACTAGCTCTATTCTAAGCTGGTTGCTTGAAAAACCAAGCGCCTTCTTGATACCTATCTCACGCTGCTTCTTGATGATCATTGTCTTAACCAGGAGATTCATGGAAAGAATAATAACCACTACGGATATAAGCACCATAGCAAAAACCATAATAGCAGCAACCTGAATTACCACATTATCACCATTCATAAGGGTCTCAATGGTATTTCCATAAGAACTGAGCTTATCTCCATACATCTCCTCAACCTTATCAACAACTCTTATAGAATTCTCCAGCGAATGTCCCTTAACAAACACTCCAATATTGGTCTTTTCAGATTTAAAATCCAGATGTTCAGCGCCTTCAGCAGTTAGCGATATATCCATGCCGTAATTACCGGCTGCCTGTTCGAAACCTGTCACCAGATATTTATAATCCTTCTGGCCATAGGATATTCTTATCTCATCGCCTATGGAAGCGCCTATTGTATCAGCCAGATTACCACCTATCGCAACCTCGTTATCGTACTTTGGACTTCTACCCTCGTAGATATTTACCTCTGCCACATCTGACCAGTCGTCAGTCACCGCCGTCGAAACAGTATAACCTTCCACTGTCATTTCTGTATAATTGATCCAATATACGCTTTCAACCTCTGGCATTTCAGCAATCTCTGCGATCTGATTATCCGGTTCTTCAAAGTTCAGATCCACATCCGCCAGTACCAGATTCAGCATTCTCGCAAGATGCGATGCATCGTATACACAGTTATATGAAAGAAATGCAGCCAGTGTAGATACTGCTCCTATAAACAGCATTACGACAAACAGAATAGCGTTCTGCTTCGCGTTACCCAGCACTGACTTAAGAGCCATGATCCACACAAGGGGACCATTGGTCTTTTCAATAGGTGCACGGTTTTTCTTAAAGCTGTGATCACTCACTCCAAATCTGAGAGCAATAACCGGATCAAGCTTTGATATCATTCTGGTACTTGCCATAGCTACAACAACAACTGTACCAATGATAATGACAAATGTTATAATAAACGACACTATATCGAATGGATGATTCCAGGCTACACCGCTAAAGCTTCTAAGCTTTACCTCGAATACAGGAATAACCATATAGGAGGCTACAACACCGCAAATAAGAGAAATGGTTGTGGTAAGCGCAAATTCAAGCACCATTCCAAGTCTTATCTGTCTCGACGTATAACCAAGCGCCTTAAGTGCTCCGATGTTAACTATATTCTGCTCAATAGAGTTAGATATTCTGAAATATATAATGATCATTGAGATCACTGTAATAATGATTGCAAATGCTGCTATAAAAGCTGCCAGCATATTCTGCATATAAGTAAAATCATTTATCGTATTATCTACTGACTGTGCATTTGCTGGTATATCATGGTCAATAAACGCTTTGGTGATCTGTCCGGATGCTTCATTTGCATCTACTCCATCAGCCAGCTTTATGACAAACATTACTCTTGAAAACTGAGGTTCATCTGAGTCAATGCTATCTTCTTTACTCATTTCTGCCCAGCTGTCAGCGTTTGTATTTTTCCATTCATAATAAAGCGACGGAGACACATAGCCGACTCCCATCTCACTTGAGATAAGGCTTTCAAAGAAACCAGCCACCTGAAATGTGTAATACTTATCTCCAACCTTCAGATCTATACTATCTCCAAGCTTTGCCTTAAAGAGATTCGCATTGTAATAATATGATATATAGATTGGATTATCGTATTCTTCTTCTGATAGCTCAACGAAATGTGGTGCTTCCATCTCACCCCACTCGCCATAAGGCAGAAGGTTCATAGCATTTGAAGACGTGTCATACATATCCTTAGAATCTTCATCAGCTCCATTTTTTGTGATAGAGAATCGTTTTTGAATCGGATACAGTTTCTCATAAGATTCTATATAATCCGCATTTGATATAATCTCCTCGATCTTCTGGTTTTCCTCTGGCCGAAGTATGCTGTGCACCATAAGGTCTGCAAAGTTGTACTGCTCCTGCTTTTCCTTATGTAGGGTGCTGTAGCCAAGGAGGATTGCCAGACCTGTATGCAGCATGAATACTGCCAGGACCATGATGAGGAAAAATGTTATCATATGCGAGAAATCGTTTTTAAAGTTTGATTTCAGTAATTTTCCTAGCATAATTGTTTTCCTATTTTTCTTTTTTATTGGCTTCTAGCTTAACGCCGCCTGCCCGTACTGGCGCCCACGTGCCAGCACGGCACTGCGGCTTGCTGGTCGCTTCGCTCCGCTCGATTTCTTCGAAATCGAGCCAATTACCATCCCATCTCGCCCAAAAATGAGCGGAGTTTGGCGTGGCGTTCTGGATCGCCAGATACATATTTCCCAAGATGGCATTCGCCACAGATGGCACCATCCTTAAGATATATGATACGGTTGCCACGACGAGCCGACTTCATATCATGGGTTACCATGACGATGCTCTGTCCGCCTCTGTTGAACTCTGTAAGGATGTCCAGTACCGCGTCACTGCTGGCACTGTTCAATGCTCCAGTTGGCTCATCTGCAAATACCATATCAGGGGTATTGATAAGTGCTCTAATGATACCAACACGCTGCGCCTCACCACCTGACAGCTGATTAGGGAACTTGTTCCACAGCTTCTCCTCAATACCAACCTTTACAAGCAGCTCCTTTGATTTCTTTGCCAGCTCTCTCTTGTTCTGTCCTGTAAGAAGTCCGGCAGCCAGAACGTTATCAAGTATGCTCATTGTTCCAATAAGATGTATCTGCTGAAACACGAAACCGCAATGCTTTCTTCTAAAGATTGCAAGCTGGTCACTCGAAAACTTGGTGATGTCCTTCTCACAGAAATTGATTTTTCCAAGACTGGCTCTATCCATTCCTGAGAGAGCATACATAAGTGTTGATTTACCAGCTCCCGAGGAACCCATGATTACTGTGAAGTCACC
>FOEK01000016.1 GCA_900110635.1 Lachnospiraceae bacterium NE2001
GGAAAATAAGGAGAGAAAGCAACACAAATAGAGAAAAGGGCGAAAAATGTTGCTGGAAGAGTAAGAATTAAGCGGATAAGAAGTTGAATAGTAACTAAGCGGAAAATAAGTAGAAAAGGCAACTAAGCGCTAGATACAATCTTGTAACATTTTTAGTATAATTTATATATGGCAAAAAATATGGCGAAATATATGGGGCATTTGTTTTATTCTAGAGAAAAAGGGAAAGAAGTATGGAAGTAAGTGAAATAAGAGGATTATATAGTAAGGTGCTGGAGAATATGCGCACCGTAATGATCGGTAGCGAAGAGGTATTCTCCCTGGTATTTTCAGCAATGCTGTCAGGTGGACACGTTCTCCTGGAGGATATGCCGGGCACCGGTAAGACCACTATGGCCAAATGTATTGCGGACAGTATTGATGCTGAGTTCCGACGTGTTCAGTTCACACCGGACCTGATGCCACAGGACATCACCGGACTTAATATCTTCAGTCAGAAGAGCAATGAGTTCGAGTTCATCCCAGGCCCTGTTTTTACCAACATACTTCTGGCGGATGAGATTAACCGTGCAACTCCACGTACACAGTCAGCTCTTCTCGAGGCTATGGAGGAGAGAGTGGTTACAGTTGATGGAGAGAGCCGTAAGCTCAGCGCTCCGTTCATTGTTATTGCTACTGAAAATCCAGTCGAGACAACAGGTACATTTCCACTTCCAGAAGCACAGCTGGACCGCTTCATGGTGAAGCTCACCATGGGCGATCTGAGCATAGATAATGAAGTTGAAATCCTTCAGAGGTTTGTAGTAGACAGCCCTCAGAATGAGGTGAAGGCAGTCTGCTCTGGTCAGGATATAGTAAATGCCTGTGAGGCAGTGAAGCAGGTAAAGGTGGCTAAGGTTGTTATGGAATATATCGTTGGGATCAGCGATGCCAGCCGTAACTCCAGCAAGCTGTTCTCTGGCGTAAGTCCTAGAGCATCACTTAATCTTATGAGAATGTCCCAGGCCTTTGCGGCTATCTCAGGCAGAGATTTTGTAACACCAGATGACGTTCGTTTCCTTGCACCTTATGTATATTCCCACAGGGTTATGACAGGTGCTGGCGCAGTCCGTCTCAAGGATGTGCGCGATATCATCACAGAGGTGGCATCTACAGTTGCAGTACCAACCGAAGACTGGAAGAAGTAAGCTCCCTTGATAAAAGGCTTCCCCTTGAAATAAGGCTTCCCCTTGAAATAAGGCTGTCAGCGAAACTGACTGATGAGGTGTTCCATACGGCATATATATTTAGAGGTTGAACATGAAATTATTAGTTGCTGCCATAGTATTCATACTAGTTTACGCAGTGCAAAAATACCTATTCAGTAAATATTGGTTCAGAGGTCTCGAGTCCGAAGTTCGCTTCAGCCGGGACTATATTGAGTGCGGGGAGAGCGCAGAGCTTATCGAGATCGTGACCAACGATAAGCTGATGCCTCTGCCTGTTTTTCATTTGAAGTTTTCAGTTGATAAGAGCCTCAGATTCGATGATACTGCCAATTCAAATGTAACAGACCTCTATCACAAGAACGAGCTCTTCTGTATGCTGGGTCACCAGCGCGTCACCAGACGCCTTACCTTTGCTGGCAGCGCCAGAGGTACATTTGCTATAAAAAATGCCAGCATTCTTGTTCGTGATTACTTTATGACAGGCAATTTTGCCGCAAAGCTTAAGTATAACGATGTCATTTACGTCTTTCCAAAGAAGATAAATACCGATCGTTTCAGACTCATCTTCAGGGGCATCCTGGGTGAGATCGAGGCGAAGCAGAGCATCGTTGAGGACAGCCTTTCCTTCCGCGGGATCAGAGAGTACCAGCCCTTTGATGCCTACAGGAGCATCAACTGGAAGCAGAGCGCCAAGGCGAGAGAGCTTATGGTAAATATGTACGGCTACACCACTGACAGCCGTGTGAAGATAATGGTGAATCTGGACAACGACTATATGATCGAGAAGAATCAGCTTCTGGAGGAGGCCATATCTCTGGCCAGCAGTATCGCCCGCAGCCTTCTAGAGAAGGGTGTTATGGTATCAGTTGTGTCAAATGGTGTCGATCAGGAGGGCAGACTTCTTCCTGCGGTAGAGGAGGGGGCTGAGCGCCGTCACGGTATTACCATCGACCGTATGCTGACTGAGATTACCAGCTCCGAAGGCAAGGATGTTTTTATAGAGCTTCTAGATAAGGAGATAGAGGAACTCCGCACTGATACGCTGTACCTGGTGATAAGCCCTTATGCAAAGCAGGATCTGCTGGAGAAGGTTGACCGCCTTAATTCCGGAGAATCTACTGTTCACCTGATCGTTCCCTGCTTTAAGGAGTTTCCATATTTCCCTAACAGAGAATATGCTGAGAGTTGGGAGGTGGCGTTAAATGAATAACATTATTCCTAACCAGTCATCCAGGCCACTTATCATCCTGCGTAAGATTCTGAGGATTATATATCAGTTCTTCTATGTAATCATGTTCGTTGATATAGCATTTGGCCTGTTCCAGCAGCCTATGCCGGGGGTGAAGCTTTTCAGCGTTCTTTTCGCGTGCCTGGTGCTGTCCTATGTGTTCCGTGATATATGCCGTCGCGGCGTTATACTACTTATCACACATGTGCTGATCGGAGTGGGCAGCTATTTTCTGATCGATAATGTATATGTGAGGCTTCTTTCCTTCGCGGTTATTTTTGCCTACTTTATTGATGGCCTGATCTATATCAGAAATCATTATATATTAAAGAGATTTTTTGAATCTCCATGGCCCTGCATGATATTTGGCGTGATCACCATTGCCCTGGGCTATCACATAGGGGATGTCGCGCTTCAGCGCGTTGGCTATATCATACCGGTGCTGATCATCTTCAGCTATCTTGTGTCCCTTTATGTGGAAGGGCTTGAGGAATATCTGAATGGTGCCCGCCGTGTCAGCGGTGCGCCTATGAAGCAGATCGTCTCCACCAACAGCCTTATCGTGCTGGGAATACTGACTGTGTTTGTTGTTACAATACTGCTGGGAAATGTACTTCATTTTGACACTGTACTAAAGGATGTTCTGATCAGCTCCCTTGTTATAGTTAGGATACTGGTTGTACTGATCATGTTTATTCTGAAGCTGGTTTTCAGTCTGATGTTTGGAGATATCGTTTCGGTGTCTGCTCCACAGATGCGTCTTGATGATGGAGCGGGAGAAAATGCTTTAGGCAACATCCTGGATATGCTTTTCATCATCGCAATTATTGCGGTTTCTGTAGCTTTTGTGATCCTGTTCTTTAGATGGCTGATCAGAATGCTTCTGTCCCGTCAGAAAAGAATTGAGGATGTTACTGAGGAGCTGCACGTAAAGAGAAAGGTAAAAGCTGAAAAGGAGAAATACACCAAGGAGGACAAGCTGAAGGGCTCCACTCCGGATATGGTGGCCCGGCGACTCTACAAGACCAAGGTGCTGTCATTTAAAAAATATTTTACCCCTGAAAGAAACTCCACAACCCTGGATATTCAGGAGCTGATGATCACCCGGCCATCTCTTAACAAGAAGAAAAACTTCTGGAAGGAACCCGGTGGCAGGAGTTCCGGCCTTTCAGAAGAAGAGATAGCTCAAAATGTCAGCAAACTCACCGATATGTACGACGAAGTCCGCTACGGCGAGAAGATGCCAGACAGCAATTTCATCCGACGTATGAAAAAACTAAAGTTCTGACATCATATATAATTTACAGTTAATGTATATATAATAATTATTTAATGTTTTTAAGCTCTATTTCTGTTATTATGTTATCTAGAGGCTTTCCCTCAATCAGGCTTTCGCTTGAGTGGAAGCTGACTGATGAGGTGTTAATAATCATTTATCCAACAGGAGAACAAGATGGCCAACACAAGAGAACGTAATAAGATAAAGAAAAAGAGAATGAAAGATTTTAAGAAGGTGCGAAACGGCCACGTCTTTGGTTCATTAGTTGCGTACCTTCTTTTAATGATCCTTTTTATATTTTTGTTTGTATTAGTTGGAGGCTATTTCGTGGAATATCTTCTGGAGTCCAAGTTCCAGGAGGAATATAACAGGCTCAGCACAGTTGCCGAAATCTATGAGGAGGGCAAGAATAGTGGTGAGGTTCTTGGTATCATCAGCAAGACTTCCAATGAGTATATAATCACAGACAGCGATGGCAGGGTTCTTCATCAGAACGGTTCCAACACCTGCTCTGCACAGGGCGAGACAATATATATGTCAAATGGAGCAGAGAAGTTTTTGGTATACAAGGACACAGAGTCCGATTATATCTATCCCGATGGAGAGGGCGGCCTGGACATCAAATGGCTTGAGGTTTTTGGCTGGATCAAGCAGTTCTTTAAAGATGAGTTTTATCTGGTTGAAGAAACAGCACAGGATGAATTAAATGACGAAACAGAAGATAAAAAAGATCAGGATAAAGATGATGTCGAGACAGGCTTTTCATTTAAGCTTCAGGATACCCAGGATATTCAGGGTATCTATGTTACATACAATCAGAGCAAAGAGAAGATTGAAGGCATAAAGGATATTGATAGCATTTTACTTCCTTTATGGATATCCATAGATGCTGGCGATGGCGAGAACTTTATCGGAAAGGCCCTTTTCTCCTTTGAAATGAAGGATGTGGTGCTTGTGGGCGAGATTGCCGGAATGGTAATCATTATTGCTTTCATTTTCAGTATCATTATGCTTGTCTCTCTGATCAAGAGTATCAGAAGATATTTCAGAGTCCGCAATCTGTTCTATAAGGATTTCGTCACAAATGGCAAGAACTGGAATCATTATCTGATAATAGGTGATAAGAGAATCCATGGTCTTTTCAGCAAGAAAAATAATTGGGCAGCTGTCAACTTTGTATTCCTGAATTACAGAAATTACTGCCTGTGTCACTCCATTCCGGAAGGCGAAGAGCTTCTTGCCAACATTAACTCGACTATAATGAAGAGTATAAAAAACGATGAAATATGTGCTCATGCGACCACGTCCAATTTTGCGCTTCTGCTAAAATACGATGATGAGCTTCAGCTGCAGCAGCGTCTTCAGACTATGGTAGATGAGCTGACACACATGGAAAAAGACCATCTGTTCTCTTTCCAGGTTGGTGTAAGCCTCCTTCCTGCTGAGTCAAATGTTATCGAGACTGAGACCTCCGAGGAGAAAATACCTCGTAAGGATATCTTCATCGATGACATTTACAATAATGCCTGCGCAGCCAGGGCAGAGCTTGCAGATACTGACGAGTCTGGAATCAGATTCTATGACAAGTCCCTTCTGCTGGATCAGCAGTGGACTGATACAGTTCAGGAGCGTCAGAGGTCAGCTGTCGAAAACGAGGAGTTCCAGGTTTACTATCAGCCAAAGTACAATCCGGAGGATAACACACTCCGCGGTGCCGAAGCTCTTATTCGCTGGCAGTTCTCTCCGACAGAACTGGTTTCTCCAGGACGTTTCATTCCACTCTTCGAGAAGAATGGATTTATAACAGAGATAGATCACTATATGATAAGCCACGTGGCACGGGACCAGAGAGCATGGCTGGACCAGGGCTACAAGTGTGTACCTGTGTCTGTAAATGTTTCTCGTGCACATTTTATCGAGAAGGACCTGGCCGAGCAGATTCTGGGAATGGTGGATGAAGCTGGATGCCCTCACGATCTGATCGAGATAGAGCTTACAGAGAGCGCCTTCTTCGATGACAAGAAGGCAATGATCGAAACCATTAAGAAACTGAAGTCCTACGGCTTTGCAGTATCAATGGACGATTTCGGCGCTGGCTACTCATCCCTTAACTCCCTTAAGGACATGCCACTGGATGTACTGAAGCTGGATGCTGATTTCTTCCGAGGCGAAGATGCAGGCGAGCGCGGCGATATAGTAGTGGCCGAAGCAATCAAGCTGGCGAAGAGCCTCCACATGCGCACCGTAGCTGAAGGAGTCGAAGACGAAAAACAGGTAGAATTCCTGAAAAAACAGAAATGCGACATGATCCAGGGCTACTACTACGCAAAGCCAATGCCAAAAGAAGACTACACCGCCCGAATGTCCCGCTAAAAATCGGACACAGAACCGTCCCCTGTCTTTTGTTGCTTTATTAAATTAAGTGAAAACCTGCTTGAAACATTAGAAGTGGAGTGCTATACTTTACAAATCGTTGCACATGCCTTCCCCTTGAGGACGGCGCAGCATTATATATGGAGGATAAATAATGGATAAAATTAATGTTCCTGAGATGTTTGGCAGTTTGGTTTTCAACGACAAGGTGATGAAGCAGAGACTTTCTGACGAGATCTACCAGTCACTGAAGAAGACCATCGATGAAAATGTAAGACTTGACGACAAGGTTGCCGATGCAGTGGCAGAGGAGATGAAGAACTGGGCTATCGAAAATGGTGCGACACATTTCACCCACTGGTTCCAGCCTCTAACAGGCGTTACAGCTGAGAAGCACGACAGTTTTATCACTCCGTCTCCAGACGGCGGTGTGCTGATGGAGTTCTCCGGCAAGGAGCTTATCAAGGGCGAGCCTGATGCGTCTTCATTTCCATCCGGCGGACTCAGGGCAACCTTCGAGGCCCGCGGTTACACAGCCTGGGATCCTACATCATATGCATTTATCAAGGATCACACACTTTGCATCCCGACAGCTTTCTGTTCGTATTCTGGCGAGGCGCTGGACAAGAAGACCCCACTTCTTCGTTCTATGCAGGCCATTAACCGCCAGGCTTTACGAGTTCTGAAGCTTTTTGGTAATGAGGATGTGAAATGTGTCCGTACCAGTGTAGGTGCCGAGCAGGAGTATTTCCTGGTGGACGCTGAGGTATGGAGCAAGAGACCGGATCTCAAATATACAGGTAGAACCCTGTTCGGTGCTATGCCACCAAAGGGACAGGAAATGGATGACCACTATTTTGGTGTCATCAAGCCAAGGGTTAGCGAGTTTATGGAGGACCTGAACGAGGAGCTCTGGAAACTGGGAATCCTTGCAAAGACAGAGCATAACGAGGTGGCTCCTGCCCAGCACGAGCTGGCTCCTATATATTCAACTACAAATGTAGCAACTGATTCTAATCAGTTGACCATGGAGATAATGAAGAAGGTGGCTGATCGTCACGGCCTTAAGTGCCTTCTTCACGAGAAGCCATTTGCAGGCGTTAATGGCTCCGGCAAGCACAACAACTGGTCAGTAACAACAGATACAGGCGTGAATCTGCTTTCTCCAGGAAAGACTCCTTACGAGAATGCGCAGTTCCTGTTATTCCTTTGTGCAGTTATCCAGGCAGTGGATGATTATCAGGATCTCCTGAGACTCTCAGTTGCAACAGCTGGAAATGACCACAGGCTCGGTGCAAATGAAGCGCCTCCAGCTATCATTTCAGTATTCCTGGGAGAGGAGCTTTCAGGCATTCTTGAGGCTATCAAGAACGATACTCCTTATCAGGGAACAGAAGAGGTTAAGATGAAGCTTGGAGTTCACAGCCTTCCAAGATTCTTCAGAGATACAACAGACAGAAACAGAACATCACCATTTGCATTTACAGGCAACAAGTTCGAGTTCAGATCCCTTGGATCCTCCAACTCTATCGCATGCTGCAACATTATGCTCAACGCTGCAGTAGCAGAGAGCCTTCGTCAGTATGCAGACGAGCTTGAGGGCGCAGAGGATTTCGAGACAGCCCTTCACGAGCTTATAAAGCGAGTTATCAAGGAGCACGAGAGAATCCTGTTCGATGGAAATGGATACGGCGAGGAGTGGCTTAAGGAAGCAACAGAGGTCCGCGGCCTTTCAAACCTTAAGACAACAGCCGACGCTATGCCAAAGCTTCTTGATGAGAAGAATAAGGAAATGCTGATCCGCCATAAGGTATTTACCGAGGCAGAGGTTCACAGCCGCTGTGAGATAATGCTGGAGAACTATGTAAAGACGGTAAATATCGAAGGTCTTACAATGGTAGATATGGTCCGCAAGAACTATCTTCCAGCCATCGAGAGATACCTGTACAGACTGTCCCAGACAACTGTGCTTATGAGACAGGTTAGTCCTGATATGAAATGTAAATATGAGGTTTCAACCATGAAGCGTCTGTCTGAGCTGACAGACGAGATCATGGATTCAGTCATAGCCCTTGAAGACAATCTGGCAGAGTTCAAGACTATCACAGACATCTTCAAGTCATCCGCCTATGTACGTGACACCCTGCTTCCATCCATGGATACTCTCAGAAAATATGTGGATGAGGCTGAAATGCTCACATCACAGAGAGACTGGCCATTCCCAAGCTACGGTCAGCTCCTTTTCAGCGTAAATTAAAAAACTCAAGTTTTTTGTGTAAATTGTAGGTAAGTGTGGTATAATAAGTATCGGGTCGTTGGTGGCCCGGTACTTTCTTGTTTTTGGGGTAATAAGTAGGGGTTAAATTGTGGGGTTACGTAGCTTAATTACTAAAGACGTTAAAGCTGAAAATGAGAATAGCAGAACTATGATAGCTCTCCGCGTTCTCTATATTATAGTCTTTTTAGCCTTTATTTTAGACGTATGCTTCGCCGGAATAGAGGTTCTGAAAATGTATCCTTACAGAATATTTACGCTCTTTGCCGCGAATATTCTTCTTTTTATTTATACCTATCGTTCAAAGACGAAGGTCTCACTCTTCCTATTTATGATATTCCTGTTTCTGTATACATTTTTTATGATCCCCTGCGTTGGCTGGAGTGCAGGTATGCAGAACTATTTTATCATTATCCTGATGCTCACATTCTTTGCGATGCATGCAAGTACCCTATATAAGTTTGTTTACGCAGGTATAGTGCTGGTTATCCGTGTGGTTGTTATCTGGGTTTACGGCGGCATAAAGCCTCTTACCGACATCACCAGCACAGACGATAAGCTGCTTCAGATCACTAACATTTCAGCAGTATTCTGCTCCATCATTTTCATATCCTACGTATTCAGTAAGCAGGAAAATGAGAGCGAGAACAAGCTGATGAAATATAACGACCAGCTGAGGAAAGAGGCGGGTACTGATCAGCTTACCGGTCTTTTCAACAGAAGGCGCACCCTGGAGTACCTGGAGCTTCTCAGAGAGGATAAGGAGATGGGTGTTGTCAGTATTGCTATGGGTGACATCGATTTCTTTAAGAAGGTAAATGATACCTATGGCCATGACGCCGGGGACGAGGTCCTTAAGTTTGTGGCAAAGGCAATGAAGGATAACAGCCGGGATTCCTCATTTATTTCCAGATGGGGAGGAGAGGAGTTCCTGATAATTCTTCCAAATTGCAACGGCGACAATGCATTTATCGCACTGGAGCGACTGAGACGCGCTATCAAAGACAGCGTGATAAAGGTTGGTGACGCTGAGATTCAGATTACTATGACATTTGGACTTACAGAGTTTGGCTTTCATCAGGACATAGACAGGGTTATCAAGGAAGCTGATGAGAAGCTTTATTATGGGAAGAGCAACGGTCGTAACCAAGTGGTTTTTTAAATAGTATTATAAATGGTATTTTACTAGTTAATAAGGTTTTCGACAGCTAATAATGAACGTAATCAGGACGTTAATTAAAACCTGATATATATATATTAAACATGGAGGTGGCTACAATGAAGGTATTTACAACTGACAAGATCAGGAATGTCGTACTTCTGGGACATGGAGGCTCAGGTAAGACATCACTGGTAGAGGCTATTGCTTATCTTGCGGGGATGACAAACAGAATGGGTTCCGTGGATGCAGGTAATACGCTGAGTGACTATGACAAGGAGGAGATTAAGAGAAAGATCTCACTTAAGACAACAGTATTTCCTATTGAGTGGGATGGTTACAAGATCAATCTTCTTGATACTCCTGGATTCCACGATTTTATAGGTGAGGCTGAAGAAGCTGTTGCAGTAGCAGACGCAGCTATTATCGTTGTATCAGCAAAGACAGGTATTGAAGTTGGAACAAAGAGAGCTTGGGATATGTGCGAGAAGAGAGGTATCCCTCGTATGTTCTTCGTTACACAGATGGATGATGACAAGGCATCCTACCGTGAGGTAGTTCAGGGCCTGCAGGATCTCTATGGCAAGAAGATCGCTCCATTCCACCTTCCAATTCGTGAGAACGAGCAGTTTGTTGGATATGTAAATGTTATCCAGCAGAAGGCTAAGCGTTGGAATGACAAGGGAACAGTTGACAAGTTCGACGTTCCTGACTATTCACAGGAGAACCTTAAGATCTGCCGCGACGCTCTTGTAGAGGCAGTTGCTGAGACAAGCGAAGAGTTTATGGAGCGTTACTTCGACGGTGACGAGTTCTCAGAGGACGAGATCCGTTCAGCTCTTCACGTTGGTGTAGTTGATGGTTCTGTTGTTCCTGTACTTATGGGTTCCAACACTCTTGGACGTGGTATGTATACATTGATGGCTGATATCATCAAGTATTTCCCAAGCCCAGAGCAGTGCACAGTTGCTGGTATCAACACAACTAACAACGAAGTATTTAACGCAGACTATGACTTCTCCAAGCCAAAGTCAGCTTATATCTTCAAGACTATTGCCGATCCATATATTGGTAAGTATTCACTGATCAAGGTTATGTCTGGTGTTCTTAAGCCAGATGACGAGCTCTTCAATTATCACAGAGATTCAGTTGAGAGAGCAGGCAAACTCTACACAATCTGTGGTAACAAGGTAGAAGAGGTTAAGGAGCTTCACGCTGGTGATATCGGTGCACTTGCTAAGCTCAGTGTTACTCAGACAACAGATACACTTTCAACAAAGAAGAATCCGATAACATTTATCAGAACATCAATCTCTAAGCCTTATGTATATAGACAGTTCAAGGCTAAGGTCAAGGGCGAGGAGGACAAGATCTCCCAGGCTCTCAACAAGCTGATGGTTGAGGATCAGACACTTAAGGTTGTTAACGACGCAGATAACGGCCAGACACTTATCTATGGTATATCCGCTACACATCTTGATGTAGTTCAGAACGTTCTCGCTGAGAAGTACAAGGTTGAGATCGATATGCTCCAGCCTCGTATAGCATTTAAAGAGACTATTAATAAGAAGGCTGATACAGAGTATAAGTATAAGAAACAGTCTGGTGGTCACGGACAGTATGGTCACGTTAAGATCATTATGGAGCCATCAGGAGATATGGAGACAGCTTACCAGTTCGAGCAGACTGTAGTTGGTGGAGCGGTTCCAAAGAACTACTTCCCAGCTGTTGAGAAGGGTATTGCTGAGGCGGTTAAGGCCGGCCCTCTTGCTGGTTATCCAGTTACAGGCGTTAAGGTTAACCTCTATGATGGTAGCTACCACGCAGTTGACTCATCCGAGCTTGCATTCAAGGTTGCAACCGAGCAGGCATTCAAGAAGGGCTTTATGGAGGCATCTCCTGTACTTCTTGAGCCAATCGCTACACTTCACGTGCTGGTTCCAGATGACTACACAGGTGCAGTTATGGGCGACCTCAACAAGAGAAGAGCACGTATTATGGGTATGGATCCAGTTGACGGCGGTTTCCAGGATATCTGCGCAGATATTCCTTACCTTGAGCTTTATGAGTACGATACCAGTCTTTATTCAATGACAAGAGGTAGTGGTACCTTCAGCTACGAGTTTGCAAGATATGAGCAGGCTCCACACGAGGTAGCACAGAAAGAAATCGAGAAGAATGCTAAGGAATCATAAGGGGATATAATATCATTCATGAAGATACATGGTTTGCAGAAGATGACCCTCCTTGATTTTCCAGGTCTGGTTGCTTGCACAGTTTTTTTAGGCGGCTGCGATATGCGCTGTCCCTTCTGTCACAACTGGGAACTGGTGGATGGAAGTGCCAGAGCCATAATGGATGAAAAGGAACTGCTGAAGTTCCTGGGCGGCCGCAAGGGCCTTCTGGATGGCGTAGCATTTACAGGTGGGGAGCCAACTCTCCGTGAGGAGCTTCCCTCTCTGATCCGCGAGATCAAGGGTATGGGCTTTAAGGTAAAACTCGATACAAATGGTAATAATCCTGATAAGCTGTCGGCAATGCTGAGCGAGGGGCTTCTTGACTACGTTGCTATGGATGTAAAGAACAGCAGAGAACGCTACGGCGAGACTATAGGACTCACGAACTTCGATACATCCAGGGTAGAAGATAGTATCAAACTGCTACTATCTACTTCTCAGACGGGTGCAGAAGCTGGTGATAATGCAACTAGCAAAGCTGGTATCCCTGAAGGATTTTCCTACGAGTTCAGGACCACTGTTGTAAAACAGTTCCACGACGAGGATTCCTTTAAGGGTATAGCTGAGCTGATCAGTGGAGCAGAGAATTATTACATACAGAGCTTTGTTGACAGAGAGACGGTACGTTTTTCTGGTTTTTCTGCCTGCAGTTCTGAAGAGCTTGAAACCTTTAAGAAAATTGTTGAGCCATGTGTTAAACATATCGAGATAAGAGGTGTATGATAAGATACAAGGAATATCAGGATATGAAGAGATTAAATGAATATTTGTAAATACTAGATATAGTGGTTTACATAGTACTGCCAGCCGCAAAAATAGGGCGTTTTCCTATTTGGGCGGCTGGTTTTCTCTTGTTAAAAAACACTATATCTAGTATTTTGAAAAATATTTTGCACTATATATTGACACGAACTCGGTTTAGTGGTATCTTCTTATATACGAGCCATATTTAGTGGTTCCCTCATATAAAAAAAGTGGCAGCATAAAGCAGATAAAACCAGGCATAAGCCAGGTTTAGCTGTCACATTTTATAGAAATTAAGCGGCATTATTAGAGGGATGTCGTACTAATATAACAATAATAGATAAAGGGGAGGTTTCCAAGACATGTACCGAGTGGTGAAAAGAGATGGAGAACAGGTTGATTTTAATGTAGCGAAGATTAGCGCTGCTATCGAGAAGGCTTTTGTGGGCTGCAGCAAGCAGTATCATCCAAGCGTTATCGATATGCTTGCTCTCAGAGTAACAAGTGATTTCGAGGACAAGATCAAGAATGATCTTATATCAGTGGAGGATATCCAGGATTCAGTAGAGAAGATTCTTTCAGAGGCAGGCTACACAGAGGTAGCAAAGGCTTACATCCTCTACAGAAAGCAGCGTGAGAAGGTTCGTAACGTAAAGAACGCTGTTCTTAACTACAAGGATATTGTAGATAATTATCTGCAGATCAGTGACTGGAGAGTTAAGGAGAACTCAACAGTTACATACAGCGTTGGAGGACTTATTCTTTCTAACTCTGGTGCTATCACAGCTAACTACTGGCTGAGTGAGATCTATGATGAGGAGATTGCAAATGCACACAGAAGCGCAGCAATCCACATTCACGACCTCTCTATGCTGACAGGCTACTGTGCAGGATGGTCTCTTAAGCAGCTGATTCAGGAAGGTCTCGGCGGCGTTATGGGCAAGATCACATCTGCACCAGCAGGACATCTCTCAACACTTTGTAATCAGATGGTTAACTTCCTTGGTATTATGCAGAATGAGTGGGCAGGAGCTCAGGCATTCTCATCATTCGATACATACCTTGCACCTTTCGTAAAGATAGATAACCTCACACAGAAAGAGGTTAAGCAGTGCATCCAGTCCTTTATCTTCGGTGTAAATACACCATCAAGATGGGGCACACAGTCACCTTTCACCAACATTACTCTCGACTGGACAGTTCCAAGAGATATGATGGAAGAGAGATGCTGGGTTGGCGGCGAGCAGGTTGATTTCACCTATGGTGAGTGCCAGAAGGAAATGGATATGGTAAACAAGGCGTTCATCGAGATAATGATCGAGGGTGATGCCAATGGACGTGGATTCCAGTATCCAATTCCAACATACTCAATCACAAGAGATTTCAACTGGGATGATACAGAGAATAACAAGCTTCTCTTCGAGATGACAGCTAAGTATGGTACTCCATACTTCTCAAATTATATTAACTCAGATATGGAGCCATCAGACGTTCGTTCTATGTGCTGCCGTCTGAGACTTGACCTTCGTGAGCTCCGCAAGAAGTCAGGTGGTTTCTTCGGAAGTGGAGAGTCAACAGGATCAGTTGGTGTTGTTACCATCAACCTTCCAAGAATTGCATACCTTGCAAAGGATGAGGAGGATTTCTATAAGAGACTTGACCGTCTCATGGACATTTCAGCAAGATCTCTTAAGACAAAGAGAACAGTTATTACAAAGCTTCTTGATTCAGGCCTTTATCCATATACAAAGAGATATCTTGGTACATTTAACAACCATTTCTCAACCATCGGTCTTATCGGTATGAACGAGGTTGGTCTAAATGCTAAATGGCTTCACAAGGATCTTACTCACGAGGAGACACAGAAGTTCGCAGCTGACGTTCTCAACCATATGAGAAATAAGCTTAGTGATTATCAGGAAATGTATGGCGACCTCTACAACCTTGAGGCAACACCTGCAGAGTCAACCACATATAGATTTGCAAAGCACGACAAGGAGCAGTATCCAGAAATCATCACAGCTAACGAGAATGGTACTCCTTACTACACCAACTCATCACATCTTCCAGTTGGTTACACAGAGGATATCTTCACAGCTCTTGATGTTCAGGATAACCTGCAGACACTTTATACATCAGGTACAGTATTCCACGCATTCCTTGGCGAGAAGCTTCCTGATTGGAAGGCAGCTGCTACACTTGTTCGTAAGATTGCAGAGAATTATCGTCTTCCATACTACACAATGTCACCTACATACTCAGTATGTAAGAATCACGGATACATTACTGGTGAAGTATATGTATGCCCAGACTGTGGAGAGAAGACAGAGGTATATAGCCGTATAACAGGTTACTACAGACCAATCCAGAACTGGAATGACGGAAAGACACAGGAGTATATGGATCGTCGTGAGTACGACATAATGATCAGCCGTCTCACACACGATGGCCCTCAGCCAATCAAGTACACATCACCTGAGGCTGCCCGCCCAGTTGAGAATGCAGCTCAGACCAGTACAAAGACAGCTGAAACAGCAGCAGCTGGAAGCTCAGTAAGTGCATCCGTTGATACAGCTCCTGCAGCAGCTCCAGTATCAGCAGCACCTGCTTCTGACAAGCCTGTAATGTACGTTAAGGATCATTGTCCAAAGTGCAAGGGCGCAGAACAGCGCTTCAAGCTTGCAAAGGTTGAGTACGAAGAGGTTAACTGTTCAGAAAATATGGACATTGCTCGTGCACTTGGTATCCAGCAGACACCTACCATCATCGATCCAGATGGAACACGTTACGTAGGTGACAACGCTGCATCCGAATGGCTTAAGGCACACAACTCATAACACAATGTGCATTGGGGTCTAATGTGCATTGGGGTCTGACTTCCTTCGCTTACGCTCAGGCGCTAAAACCTGTCTGCCACTGGCAGACAACGCGCCCATTGCACATAGGTCTGTCCCTAATTGCACATGATATGATAAAAGACTGTGGTTTATAGGTGAATAAACCATAGTCTTTTATTGCGTTTGGGCCATTGTTTTGATAAAATAAAGGATGTTGAAGAAGATTTATAAAAGATTAATGGGAGATTGCATAATGTATGATATAATAGTTGTTGGCGGTGGCCCTGCAGGACTCACTGCTGCAATCTATGGACTTCGCAATGGAAAGTCCGTATTTGTTATAGAAAAGTCCGTTTTTGGTGGTCAGATAGTAAATTCACCGAAGGTTGAGAACATCCCTGGTTTCGACTCCATAAGTGGTGATGATTTTGGAGATAAACTGCTGGAGCAGGCTATGGGACAGGGAGCAGAGGTAACCCTGGAAAATGTTACTTCTATAGAGAATCTTCCGATAGAAAATGTGGAAGGTGTTACAAATCCTGAAGAGGGCTTTGTTGTCAAGACTGAAGAGGGCGATTCCTACGAGGGCCGGACAGTGATCCTGGCCACAGGAACAACTCATAGAACGCTGGGGCTTCCAGGTGAGGAAGACCTTATTGGAAATGGTATCAGCTTCTGTGCAGTATGCGATGGAGACTTCTACCGCGACAAGACAGTAGTGATGATCGGAGGCGGTAACTCAGCATTTGTTGAGTCAAGCTTACTGGTGGATATAGTTGGTCACCTGACTATCCTTCAGGATATGCCGTTCTTCACAGCAGATCAGAAACTTCAGGATCAGGTGCTGTCAGGTGGCGAAGGTAAGGCAGAGGTTGAGACTCACGTTGGTACAAAGATTCTGGCTTACGAGACTGAGGACGCTGACTTCGGCAAGAAGATAACAGGCGTTCGTTATGAAGAAGCAGGCGCAGAAAAGGTAGCAAAATGTGATGGCGTGTTCCTCGCTGTAGGACTGGTGCCGGAAAATGAAGCATTTGGCTCCCTTGCAGATCTGGATGAAAGAGGATATTTTGTTCCTGAAAATATAGTTGGAACTAAAACCCCTGGTATCTTCGTTGCTGGTGATTGCTGTGCCAAGACACTAAGACAGGTTGCAACAGCCTGCTCCGATGGAGCCTACGCAGCAATAGCAGCCTGTGATTATCTAAAAAAATAGAAATATACACACTTATCAAAATCTAAGAGGACAAAAGTATGGACATTTTAAAAACTGGAATAGACGTTGATATGAGAGATATGCTGGGTCAGATGTCTCAGGAGCTCGAAGCTGAGTTTGAGAGACACGTTATCCCGTTCTGGAAGCTTATGAGAGATAAGGATCGTGGCGGTTATTATGGCAAGATCGGCTATGATCTTAAGCTGGACAGGGAGGCCGACAAGGGTTGCATCCTGAACAGCAGGATTCTCTGGACCTTCTCAAATCTGTATCTTTTTTCTAAAAAGGCAGAATATCGTATCTACGCCAAGGCAGCCTATGACTACCTGATGGAGCATTTCATCGACAAGGTATGGGGTGGTGTCTTCTGGTCAGTCAGCTTTGACGGAGATCCTGAGGATATGACCAAGCATACTTACAATTTGGCATTTGCCATATATGCTCTGGCTTCATATTACGACGCTTCCGGCGATAGAGAGGCTCTCGTAACTGCTTATACTCTGTTCGATGTGATAGAGAAGCAGTGCCGTGATGAGGGTGGATATCTTGAGTGCTTTACCAGACATTTTGATGCAGCTTCCAACGAAAAGCTTTCTGAAAATGGTGTCATGGCAACTCGTACTATGAACACGCTCCTTCACGTGATGGAGGCGTACACAGAGCTTTATCGCGTAGATGACATTGATATATATCAGAGAAGAAAATATGTAAGAGAGAAGCTTCTTCCAATTCTTACTATTTTCAAGGAAAAGGTTTACAATCCTGACAGAAGCCGTCTGGAGGTATTCTTTGACGCTGACTATAATTCTCTGATCAATCTGTACAGCATTGGTCACGATATCGAGGCATCCTGGCTCTTAGACAGGACTGTAAAGATCCTGGAGCTTGAGGGCTCTGAGTACGATATGTCAGAGATAAGCCGTTCCCTGACAAACAAGGTATATGACGTAGCATTTACATCAAATGGTATGCCTGCCGAGTATGAGAATGGCAAGCTTCTTGAGACCCGTATCTGGTGGGTTCAGTGTGAGGGAATCATCGGTTTCCTGAATGAATATCAGAGGCAGGCTGAGAAGACTGGCGGCATTCATCCAGACGAAGACAGCTTCAAATATCTGAACGCTGCTCTGAGTCTCTGGAATTATATAAAGAAAAATATGATCGACAAGAGGATTGGTTCCGAGTGGTACGCTGAGACAGATGCAGAAGGCATCCCAGTACTCAACAAGCCAATCGTTGATGAGTGGAAATGTCCTTACCACAACTGCCGTATGTACATTGAGGTAATGAGACGTCTCGGCTCCTATGCAGACAACCAGGAAATCACAGAAGTCCTCTACGCAGATTAATTAGATGAAACTAGCGGCTATATTTAAAGATAATATGATATTGCAAAGAGATAGAAAGGTCAGGGTATTCGGATGGACTGAATCTGAGGATACGCTGACTATTTCTATTGATGGAATAGAAGTATCTGGAAATGTTATGCCTGGCGGCCTTGCGTCCCAGGATGAAATGTCTCTCGGTGTCTACGACTGGATGATTGAGCTTCCGTCCCACGAGGCTGGAGGTCCCTTCGATATGACCATAAAGTCTGAGAAGACAGGAGAGATGGCGACTCTGACAGGCATCCTCTATGGCGAAGTATGGATAAATACAGGCCAGTCCAATATCGAGTTCTGTCTTAAGGATGCAAAGGGCGGCCTGGAGGAGATAAAGAATGCCAGGTTCCCAGAGATAAGATATTACACGGTTCCTAATTACCCAATGGTGGACGCAGGGCTAGAGTCCTTCGAAGAAAAGACCAGCTGGGATTCAGTTGATGCATCCTGCCTTTTCTCAGGTGATATTTCAGCCATCGGCTACTACTACAGCGTGATGCTTTACCAGGAATTGGGTGTTCCCATTGGTATGATCGACTGCTACAAAGGTGGCACATCTATAAGCTGCTGGATGGAAAGATCGACTCTTGAGACTATGTCGGAAGGCCGCATTTACCTGGATGAATACGATGCCATCATAGCTGACCAGACTGACGAAGAGTATCAGCAGATAATAGATGCATTTAATAAGAAAAATGAAGAACACGACAGGATTGTTGCCGAGCTGCTTGAGAGAAAGCCTGACGCAACCAAAGCGGAGATCTTTGATGCTGCCGGACCATATTCCTGGCCGCCTCCACTTGGAAGAACCTCGGAATTCAGGCCCTGTGGCTTAGTGGAGTCAATGCTGAAGCGTGTTGCTCCGTATACTGTGAAGGGTGCTGTTTTCTATCAGGGTGAAGAGGATGCTCTCCGTAATCTAAAGATGTCATCTTCGGGGGAGAATACATTTTATAGAAATCTGCTTGTGAGGTTTATTCAGGAGCTTCGTCGATTCTTTCTTGATGAAGATCTGCCATTTATTGATATACAGCTATGTCAGTTTATTGATTATGGTGCTGAGGATTTAAGAGACTGGGCGTATTTAAGAGAAGCACAGGATTATGCTATAAATTATAGCGGCCTCAAGAATACTTATCTTGTACCGCTGATAGATCTGGGTGAGTACGACAACGTTCATCCCCTCGACAAGAAAACTCCGGGTGAGAGAGTGGGCCAGATGATCCTTGGGATATACGGTGTTCAGGAGCTTCCTAAGTATCCGGATTGTAATAGAATAATTGAGGTTAAGGATTTTGATGGCAAAATTACTGAGCGACTTGAACTTAGGATAGCAAATGCAGAGGATGGCCTTGAAATAAGAGATAATGAACTGATTGATCTAAGACACGAACAGGATGATCCGGACTATAACGGTGCATACGGTTTCGAGATCCTTGTAAGGGATGAGAGGACTGGAGATGAAATATGGGTTACTCCGACCTTAGTTACCTTTGGTGACAACCTCATTACCATAAAGTCTGATCAGGAGATCCTGGGTGTAAGCTACGGCTTCTTCAACTATGGAAAAGTCAATCTATATAATTCAAAGGGTCTGCCACTTAAACAATTCAGGGTTATGCTATAATCCGAAGGAGACAATAGAATCCAAAGGTGGCAATAGAGTCTGAACCTGGCGGGGGAAGTAAATGAGCGATGGAGGATACCTGACTACGTTCAATGCCTTAAAGCAGCAGATTGATTATAATTATAGACAATATAAAGAACAGCTGGCTGGTATAGAACAACGTAAGCTAGAATTGAAAAATGAAACCAAATCTAAAGGACTAGTTGTTGCTACCATCCTTTTTGCTCCGCTGGTTTTCTATCTCTTTGTTCTGATATTTATGTATCTGGGAAGCAGATGGGGCTTTTTTGGGATATTCTATTTTATCTTCATAGGACTGATGATTCTGTCTATTGGAGTGGGAGAGTTCTTTTTGCTCCTCCCTGCGGTTCGAAACTTTTTCAACGCACATTACAGGTACAGGGTGCTTTGTAATGATGATATAGACGAAGTCGTTAAGAAGAAGACTGGCGTTATTACATTTTCAGATGAGGAGGTGTTTCTTCTGGGAAAGATAACGGCCATAGATATATTTTACGAAAAAGTTAAAAAAGAAGCCTTAGATAAAGGAGAGAACTACCGGTTGGTGGAGGCAGGTGAAATGACAGACTACGCCAGATCGGTGCTGGATGAAATGCGTGAGAAGAGTCTCTTCAAGGAGTACAGGGCAACAAATGCATCAATGAGACGTGAGGCAGGATATGAGTGGGTCATTTTATGCTTTGGGCTGCTGATCTCCATAATTGTTATCCTGTGTCTGTAGTTTATAAGATTCTAGTATGCAGGAAAATAAAAGATTTTAGTATTCAAGAATAAAGATTATTAGATTCTAATATGCAAGAATATAGTGAGGTCAGATTATGAGTAATTTAGATAGGGACAAGATCTACGAGAATGCAAGGAAGTTCATATATAAGTATACCCACGAGGCGGCGCTGACATATCCTATTCCTGAGGATTATGTAAGCATGTCGCAGGATATGCACTATGCTAAGATAATACTCAGGATCAAGTTTCCGGAACAGCATCATATAAGACCGGGCCAGACCATGGAGAGGGTTATCTATGACTCGGGAAATCTCTGTGGTGAGGAGATCTGCTACAACTACATCGTCTCCCTGGGCGGCGAGGTAGATGTGGTATATTACATAGAAGAGGGCTTCGAGCTGGACGAGGATGACAGGAATCTCTACCAGTGGATATGCGACCAGATATTCCTTGTGTATGGCAAGCAGCAGGTTGTGGACGTGCTGAATCTGGTATCCAAGGTACGTCAGTAATATATTGGGATTTAATCAAATATGTTCTAAAAAATGTTCTAAAAAATGTTCTAATAAAATATGCTTTAATTATGTGACTGATCAGTATGATAGTACCCATACTGCTCAGTTGCTTTTTTATTATCATTTTAATACCAGTGGTATCTTGCGGTATTTTCGATATGTGTTACCATGTATCTGGAGGGGGTGGACTGTTATGAGCACTTATGCCATGAGTGATATCCACGGGTGTTACGATGAATTAAATAGTATGTTATCGAAGATTGGCTTTTCTTCCCAGGACAGGCTGGTGATCGCTGGCGATTATATGGATAGGGGGCCACAGAGCTATGAGATGCTGGAGTGGGTATGCTCCCCTCCGGAAAATGTCGTGCTGCTCAAGGGAAACCACGATATAGAGTTTGCAGAGTATATAGATTTTCTGGACTCTATGAAGAAGCAGATCATATCCGGAGTTGATGATGATAATCCGGATCATCTGGAAAAAATGATAGAGCTTGCTGATTATGTGGCAGAAGAATACGGTGCATATTTTGATTATTATGGTACAATTCACAGTCTCTCTTCGGAAAGAAGAATCACGCTGAATCAGCTTAAGAAGTGGAGGGATGCGCTGATACAGCTCCCCTTTCTCTTCGAGGATGATATAAATGGAAAACATTTTATCGTAGTTCACGCTGGCTACGTTGAGAAGAAGAATCTCAGAGTGAGAAGCTCTGTGGAGGATTTCTATATCTACGCCAGAGAGGAGGCCTACGAGTTTGGCGGAAAGCGGGACAGCGTTATCATCGCTGGTCATACGCCAACCATATCCCCTAGCAGAGTGACCTACACAGGGGGCAGGATATTTAAGAAGTACAATAAGAAGCTGAACTGCACATATTACGATATTGACTGTGGAGCGGTATTCAGCAAGCTGGGCTATGAGGACGGCCGGATGGCGTGCCTCAGGCTGGATGATGAGAAAGAGTTCTATCTCTAATAGAGTTTTAACTGGAGGACCACGGGTGAAATTTGTATTTATAGCCATCTTTATTATAGCAGCGGTTATCCATCTCTATGCGTCGGATAAGAAGGATACAAAGCTGCGAAATATAACAAAGCCTTTCATTTTATTATCACTCATAGGCTTCTACCTTGTGGCTGCTGACCCGGTGTCTGTTATATTTCTGCTGGCCCTCTGTTTCTGCTGGATAGGAGATGTGCTCCTCATCAAGAAGGGCTTAAAGTGGTTTGTGATCGGAGGTGTGTCCTTCCTGATCAGTCACTTCCTGCTGATAGCGGGATACACCATAGATATAGAGTTTTCAAAGGTCCCAGTGTTAGTCATAATAATCCTGCCGCTTATTTTTGTGGCGCTTGTAACTATAATTTTCTGGAAGCTGGAGTTACATTTCCCTAAAAAGATATTCTTCCCGCTCTATGGATATCTGCTGACAAATGGCATAATGAACAGCTTTGCCATATACCGTCTTATATGTGATCCGTCCATTGCTACCGTCAGCACAGCGGTAGGTGCGGCCATGTTCTTTCTGTCGGACACCATACTTTTCTTTGTCAGGTTCAAAAAAGACAGCATCTTTAAGACTCATTTCCTTGTAATGCTGACCTATTCTGTAGGAAAGTTTTTAATAGTATTTGGCCTGCTCTGATATACCATCCTATACCCTCCCGATATACTTGAAATATCCTATTAATATGTGATAAAATGTCCCTTATCTATGACCATAATGAGGATTAATAAATGAATTTTGGATCAAGCATAACGTTGGTTTTGAACTTTATATGTAATAGACTCGACGATATTGTCGTATACGCTCTGGCAATTATCATAGGAATCGTTCTTATTAAGAGAACGCAGAATGATAACAAGGGAAAGATTGCTGCCGGAATGATAATAATAGCCTTGGGCCTGGTGCTGGAAAGAGCACTTCCCTTTGTTATTAATTTTATCTCAGGCGTTCCGGTTTATGTGGTTATTATGTCCCTGATCTTTATTATCAGAGCAGCGGCGATACTCGCAGCATTTTTCCAGTTTTCAAGATACAGAGCATCCAACTGGGTCTACGGTCTGATTGCTATACTATTTGTAGTTAATATATTTAAATCAATATATTATGGAAATGTTATCTATCAATTTGGAAGCATAGCTCTTAACAGCAACACTGGATTTATGGTTCTGCTTTCCTTTATGAATAACAATGCAGCACTTACTACCGTAACATTACTATGTAAGTTCGTGCCAGCGGCTGCAATCTTTACCGATGCACTTTCAACCACAACCAAAAGGTAACAAGATATATTTAATGGGTAAATATATATGAATGATAATCAATATCCGGGGCAGCAAGGTTATCCACAACAACAATATCAAGGGCAGCCACAGCAGTGGCAGAACCAGCAGTATCAAGGGCAGCCACAGCAGTGGCAGAACCAGCAGTATCAAGGCCAACCACAGCAGTGGCAGAACCAGCAGTATCAAGGACAACCGCAGCAACAGTGGCAACAGCCGCCACAGCAGCAGTGGGCTGAGACTCCGCCGCCTTCGTCAAGCGGTTCTTCTACAGGTCTGATCATAGGACTGGTTATTGGCGGTATACTGCTGATAATGATAATGCTCGGACTTATTATTGCTCCGGCACTAATAAAGTATATGAAAAAGGCTGAGCAGGCAGAACAGCTGGCGCAGCAACAGGCCCAGCAAGTGATGCAGCAGCAGTCTCAACAACAAACACAGACTATAACTGGTTCATCCCCTGATTCAGATGATGTAACCTTCAGCAAGGATTACTTTGCAGCCAATAACTGGGTTGGTGTAAATGATGACGCACTTATTATTCCTGAGAGTGATGGTACATTTGTCTGGTACCGTGATGGGAATGATAAAGATGGAGATTATTACTCCGGTGAATATGAACTTTACATGGCAGATGATGCAGTAGAGTATCTTACGACAGAGTCTGAAGTAAAGGATAGTGTTACTGAGGAAGATATAAAGGAACTGGAGGCTCCGGAATACGGAGCTACAAGAGATAGCTTCGTTTGTCTGGTCCTTACAAATAATAAAGAAGTATATTATGGCGAAGAGCATACATATGAGGGGGATGATCGTATAACAACAACCCTGTATGGCTATTTCGTAAATGACAGTCAGGGATATAAGCTCACGCTGGTTAAGTTCGATAATCCATACGAGTTTAACTTATCACCCGAAGCAAAATAATGTGCAACGGGGACATTGCTAAACCTATCGCAACTATTCTTAATGCTGCAATGATGCTTAGGTATATATTTGACCTTGACAAAGAGGCTGATGCGATAGAAAATGCTGTGAAGACAGTTCTTGAATAGGACTATAATTCGGAAAGAGTTTTATAATGAAGAAAAAAGGTGAATATAATCCAGAGGAGACCGGAGGTCTTTACGGAACCTCTATAGCATTTGGTATAATCAATCTGGTTCTTGTTGGTATATGCTTCCTGATAAGGCTGGCAGTGGTCAGCGCAGGACTGGCTCTATTCTTCCTGCTTGCATTTTATGCAGTGTTCCTTGAGATAAAGGACGGCATAACAGAGAAGGATATGAAGGGCCTTGCCAAAGGACTCCTTGGCCTTGCAATAAATGTAGCAGCGCTTATCCTATATTTCTATAACTTGAAGTTAAAGTATTTTGGTAGTTAATTCTCTATATAAAAAAACAAATAATTAAATAAATAATTAAATAAATAAAATACAAAGGAGTATTTGTTATGCAGAGTGATAATATGAAATGCGGACTTCAGCAGGCACCAGCTCGTTCACTTCTGAACGCGCTTGGATATACTGCAGAAGAAATCAAGAAGCCTATGGTTGGTATCGTATGTTCTTATAACGAGATCGTTCCAGGACATATGAACCTTGACAAGATTGCAGAAGCCGTCAAGCTTGGCGTGGCAGAAGCAGGCGGAACACCAGTTATGTTCCCAGCTATCGCCGTCTGCGATGGTATTGCCATGGGTCATATTGGAATGAAGTACAGCCTTGTCACCAGAGATCTGATCGCAGACTCAACAGAGGCTATGGCTATCGCACATCAGTTTGATGCTCTCGTAATGATACCAAACTGTGATAAAAATGTACCTGGCCTTCTGATGGCTGCAGCAAGAGTAAACATTCCAACAGTATTTGTATCTGGTGGTCCTATGCTTGCTGGTCACATCCACGGAAGAAAGAGAAGTCTTTCATCAATGTTCGAAGCAGTAGGAGAAAGAACTGCCGGAAAGATCGATGATGCAGAAGTACTTGAGTTTGAAGAGAAGGTTTGTCCAACCTGCGGTTCCTGTTCAGGTATGTACACAGCAAACTCAATGAACTGTCTGACTGAGGTTCTTGGCATGGGACTTCCTGGAAATGGAACAATCCCAGCGGTTTACTCAGAGAGACTTCGTCTTGCTAAGAAAGCTGGATACGCTGTTATGGATATGCTGGAGAAGAACATCCGTCCACGCGATATCATCACAAAGGACGCTATCCTTAACGCCCTTACAGTTGATATGGCACTGGGATGCTCTACAAACTCTATGCTCCATTTACCTGCAATTGCACATGAGATTGGATTTGATTTTGATATATCATTTGCAAACCCAATCAGCGAGAAGACACCTAACCTTTGTCATCTTGCACCTGCAGGTCCTACATATATGGAAGATCTGAATGAGGCAGGTGGTGTGTATGCCGTCATTAACGAGCTTTGTAAGCTCGGCCTCATCAATGAAGACTGCATGACAGTAACCGGTAAGACTATCGGCGAAGCAGTTAAAAATGCAGTCAATAGAAATCCAGAAGTAATCAGACCTACTGATAATCCATATTCAAAGACAGGTGGTCTTGCAGTTCTTAAGGGTAACCTTGCTCCAGATGGTTCTGTTGTTAAGAGATCTGCAGTTGTTCCTGAAATGCTTAAGCACGAAGGACCAGCAAGAGTCTTTGATTCTGAGGAAGATGCTATCGCTGCAATCCTTGGTGGAAAGATAGTAGATGGAGACGTTGTAGTTATCCGTTACGAAGGACCTAAGGGTGGCCCTGGTATGAGAGAGATGCTTAACCCAACATCAGCAATCGCTGGTATGGGACTTGGAAGCACAGTTGCTCTCATCACTGACGGACGTTTCTCAGGCGCAAGCCGTGGAGCATCCATCGGACACGTTTCTCCTGAAGCTGCAGTAGGCGGACCTATAGCACTTGTAGAAGAGGGGGATATGATTGAAATCGACATCAACAATTATTCAATCACTCTCAAGGTAAGCGATGAGGAGCTGGCTAAGCGTAAAGAGGCTTGGACACCTCGTGAGCCAAAGGTAACAACAGGCTACCTCGCACGCTACGCATCAATGGTAACATCTGGTAACCGTGGTGCGATCCTTGAAATTCCTCGCGCATAATGCCTTCTCCTTGAGGACGGCCTGTGTGCCAGTGGCACACGGCTTAGGCCGACTGACCGAGTCGGCAGACGAGAAGAAGGTGTCGCCGTAAGGCGACGGATGAGGTGTCCCTTAAAAAATAAGAAGGAGAGATATTATGCAATTAACTGGTTCACAGATTATAATAGAATGTTTAAAAGAGCAGGGCGTAGATACTGTATTTGGTTATCCAGGCGGAGCCATCCTAAATATCTATGACGAATTATATAAGCATAGTGATGAGATAAATCATGTTTTGACATCCCATGAGCAGGGTGCCAGCCACGCAGCTGACGGCTATGCAAGAGCAACAGGCAAGGTAGGTGTATGTATGGCAACCTCAGGCCCTGGTGCAACAAATCTTGTAACAGGTATCGCAACAGCATATATGGATTCTATTCCAATTGTTGCTATAACAGCAAATGTTGGTGTTGCTATGTTAGGTAAGGACAGTTTCCAGGAGGTTGATATTGCTGGCGTAGTTATGCCTATAACAAAGCACAGCTTCATCGTAAAGAACATCCACGAGCTGGCAAATACCATCAGACGTGCATTCAAGATAGCACAGTCTGGTCGTCCAGGCCCTGTGCTTGTAGATATCACAAAGGACGTAACAGCAGCAAAGGCTGATTATACATATAAGAAGCCTGAGACAATCAAGAGAGTTACAGAGACTATCAAGGATAAGGATATCGAACAGGCTATCGATATGATTAATAATTCTAAGAAGCCTTACTTCCTTGTTGGTGGCGGTGTAACCATTTCAGGTGCATCCGCAGAGCTGGCAAAGCTTGTAAAGAAGGTTGATGCTCCAGTTTGTGATACACTGATGGGCAAGGGCGCATACGACGGAACCAAGAAGAATTACACAGGTATGATCGGTATGCACGGAACCAAGACCTCAAATCTTGGAGTAAATAAAGCCGATCTGCTCATCGTTGTTGGTGCAAGATTCTCTGATCGTGTTATCGGTGATGCGTCAACCTTTGCCAAAGGTGCAAGAATCCTGCACATTGATATCGATGCTTCTGAGATAAATAAGAACATCGAGGTTGATGCAAATGTTATCGGTGATGCAAAAGAGATATTAAAGAGATTAAATGAAGGCGTTAAGGCCTCCAAGAAGCCAGAGTGGAATGCTGAGATTCAGAAGCTTGCAGAAGAGAATACATTTAGCTACGATATGAAGCATCTCACAGGTCCAGCAGTAATCAACAAGATATATGAGGCAACTAAGGGTGATGCAATCATCACAACTGACGTTGGTCAGCATCAGATGTGGGCTGCACAGAACTACAAGTTCAAGAGGTCCAGACAGTTTCTTTCATCAGGTGGTCTTGGAACCATGGGCTATGGTCTTGGTGCTGCAATAGGCGCAAAGGTAGGCTGCCCAGATAAGACAGTTATAAATATCGCTGGTGACGGCTGCTTCCGTATGAATATGAACGAGATAGCAACAGCTGCTCGTGAGGACATCCATATAATCGAGGTTGTCATCAACAACCACGTACTTGGTATGGTTCGTCAGTGGCAGACACTGTTCTACGGCAAGAGATATTCCAATACAGTTCTTGAGGACAAGACAGACTTTGCCAAGCTTGCAGATGCAATGGGCGGCAAGGGCTACACAGTAAAGACTTTAGCTGAGTTCGAGAAGGCTTTAAATGAAGCAATCAAGGGCGAGGGCGCTTACCTCATTGATTGTCAGATAGCAGAAGACGACAAGGTATGGCCAATGGTTGCACCAGGTGCTTCTATTGAGACCTGCTTCGACTCAGAGGACGCGCTTAAGAAATAAAGGTAGATGACGATATCTATTGTTGAATATTAACAAAATATTGCTATTTATAACAATATTTTCAACTTGATAAAATTAAAAAAAATAATTATTATATTGAAATATGAGAATTTGTATTTTATTAAAATTCATGGAGGAAAGATAAAATGGCAAGAGTTTACAACTTTTCAGCAGGACCTTCTATATTACCAGAAGTTGTTCTGAAGCAGGCAGCAGAGGAAATGCTTGACTACAAGGGAAGTGGTCAGTCAGTTATGGAAATGTCACACCGTTCAAAGGTTTATGATGACATTATCAAGGAAGCTGAGAAAGACCTTAGAGATCTTATGGATATTCCTGATAACTATAAGGTACTTTTCCTTCAGGGTGGAGCATCACAGCAGTTTGCTGCAATCCCAATGAACCTTATGAAGAATGGCGTAGCTGACTTCATCGTAACAGGTCAGTGGGCTAAGAAAGCATGGCAGGAAGCTCAGAAGTACGGTACAGCTAACAAGGTTGCTTCTTCTGAGGATAAGACATTCTCTTACATTCCTGATTGTTCAGACCTTCCTATTTCAGAGGATGCTGATTACGTATACATTTGTCATAACAATACTATATATGGAACTACATTTAAGGAGCTTCCTAACACAAAGGGCAAGATCCTTGTAGCAGATATGTCATCTGACATTCTGTCACAGCCTGTAAATGTAGAAGACTATGGTCTTATCTTCTTCGGAGTACAGAAGAACGTTGGACCTGCTGGTGTTGTAATTGTTATCGTTCGCGAAGACCTTATTCGTGACGATCTTCCTGAGTATGTTCCAACAATGCTTAAGTATAAGACTCAGGCAGATGCTGATTCACTTTACAACACACCTCCTTGCTATGGTATCTACATCTGTGGACTTGTATTCAAGTGGGTTAAGTCTATGGGCGGCCTTAAGGCTATGAAGGCTCATAACGAGAAGAAGGCTAAGATCCTTTATGATTACCTTGATCAGTCTGAAATGTTCATGGGTACAGTAGTAGAGAAGGATAGATCTCTTATGAACGTTCCTTTCGTAACAAGAAATCATGACGCTGACCTTGAGGCTAAGTTCGTTAAGGAAGCAACTGCAGCTGGATTTGTAAACCTTAAGGGTCACAGATCAGTTGGTGGTATGCGTGCTTCTATCTACAATGCTATGCCAATCGAAGGCGTAGAGAAGCTCGTTGAGTTCATGAAGGCATTTGAAGAGAACAACAAGTAAGGAGAATAAAAATGGCTAAGATTAATTGCTTAAACCCTATAGCTAAGTGCGGAACAGACCTGTTCGACGCTAGCTATGAGATGACAGATAATTTTGCAGAGGCTGATGCAGTCCTTGTACGTAGTGCATCAATGCATGACCTCGAGGTTTCAGATTCACTTCTTGCAGTAGCAAGAGCAGGTGCCGGAGTTAACAACATCCCACTTGATGCTTATGCTGAGAAGGGTATCGTAGTATTTAACACACCAGGTGCAAATGCTAACGGTGTTAAGGAGCTTGTTATAGCAGGACTTCTTCTTGGATCACGTGATATCGTTGCTGGTGCTAACTGGGTAAACGAGGATAAGGACGACGAGAACATCGCTAAGACAGCAGAGAAGCAGAAGAAACTCTATGCTGGTAATGAGATCCAGGGCAAGAAGCTTGGTGTTATCGGACTTGGTGCTATCGGATGCAGAGTAGCAAATGCAGCTATCCATCTTGGTATGGAAGTATGGGGCTACGATCCATTTGTATCAGTAGATGCAGCTTGGAACCTTTCAAAGTCTGTAAAGCACATCAAGAACGTAAATGACATTTACGCAAACTGCGATTATATTACAATTCACGTTCCACTTATGGACGCAACAAAGGGTATGATCAACGAGGAAGCTATCTCAATGATGAAGGATGGCGTTGTAGTTCTTAACTATGCTCGTGATATCCTTGTAGATGAGCCAGCACTTATGAAGGCAATCGATGCTGGTAAGGTACACCGCTATGTAACCGACTTCGCTAACCCTACAGTAGTTGGTCACGAGGGCGTTATCTGTACACCACACCTTGGTGCTTCAACAGCTGAGTCAGAGGATAACTGTGCAGTTATGGCAGTTAACGAGATCAGAGATTTCCTTGAGAACGGAAATGTCATCAACTCAGTTAACTATCCAAAGGTAGATGCAGGTGTTCCATCATCAGCTGGACGAATCACAGTTTGCCACAAGAACATCCCTAACATGCTTACACAGTTCACTGGCGCATTTGCTAACGCTGGAATCAATGTTCCTGATATGGTAAGCAAGTCAAGAGGCGACTATGCATACACAATTCTTGACGTAGATACAACCGACACAGCTGCTATAGCAAAAGAGCTTGAAGCTATCGACGGTGTAATCCGCGTCCGCGTAGTAAAGTAGATATATTTAATTCATTTATCATTAATTATGATATAGTCAGCCGATTATCTGATTATCATTTTTTGACCATTGCGGGCCTCGGTGCTTAGCGATTCACGAGTGCGAAGCACGATGTGAGAGCTTAGCATCCGCTAGGGGTGCCCGCATTGTGCGAGAGCAGTGTCAAAAAATGATAATACAGATAAGAGGCGTACGTCTTACAAAAAAAGAGGAAAAAGATATGGAAAAATTAAGAGTAGGAATCCTCGGCGCAACGGGTATGGTTGGTCAGCGATTCATAGATCTCCTGAATAATCATCCATGGTTCGAGGTAGTAACTGTTGCTGCATCCCCACGTAGCGCAGGCAAGAAATACAGTGAGGCAGTAGAAGGCAGATGGAAGATGGACAACCCAATTCCAGAGGCAGTAGCTGACCTTGTTCTGAAGAACGTAAATGAAGTAGAAGAGATAGCAAGCGGCGTTGACTTCGTATTCAGCGCAGTTGATATGTCCAAGGACGAGATCAAGGCTATCGAGGAAGCATACGCTAAGACAGAGACTCCAGTTGTTTCAAACAACAGCGCACACCGCTGGACACCAGATGTTCCTATGGTTGTTCCTGAACTTAACCCAGAGCATTTTGATGTAATTGAAGCACAGAGAAAGCGTCTTGGCACAACAAGAGGCTTCATCGCAGTTAAGCCAAACTGCTCAATCCAGAGCTATGCACCAGCACTCTTCGCATTAAAAGAGTTTGAGCCAAAGGAAGTTGTTGTTTCAACATACCAGGCTATTTCAGGTGCTGGAAAGAACTTCAAGGACTGGCCAGAGATGGTAGAGAACATCATTCCTTACATCGGTGGCGAAGAAGAGAAGTCTGAGAAGGAACCTCTTAGAATCTGGGGCAAGGTTGAGGACGGCGAGATCAAGTTAAATGAAGACGCTCCTAAGATCACAGCTCAGTGTATCAGAGTTCCAGTTCTTTATGGACATACAGCAACTGTATTTGTAAACTTCGGCAAGAAGCCTACAAAGGAGCAGATCATTGAGAAGTGGGAAAGCTTTAGTGGCGAGCCACAGAAGCTTGACCTTCCATCAGCTCCAAAGCAGTTTATCAGATATATGGAAGAAGAGAACCGTCCACAGGTTAGTCTTGATGTTAACTATGAGAATGGAATGGGCGTATCTATGGGACGACTTCGCGAAGATACACTCTTCGATTATAAGTTCGTTGGTCTTTCACACAACACAATCCGTGGTGCAGCAGGTGGTGCAGTTCTTTGCGCTGAGCTTCTGACAGCCAAGGGATACATTTCCAAGAAATAACTATGATTGATCAGGTTAAAGTATTATCGGGGGATAATAACTTTTGGGAAATACCTAAGGCCTTCAGGAGGGAATTATGGCTAAGAAGAAGTTGATCCTTGTTACATCACCACCAGCATGTGGCAAGACATTCGTTACAAAAAATCTGGCAAGAGCACTGAATAACTGTGTATATCTTGATAAGGATGATCTGATTGTTCTTTCAAAGCAGATATACAAGGTGGCTGGAGAGCCATTTGACAGATCTTCAGATTTCTTTCATGACAATATAAGAGACGCAGAGTATGACGCAATACTTGAGGTTGCTTTCAGTGCAATCAGCTACAATGATACAGTACTGATAAATGCTCCTTTTAAGAAGGAGGTCAGAGATCAGGAGTGGCTTTCAATGATGCGCAGAAAGCTGGCACTTAAGAATGCAGAACTTTGCATCATTTGGGTTCATACTGATATTGAGGTGGTTCACCAGAGAATGGTAGCCCGTAATTCAGAGCGTGATACCTGGAAGATAGAGCATTGGGATGAGTATGTTGCAACTCAGAATTATAACCCACCTGAAAATGTTCCAGAGCTTTTTATCTTCAAGAACTCCAGCGACGATGAATTTGATGAGTCTATCGAGCAGGCAGTTGATTTTATACGTGGTTAATTATTTTGTGGCAAATGAACCTGGTTCACACTAGGTTTATTTGTCACATTTTTTGATAGAAAAAATGTAATAGATAAAATGTAACAGATAAGGAGAATAGAGATGTCAAAAGTATTACCATTTGCAGCATATAGACCCAATAAGGATGTGGTCAGCGAGGTTGCAGCACTTCCGTATGATGTATATAAGAGAGCCGAGGCAGCAGAGTTCGTGAAGGACCATCCACAGAGCTTTCTTAGAATCGACCGTCCTGAGACTCAGTTCAGTCCAGACCAGGATATGTATGCTCAGGAGGTGTATGATAAGGCAGCTGAAATGCTAAAGGATGATATGTCAAATGGCACCTATATTCACGATGAAGAGCCTTTCTATTACATTTACGAGCTCATTATGGACGGCCGTCATCAGACAGGTATCGTTGCGGTTGTGTCTATAGATGACTATCTTGAAGGAACGATCAAGAAGCACGAGAATACACTTGCTGCAAAGGAGCAGGATCGTATCAATCATATCTATAACTGCAATGCTCAGACTGGTCCTATATTCCTTGCATATAGAGATAGAAATGTTATAAATGATATAGTTAATAAGGTTAAGCAGGGCGAGAAGACCTACGGCTTTACAGCTGAGGACGGAATTACTCACAACGTATGGCTTATTGAGGATGCAGCAGATATAGCAGCAGTTAAGGCTGAGTTTGATGCTGAGGACAGAATCTATATCGCCGATGGTCATCACCGTGCAGCTTCTGCTGTTAAGGTGGGACTGAAGAAGAGAGAAGAGAATCCTGGTTACACAGGTGATGAGGACTTTAACTTCTTTATGTCAGTTCTCTTCCCAGAGAGCGAGCTGAAGATCCTGCCATACAATAGAGTTATCAAGGATCTGAACGGTCTTAGCGAGGATGAGTTTATCCAGAAGCTCAGTACAGTTTGTGATGTATGTATGAATACCATTTCAGCTGAAGCAGGCGATGATACTGCTCAGTTCGAGCCAATGAAAAAGGGCGAGATCGGTATGTATTTAGGTGATATCTGGTACAAGCTAACTATCAAGGACGAGTTTAAGTCAGAGGACCCTGTTGATGGTCTTGATGTAAGCATACTTCAGGATAACGTACTTGGACCAATCCTTGGAATCGAGGATCCAAGAACCGACAAGAGGATAGATTTCGTTGGTGGAATCCGTGGCCTTGGAGAACTTGAGAGAAGAGCAAACTCCGATATGAAACTGGCATTCTCCATGTATCCAACATCTATCAATGAACTCTTCGAAGTTGCTGACGCAGGACTGCTGATGCCACCAAAATCCACCTGGTTCGAGCCAAAGCTTCGAAGCGGCATCTTCATCCACACCATCTAGTTAACATAATAATGTGCAGAAAGGGACAGACCTATGTGCAGTGGGGTCAGTCCCCATTGCACATGCGAGAGGTATATATATGAAAAAGAGAAGTTTTTTAGTTGCTGTTCTGGCACTTTCTATGGTGCTTAGTGGTTGTGGCAACACAGCTGGGGATAATAGCGGGGGAGAGAATAATACGACTGAGGTTGTTACGGAAGCGGAAGCTGACGATTCTGCTGATGATGCAGCTGACGATTCAAAGACTGACGATTCTGACGATAAGGAAGATAAGGCATCTGAGGAGAAGACTACTGAAGAGAAGACTACTGAGGCTGAGGATGCGACTCCGTTTGATGCGCAGATTTCCTATAAGTTTGCATCAAAGGAGGAGGGGCTGGAGTGCCTCATGTCTAATGATGCATACTATGATGGTTTTAGCCAGAACGACCTGGATTACAGGATGCAGAAGAAGGATGCTACCATGGAGGAATATAAGGAGTTCGCCAAGGAGCAGGTTTTGGATTTCTCTGATTCTGACCGTGAGATCATTGATAAAGTATTAAATGATTTAGAAACCTCTATGTACAAGAATAACCTGAAACTTCCGGAGATGGACACTATAACATTTATCAAAACCACCATGGATGAGGAACAGGGAGCAGGTGGATATACACATGGAACGGAAATATATCTTGGTGATTATTTCCTTGATTATGCAAAGGATAGTATTGAGGATTATAAACGGTTTAAACTTTTGATTGCTCACGAGCTATTCCACTGTATCACAAGAAATAATCCTGAGTTTAGATCGTATATGTATAGCCTGATCGGATTCACTGTGCAGGATGAGGACTTTGTTATCCCGCCATCAGCGCAGGAGTACTTTATATCAAATCCTGATGTTGAACATCATAATTCCTACGCCAGCTTTGATATAGATGGCGAAACCATAGACTGCTTCCTTGTATTTTTGACAGATAAACATTTTGAAGAAGAAGGAGAAAACTTCTTTGATAACGAGCTGGTGGGACTCTGTCCAATAGATGGAACAGATACATATTTTGAGGCAGAGGATGCAGACAATTTCTGGGATCTGTTCGGAGATAATACAGAATATGTTGTGGATCCAGAGGAGTGTATGGCCGATAACTTCTCGTTTACACTGGTTTATGGAAAACTGGGAAAAGGCGGAAAAGGCTACGAATCCCAGGAGATTATAGATAGCATCTATGATTACCTACAAAAATAGTAGGTTGTCACATTTTACTTGCACGAATATTCCTATTTGTTTATACTATAATTTAGGTTTTTTATCGGAATTTAGAGGAATGAGGACTAGAATATGACTAGAAGAAAAGCAGTATTTGCAATTAACTGGATGGAAGTTGAAGCACTGACACAGGCAAGACACGATAATCCTCACCATTTACTTGGAATACACGAGTGCATTGATGATGTTTTCGTAAATGTTTACCTTCCAGATGCGAAGGTAGTTAAAATAACTGACATTTTAGAGGGAAAGACCTATTCCCTCACGTCTGAAAGATACGACGGTTTCTTTTCTATAAGGCTGAAGGACAAGTCTGAGTTCGAGTACAGAGTTAAGGCTAAGTTCCTGGACGGTCACGAAGAGTCATTTATCGATCCTTATACATTTGATCCTGTAATAGATCCAGTGGATATATGCGATTTCAATGAAGGTCTCCACTACAACATATATGAGAAGCTGGGTTCACATCCTATGGAGGTGGACGGTGTTCTTGGTACACTCTTCGCAGTTTGGGCGCCAAATGCAGAGCGTGTATCAGTTGTGGGTAACTTCAATAACTGGGATGGCCGCCGTTATCAGATGAGAAAGCTTGATTATTCAGGCATCTTCGAACTGTTCATCCCTGGTGATTTTGAGGATGAAATATATAAATACGAGATAAGAGCTAAGTCCGGCGATGTATTTATGAAGAGCGATCCTTATGCAGTCTGCTCCGAGATCAGACCTGCAAATGCATCCCGCGTCACAAAGCTTGACTATAAATGGGGCGACTCTCAGTGGATGTCCAGCAGGGACAAGAAGAGTCTTTCAGAAAAACCAATGAATATCTATGAGGTTCATCTTGGTTCCTGGAAGAGACCTGACGATGGAAGAGAGTTCCTGAACTATCGCGAGATAGCAAGGGCTATGGCTAAATATATGAAGGATATGGGCTACACTCACGTTGAGCTCATGCCGATCATGGAGCATCCTTACGATCCTTCCTGGGGCTATCAGGTGACAGGTTACTATGCACCAACCTCACGCTATGGCAAGCCTACTGATTTTATGTACTTTGTAGACTATATGCATGAGCAGGGCATCGGTGTAATTATGGACTGGGTGCCTGCACATTTCCCTAAGGATGAGCACGGTCTCGGACGTTTTGATGGTACACCTCTCTATGAAAATGCAGATCCTCTCAGAGGTGAGCATCCACATTGGGGTACATATATATTTGATTATGGCAGAAATGAAGTTCGTAACTTCCTGATCGCCAACGCACTTTACTGGGCTGACAAATACCACGTTGATGGTATCAGAATGGACGCTGTTGCATCTATGCTGTATCTTGACTATGGTCGTCAGGGCGGTGAGTGGCGTCCAAATAAGTTTGGTGGAAATGAAAATCTTGAGGCGGTAGAGTTCATTAAGGAACTTAACTCTAAGATGAACGAGCTGTATCCAGAGGTTATGATGATAGCAGAGGAGTCAACAGCTTGGCCTATGATGACTCACAAGGTTGCAGAGGGTGGCCTTGGCTTTGACCTGAAATGGAATATGGGCTGGATGAATGACTTCCTGAAATACATCAGCCTGGATCCGCTTTATAGAAAGTATCATCACAACGAGCTTACATTTAGCATGGTTTATGCCTTCAGTGAGAACTTCATCCTGGTTCTTTCCCACGATGAGGTGGTTCACGAGAAGCGTTCTATGATAGAAAAAATGCCTGGTGGTTACGAGGATAAGTTCTCAAATCTTCGTACTGCTTACGGCTTTATGGCTACACATCCTGGCAAGAAGCTGCTCTTTATGGGACAGGAGTTTGCCCAGATGAAGGAGTTCAATGAGTCAGAAGAGCTTGACTGGTCACTTTTCGAGTTCGATGCTCACAACTGTATCCGTGATTACGTGAAGGAGCTTAACAAGCTGTATCTTACAGAACCTGCACTTTTCGAGAAGGATAATGATCCAGATGGCTTTGCTTGGATAAATGCAAATGATGCCAACAGGTCTATTATCTCATTTGAAAGACGCGGCAAGAAGAAAGAGGATACACTGCTTATTATCTGCAACTTTACTCCTATAGATGCAAAGCAGTACAAGCTGGCAGTTCCAGAGGCAGGCAAATGGAAGGAAATCTTCTCCAGTGATCTGGCGAAGTTCGGTGGCGAGGGTCACAACAACAAGACTGTAAAACAGTCAAAAGCTGGTAAGGTGGACGACAGGGACAACTTTATATCCATCACCGTCCCAGCCCTCTCCATTTCAATCTTTAAAAAGAAATAAAACCACCAACTGGGGACGGTTCTCAATTGTTGATATCAACAGATGGGGACGGTTCTCAAATGGTTATATGGAGGAAAAGAAGATGACAAAGATAGATATTATTTCTGGTTTCCTAGGTGCCGGAAAGACAACGCTTATCAAGAAGCTTATTGGTGAAGCTTACAAAAATGAGCAGGTAGTGCTTATCGAAAATGAGTTCGGTGAGATCGGTATTGACGGAGGCTTCCTTAAGGATGCCGGTGTCAATATTACTGAAATGAGCCAGGGCTGCATCTGCTGCTCACTGGTTGGTGATTTCGGCGAAGCTCTTAAGCAGGTTGTAAATGACTACAATCCTGACAGAGTTATAATCGAGCCATCTGGCGTTGGCAAGCTCAGCGACGTTATCAAGGCTATTCAGAAGGCATCTGAAAATGTTGAGATCGCCCTTAACAGTGCAACAACTGTTGTTGATGTATCCAAGGCAAAGATGTATATCAAGAACTTTGGTGAGTTCTTCCTGAATCAGATAGAGGCTTGTGGAACAGTTGTTCTCAGCCGTACACAGAACGTTGACGAGGACAAGCTTCTTACAGCAGTTGAGCTTATTAGAGAGCATAATGCTGAGGCAAGGATCATCACAACTCCTTGGGATGATATTACTGGTGAGATAATTCTCGATGCAATGGAGCATTCTTCATCCATCGAAGATATAATGAAGAACTTCAAATATGATCCTGCGGTTGACGACGAGGATGAGCACGAGCATCATCACCACCATCACGACCACGATGATGACGACGATGAGGAAGAACACGAGCATCATCATCACCATCACGACGACGATGATGACGATGATGACGAGGATGAACACGAGCATCATCACCATCTTGACCACGATGATGACGACGATGATGAACACGAGCATCATCATCACCATCACGACGACGATGATGACGATGATGACGAGGATGAACACGAGCATCATCATCACGAGCATCATTATGATGAGAACGGTGTATGCAGCTGCGGTCATCACCACCATCATCACCACGGTCACGATGCTGATGAAGTATTTACAAGCTGGGGCAAGGAGACTGCTCACAAGTACAGCGCTGAAGAACTGAAGGTTATCCTTGACAAGTTAGCTGTAGAAGAGGACAACGAGTTTGGTATAATCCTTCGTGCCAAGGGCATCGTTCCTGATAAGGACGGCAACTGGCAGGAGTTCGACCTGGTACCAGGCGAGTATGAGATAAGAGAGGGTTCACCTGACTATACAGGTAAGCTCTGCGTCATTGGCAGCAAGCTTGACGAAGCAAAGATTGCCGAGTTATTTGGACTATAATAATAAAATGTGACACTTTTTGCCTGGTTCATAAAGTGTCACTTTTTTAGAGAAAGAGGTTAGTGATATGTTTAATAAAGAACCGAAGGAAATCCCGGTTTATGTCTTTATGGGATTTCTGGGCAGTGGTAAGACAACATTTGCAATAGATACACTTCTCCGTCAGGGATTCACTGAGAGTACGCCAACACTTCTTCTGGCATTTGAGGATGGTGAAGTAGAGTACGACACAAAGGAGCTGGAGAAGGAGAACATCCATCTGGAGATCATCTCTGATGAAGAGTTTACTTCGGAGAAGCTTCTTGAGCTTGGAAGAAAGTATAATCCTGAAAATGTAATAGTAGAGTACAACGGTATGTGGGAGCTGGACCGTCTTTTCAGGGTGAAGGTTCCACAGGGCTGGACTGTAGTTCAGGTTATTTCCTTCGTTGATGCGACAACATTTGACGTGTATGTAAATAATATGAAGAAGATAATGATGGATCAGCTGAGAAATGCTGATATGATCATCTTCAATCGTTGTGACGAGAACACAAAGACCGCCGAGTATCGCAGGAGCATCCGTGCTGTGAACAGACGTGCACAGGTGATCTTCGAGGATAAGGAGGGCAAGCCTCTGGATACTGCAGATGAGGTTGTGCTTCCTTATGATCTGGATGGTGATACCATAGAGCTTGGCGAGGAGGATTTCGGTCTCTTCTATATCGATGCTGCAGATAACCCTGACAAGTATCTTGGCAAGAAGATCAAGTTCAAGGCTCAGGCTCACAGACCTTCAAATTATAAGGAAAATGAGTTCGTTCCTGGCCGTTTTGCTATGACCTGCTGTGCAGATGATATAGCATTTATAGGTTTCAAAACCTACTACAAGGGTGCAAAGACTCTGAACGATAGAGACTGGATCATAGTTGAGGGCACCATCAAGAAGGAGTTCTATCCAGAGTTTCAGGGCGAGGGACCTGTTATCTATGCTGACAGCGTATCCATGACTGGACCTGCGGCAGATGACTTAGTATATTTCAACTACTAAGAGAAGGCTAAGGAAAACTTAGTAATAAAGAGAAGGCTAAGGAAAACATAGCAACAAAGAAATGACTTAGTATATTTTAGCTACTTAGTCAGTTGGTATGATGAGATTTATCCTGTCATAAATCATTTAAATGGTTTACATAAGTTTTTGATGTCGATTTTAATGTCAGTTTTTATTTTCTTTTTGAAGGATGGAGATTAAAAACTGGCATTTTTATTTGTTACTATTCATAGGGTAAGAAAAAGCAACAAAAATAAAGAAATAGGCGAAAAATGTTGCTGAAACCTCCGAAAATAAGCAGAATTAAAGAGGGAAAAGCAACACAAATAAAGAAATAGGCAAAAAATGTTGCTGAAGCCTCTAAAAATAAGCAGGATCAAAGAGGGAAAAGCAACAAAACCAAGCAAAAAGGGAGAAAATGTTGCTGAAGCCTCTAATAATAAGCAGAAATAAAGGAAAAAAAGCAACAAAAATATGAAAAAAGCAAAAATTGTTGCCGAAAGAATAAGAATTAAGGACTTGACCTAAGACACTGAATTGTAACCTATATTTAAGGATAAGGATGAAATAAAAAATATTCAGGATGACAATTCAGAATATTCAGGATGCCAATTTAGAATATTCAGGATGCCAATTTAGAATATTCTGGATGATATTTTAAATATTTAGGATGACATTTTAAAATATTCAGGATGAAATAAAAAAATAAGGTTGCATATTTATGCCAATGTCATTACAATATCTTCACAAACCCTAAAACCACCCGGTTTTATTATGTACAGTAAAGTAAATAGCGGTACAACCCTGGGCATAGACGGAATGCTGATCTCCGTTGAAACTGATCTCAGTCAGGGGCTCCCAGGGATGAGTCTAGTAGGTTATCTTGCGTCCTCCGTCAAGGAGGCTGGCGAGAGAGTTCGTTCTGCACTGAAGAACTCAGGCATAGCGATTCCATCGCGCAGGATAACTGTCAATCTATCGCCGGCAGACCTCCGTAAGGATGGGGCGGGCTTCGATCTGGCCATTGCCGTCGGCATTATCATTTCATTAGAAATAATCCCAATATCAGAAAGTTTATATGAAGATTTCCAGCGGACACTCTTTTTGGGTGAGCTGAGCCTTGACGGAAGGGTGCTGCCCGCAAGTGGCGTGTTACCCATAGTTGACCATGCCGTGAAACAGGGCATAAACCGCGTTGTAATACCCATGGAAAATGCCCCTGAGGCTTCTATTATTCGTGATGTGAGCATATATCCCGTCAGCTGTGTGGAGGATATCCTGAGTATCATTATTAGTGACAAATGGCCCACCCCTTTTGACAGTCAGGAGTGGAACAGTTCTGATGCTGCGAGCTGTGAATGTGACCTGGCGGATATCCGGGGACAGGAGACCATGAAGCGTGGGGTTATGATCGCGGTGGCAGGATTTCACAACATCCTTATGACTGGTGCAGCGGGCTCTGGTAAGTCTATGATCGCCAAATGCATTCCGGGGATTATGCCGCCTCTCAGCTACGAGGAGTCAATGGAGCTGACAAAGATATATAGTGTGGCTGGTCTCACTAGCAGGGATAAGAGTTATATAACCCGTCGTCCCTTCAGAAGTCCTGGGCAGAACGTATCTCAGGTGGCTCTCCTCGGAGGCGGCGCATCCCCCAGGCCTGGAGAGGTAAGCCTTGCGAGCGGTGGTGTTCTTTTTCTCGATGAGTTTCCCGAGTTTCCCCGTGCAGTAATTGAGAGTCTTCGTCAGCCCATGGAGGATAAAAAGGTCCGGGTCGCAAGAGTGAAGGCATCATATACATTTCCAGCAAGATTTATGCTTGTCTCAGCGAGAAATAACTGTCCCTGTGGTTTCTTTCCTGACAGAAAGCGGTGCCACTGTACAGCCAGCGAGATAAACCATTATCAGAATAAGATAAGTCATCCGATTATGGATCGAATCGATATACGTCTCGAGATAAATCCTGTTTCTTATGCGGATCTTTTTTGTGCAAACAAGGGCATGTCCTCCAGCGAGGCCAGGGAGCGTATTATGATCGCCCGGGCGCGGCAGGAGAGACGCTTCAAAGATGAAGACTTTGTCTTTAATTCCGAGATACCCCAGGGCAAAATGGCGCAGTACATACATATCGGTGACAAAGAACAGAAGCTGATCCAGGAACGTTTCGAAAGGAGCGACATGTCAGCCCGGGGCTACTACCGGGTGCTGAAGTTGGTTCGAACTATCGCCGACGTGGAAGACCGAGACAACATAACAGAACAAGACATCGAAGAAGCAATGTTCTTCCGCAACGAAAACGAAAACACCAAATGGCTATAAAGACAGAGAACCGTCCCCAGTCTTTGAAAGGAGTGAGTGAAATGATTTTAGATAGAATAACGAGTGATGAGAAGGAGCAGATGCAGGTGGCCTACAGGTATTTAAACCATCTGAGGACAACGAAGGCTGACAAGCTGTGGGTGTTGGTAAATGCATTTGGCTCGCCAATAGATGCACTGGATGCGATGTATAAGCAGGAAAAGGTGCTGGATGGTCTGGTTGAGGCAGGCGCTCTAAAGGGCGAGACCCGCGACGAGATAATGAATGATGATCTGGAAAAATGGTATGAATGGAGCATTCGCACGTTGGAGGAGAGGCGTATTGGGTGCGTTACTCCGGTGGATGCAAGGTACCCTTCGAGGCTTCAGGATCTGCCGGATAAACCTCTGGCATTATATTACAGGGGCAATATAAAGTTGAGCGAGAATCAGTTTACGCTTGGGGTGATAGGAAGCCGAAGGCCTACATTTTACGGGAAGGCTCAGGCTGAGCTTTTTGTAAATGAGCTGGCCGCCAGAGGGATGACCATAATTAGCGGTATGGCCTACGGAGTGGATGCCATATCTCACAAGGCAGCCATAGAGCGGGCTGGCAAGACCATTGCGGTTCTGGGAGGAAGTGTGGATATCTGTTATCCCCAGACCAATTTTGAGATTTACTCAGAAATGTGTGACAAGCATCTGGTTATCTCAGAGTACGAGCCTGAGGTTTCGCCCATCGGTATACATTTCCCAGAAAGGAACCGTATCATCAGCGGACTCTCGGATGGTCTTCTTGTTGTGGAAGCTGCCCAGAGAAGTGGGACAGTCATCACTGTGGACCGTGCCTTAGAACAGGGCAAAACTATATACGGTATTCCTGGCAGGGTAAATGATACCATGTCCAAGGGGGTTAACAGGATGATCAAGCAGGGGGCTATGCTGGTGGATAGTCCGTCGGATGTGATAGGCGACATTTTCGCTAATAGCTTTGAGGTAAAGAAACCCCATAAATATAGAAGAAAGAAGTTCGATGACAGTATACTTCCGGTGTCCGAAAGGGAGGTTTTCAGAATGCTGGGAACGAATCCTACGCATATGGACGACATCATCCGAAGCAACAATATGCGGGTCGGAGATACGATCCATATCCTTGGCGAACTGGAAAACAAAGGCCTTATCGAATGCATAGAAAAAAGTTATTACATTCGTAAACAATACTAAATGTGCTCTTTCTATTTGTAAAATCTGCTTGAAATATAAAAAAGAATGTTGTATATTATCGATTCAGTTGACAGGGGAGTGGTTCATTTTGAGCCTTGACACACATTTGGAGGACGTAATGGCAAAAAATCTAGTCATAGTTGAGTCACCTACAAAAGCTAAAACTATAAAGAAATATTTGGGTAAGAATTACGAGGTTATAGCATCAGAGGGACATATAAGAGACCTGCCCAAGAGCAGTATGGGAATCGATATCGAAAATGATTACGAACCCCACTATATAACCATAAGGGGAAAGGGCGAGCTGCTTTCTACACTCAAGAAGGCCGTAAAGAAGTCTGATTTTGTATATCTCGCAACTGACCCTGACCGCGAGGGAGAGGCAATATCTTATCATCTCTCTGTGGCTCTTAAGCTTGAGGACAAGAAGTTCAAGCGTATATCATTTAACGAGATAACTAAAAGTGCGGTAAGCGCTTCTATAAAGAACGCCCGCGAGATAGATATGGACCTGGTGGATGCACAGCAGGCAAGACGTGTTGTTGACCGACTGGTTGGATACGAGATCAGCCCGCTTCTTTGGGAGAAGCTGGGCAAGAAGAGTCTTTCAGCAGGCCGTGTTCAGTCAGTAGCACTGAAGATGATCTCTGACAGAGAGAAGGAAATCGATGCATTTATCCCAACAGAGTACTGGTCACTTGATGCACTGCTCACAGTGCCTGGTCAGAAGAAGAGCGCAAGCTTTACATTTAAAGGGGATATATCAAATGCTAAAGAGGCCGATGCTCTTAAGAAGAAGCTTGAGGGAGCTGACTTCGTTGTAACAGACATCAAGACCTCCTCAAGAACACAGAAGGCGCCAATGCCATTTACCACAAGTACCCTGCAGCAGACCGCATCAAGCAGGCTGAACTTTTCCACATCAAAGACCATGCGAGTTGCACAGCAGCTTTACGAAGGCGTGGAGATAAAGGGCAAGGGCACTGTTGGCCTGATCACTTATCTGAGAACGGATTCAACTAGAATATCCGACGAGGCCGATGCACTGGCCCGCGAGCATATAAGACGTGTCTTTGGACCTGAGTACGAGGCTGAGGTTACTGAGCCTGCAAAGGAAACAAAGAAGAATATTCAGGATGCACACGAGGCTATCCGTCCAACAGACGTTGAGATAACTCCTGCATCTCTGAAGGGAAATGTATCAAATGAGCAGTACAAGCTTTACAAGCTGATCTACGAGCGCTTCGTAGCAAGCCGTATGAAGCCTGCCCAGTACAGCATATTTACTGTAACAGTGACAGCAGCTGGCGAGACGCTGAAGGCATCAACCAGCAGCATCACATTTGCAGGTTATCAGAATATATACAGCACCGAGGAGGACAAGGCCAAGGCTGGAGTCAACCTCAGCGGGATCAAGAAGGACGACAAGCTCTCCCTCGATAAGATAGAGACCGTTCAACATTTCACAGAGCCACCTTCACACTATACAGAGTCACTTCTGGTTAGAACTATGGAGGAAAATGGTATCGGCCGTCCTTCAACCTATGCGCCTACTATTTCAACTCTCATCACCAGACGTTACGTTGTGAAGGAGCAGAAGAACCTGTACATCACCGAGCTTGGTGAAGCAGTAAACAATGTGATGGAAAATGCGTTCCCAGAAATTGTGGATGTTGAGTTCACAGCTAATATGGAGTCCCTTCTGGATAGCATCGGCGAGGGTGCCATTCAGTGGAAGGTTGTTGTAAGAAACTTCTATCCTGATCTGGAAAATGAAATAAATCACGCGCAGGAAAATCTGGAGAAGATCAAGATTGCCGACGAAGTGAGCGAAGAGACCTGTGAGGAGTGCGGTGCACGTATGGTTATCAAATACGGCGCTTATGGTAAGTTCCTGGCTTGTCCGAACTTCCCTAACTGCAGATTCACCATGCCTTACTATGAGAAGATAGGTGTCAGCTGTCCAGAGTGCGGCGGCGACCTGGTGAAGAAGATAACAAGGAAGGGTCGTCCGTTCTATGGCTGTATCAATTATCCGGATTGTGAGTTCACATCCTGGAACAGACCAGCTACTCAGAAATGTCCACGCTGTGGCAAGTATATGATAATGAAGGGCAAGAAGACCGTCTGCTCCGACAAAGAGTGTGGCTACTCCGAATAAAGGCTTCCCCTTGAGATGAAGCTGACTGATGAGGTGTCCAGTAAGCTTTCGAATAAGAGGGATATTTGCTGTCAGATAAGCACAATAATTGCTTGTCATAGATTTGAATATATGATACTATAACTTGCGGAGTTGATTTACATAACTCCGCAATTTTTTTGAAGAAGAGGTTTTAGTTATGAGTGTAACAGTAATTGTATTAATTATCATTGGCGTCATCATTATCGCTGCCAGCTATGCGCTAACAACCGACGAGATAAAGGATGCTGTCAATCCAAATGTTCAGTCCGAGCTTTCAGATGCAGACAAGAAGCATCTCGACAAGCTGGTAGATGATCATATGAAGGAGTACAGCAAGAAGAAGGTTAAGGAAACTGTTGGCGAGACAGTAAAGAACCTGGTAAATGAGAACGCTGGTAAGATAGATGAGCGTGCAACTGAGGACACTCAGAAGCTTGAGCAGTACTACAACGAAGTGACTGCAGATATAAACTCCAACAAGACTGAGCTTGAGGACCTTCTTAAGAAGATTGGCGACAAGGAGAAGGAGTTCAAGACATCTATAAAGGTTGTTGATGAGTACAAGGAAGGTCTTGCAAAGATCAAGACTGAGCTCACATCCATCGAAGAGAGAGTAGATGCAAAGAAGGCTGAACTTGAGCAGCTTATCGAAAAAACTGATTCATCTACTGCTGCAGCAACAAAGGCAGCTGATTCTGCAATGGCAGCAGCTCAGAATGTTGCAAATGCTACAGCGGCTTATAAGAATGTTCCAGTTTCTGCTGCAGATGCTGCTGAACCGATCGTACATAATTCAGAAGGCGATACAGAGGTCCTTCGTGGACCTGTTATGGATATGAATCAGTTCGATGACAGTCAGAAAGAACCAAAGAAGTTTAATAAGAAGAACAAGAAGAATAAGAAAAACAAGAAGGGAGCTGAACCTGCACAGGAGGCAGCAGAGACAGCTAATGAAGAGCCAGCTGGTAACGCTGAAGCTGCTCCACAGGAAGCTGATTCAAAGAATAGTTCCAACGCAGAAACTCCTGAGCTTGACGAGATACTTCAGGCAGAAGGCATCAGCCTTACAGAGGGAGACACTGTTGGAAACATTATGGAGATGTTTAACGCAGGCTTCAGTATTATCGAGATATCCAAGGTACTCGGTATCGGCGTAGGCGAAGTAAAGGCCGTAATCGACAAACAGCAAGGTTAACATAATAATGTGCAATGGGGACAGACCCCACTGCACATTCTGGTGAATATATATTCGAGGAGTTAGATTAGATTATGAATAGAAAATATTTATTACGTGGAATTGGTATCGGACTGATACTTGGTGCCGGAATAACCTATGCTGCATTTGTAACAGGACCACAGAAAGATATGCAGGGAAATGCAACTGTTGCTGAGTCAACAGAAGAAGCAGCTGTTAATGAAGATGATAATGTGAAAGAGGTTACCACCGAGGAAAAGACAACTGACGAGAAGACTACAGAGGAGAAGACCACCGAAACTACAACTGAAGCAACAGAGACAGAGGCTGAGGAGGCAACAACCGAGGAGAAGACAACCGAGGCAACAACCGAGGAGAAGACAACCGAGGCAACAACCGAGGAGAAGACAACCGAGGCAACAACCGAGGAGAAGACAACCGAGGCAACAACTGAGGAGAAGACAACCGAGGCAACAACCGAAGAGAAGACAACTGAGGCAACAACCGAAGAGAAGACAACTGAGGCAACAACCGAGGAAAAGACAACTGAGGCTGCAAAAGAAGAAACAACTGAGACTGCAAAAGAAGAAACAACAGAAGCTGAGAAGGATACCAAGAAGTCTGGCACTGTAAAGATCACAGTAACATCCGGTATGACATCAGAGACAGTATCACAGCTCCTTGAAGATGCAGGCCTTGTAAAGTCAGCAACAGAGTACAACACCTGGCTTATCGAGAAGGGTTATGACTCAAAGCTTCACATTGGAGATTTCGAGATCAAGTCCGGAGCGTCCAAAGAGGAAATTGCTAAGACAATTATGACACAAGGTAAATAAAAAAAATCGACAGATGGGACGGTTCTCATCTGTCGATTTTTGTTATAAAAAGGGCTTGCAATAAGGATTCTTATATGCTAATATACCCTTTGCGGCTCTAGGCGTAGTGCCGTAAGAATATACATGTGGATTTAAACAGTTCGGTGCCGCTGGCTCAGTAAATGTGAAAAGAAGATACATTTATGGCGGTTTACATGTTTAAAAGGAAGTCCACAGAAGAATAAACCAGGAGGTGTAATATGAGCGTTATTTCAATGAAACAGTTACTCGAGGCAGGTGTTCACTTCGGTCACCAGACAAGAAGATGGAACCCTAAGATGGATGAATTCATCTACACAGAGAGAAATGGTATCCACATCATCGATCTTCAGAAGACAGTTGGTAAGATGGATGAGGCTTACAAAGCTGTATTTGATGCAGTAGCAAACGGTGGTACAGTTCTTTTCGTAGGTACAAAGAAGCAGGCACAGGATTCAATCCAGTCAGAGGCTGAGAGATGTGGTATGTATTTCGTTAACCAGAGATGGCTTGGTGGAATGCTCACAAACTTCAAGACAATTCAGTCAAGAATTGAGACACTTAAGAAGTATAAGAAGATGGAAGAAGACGGTACATTTGACGTTCTTCCTAAGAAGGAAGTTGTTAACATCAAGAAGCAGATGGAGAAGCTCCAGAAGAACCTTGGTGGTATCGAGGGTATGAAGAGACTTCCTGATATCATTTTCGTAGTAGATCCTCACAAGGAGAGAATCTGTGTTCAGGAGGCACATGCACTTGGCATTCCTCTTATCGGTATCGCTGATACAAACTGCGATCCAGATGATCTCGATTATGTAATCCCTGGAAATGATGACGCTATCCGTGCAGTAAAGCTTATCGTTGCTAAGCTCGCTGATGCAGTTATCGAGGCAAATGAGGGTTATACAGCTACTGAGACTGAAGAGGCTGAGGAAGTAGAAGCAGCTGAAGAGGCAGTTGAGGCAGCAGCAGAGGATGCTGAGTAATTACATTTTACAAAAATAAGTAATTACATCCTTTGATAAGGTGAAATGATATTAGAATAATAGGAGGATAAACAAATGGCTATTACAGCAGCAGACGTAAAGAAACTTAGAGAGATGACAGGCGCTGGTATGATGGACTGTAAGAAGGCTCTTACAGAGACAGACGGCGATTTCGATGCAGCAGTAGATTTCCTTCGTAAGAAGGGTCTTGCAACAGCTGAGAAGAAGGCTGGTAGAATCGCAGCTGAAGGTATCGTAGCAACTGTTGTTTCAGATGATGATAAGACAGCAACAATTATTGAGGTTAACTCAGAGACAGACTTCGTAGCAAAGAACGAGAAGTTCCAGACATACGTAAATGGTCTTGCAACACAGATCAACGGTGGCGACTATGCAGATATGGCAGCATTTCTTGCATCAACATCAGCTATCGATGGTTCAGCTACAGTTGAAGATTATCACAAGTCAATGATCGCTACAATCGGTGAGAACCTTACAATTCGTCGTTTCGAGAAGGTTACAGGCGATGTTGTAGTATCATATATCCATATGGGTGGTAAGATCGGTGTTCTTGTAAATGCAGAGTGCAATCAGCCATCAGATGATATTAAGGAAGCAATGAAGAACATTGCTATGCAGATCGCAGCTATGAATCCTTCATATGTAAAGAGAGATGAGATCTCTGCAGATGAGCTTGCTAAGGAAAAGGATATCATTATCGACAGCTCACTTGCTGATCCAGCTTCACTTCCAAAGCCAATCCTTAATGCAGTTATTACTGAAGCTTTAGAGAACAATAAGTGGGAAGATGCTGATAAGGCTGCTTACGAAGAGCAGAAGAACAACAAGTTCCTCTTCAACTTCCTTTCAGATGCAGCTGTTCAGGCTCTTAGAGATATCGCTGCTTCACACAAGGCTGAGTACCTTGAGAACAAGATCTTCGCTGGTCTTGTAGAGGGACGTTTCTCAAAGCATCTTAAGGAGATCTGCCTTGTAGATCAGACATATGTAAAGGCTGAGAACAAGGAGTCAGTTGCTCAGTACGTAGCACAGGTTGCTAAGGACAACGGCGTTAACTTTGGTATCAAGAGCTTCGTTCGTTTCGAGACAGGTGAAGGTCTTGAGAAGAAGAACGAGGACTTCGCAGCTGAGGTTGCTGCTCAGATGAACGCATAAGACTTAAAAAAGTGCTTGATTTTCAAGCACTTTTTTGTTATTATTCTTTAGAACTTAATAATACTTACTAGAGTGGGTTCGGGTTCCGAATCCACTTTTGTTTTTGAAAGACGGAGAACCGTCCCCTGTCTTTAGGAGAGATTATGAAAAAACAGGATATTGAGAAGAGGACCGAGGAACTGGTCCAGGACATTATTGCAGCTAACAACTTCGAACTCTGGGATGTGGAGTACGTGAAGGAAGGAAGCGATTACTACCTCAGGGTTTATGCAGATAAAGAGGGTGGCATTATGATAGACGACTGTGTCACCATCAGCAGGGCTCTGGAGGCTAAGCTGGATGCCGAAGACTTTATAGAGGAGGCCTACATACTGGAGGTCAGCTCCCCTGGTCTTACCAGAAAGCTGAAGAAGGAAAAGGACTACGAACGCAGCATCGGCAAGCTGGTTCTGGTCAAGCTCTACAAGGCCGAGAACGGTGCCAAGGAGTTTGTTGGTCGTCTTACTTACAATGATAGTGAATCACTGAAACTCGACGTTGACGGGAATGAAGTGGTATTAAATAAGAATAATATATCAAGCGCAAGACTTGAATATGAAGAGTAAAAAGGGAGGATGAAATGACAGAGATAATTGAGGCTTTAAATAAGCTGGAAAAGGAAAAGGGTATCTCAAAGGAGGTAATGATAGACGCAATCGAGAAGGCTATCATTTCAGCTTGTGAAAAGGATTTTGGAAAGGATGCCGTAAAGGCTGTTATGGACCCTGAGTCAGGCGAGATCACAGTTACAGCACCAAAGCAGGTTGTTGATGAGATAAATGACCCTAATACCGATATTCTTATTGAGGATGCTAAGCACATTGATCCAGACTGTGAGCTGGATGATTTTGTAGAGTGCGAGATCAAGACCATCGATTTCGGTCGTATCGCTGCTCAGAAGGCTAGAGGCATCATCCTCCAGAGTCTTAAGGAAAACGAGCGTAAGGCTGTATATGATTACTTTAAGGATAAGGAAAATACCATCATTACCGGTATTGTACAGAGAAAGGTTGGCTACAATCTCAGCATCACACTTGATGACAAGACTGAGACCATGCTCAACTCAAGAGAGATGATCCCAGGTGAGAGATACAACCCTGGAGACAGGATCAAGCTCTACATCGTATCTGTAAAGTTAAATGATAAAGGCGGCTTCCGCATCATCACATCAAGAACACACCCTAACTTTGTTAACAGACTGTTCGAGCGTGAGGTTGCAGAGATCGAGGACGGAACAGTTGAGATCATGAACATTGCCCGTGAGGCTGGTTCACGTTCAAAGCTTGCTGTATGGTCAAATGACCCTGATGTTGATGCAGTAGGTGCATGCGTAGGTCTTAACAGTATAAGAATCAATAACATTTTAGCTGATCTTGCAGATGAGAAGATCGATATCATTGAGTGGGACGAGGATCCTGCTGTATTTATCGAGAATGCACTTCGTCCAGCACCAGTTGTATCTGTTGATGTTGACGAGGAGACAGGCTTTGCAAGAGTTGTAGTTCCAGACGACAAGCTTTCACTTGCCATTGGTAAAGAGGGACAGAATGCCCGTCTTGCTGCTAAGCTTACAAACTTCAAGATTGATATCAAGAGTGAGAGCCAGGCAGCAGCTGAGGAAGCTGAGTACGAGGATGAATACGAAGAGTATGATGAAGATGAAATAACAGCTGTAACAGATGAGGATGTTGCTGCTGCTATCGAGGAAACTGAAGCAGAAGCTGCAGAGGCAGCTGAGGCTGATGAGACTGCAGAGGATGCAACTTCAGATGATGAGGCTCCAGCAGAGGAGAGTTCTGACGAGGAATAATAAGGAGACAGCTTGAGTACTAAAAAGAAGAATATAGGACGTAAGCCTATGAGGCGCTGCGTGTGCTGTGAGGCTGAAAAGCCCAAGAGTGATATGACCAGGATCGTTGTGTCAGGCCGGAATACTGAGATAGATTCAGTGGTGAAGGACGACAGCGGCAAACAGCACGGCCGGGGCGCTTACATTTGCAAAAATGAAATATGTATAGAGAAAGCGTATCAGGATGGCCTGATAGACGACGAGGTTCGCGCCCTCTGTTTAGAGGAGGCCGAGAAGTACAAGCTGAGTCTGCTTCCAATCGCTATGAAGGCCGGGGCAATTGCTGCCGGTGAGTATCAGTGCGAGGAGGCCATAAAGACAGGCGAGGCCGTGTTCGTTATCATTTCACAGGACGCATCAGACAATACGCGAAAGAAGTTTACGGATAAGTGCACATACTACCATATCCCTTATGTCATATACGGCAGGAAGACGGAGCTGGGGCAGCTTATCGGTAAGGCTGAACGTTCAGTTATAGCAGTTAAAAATCAGGATTTTGGTACTCAGTTTAGTATACGATTTGGAGGTAATGAATGAAAATATTACTATTTGCGAAAGAATTAACTAATGAAGCGGGCAGACAGGTAACGCCTAGCGAGGTAGTTAGAGTTCTATCGAAGAAGAGAGATGGCCTTACCATGGCATCTGACATAGATGAGAAGCTGATGAATTACGCTAAGATGATGATCACAGGCGAGAAGGCTGAAGCTCCAGCAAAGAAGTCAGAGCCAAAGGCAGCAGCAGCTGCTCCTGCAAAGAAGCCAGCCAAGAAGGCTGCTCCTAAGACTGATGCTAGCAAAGAGAAGGCACCATCTAAGTCAGCTTCAAAGTCAGCAGCAAAGCCTGCTGCTAAGAGAGTTACTCCTCTGAAGCCAAGAGTTTCGGCAGAGGAGAAGGAGGCTATGAAGAAGGGCCCAGCTGCACTAGCTGCATATAAGAGAAAGGTTGCTGCTGAAAATGCCGCTCTGGAGGCTGCAAAGAAGCCAGCTAAGGCTCCAGAAGCAGTTGAACCAGCTAAGACAGAAGAAGTTAAGGTAGAAGAGAAGATTGAAGAAGTAAAGACAACTTCAGAGACCGTTGAGACAGCTCCAGCAGCTGCTGAGGCTCCGGCAAAGGTTGAGGAGAAGGTTGAAACTGCACCTGGGACAAAGACCGAAGAAAAGGCTGAGGTAAAGCCTGAGGTAAAGCCTGAGGCAAAGGCTGAAACAAAGCCTGAAGCTAAGAAAGATAATTCTGGCAATAAGTCAGGTGACAGAGGACCTAGAGGCGACAGGTCTGACAGACCAGCTAAGTCTGATAAGTTTGATAAAAAGGATAAGTCTGATGACAAGTTCGACAAGAAGAACCGTTCCAACAAGCCAGCAAAGGCTGAGGCATCAGAGGCACCTTCAGATTCCAAGAAGTCTTCTGGAAGAAAGGGCGACAAGTCCAAGGATAAGGAGAAGGAGGCTCGTAGAGAGAATAGAGAGACTCGTAACTCCAGACGTGAGGATAAGCGTTCTAAGAAAGACTTTAGAAATGTAGATGATATGGATACTGGCGAGAGAAGAAAGAAGCCAGCCAAGAAGCAGGAGAAGAAGGAAGAGGAAGTAATCAAGACAGTTACACTTCCAGAGGTTCTCACTCTTGGCGAGTTCGCTTCCAAGATCAAGCAGCCAGTTAACCAGCTTATAAAGAAGCTCTTCCTTGAAGGTAAGATGTATACTGTTAACTCAGACATCACCTACGAAGAGGCTGAACTGATCGCTCTTGAGTATAACATTATCTGTGAGCAGGAAGTAAAGGTTGATATCGTTGAGGAGGCTCTTCGTGATATCGAGGATCCAGAGGATTCACTTGTAACAAGACCTCCAGTAGTCTGTGTAATGGGTCACGTAGATCACGGTAAGACATCCCTTCTTGATGCTATCCGTAAGACCAGCGTAACAACTGGAGAGGCTGGTGGTATCACACAGCACATCGGTGCTTACACAGTAGAGATCAACGGACGTAAGATAACATTTCTTGATACTCCTGGACACGAAGCTTTCACAGCTATGCGTCTCAGAGGTGCTATGGCAACAGATATCGCAATCCTGGTTGTTGCTGCAGATGATGGTGTTATGCCACAGACTGTAGAGGCTATTAATCACGCAAAGGCTGCAGGTATCGAGATCATCGTTGCAGTTAACAAGATAGATAAGCCATCAGCTAACATAGAAAGAGTTAAGCAGGAGCTCACAGAGTACGGCCTCATCGCTGAGGACTGGGGCGGCAGCACAGTATTTGCACCTGTTTCAGCACATACTCATGAGGGTATTGACAACCTGCTTGAAATGATACTGCTCACCAGCGATATCCTTGAGCTCAAGGCTAATCCTAAGCGTAAGGCTCGTGGTATCGTTATCGAGGCTAAGCTGGATAAGGGCCGTGGTGCAGTTGCAACACTTCTTGTTCAGAAGGGAACACTGAAGGTGGGAGATTTCATCGCAATCGGCGAGTCCCACGGTCGTGTAAGAGCTATGACAGACGACAAGCAGAAGGCTCTCAAAGAAGCAACACCTTCTATGCCTGTTGAGGTAATCGGTCTTTCAACCGTTCCTAACACAGGTGAGATCTTCATCGCTACAGATACAGAGAAGGAGGCACGTAACATCAGTGACGCCTTCATCACACGTGGAAAGGAGAACCTCATTGCCGAGACCAAGGCTAAGATGTCACTTGACGATATCTTCAACCAGATGCAGGAGGGTACTCTTAAGGAGCTTAATATCATTATCAAGGCTGACGTTCAGGGTTCAGTTGAAGCCCTTAAGCAGAGTCTTCTTAAGCTCTCTAACGAAGAAATAGTTATAAAATGTATTCACTCGGGCGTTGGTGCCATCAACGAGTCCGATGTTACCCTTGCAGGTGCATCAGGCGCTATAATCATTGGTTTCAACGTTCGTCCAGAGCCGCTGGCTAAGCAGCTTGCCGACAACGAGAAGGTTGATATCCGTCTCTACAAGGTTATCTACAATGCCATCGACGATATCGAGTCCGCTATGAAGGGTATGCTTGACCCAATCTTCGAGGAGAAGGTTATTGGTCACGGTGTTATCCGTCAGACATTCAAGGCTTCAGGTATCGGTACGATCGCTGGTACATTTGTTGAGGACGGTGCTATCGAGCGAAATGCATCAGCACGTATCTCCCGTGGCGGCGACCAGATATGGGAAGGCAAGATTGCATCTCTCAAGCGTTTCAACGACGACGCAAAGGAAGTCAAGGCCGGCTACGAGTGTGGTATTGTATTTGATTCATTTAACGACGTTCGCGAGGACGACACCATCGAAGTCTACAAGATGGTCGAAATCCCACGCACCTAGCCTTCCCCTTGAGAGGAAGGTGGCCGAGCGTAGCGAGGTCGGATGAGGTGTATAAATAGGAGTACAATAAATGAGAGGAAATAATCCGAAACGTGCACGCACAAACAGTGATGTGCAGCGCGTCATAAGTCACGTTATCGAGTTCGAAATCAAGGACCCAAGAGTCAGCTCTCTGGTATCCGTGGTAAAATGTGACGTGACCAACGACTTAAAAGAATGTAAATGCTATATCTCGGTACTGGGGGACGAGGAGGCTGGCAAGTCCACACTTGACGGTCTTAACAGCGCCAAGGGCTTCGTAAGAAAGCGCCTGGCTGAGTCTCTCAATATGAGATATACACCAGAGATAACATTTGTACTCGATAGATCAATCGAGTACGGTGTTATGATGTCTAAGAAGATAGACGATATTATGAAAGGTGAATCAGATGGCGAGTGATATTATCAAAAAATCCAAAAGGCTCCATCAGATGATCGGCGATGCCGACACCATAGCTATAATCGGCCACATCCATCCGGATGGCGACTGCATTGGCTCCACTATGGCTATGTATAACTATATAAATGATAATTACAAGGGCAAGACTGTGCAGGTGTATGCAGAGAGCTTCTCACCCGATTTTAAGATACTTAACGGTACCAGCAAGGTGAAGCATACAGCCTCCAACAAGAGGTACGATCTGGCCATTTCTCTTGATGTATCTACTATGGAAAGAATGGGAGACTTCCAGGACCTGTACAACAGTGCTATATCTACTGTTTGTATAGATCACCACGTCAGCAATGAGGGCTTCGGAGATCTCTGCTATGTGTCGCCTGGTGCATCCAGCGCTTGTGAGGCACTGTGTGATCTTATTGATCTGGAAAAGGTTAGTCTTAAGACTGCCAGCTGTCTGTTCCTTGGAATGGTACACGATACAGGCGTCTTCCGCTATTCCTGTACTGGCAAGAGAACTATGGAACTTGCTGGTCTCTTTATGGAAATGGGAGTCAACTTCGAGCAGATAATAGACGATACATTTTTCAAAAAGACTTATAAGCAGAACCTTCTTGGCGCCCGCGTTATGACGGAGTCAAGGCTCCTGCTTGACAATAGGCTCATCTTTGGTGTAGTTACAAGCGAGCTGTTCAAAGAAATGGGCTGCACCAAGATGGATACTGACGGAATAGTTGAGCAGCTTCGCCAGACTGATGGCGTAGAGGTATCGCTGTTCTGTTACCAGCTGAACAAGAAGAAATTCAAATACAGTCTTCGAGCAAAGTCAAAGGTTGATGTAAATGCTGTGGCTTCTACATTTGGCGGCGGTGGGCACGTAAAAGCTGCAGGCTTCGAGTCCGAACTGCCCTACGAAGAGGTACTGGCCAAAGTTGCCGACCTCGTCAAAGACCAGCTCGACAACTAATGTGCATATTTTATGATTTCAGGTGATTGAGTTTCGACATATGTATAATGGAATAGTTAATATATACAAGGAGCAGGGCTTTACTTCTCACGATGTGGTGGCAAAGCTCCGCGGTATTTACGGTCAGAAGAAGATTGGCCACACCGGTACGCTGGATCCCATGGCGGAGGGCGTGCTGATAGTCTGTCTCGGTCAGGCGACCAAGCTCTCGGATCTGATCCTGACAAAGGACAAGCAGTACATCGCAAGAATGAAGCTTGGACTGGTTACGGATACAGATGATATAACCGGAAATGTGATCGAATCAAAGGAAGATGCTGCAAGACAATTCTTTAATGCTGAGGTCAGGGATCGAATAAACCAGGTGTTCCAGGAGTTTATTGGCCCGTCTATGCAGATTCCACCGATGTACTCAGCCATCAAGGTAAATGGCAAAAAGCTTTACGAGTACGCCCGGGCTGGCATTACCATTGAGCGTGAGCCAAGGCCTATCGAGATATATGAAATGAATCTGATAGATATATTTCCCGAGACAGGTGAAATATCATTTTCAGTTAGATGCTCCAAGGGTACTTATATAAGAAGCCTTATTAGAGATATGGGTGAGAAGCTGGGAACCGGCGCGACTATGTCGGGGCTGCTTCGAGATGATGTAAATGGTATAAAAGCTGAGGATGGTTTCCGTATCTCGGATCTTCAGACTATGAAAGAAGAGGGCAGACTCGCTGAGTCAGTTCAGCCAATGGATACGATCCTGGCAGCTGTACCCGCAGTCAGCGTATCAGATAGTAGCATAAAGCTACTAACTAACGGCAATCGTCTCAGTATTTCCGATATAGAAGCATTTCAGGATGCTAAATCAGGTCAAGCTGAAGATACAGCTCATATCGCAATATCAAAAAGCTTAGAAGAGGCTATGTTTTTCAGGGTTTATTATCAGGATGAACTGAAAGCCCTTTACAGCTATGATGCTGATAAAAAAGATTTTAAGGTTTTTAAAATGCTATGAAGAAGACAGCGTTAACTATAGGTAAATTCAATGGATTTCATTTGGGACACCAGATGCTTCTTAAGGATATAGCAGAAGTGGCTGAAAGAGAGGGAATGACTCCCAGGATTCTGAAGCTTGTCACGTCAGACAGCGGAATCTTCGATTCGGCCGAGATCGCTCAGTTTTTGGAGAATGAGTTTCCATCGATAAAGGATATAGAATATATAACATTTACCCCGGAATTTGCAAAGATGAGTCCCGAAGAGTTCGTGTCCAGGATTCTGGTGGACGAGATGAACGTGGGCTATGTCTCCGTGGGAGTGGACTTCCGGTTTGGCAAGGACAGGGCTGGCGATGTCAAGACCTTGAGAGAACTAGGTGAGAAGTACGGATTTCGGTTAAATGTTATAGATAAACTCCGCATTGATGAGAACATAGTCAGTTCTTCGCTGATCCGCGAGAAGCTGGCTGACGGCGATATGAAGAGTGCCGAGAAGTATCTTGGCAGGCCTTACAGTATTATGGGCAAGGTGGAGTCGGGGAAGAAGCTGGGGCGCTCCCTTGGCTATCCAACGGTAAATATCGCTCTGGACGAGACGAAGATACTTCCAAGGTACGGAGTGTATTCATCGGTTGTTAGGATTTTTGATGGAAAAGAGTGGCATAATTATTCAGGCATCACCAATATCGGGATGAGACCATCCATCGATGATGGCGACAAAGCCACGGTTGAAACATTTATATATGATTTTAATGATGATATCTACGGATTTGATGTTATAATAGTACCTGAAGTTTTCATTCGAGATGAGAGACATTTCACGGGACTTGAGGAACTTACGCAGCAGATAGCAAAGGATATCGAAATGGCGGCTTCGCTGGCATAACAACTATGCGGCAAGTCATTCGCACCAGTAGCTCAGTGGATAGAGCAATGGCCTCCGGAGCCATGTGCGTGGGTTCGATTCCCGTCTGGTGCACTACAGCAATATATAACGTAACAACGGATAAATATTTTTTGTGTTTAATAGTGAGGAAGAAAGATATGGCAAAGAACAGGAAACAAGAAGTTAAGATTAAGAAGATGCTGCTGTTAGTTTGGACAGTCTTCATTATGGCCCTCATTTCACTGGGAGTCATCGCATATAACAAGCGTGATACCGTGAAAGAAGACCTGGATATGTCATTTAGCACCAGATTTTCTTACCAGACCAACGCCAATCCTGACATCAACGCTTTGATCATTACATATCTCAGCGCTATGTCCTCCAGTGATCAGGCGACGCTCCAGTCCTGCGTAGTTGATCCTACACAGTACGACAATATGTCCACAGTTCAGAGCCAGTCCAAGGTCATCACTGCATACAAGAACATCAACTGCTACACAGTTGAGGGTATGGACGAAAACTCCACAGTTGTATATGCCATCGCTAACATTTCAATAGTAAATGTGGAATCTACACCGCTGGATATGCTGGGCCCTTACTATGTAGTTAAGAAGGACGGCCACTATCTGATTGACAACACAATGCTCAGCCAGGAAGTTTCCGACTATATAGGTAAGCTGAACCGCACCTCAGATATCCAGGATCTCTATAAAATGGTAAAGGACGACGAGGACAAAAAGGCAGAGCAGGATCCAGCCTTCAAGGAATTCCTGAACCGCCTCAACAACTAAGTAAAATAATAGCCGATTCTCGAGCAAGAGAATCGGCTGTTTTTTACTTGTCGTCGCTCAGGTTTAATACTGAGATGTTTATGCCTCGTGGCTGTACCGGGGTTGAGAACACGATCTGGGTTTCTGTTTTTCCGTAGGTCTGCAGCTGTCCGATGAAGATATCCAGCTCCTGAGTGCTTGGGAAGCAAACCTTGATCAGCATAGAGTAGTTGCCGGTAACGCAGTTGCATTCAAGGACATTTGGACACGCCTCTATAAATGGATAAAACTCCACTTTCTGATGTGGCTCCAGTGTGAGATTGATAAATGCTGTTATATGGTATCCCAGCGTTACAGGATCCAGTGTTGCGTGGTAGCCTGTCAGGATGCCCTGTGCCTCCAGCCTCTCGATTCGCGCTGACACAGCGGGGGAGGATAGCTCCACCTTTTCAGCCAGGTACTTCAGCGGATATCTAGCGTTCTCCTGTAATAGGGATATGATCTTTGAATCTATCTTGTCCATAACATTTCTCCAATTTTTGAATAAGTCATATAATACTGTCCCCGCGGTTTTTGTTAAGAAAATTAACAATTCTCTGGCAGACTCTTTGTATTATAAACCTATCGGAATAAAAATGCCACTATTTTTTAATATATTTAAGTGAAAAATATATAATAGTTAATATTTTAAGGTTAGTTGAATAATCCATGAAAAAAAGCTATAATATCTAGTTGTGCTGGAATAGACGCAGCGATATTTTGATATTAGAAAGTTAAACGATGGAAGATGGAATCCGCTTAAATAAATATCTGAGCCAGTCAGGCATTTTATCTCGAAGAAAAGCAGACGAAGCGATAGAGCGTGGAGAGGTACTGTTAAATGGTATCAAGGCCGCGCCAGGTGACCGGGTACAGCCAGGCGACAAAGTGACCTACAAGGGCGAGGTAGTATCGCCACAGGAAGTGGAGCGTGTGATCCTGGCCTACAACAAACCGCTTGGTTTGGTCTGCACATCGAAGGATGCCGACAAAGATAGTATATTCAGGAAGCTTGACTATCCGGATATGCTGTACTACGTTGGACGTCTGGACAAGAACTCCCAGGGGCTGATCCTTCTGACAAATGATGGCGAGCTGGCCAACAGCATACAGAAGGCTCGCAACAATCACGAGAAGGAATACGTGGTTCGAGTGGACAAGCCGCTGACAGCTGCATTTGTCCGAGGTATGCAATCAGGCGTACCCCTGGAACTGGAACCAACTGATGATAGATATGCTGATGGTCAGTCGGGAAGTCGCCGATCAGGAGATGATAATAGAACAGGGGATAATCGAGCAGCAGATGAAAGTCAATCAGCAGATAAGAAGATTCGTGTAACCAAGAAATGCAAGGTCGTACAGACGGGCAAGAATACATTTCGCATCATTCTTACAGAAGGCATCAACAGACAGATCCGACGTATGTGCAAGCACTTTGGCTATCGAGTAACCTTTCTGAAGCGCGTCCGCGTGATGAATATAGGTCTCGGCAACCTGCCGATTGGCGAATACCGCCGCCTGACCCCCAACGAAGAAGCAACACTGCGCAAAATGTGCAATGGGGACTGTCCCCATTGCACATAGGTGTGTCCCCAATTGCACATTTTGGCATAACGTATAGGCTTGAGTTATATGTGTATAGATAATTTATATTATAACTATAGATAGATTTATTATATAAGTAGTTTAGAATAGATATGGATAAGATTTCAAGAATTAAGGAATTAGTTGAGATACTGAATAAAGCCTCCAAGGCGTATTACTCCGACGACGTGGAGATTATGTCCAACTTCGAGTACGACAAGCTTTACGACGAGCTGGTGGCCCTCGAGGCGGAGACCGGCACGATCCTCGCCAACAGCCCCACACAGAACGTGGGCTATGAGGTAGTGAGCGAGCTTCCTAAGGAGAAGCATCCAGCTAAAATGCTATCGCTAGACAAGACCAAAGAGGTGGATGCCCTGGTCAGCTGGCTGGGTGACAAGAAGGGCCTTCTTTCATGGAAGATGGACGGCCTCACTGTTGTTCTTACCTACGAGGACGGCACCCTGGTAAAGGCCGTAACCCGTGGAAATGGCGAGATTGGCGAAGTCATCACCGCGAATGCGAAGACATTTGTCAACATACCTCGTGGCATCAGCTACAAAGGACGTCTCACCATCAGAGGCGAGGCCATCATCACCTATTCCGATTTTGAGAGGATAAATGCATCAATTGAGGATGTGGATTCGAAGTACAAGAATCCGCGTAATCTGTGCAGTGGCTCCGTAAGGCAGCTGTCCAGCAAGATTACCGCTGAAAGAAGCGTAAGATTCTATGCATTTTCCATGGTTGAGCCAGAAGATGCAGATCTTCTTTCAAGCTTTGAAAATAGCTTTGAGAAGCGTTTTGAATATCTGCAGAGTCTTGGATTTGATACAGTTGAGTATAAGGCGGTTACAGCTGAAACTCTTCCTGATACAGTAAAGGAGTTTTCTGCAAAGATTCCAACTAACGATTTTCCAACGGATGGACTTGTTCTTTCATTTGATGACACAGCCTATGGCAAGAGTCTTGGTACTACTGCAAAGTTCCCAAGAGATGCGATAGCATTTAAATGGCAGGATGAGGAGGCAGAGACAACACTTCGAGAGATAGAGTGGAGCCCGTCCAGAACTGGCCTTATCAATCCGGTTGCAATATTCGACACAGTGGATCTGGAGGGTACCGACGTGAGCCGCGCCAGCCTTCACAACATAACCTATGTAAAGGATATGCAGCTCGGAATTGGCGACAGGATCAAGGTTTATAAGGCCAACATGATAATACCTCAGCTGTCCGAGAATCTTACGAAGTCTGGCAACCTTACAATTCCTGATATCTGTCCTGCCTGCGGAGGCGAGACGGAAATCAGAAATGATAATGGTACCGAAACTCTGAACTGTGTGAATCCAGCTTGTCCTGCAAAGAACATAAAGCTGTTTTCGCTCTTTGTATCGCGAAATGCTATGAATATCGATGGTATGTCGGAGGCGACTATTGAGAGATTCATCGGCGCTGGCATACTCCATAAGTTGTCAGACATTTACACGCTGAAAGAGCACCGTGACACCATCGTTACTATGGACGGTTTCGGCGAGAAGTCTTACGACAATCTGATGAAGGCCATAGACGCGTCGCGTAAGGCTGATATGGCGGCTTTCCTGTACGCCCTGGGAATCCCGGGCTTTGGTGTCGCAAATGCCAAGCTGATCGTCAAGGCTTATAAGAGTGATATAAATGCCATAATGAACGCTGTGCCAGAGGACCTGATGGAGATTGATCAGGTCGGTGAGGTGCTGGCAAGAGATTTCGTGGCATATGTCCAGAATACAGAAAAACGTGAGGAAGTCGAGAAACTTCTTGGCTACATAGATTTTGTAATAGAAGAGAATACCTCGGAGCAGGACCTTGAAGGGATGACATTTGTTATAACAGGATCCCTGGAGACCTACCCAAACCGAGATGCCCTGAAGAAGGAGATAGAGGACCGCGGCGGCAAGGTGGCAGGCAGTGTCAGCGCCAAGACAACCGCCCTCATCAACAACGATATAGCCTCCAACTCCTCCAAGAACAAGAAAGCAAAGAGCCTCGGAATCCCGATAATCTCCGAAGAAATGTTCAAAAACAGTCAGTTTACATAAAAATGTGCAATGGGGACAGACCCCACTGCACATTCAATAAATATATACGAGGAAGAAAAGATAAAATGCCGATTCGAATTGATAATGATTTACCTGTAAAACAAATACTTGAGGAAGAGAATATCTTCGTTATGGACGAGAACAGAGCAACAACTCAGGATATTCGTCCTATAGATATTTTGATCCTTAACCTGATGCCACTTAAGGAAGATACAGAGCTTCAGCTGCTCAGAAGTCTTTCGAACACCCCACTTCAGGTTAACATAACATTTGTAAGAACTTTATCATATGAGTCAAAACATACATCCAGGGAGCATTTGGAAAGATTCTATTCCAACTTCCGTGAGGTTAGAAAGCGTAAATGGGATGGAATGATCATCACTGGTGCTCCAGTAGAGAAAATGAAATTTGAAGAGGTTGAGTATTGGGAAGAACTTAGAAAGATCATGGACTGGGCAGCAGATAATGTAACCTCAACACTTCATATCTGCTGGGGAGCACAGGCTGGTCTGTATTATCACTATGGTATCGATAAGTACGAGCTTCCAAAGAAGCTATCTGGTGTCTACGAGCATAGAACCATGCATAAGAGCCAGGAGCTGGTAAGAGGTTTTGATGATACCTTCCTTGCACCACATTCAAGATATACTGGAATAGATGCAGTGGCAGTTAGGAATAATCCTGACCTTGTAATCCTTGCAGACTCAATAATCTGCGGTCCATATATCATTTTAGGAGAGGGCGGAAAGAATATATTTGTAACAGGCCATCCGGAATATGATGCATTAACGCTGGATCAGGAATATCATAGAGATCTGGGTAAAGGATTAGACCCGGATATTCCTGTGAATTACTACCCTGATGATGATCCAACAAGAGAGCCAATCAAGTCGTGGCGATGTCACGCAAACACACTGTATACTAACTGGCTCAATTATTACGTATATCAGAGCACGCCTTATGACTGGACCAGAAGAGTAGCGGAAGATAAGTAAATACAAGGGTTTCTGGACCGTGTGGGATGAGTTCAATCCATATAATGAAGAACATCAAAAATTGAACGATGTTGTATTTGTTGAGTCTGAATGTCTGAAGTGGAGAGTAATAAAATATGGCTAATATGATCTCGTTTCTGAAACAGATCAGAATGATATTGAATATGCCAGAAAAGAGAAATATGAATAAGCATGTAAAGTTTAATTCTTATGGAAATGTAGCTATATAATAAAGTCAGCGGAGGATATAAATGAGTATTGGTGGTGTAATAGTAGGATTAATTTTATTGTTTTTTCATTTACTTATATTATGTGTTATTTTGGGAAATCTTAAAAGAATGATTGTATGTACTGAAACAATTGTTGCCAAGGTAAAATATGTAGAAGAAAAGCAACATAAACATGAAGATTCTAAAACAGGTAAAGTAAAATATGATTATAGTTATGACGTGACTTTTCAATATAATTATAATGGTCAGATATATGAGTCGGAGCATAATTATTCTAAGCATTGCCGTTATTCTAAAAATCAAAACACTGATATAAAAATTAATCCACATAATCCGAAAGAAAGTTGGACAAAAGGCGAACTTATAGACATATTAAAATTGTCTTTATCTATACCGCTTTTAGTATTTTTTGATTTAATTTATATAAATGTCTTTTTTTGTTGAGATATCTTTTAACTGATGTGGGAGAGAAGAATATCAACAACATTGTTGCAGAATGGTATAAAGATAAAGAGAATGTTGATAAAATGCAAAATCGGAAAAGAACTTTCCAACTCAACCCATAAGGAGGCTTTGTGCAAATGTCTTTTCGGAGAAGGCACTGAATTGAAATTGGACGATCTTGCTATGGTTGCGGGCGGCCTGAACGAACCCTTTGCACTCATCGGCACACTGATGGTAGCAGCAGATTTAGAAGAAACATTATAATCAGAAAAGGAGAAAAACATGAACGAAAAAATCAAAAACGAAACGCCGGACGTGGCGTTGGAACTGGACAAGCTGAATCAGGTCAGCGGAGGGACAGGCAAATTAGAGGAGCTCGTTACCCGTATCAAAGCCGATGGTCACGCTAAGGAACTCAGAGACTTACTCAAAACCCAGGGGAAACCAGCTGCATGCGCGAAATGCTGTGAATACTATCCGGAGCTCAGTGGATTTGCTGGGGCTGCCGTCACGATGCTCTGACAGGCTGGGAAGGCTGTTTTGACGAAAGAAGCAGGCCATGAGCAGAATTTGCGCCCTGCACCTTTCAGGATATCCTTTACGCCCAGGATGATTTTTATGCCGCCGGTACAACGGACGACGGGCAGGCGGTGCTTTACTCCTCCCTGACGGGAGAGCTCTGGACACCCGTGAATCTGACAGAGCAGCACTATTGGGAGGAAAAGGGGCGGCTGCTATCTTACATTATAACTGAGGGACGGGATGAAAAAATTAAGATTATTTTTAATGGCATTAGTTATGCTGCTGGGACTTTCCGCCTGCAGATGGGACGAGACGGGGCCGGAGCCGACTTCCGTGGAGACGCACGAGGAGGTGGATGAAGACGGGAATACTTATACAGTGACCACTACCTATATAGATTCAACTGGGGACAAAAGGACTGATCCTTCGTTCTACAAGTGGATGGTCATAATCGGGATAGTGACTGGGGCCATGTCGGCTTATTTCTGGTACAGGGCAATTGAGATAGAAAAACTGAAAAAGAGATGTACCGTGACTGTGCCGGCGTATGTTACCAAAGTGAGAAAAAGCAAGACCGGGGACAGGACACTGAGGTCAAAGTTTATACAGTATAATGCGACATACAGATATACCTATAACGGAAATGCTATCGAAAGCCAGAACGAATACTATGGTGGAAGATTTTTCAGGTTCCTCCCGCTGAGGCCGGAAGTAGAAGAGGGTAAGATGGTAGATATCCATATAGACCCGATGGATCCGTATGCTGTCTTTGATATTCTGGCTAATAACGCCAGAAACAGCTTTATTTATTCTGGGAGCTTCCTTGGAATAGTAGCCATTGCTTCGTTTGTTTCGTATTTTATTGTCTAGATGAAGCTGCAAAATTAGATACGTTTTTTATGAAAGACAACGTTCCGACGCTGTCTTTCTTTTTTTGTGCAAAAAAATGGTTCTTTTTTTCGGGTAGATTTTAGTTACAAAATAAAAATAACGGAGGTAACGGATATGACTACAGTTAAGGACAGATTTTCAATAATACTCACAAATGATGAGATGAACAGGACAAAGATCTGTGAAAAAGAAAATGGCATCACAGATGTTAGTGTTGACGTTCACGGTCTCGACGTAAAAGACTCCAAGAGGCTTGTCAACAACATCATCAACCTGGCTCCCTGCAAGCTCCAGCTTCACATCATCCACGGCTACAGACACGGCACAGCAATCAAGACTATGATCAACACCAGGCTTTTCAACGAGAAGATCGAGGGAATATACCCCGATGAAAGAAATATGGGATTAACCCACATCTACGTCTTATAGGTGTCTTGTTGGGGCGGTCCGCGGAGTTATCTCTGTATGCGGTGAACCGTCCCTTTCAACTGGTGACAGACTATAAAATGTGGTATAATTTGGAGGTATTGTTGTTGCTTATCTGATATCTATATATTGGAAGTTGAGGGTGATTATAATGTCTCTGATTGGTGGGTCTATATTTGGAATAAAGGATGCTGATTCGGGTGAAAAACAGTGGAATAATGTCTACAATGTTGAAAGTCCTGCTGTAAGCAATCCTGGTATATCTGATAGAGATATTCAGCAGTTTGAAAAGTACGTAGATGATAATAGGGGTATTCTTAGTGAATTAAAGAATAAGTATGACGTATCAGGCGGCAAACCTACCTTTGAGATATTGGAGACTTGTGTGAGAAGCGCCATTGAGAATAATAATCACGCGCTTTTTGCTGATTATTTTGCTGAAACGATAATAAGCAGATATAACAGTGACGAAAGACCGCTATATGATTTCCTGCAGTCAGAATCTTCCGGCATCCTTAGCAGATATTCCACGGACTTCAAAAAGATAAAGATATTAAAAAGCGATACGAATAATTACTGGCGAAATGCTGAGATGCTTCCTGATTTCGGTGACGCAAATCTGGAGAAAGCATTTTATAAGAACGAGTATCTTGAAAGCATTCTGAAAGGGTCTAATACACCGTCGAAAGATACTGCAGTACAGATAGGACTGATGTATGGGCTCTCAAGTAAAGACGTAAATGAGTGGCTCATACGTTCGGGCGAAGCACAGCTGTATGAGCTTGATATAGTAGATTGTATCGGCATATTTTATCTTGATTATTACAGTGAGAGAGTAAGAAAAGAATCTGAAGCGAGTGATGATTATACACTAGAGTTAAACGCTGCCAAGGAAAGAGTAAAGCACGTTAAGAATGTCATCAATACATATATAACAAAACTTGATCAGTTATACCAGAAGTCTTCCAATTTACAAGATGAATCTGCACCTGGATCGCCGAGTAAAATAGTGGTGAAGCAGGATGCGAAGAGTGGACTTGTATATGGTGATTCTGTCATAGATTATGACAGGGTAGCAAAGAAGTGGAATATCCACGAGATTATAAATGATCTGTATGAGACGAATCAGCTCAGTTTAAATAACAGCAGTACTGAATCAGAAGATACTATCTCATATGATAAAACCCTGACGATACATTTTGAACAGATGCTCCTAAGGGATAAACAGAAGGAGGAAGAGTTTCTTCAGAATCTGGATAGCAATCTGGCAGTATTCAAGCAGGTACAATATGCATTCTATTCAAATCTTATCTCCTATATGGTAGATATGGGCTCATTTAAAAAGAATCTTATGTATTATATTGATGAGTCATATTATTATAGGGGAAATGAGCTGACATCGAAGGTTAATACCATCGATAAGATCTTTGATATTCAGAAGAATGACAGGGATCAGGATTATCCTAACGATAAAGTTACAAAAACAAAGAATGATTACAACAGGAAAAAGCCTATAAAGCGTGATGCGATGTTATATGCCTTTTCCAGCGCTTATTACAACAGCAATTATATAGAGCGTTCGTTTTATAATATAAGTGATACAAATCAGACTCCAGGTGACATATATAACAAGCTTATTGGTAAGAAGCAATCTGGCAGTGATACTGTAAATCTAAGGAGATTCAGCAAGAGCGAAGCAGCAAGATGGGCCATAGCGTCAGGCCACGAAAATGATATTGGTAATCTGCTGATCACGGGTGGATACTGGAATGCTGATATGACCAACGTAACGAATATGAGGCTTGCCCTGGACAAAGGAAAAGAGCTGGATCTCTTTGAATTATTCCTTCTCTATGCATATATGTATAGAAACCATCTGGTTGATATATGGGTTGAAAACGGATGGGAAAAGGATAAGAAGTCAAAGGAAATCAAGAGACATAAATATATGAGTGCGCTGCCTATGCCGCTTCTTATCACCTTGGTCTCGCGTGATATTCAGTTCGTGATAAGGTATTGCAAGAACTGTCAGACAATATTTGACAGTATATATGGTAATGTTATTAATGGAACAGTCTTCAGGGTTGTTCAGAGTAATATGGAGTGGCATATAGAGGGGGATTACCCATCGGAAAAAAGAGGGATTAAGTAATCATCAGGTGATAAAATGGACAAGATAAAGGACTATGATCTGCTGGATGTCATATATGAGACACCTCAGACCAGGCTTTATAAAGCGAAAAAGGAAACTGAGGCTGAACTGGGTGAGGGTCTTCTTTATGTCGTCAAGGAGTATCAGAGTGATATAAATAATTCAGGCACAAGAGAGCTTGTATCTTCCCAGAAAATAGATAATGCGTCATCTATAAATGTTGTTGTTCCTGTTCTTGAAAGAATAGATGATAGATATATAGTAATGCAGTTTAAGAATCACGGCATATTTCTTGCTGAAAAGATGAAGACCGCCAAAAAATCGGGGCTTGCAATTAAAGAAATATGCAGGATAGGAATAGAGATACTGGCTTCGTTAGATGTCCTTCATAACTGCTACAGGGGATTTTATGATAAAAAGGGATATCTTCATATGGACCTTCATCCTGGCAATATCTTTTTAGAGGATATAGGGGAAGGTGATTTTAAAGTTAAGTTTATAGATCTTCAAAGCTCATTGGAGCTTGATGAGAATGGCATAGCATATAGGACTGAAGGTGATTATCAGTTCACAGAGGGCTATGCTGCGCCTGAAAGATATAATTACAAAAATGAAGTCTTTGATGAAAGCTGTGATATATATTCAGTTGCGAAGATAATAGAAGAACTGATGGATCTCGCACAGGATCCCAATCTGGTGCTTCAACATCTTATCGAAAATTTTATTAGCATTGGTACAGAGTCATCTCCAAGTTATCGATTCAGAACAGCTCTTGAGATGAAAGAGGTGCTGGATAGTATTCTTGAGCTGTTAAATGATATGGAGAAGAATGACTATATCGGTATAGCAGACAGGGCTTACAGACTTGATGTTGATATCAATATGCTTGTTCAGGATATTGGGAGCCATATCAGCCTTAATGAAAATAACTATAAAAGTGCCCTTGAAGAATTGTCTTCAATGCTTCTAACTGACCGACCTAATCAGAATAAGTGTCTGTATTTATATGAATATCTGGATGCACTGTATCGTTTCAGTGATAATGAAAAGTCAGATTCACTGACTGCAAAGCTTTTATATCTAGGTATAGGCTGTTATAACAATACTGCTTACTCGAAGAAAGCAGCTGAGCTGGCAGAGACATTTTTCAATATGAAGGAAAAGGGCGTGATCGGTATAACCGACTATGCTTCAACAATAAACCGTATCACTGAAACTTATTATGATATGGGTGATGTGGATAAGGCAGCTATGCTTCAGGAGGAGAATATAGGAATAGAGGAGCAGCTTTATTCTGTATATATCAATACTGCAAAGACCAGTGGCCTTGCCGTTACGAACGAATCAATTGTCAAATCTATGGGAAGATCCTACAGCGCATATGGGCGTTACCTATATGTACAGAGTACATACACCCAGAATGAAGAAGATAAGAAAAAAGGAATTGATTATCTGGAAAAAGCAGTGGGTGTATTTCAAGACAGAGTGAACAAACACATTACGATCAGTCATATATTAAAGATAGCTATTGAAGAACGTGACAAAGATCTGGCGAATAAGTATATAGCACTATATCTAAAAGAAATATATCCAAAAGTTTTTAGTGTAGCAGATCTTATATCTTCATTCATTGGTGACAAAAAAATAGAACGGGAACCAGGAAATGATTACTATCTGTTAGATATTTTAATGCTAATAAATGCATTTTGTACTAAGGATATAAATGAAACTAATATTGAGGCTTTTGCAGAGCGTCTTCGAGGGATTATGACGCAGCTGTCATCCAGGGAATATATTTCATTTCCAGTGAATCTGATATATAAACATATGGCCTTAATTATATACAAGTTAAATGATAACGAAGTAAATGAGGATGTTCTTCATCTCTTTAAAAAGGCCGTTACATCTAATGATAGTTTTGTTATAGATAGAAACAGACAGCTCTCTATCCTTATGGTTATGTCATATCAGATTCGCTGGATGGAGTGTGAGATGTGCGGCTGGGAAGATGAAAAGAAAAAGCTGTTAGAACAGTTTATAGAGCATAGTGGCGATTCTGAATTGGGGTTACAGGGTTATTATCAGAAGGCTGCTAAGTATGAGACTCTAGAGTCAGTTCTTAGATTGACTTAATATAATTACAAAGAACGTGGGAAGGAGACGATATGGGGACAGTAAGAATTGTAGCATTTGACGAATCGGGGAGTTTTGAATCACCTGACAGGAACACGAGACTAGTAGGAGGTATCGTGTTCCAGAAGAAAGGTGTTGCAGACTCAGATACATTTATCAATAATCTTAATCAGGAGATAGAAATATTCTTTAAAGATGTTATAGCAAAATATAACACTCTTCTTTCAGATAATGGTATCAAATATGTTCAGGGCAGAAATGATTATACTGTCTTTGTCAGCTACCCTGAAAGCCTTCATACAAAATGGAACGAGACATATTTCTATATGGACAGTTCCTTATCTTCTAAGGCGGTTGAAGATTCAACAGCTATCGTGGATGCTATCAATCTGTTAAATAAGTTTCAGCCATTTAATACATATATTAACTGTGAAACCCTCAAGTTTATTAAGTCTAAAAATATAGGTATGGATGCATACATTTATCCTTTCAGGGATAATGAGAATATAGTCGAAGAGATAAGTTCCAATATTACATCATCAGAGGTGGGAGCCAACCTTTATGTCAGAATGGCATCTCTTATGCTGTCGAACTGTATCTTTTATCATTTTGATGATTCCCCGGAGGATTACTATCTTAAACTGGCCAGAAGATCACTCCCCAGAAATAATCATACAGCGGGAGAGCTAAGCAATCAGGCGGCTGCGGATGGACATTATTATCATATAACAGATCAGGGAATCTATAAGAATATTCTTTCGTCTGAAATATATGAGCAGGACCTGGATAGCTCCTATGCAAAGGCCAATTACCATTTTGGAGTTGAAAAGATAGATTATAAGCATGCAAGCGGGAAGATGCCTTTATATTATCTGGCAGACACTGTATGCAGTATTCTTCAATTCTATGTGAATAGTTCTGTAGCTGCAAATAAGAATATAGGAAAAAGAGAAGCAGTAGATATATATGAAGCTCTGAAAAAACAGATGGGTTCAAATACCAATATTCAGATCAGATACTACGATAAGGCCGATCTTATGTTCAGGCGGATGTATAAGTATGCAGTCTCAGCGGATCTCGCCAGGATGTATGAACTCGAGTATCTGATGCATAAAAATGGCCTGAAGGGTGAGCTTCTCAGAACGACTCCTGATGAAACAGCCCAAAGACAGAGAAAAGATTTTGAACTGGCGGGATATTACTATGATGTCCTGGTTCCACAGCTGGAGAACTATGTTGGTCAGTTAACTAAAAATGACAATTATAAGTCCAGGGTATTAGACAGATTTTCGGAGTACCTGGATTATACAGAAGGCTTCATGGGTAAGCGGGATGAGTTTGCTTATGATAAAGGTCTATATATAATAAATAAGCTTTATAATATCTCTCAGATGCTGGTTGATGAGAATAGAGTAAACCCAAGGACTGGTGAAACGCTGTTCCGCTTAAATAGTATCAGGCTCCGAGCATTAAATCATAAAGGAACTGTCAAGGGTCTGATACCTGTGGTAGAAGAGTGTGAGAAGTATAGGAAATATGTCAATCCATTTGATTATATAGATTACAAGATCAGCTCTTCACAGCTATATTTCAACTCCTTTGAGTTTGATAAAGCGAAAGATATGTTTCTAAAGGATGTATACCCTAAGATGTTTGATAGCATATCTGATAAACAGTCTGATGAGAAGAGTGAAAATCTAAGATCGGCTGTGGAGCAGCTTGAGCAAGCTATTAGTAACCTGACAGGGGATGAGGGAAATCCTAGAATAACTGTCTCCGGAAAGATTTTCAGTTCTCTTGGTCAGGCATATGCATTCCTGGGTGAAAAGAAGATATCTGAAAACTGGTTTCTATCGTCACTTGAAAAGTGGGGCGATAATGCCGGTAACTATAATATTACATTATCATATCTGCTTCATCTCTATATAGATAACAAAGACAGGGAGTCTTACGAACGATATGTAAAGCAGTATTATGGATATTTTGGTGATGATTTCATTGACTTAGAGACCAGAGCAGGACAGCTAGAAGCATTAAGAAGAAGCTATGAACAGGGAGGCTTCATCAGATATGCATTCTTTGTTTATATAAAAGCGTTCTATACATTTTATCTTGATACAGATATGGATATTCTTGATGATATCATCAAGCTGGTTAACACACTTGAGAGAAAGATGGACATCAAGAATGATCCCTGGCAGACAATATACAAGTATTTATACTTCATTTATCGATATAAGAATAATAAGAAGAAAATGAAGAGATATGGTGAGAAGGTATTTGAGTTTGTCAGTGGTGATGCCACTATCTCAATAATGCAGCTATATTTTGAGATTGTTATGTATCAGGATGTGGAAGAACCGATGGATATATCTATGAAGGATTTCGTAGATAAATCAAGGGTTGAAGGAATATCGGATTATATTGATGAATTTAAGTGCCTTGATGGAATAAAAGATATGAGCTTAATGGAAGCAAAAGAGTTACTTGAGAGCAAGCTTACATTTATGTACAGATAATGAGTAGACTTTGAAAGGGGTATAGCAATATGAAGATTTCTAAGGTAGGTCATACAAGAACAGCAGTTGGGGTTACAGAGAATAAAGGTCCAGAGGGATTATTATACATAGATCCTTCTAAAAAGGCAGTAATTGACCCAATAGAAAGAGTTAAGGATAGAATAAGAAAGGCTAACAATCTATATTCTGTGTTTGGCCCGGTAAATGATGAAAATGATAAGAACCGTAAGAATGAAGTTGCAGACACTTTTAATGGAATAATTAAAAAATATACTAGTCGAAATCGTGACAAGGGAATCAATAGCGAAAGGGATAAGACTATATATAAGCTGGATGCTGATCGATTGATTGATGATGTCACATATGGGTTTAAGGGTTTTGTTTATGATGATGAAACTAAAAAATCAATAGATGAAGCACTTAATGTGCTTTTAAAAGGAACCCTTCGAAGAGAGGACACCAAGAAGGCGTTTGAGAATCTATTTGAAGCTTGTATACCATCATCAGAAGGTTCTCACAAAGAAAAGGTAGAAGCTGATAAGGATAGTATTAAGAGCTATATCGTGGAACCGATAGTTAAAGATTATAGTAAGAGCAAGATGCAGAAGAATACTATCGAATCCCTGAAAAAACAGAATCTGGTTGTTCAGCCTGTTAGTCGTGGCGGTAATACAACTATTCTTGCGCCTGCATCCAGTAATAATCGCAGGTCTTCAAAGAACAGTGTCAGACTTACAAAAGCAGAAGAGAAAGAAGCACTGACTTCTTTTCTTGAGATGTTTGCTACGTTAAGCGAGGAAGACCGTAAAGACTCCTTAATGAGACTCAGAAGACTTGCAGACTTATACTTCTATGGAAAAGATGGCGTGATCGCTGATACTTTTGATGTTTGGGTACGACATAATGAAGCAAAACAGAATACTGCTAAGATAGTAGATTATACTAGACCAGATTATTCCGTATATAAAATTCAAGATGATGACCCGGAAGATGAAGTAAAAAGAAAAAAGAAAGAGAAGAAGATAGTACAAAAGGCAGAAAGCGGAAAACTTAGAGATATGTTGAGAACCAGGAATATGGAACTGTTCCGCACTTCCTTTAAGGCTATTGATGAAGATTCAAATAATCTCTTTTTCGAAGATAAGAATGTATCCAAGTTCTTTATTCATCATATCGAGGGTGAGTTTGAGAGAATCTTCTCAAATGGACGAAGTGATGATTTCCGTCTGGAAACAGGCTATATCAGTGAGAAGGTCTGGAAGGGACTTATTAATTATCTCAGTATAAAGTATATCGCGATAGGTAAGAGTGTCTATAACTTTGCTATGGATGAATTAACTAAACCTGATGGTGATATGAGCTTTGGCAGGATAAATGATGCATATATAAAAGGTATTACTTCTTTCGAATATGAAAAAATCAGTGCAGAGGAGACTCTTCAGAGAGAGACCGCTGTTTATGTATCATTTGCTAGCAATCACTTGTCAAGAGCAGTTGTAAAAGCTGACAGTGATATAGATCTGATGGACTTAAAGATAAGCGAGAATCAGGATAAACTCGTTGATAAAAACCTTATAACAAAGAGTATTCTCCAGTTCTTTGGTGGAAAGAGTTCCTGGGAAAAGTTTTCTACCGACCTTTCAGCTGAAGGGTTTGATTCATATGCCTTTTTAAATGACATCAAGACACTTATTTACCAGCTTCGTAATGAAAGCTTTCATTTTAAAACTGAAAAGAAGAACACAGATATCAGTAACCCTGATCTGATATCTGATATGTTTGAGTATGAGTGTAGGAAAGCGTGTGTTCTTGAAAAACAGAAGTTCTATTCCAATAATCTGCCACTTTATTATAAAGATGCAGATCTAAACAGAGTGCTTGAAAAGCTTTATTCCACATATACAGATAGAAAATCTCAGGTACCTTCATTTGAGAGGGTTATGAAGAGGGGAGATTTCAGCGAATATCTAAGACAGCAAGGTATTAAACCTGCGCTTGATGATAAGAATCTGAAAAAGTTTGAATCTGCAGTGTATTATCTGTATAAGCAGGTATATTATAACGATTTTCTAGCACATGAAAAAGATGCGAAGAATGTCTTTATTAAGAACATACGTGATATGAAGATCCACACTGAAATAGGTAGAAATGGAAAATCTAGGACAGTAGTCGAGGATAAACCTATTGAGGATTTCAGAAATCGTGTTCTTGAACTGGAGCATTATTCGTTATCAGAAATCTGTCAGATGATAATGACTGAGTACAATCAGCAGAATAATCAGAACATCAAGAAGTCTCAGAGGAATGTTGAGATATTCAAACATTATCAACTGGGACTGTACAAGGCACTTAATGAAGCTCTTACAATCTATGTTAAGAATAATAACGCCTTATATGGGTTTATCAAGGAACCTCATATTGACCCGGATGCTGAGCTTGAGTCAGTTGAACAGTTCTTACCTGACTATACTTCTGCACAGTATGAAGAGCTGATAAAGAAGGTTTCTGCATCGCACGAGCTTAAGAAGTGGTATATCATGACAAGATTTCTTAATCCGAAACAGACTAATCAGTTAGTGGGAGCATTAAGAAGTTATGTACAGTACGTTGACAGTATAAAGCGTAGAGCTTCTGAAACTGGAAATGCTTTGCCAAAGTTCGAGGAAGCCAAGCCTATTAATGATATCATTCAGGTAATAGATATGTGTACCAGAATCTGTGGTAATACCTCAAATAATCTGGAAGATTATTTTGAAGATAATGAAGACTATGCTGATTATCTGGAACAGTTCCTCGATTTTGAAATGGATGAATCGAGGTCTGATAATAAAGCAGCTATGCTGGGAGCATTCTGTGAGGACAAGATAGAGGGGCAGAGGATAGAAATATATCATGATGGAACCAACCCTATCCTTAATAGAAACATAGTTCTTGCCAAACTGTATGGTGCAACGGGAGTTGTTTCAAGGGCAATACCGAGAGTTGATAGTAATATCATTAAAGAGTATTACAGTGCTGATAAAGATATAGAGAGTTATCGAAAAGATGGTGGCTGTAAAACTGCTGATCAGCAGAAACGACTGAAGGAATATCAGGAACTGAAGAACAGAGTTGAGTTCAGGGATGTGGTTGATTATTCAGAAATAATCAACGAGCTTTATGGACAGCTTATTAACTGGACATATCTACGAGAGCGAGACCTTATGTATTTCCAGTTAGGCTTCCATTATATGTGTCTGAATAATAACAGTGAGAAGCCTGACGCCTATAAGAAAATAGAACTTGTTGATAAAACGGATAATTCTAGATGTATAAATGGCGCAATCCTTTATCAGATTGTGGCTATGTATACTTATGGTGTTGACCTGTATTACAGGGGACATAAGGCTTATCCTGATGATAAAAAATCCAGGGATTATACTGATAAAAAGAATAAGTGGGAAGCTTTTACTGGACAGATCGGTCAGAGAGTTCCGATGTTTGCTCTGTATTCTGGCTATATGAATAAGGGTAATTCAGATGTTTACAGGCCTACTTATGATCTATACACTTCAGGTCTTGAGCTTTTTGAAGTGATTGATGAACACGATGATATAATAAAGTTGAGAAACTATATTGATCATTTTAATTACTATGCAAAGAGGGATAGAAGTCTGCTTGGTATTTATAGCGAGATTTTTGACAGATTCTTCACCTATGATATGAAGTATCAGAAGAATGTTCCTAACATTTTATCCAATATACTTGCAGGACATCTACTTGTTCCGTCGTTCGTATTTGAGACTGGCAGTAAGATGGTTGGAAAAACAACAAAAGCCTGCGCCAAGATTGATCTTAAGAATAAGAATGGTCTTAAGCCGGATAGCTTTACTTATAAGCTTGATGATGACGATCGTAAGAAAGTTAAGGGACCTTCGAAACTTATGGGCTATGTTGAAAATGTCATCAGGATTCTGTATTACTCTGAAGGTGGTGAAACTCCCGAAATTGAGCTTTCAGAAGGGTATTATAAGTTCTCTGGTGAAAGTAGCGTAGCTAAAGATAAAACGAGCTCCAAGAACAATAATGGTAGAAAAATGTCTAGTGGTAACGGCAGAAAACCATCAAATAACAAAGGTGGAAATTCATCATCTTATAGGAATAATAACAGTAGTGGTGGACTAACCTCAACTCCATTTGATGCCTTTTTTTAAGACTTATAGGTAGATTAGTATTTTTGTGCAAAGAAGCTCTTTATCCATATCATTATAATTAAGATATCTTATATGTCGGAGGTAGTGATATGTGTGTGTTACATCTTATTGATAATGGGGTTACTGTAGGAAATGAAGCTGGAAAGATATATATTAAGTATCAGTCCGAGACAAAGGATGTTCCGATAGAAACTATTGATGGAATAAATGTATATGGTAAACCGCAGCTCACAACTCAGTGTGTTGAGGAGTGTATGAGAAGAGGGATTCCTATTTCCTTCTTCTCATCGACAGGCGGTTATATCGGTGGGTTTTCGGGAACAAACTATGTCAATGTGAAGAGACAGCGGATACAGGCAACATTTAATCTAAGTGATACATCTTTTGAACTCGCTAAGAAGATAATTGGAGCTAAAATAAGTAATCAGATTTCAATTCTGCGTCGATTTAATCGAAATTATACAAGTTCAGAAGTTATCTTAGCTGAAGAAGAGACAGATAAATGTGGGATTCAATCAAATATCAATAATATGCTACGTTATAAGAAACACATAGATTCTTGCGAGACTATTCCACAGCTGATGGGATATGAGGGAATATCTGCCAGGGAATATTTTGATGGGTTAGGAATGCTTGTCAACTTTGAATATTCATTTGACCATAGGAGCAAGTGCCCTGCTAAAGATCCATTTAATTCTATGCTCAGTTTTGGTTATTCGCTTCTGTATAAGGAATTATATGGGATTATAGTCAGTAAAGGTTTAAGTCCATATCTTGGTTTCATACACGAGGATCACGAAGGGCATCCGGCTCTTGTGAGTGATATGATTGAAGAATGGCGTGCTGTTATTATTGATTCGATGGTTATGAGCCTGGTTAATGGAAAGGAAATGTCACTTGTTGATGATTTCGAGGGCATACAGTCTGAATATCCATATTATCTGACAAATACGGGTCGGAAAAAAGTGCTCGACAAATATAACAAGAAAATGGATACTACTACATCGTATATCGCAGGAGCATCGAAAATGTCCTATCGGAGAGCTTTGGAGTATCAGGTCAGTTCTATGATACACGCAATAGAAGAGAATGATGCCAGCAGATATAATCCTATTGTAATAAGGTGAATATTGATATGAAGGAAAAAGTGAGAGTTCTTGTTATATATGATGTGTCATATGACAAGCGTAGGCGAACCTATATGAAGCTATTGAATAGTTTTGGATATAGAGTGCAAGAGTCTGCATATGAAGCACATTTATCGTATTCAAAATATGATAGGTTAAAGAAGTGTCTTAAGAAACTGGAAAATGATAAGGATACAGTAATCATTTATAAGTTAAATAGTCTATGTGAGATTATCAGTTATGGGGATACATCATATAGAGAGCGGATGATTTATGACGAAAATGTGTTTGTTTAAGCCGATACGCTAAAATAGAGGGTTTACATGGCATTTTAGTCTCAAAAGTGGCATATTTGATTAATAAAAGAATTTTTAGCCGCAGATTCAATCGTAAGACGGCAAAAACTCTACCTTGAGAGAGGTAGGGTTAAAAGAAAACAGCCCGACATAGCGGGCAATAACATATCTGATAATCTCTTCAAATTGCTCATCACTGTTAAAAGAAAACAGCCCGACATAGCGGGCAATAACCCTTCTGAAACAGGACTATTAGCGATTAACTCGAGGGTTAAAAGAAAACAGCCCGACATAGCGGGCAATAACAACAAAACATGGTTGTCTCGTTTGTCTTTAGCAAGTTAAAAGAAAACAGCCCGACATAGCGGGCAATAACTAAAGCTCATCTTTTTGTAAAACCTATTTGTTAAGTTAAAAGAAAACAGCCCGACATAGCGGGCAATAACTCAGTTTTTCATCTGAGAGAGACTGTGCGAAAACGTTAAAAGAAAACAGCCCGACATAGCGGGCAATAACTCTCGATTCCTCCGATCTCGAAGGTCTCATTTGTTAAAAGAAAACAGCCCGACATAGCGGGCAATAACCTTCAGGAATCCTTTTCCCGTTGATGGTTAAAGAGTTAAAAGAAAACAGCCCGACATAGCGGGCAATAACTAAAAATGTCTGTTTCATCTGCTCAAACATCTCTGTTAAAAGAAAACAGCTCGGCATAGTGGGCAATAACCTCGATTAATTCAACATTAACAAATAGTCCTTGGTTAAAAGAAAGCAGTCTGACATAACGGGCAGAAACATCGATAAAAGAAAATAATAATGTAATCTGATACCAGTGAATATGTATTTATATAGGCAAATAAGAGTATAAAGAATCAAAACAGGAGACTATATTTCTAGGATGAAAGTTTATATGCCAGAACGGTTCTCAATTATGAGGACCGTTCTTTTTTGCGTTTATTGAAAGCAAAATGTTTTAATAGTTATTTTTTGCCTCTAAAATCATTAATAGAGAATCAGTTTACCCCAAGCCCCGTCTATGACTGATTCCTGACACTAGGTAAAGGAGGAGAAAGAAATGCCGAGAAATACGAGACCAGATTTTAAGAAGATGATGGAAGATAAAACGGTAATAAGAGCTTTTGTATACTGCTACGAGAAAAGACGTAATGAAGCAGGAGAACTGGAAGAGATACTCAGGACCCAGTACGGTGGATATGAAGTCCTTATCAGGAAGGATGACGCCACTCTCTTCCCATACTCAGATGCCCTCTCCAGTATAGTAAATCCTAGTAAAAATAATCATGTGGGACCTTCATTTCAAACGGAAATACAAAATCTCCTCTTTTTTTTATTCGGAAAGATATATTTTTGTGCAAAAAAATAGATAAAGCATTATGTAATAATGGCTTTGTTGAATTGAAAGAATAAGTTCTATATTGGAGGTTAAGTATATATGAAATCAAAGATTTGTTTATTTGTTTTATCAGTTTTTATGGTTGTTGGGATGATCAGTGATACTGCTCAGGCAGGAAGTGCCTGGCACAGAGATGGGAACGGATGGTGGTACCAGGAGGATAACTGGTATCCGGCTGATCAGTGGTATGAAATCAGTGGGAACTGGTATTACTTTTCGAATGGTGGATATATCGAGACCAGTGCTTACCGTGATGGTTGCTGGCTTGATTCTGATGGAATCTGGAATAAGGCGTACTCGGGAGGTCACTGGGCTTCGGACGGGAAAGGGTATTGGTATACCGATAATTCTGGCTGGTACCCTTCCTCCACCTGGCTCTGGATAGATGGTAAATGCTACTATTTTAAGAATGACGGATATATGGCAGTAGATGAGTGGGTAGGAGATTACTACCTTGGTTCAGATGGTGCGTGGGTTCCAGGGGTGAAGAGGGAAACTGGATCAGATAAGGCAACCGAAGTAAAGACGGGCAAGGCAACCGATGTTACCCCAAGTAAGGCAACCGAAGTTGAACCAAGTAAGACAACCGAAGTTGAACCAGTTAAGGCAGCTGAGGTTACCCCAGATAAGGCGAGCGAAGAGGTACCAAGCAAGAAAGCCGAAGACACCCCAAACAAGGCGAGTGAAGATACCTCCAGCAAGACAACAGACACAGTGGAAGAGAAGAGTGAATCTTCAGTTCCTTCTGGTAATGAGGAAGAAGATGAGGGGATCGTTAGTCAGGATGTTGAAACTCTTTCTCTGAATGTTGAGGGTAAAGAAGCTTCTTTAAGTCTGGCCTGGAATCCTATAAGTGATGCTTCAGGTTACCGTATCTACTTGGGAAGTGACAAGAACTCACTTGGTCAGGTTGCTGTCAATACGTCAAGGGAAGATGTGACGATCACATTCAGATATATGACTGCCGGGACGTATTATGCCAAGGTTGTTGGTTACAAGGATGTAAATGGTACAAAGGTGAATCTTGTTGAGAGTGATGTGGTAATGGGAGTAGTGAAATCTAAGCTGGCCTCAACCCAGCCTTCTCCTCCAAGTAGTTCATCCACAACGCCTGCATCATCTGAGACGACAACCTCCTCCGAACCTGCATCATCTACACCTTCTACATCAAGTGATACGGCACCTTCGAAGTCTGAATCTACAACCACTCAGCCACAAGTTACTGTTGAAAGTAATGATAGTATTATTATGAATGTGCTTGCCAAGACTAATGATATACGTAGAGGCGTTGGCAAAGATTCTCTTAAGACGAGTGCTGTTCTTACTGTAATAGCCCAGAAAAGAGCCGAGCATATGGTTCAGAATAACTATTTTTCTCATTATTACAATGGACAGAGACAACTGGTTTACTGGAGAGATTATTACGGATATTCCAAAGATCTTATCGTTGGTGAAAATATCGCAAAGGTATATCCCGGTGAAGATACATCAGGATCAGCAGTTGATGCGTGGGTTAAGTCTCCTGGTCATTATAGCAATATCATCGATAGTGATTATGTGACAACTGGGATAGCAGTAGCGAAGTATGACGACGGGATGTATGTGATAGTTCAGGTATTTTCCGGTGGTACAAAGTAATGTATCTGCCGGAATGTTGGCAAATACTAGTAATTATGCCAGTTATTTGAAATGCTAATGTAAGAGGATGTTTCAACTAGCGGTATTATTTTTATAAAGAATATATTTAAGAAAGGTGTTTACTATGAATAAAAGATTTCATTTTATCAAAAAGATTATTGCTTTATCAGTTGTGACTACTGTTATATTGTCCTGCATTAATCCTGGTGTCTCAGCAGTTATGGCAGAAGAGGAGGATGTGTGGAATAACGCAGTCCCGAATGGGACGGTACACGCGATGTATGGGGATTATTGTAAACGTTGTGGTCATTGCTTAGGAGATATTGAAAGCCTTAGGTGCTATGAGAAGTATGGCTTTTATATCATCAACAGCCACGATGTTGATGCTCGTAAATACCTTGATGAAGCTTTTTCCACTGAAGATGATGCTCACAACCATATAATGCTTACAGACCTTAGTAAAAGTCCTAACAAAACAGGTATAGATGATCCGGATTACGATTATACTGATTATCCTTCCGATGAAAAATGTGAAATGATAGGGACTTCCAGATGGTGGTCATCACTTGTATATGAAAACCCTGTTGATTATCTTCTGCCAGCTCACACTGTCCCTGAGATTGAAAAAACACATCCAATTGCTCAGGTAACATGTAAAGAAAGTGACTGGGCTGCTACTATATGGGGAAAAAAGACTGTCGATATGAAGTATACGGGAGAAGAAGTCCATCCGGAACTTCGTGTTATCAGTGATGGAGTAGTGCTTGATGAAGATAGTTATGACGTTTTCTATAAGTGCGAGGAAAATGGAGAATATAACTTCGGTGATTCCTTTACAAGAGACTGGACTAATACTAACGGTTGTGTATTCGAAAACTATCTTTACGACTCCTCCGATCCCGTCCCTGAGTCAGATCCCTCTATCCTGCCTGGAAAATATGCTGTTATAATCCGATTCAACCGAAACTCCAAGTTCAGGGGAATGATGAGAATCGAGTACCATATCTCCGAGTATTTTAAAGGCGTAGAGTATTTCGGGAATAAACCTGACGGCACTCACATTTTTATTTACCGTTATGAAAAAGGTGATGGGGAGTATTTTTATTATGGGACCGGTCTTTCTGAGGGAACTCTTATTGAGAACGAGACTTTCCAGGTTAATACCAAGGATGGAGTGCTGACTATAACCTGTGGCAACTATGTGGAACTTGAGGGATATGATACATATGAAGAAACTCTTGAACCATATAGTGATGAAGATACAGAAAATCTAGATTTTGAAACCCCTGATAATGATAATAATAGTGCTGATGGTACAACTTCTTATCAGGGTACCACTGGAAATACAGCACAGACGGATATAAATAAGGGGAATACCGCAGCTGACAGTACAGATTCTGCAGGCAGTTCAGTTCCTGTTGATGGTTTAGATAATAGAAATAATACTGGAAATTCTTTATTTTATTCAAAAGAGTGGTATAACGGAAAATGGTATGATGCTGACGGAGCACAGTCATATGATGGGACCCTTAGCTGGAAGTACAATTCTGTTGGCTGGTGGGTCGAGGATAGTAATGGGTGGTATCCTGTGAGCCAGTGGCAGAAGATTGACGGGGACTGGTATTATTTTGACTCATCGGGATATATGGCTTCAGACGAATGGGTTGGCGGCTACTGGATAAACGGAAATGGAACCTGTACTTATGACGGAACTGCTTCCTGGAAGAAGTGCTCCGGCGGCTGGTGGTACGGTGATACATATGGCTGGTACGCATATAGTCAGTGGCAGAAGATTGACAGCAAGTGGTATTACTTTGACTCATCAGGAATAATGGTCACAAGCAAGATGATAGACGGCTACTGGATAGACTCTGATGGGGTCTGCCAGTAGTTACAGTCGGACTAATTAAGAGTATTGCGATTGGTAAATGATCTTTTGGTTTTAAAGAGATTATTCCCTACTAAACGATAATTTGATATAATGTTACCGATATAATAATTTTGAGCCGCAAATGCGTCTGCGAAACGGCTAATTCTCTGCCTCGGGAGAGGTAGGGCTAAAAGAAAAAAGCCCGACATAGTGGGCGATAACTCTTTTACTCCTACTCGACATTGGTTACTTATACAAGTTAAAAGAAAAAAGCCCGACATAGTGGGCGATAACTTTCCTCCACATAAATATGCATGGCCATTTCCTGTTAAAAGAAAAAAATTCGACATAGTGGGCGATAACCCCATAGGGGAGAAAACATTTCTGGCATACTGTTCACACAGGTAAAAGAAAAAAACCGACATAGCGGGCTGATATTAAAACTAAGTATTAAAATCCCCGGGTCTCATCCGACTCGGAGATTTTTTATTGGAAAAACAGTGGGCAAATTGAATTAGTTATATTCTTATTGGACAATGTATATTAAGAAACTATTCCCTGAAAGGAGGAGAGAAAGTAATAATAAATACTGATAAAACGATTAGTAAGATTGCTTTTGTTGGAGTTAATAAAAGGTGGCAGAAGCCATTTGCTCAAATAAAGAAAAAAGAAATTGTGATTACAGTTCAGTCTGATTATGAAAATTCCAAAGAGTGGGTACTAAAAAGGATTATCGAAAATCCAACGATCACTATAATTACATCTGGGATTATGGTAAAATGATATGGTTAGAAATGAGCTTCCTGAATCGAATAGGTTAAATGTGACAGGCCTGTCCTTGAGAACCGTACCCCTGTCTTTCAATTATATAATCTTGTAAATGCAAAATCCCCGAGATACTTTAGTGGTATCTCGGGGATAAAAATGTTTGCAACAATAAAAACTATGCAAATTATGAGTTTTTGATTTGCTCTAATTCTTTTTTTAGTCGAAGAATTTCTTCCATCAATTCAACATTAGCTTTGTTTGACTCATCAAGAGCTTTGTTCGTTTCATCAAGAGTCTTGTTGGTTTCATTTAGTTCTGTTTTTAGGTCTTCAATAGTATCAATATATCTATCAACATCAAGATCAAGGGATTCGTCATGTAACATGGTATCAACCTCCTCAATACTGCTGTATTTTGAATAGAGGTAATCAAATAGTTTTGTCGTTAGCTGAAGTAGCAAATTCATGTCATTTCGAGTGATATCACTACTTTTGTAACTGTCCTCTATCGTCTTGATTATATCACGCTGATAGATATCTCTCAACTCTTGGATGGCCTCTTGGAGACTCTTTCCTGGTGAGTTATAGTCAGAGTAGTTGTAAGAGCAATTGTCAGAGTTGGTGCTTGATCCATTGTCACAGTTGTTGTCAGGGTTACAGTCAAGGCCAGAACCTTGCTCTTCTTTGATAGTTGCCTCGTAAGCTCGTCTAAACTTGTCTCGTACCTTTAGCAGCTTGAACGGTAGCAGTATGATCATATGCTTGCTTATGATTTCCTGCATAGATTCATTCTGGAACTTGATAGTAGTAATTTCAAATGAAAACTCTTTCTCTTCGTTTACTACAAGTGTGATCTGGTATTCATCTGGAATATATTCTGCTGCGTCAAGGTAAATTACGACCTGCTTTGGAAATAAAAGCTTCACGCCGCACCTGACTCCATTTTCATCAAATATATCCTCAGGATGTCTCTTAGAATGGTTGTATCCATAATCAAATACTCTAAGTAAGATAGACTCATCATCTTTATACATTTGAGCTTCAAGGTGATAGCTGTCTGTGCCATTGATGGTAATTATGGTATCTGCAATTGTTTTCTTTAATTTGTCGTCTACATTTTCAGTCCAGTTATAGGTTATGGTACTATCTAGGGAGTAATCAGTACCAAATATTCCATTTATAAACCTAACAATAGTTGTAGAAGACAGAGTGATAATTCTTTTGAAAATCCTATCGAATATGTCGTGAGGATGGAGGGACATCTTATCAGATATTTCTATGCAATCTTTGCTTTTATCTGATCCAATATTCAATTGTTTGTCAATGTTCCCGTATGGGAGAGTATTGTTCATAAACTTAAAGCCTCCGTATAACAAGTATCCCCGGGAATTAGATTTGCAAATCTTGTTGATAATGCTAGCGTTTGTGCAGATTATGCTAGCAAAAATGAAGGATGATTTCAATCCCCCCAAATCCCACGTTATGTAGCGCGCAGATTCTGCGCCGGTATTTTAAACAAATAAAATGAAATCTAAAATGAAGTATTTTGTAGGAATAATGCATTGACAAAATAAATGGTTGACATAAATCAAAAATCAAGGTCTGTAGAGGGAAATTGTCTCAAAAAGTTTAGTGAAAATAGACAACGAGATTTGTGAAAAAAACCGGCAACAAATTCTAGCATTTATCATTATTTTATAATGTTATGTTAACCCAGTCTCACACTATTATTACATCAGGGATTATGGTAAAATGAAGTCGTTAAATATAAGACAGAGAACCGTCCTCTGTTTTAAAAAAGAAGGAGTATTTTATGGGGTATAATTTTTTTAATATTAAAGAGGTTTCTGGGGTGTTCAACCAGAAGCTGAATGAGTTCAGGGCATCACTGGGCACGGCGATTTCGACGGGAAGAGGCATCCCATTTGCGGACAGTGACATTTCATATGTTTTGAAGCTTCAGCACGACAGGATCCGAAGGAAGGGAATGGAGCTGGAGTATAATATTTATGCCCGGAATGAAGGTGATAACAGGTTCATTTCAGGCAGCAACTGGCAGGACGCACATTATAATAGTATGGTCTGCTTCAACCAAAGTGGCATAAAGAGGATAGTAAGGCGGGGCGGAAATGCTTCGTACAAGGATGAAATAAGGGCGGTAATGTACGGCACCATAACGGATGTTGTAAATGGTACGCATCCGGATAATGATCCTTACAGTTGTCCGAACTGCGGCTCGGTGTCCACGGTTGCCAGCCTTCAGAACGGCTGCCAGTACTGCGGAACGAGGTTCAAGATGGATGAGCTCTTTCCGAAGATTACATCCTACTATTTTCTGGAAGATGCAGGAATGACGAAGAAGGAGCTACTGACGGGATTTCTGAAGGTTTATCCTTTCACTATGGCTGGTACATACATTCTCTGCTGCATCCTTAGGGGCGACGTTTATCTGCCTTGGAACCTGGTGCATCACATTTCAACACTGATTGCTATGGTCATCGGAATTATTCTGGGGTGCGTTCCCATTTCATATTTTATATATGCATATTTCCTGTTTATGAGACTGATAGTTAAGGCGATTTCAAATGCTGGTAAAATGGGAACTGCTGGTTCGAGGAGCCGATTTGAAACCAGGATGAAGCGGATCAGCCCTGAGTTTTCGTATGAATATTTCACCAGCAAGGTTCTCTCCCTGATCAAGACGGCGGTATATTCCCAGGATGAGCGTGAGCTTATGTTTTACGAAGGAAATGCGCTGGACCCTAAAATGAAAGATATCATAGACCTGAATTACGGCGGAGCGCTGGGCTGTCTTAGCTTTAAAGATGAAGGAAATCTTGTGACGGTTGTGACAAAGGCTTATTTCGATGTGCTTTATGCCACAGAAAACAAGGTTTACAGCAAATCTCAGGTATTTTCTGCGACGTTAAGACGCCGCACTGATATTCCGGTAAATATGAACTTCTCTATGACACGTATCGCGTGCCCATCCTGTGGCGCAAGCTTCGATGCGACCAAAATCAAAAATTGTCCATATTGCGGGAATAAATACGACGGCATCTCGAATGACTGGGTGCTGATCGACCTACGATACAACTAAAGACAGGGGACGGTTCTGTGTCTAAAAAAAATACAGGGGACGGTTCTCAGTTGTTGATTTTTGGACAGGAGACAGTTCTGTGTCTGAAATATGGGGTACGGCCTCGATTATGTGCGTGGAGGTTGAAGATATGCCGCTTAGAATAGTCAGAAATGATATCACTAAAATGAATACGCAGGCGATAGTCAATACAGCAAACAAGTTCCCAGTTGTAGGGGAGGGCTGTGACCGCGCTATATATACAGCTGCCGGATTCGATAAGCTTCTGGAGTACCGGAAGGAGCATATTGGAGAAGTTCCGGAGGGCGAGGTATTTATTACGCCTGGATTTGATCTTAAGGCCGAGTTTATTATCCACGCTGTGAGTCCGGTCTATATCAATGGTGACTCAGGTGAGGATGAGCGCCTTCGTTCCTGCTACCGCAAGAGCCTCAAGCTTGCTGATGAACGTGAAATAAAATCGATAGCATTTCCACTGATTTCTACAGGTGGATACGGCTATCCCAAAGAAGAAGGAATGCGTATTGCAGTAGATGAGATAAATGCATTCTTATTAGATCATGACCTGATTATCTACCTCGTGGTCTTTGACGAAAAGACTACGTCGCTAGGTGAAAGGCTGTATTCAGGGCTCGAGGAGTACATAGATCAGAACTATGTGGATAGCAGGCGCGACGAGGAATATGGAGCGGGCTTCTATGGTTCGAGAAGAGAGGAGTCGGGCTCCCTTGAAGCAAGAATAGGAGAAACAAACTTCGTTGGAGCAAGAGGGGGAAAATCAAATTTCCCTGGAGCAAGAATAGGAGAATCAAATTTCGCTGGAGCCAGAATAGAAGAGGCTTCACGTCCTACGGTGAGTCATTCAAATATTGAGCGGCCAGATGATAAAAAACGAGGCATAAGAAATCTGTTTGGTAAAGCTTCCAATAAATCCGTGGAAGACAAAATGGGTTCCTTGCCACCATTATCTGCAGGGACCATTCTTGATGAGTTAGCCGAAGAGGGAGCTCCGGAGATACTTGCAGATGAAGGGATACCAGAGGAGCTTGCCGAAGAAGGAGCACCAGAGGAGCTTGCCGAAGAAAGAGTACCTGAGGAACTTGCCAATAGGGATTCCAGCGTTGGTATGTATGCGTCTGTGGCGATGGAGGCATCATACGTTCCGTTCGAAGAGGAACACGAGAGCAAGCTGGAAGAGAGAATGCAGCATCTTTCGGATACATTTTCACAATATCTGCTGTATCTGATTCAGGATAAGAATATGTCAAATGCAGACGTTTACAAGCGTGCGATTGTGGACAAGAAGACATTTTCCAAGATAAAGAATAATGTCGACTATCATCCGCAAAAGCTGACGGCGCTTTGTCTTTGCGTTGGGGCAAAACTGAACCTGGATGAGTCCAAGGATCTTCTCGCCAGAGCTGGTTATGCGCTTTCTCCTTGCGACAAGACGGATATTATATTTTCTTATTTTATAGAGAATAAGATTTACGATATGATCGAGCTGGATATTCAGCTGGAAGAACACGGGCTGCCGTGTATTATATCTTAGTCAAACAAAGATTCCTAGGAATAATTTGAAAAAAGTACAGGGTCGCCTCGCGGGAGACCAGTTTCGAAAACATTTCACGTATAATGAGTCCAACAAAAGAAAACAAAGACACAGCAACGACAAGCAAATCGGGGCTGGTGAAAATGTAAAGGAGGACAATATTATGCGTAAGGGATTAACAGAGGTTGTATTTATTCTTGACAGAAGTGGTTCAATGAGAGGGCTCGAGGCCGACACCATCGGTGGTTTCAACTCGATGATTGAGAAGCAGCAGAAGGAAGAGGGGGACGCGCTCATTTCAACAGTGCTATTTGACGATCAGAACGAGGTGCTGTACGACAGAGTGCCCATCGGCAAGGTCGAGCCGATGAACGACAATCAGTATTATGTGAGGGGCTGCACCGCTCTGCTGGACGCGATTGGCGGAGCAATTCATCACATCGGAAACGTGCATAAGTACGCGCGGCCCGAGGATGTGCCGGAGAAGACACTTTTTATAATCACGACAGATGGTATGGAAAATGCCAGCAGGACTTACGATTATAAGCGCGTTAAGAAGATGATTGAGCACGAGAAGAAGAAATATCACTGGGAGTTCATTTTCCTCGGGGCGAATATCGATGCGGTGGAGGTGGCAGGCAGATTTGGCGTCTCTGCAAACAGGGCGGTAAGATACGAATGTGACAGCGCAGGCACAGCGCTCAACTTTAACGTGATGTCTAAAATGGTTAGTTCGGTCAGAGCCTGCGGATCGGCGTGTGATATGAGCGAAGCCCTTGACGATGCGGATATGCTTTCCGAGATTGAGGCTGACTACAAGAAGCGCCACAAGGCGTGACCTGGTTGTTGGATGTGAAATGGATACGAAAATGATACGAGAAGTATACGAGATAAGGCACATTCCGAGTGAACTACAACTTCAATGACAGGTGTATAGACTAGTGTTAAGATAAAGGTGGAGGGATTATCCCTTCACCTTTTTTTAAAGCAGAGAACCGTCCCCTGTCTTATGAAAATTAAGTGTATTCTGGTTGCGAGGTAGTTGTGTGGTGGTTGTGAGGTAGTTGTGAGGTAGTTGTGAGGTAGTTGTGAGGTAGTTGTGAGGTGGTTGTGTGGTAGTTGTGAGGTGGTTGTGAGGTGGTTGTGAGGTAGTTGTGAGGTAGTTGTGAGGTAGTTGTGAGGTTGTTGTGAGGTTGTTGTGAGGTTGTTGTGAGGTAGTTGTGAGGTAGTTGTGAGGTTGTTGTGAGGTTGTTGTGAGGTTGTTGTGAGGTAGTTGTGAGGTTGTTGTGAGGTTGTTGTGAGGTTGTTGTGAGGTTGTTGTGAGGT
>FOEK01000030.1 GCA_900110635.1 Lachnospiraceae bacterium NE2001
GGATATGCGTATCCCTGCGGTGGATACATATTTCCCTGTGGTGGGAATGGTGGCTGGCCGCCCTTCTTTCTTCTGAGGACAACTAGTACAACTACCACTGCCGCAACGATAATCAGTAATCCAACACATATCCCTATGATCAGAGGCCAGTTGATGAGGCTGAACTCAAGCTCTATCTTCTCGCCTTCTTCAAAATCAAACAGATTCCACGTAAGTGTCTTTCCATCCTCTGAAACCTTATGAGCATTGCTGCTAATCGGCTTCACTGGAAGCTTTACAACAAACTTTGCATAACCTCCCGATGATGTAAGATACGAACTATATTCTTCGCCGCTAGAATAAGTCTCACTATCACTATCACTATCGGCAATATCCCAGGATATCTTATATCTGAAGCCTTTCTTCTCGACCTTCAGCTTATCCGTATCCATATCAAGCTCGGAATCAGCATCATCGCTCATTTCCTTAGCAATGTCTTCCAAGTCAACATTTCGCTTGGTTACCTTGTACCCCTTATAGCCGTCTTCGTCATACTCTTCGTAATCCCAGCCCTTGTCCTCGTATTCTTTTATCAAATCTTCATCCGAGGAATCCTCATCCTCAGCATCGCCGCCTTGATCAATTGCAGCCATAAGTATGGTGATATCAGCTTTACCATTCATTTTGACCTCAACAGTGGTTGAAAATCTAACACAACCAGACAGCGTAGCCAGGCAAAATGTCATAAGCAAAACCACAATAAATCGCTTAATTCCCTTCATATAACCTCCCACTAAAAAAACAAACACTTTCGCACTTTTATTATAACAAATACCGATACTAGTAACAACGAAAAAAGCGAGGGAAATTAAGTCCCTCGCCTTAAAAACTAGCATAGTGCGATCTGCCCTCTTCTACAACATTTAATGATGAATAGTATAATATATCGCAAACCCGTAAATTGATATGATTATGATCACAATAACTAGGATTATTCCATTTACAATCGTCCCAATAATGCCAAATGTTTTGGGCGTTTTGTTATATATATTTTTCCTTGACTGAACCAGACAGATTATTCCCAAAGTCAGTCCAGCAACAGATAGAAAATGAAATATAATACTAAAAAAAGCTATACAACAAGATACTATACCACAGATAAAGCCAGCATCCTCCGTCTCTTCAGGACGAGGCGGGGTTGGCCGGTATGGCGTAGGCGGCGAACTGTAATTCTGTTGGAAATTATAGTTCTGCCCATTCGACGTATCATAGCCCTGATTGTATTGTGAACCATAGCCCTGATTGTATTGTAAACCATAACCCTGGTTGTACTGCGAGCCGTAAGGTTGACTATTTGACGAACCATAACCCTGGTTATATTGTGAGCCGTAAGGTTGACTATTTGACGAACCATAACCCTGGTTATATTGCGAACCATAGGGTTGACTATTTGATGCCCCGAAGCCCTGGTTGTATTGTGAACCATAGGGTTGACCATACGATGTGTCGTATGACTGTCCCTGCGATGAAGTATTCTGCTGACCTATGTGTTTGCTGTATTCATCGTAATTCATATCCGACGACCACTTGCCATCTGTACTATATGGATCATATAAATCATTATCATTCATAACAAATCCCTCATAAATCAACACGGACACAATCCAAACTATGGCATTTGCCCTTTACTTCTAAACCCAAATCACTTGCCCTTTACTTCTAAACCCAAATCACTTGCCCTTGATTTCCAGACGATCTAGGATACCCTGAACTCCAACATTCTGGTGGGTGAGATACATTCTGCTTACAGCCTCAATAAACTCCTTGTCGGCACCAGTCTTCTTCTCTATCTTATCAAGCGGGTAGCCCTTATCAATATACTTCATTATGTGCGAAACCAGACGATACAGATCAAAGTAATCAGATTCTTCCGTACTTTCATCAGGACAGAGAACCGTCCCCTGTCTTTGGCCTTGTTTTGGAGTGCTAAGCTCTGCCGGTTTTGCATGGCCATAGTAAACGGTTGACGGACACAGCTGGAGAAGTTTCAGCCACGTCTCTTCTATCTGGGTACCCTTGTGGAGTTCCAGCTCGTACAGTGGATTCAGGTCGCCAACAAAGAGATAGCCTTCATCCAGCCAGAGTGAAATGCTGTCGTCGCTATGTCCCGGTGAATTAATTATCTCCCCGGACAGGCCGAGACCTTGCAAAAACTCTCGAGAGTTTTCAGCAGTTATGACATTTAATCTGTCATCTTCTATTGGCAGAAAGCATAACCTAGCATCCTTCGCGAAAATGGCATCACTGCTATGTACAAAGGGAAGCTGCAGATCCAGCACAGTTATGACCGGGCCGTGGTCCGCAATATCCTGAGCGATGCCCATATGATCAGGATGGAAATGTGTTATCAGCACATAGTCAATATCCTGAAGCTTCTTTCCCGCCGCACCGAGAGCCGAGCAGAACGCCTGAAATGTGCCAGCCCAGCCGGTGTCGACAAGAACACTGCCGCTGTCGCCCTCGATCAGATATGTATTTGTATTCGAATATTTCAGTTCCGTAATCTGCATTTTACCATCCTGGGCAAGTTGCTCTATCTTCTTTTAAATAGTTGGAGCCATTTTGCTCATCTGCTTTCATCTTGTTTTGAGCCAGGTCACCTCGCCGGTTTCTATGTCGTAAACAGCGCCGAGAACATCCAGTTCGTCATCCTCGATATCAGGATGATCGTGAAATGCTTTCTCTATGATATTCACGCCGTGCTGGACATTTAAAACCGTAGCCTTGTAATCATCGGTTTCGTCGCCGATGGCCTCGTTTATATCTTCAATTATGTAACGGATAAACTTGTCGGTGCCCCCGTGGCTGTGCATAGCCGCCTCAACTGCGCCACACTTAGTATGGCCCAGCATCACGATAACATTTGCATCAAGATGGGAAAATGCATACTCTATGCTTCCCAGCTGATGATTATCCAGCACATTTCCAGCCACGCGGATCACGAAGAGCTCGCCGATTCCGGCCGAAAAGATGGCATCCGGAATCACCCTGGAATCCGAGCAGGTTATCACTATGGCATAGGGATGCTGCCCCTCCTTCGCCGTTAGCTGGCGAACCGCAAGAGATACATCCCCCGCATTCTGGTTGCCGCTGACATAGATTTCATTTCCCTTTATTAATCGTTCTAAAACCTTCTCATTTTCTGGATTCATAAATCGATATCTCCTAGTATTTGTTGTGAACCTTCTCGACAAAGCACATCACATCCTGAATCTTCACCTCGGTACCGTCATCCAGGATAGCCATGCCCGACATCCGGCCAAACACCTGGTGCTGATCCGAAACGATCACCTTGTAATCAAGGCACGCCGCCCTGTCGAGAACCGGTTGAAATGTCATTTCAAACCGACCATCCGAAGAGGTAAAGGTCCACTGATCCATAATATTCTCCGGAATGTGGAACTCCACATCGTCCAGCTTGTGAGCCACGCCGTTGTAGAAAATAACATTTTCAGTCGCTGCACTGGTATTGCCGAAGCCATAGCCAATGTTGAAGCCAAATGCATTTCCATCCACATCCGCATTTCCTGAGCCCCAAAGCCACGTGTTGTCATAGGTCCACACGCCGCGGCCCCAGTCCAGGGTGCCAAAATCCGTCTTCGGATTAAACTCGTAGGTCTTGCCGTTATATTTCATATAGCCACTGGCGCGCATGGTGTTGATCTTCTGATTGTAGTAAAATGCATGCTTTTTGTCCCACGGTGTGGCGATGACCATCGTATCCATTTCAGGCTGTTCCAGTTGAATGTCACACTCAAATGGCTTACCATCGCAGAAGTTGTCGAACTTACATCGAATGCGCCTCTTGCCATTACCGACATCGAACTTCATTCGAAGCCGCTTGTCCATATATCTCGTAGGCCCCAGCGAAGAATCCATTGGCAGATTGATGCGCCCCATTGGAAGTGCATTTAACACAGTCTCCGTATGCTCCCAAGGCTCATCGCCGAACTCCAGCAGCGACACAGACTGAAGGCCTATATAGCCGTCGTCTGAAATGGTAAATGCCCCAGCAAAGGAATCGTTGAGAACCATATAATAGTCCCACTCCTTGATCCGCCACTTCGGCGCCTTGATCATACTTCTATCGTACCTCTGCACCTGACTTCTGGACCAGCCCGGCTCGCGCAGCTCGCCCTCCTCCGTCAGTAACATCTGTTTAGTTGTAACCTCGTGATTTCTTCCCATACCTTCCTCCAAAAAGACAGGGGACCGTCCCCTGTCTTGAAAATCGGACAGAGAACCGTCCCCTGTCTTTTAGCGCTTCATTTCTGGGTGTGCTTCGTAGTAGATGCGTTTGTCTTCGTACATCCGCTCGTCGGCAATCCGAAGCGCGTGTCTTACATTTGACCTGTCTGCATCCTGGCACATACCAACTGCAAAGCTTACGTACTGGTATTTTTCAGAGGCTGCCTTCAGGGCTTCGGCCCGACTAGCCAGCTCCTCTTCTGTGATATCCAGAATAATTATTGTGAACTCATCGCCACCGGCTCTAAAGATTTCATCCTTTTTAAAGACATCTTTAAGGGCTTTAGCCGCATCCTTCAGCAGGGTGTCGCCCGCGATGTGTCCATATTTATCATTTACAACCTTGAGACCGTTCAGGTCAGCGAAAATAACGCCCACGCTGTGACCAGCACCATCAGCATCCTTGCTCAGCTTGTCCACGTAGTTATTCATTTCATTTCTATTCATAACTCCAGTGAGCATATCCATAGAGCTGAGAATCTTCAGCCTGTCCATAAGGAGGTAGTTGTTTATCTCAGAAGCAATGATGGAGGCCGTTGTCTCGAAGGTCTCCTTAATGGTGTTCGCCTTGTTTATATCATAGTTGATCGCCCAAATATAGCCCAGAAGCATATCCCTGAACTTCAGTGGGAACAGAACGATGTTATGGCCGTGAGCTGACGTAAAGGACTCGTACCATATCGGGTTCCTCTCCTTTACCACTTCCATATCCTGCTCATCATTTATCACAAGACAATTGCTGCCAGCTATCATACCTTCCCAAGTATCAGCTATATCGTAAAATGCATCATCAACGTAATTATTCATGGTGGTGAGGATTGTATCCTCCGCGAGAGCCTCACAAAGAACAGAGCAAGTGCGCTCGTAGGTGTCCATCAGGAAGATACAGCAATGCTCAGCATCGAACATATCTCTGATGTCGCTGATAACATCTGTCATCAGTTCCTTGAACTCCTTTGATCCTCGAAGACCAAGGCAGATCCTGATAACATTTGACGTTGCTTCAGCAGAAAGATTGGACATTCTCTCCAGGTTTGCCTCAAAGTTAATCTCCATAGTGTAGGTACAATACTTAAGATTCCCTTCTTCGTAGGCAACGGGCAGGAAGATCATATTGAAATATACCCCCTGGATCCTGTCAGGACTGGCATAGGAAGTCAGACACTTCTTCTCCACCGCAGCCTGATAACAGTACTCCTCGAAGTTAAGATCCCTGGTCAGATAATCCGTGTATTCTGAATTAGGAGTGAACTTCTGGATCAGAAGCTCTGCTCCCGGAGCAGGATGCTCTATAGAATCAATATATGGCTTGTTGCCGCAGACAATACGGAACTTGCCGCGTTTTCCACCGCCAAGATCCTCAACGGAAACCACACAAGTCATGGCACCAAAACCATCAACATATTTTTGTAAATCCATAAGTAACCTCCCATAAAAAAATACCCACCTACTATTGTACCACATAATGTGCAAAGGGGACAGACCTATGTGCAATGGGGTCAGACCTATGTGCAATGGGGTCAGACCCCATTGCACATTTTTTATGATCAATAGACTAGGTAGAGGAACAGGAATGCGAGAATGGCAACCAGAAGGCCGCTAAGGATGTTGGCAGACAGGCCGTAAAATGTACCTCTCAGCCAGCAATGTGTTCCGTCCTCTTTCCGAAGCGTAAATGTGTAGAACAAAGCCTCCACCACTGCTATTAGCAACCCAAGAATTATCAGGGGCCATTTAGCATCGTAGCCATCACTAATCGTTATGATATAAAGATTTTCCGCGAGACTTGTCACGGTATTGATAACAAAAAACAAACCTACGTTAAGCTTCGTATATGGTATTTCAAAAACCTTGTAAAATGCTATCTCAAGGACGAGAGTCAGAAGAAATGCGACAATCACATAAGCTACGGTACGAACCTTTTTTTCCGTAACATCCTCAGTAAGCTTTCCCGTCTTGAAATCGTAAGTCACCTTGGACTTAACCTGTTCTCGGTACAGGATATCACTAACAGTAGCATTTCCCTCTTTATCTACTATCAGGACCCTCACAGGATTCGGTGCCACAAAGGTAAATTCATAATAGTTTGACGGATTGCTCTCCTGGTAGCCCTTTGCCGTCTCACCGCCAGTAATAAAGAACTGCCATTTTTCATAAGTAAAATATTTTATATAATTATCTATTTTATAATCCACTTCTTTGTCAAACTTGAGGGCCGAATCCATATCCTTATTATCCGGCTTATAGTAGAGAAGGCCGATGTAATAATCATCCGGAGCATTTAACACCGTAAGATAAATAGCCGAACGGAGTTGAACATCTGACGCATTTACATGAGTCGCAAAAGAGAAAAATAATAAGACAGCCATCGACAAAGCGAAGGCTATCTTACCCATTTTAATCATATTATTTTTCTTACCCCAAAATACTTTCATATAACTTATTTACCACTAGGTGCAGTGGGGACAGACCCCATTGCACATTTAATTCTTCTTGAAACTCTGCTCCGAAAAATATACGCTCATTTTACCACAAAATGTGCAATGGGGACAGACCCCATTGCACATATGCTTAGCCTGATCAGTTTTTTTCTTTACTCTTGTAGGGTTTGGTGACAAATAAGACAACTATCGATATGACCCAAAATACAAGTGAAATGATAGCGAACAAAACCGATAACTTTGGTGCTGTTTTTTTCGCCATCACCAGAAGATCAAGTCCTGTCAATGCCAGATATGCTTCAACGCCAATAATCGCAGTAACAATAGTACATAATAAAGCTATGCAAGCAAAAACAAGAAAAGGTATCCATCTCTTCATTTTTCAATCATCTTCCTCCAAACCTTTTCCGTTAAATGCTTTTTCCTCTACGTAGATCATCATTTTATTGTAAATAAAAATATATGCGACCAGCATCTCCACTCCTGCCAGATAAAGAAAAGCACTCAGGTCTGTATAACAGCTGAGAATCGTCAGAAGTACGGCAACTCCGAATGGTGCTAGCACAAGGCCTGCGTGCTCGCCATTCCATTTATTCTTGTAGAAAACGATACGTTCAGCCAACTTCTTGTTACCACCTGTTTTTTTATTTTCTTTATGATCCGCAATTATCATAACGAGCCCCAAAAGAAAACATACAACACCAAAATATATCAATCCACTGCTTAACGACATAACCATTCACTCCTTTCAAGCTTCTTAATCTTAATATACTTGGATAATACAACAGCGAGGATTCATATATAGCTAATCTGTCGTGAATAGATAAAATGCTGACGCGAACGGTAAAACTAACAGACCTATGTGCAGTGGGGACAGACCCCACTCGCACTTTTGTAGGCTGTGGCGGGTATGATCATCGCAAGGATGGCTATCACTGGCAGGCACACGGCTAGTGCTGTTAGCGAAAACTTCCAGGCAAACATTGGAAGGTTGCTCACGAATACCCGCACTGCGGTTACATTTACAATGCTCGATATGATTACTGTAAGTATCGAGGTTAGTGTAACATATCTTAGTCCCTCTTTCACGAGACTGCGCCTCTGCTGTTTTCTCGTCATTCCGACTGCCTCAAGCAGGGCGAGTTCGCGTCTTCTGGTGATGATGGATGCGATCATTGTATTTGCAAAGTTCATTACGCCGATCAGCCCAAGTATTACCGCCACGAAGATTCCCGCTACCGCAAAGAGATTTCCAAAAGCTCTGTTGTCTTCGATCACACTTTGCTTCGAAGTATAGCTCAGGGAAGTGTCCTGCAGGTAGCTGCTGATCCAGGATTCAAATGACATTTCAGCGTCATCCTCAACGTCGATCAGGGTACGCATTGGGGCACATTTTCCATATACAGCAAGGTACTCATCTTCAGGAAGAATCAGGTTGCATTCGATCGGTGCATAAACCGGATACTCGATCACCATAGGTATATCAACCACAGCATATACCGTATATTCGCGCCCTGCAACATTAACCTTATCGCCCGGGCACACGATACTCAGGAACCCGCCGCTGGCGTACTGCCATCTCTCGGCAAGAACATAACGACCCGAGTTAAACTTCGCCCAGTCGATGCTCGAACCGCCATCTATGGTCTGAACGTCCTCCAGCTTACTGGCCGTCAGCTCGCCCATACCATAGGTGTTACCCTCAATAGTCCGGCTGCGTCGTAAATCACTCATATAATCATTAAGTGAATATCCTTCATCAGTGTAAAATGATTCTATTTGCATTTTAACTATCTCGTCAGAGAAAAAGTAGTCCTCAATCTCGTCCCAGACCTCAGGGCTAAACTGGTGGTCCTCGTGCGTAACATACAGGTTGCCGACGCCCTGAACGCCCTCCTGCTTGGCCAGCTCTGTGAAGAAATCGTCACCTACTGCGGTGACATTTTTATCAGATGCTCCAGCATTATCAAGCAGCGAATCCTGAACGCAGAAGTCACATGCCACATACTCCTCCGCCGACTCTTCAAGATTAAAGCTGCTCATCAGCGTATACGCGCTGTTAAGCACGACAAATGACAGCGTCAGGGACATAACAACGACAAATGTCTTCTTCCTTGGCTTTCCCTTTTTATTAAGAGACCCAGAGAACCTGGACGCCTCGACAGGAGACATTTTAGATGCCTTACGGCAAGACTTCCGCGAGCTTATAGCCACCGTCAGATAGGAAAAAGCCACAGTGAAAAGAATGATCCAAATGCTCATATGGACCTGCCCCTTGTCCGGCCCCACGGTGTTGATGAATCGACCAATGGTTGGAAGGAGCCAGCCCGCAAGCCAGGTGCCGATGGCAAGACCGATCGGGATTGCTATGAGACACAGGCGGCGAGCCCTCATTTTAACCATACTTCGAATCTGCTTTCCAGAGGTTCCGATGGTCTTCAGCAGCCCATACTCCTTCATATTGGATATGATATCCAGGTCAAATATATTATAAATGATCAGATATCCCGAGAACATAAATATGATCACAGCAACGCCGCATACGAGCATCGCCGTCGGATCCAGATAATTATACTCTCCCATTGACGACTGCGTGAATTCGCTAAGCAGGCTGCCCACCACAGTAAAGAGCGACGAAAACAAAACCGTGGTCAAAATGATTGAAAAAATCATAACTGCGTATTTTGCTATATTTGCCCGTAGCGTGCTAGTGGCAAGCTTCTTTACAGCTTTTTTCCTTATATTCTTGTTTCTCTTTTTTTTACCTTTTTTGTTTTTACCTGTTGTCTTATTACAAGTTGAATAATTTGTTACAGTATAATTATTTGACACAATATCACCCTACCTTTTTCTTGATGTTATATTCATCTCTTTTTCGATGTTCTATACATCGCTTTGTCTAAAAGTAGAGTAACATATCATTCTTTCCAGATTATTTCTACAATCTTTCATATCTGAAAGAATATAAAAGACAGGGGACGGTCCCCTGTCTTGAAAAAACCTCTATAACGCTGGTCCCTTCGATATTACGATTTTGGGCAATATTGAAGGGACCAGATGAGTGATCATTTTTCAAACAATTAATTATTCTATATGACAACTAAGTCTTCTTTGTATCAAGAAACTATATTCCTATTACATCTTTAGTAGAAGCATCCACCAGATAAGTTTCAAATGCAACAGCCAGCACGTCATCCCAGCAGTTTTTGATGGAATTCCCTGAGCACATCACCACCGGAAGCGTTGCTTCATCCCATACGATATAATACTGGGCATCGTCAATTAATGGTGCTATATCGCTGGGGGAATGTTTCTCGGCATCTGGCTTTGATGCAAACGAGACAAGTTCTTCTATCACTGACTCATCTTCGATTATTTCGTATGTACCCAAGGCCGCAAGACATTCCTGTAGTAAAATGTTATTCTGCAGAGCTTGGGTCTTTTTCTTTTCTTGCATCTGGGTTTTTAGTTGTTTGAGTTTGTTTTTTTGTTCGGTGTTCATATCAACTATCTCTTTGTTATTTTCAATGGGGATTATGTAGGCCAGAGAATAGGGCTCTGCCTTTAGATATAATATAATTAAATGTATTCAATCAACTTGGCTATATTCAAAAAACTGAATATGCCTAGTGTTCGGGTGAGTGAATAAAAACCTCTATATCGCTGGTCCCTTCGATATTGCAATTTTTTGCAATATTGAAGGGACCAGACGTTTGATCATATTAAAATAATCCAGAGACAAATTTATTACACAATTAATAGTAATTAGCAATAAGGTATGGATCAGCAATATGCAGATTCTGCACGTAATCCATAGCTCTCTATTATTCGATATTCAGTTTTAAAAACTTTTGATAAGCCTCAATGTACACGGGTCTGTGTTTGCTCTCTATCTCTTCCAGATCCATTTCACTCATATTTAATACGCTACTAATAATAGTCGAATAATAATCATACCATTCTTTATGATTCAACCAGAAATCTCTATCGATCACCGATACTTCATATAGGACTTCTCCTTTTGAGAAATATCCCGGAATTAGCGGATCCGCATTCAGCCTTTCGGTAACAAATGGCAGACATTGTTCCAATAACACTTTTTCATGTAGACAAACCAACCACTCCGCCCACGTATATTCAAGCTGCCTTTTATCCAGGACATTCCGATAGTCAACTGATCTAACCCCCTCAAAGTATTCTATTATATCGTCGGATAATAAGTCGCGACCGGTTTTGAATAATATATCAGAATTATACATACTTCTATCCTCTCTTACAGTTCACACACCATTATGTATTCTTCATCATTCTCATCCACCGTCTCGAATCCGACAGCTTTGTACATCCGAACTGCATAATTAGCTTTCTGAACTGCCAGCGATGCGCGCGCATATCCTTTTTCACGAAGCAGCGCAATCATCTCCTTCATCATTTGAGTTCCAATCCCCTGCCCGCGGTATTCCTTGTACAGTGAAATGGCAAATGACGGAGTATCATCATCCACATGACCGTAATCATTCATTATACGGGTCCAAACCGCGCCAATCACTTTGCCGTTGTCATCTGCAACAATACAGTAATCTGCTTTGCCTGTTCCAAAATCTTCGTAGTAAATCTTAAGTTCAGGCAACTCAATGATTTCTCTGGCCGGTGGATCGACACCCTCCGGAATAAAGATTGCTTCATATAAGAAATCTGGCAGTAAATCAATTTCATTTTTTCTAAGTTCTCGTAATCTCATAGATAGTCTTCCTGAAATTAAGTATTTATTTTATTAGTTCTTCTATTTCAACTCTCATATCTTGCTCTATAATATCAATAACTTTAAAGATCTGACATATGGATTACCATTATGCAGATTCCACTTGTAATCCATAGCTCTCTATTATTCAATATCCAGTTTTAAAAACTTTTGGTAAGAATACAACATAAAAGTCAAAAAAACGGATTCAAAAAATGTTTATGTCATTTTATAGGCACATTGTCATATATGGCGGAATACATATTATATCATCCTTAACAATCAGATTCTTTGGATGAATGATATAAGCACCGCCCATTCGCCTTCCGAACGCTTCCTTGAATTTTGTTAATGACTTGGTTGTGTATCTTTTACCTGATTTCACTTCTATCGGGAAAGATTTATATTTTAGTTTGCTGTTATTGGATATCAGGAAGTCAATCTCTATATCATTGCGATGTTTTTCTTCACTGTATCTGGTATAAAAGAATAATTTATGCCCGTTCGCAGTAAGCATTTGTGCTATAATGTTTTCGTATAGCATACCTTCATTCAGCGACAGCTTATCCTGCAAAATCTGTTTATACACTTCATTTTCCAATAATTCATTTTCATTAAACGCATGGCTTAAAAGAAGTCCGGTATCACACATATAGCACTTAATATATGTTTCAGAAGCATTTAATGCAGGCGCAATACCGGGATTATCGGTTCTTCTACATTCATTGACAATCATACTGTCTGCCAGCCAGAAAAAAGTCTCAGCATACTGCTCCGCAAACGTTCCGTTAACAATATTGCTAAACACTACTCTTTTCTCGTGTTTTGACAAAAGTGCGGGAATCATATCGTAAAGCGCTATCACTCTTGATCTATATTTCGCATTGATTTTCATAATGTCCTCGCGATACAAGCTCAGTATATTCCTTTTTACACTGTCAACAGCGCCAAAATCCTTATGAGAATCAATATATACCGAAACAGCCTGCGGCATACCTCCTACTAGCATATATTCTCTGAACAACTGCATTGCCTTATCGTGAAGTGCCCTTTCCAACGGTATAGTTTTGGAAAAACAATCCCAAATATATGAAACAAGCGGTTTGTTTTCAAGTGCGATACAGAATTCCTCGAAATCCATAGGATACATACGTATCGATCTCTCCTCTGATGGAATCACTATATCCTTCACATTTTCTTTTATAGAAATAAGAGAGCCTGTTTCGATATAATCATATCGTCCATCAGCAACAAGATACTTTATCATCTCCCTAGCTGTGGGAAATCGCTGAACTTCATCAAATATGATCAGGCTTTTCCTTTCCTTCAGTTCTACTCCATATACATTCTGGAGCATCATAAAAAGTGTATTCAAGTCATTATTGAACTTCACAAAATAACTTTTTACATCCTCTGAGGTCCGGGCAAAGTCTATCAAAAGAAAGCTGTCATATTCATTTTGCGCAAATTCTTTCACAATGGTCGATTTGCCAACTCGTCTGGCCCCCTCGATCATCAGTGCCTCGCTTCCTTCGCACTTCTTCCATTCCAAAAGCCTTTCATAGATTTTTCTCTTGAAAATCAACGCAACATCCTCCTCTCGGTTGATTTTGCCATAATTTTAGCTTCTTTCCTCAAAAAGCGCAATATAATTTGTCGTCAATCTTTGGTATATACGCAGTTTCGCAAAAACGCGATTGTTGGTCTATGCGCACTAATCAGACCTTAGAGATACTTTAAGGGTTCAATGTCGATCACTATAGTGAAATGTCAAATGAAGGAGTTTCATCATCCACATGACCGTAATCATTCATAATACGGGTCCACACCGCGCCAATCACTTTGCCGTTGTCATCTGCAACAATACAGTAATCTCATAGATAGTCTTCCTGAAATTAAGTATTTATTATTTTATTAGTTCTTCTATTTCAACTCTCATATCTTGAAGGTTTTTGATTAAATAAGAACTAAAAGTTGAAGGATAATCCTTAATATTTCTCGTCACAATTCTTTCCATGCCAGTTCTTTCTGCAGCAGCCATAATGACCGCATCTTCAAAGTCAGCACAATTATAAGAAAGAGCATTCACAATATCCTGCTCTACAATATCAATTACTTTAAAAATCTGACATAACTTTGACACATATTCCTGAGCTTTTCTTGACGCATTTTCTTCGTTTTTGTGGATTTGACGCCCCAGATACCAAATATCACAAAGTTGTTTTGTAGTTAAAAATCCTTCAATTCTTTCCTGTGCTACAGCCATAACAAGATACTCTGCATCATTTTTCCAGGGTTTTCTTCCTTGAAGAGCATCTAAAACAATGCTTGTATCAAATAATACCTTCACTACTCTTCCCCTCTCCTTTCCTTAGCCTCCTCCAATGTCATAGTATTTGGCATTGATTCAAAAAGAGAATTGGCAATATCTATTTTATTTTGAAAAGGATTCGTTAGTTTTGCAACAACTTTACCATATTGAGTAATGTATATATCCTCTGTTTCAGAAAGCTCTAAATACTTACTTAAATTCATTTTTAATTCGGTTGCAGTAATAGACATACTCTCACCACCCTTCATATTTTGTACTATTATTATATCATTTTGGTACGATTCTTTAAATATTTTCGTTCGATTTCATCCCTATTAAATGTTTTTGCAAAAATCAATTATTTCCTTTTTTCTTGGCTCAACATTTTCCTTATATTCAATAGATGTAAGGCCAAGTCTTCCCGCACATTCAATATGCAAATGTCCATAGAAATGTTCTATGCTCTGTATTATCCTGTCGCACTCGTGCATTCCGGGACCGGTTCTGAGCGCAACCGAATATCCCTTCTTCCCCTCTCTAATAGTAGCGTGAGGTTCGTGAGTATCGCACCAGGGAGTGCATCTATCTATGAAAGCCTTGTACTGCCCCGGTATATCTGCCCAGTAAGACGGAGCTACAGAAACAATAACATCAGCATTATCAAATTCATCCATAATCTTAATGATGTCATCATTCATCACACATTTTGCCGTGGTGTGGCAAGATCTGCAGCCTTTACAAAAATCAAAATTATAGTCGTCTATACAGATACATTTGGTATAATATCGTGCTGAGATTTCCTTTTCGATAATACTTACAATCTCTGCTGTTGCGCCCGTTCTGACAGGACTGCAGTTAATGATCAATGCTTTCATTTCCCCTATACTCCTTTACCCTGAAATACAATATGCATTCATTCTAACTCTATAATTATTGATAATTATACTAATAATTAACATATAGATTATTCTGCACAACCGACGAATCTAAGGCTCAAATGAGAACCGTCCCCCTCTTAAAAATCGGACAGAGAACCGTCCCCTGTCTTACTTAAAAGTCTTCGAAAACACCTCGTAGTTCACCGACCCACCCGGCGGGCAGTACACGGCAAACTCTATCTTCTTGAACACCTTCGGAAACTCCTCGATAGCCACCTTGAACGCCCTGGCTACGACCTCCGGATTATTCTGAAATGCCCCGCAGCCAAATGCTCCAAGCACGAGTATATCGGCACCTTTCGATGCTGCCACGGTGAGCATATGGATCGCCCGTTTGACGTGATAGCCAAACAGCTCGGCGTCATTCATATTTCCACCACCATTTACCAGGCCAAAATAGACATTTGATGATTTCCTAAGATCAGGGGCTGCGATAGTGATCACATCCACCGTCACCCAGTCCTTCTTATCCATTCGCTTCGGAAGGTCCTCGTCAGTCTTGCAGATGACGACGCCTTCGGTATAGATTAAAGAATCCGAAGCCTTCGGCGTGTTTTTATCCTTATGATATTTGTAAAATGAATTAGACAGAGATTTTCTGTAGAGAAGCGGATACAGCGTTGAGGTCCTGCACAGGCACTCCTCCTGAGCGCTTGCACCCTTTTCAACTCCGCCGCCTGCGTGAAATGCATTTGCAAAGTTCATCACAGCAACCTTGCTGCCAGGATTTGACGAAACAAGCCTCATAGCGGCCTGGAACGACCTATCTTTTGTTACCGTGATCTCCGTGTCGAAAGTGTTATCCGCCTTAAAACTTGGATAATCATCCTCATAGAAAACCTCCGTTTTCTTCTTTGCCTTATCTACTGATGCAGACAGATCCTTATCGTCCTTGATCCAAGCAAGCGTATCCTGAAACACTTCCATTCTTTGAATATGATTTGACATACCTTCCTCCTTCATTCTTCAAGACAGAGAACCGTCCCCTGTCTGTTTTTCAAGACAGAGAACCGTCCCCTGTCTTTAAACGCAAAAAACCTTTGGAGTTTGTCCAAAGGTTTTACAACTTCTCACTACCACTGCTCCCCTTCGGGCAGATCTCAATATTCATATACCTACAAAAATCTTTTTCGGCTTCGAATTCTTGTTCAAAAATGAACTTATAAAAAGAATCTAAATCGCCTTGTCGTCCAAGTTCTAACGCAGAATTGTAATCCATTTTGATATATGGAGTGATACTTATTGGTAAATATCCATTTTGTATCAATATCGCATTCATAGTTAATCTGGCTGTCCGACCATTCCCATCAGTAAAGGGATGAATATAAACTAATTTTCTATGTGCTTCTGCAGCTAAAAGAACAGGTTCTTCTTTGCCATATCTATCTTTGAGCCAATTATCAAATTTATCCATTTCATCAAGAACTCGATTCGGTGGAATAGTAGCATAGTTACTTCCAGTAATGATGTTGGGTGTTTTTTTATACTTCCCTGCTATTTCTGGACTACCTTTTCCCACAATAATGCTATGAAGGTTAATAATATCATTAACAGTAATTGCTTTATTATTCATCATATCAAAAATTCTATCAAATGCTTCAGCATGCCCTGTTGTATATAATATATCTTTTAACGGATGTCCTTGAACAGTGACCCCTTCTTCAAGCATAACTTGTGTTTCGCCTTTTGTAATAGTATTGCCCTCTAACGCCTCTGAACTCCACACGCAATCTGTTTTATAGAATGATTTGACTTGTTTAAACATTTCTGTATCTTCAAAAGGTCTTAATTTACTTATTGCTGAATTCACATTTTTTGCTTTTGCAATATAATCCTTGACCTCCTGTCCACAAGTAATGGGAGCATATGATATTTTAATTTGTTTACCTCTCGATACATTACCCATAATTATAATCCTCCTAATTACCTAAAATTACGATTGAATAATTGGCAATGGGGACTGTCCCCATTGCACATTCTACAAAACAAACAAATCATCACCAGTAATGCTATTTATTACTATATTGCTGTGAGAATTCATTTTTATCCCAGAAAAAGAAATCATAGTAAGCCACAAAGCTTTTTTTGTATTTGTTTCTTTCCTAAACACTTCGATTTTGTGAATTAAATCAGTTTCATAGCTTGTATCTATTGTAAAAGGTTCTTTAGAATACTTTTCTTCACAAACATTTATAATATCATCCTTTCTGTCTATTAGTAGGTCAATTTGAACACCTGGTTTAGTTTTCTTACTATACCAAGAATATTCACTACTTGATAATCCAGCTATTCCAAGAGCATATTTAATTTGTTTGGTATGCTGAAGACAAACTTTTTCAAACGCAAGTCCACACCAGTTATAGTAAGTTGGAGTATCAAAGAAATCATTCCAGGATTCGATTTTGCCATTATCTAGAAAAGAGAAAAAGAATAAGCATAGCGGGTCGATAAGTTGAAAATGAGCTCCGTTAATCTCTGTCGTATAATCTTTATATTTTCTGATAAATCCACACTGTTCCAAATCTTCCAAGCAAGAAGTAAGATTCTTACCTTCTATAACATTCCCTGTTTGGATTAGTTCTTTTCTTGTAAGCCCACTATTCTTTTTTGACAATGCTCTAATAATATTTATGAAATAAAAAATCTTTTACAAGATATGTCTTTCCAACACGCCTTCTTCCATATATCGCTACAAACTCCGGACGCCCACTATATAAGGAATCATTCAACATAGATACTTCATCTTTTCTGCCAATCATACCTTTGCTCTCCCTTTTTCTTTGCAAGTATTATACATTCTGGGGAATAATATCTCAATAGTGCGAGATAATTCCCCAAAACACGTTCAAAAAGTAGTGTTTTGGGGAATTATCTCGTGTTTTTGTAAAATAGCAAAAATGTGCAATGGGGACTGTCCCCATTGCACATTCGTGTTCAGTCTGGTTGCTGTCCCTCGTGTGCAGCCCATACGCAGTCAGTCAATTTCAAGTCGGTAAACACAGCTTTAAAGCTTGAATCTTCCGGACTGCAGGCATATATACCGAACTGAATCTTTCCGACGCCTTCCCACATATGGCAGATGCGCATCTGAGTAAAGACTTCTCCATCCTCTGAACACTCTATACAGTAATCATCCTCTCTGCGGCTGAAACGATACCACATAGTTTTTATGTCGGCTGAAATGGCTGTTGTTGCCCAATCAGAAAAGCCGTGGTTCGTAACAACAGATCCAAGATGCTGGAACTCATCAGTCTCATATTCAACCGATGCCTTAAGCCAGTTATCAGAATTCAGATACATAACTATGCCACACTGATCAAATCTATGATGGCTCTCAGTAAAATCCGTCTTAACAACAAAAGTAAAATACTTTTCTTCGGTTTCCAGCTGAAGAACAGGAGCATTGTCATTTTGAAAATGATAATAAGTTCTCTGCCAGAGATCTGTATGCGGTTCTGTAGTTATTTCAATTCTATCCGAGTCGATTCTGTAATCCTTAGGTTCTCTAATCCATTTCAATTTATCTATCATTTTATCTATCATTTTATCTACCGTTTCATCTATCTTTTATTTATTTGGATTTGTAGTAGGTGCCTGGTTCTACGGTCATGTCGTAGATGTAGTATTCGGTTGGATCCGTGCTGGTGTTGCGGTCGATCTTAAGGGCCTTTGCCTCGTCCTTTGTTATGGTGCATGCATCTACAAATGCCTCGCCATAGGTTGGATCATCTTTCAGGTACACGTAGCTGCGTATATCGTAATCGTAATAATATATTTCATCTAGCAGACTGTTCTTCCAGGTTTCGGTACTTGAGTCGTAGTTAAATGTCGAAAATCCTTTCCAGGTTCCGGTTGCGGCATCATATCCTGCCTTCTTAAGATCACCCCAGTTGTATTTATATTTATCTGGGATGTTAGCCACGAACTTATAGTCTTTAAATGCAAGTGATGGCTGCATTTTTTCAACGGTCTCGTCAAGTGTCGCGCCTTTATAAATCTGCTCGTAATTGTTGTAGTATCTTCCGTCGAACCAGCAGTTGGTGAAATGTCCAATACCACTAAAGGTAAGATCTTCATTCGTTGAGCCATCATCATATATATAAGTAAAACCTTCAGATACGCCCTTATAAATCTCGTTATTACTGTTTATTGACGAGTTGGAAATATTTATTCGAACATAGCTGCCATCAGTGCCGACAGTCTTTCGGATAGAGCTCCATTTCAGTCCATCTTTATCCAGGTCATTATCTATATTGAGATTGCCATAGTTGCAAATATCGTTGCAAAGCGTCTCCATGCTGATTCTGCTATATGCATCATCGGCAGAACCGTCAAACTTGTAGTAATACGCAATATCACTTTCGTTGATGCCCTGGCCACCGCCATTTCCAGCGCCACCGAAGTCCTGGGTCTCACCGTTATGAGTAACGTGAATGATGTAATGGGTGTAGCTGTCCCACTCAATAGTCGCGTTCGGATCAAGGTAAAGCGCCACATTTGCCATCATATTTGGGAATCCCAGAGAATCCAGAATATATGGATATAAGTAACAAGTGAGCATCGCTTTACCGTTGCGCCTTGTATAAGGCGAACCCATACTGAATAATAGATCAGCATGACCCGCACTGAGGATTCCGTAATAGCACTCACCCGTAACCGTCTCATTTCCCACAGTTTTCTGACTCTTCATCTTTACCACATCGCCAAGGATTCCGACGCCATAATAGAGGCATATACTATCTAATCCGTTCTGGATTCCAGAAAGATTATCGAAATAACTCTTGCTTGAGTCACCGTAGGTCTGGATCAGATAATCCACGCTGTTCATAAGATCAGCTATCTTCACCGTGATGTTGGTGTCTTCATAGCTTGAATAGTAGCTGCCCCAACCTGCGTCCGTAATCACTTCCTGCTGAAGAGTAAGCTCTCCGCCATCCGTAAGGCTTGGATTGACGTAGCTGATATATCCACCTTTTACCCTATAAGTAGTTTCATTTTCGTACTTAACATCGGCAAAATACATTTTATAGTATGAAATGTAAGGCTCGGCCCCATAATTGCCTTGATATTTTGTCGAATGATCATAGAATCTAAAGGAATCTGGATCAGGATTATCCGTCTTAATATAAAAATATGTGTTAAATGGAGCCATCATCGGTATCACTTCATAGGAATACTGAGTGGCATCTGTAGTAACGCCATCATAGGACCTGCCATCAGCATTAAGTTTTGTTGGTGCTGTACCGCCAGAATCCTTGTCAGTGTTATTTCCATTGTCAGTACCATTTCCATTGTCAGTACCATTCCCGTTATCGGTACCATTTTCACCTGTTCCCATTCCTGTGTTTGAACCCGAAGAGCCGTCGGACTTTCTTCTATTTGACTCTTCCACGTCCCAGTAACCAGCTTCATTGAACCAGTAATAATCGCCATCGATCCAGAGGCCCATGTTTGCAGGGAACCAGCCGTTATCCTCGAACCACCAGCCAACTCCGTTAGTCTTCCAGGAGCCACCACAATAATTGGGATCCCAGGCGCCGTTCCCGCCGAGCCAGTAACCGTCACGGTAACAATTGTACTCCATGTATCCACTGCTATTAAAATAGTAATAATCACCGTTAATTTTCAGCCACTGACCTGAAGGGAACCATCCGCCATCCTCGAACCACCAGCCCTTGCCGTTGGTCTTCCAGGTGCCACTATAGCCGTCCACCAAGACGCCATTTCCACCCAGCCAGTAACCATCCCGGTAACAGTTTGACTCCATATAACCGCTGGAATCAAAGTAGTACCAGCCGCCGTCAATCTTAGCCCACTGACCTGCATAAAAATTGCTGCCCACCATGTAATACCAGCCGTTGGAATCATGACTCCAACCGCCGGCCGCCCAGGAATTAAGCCCCGGAGCAAACACTGTAAGCAGCATAAAACACGCCATCACTATGGCAATCCATTTATATCGTTTATCCACTCTACCCAATCTATTTAATCTACCCATAGCAACCCCTCTCCAATTTTACTTCCCCCGCTTGTATATTATACCACAAAAATGTGCAATGGGGACAGCACAAAGACAGGGGACGGTTCTCTGTCTTTGTATAGAACCATCCCCTGTCCTCTATTTTTACTTTGCAACTTCGTCCACGATTACATTTCCAGTTGGATAGTATATGATATGTCTCAGTCCGTCCTCATCATCGAACAGGATTCTGTCATCATCATATTCGATATCGAATCTGCCCTCATACTTGGCAATAACATCGCCTTCTACATCATATACTGTAATCTTGCGCTCAATTCCGCCCCCGAAGTTACTTTGCTGTGTCTTGATAGCACGCTTACCAGCTTCTGTACCGGTATAGTACCAGGCACCTATCCCCCAAGCAGCAGCAACCATCATAAGTCCTGCTATTATGCTGATTACACGAGCCTTTTTATAATAATAACAAATTAATGCGACAAACGAGATCACTACAATTGTCAACAGCGATAAACCAATAATTGCACCTATTGTCATAACATTTCACCTCTCTCAAGCTTCTTAGCCTTTGCATACTTGCAAGCATATCCGAGTGTCAGTCCAAGATAGAATAATGCAAGGCCACCTGTAATATACAAGCTAGCACCTGTATTGAGATTGTAAGTAAAAATAGAACGAAGCTTCATTACTGTACAAAGAGTCCAAATAAAAGCTGTAAATCCGTTAAGGATCATAAGTGTCTTGGGATTATCTTCCCTGAAAAATGCCTCAAGCTTTGATTCCTTCTTGTTTGCTCCTGCTCTTTTTGAAACTGTTGTGTTTGAAACTGTTGTATTTGTCATTTTCATATCCTCCACTAAACATTTTATTATTTGCATCTCGTCGATGCGTTTTATTTTTGTTATGTCTGGATAATACAACAGCCTTGATTCTTATAAAGCAAATCTGTTGTGAACGGATAAAAAGATGATGCGAATGGTAAAATGTAATTGTCTCGGACAAAGACAGGGGACGGTTCTCTGTCTTGTTATGCAACCTCTATAGCGCTGGTCCCTTCGATTTTGCTAAAAATGGCAAATTCGAAGGGACCAGAGGTTTGAGTATATTTAGTTAAAGTCGTCTTTATATTTTTGTTCTGCTTCGGCACCGTCAAAGCCGTTGGCAGTAAATGCACTTACTGTATAGACGCCGGGTGCTCCTTCTGCGTCTGTTTCTTCAAAGTTTACCATTATGTAGTGTGTAGCATCGTCCTTTGATATCCACTTGTAATCACGTTTGTTGCGTTTAATATTTTCAGCATATTCATCTTTAAATAATTCTCCGTCTACGCCGAAATGCTCTGCTACTTCCTCATAGGTCATATTTTTAAATATTTTAAAACCGTAACTCTTCATCCAGGCCCATCCCTTCTGAAGCTCTTCCTCACTGACTAGGCCATCGCCCTGCGGAGTGCCATCTTCTGCTGAGTCTGTCTCGGAATCGTCGGATGCCTCTGCTGAGTCTGTCTCAGAATCATCGGTTGATGAGTCTGTCTCGGAATCATCGGTTGATGAGTTTTCTCCTTCACTGTCCTCTGATGCTGTGGTTTCTGCTTCAGTAGATTCGGTTGCTTCTGCAGCTTCTGTCGTAGTCACAGTTTCTGTTGAATCGTCTGTATTTGCTGCGTCGCCACAAGCAGCAAGTGAAAAAAGCATTGTTGTGGCTAAAGCTGTGATAATCATTTTTCTTAGTTTCATACTATTCCTCCTATTATTACTACTTGACCCCATCGGAATATGAACAGCTTGAGTAAACTTCTGAACCGTCTTCATCAACTTTAAAGCTGACATGAAGGAAATCGCCATCCTCTGTGCGCCACTTGTAGCCGTGTTTGTCGTCCTTCCATATTTCTTCCCAAATAGCGCCGTCACATCCTGTACGTTCTTTTATATCCTCATAGGTAATACCTAAGCCTGCGGTCTTCATCCATTCGTGAGTTTCACGAAGTGCATCCAGCGTCGTATAACCGGTAGCATCTGCATTTGATTTACCATATGTTGGATCTAAGTCTGTTGTTTTCTTACTATCTGTTGAGTCCGTTGTATTCTTACTATCCGCTGAATCTGTTGCATCCTTGCTATCCGTTGAGTCCTTACTATCCGCTGAGTCCTTGCTATCCCCAGTCTCTGTGGATGCTGTTGAAGCGGCACCCTCCTTGACCTTGATTGAACTGAGAACTGCCGCAGTATAGTCGGAATTATATGCAAACCCTGCCATACGTACATTTATGACCGTGTCACCTATTGTTGCATACATTTGAGCAACATCCGAACCGAGATAATTGTACCCTACACCTTTCCATACAACACCACCGACTTTGAGCGTCACTTCTTCTGGATCGTATTTATCATTTGTTTCTAGTGTAGCCGCGACATCCTTCTCGCTCTGCTCCTCAGTAGATAATACAAAATAGAAATAGTTCAATGCATTATCAGTCTTTGAAACCCATACAGAATTCTCATCATCTGGATCAATAGTACTACCTGTTGTGAGTTTCATCCCTTCAGGCACAAAGACCTCCTCGTAAATGCCCCATTTTTCGGTTGTTCCATTCGGCATTTCAAACTCAAAGTCTTCTACTTCGTCATCCTCAGACTTTTCTTCCGCTGCTTCGTCCGCATTTTCTCCTGCCGCTCCGTCCGTGTCATCGCCTGTTGTTTCGTTATTATTCTCTGTTGTTTCGTCCGTACTTTCTTCTGTTGCTTCTGTCGTAGTCACAGTTTCTGTTGAATCGTCTGTATTTGACGCGTCACCACAAGCAGCAAGTGAAAATAGCATTGCTGAAGCTAAAGCTGTGATAATCATTTTTCTTAGTTTCATAATAGTCCTCCCTTTTTTCAATGATCCTCATTTTTTGAGAAACATTTAATTAATCTCTCAAGCCTTCGTTATGGATTATATAGAAACAGTGAGATATATTTCATCACCCGCAGGAACCATTTTCATTGTTAATTATTTCTCGAGATTCTTTTTTTCGATGAAATGTTTCTTGAGATTCTTTTCTTCGATGAAATGTTTCTCGAGATTCTTTTCTTCGATGAAATGTTTCTTGAGATTCAATTAGCTTTGCAGAAAATCATTTCACATTTTTCTAGTAATAAAAAAAGCAGGTGATCTATCTCACCTGCTTATTGATAGGATAACTATTTGAGAACCGCGTCCAGTTGGTGGTTTAGTAATGGGGATTTTTTCTGTCGTCATCGTGGACCACCAGGCCCAAGGCTTTTGCATTTATGGCCAGTTCCAGACGGTTTTTGTAACCAGTTTTGTTAAGCATATTCTGAATATGCCGCTTGACTGTGTTGAGGGATATATTGAACTTCTCGGCTATCTCCTCGTTGGAACGGTTGGTGGTGAGTTCTCGTAACACCTCCAGCTCTCTTTCAGTAAGTTCAGACTTCTTGGTGTCTCCGAACTCATAATCAGGTTCACTGCTGGGATATACGGATTCGCCATTCATAGTACGGTCCATTATATCAAGCAGTGAGCTTTCGTGATATTCCTTGAACCAGAAGCTGTCTATATTTTCCTGCTTGGCTTCCTCTATCCATTTATATTCGCCAGTTGATGTGGCCAATATCACTTTTATCTTTGGATTATTCCTTTTTATTGTTTCGGCGCAGGTGAGTCCATCCAGGCCCTTTTTCATCATAACATCCAGTATCACCAGATCAACCTGATTGATACGGCAGTAGTTCACTGCCTGCTCCGCTGCGGAGAAGGAGGCGGACAGTTCGTATGTTACAGAGCTTTTTATCAGCATCTCGAACAGGGTTCTGGATACGTACTCGTCATCAGCTATGACTACCTTATATTTGTTCTTTTCTTCAGACATTGGCGACCCCTCTATATCATTTCATCTCCAGGAGATTTCTTTATTCATTCTCTTCTTATAAAAAAGACTTTTGCATTCTGGCTATATTATAGAAGATTTTCAGTGTGGTTTGCATCACCCGCGTGAGCCATTTTTATAATTACTGTAAATGTATCTTCCGCTTTTATCTCCATAGTACCGCCTGCATTTTCAACCAAAGTACGTAGCGACGCTAACCCACCTGTTTCCCTTACTGTTTTCGCGAGCGCCTGTCCGGAGACTGATGTATCTTTTTCCGATGTCTCTCCGAAAACATCCATATCTTTTTTCATTTCCCCACATGAGATAGCAACTTCTTTTCCTGACGGTTCTCCATCACATGTCTGTGCAGAGATAACTCCGTCTTCTTTTCCTGACAGTTCTCCATCATCTGTCCGTGCAGAGATAACCCCGTCTTCTTTTTCCGATGTCTGTCCATTTCCAGTAAGGGTAAAGATAACCCCGTCCTCTTTTTCTTCGGTGGTTACGGTTAATGTGTCTCCATCGGCGTGCTTCCTGGTGTTAGTAGCACATTCATTTACAGCCGATGCCAGAATATCCCTAAGTTCGCCTGCTTCCGGGATCATACCGATCAGCTTTACTCTTACAGCTATTGCCTTTGCCATTTCAATAGCCTCAGCCAGCTGGTCGGTCTCGGTGTCATCCTCTTCATATTCCTTCAGCAGCTGCGTGTTGGTGAGCTTCAGCGCGCTCAAGAAATTATCTTCATCCATTGATTCAGGATGCTCCAGGTAATGACGGCTGGCAAGCAGTATGTGTCCCGTTTCACTGTGCACCTGTCTTCTGGCATTTAGCAGCTCGTGCGAGATTGTGATCTGCTCAGCTCTTCTGTTATATATTTCAAGACGGCTCTTTATATCTCTCAGCTTCTTATTCTTATCCTTTAGTTCATCATTTATCCTTGCCTCTTCCGTTATGTCATTTGCCGAAAGCTGTATATAAGACTTGCCCGCCCAGATAATCTCCTCCTGCGCAAACTGCCAGGTCCTTGCTCCGTCACTATATACCGTATTATGATCGAAGCCGGTGATGTGAGTCATGTTCTTCCCGAAACGGCTCTGGCATATGGCATTCATGGAAAGGTTGGCAAATACAACATTTCCACCCATATCTGCATATGCCACGCCTGCTGGAAGCAGATCCAAGGCTTCCTTTATCGAAGTGCGAGTGAGGCTCTCTTTGCGTCGACGTATTCTGTACATCGTACCCCAGACCAGATATGCAATTGTAGCAGCCTCCAGGGCCAGTATCAAAACTACCGGAAGCGTGCAGAACGCCGTGGTCAGTTTTGGCCACGTCCGTATATAGTCCACGTCCATATAATAGTAATAATCCGGCTCCACATAATGGAACTTGCCGTCCAGCATCATATAGAATGCCGCAAAGTATATCACAAAAAGAATGAGCGTAATTAAGGTATTCTTTTCTTTTTTACCAAGCCTGTAAAATGTCATACAAAGGTAGCCAGCATATAGAGTGATGAGCATAGCAAGGGTTATTAACATTTCACCCAGACCCGTATTCATTGAATCCCATATTGACATGTCACTCACCACCTTTCTCAGCAGCGTTCACACGTTTATGGCACGTCTCTATCGGGATGACCTTTATAGTAATTAGTAAAATGTCATCCTGCTGCTCTATGCTAACCGGAAGCGGCGCATTTTCAGTGTTGAGCTTAATCGACGTATCTATCGCAAGCCTCAGGCCTTCCTCGCTGTATGAGATCAGCAGCATGGATATGTGGCCTATCAGCTGCTCGATTAGCATTTGAAATGTATCATAAATGGCAATGATCGTATCGGAAGGATAATCGACACTAATGCCGCTTTCGTCCACGGATGCTTTAATCCCCACGTACTCTAGGTATCTTCCCGATTCCGAAACGGCGAGCAGGAGCTCGTTTACGGAAATGGTGTCGTGCTCCGATGCCATAAGGAGCATATTTGTTTTTCTTTTGACAAATGCATTTAACACTGATACTTCAGCAACGATATCCTTAAACTCTTTCGAACCCGGGACAGCTTCATTTAGGAGACCCTCTATCCTCTTCTGGTAAGGATACATCTCCTGGGCTATCTCGTGGTAGATATGATGATGCAGGCGGAGATATGCATTTTCTTCCTTCTGCTTGTTTTCGTATTCAATAAGGGTGTTTTCGCCCTCCAGCAGCTCATTCGCTTCATTTAATTCTTCATTTGCGTGACGGATATCGCTCTCATCCTCTATCCAGAACGTGTATCCGCCGCGTATCATTTTACCGGAAAGCTTTCCATCAGGTATAGGATATACGGGAGCATCAAGGGCGTTAGCAAGAACATTTGGCTCAAGTTCTAAACTGACTGCGGACTGGTACACGGGACTGAAGCTCTTATCAGTAATCATCACCGTCATCGGCAGGCTCTCAAAAAAGCCAGCATAGTTTTCGTTATAAGGTATAAGCCTCTCTCTTATAGCGAACTCGAAAATGGCCAGCACGGTGAAAATATATATTTCAGGGGATTCATAAGGTGGCGTGAATTCAATAATCTTTTTTAGGGTATGAAGCTGCGTAAGGATCAGCCAGATGGCAAGTATGCCGCCCAGGTACATCAGTCTTCTTTTCTGCCTCAACCCGAAGGTTTTTATGAGCAGGATAAGGCTTGCCAGAATCGCTATCACGATCCAGGCGTATGTAAGATAAAATGTTATGCGATATGTGTATGTGCCTGATTTTCCTATAAAGTTATCGAGGCCTGGTTCAGGCACAAATACCAGATGATGAATGTCATTTGATATGATGATTCCAGACAGTACAGCGGCCGGGATAAGAAGGAGCCTTTCATCAAGCCTTGGGGCTGCTGCACCCCTCTTAATTTGGATGCAGACCATAAGGAACAATGCGGGTATAAATGTCATAGGAATATAGTAGGCATACCACGAGAGACGAAGGCCCATATCATGTCCCGCGATACGGTATTTATATGCACGCAGTATCAGGTAAAGTATCATGAATAGCGCCACTACCACCATATAACTCCGGGCTCTGGATGGGAGCAGCCTGGTATATACCGACTGAATCCAGAAAATGATGAGGACTGTGTATATCACAAACTCCATGCAGAAGAAAAGCGTGACGATTGCATAGTGCTGATCGCCAAGCGCGCTTATGTCGTGTATCGAATGTTCAATTATATGAAGCAGTCCCCCAAGTACAAGGAGACCGACAAACAGAAACATGTGCAATGGGGACTGACCCCATTGCACATAGTTCTGTCCCTTTTTGCACATTTTAATCATCGTCGTTTTCTTCCTCGTTAGCTAGGTGAAGACAAGGGACGGTTCTCTGTCTTTAAATGATACTGTATTGAAACATTTCATATGCCAGTCGGGTGCCTTCAGATATTTCCTCTGGCAAGAGCGCTCTAGCTACACATTTCAGTTCTGCATCCGGTTCTGCGTCATTCTTCAGGTAGGCATAGTCGCCATCTAAACGTTCAACCGTATATTCTATTCGTTCAAACATTTTTACATACTCCTTCTTTACACCTCAAAAACCTCTATAGCTCTGGTCCCTTCGAATTTGCGTTTTTTGGCAATATTGAAGGGACCAGATGGATGAGCAAATTTATCCGAAGAGCTCTGCTGGTTTTAACTTTTCAAAAGCACAAGCTGCTTGATTTAATATATCCATTCCATAAACCTTAAAAATGCCTTGCACAATTGCAAGGCATTTCATTTCAATATTTGTAACTTTCTTTCGCCAAAAGGCTAGATGCGCTATGGTAAGTTACCACCTTTGTAGTCCTCCGCGTTCACCGCTTCGCATCACGGCTCGCACTTCTTAGGAGCGTCCTCTTTAACCTCGGGACCAAGGAAGAAGTTAAACTTCTTATTTGTATGGTAACATAATTTATATACTATTTCAAATGCATTTTCAAAGATTCACACAATGTGCAATTAGGGACAGAACTATGTGCAATAGGGAGTCCCCATTGCACACGGTCGCCCACTCGCACATTTGTTTTATTTGTAACCACAATCTGTCTTCTCCGGGCCATCTACTCCCGATTCGTAGTGGGCCCTGAACTCCATATTGATGTCGCGGATTTCCCTCTTGCCGTCTATGTAGTCCTGGTACATTTCAGCAAGCCCGGCCATACAGCCATCGCAAGACCCATTTATGTTGCCCAGGGAATCAGCGACGATACGCTCACGTTCTTCTCTAGTTGTATCCTTGATCAGTATACTCATAGTGTATTTCTCCTTAACACCAAATCACATTAAAATTATGATGATTTGTTCTTCATTAATATGGTTTCTAATATTTCACTTAGATTTACATAGTATAATTCTATAATCAATTCTATAGATTAGCAATACTTTCAGTGAAACCTCACACGACTGAAGTCGCGTGCTTCCCATAAATGTATTTCTACACGTAGTCTCTTTAGAAGACGGGAACTACATTACTACAGATACAACCTAAACTCAGATACTTATACCATAATAGACATAAGCTCCGCATTCAGGTTAATTAGTGTAGATAATGTGCAGGTGCTTCTCCTGGTGACCTGAGGAACTTTTGCCTCAAGTTCCAACCTCTCCTTCGCAGGCAAGGATTTTAATATTTCTCGTACATAATATCTGCTTCCTATGTTATAAGAT
>FOEK01000012.1 GCA_900110635.1 Lachnospiraceae bacterium NE2001
AACCCGAAAAAATAGAACCGAAAAAGAGATATATTCCACCTATGAATCATCCTTGGAGAAGCCAGACATTTATGAGATTTGTATTATCTCAACAACATCATCTTTTTGATAATCTCGAAGCTTGTATGTAGATGGTGCGGGAACGGAGTCAAGGGACAGCACGCTGGATGCAAAGCATCCGGGCAGCCCTTGACGAAGTGACACGGATAATCCTAATGTCCCCAGAACAGCAATAGCTGTTCCCTCGCCTTCCTGGCGAAGGACGGGGTTTGGGGCGGAGCCCCAAGCATAACAAAAGCCCTGGAAAATCCAGGGCAAATGTTTTAATCATTTCGGGACATAATCAAAAATGCTTGACAGCGCTTTATCCAAGACAGGGGACTCAAGGGACGGTTCTCTGTCTTGAGTCCCCTGTCTTGGATAAAAAAAACACCCACCGAGATGTACTCAGTGGGTGATAGATATAAGCATATTTAGATAAGTTTTGTACCGCAGTTAGGGCAGAACTTTGCGCCGCCTGTTGGTGTTCCGCACTCTGTACAGAACTTAGGAGCTGCTGCCTCGCCGCCTGCTGGTGCTGCACCTGCGTCAGGTGCGCCCTGTGGAGCCATTCCCTGTGGTGCGCCTGCTGGTGCGCCTTGAGGTGCCTGACCGTAGCCCTGTGGAGCCCCCTGCTGTGGATAGCCTTGAGGTGCTCCCTGTGGAGCCTGGCCGTAACCCTGTGGTGCTCCCTGCTGTGGATAACCCTGTGGCTGGCCATAACCCTGCTGTGGGTAGCCCTGCTGCATTGGCTGACCATAGCCCTGCTGAGGATAACCCTGCTGCATTGGCTGGCCCATTCCCATGCCCATTCCCATGCCGCCCATCATCTGGCTGGCAAGAGAAGCGCCCATCATCATTTCTGCCATACTTCCCATAGTTGAGCTGCCGCCCTGCATCTTGCCGTCAGCCATAGCGTCAACCATAGTCATCTGGGTATATTTACCTACATCACCAACCATTGACTGTGCTGCAGCCTGGGTGATCTTCTTCTGAATCTCTTCTGGATAGTTGAAGTTATTGATGCTGAAGCCTGTTACAGAGATACCGTCCTTGCTGATCTCCATATCCAGATCTTCCTGTATTCCCTTTGAAATGTCAAAGCTGCTGGCCTGGAGATTGAACATATCCTTGCCTTCCTTAGCGATCCATTTCATAAGGAGCTGATCGAGAACTGTGATGATACGGCCCTTAACATCCTCGATTGAATATGACTGCTTTACACCGGCAACCTTGTCGATGAGAGTCATATAATCGGAAACCTTAACGTTAGCTGTACCATTTGCCCTTACAGGCATACCACCTGGAAGTCCAGGAGCCTGGAGCATAATAGGACCTTTTGTTCCCCATTTGATCATAAATTCTTTTGTGTTGATGAACAGAACCTCGGCTCTCATACCTGAGTTGAAGCCAAACTTGAAGCCCTTAAGGGTTGAGAGAAATGGTATGATCTGTGACTCGATGTCGTAGTCACCATCATCCTGGAACACGCCCTCTACCTTACCCTGGCTGAGGAATATCGCATCCTGGCCTGGACGGATGATGAGGCGGGAGCCCTTCTTGATCTCACGGTTGGTCCATTTCCAGAAAATGAGATTGTCATCAAACTCTTCCCACTCAACTACATTAGCTAATTGATTTTGTAAAATACCCATACTTACCTCCATTTATAATGTATTTTTATTATGTGCAATGGGGTCCGACTTCCTTCGCTCACGCTCAGGCGCTAAAAACGTGTCTGCCGCAGGCAGACAACGCGCCCATTGCACATAGGTCTGTCCCTTTCTGCACATTTTGCTTCTGGGTTTGGTTGTTAAGCCTTACTGCTCGTCTGGCCCTGAAATGTTAATCAGGCCGTCTCCTGCTCCGGGGCCTGGGCCAAAGAGCTGCTCGGTCTGTCCTTCCGGGGAAGGTGCAGCCGGCTGTGGAGCTTCGCTAAAGTTTGGTATTGTTTCTATATTATCGTAGGACACGTTGTCCGGAATGTTGTCGTATTTTTCAGCCAGACTCTCAAGCTCGCTGTAATTCGTGGCATTTGGCCCTGCATCCAGCTCTGCCATAGCGTTTGCCCTGTCAAGAGCATAGTTAGCCTTCTCGCTCATACGGCTGAACATTTCATCTGAGTTCGCTGCGCCAGCCTTCTTTGCCATTTTATTCATCTGCTCCTGCTGAGATGCGGCTGACATAGTACTCTTGATCTCGCTGAGCTTGGACTCCAGTGAAGATATATCTCCGCCAAGCTTGTCGTTCATGGCAGTGAGCTTGTCCATATCATCCTTCGCCTGGGCCAGCTTCTGCTTCAAAACCTCTCCCTCTTCGCGGGCCTTCTCCAGCTTTCTCTCGAACTGTCTGGCATCGGAAGTGCTCTTTGCCTGCTTTGCTCTCTCAAGGTATCTCTCAAGCTTAGCCTGCTCGTCTTCATTTTCATCAACAGCACGCTGAGCCCTGTTATACTCCAGCTTGTAGGCATCTGTCTCGGCCTTCACCTGGCCAAGGTCACGCCTCAGCTGACCGAGATACTTCTCGATGGTCTGCTCAGGATGCTTGTCTTCCCTATTAAATATGGCGTGAATGTTGGACGCCATTATATCCTTGAATCTTCCTAAAATCCCCATACTTTCTCCCTTATTTTCTTCTCTAAAGAGTTTTTGACCAGAGGTAGCAGTAAGCCTGGGTCCTGGCGGCGAACCGCTCGGTCTTCAGGAGCTCACGCACCTCGTCCCTAGTATACCACGCCGCTTCTATCTCTTCAAATGAAGAATCACTTCTTTTTATATCGCCCTCGCAGTGTCCCACCACGCAGACATTCATCTCGTTGGAGAATCCCACTGCGCTGTAGCTGAGGCCGATTATGTCTTCTATTGAAATGAGATCGAGCCCTGTTTCTTCGCGAAGCTCCCTCGCCGCTGCCGTCTCTGGATCCTCACCCGGATCGATGAGCCCGGCCGGAAAGTTCATAACCCACATACCGGCCGCCATCCGGAACTCCCTGTTGAGAAGAATCCTCTCGCCGTCGGGGCTGGTCATAATGAGAACCACTGCATCAGGCTTATCGCCATGAAGCTCCTCGTAAGTCTCTATGTTGTTCTTTCTGCTGATGATCTCGTAGTTCTTGTCCTGACCATCCTCAGTTTTATACTGGACGTCATATCGGGTGATGAAATGTCCCTGCTCGCCCTTCTTTATTCCGACATATTTCATGTTTTCTTTTTCTATCTCTTCTATAATTATTTCTATTGATTTCTAAGACACGGGGACGGTTCTCTGTCTTTTATATTGAGGCGTTGACGGAGTTACGGTACTCCTTTGGTGTCACCTTTTTCACCTTCTTAAACACGCTGATAAAATAGCTGTGGGAGGAGAAGGACAGATCCGTTGCAATCTCGATGCTGGATTTGTCTGTGTAACTGAGCAGCCAGCAGGCTTCCTCAATCTTCTCGTTACGTATGTACTCGCTGACGGTACATTTCATCTCCTTTTTAAAGAGCTTCGATAGGTAGGTCTCGTTCAGTGCTACCACTTCAGCCAGTTCGGACACGGTGATGTTGTCGTGAATGTGGGCGCGAATGTAATTGACGCACTCCTTGATCTGCTTTGAAGTCGCGTTCTGCATAGCTTTTTCACGCATATATACAGTATATTCTTCGATCATCTCGTACTGAAGAGCGACCACTGCATCAGCCGTCGAGCAGGAATCACACTTCTTGATATACGCGTCGCTCAGCTTGTAGGCAAAATCCTCCGGCATACCGCGGCGGATGCAGACACGGGTCAGCACCGCAGTCATAGCGACCATATGATAAATGGCATTTCTCAGCGGATTATCCGAGAGTATACCACGCTCTGCCGAGTTAGGTTTTGGGTCCATCGCAATGTGCTGCTTAACCTTCTCCAGCTTGCCGTCTGCAATAAGATCATAAAATGACATCTCCTTTGCATAGGTTGGATGTTTTACTTCGCTTTCCCTCTCGGAAAATAGTATTTCTGTAACGTCTCTTCTTATATCAGCCATATTTCACCCCATCATTTTTGATTAAATCAGTATTTTGATACAATTTGCAATATTTTTGTAGACTTTAAGATTAAAAGTGATATACTTGGTTTATCAAAAACAAATCGCCCCCTGTTTAAGAAGATTTTATCTTCTTAAATCATATAAATACTTTTAACCTTCACTAATGGTAAAAGGATGGATTCGCAAGGATCTGTCCTTTTATCTTTTTACCCTATTTCAATCAATTATACAGTAAACCCCCATTTATTACAACACCTGAATATCACCACTCGGATATCAACACCCGTACTGTCTTCAACAAGACAGGGGACGGTTCTCTGTCTTGGTTTTACAAGGTGATGGTAAATGTAATAACGGGCTTTTTGTAGCTTACTGCTATCTTTCCTTTGAACATACGGACCAGGCTCTCTGCCATAGATAGGCCGATGCCATATCCTTGTTTCTCGCTGTTGTGGGACTTGTCTTCACGATAGAACCGGTCGAAGAACTGCCGGTAGTCAACACCCTCGCCAGCCGCGTAGTCATTTGACACTGTAAATAATGCTGACTTTCCTTTCCTTGCGAGGCTTACCGCAACTGTTCCTTTCTCGTCGCAGTATTTCACTGCATTGTCCATTAGAATATTTACCAGTTCGCGCAGGCCCTTCTGATCCGCCATTACGTGAATCCCATCCTCGATTTCAGTCACGAGAGTTATATCATTTGTCTCTGCTATTGATTTAAATGAAGTCATAACGCTGCTAACCTCAGCGGACATATCCACGTCTGACAGCACGATATCCTGCCGCTCCTCCAGGCGGGACAGCACAACCAGCTGAGAGATCAGCTCGGACAGTCGGTTCACCTGCTTCACGGTGCTCTCCGTCCACTCCGACTTGCCACTTATCATTTCAATCACCTCGGTGTTGGCCGAGATAACCGCCAGTGGCGTCTTCAGTTCGTGGCTGGCGTTTGTGATAAACTGCCGCTGTGCCTTGGAGTTCTTGACGAATGGCTCCACTACCTTGCGTGCGAAAATCGACACCATCAGCATAACGATCAGCAAACCAAGCGTGCCGATATATATGGAGAATCTCTTAAGATAATTTATAGTAGAAATGTTTCTGGTACAATCCATAATCGTGAGCTTGACTACATTTCCCACACTAGTTTTGAGAAATGCGTAACTCAGGCCGTCGTAGGTGAAGATGCCCCTCGCATCGTCGCGGCTGGTGGCGTACTTGATGAAATCATTCAGCTCCGAGTTCTCGATGGCCGCTATGTGAGCCATATCGAAGTCGATTACATTTCCAGCATCATCTACCATAACTGTGATGTAACGGGCCTCGTACTGGGTTTCGGGCGTGATGTCCTTATTCTTCATCTTCTCGATCTCCTCAGTTTCGAGGATGGCGTCGCTGTTTTTTGAAATGAAATCGAGCCGCGTGTATATATCGGAAACAATGTTCCTGTACGTGATGAGATTGACGGAGCCAAGCACGATAAAAAGCACCACCGCAGTGGATAAAGTCGCAATACCTATGAACTTCAGTCTAAGCTTCCTATACATACACACTCCTCAAAAACAGGGGACGGTTCTCTGTCTTTAATTTGATAATTCCAGGGTGAAGGATCCACCCTTTTCGCCAGTTATTTCAACATCGGCTACAATGGACCTGAGTTTGTTTCTGAGATATGAAATGTAAATCCACACCACGTCCAGGCCCTCGCCCGATTCTTTCCACACGTGGGAGTAGATTTCCTCGGTAGTAAAGCTCTTGTTGGGGTTCATCATAAGGAACTCCATCAGGCTGGCCTCCATTCCCGCCAGGCGGACGGAGTTTTCTGATACAAGTTCCTGCCCCGAAACGTCCAGGGTAACTGAGCCAAATGAAAGTTTTTTCGGTGCGTACTCGCCGCGCCTTCTTGTAAGTGATCTGATTCGAGCCAGCAGCTCCACCATTACGAAGGGCTTTGTCAAGTAGTCGTCAGCTCCCGCATCAAGGCCTGTCACCTTATCGTTCATTTCTGATTTGGCCGTGAGGAGCAACACAGGGGTAGTATCCCCCGACTCCCTCAGGATAGTCAGCGCCGTGATGCCGTCCATTTTCGGCATCATTATATCGAAGACCATGCAGTCAAATGCACCTGACCTCGCTTCTTCTACCGCGGCCTCACCGTCGTAGACCGGTGTCACTTTGTAGCCGCTATGTTCCAGGACCGCCACCAACGCGCGGGACAGATCCTTCTCATCTTCTGCCAATAATATCTTCATATTAATACCTTTCATAATCATCTTTAGTTGTTGATAAGTTCGCGGATGGTCTGCATGGAGAGGTCGCAGGATGCCAGCTCGTCTGCCACGCGTTTCAGCTCGCCAACCAGAAGCTCCTGATTGGGAATATCCTTCTTGTATTTCATCTTGTGTTCCAGTGCAGCCCAGGTGTCCATAGCGATGGTTCTGATCTGGAGCTCCACGTAGTATGTGCCTGGGGTGTTGCCCAGCACATCCTCCTCGGTTGTGTGCACCGCAAGGATTATGTGATAGCTCCTGTATCCGTTGGGCTTAGCGTGGGTGATGTAATCCTTCTCCACCACAATTTCGCAGTCGTCAAAGGACTTGATGTATTCCACTATATTGAACACGTCGTCCACAAATGAGCAAATGACACGTATTCCGATGGCGTCTGTCAGATCGACCAGGGCCGACTTCTCAGTTTCTGGAAGACCCTTTCTATTACATTTTTCTCTCATACTTTCATCGGTTTTGATACGTGCCAGAATGTGCTCGTACGCATTTTCACCAGTCTCGGACTGGACCTTCTGCTGGTACGCCACAAGGCGTGCCTCTATATCATCCATCACCCTCTGCAGGGTTGTCTCATATTGACCATAAATACTCATATTCAAACTCCAGGAATTAAACAATTGGGGACGGTTCTCATTTGGTGATTTTCTCAACAAAAAAGTGAACCATACCCTATATCTATTTGTAAGTATATCACAGAAACCTTAAATGTAGTTTAAAAAATCAAGCCATTTATTTGTCTATAATTAATATATGCAGGCTGTTTTATTTATAAATGTAGGCTGTTTTATTTATAGATATAACTTTGTAAAATATAATACCAGCTTTATACATCAAAAAAATCTCCAGCGACATTTGCCGCTGAAGATTCTTTCTAATCATTGTCTTGATTCTTATGTCTGGTCTTCCGAGATTATGTCGGTTCTTACGTTAGGTCTTCCAGGATTTCGTGGTATATCTTCTTTATGGTATCGTTGAACATCTTGAACTCTTCGGGAGACAGTTCTTTTTGCAGCCTGTCCTCCACGATATCAAGGTACTTCTCGTTGATGTTGTAATAACGGTAAAAACGCTCTGTCACATCAAGATAGAACTCGCGCTTATCCGTGTCGGACTGCACCTTCTGGACGTAGCCCTTCTTGATAAGGGAGTTAACCTTATAAGTTGCATTTGGCGACGATATTCCAATGAAGTTTGCAAACTCCTGGATGGTGGGCTTGCCGAGACTATGAATGATCTCGACGCAGTACACCTCAGTCGTTGTCAGCGACAGCTCGCGGGAGTTGATCCTGCGGAAAACATCGCGATAATACAGCACTCTGAATTTTGAATATAAAGCCGACAGTGGGTTTCGATCCAGCCGCTCGGTGGGGCTGAGCCCTACTCTGTCCTCAGGATTTGTGTTCATATTTTACCACCTGATTATAATTTTCTATACGGGGCACATTTCATACATATAAAATGTTGTCAATTGTTACGTCCCCGTGACAACTTTTTATTTGGCATCGCCGATGGCGAAGGAGATTTCAGCCTGGCATGCAACTTTGCCGTCCACCTTTGCAACACCCTTGCCAAAGCCCAGCGGACCTCTTCTCTCTGTGATCTCGCATCGAAGCTCCAGCACATCGCCCGGCTTCACCTGCTTGCGGAAGCGGGCATTTTTGATACCACCGAAAAATGCTATCTTTCCCTTGAACTCTTCCGAGGAAAGGATTGCGACTGCTCCGCACTGAGCAAGAGCCTCTACGATCAGCACTCCTGGCATTACATGCTCTTCTGGAAAATGTCCCTGAAAGAAGGATTCATTTACTGAGACACATTTGATGCCCTCTGCCCACTGTCCTGGCTCGAAGTCTGTAATCTTATCTACTAGTTGCATAGGATATCTATGCGGGATTATCTCTCTGATCTGATTCGAATTAAGTTCCATTTTACACCTCACAATTTTATGTTAACCAATTCAATCTATGCAAACTGTTATTAATCGTTGTACTTAGCAAAAAGTACTGCGGCGTTGTGTCCGCCGAATCCAAGAGAGTTGGAAAGTGCATACTTTATGTCAACTTCTCGTCCCTCGTTTGGCACAATGTCAAGGTCGCACTCTGGGTCTGGATTCTTGTAGTTGATAGTTGCAGGAACGAAGCCGTCCTTAAGAGCCATTGTTGTGAAGATTGCCTCGATTGCTGCAGCAGCTCCCATCAGATGACCGGTCATTGACTTGGTTGAGCTCACCATCAGCTTGTAAGCGTAGTCACCGAAGACAGTCTTGATGGCCTTTGTCTCGCCAGCGTCGTTAAGGTGAGTTGAAGTACCGTGAGCGTTGATGTAGTCAACCTGCTCCTTCTCGATACCTGCGTCAGCAATTGCCATTTCCATACATCCAGCAGCACCTGCGCCTGTTGGGTCTGGTGCAGTGATGTGATAAGCGTCGCAGCTTGCACCGTAACCAACGATCTCACCGTAAATCTTTGCGCCACGAGCCTTTGCGTGCTCCAGTTCCTCGATAACAAGGATACCAGCGCCCTCGCCCATTACGAAACCGCTTCTTTCAGCGTCAAATGGAATCGATGCACGGTTAGGATCTGTAGAAGTACTAAGGGCCTGCATAACAGTAAAGCCTCCCACTCCCATTTTACAGATACATCCCTCGGCACCACCGGTGATCATCACATCCTGATAGCCATCGCGGATCTTGTGAAATGCTTCTCCAATGGCGTTGTTTCCGCTGGCACAAGCGGTTACGATGCTGACGCACACGCCCTTGAAGCCTGCGTCGATAGCAATCTCGCCAGCGCACATATTTGATATAGACATAGGAATGAAGAATGGAGATATCTTCTCGTAGCCCTTCTCAGCGCCACGCATTGTCTGGTCTGTGATAGTGATGAGTCCACCGATACCTGAGCTGACGATGGTTCCACATCTGAAAGGATCCTCCTTCTCGATGTCGATGCCGCTGTCCTTCAGGGCCTCTCTTGCAGCTATCATACCAAACTGTGTGTAGCGGTCCATTTTACGTGCTTCCTTCTTATCAAGGAAGTTTGCTGGATCGTAGTCCTTTACCTCACCTGACACCTTAACCTTAAAATCTGTGGTGTCGATCTGCTTTGTAAAGTCGATGCCGCACACGCCCTTCTTTACGTTCTCCCAAGCCTCTTCGAGGTTGTGACCAACGGGGTTAATAGTTCCAATTCCTGTAATTACAACACGTCTCATAATTTTTCTCCTTAAAATGTCACTTACTTAGTAGCATTTTACTACTTAGTAGGCTTATATCACTTAGTAGTTCTTTACTACTTAGTTGCTTTACTTCTCTTCAGGCGGAAACTCCTTCAGATTATCCGTAAATGGATATGTATCCTTCTGAGAATCATAGTACTGATACTGCGGCTGCTGTGGGGCAGAAGCCGTATTACTAGGTGCCAGCCCGACGAACTGTTCGTAAGGAACACCATTCTGCAAAGAAAGGGCATACATTTTACATCTGGCCTTAACTCCGTAAATGTAAATCAGAAGTATCAGTGCCCAGGCTGCTGTAAACAATACGCAAGGTATAATTCCCACAAGCTTTGTGAGGATCAGGCTGAGCACAAGACTTATGCCCATAGCTATAAAATAGAGGTACTTCGTAAAGATATACTCATCCTCCGTCACTATGTATTTTTTTCGTAACCCAACAAATCTGAGCACCAGTGTCGGTACAACGGACAGCACCACGATTATAAATACAAATAAAAAGATAACGAATAAATATAGCAGTGATAATAGACCATTTACCCCATATCCCATCAGTCTAACTATTGGTGTAAAATCTGAGCCATCGATATACATGTTATCGACGTCATCAACATCTACCATACTGTTCGACAAATGCTGGGACATGGAATCTTTACCTTCAAGGGAGTAGGAATAACCAGCACCCAGGTAAATGCACCATATCAGCAAGGCCATAAAGACACACAGCCTTATCTTTCCACCTTTATTTAACCCCTTAATCCGTTCGATCATATAGCTACCCCCTCAAGAATGTGCAATGGGGACAGACCCCATTGCACATAGGTCCGTCCCTTTTTGCACATTTTAACAACTCATTCCGCCCTCGAGCACAGCTCTTCGTGGATGAGCTTAAAAACAGTCCACCGGACTGTTTTTTTAACAGCTCATCCCACCTGAGCACTCGATAACCTGGCCGGTTACGTACTCTGCTTCATCGGAAGCAAGAAATGCCACTACCTTCGCTACGTCTTCTGGCTGACCAGGTCTGCCAAGCGCAATGTTCTTTACCATTTCAGCTTTAAGCTCATCGGAAAGAACCTTTGTCATATCTGTCTCGATGAAGCCTGGAGCAACTGCATTTACAGTAATTCCGCGGCTTCCCAGCTCCTTGGCAAGTGACTTTGTCATACCGATGACACCTGCCTTGCTGGCTGAATAATTAACCTGTCCTGCATTTCCATAGATGCCAACAACGCTGCTGATGTTAACAATACGTCCGTAACGCGCCTTCATCATTGGGCGGGTTGCGGCCTTCATCATATTGTAGGTACCCTTAAGGTTGGTTGCGATAACCAGGTCAAATTCCTCTTCCTTCATTCTCATAATGAGATTATCTCTTGTTACGCCTGCGTTGTTGACGAGAATATCAACCTTGCCGAACTCGTCAGCTGCCTGCTTGAAAAGATTCTCGCAGTCTTCAGGAACAGTGACATTTGCAGCAAATGCAGCTGCCTTCACGCCCTGCTCCTCGATAAGCTTTACTGTTTCCTCGGCCACCTCGTTGATAACCAGGTCGCAGATAACCACATTTGCACCCTCGGATGCAAGCTTTATGCTGATGGCGCGGCCGATACCACGGGCGCCGCCTGTAACTATTGCTGTCTTGCCTTCTAATCTCTTACTCATTTTTTCCTCCTATATAACTCCTCATCCGTACACTGTTTCGTATAGACAAAGAACCGTCCCCTGTCTTTTTTTAAGACACAGAACCGTCCCCTGTCATGTAAACTAGCCGCGAGCCAGTTTCATGATTTTGTAGTTGACCAAAAACTTCTCGATATCTTCTACCGTTTCAACACCGTAAACCGGGATGTCCGGCGCGGTCTTCTGAACGAACTTGGACAGTGTCTTGCCTGGGCCGATCTCAACGAACATATTTACGCCCTTTGCAGCCATAGCCTTGATAGTATCATCAAAATATACCGACTTCTGAACCTGCTGCTCGAGAAGCGCCGGGATAGTCTCGCCAGCTGCCTCATCCATCTCGCGACCGATGCAGTTGAAATATACTGGGAATTGCATTTCACCAAAATCCTCAGACTTGAATCTTTCAGCAAGTGCATCGCCAGCCGGCTTCATAAGCGAGGTGTGAAATGGACCGCTTACCTTAACTGGCAGGCATCTCTTCGCACCCATCTCCTTGAAAACCTCAGCAGCCATATCAACAGCCTCAGAATCGCCGGAAACTGTGATCTGTCCTGGACAGTTGAAGTTTGCAGGCTCAGCGATAATAAGCTTTCCGTCTGCTCCAATCTTGTTCTCAGCTGCAATCTGCTCGCGCACCTTGTCGCAGCCTGCGAAGATTGTTTCCTTGTCGAGGCCAAGCACTGCGATCATCTTGCAATCCCTTCCCTGAACTGCAGTCTGCATAGCATTTCCCCTGAACTGTACAAGCGGGATGACCTGCTCCTCAGTGAACACGCCAGCAGCATAGAGCGCTGAATATTCGCCAAGAGAAAGACCAGCTGCCATGTCAGGCTCAACGCCAAGACCCTTCAGCACCTTTGTCATACCAACGGCAAATGCCACCATGCAAGGCTGGGTGTATTTAGTCTCATTTAACGTCTCCTCCGGACCCTCGAAGCAGACCTTCTTTAAGTCAAAATCCACGCCCTTGATATTGTCAAATGTTTCTTTAAACTCTGGGTACTTCTCGTAAAGGTCCAGGCCCATGCCGACCTTCTGGGAGCCCTGCCCAGCATATAAAAATCCTACCTTCATAAACTTTCCTTTCCACTAAAATGTGCAGGAGGGACAGACCCCATTTGCACATTTCACCTGTAATACTTCTTACTTGCCAAGAATCTTCATACCATCGTTATAAATATCTGAAATGATATCAGCGACTGGTCGAATCTCCTTCAGCTGACCGCAAACCTGGCCTGCCATAACGGAGCCAGTCTTCATATCTCCATCTGTAACGGCGCGGCGAAGGCCACCAAGTGTTATCTGCTCCAGCTCCTCGCGGGAAGCAGCCTCTGACTCAAGCTTCAGGTACTCGCGAGCCATTTGATTCTTAATTATACGAACAGGCGCATTGAGTGAACGGCCTGTAACTGTTGTGCTATTGTCCTTTGATTTGATCAGCTCCTGCTTGTAGTTGTCGTGTACCGGACACTCCTCACTGACAAGGAGGCAGGTTCCGATCTGAACGCCCTGAGCGCCGAGGCACATAGCTGCAGCGAACTGTCTTCCATCTGCGATACCACCAGCTGCGATAACTGGGATATCTACGCAGTCAACTATCTGTGGAACAAGAGCCATAGTTGTCATATCACCAACGTGACCGCCGCTCTCACCACCCTCAGCGATTACAGCGTCAGCGCCCTGCTTCTCAACTCGGCGAGCCAGCGCGCTGCTTGCGATAACTGGGATTACTATTGCTCCCATTTCTTTCCATTTCTCCATATATTTTCCAGGAGTACCTGCACCTGTTGTGATGATCTTGATCTTCTCCTTCACGAGAAGGTCAGCGATGTTGTCCACATCAGGATTCAGCAGCATCAGGTTGACGCCAAATGGCTTATCTGTCGCCTGTCTTGCTTCGTAAATCTCCTGCTCAATTCTTGCAGCATCGTAGCCGCCAGAACCAATAAGACCAAGGCCGCCTGCATTGGAAACTGCCGCAGCAAACTTGCCAAGCGCAATGTTGGCCATACCGCCCTGTATTATCGGATATTTTGTTCCAAGTAATTCATTTATCATCTTATCTTCCTCATATTATCTAAAAAGTGCAATTGGGGACGCACCTATGTGCAATGTTAGCCCAGGACGTAGGAGTCGATGTGGCGGAACTTTTCGTAGCGCTCGCGGGCTATTTCAACGCCGCTCTTTCCCTTGAAATGTCTCAGCTCGCGAACCAGCATTTCATCAATATCACGGTACACAACGCTTGGATTGTGGTGTGCTCCGCCAAGTGGTTCGCTGATTATTCCTTCGATCACTCCGAAATGCAGCAGATCCTGTGCTGTAAGCTTCATCAGCTTGCAGGCCTCGTCTGAACGGCTGGAATCCTTCCAGAGGATTGACGCAAAGCCCTCAGGTGATAGAACGGAATAGACTGCATTTTCCAGCATATACACTGAGTTTGCAACTCCGATGGCCAGGGCGCCACCGCTGGAGCCCTCTCCTGTAACGATCGCGATAACTGGCACCTTCAGCGCACTCATTTCAGCCAAATTTCTGGAAATCGCCTGGCTCTGTCCGTGCGCCTCTGCGTCGAGACCCGGGTATGCACCAGGAGTATCTATAAATGTTATGATCGGACGTCCGAACTTTTCTGCCTGCTTCATCATACGAAGCGCCTTGCGGTAGCCCTCAGGCTCAGGCATTCCGAAGTTGAACTGCATATTTTCTGTAAGGTCACGTCCCTTGCGATGGCCAAGTACAGTTACTGGCACACCGTGGAACATACCGATTCCGCCGTAGATGCTCTGATCCTCTTTGTTCAGCACGTCGCCGCGCTGTACGAAAAAGTCATCGAACAAGGCGTTGATATAATCATCTACCTTCGGACGGCGAATGTGTCTTGCCAAGAAGACCTTCTCGCCAGGTGTCAGATCAGCCGCCATAGCAGCAGTCTTGTCGTACTCTGCGTGGAGGACACTCAATAGTTCAACCTGATCCAGGTTGTCGCTGAGAACAGAAATCTCCTCCTCAAGCGCAGTAAGCTTATTATCTATATCTCTTATCGACATCTTATCAGCTGTTTCTGTTTTTTCATCAACTGATGCATTCACAGCCTGTGTCTTCTCTTTTATCTCATCTATCGTAGCCATGACTTCCTCCTCTTCTCGTGGAGTCTCAGGAGCTGTGCCAGCTGATCTCTCATCTCAAGACGAGACACGATGCCGTCAACAAATCCGTGTTCCTCCAGGTATTCTGCCCTCTGGAAGCCCTTTGGCAGTTTTTGACCAATGGTCTGCTCTATAACTCTCGGGCCTGCGAAGCCGATAAGCGCTCCCGGCTCAGCGATAGTTATATCTGCGAGCGTAGCAAAGCTGGCACTAACGCCTCCTGTAGTAGGGTGTGTCAGCACTGAAATGTAAAGTCCGCCATTCTCGCTGAAGCGCTGAACTGCGGCTGAGGTCTTGGCCATCTGCATCAGGGACAGGATGCCCTCCTGCATTCTGGCACCGCCGCTGGCTGTGAAAATGATGACTGGAAGTTCCTGTTTCTCAGCAACTTCAAATGTCTTCGTTATCATTTCACCAACCGCCACGCCCATGCTTCCCATAAGAAACTCCGGCGCCATAACGGCAACGACCGCTTTATATCCTTCGATCTCGCAAACGCCAGACAGGACGCCTTCGTCCAGCCCGGTCTTCGTCTTGAGACCTGTTATTTTTTCTTCATATTCTGGGTAATCTAAAGGATTGTGAAATGGTATCGTAAACCTGATCTTACGAAATGTACCAGGATCAGCCAGACCGGCCATACGCCTTCTCGCTGATATCTTAGTATGCTTGCCACATTTCGGACAAACATAGAGATTCTTCTTCATTTCCTTAAGAGGAAGGGTAACACCACAATCGGAGCAGGTATAGACCTGCTCCGACTCAGTATCATCATCTAATTCCTCGTTAACAGACTCGACTAATTCGACATTTCCCTTCTCGATATCAGTCTCTGTGCCTTCTCTCTTGGCAGCCTTCTCAGCGTCAACCCCCTGACTATGCTTACCAAAAAGTCTCATAATTATGCCTCCGAACGAGTTTAAAATTTACTTGTGTGCTTCTACGTAATCTACAAGATCCTGAACTGTCTTGATGTTAGGAAGATCCTCATCAGCTATAGCAACACCGATTGCATCCTCGATAGCCATACCAAGCTCTACTGCATCAAGTGAATCAGCACCAAGATCGTCTGTAAGAGATGCCTCAAGAGTAATCTTGTCCTCATCTACACTAAGTGTCTCTGCGATAACTGCTTTGATTTCATCAAACATTTCTTTAATTCTCCTTTGTTAATATAATGATTTGTGCCGAACCCTCACGGCAAATTGGTTAAAATATTTTACTTAAATTTTTTTAACCTTTTTCATTATATCCCTTCTCACCCGAATGTCAACCACAAATACTAAAAAAAGACAGGGGACGGTCCCCTGTCTTTATTCGGTCCAATCTTTGTTTTTGATTTCGGAACGGCGGATCTTGCCGCTGGATGTTTTTGGCAGGCTGTCCACGAAGTCGATAAACTTTGGTCTCTTGTAGGAGGCAAGGTTTGTCTTCAGATACTTCATGGTATCCTTCTTCAGCTTGTCAGTGGCTGTGTAGCCCTTTGTTAAAACTATGGAAGCCTTGATGGCCTGTCCACGCACCTTGTCAGGCACGCTGGTCACGGCACATTCCAGAACATATGGAAGCTTCATTATTTCATTTTCTATTTCAAATGGTCCAACTCGGTAGCCCGCCGACTTGATGATATCATCCACTCGACCTACGTACCAGAGGTAGCCCTCATCGTCCATATAGGCGGTGTCGCCTGTGTGGTAATAGCCGTCGTGCATAACCATTGAAGTCTTTTCCGAATCCTTGTAGTAACCAAGGAACAAGCCTCTTGGAGTTTCACCGCTCACGTCGATGCACACCTCTCCTGTCTCACGAACGCCCACCTCTCGGTCGCCTTCACGAAGCAGCTTTACCTTGTACTGTGGGCTCGGCTTACCCATTGAACCCGGTCTTGGCTCGGTTCCCCTGAGGTTCGCGATGGTCAGCGTAGTCTCAGTCTGGCCAAAGCCTTCCATTATCTTCAACCCAGTGGCCTTGTAGAACTTTTCGTATACTTCAGGATTCAGCGCCTCACCGGCAGTTGATACATTTTTCAGACTCGACAGGTCAAACTTCTTCATATCAACGTGTACCAGCATCCTGAACACCGTCGGCGGTGCACAGAAGGAAGTCATATGGTACTTCTCCATCATTGACAGGATTTCCTTCGCGAAGAACTCGTCGTAATCGTAGGTGAAGATTGGCGCTTCGCAGAGCCACTGTCCGTAAATCTTGCCCCACAGTGCCTTGCCCCAGCCTGTATCACTTATGGTGAAATGTAATCCCTCGCTGTCAACCTGATGCCAGTACTTGGCTGTCACATAGTGCCCCAGCGGATACTTGTGACTGTGGGCTGCCATCTTTGGATAAGAAGTTGTTCCCGAAGTGAAAAACATAAGAGCAGTATCATTTCCACAGGCACAGTTATCTGGTCTCTTAAGGTGCTGTGAGAAGAAACGAATGTCGCGGTTGTAATTGGACCAGCCCTCTCTTGTTCCGTTCACAATAATCTTCGCCCTGAGTCCCAGGTAATTCTTGGTGGCCTTATCAACCTCATCAGCCACCTCGCCATCTGCAGTGCAGACAACAGCATTTATCCCGCCAGCTTTAAAGCGGTATTCGAAATCCTTTTTAGTAAGGAGAAATGAGCATGGTACTGCGATTGCTCCGATCTTGTGCAGTGCAACCAGCGTGAACCAGAACTGGTAGTGACGCTTCATTATGAGCAGTACCCTGTCGCCCTTCTTGATGCCCAGATAATGCAGATAGTTGGCAGTCTTGTTGGAATAGTTCATCATATCCTTGAAGGTTACGCGGCGCTCCTTGCCCTCCTTTGAGATATGGAGCATCGCAGTCTTGTCGGGACATTTGGCTGCCAGCACATCCACCACGTCGAAACCAAAGTTAAAACTGTCGTCGTCGTGAAATGCAATCTTCTGGAGCCCACCCTTTTCATCCTCACACACGGAGATGAAATTACCGGCAACACCTGGAGCTGGTACAAGACTACCAGAATCCTTTTGATCCAGAGACACACTTTCTTTCGCAGAAATGTTCTCCTCATTTGTTGTTATATCATTATTTGCCATTTATTTTCCTCATATTCAGAAACATTTCAGAAACTTCATTTCACACGAAGTTTTGAAAACTACATGTTAATCTACTGGGCTAATTATATTATCACCTTGTCCATAAATCAAGTAGAATCAATTATGATACTCTAGAATCAATTATGATACTCTAGAATCAATTATGATACTCTAGAAATACTCAACCGAAAGTTACTATTCACATTTCAGGAAAAAGCAACAAAAATAGAGAAATTAGCGAAAATTGTTGCTGAAGAAGTACGAATCAAGCGGAAAATAAGGAGAAAAAGCAACAAAAATAGAGAAATTAGCGATAATTGTTGCTGAAGAAGTACGAATCAAGCGGAAAATAAGGAGAAAAAGCAACAAAAATAGAGTAATAAGCGATAATTGTTGCCATAAGGATTAAGACTGTATATTCTTCAATTCCTGGCTGATTGTCTTTTCAGGATGCTTACTCTTTTCTGGATGCTTACTCTTTTCAGGTTACATATCGATATCCAGCTCGATTGGGCAATGATCCGAACCGTAGATTTCGTTATGAATCTTCGCATCCACAATCTTGTCGTTCAGGGCATCCGATACCACAAAGTAGTCGATACGCCACCCTGTATTCCTCTCACGGGAGTTGAAACGGTATGACCACCAGGAATAAACATCCGTAACATCTGGATATTTATATCTAAATGTATCTGTGAAGCCTGCTTCAAGGAGCTCGCCAAACTTGCCACGCTCCTCATCCGTGAAGCCTGCATTATGATGATTCGTAGAAGGATTCTTCAGATCGATCTCCTGATGAGCTACATTTAAATCGCCGCACATTATGACTGGCTTTTCCTTTGCCTTCTCCACAAGATATGCGCGGAAATCGTCCTCCCACTCCATACGGTAGTCAAGACGCTGGAGCTCGTTCTGGGAATTAGGCACGTACACGCATACAAAGTAAAATGTATCCATATCCAGCGTTATTACACGGCCCTCCTGGTCGTGCTTTTCTATGCCAATGCCGTAGCTGACCGATACTGGCTCCTGCTTGGTGAAAACAGCGGTTCCGGAGTAGCCCTTCTTTACTGCATAATTCCAATACTGGTGATATCCCGGAAGGTCAAGCACGTGCTGCCCCTCCTGCATTTTACTCTCCTGAATTGCGAAGATGTCCGCATCCAGAGCAGCAAAGCTTTCATCAAAGCCCTTCTTTGCACAGGCTCTTATTCCATTTACATTCCACGAAATTAACTTCATATATCCCCCAAAATTAGTTTACTGGTTTAGGATTTGGCTGCTTGGCCACTCCCACCATTCCGGCTGCCATCATCAGGAGCACGCCAAATGGCACAGATGCCGCAGCGAAGTCCACCAGGTAGTACAGCTTTGTCAGCTTCAGCAGTTCGCCCAGTCCGAAGAACACCAGCGGGTTGAAAAAGATGCAGATCCGGGACACTCGCATTTTACCATTCCACACAAAATGCATAAATGCCACTGACATTCCGACGATTGCAACGATGAGGTACGCAAACAGCGGGATGGCGATGTAGTAGAACATTCCCTCGGTGGTGGAGATGATGTCCGCCCCCATCAGGTTCGTGCCAAAGAGCAGCTTGTAGACCAGCGCGATCATTACGTATCCTGCTTGTATGAATAGGTATGAAATGCAATAGGCCACTGCTCCTACTTCGAAGAGGGAGCCCATCTGTCTGTTCAGCACTCCGCGCTTACGCCTCAGATATCTGAACAGCTTCACGTAGTCCCGAAGCCCCACGTAATTCAGCGCTATTCCGATACCCGCAAGTATCAGCGATATCTCGAATCGTATGAAGGGCATCTTTGGCCAATTGCTCTGAATGTAACCATTTCGCACATTCCCTTCGCCGTACGCGGAGCTGAGCCAGCAGGCTGCCATACAGAAGGCCGCGCCCACCATACCGACCAGCATATTCCTCATTATCTTATTCTTGTTCTTCATTATCGGGTTCCCTTGTTATATCCATCACATTTCACCGGATGGACTGGATTATTTTCGTAATTACTAGATATCTGGAGTTTTCAATTGTCTCCCCAAAATGTCTGGGGTTTTCTGTGACATTTTACATCAATTATTTGGAATCTTCTCCTGAAGATTTATGAAGCGTGTAACGCCACCTGATCACACCAGCGCTAATTATTATAACATATCCAAGGACACTAAGTATATCGGGAATTTCATCGAATATCCATATGCCCCAGATTGCAGCAAAGATAACCTGTGCGTAGTCGTACACCGAAATCTCCTTTGCAGGAGCGAAGGAATACGCCGCAGTGATATTGACCTGTCCGCCCATGGCGCCAACGCCAGCTAGCAGCATAAAGATCAGCTGCTTCGTAGTCATAGGCTCAAAATTGATTATGAGAAATGGCAGCGTCACCAGACACGAAAACAGAGAGAAGCACATTACGACTATGGTTCCTCTCTCCCCTGCACTGGTGGCTTTTCTTAGGAAAGTATAGGCCGTTCCCGCGCCGAAGCCTCCGAAAAGACCAACAAGGGCTGGGATACTGGCAAGTCCCATTCCTGGTTTTACTATGAAAATGACACCTACAAATGCCATAACCACCATCAGCCATTCGAACACGTCCGGCTTCTCCTTCAGGATAAACACCGACATAATGATGGCGAAGAACGGTGACATTTTATTCAGCATATTGGAATCGGCAAGTCCAAGTCTGTCAATAGCCCAGAAGTTCGCAATAAGTCCCGCGGTTCCGAACATACACCTGAGCAGAACGCTGGGAAATGTCTCTTTCTTTATCTTGAACTTTTCCTCACTTCTGGCCAGCAATAACAGAGCCAGAAACAGAGCCACGAAGTTCCTGAAGAAGGCCTTTTCCATGGTTGGCAGCTCCCCAGCAAGCTTTAGAAAAAGCGTCATCAGTGAGAAGCTGAAGGCAGCCAGCACAATGTGCAGTATGCCTCGCAGATTGCCGCTGTTCTTTCCAGTCATCTTATCCGAACCTCTGTGCACCTCTTTAACTGTTATATTTACCTTTTCATTTTCCTTCATAAACCGTTATATTCTTGACCTCAATTTAATAATGTGCAATGGGGACTGACCCCACTGCACATAGGTCCGTCCCCAATTGCACATTTTGTGTCATTTTTGTGTCTAGTAGTAGAGTGGTGAAATGAGTCCCACCGCTTCCTCCAGCTTGTAGTCGTTGTTTGTGGTAAATGTTATGACTACGATTAGTCCTTCTTTCTTTATAGCAAACTGGGTGCGACGACCCACATTTGACTGTTCATCTGGAACGTCCAGAACCTCGTATTTATCTCCGAGAAATGTAACTGTACGAACATGCAGATCTTCGTATTTGCCTGCGGCCATCTGGAGATATTCCTTGGCGGTATAGTCAGGCATATTGTAATTCTCGGGATTTACGTAGGATACGATAATTGTGGAGCCAGACTCCTTATGTGACGCGATGGAGGCGTAGGTCGTGCCCTCATCGTATGGAGAAGTATAGCCGTACCACAGATTATTTACATAATCGACAGAAGCATCCATAGCCGTAGCCACCTCAGCGGCGTTGTAGAACTTCCATTCGTTGCCATCCACCTCTATCTTAAAACCAGCAAGAGTGTTATAGTAAACATTTTTCTCATGTAATCCCATAATTGGGGCATCCGTAAGGCTGGCCGTCAGTGCATCTGTGAGGCTGGCACTCGCCGTCGCATCGGTAAAGCTGGCAATCATCAGCGCGTCAGTGAGGCTTGCGTCCTCCTCCTCGGCGTCGGACTCGGTAGCCTCCTGCTTTGAGCCATTCGAAAAAGAAGGCGATGAATATGCCTCCTCTTCCTCTTTACCACAGCCCGAAAGGGCCGTTATCAATAATAACGCAACAAGCGTTGCAGTAAGCTTCTTCTTTAACATGTCAAATGTCTTAGTCTTCCTTCTTCTTTCCGACCTTCTTTGAAGACTTCTCTTCTTCATCTTCCTTGTATGCAGCTTCAGGCTTCTCAACCTCAGCGATAGCCTTCTTGTGCATTGGAATACGGCAGTTCTTGTTGTTACCAAACTCAACGATAACTGTGTCCTCATCCATACCGATAACAGTTCCATAGAAACCACTGGTGGTCATTATTGTATCACCTGGCTTGATGGATGCCATCAGATCCTCCTGCTCCTTACGCTGCTTCTTTGAAGGCTTAACAAACAGGAAATAAACGATCAGCACAAGGAATAACACATAGCCGATAATGAAAACTGCATTACTACCAGCGCCCTGTGCAGCACCGCCTGAAAGTATCATAAGTGTGTTCATATTTTTCTCTCCTTTAAAATGTAACAATTTTCGCAAAACTCTCTAATTGTCACTTTTTTCATTTTGATATAATAGCGTACTTGCTCCGATTATGCAAGCAAAAAGACAGGGGACGGTTCTCTGTCTTTTACTGGCCGCGGACTGCTTCGAGTTTTCGTTTTTTGTAGCTGGCCCAGGTGTGGGTCTCGATGGCCTCGCGGATTTCTTCCATCATTGTGTTGTAGAAGTAAAGGTTGTGAATAACGCAGAAACGGAGTCCCAGCATCTCGTCACGTTTCAGAAGGTGACGGATGTAGGCACGACTGTAACGCCTGCAGACTGGACAGTCGCAGGTGTCGTCGATTGGCGACTCATCCAGCTCGTACTGCTGGTTCTTCAGATTCATTTTACCGTGATTAGTGTAGACCTGGCCGTGGCGTCCGTTTCGGGATGGATATACGCAGTCAAAGAAATCGACGCCGCGATCAACTGCCTCCAGTATGTTCTCTGGAGTACCAACTCCCATTAGGTAGGTCGGCTTCTCCAGTGGCAGATGCGGTACGGTGACATCCAGAATGTGGTACATCTCCTCGTGTGACTCGCCAACAGCAAGACCTCCAATAGAATAGCCTGGAAGATCCAGCTCAGCTATCCTCTTCGCGTTGTCAATACGAATGTCATCAATGACACCTCCCTGGTTGATACCAAAGAGCATCTGTTCTTTATTAATAGTGGCATCCATAGCATTTAACTCATCCATGCGCGCCTTGCAGCGAAGCAGCCACCTCTCGGTCCTGGCCACCGACTTCTCGATATAGCTTCGCTCAGCCTTGGCCGGTGGGCACTCGTCGAAGGCCATGGCGATGGTGGACGCCAGCGCAGACTGGATATTCATGCTCTCTTCGGGGCCCATAAATATCTTCCGACCATCAATATGTGAGCTAAATGTCACGCCTTCTTCTTTTATATTTCGAAGCTTAGCCAGGGAAAACACCTGGAATCCTCCGGAATCAGTAAGAATAGGCCGGCTCCACGTGGTAAACTTGTGAAGCCCGCCCATTTTATATACTATCTCTTCTCCGGGTCTAACGTGCATATGATAAGTGTTGCACAGCATAACCTCGGTTTTTATCTGTTCAAGGTCTGCAGCTGACACGGCACCCTTTATGGCTGCCGCTGTGGCTACATTCATAAACATCGGAGTCCTTATCACTCCGTGGGGTGTTTCAAAATCCGCTCTTTTTGCTCTTCCATCTCTGGCAATCAGTTTATACATCTTATAACCTGCTACTCAGCAGATAATGTTACACTAAGTGTGGTCTTGTTATAGAAGCCCATATCATCTGCTCGGTAGACTACCATTTCTACAGTATCACCTTCGTTGTGCTTACGCACTTTCTTCGAAAGGTCATCACTAGTATAAACTTCCGCACCGTCAAATTCAACAATTATATCTCCAACGTGAAGGTCTGCATTCTCTGCGATCGAGCCACTTTCAACGTTCTTTACGTAAATACCCATAGGGAATCCGTAAATCTGAGCGTACTGTCTTCCAACATCAACCACCTCAATACCAAGATTAATTGCCTCAGCCTGAGTACCGGAAGCGATATCATTTATTATAGACATTGCCTCATTTATTGGAATAGAGAAGCCCATTCCTTCAACCGTGCTGTCCACATACTTAACTGAGTTGATTCCGATCACCTCGCCCTTGGAGTTGATCAGAGCGCCGCCACTGTTACCAGGGTTAATGGCTGCATCGGTCTGAATATACTGACCGTCGCTGCCCTCGATAGCTCTATTGAGAGCGCTGATATAACCAACTGTTACGGACTGACCATAGCCAAGTGCGTTACCGATTGCGATGGCTGGCTCACCAACTTTAAGTTCGCTGGAATCGCCAATGCTAGCTATGGTTATAGCATCCTTTGTTGTGTCCTTCATATCTGAAAGTGGAACCAGAACGAGGGCAATATCAGCATCCTCATCGTAGCCCTTTACTGTTGCATTTACAACCTCACCATCGTTAAATCCAACCTTGATCTCGTCGGCATTTTCGATTACGTGGTAGTTAGTTGCAACATAGAGTGAATCGTCATTCTGTCCAACTATTATTCCAGAACCAGCGCCTGCTGTTGGCTGTGAATATACCTGGAAATATGACTGAATGGTCTGAGTTCCGGTTGTGGTTATCGATACTATAGAAGGCTGGGTTTTCTCAACTATATCAGCCACATCATAATCAAGAGTTACTGTAGATGAGGACTGAGCGATCTGCTGGGTGTTAATGTTGTCATTATCAGATGAACTGCTGCTTGCATCATCTGAAGCATCTTTGTCAGACGAGTTCTTGCCAGTTGCCTTCTCACTTTCTGCCTCAGCTTTTTCTTCCTCAGCCTTTGCAAGCTCCTCATCAGCCTGAGCCTTAGCCTCGTCGCTTTCTTTCTTCTTCTCATCTTTATCTTTAAATGCCTGCTCTATCTCGTCGTCTGTCTCGTTAGGAGCAACAGTTACAACATCATCCTTCGCTAGCATTTTACCAGCACCTGCATTTATACCGAAAATGGTACCGCCTGCCACAGTTCCGAAGACCAGAGCACATATGGCTGTCTTGCCGACCTTTACGCCAAATGAATCTCCCTGCTTCTTGGGCTGAGTGTTCTTCTTGCTAGAACCATTTGACCCTCCATTCATTCGAGGGCCACTGCTAGCTGTCCTATAATCAGGGCGCGCCCCATATGCGGAACCTTGACCCGCATAGCCTGTACCAGTTGGAGCTCCTCCAGCCGCATAGGAAGGGCCCGCCTGGGTACCTGCTGAACCTGTGCCTGTGGGGTTGGCGCCAGTGGGGTTAGCGCCCTGTGGGGTAGAGGTATCTCTATAAATCATACTACTCTGGAAATTATCATTATTAAACTCATTTGCCATAATTACACTTCCCTTCTTTTGATCCTTGCAATTCATTAATCTTTCAAAACTAATTAGATTATAGGACCTGGCTCCGAAAACTTCTAACGTCCCTTTGTAACAAAAATGTCAAAAAAACGTCAACACTATATGACCACTTTGTGATATGATGACATAGTGTCATAAAATCAACTAGCGGTTTTCGCGTGTTTCTAGGATTGCGAGAGTTTCGTAAGAAACGGAGCAATCCGTATGTCATCTATCATTTAAATAAGGAGTTCATATGTTTAGAGTTTGGGGAAAAATAATGAAAGAAAATCGAATGGTGAAGGATACCACAATCGAGCTGCCCAACGATCCTGCTAGCGAGCCACTGTCCCGCACCAAGAAGGTTTATAAGGCACTTGAAATGATATGCAACGAGTTCGACCTGGCAATACCAGTCTGGCTGGAGTCCAACCAACGCGAGTTTATTGAACACGCCAGGACCTACTTTAGAAATGTAAACTTTATGGAAGAAATAGACTTCGACTACCTGGACTTCCAGGTCATCGAAGAAGACCACCCCTGGGAGTAAACCAAGACAGGGGACGGTTCTCTGTCTTGGAGAACCATCCCCTGTCTTGTTTTATTGCATTTTTGTTTCTAGCAGCTGGATTTCTGAACGTCCAGCTGTTTTTTCTGTTATCTGACCAGTCAGCGTCTCGGCTGATTTTTCAGGTACAGTAAGGTGGATCATCACTTTGTCGGAGTAGTCAACTGTGTAGGTTGTACCTTCCACACTTTCAATCAGATACTTTACCTTGTCGAAATCTCCGTAGTCAACCGTAATATCGTAAATACAGGACAAACATATGGTCTTCTTACCTGCGACATTTACTGCCTCCTGCGCAGCCTGGGTGTAGGCACGGACCAGACCACCAGTCCCTAGCAGAACGCCGCCAAAATACCTGACTACTACAACTACTACATTACTGATTCCAGAATTAGTTATGACATCCAGGATTGGCTTCCCGGCAGTTCCTCCCGGCTCACCATCGTCTGAAAACTTAAGGGCAGGATTTGTCTCTCCATACGAATATGCGTAGCATACATGTCGAGCCGAGTAATGCTCTTTCCTTATGGCTGTAACTATCGCCCGAGCTTCTTCCTCTGACTCAATATTCGCGGCAGTACCAAGAAATCTCGACTTCTTGATAACCACCTCAGAAGTCCCATTTTCAATTATCCTGATTCCTTCTTCCATCCCAGCAAGCTTCCCTATTTTAGGATTTTCTTAAGTTCATCCATGAATGTATTTACATCTTTGAACTCACGATATACAGACGCGAAACGCACGTATGCAACGCCGTCAAGATTCTTGATCTTGTCCATAACAATCTCGCCGATGGTACTGGTGTCGACCTCGCGTGTCTCAAGATTGTAGATTTCGGACTCGATCTCATTTACACAGGACTCAATCCTCTCCATTGGGACAGGACGCTTATGGCAGCTTCTGATGAGACCCTGCACAATCTTCTCGCGGTCGTATGGTTCTCTGGACTTGTCCTTTTTGATCACCATAATTGGAGTTGCTTCAACCTTTTCAAATGTAGTAAATCTCTTTCCGCAAATATCGCACTGACGACGACGGCGTATGGCTGTGTTGTCGTCAGCCGGTCTTGAATCAATTACTCTTGTATCCTCGTCTCCACAAAATGGACATTTCATACCTTGTTACCTCACATATTTATAATTATTCAAAATGAGCCACATATTCAGCATATCATATGCTTCATAGATAATGCCTCTGAATAGCCGCACACAACATATAGTAACAAAAAAGGGGCATAGTTGCAACCTATACCCCAAATATTGTTAAAACAATTATTTAAAACAACTTTAATTATAATATATCAGATATTTTCGCCATTGGATGAAATGACATCGCGGTACCAATATCCCGAATCCTTAATGGTACGCTTCTGAGTCTGATAGTCGACGTGGATCATTCCAAATCTCATATCGTAACCCTGTGCCCACTCGTAGTTATCCATCGCTGACCAATACATATATCCAAGAAGCGGTATACCCTCGTCAGCTGCACGCTTGAACTCCCTGAGATAACGCTGCACATAATCGATACGCTGTGGATCGTGAACCTTGCCATCCAGTGACACAACATCACTTACAGCCATGCCATTTTCTGTGATAAGCATAGGCAGACCATATCTTTTATATACAAACTTTGGCGACCAATACATAACTCTTGGGTCAATGACCCAGCCCATTGCCGTACGCGGAACCCCCTGATACTCATTGTCCATATAGCCATTTTCAACCAAATCAGCATCGCTGTAATAGATATTCATTCCGTAGAAATCTATGGGCTGTGAGATCAATTCCATATCACCAGGCGCTGGCTCTACCATATCATCTCCAAAGATTTCGTATGCGTCATCAGGATATTTACCCAGCACAATCGGATCCGAGTAGATAGCCAGCGAAAAGAACATATCGTTAAGCGAGAAACTTTCATTGTAAGCCTTCTCGATATCCTCTGGAGCATCCGACTTCGGAATTCGAACTGGTGCAATCGGAGCGATTCCTATCTTTGGCTCGGTCTTGGCGTGCTCACGTATACATTTCACAGCCTTACCATGGGCCAGCAGATAGTTGTGAATCATCCTGAGAGTAGTTCGATTGTCAATCTTAAGGAACGGTGCATGTCCGCCGAACCAGTAGCCATTGCCAATAAAACACTGAGGCTCGTTAAATGTTATCCAATACTTAACTCTATCCGAGAGTGCATCCACAACAACCTTGGTGTACTCCTCAAACCAGACAGGAAAGTCTGGATTTGAATAGGCGCCTCTCAAATATAGCTCATATGGAAGGTCCCAGTGAAATAAGGTAACAAGAGGGGTAATGTCATTTGCCAGCAGCTCATCTACAAGATTGCTATAAAACTGAATACCCTTGGGATTTACCTCGCCTGTGCCGTTAGGCATAACCCTCGGCCAGCTTATAGAGAATCGGTAGTATTTGATTCCCAACTCCTTGAACAGCTTGATATCCTCTTTATAACGGTGATAGTGGTCACAAGCGACCTTGCCATCCTCCTTATGGAGCACCTTGCCATCCATACTCGTCGCCACGTCCCATATACTCAGACCTTTTCCGTCTTCATTATATGCACCCTCAACCTGATATGAGGCCGTTGCTGCGCCCCACATAAAATCTTTTGAAAAACCCATAAACTTCTCCTTTAAAACTGATATATCGATTATACCAAAATCCCCCACTCTTGGCGACAACAAAATATCCCCTATAAAACAGATAAGACAGGGGACGGTTCAGTTGCAAAACCATTCCCTGTCTTATCGACACCCTATGAATAAAAATTAATTATTTATATTCAGCACAAGGATCAGGATAGAGTCTGTAAAGAGGACGAACCTTCTGTTTAACGCCTCGCCCATTAAAGTTCTTATCACCAATCCATATTTCTGGTTTCATAGATGTACAATTAACACATACCATCCAGCACTCTGGATCACCATAACCAGCATTCTTTTTATATTTCATAGGAAGCATAGTTCCTGCATGGTACCCGTCAAATGAATTAGCTCCATCTGTACCACCGTATACTTTTCCTACTCCATCAAGATGAAACAGATTTTTTAAAAACTCATCAGTATATTCTCTAGTAAGTTCAGCCTCTTCGCCCCCCTTATCATCAAGTGTACTTTTAAACTGTGAGTTTTCCCAACCTTTTGAGTTTTTGTTAGAAGGACTCTTATAATATACACCTCTGCACCACGCTATACATACTATCTCATAAGAACCTTCAGTTCTATTACTGATAGAACCATCAAGATTACAATTATGGCCATTAGCACCAACCCAAGTTCTAGAAACATCAGCTGTTTTAGTTGTTTTCACTGGAATTGCCCACCCAGTATATGCATCATCATTTCCACTAGTTGATGCTAATTCAGCAGCCTCAAACATCATCTGTGCAGTCTCTATATCAACAGCTTTTCTAGACTTATCTAAATATCTAATTAGAGCCGGAGCTACAGCCGCAGCTAGAATAGTCATAATTGAAATAACTATTAATAGTTCAACCAGTGAAAATCCATTATTTCCTCTCTCACCCATAGATTTCACCATTCCTCTCTATTAAACTCTCTATCAAAACCTCATAAAACAAAAAGCCACAGAACATCCAATTTGGTTTACAAATGGGATTAATCCTGTGGACTAAAACTACGATATTTGCAACTGGCTACCTTACAGATTATCTCCCATCTATAAGGCCCTATAGCTTTGCGTCACAGAATCACTTCTGCTTTGCCCATTGTTAAACTTTTAAGATAATTTTATACTACACGAATATTGGGTGAAATGCTACTAATAAACCTATATTTATGCTAAATTTTTGGCATTTTTAACAAAAAATATGACATTTTTAAGACTTATATGGCCTTCCTCATAGGCATATCACTGGAGGGACTCCCACTCGGTGTAGAGATCTTCAAGCTTTGCCTCTGCTTCTTCCTTCTTTTTGGAGAGTTCAATAAGCAGCCCTGCGTCCGTTCCGTTGGCTGGATCATTTAACTGGGAGTCTATCTCAGAGATTTCAGTCTCCAGCTTCTCGATGGCATTTTCAACACGTTTAATGGCCTTCTCCCGCTTTCTAAGCTCTGCAGCAGAAGCCTTCTGCTCCTCATACTCAAGACGCGAGGAGGATGCTCCACTTAGTTTCGAATTGGAACTAACATCAGCACTTAGTTTCGAATCACTACTAACTCCCCCAGTAGGTCGACCAGCCACCCCTGAATATTGACCTGTCAGCCCCGAATATTGACTAACAAGCTCTGGGTGCTGAACAGCAAAAAGCTCATCCCTCTTCTCTTCGAAATAATCATAATCGCCAACATAATTAGTAAGAACACTGTCTCTCAGTTCAAGAATACGTGTCGCCGTTCTGTTGATAAAGTATCTGTCGTGACTTACATATAGAACTGTGCCGGTATAATCACGAAGAGCGTCCTCCAGGATTTCCTTTGACGGAATATCCAGATGGTTTGTAGGCTCATCAAGTATCAGGAAGTTTGCAGGTGACAGCATCAGTTTAGCCAGGGACAGACGTCCCCTCTCACCGCCTGATATATCACCAATCCTTTTAAACACATCCTCTCCTGTAAAAAGAAAAGCCGCAAGTGTATTTCTAATTCTTGTATTATTCATATCTGGAAATGAATCTGACATTTCCTCAAAGATTGTCTTGGATGTATCCAGGTCGTGATGCTCCTGATCGAAGTAACCAATACGAACCTTTGCGCCTAAAGTCACTGTTCCTGCATCCTTCGACAGCTTACGTGCAAGTATCTTGAGAATGGTGGTCTTACCAGTACCATTTCCACCTATTAATGCTATATGCTCACCACGCTTTATATCCAGCCCCAGGTTCTCAAACAACTTGTTGTCACCATAGGATTTGGCTAGTCCCTCGGCCAGCAGCACATCCTCACCCGACTCACAAACCGGCGTAAGGGTGAGACGCATATCCGTATCTATCTCTACAGGCTTATCCAGCCTGTCTATCTTGTCCAGCTTCTTCTCACGACTCTCAGCACGCTTTATAGACTTCTCGCGATTGAACTGCTTTAGTTTGGTGATGACGGCCTCCTCGTGGGCAATCTCAGCCTGCTGCTTGATATAAGCATTCAACTCAGCCTGACGACGCTTGGCCTTCTCAGCACTATAATAAGAATAGCTGCCGTTATACACCTGGGATACGCCCTGATCTATCTCGATTATCCTGTTTGTTATCTTGTCTATAAAATATCTATCGTGACTCACCACGATCACTGCCCCTGGATAGGAGGAAAGATACCCTTCCAGCCACTGAATGGACGCCATATCAAGATGGTTAGTAGGCTCATCTAAAATGATTACGTCAGGGTGACTGAGCAGTAGACGACCAAGTGCAACTCGCATCTTCTGACCTCCCGAAAGGCTTGCAATCGGCCTGTCATAGTCCTCCTTCGTAAATCCAAGTCCTGCGATGACTCCTGTGATCTCACTCTCGTAAGCATATCCATTTTCCCTGTCATACTGGGTGGAGAGACGGTTATAGGCTTCAAGGATCGGAACCAGCTCCTCCTCGGTCTTTCCTTCCATCTCCTGCTCCAGCTCACGGATACGAGCTTCCATATCAAGTATATATTTCTTGGCTTCCTGCATCGCACCGTAAATGGTATTCGACAGTTCTGTGTCCTGGGTCTGGGACAGATAGCCCAGACGAACATCACGGGCCACGACTACATTTCCAGAATCCGCTTCCTCCTCACCAAGAATAACACGAAGAAGTGTGGTCTTTCCGGCACCATTTATGCCGATGAGCCCACACTTGTCATTTTTCTCTATATGAAAATTGATATTTCGAAGAACCTCGGTCTCACCGAAGCTCTTCGAGATATTTTGACACGCAAGTATCATAGTTTTCTCTCAAAATCTATTATTTTCTCTCGAACAATCCATTATTTTCCCAGACAATCAATTTAGTAGTTCAAACAATTCTCACAAAATCTAACGATTCAGTTCCACTATCTCTACGATAGTAATAATAACCATCAGCACCGCGAACAGGATCATACCAACATTCACAAAAGCCACCTTCCGTCCCTCTCCGATAGGAAGCGGCGAAGCTTTATCATTTACCTTTATCTTACTGGAATTGATACACCACAGGATCAGTCCTGCAAGCCAAAGTCCAAAAAGGATGACAGAATAAAGAAGCAGTCCAGCAAATGCTGGATTTGTCATCATTTCAAACACCTTCCTTTGAACCTCAGGATCTGTTACTTTTCCATCCGCCATAGACATTAACGATTCCAGATCCATATACTTGAGCATAATCATCGGAAGGACTCCGTGGACAAAGTTAAATGTCATATGAAGAATTATGGAATATCGAATACGACCTGATATGGTGTAAATATACGCGAAGATCATACCAATAACTGCTGTGTAGAAAAACTGGTGCAGATTGGTATGGAACAGACCGAACATTATGCCAGACAGCAGTATGGCGTAACGCTTGTTGTACTGACCCAGCTTGTCGATCAGCAGCTTCCTGTATGCCAGTTCCTCCAGGATCGGGCCTACTATTACCGCAAATACTATAGTTGGAAGCAGCTGCTGTTTCTGGATCATTTCTATCGTAGAGTTCTCAATCGTAAGTCCAGTAGCACTTTCAATAATTGAAATGATTATGCTCCCGCCTATATTTGCGGTCATCATCAGGAACACCAGCATAAGGTAAAACTGAAACATAAACTTCGGTTTTATCTCGTGATCTTCAGGCTTCTTAGTCGGAACATTTGTAGCCAGCATCAGACATATTGGAAATCCAATCGCCCAGATCGGAGCCAGACCAATCGGATAAACCAGCCAGCTGTTTCCCTTGATCTTATCTGCCACCCCGCTGATCAGGAAGCTGATACCAAATGATGCCCCCTCCATAAAGAGGCCAAACATAAAATAGCAGAAACCTATCCAGGAATATTTCTTTTTTATCTCACTATAATCCATCTAACCTTAACCTTCGATAAAATGTTGTCACGGGGACGTAACAACATTAGAGTGCTGCTTTGAATGCAGCAAGCAGGTCGCTGTACTCTTCGTAAGCAGGAAGATCAGGATAGTCCTTCTTTATCTGCTCAGTAGATCTAAAGAGGAAGCCCGCCTTGCTGGCCTGTATCATTGCCAGGTCGTTGAAGCTGTCACCAGTTGCGATGGTGTCGAAACCACAGGACTGTAGAGCCTTCACCGTCGTAAGTTTAGACTTCTCGCATCTCATTTTAAAACCAGTTATCTTTCCATCTGGTGCGACCTCCAGAGTGTTGCAGAAAAGAGTTGGCATTCCCAGCTTCACCATAAGTGGCTTTGCAAACTGTTCAAATGTATCACTAATGATAATGGTCTGTGTAACTGAACGAAGCTCATCCAGAAACTCTTTTGCCCCAGGAAGCGGATCAACCTTTGCGATAGTCTCCTGTATCTCTTTAAGACCCAGGCCGTGCTCCTCCAGGATGCCAAGTCTCCAGTTCATCAGCTTGTTATAATCAGGTTCATCTCTGGTCGTTCTTTTTAACTCTGGTATTCCACTTGCCTCAGCGAAGGCAATCCATATTTCTGGTACCAGAACACCCTCAAGATCCAGGCATGCAACATTCATTCCCATTATCATTTCCTCCGTAATAATGTGACAATAAGCGTCACGTTTTTAACAATTCGCCATTATACCAAAAAACCTTTGATTATAAAAGAAAAACTTGTTTTTAAGTACAATGTCTACAAGTAAATCGTCTACAAGTAAAATGTGACAGATGACGGAATGCCATCTGCCACATACTAATCTAACTTACTAATCTGACTTATAAATCAAACTTACTAATTCAATACACTACTCTTATGTACTATATGATCTTTACCAGTTCATCAGCCACAGGCTTCATATGGTCATCGATGATACCGAAGTCCATCTCCTTGTAGCTCCAGGCTGCACGGCCTATGCCATATTTATCGAAGACAGAACAGATCATCTTGTACCACTTGAGACTGTCCTCAGGAGTTGCAAGATTGATAACGCCATACTCACCACAGTAAAGAGCTACATTTCTCTCCTCTGCCACCCTGACAGCCTCTGAAACCATATTCTCGAAATACTCAAGGCCAAGAGTAGCATTTTCATCATATACAGAAAAATCAACTGCATATCTATCGAGATTCTCAGCTGTATACTCGCTATACTTCTTGTAGGTTTCTTCAAATGGCATCCTGAATGATGTATTCATCCCAGGCACCCAATAGCCGCCCTGATGTGTGAAGATCAGTGGCTCATAGCAGTGGAAATTATATACGATATTCTCGTCAAATGGCATTTCCAGATCCTTCAGTGCCTCTATAGCGTTGTTATAATATCCGCCAATAAGGATCTTGATGTCAGGGGCATTCTTCCTGATTCTTTTGATGCACTCAGTAGAAATCCTGTTCCATTTCTCACAGTATTCCTTGTCAGTCACCTCGTTCAGAATCTCGAAACACAGCCTGTCGGAATACTTTCCGTATCTCTCAGACAGCTTGTCCCACAGCTTATAGAAACGCTCCTGATAAGCCTCATTATCAAAGAAGCCTGTTTCCTCTTCGCCATCATCAAAGCTGAAGCCATAGGTCTTATGAACATCCAGTACCAGGTTGAGCCCATACTTGCCAGCCCATTCAACTGCCTTATCGATATAGCCAAATCCAGACTCTATGTAGTTGCCTTCTTTATCCTCAACAAGATCATAATCGATAGGCACTCTGATATGGTCCAGACCCCACTCACTGATACGCTTTACATCCTCTTCCAGGATAAATGTATCATATCTCTCTTTCGTGTGATCACACTGAGAAAGCCAGCCACCCAGATTCACACCGTGCATATATCCATCAAATCTTTTCATACTTATTTCCTTTCTGCTATTTGGTGCAGTGGGGACAGACCCCCTTGCACCTATTCATTCGGTGCAGCGGGGACAGACCCCCTTGCACCTAGCGGTGCAAGAGGGGACTGTCCCCGCTGCACCTTAGTCTATCTTTTCAAGGCGGACGTTACGAATGTGGATGGTTGCTGCAGAGCCCTGGTTACCCATATTAAACTCTACACGTCCCTTATCGTCGCTCTCTTCCTTCATATCGAACTCAAACTCAAATGTCTGCCACTCTGTTGTAAGATCAACAGCTGTATCGTCAAAATATCTGATCCAGTTTGCTGTAGGTGCAGTTACTGCCGCTTTCATCTGTCTGTCCTCTTCAGCGTATGCTTCAAAGGAGTACTTATACTTGCAGCCCTGCTCCATAGGCATTTCAGGCTGAACCAGCTGGATTGAATATTCCTCGGTACCAAAGTCCTCTGTTGTTATGATGATCTCATTGTCCTTTATCTCAGCAGAGCCCTTGCCGCCATTCAGGTTCAGGAACTTCCAGTCAACATCATCCGTCAGATCCTCAGCCTCAGAGAAATCTGAATTATGAACAAAGTTACCAGTCTCATCAGCATCTCTCATCTCGAGAACCTTTACAGGTTTCTCAACGTTCTCGTCGTAACTTTCCTTCTGATAGATACGAACGTAGTCAACATACATAGCACCCTTCTCGTCAAATGGTGTCGTTTCATCTGGATCACCTGGCCAGTCGCCACCAACTGCAACGTTAAGGATTACGTGGAATGGCTGGTCAAATGGAGCTGGATATGGCTTCTCATTTCCGCCTGTCCACTTGGAGAACCAATCGCTGGTCTCGTAGTACTGCTCACCATCTACATACCATTTGATCACACCTGGCTCATAATCAACTGCAAAGACGTGATACTCATTAGCAAAATCGCCGCTTGCCAGAGTATAGGTTCCCTGATTCTGATTATGAGGCTCGCCATAATGGCAGGTTCCATAGTTTGTATTTGTGCTGTCGCCAAGCACCTCGGCAATATCTATCTCACCACACTTTGGCCACTGTCCATAGTAGTCCTCGTCCTGTGGCATCATCCAAAACGCAGGAAGATAACCCTTGCCCTGTGGGAACTTGATTCTGGCTTCAAAACGTCCATACTTTACATCGTGCTTATTCTGTGTGTTTACACGACCTGACGCATAAGATACATTTCCATCATCATCAACAAACTTCTTTGGCTGAATAACCAGCTCGCCGGCCTTGACATATGAATACTCATCAGTTGGGATGTACTCCTGAAGCTCGTTATTAACCCAGCCCACCTGGTGCTCCTCACGGTTCCAGTCATCCTCATTTAACTCTGTTCCATTGAACTCGTCGTGCCATACCAGATGGAAGCTCTCTGGAACCTCAATGTCCTCTTCAGCCACATCTGTTGCGCTGGTGTCCACATCCTCTGCCTCAGTCTCAGCCTCTGTGTCTGATGCTGCATCTGCCTCTTCAGTAGTCTCTGCCTGTGTAGCAGCCTCGGTAGCTGTCTCAGCTGAATCCTCAGTCTTACCACAGCCTGATGCTGAAAGAATCATCATTGCCGCAAGAGACATAGCTACTATTCTCTTCTTTGAAAAAAGTCCAGACTTTCTCATTTCAAACCTCCTCATACTAAAAGTCTCCGTACAATTTCTATAATCCCATAGTATAATCTGCCTGTAAAATGATATATCGCTTTGTTGACTTTTATATCGGAATCTTTACCTTATTATTTCGCCTTATTGTACTGTCATAGCAGATGCATACATACAATCGATAAAGTCCGCACTTCGTGCTCTATCGTCTGCTTCGCAGACACTTTATCGATGTATGTACGCAGCCTTGCTTCGCAAGGTTAACATAAATCAAAGAAATATTTTATTGAAAGCTAGCTTTTTCAAAATATTTCTTTGATTTATGTTATCTGCTAAGACAGGTTGCTTGTGAACATGTTGTCATTCTTGTATTCAAGGGGCGTAGTCCCCACTTCTTTCCTAAAGACTTCCGAGAAATAGCTCTGGCTGGGAAATGCCAGTATTGACGCTATCTCTGACGGTGTAAACTCCGAATACAGCAGCATATTCTTCGCAGTCTCGATCTTCTTAACCCTGATATACCTGCTGACAGAAACTCCCATCTCTTTCTTAAAAACTCTGGAAAGATAAGATGGATTCAGGTTTACATAATCTGACAGCTCCTCCAGAGTAATCCTTGTATGAAGGTGATCATATATGTAGTCCACCGCCTTCGCAACGGGCATCGAAGTTATGGTCCGCTTCCTGATGTTCTTCATTTTTCTGGTATAATCCAGACTCATGGTATTGTGAAGCTCAGTAATCTCAGTCTTCGTCTTCGCCTTGTCCGCCTTCTGTATATAGAAGTCACTGAGACTGTAAGAATCTGAAAGATCCATGCCGCCCTCGATACAGTACCTCGCCAGCATGGCAGCAGTTATGGCAAAATGATATTTAAGATTCTGTACTGGGTCGAGAGAAAGCACCCCCAGTCCCTTCTTGTCCGCCAGATTCTCCTGACATAGCTTCTTCACCTTATCGATATCGCCATTCTTCACCGCACTGTAGAAGTCAAACTCCGGCTGATACGCAGCCCTGACAAAGTCATCCTCCCGCTGCAGATATTCATGATAGATCAACTCTTTCTCTAACGACATACATAACTCCCAAAGACAGGGGACGGTTCTCTGTCTTCTTTTTAAGACGGAGAACCGTCCCCTGTCTTTTATATTTTATCGAGGGCGTCGCGGATGGTGGATACATAGATTATATCCACACCCAGTTTTTCCAGTTCTTTGTTGTAGTTGGACTTTGGAACTATGGCTTTGGTGTAGCCCAGCTTTGCAGCTTCTTTCAGTCGCTGGGAGATATTTCTTATTCCACGCACCTCACCGGCCAGACCGATCTCGCCGACTATCACTGTTTTGGAATCTATAGCCCTGTCTCTAAATGATGACGCCACAGCACATACCACACCCAAATCGGTGGAAGGGTCGTTAATCTTAAGACCACCTGCCACATTTACATAGCAGTCACATCCAGAGAGACTTATGCCTCCACGTTTCTCAAGAACTGCCGTAAGAAGGCCTACCCTGTTGTAGTCCAGACCTACACTGGTTCTTCTTGGCATACTGAAATTGGAATCTGTGCAGAGAGCCTGTATCTCAACCAACATAGCCCTGGTGCCTTCAACTATACATACCACAGAAGAACCCGATGAATTCTCTGGACGGCCATTCAGGAAAAACTCTGAAGGATTTGTAACCTCCTCAAGTCCTGAATCAGTCATATTGAAAACGCCTATCTCATTTGTAGAACCAAATCTATTCTTGTTGGCTCTGAGGAGTCTGAAGCCACCACTGTCATCGCCTTCAAAATAAAGAACTGAGTCCACCATATGCTCCAGCGTTCTTGGTCCTGCAACGGTACCTTCCTTGGTAACATGGCCAACTATGAAGATTGCTATATCCTGCTGCTTTGCTATCTGAAGCAGTCTGGCTGTCACCTCTCGAACCTGTGACACTGTTCCTGGCGCCGACTCAACGCTGGCAGCCTCAATGGTCTGAATAGAGTCAATGATAACAACCTCAGTTTCAAGATTCTCCATCTGACTCTCTATATTGTCCATATCGTTGTCACTGAGAATGAGCAGTCTCTCCTCCTCAGGACTTCCAGGTGTTATCCCAAGACGAACCGCCCTTGACTTTATCTGGGAAGTTGATTCCTCGCCAGACACGTAGAGAACCTTCACCTCGTCAGTTACGAGGTTGCGGCACATTTCAAGAAGCAGCGTCGACTTACCGATACCGGGATCACCACCTACAAGAACAAGCGAGCCCTTCACGATACCACCGCCAAGGACTCGATCCAACTCTTTTATCCTGGTGGAGATTCTGGTCTCCTCCGAGGATGATATATTTTTTATACTTGTGGCACGGGGTCTGTCAGACACGGAAACCGTCTTATTTGTTCTGGTCTTTGTGACCTTCTCCTCCACAAAAGAGTTCCAGGCCTTACAGGACGGGCACTGTCCCATCCAGCGGCTGAACTCATTTCCACATTCCTTGCAATAGAAAACTTGTTTTTCCTTTGCCATCTTCCCTCCAAAAAAAATATCAGGGATAAAGGTTGTCAGGAGTTCCCTCGGCAACCTTGTCTCCCTGACAAAGTTAGTTCTTTTCTATAAATACGTCAACCTTGTCGCTGGCCTCAAGCTCAACACTGATACTCAGCTTGCCGCCCAGATTTGTCTTCATCTTTCCAACATAAACCTCGTCAACGTGAACCTTGTACTCTGTTTCCGGCTCAAGCTCAAGTGTCACCTGCGCATCGCTCTCGCCCTCAACACTGAACATCACCTTCTCACCATTTGTTCTAAACTCGTGAACCGCTGTTCCAGGAACCGACTCGTAAACAAACATTCCATTCTTCTCGAGCTTAGTGATCTCATTAAACGTCTTTATCTTATAAGTATCTCCGTTATATTCAAAGCCGTCCTTCTTTGTTTTCTCAGTCAGCTCGTAATTACCAAAGCTAATAGAACCATTGTCTTCCTCGCGAATCAGTTCATCAATAACTGCCATATTAAAATACCTCCTGTGTATTATGTAGTGATCAACCTATTACCAGTAATCCTACATAATTAATAATAACAAAAAAAGCCATCATTTTCTACAACAAAACATAAACTTTTGTCATAAATTTCCACTATTTTTTTATGTTAAATGTTACTGCTGGCTCCGCCCCTTTCGAGACAGATATACTCACTGTATCCCCCCTCTGAACCTCACCCGAAAGGAGCTTTTCAGCAAGAGGATCCTCGATATATGTCTGCACCGCGCGGCGAAGTGGTCTGGCACCAAACTTTTTGTCGTAGCCTTTTTCAAAGATATATCTCTTCAGCTTTGCGCCGTAGGTTAGGCGTATGTCTGAATTCTCAGCCACACGGTCCTTCAGCTCCTTCAGCATCAGACCCGCTATCGATAGTATTTCATCTTCATTTAATTCTCTAAATACTATGATGTCATCAAGACGATTTATGAACTCCGGCTTAAACTGTTCCTTCACCGCATCCATAATGCGTCCCTTCATTTCCTCGTGAGACTTCTCCTCACTGTCATCTGTCACAAAGCCTATAGACTTCGGATCGATGATCTTGTCAGCACCAAGATTCGAGGTCATAATGATTATCGTATTTTTAAAGTCCACTCGTCTTCCCTGAGAATCAGTAATGATTCCATCATCCAGCACCTGAAGCAGCACATTATACACATCTGGATGTGCCTTCTCCACCTCATCAAACAGCACGACGCTGTAAGGATTACGTCTTACCATTTCAGAGAGCTGACCGCCCTCCTCATAGCCTACATAACCTGGAGGCGAACCGATGAACTTCGACACAGTATGCTTCTCCATATATTCAGACATATCTACTCTGATAAGACTCTTGTCATCTCCAAAAAGCGCTTCGGCAAGCGCCTTTGAAAGCTCAGTTTTTCCAACACCGGTTGGACCAAGGAAGAGAAATGCACCAATCGGCCTGTCAGGTGATCTGAGACCGGCCCTGCTGCGGCGAACTGCATTTGCAACTGCTGTCACAGCCTCATCCTGTCCCACTACTCTCTTATGAAGCTTATCTCCCAGCTCAAGAAGTCTGGACTGTTCTGTCACAGTAAGCCTTGCCACTGGAATCTTGGTCCATATTGATACAACCTGAGCTACATCATTTTCAGTAACCACAGGCTTTTCCTTTTCTTCTACAACTGGTGCCTGCTGTTTTCTTCTGAGCCTGATAACTCTGGCCATATCGCCGCGTCCAAGAGCTTCATCTATCTCCTGCTTCAACTGACTATCTGTATTTATTTCTATCTTAAATGAAAAATCCTTTGGTACATTTCCAAGCTTTATTCTTGCACAGGCCTCATCTATCAAGTCTATGGCTTTATCCGGCAGGAAACGATCATTTATATATCTGATTGAATAAGTTACAGCCGCATCTATTGCTTCGTCACTTATCTCTACGCCGTGATAATCCTCAAATCTAGGCCTCAGTCCCACCAGAATGTCCCTGGTTTCTGAAGCATTTGGCTCATCCACAGTTACTGGCTGGAAACGTCTCTCAAGAGCTGCATCCTTCTCGATATATTTCCTATACTCCTCCAGAGTTGTGGCACCGATCATATGAATCTCACCTCTGGAAAGTGCTGGCTTGAAGATATTTGCTGCGTCATGTGTACCCTCGGAGCCACCTGCTCCAATAAGGGTATGAAGCTCATCTATAAAGAGTATAATATCCGGATCAGCCTTCAGTTCATCGATGGTCTTCTTAAGTCTTTCCTCAAAATCACCACGGTATCTTGTACCTGCCAGCATTGCTGCCAGATCAAGGCTCATTATGGATTTATTAGCCAGTTCCATTGGAACCTGACCCTTTACAATAAGCTGGGCAATCCCCTCAACTATTGCTGTCTTTCCAACTCCAGGCTCGCCCACAAGGCAGGCATTGTTCTTGGTTCTTCTTCCAAGAATCTGCATCACTCTGACTATCTCTTCGTATCTTCCTACCACAGGATCCAGCTTGCCGTCAGCAGCTTCCTTCGTCATATCTCTGGCGTACTGCTCCAGCATTGTCTGCTTCTGACCTCTTGTAGAGGTGGTCTTGGTATTCTTTGGCGGAGCTATGTAGTCGCGAACGTACTTCTTGCACTCCTCATTGCTGAGACCACTGGAGAGAAGCAGCTCGTGACACACCGCATACGGATTAACCTGGTTACCCTTCAGCATATCCATCACGTGGGTATTCTTATCCCTGATGATGCTCATAAATATATGCTCAGTACCTATCTCATCTACGCCAAGACGCTTTGCGTCCTCACCGGCTTTCTCGAGAATAGAAATCGTCCTCGCTGTCATTTCACCAGTAGGCTTAAAATGTCCCACAGTGACTGACTCCTTCAGCAAGGACTCGGCCAGCTTATGCACATCGTCGGACTTTATGCCGTTTTTGAGCATAACACGATATGCCAGACCACTATGAGTAGAGTATATCGCTACTACAATGTGTCTGGCATCTATATAATCGTTACTTAGTCTATTGGCGAGACTCTTTGCGTTTTCCAGAACGAGTCTCGCCGATTCAGAATATTTTAATTCATCCTTCATCTATAGCTTTACCTATATCATGTCTCATATATTTGTTTTCAAAATCAATCAGCTCGGTTGCCTTATATGCGTTGGCTCTTGCTTCTACAAGTGTATCACCCAGAGCAGTTACTCCAAGCACACGGCCGCCGTTTGTAACAACCTTGCCATCAGCATCGAACTTGGTACCACTGTGAAATACAAAGTAGTCATCCTTTCCTTCGAAGTTCTCGAGACCCTTTATCTCAAAGCCCTTCTTGTATGAAACTGGATAGCCGTCTGAAGCAAGCATTACGCAAACAGCTGCATTATCCTCGAACTCGAGATTTATCTGATCAAGAGTTCCATCTGCGCAGGCTTCCATAACGTCTACTATGTCGTTCTTAAGACGAGGGATTACTACCTGTGCCTCTGGGTCGCCGAAACGGGCATTGAACTCAAGAACTCTTGGTCCCTTTGGTGTAAGCATCAATCCACAGAATAGAACGCCCTTAAACTCACGTCCCTCTGCTGCCATAGCATCGATAGTTCTCTGATATACATTTTCCTCGCAGAACTTCTGTACTTCATCTGTATAGAATGGACTTGGTGAAAATGTACCCATTCCGCCAGTATTTAATCCTGTATCTCCATCGCCTGCACGTTTATGATCCTGAGCTGAAGTCATTGGAAGTATGGTCTTGCCATCTGAGAAGCAGAGAACAGAAACCTCGCGGCCAGTCATAAACTCTTCGATTACGACTTTATTTCCAGCATTGCCGAACTTCTTGTCGATCATTATCTCCTTGATGCCGTCCTTTGCCTCCTCAAGAGTCTGGCAGATAAGAACGCCCTTTCCAAGAGCCAGGCCGTCAGCCTTAAGAACATAAGGTGCTTCCTGAGTCTCAAGATAAGCAAGGGCTGCGTCTGCATCTTCAAATGTCTCATAAGCAGCTGATGGGATATCGTATTTCTTCATAAGGTCCTTGGAAAAAGCCTTGGAAGCTTCGATTATAGCTGCGTTCTTTCTAGGGCCAAATGTCTTAATTCCTGCATCTAAAAATGCGTCTGCTACTCCGGCTGCAAGAGGATCATCTGGGGCTACGATAACGAAGTCCACTTCCTTCTCCTTTGCAAATGCCACCAGCTTCTCGGCATCCATTACTGATATATCTACGCACTCAGCGAGCTGGGCAATACCTGCGTTGCCTGGTGCTGCATAAAGCTTGTCACACTTTGGGCTCTTTGCAACAGCCCAAGCTATGGCGTGTTCACGGCCGCCACCGCCGACGATCATAATCTTCATCTTTATCTCCTTATCTCTCACGTGCAATGGGGACTGTCCCCATTGCACATAGGTGCGTCCCTTTTTGCACATTTGCTATATTCGTGCGATAGTGTACTTATTCGACATCGCTCCCGCTCAATGTGGGGTCCCTAGCGGACCACTCCGCTTCGCTCCGTTCGCTAAGCTCTCGCATCGCTTCGCTCGCGAATCGCTAAGCGCCGAGTCCCACAATGGTCTCATAAGTACATATCATGCTACGAATGACATAATTTATATTCATATATTATATGAAACTAGTTGCGCATATCGGCTGGGGATTTGTATACCACCTTGCCTGTCGCAATAAGGTTGATAGCCTCAGGAAGTATCTTCCACTCAGCCTCCTCCATAATTCGGCGCTGCAGGGTTTCAGGCGTATCTCCCTCTTCAACATATACGGCCTTCTGAAGGATGATTGGTCCTGTGTCAGTACCAGCATCAACAAAATGTACTGTTGCACCAGATACTTTTACACCGCGCTCCAGAGCAGCCTGGTGCACCTTAAGTCCATAGTAGCCTGTTCCACAGAAGGACGGAATAAGCGACGGATGTATATTGATGATCCGTCCCTCATACTTGTCGATAACTGCCTCTGGAATAACAACAAGGAAACCAGCCAGAACTATAAGGTCCGGCTCATACTCATTTAACTTTGCAAGAAAAGCCTTGTTAAATGATGATCTATCCGGGAAGTCCTTCGGAGATATAACTTCGTTCTTTATGCCAGCCTTCTCTGCTCTCTCCAAAGAATACACGCCGTAATTGTTGCTGATCACGCCTACGATCTCAGTGTTCTGAATGGTGCCATCCTGAACACCATCTATAATTGCCTGAAGGTTTGTTCCGCCTCCAGAAACTAATACTAGTACCTTCATAATACACCTCGCAAATCACCAAATGTTGTCACGGGGACGTAACAACATTTAAACTAGATAAGGTCTACGCCTTTGTCGCCGCTTATTACTTCGCCGATAACACAGGCTTTGTCGCCTGTTGTTGCAAGTGCCTCAATGGTCTTTTCAGCGTCAGCTGCGTCAACAGCCAGTACCATTCCGATTCCCATGTTAAATGTGTTATACATCATCTGCTCTGCGATGTCGCCCTTAGCAGCCAGAAGCTTAAAGATAGCTGGAACCTCGTAGGAATCCTTCTTGATCTCAGCCTTCACTCCATCTGGAAGCATACGTGGAATGTTCTCATAGAAGCCACCACCTGTTATGTGGCTGCAACCCTTGATAGTTACGCCTGCTGCCTTAACAGCTTTAAGTCCTTTAACATAGATTCTTGTAGGAGCAATAAGTGCCTCACCAAGAGTCTTACCCAGCTCGTCATAGAATGTATTCAGAGATTCCTCTGTCATCTCGAATACCTTTCTTACGAGTGAGAATCCGTTGCTATGAACGCCTGTGGATGCAATACCGATAAGGGCATCGCCCGGCTTAATATTTTCACCTGTTATCAGGTCCTTCTTATCTACAACACCTACAGCAAAGCCTGCAAGATCATACTCATCCTCAGGCATAAGGTCTGGATGCTCAGCTGTCTCGCCACCAACCAGGGCAGCCTCTGACTGAAGACAGCCTTCAGCAACACCACTTACAATAGTAGCAATCTTCTCAGGATAGTTCTTGCCGCAAGCTATATAATCCAGGAAGAACAGCGGTTCTCCACCTGAGCAGGCAATATCATTTACACACATTGCTACCGCATCGATACCTATTGTATCGTGCTTATCCATAACGAAAGCAAGCTTCACCTTAGTACCACATCCATCAGTTCCCGACAGCAGCACAGGCTCCTCCATATCCTTAATCTTGCTTAAGTCAAATGCACCAGCAAAACCTCCAAGTCCTCCGAGCACCTCTGGTCTCATAGTCTTCTTAACGTGCTCCTTCATGAGCTCAACCGACTTGTAACCAGCCTCGATGTCAACACCTGAATTCTTGTAATCCATGTTCTTTCCTCCTGGATATTTAATAAATCATTAGTTACTGCTCCGCAGCCCACGTTTCTTATTACATTTAATATGGGCCACAAAAGACACGACTCATTATAGATTATTCACCTCCTATTGTAAACATTCAAAAGTCACAAAAATTAACACGTAAAAAATATAATAGAACAAACAAATCCTAAGTGTTATAATTATAGGTACTGATGCATCAGTTTTAACTGTCTCAGCATCATTTCAGGGGGAAATGTAACAGAAGGTAATAAACTTTGGGGAGGAACAGCGATGCGCGAAAACGAAAGGCCTAATATAGGCTTTCTTACCTGTCACCTGGACAACGACTATGCCTTTGAGATCTGTAAGGGTGTTGAATATGCAGCGGAGGAGGCTGATGTCAATCTCACAATACTTCCTGGAATGTATTTAAATGCTTCTTACAACGATCCCGTCAATGCTAAGTACGATTATCAGTACAATTCCATTTTTTACTATGCAAACAAGAAGTCTCTGGATGCTCTGATCATTTCCATCGGATCTGTTGGAAGCTTCCTGTCAGTCGAGGATAAGAAGGCTTTTCTCGACCAGTTCGACCTGCCCATTCTTACTATCGAGGCTGAGATTCCTGGCTATCCCTATCTTTTTACAGAGGGCGCAACTGGTATGCGCGATGCCATAGAGCATCTGATCAAGGACCACGGAAAGACTAAGATTGGATTTGTCAGTGGTCGTCTGGAAAATGCCGATGCCCTTGAACGCTTCAATGTATATAAGAAGGTTCTGGCAGAAAATGGCATCGAGTACGAAGAGAAGAAGGTGGCCTACGGTAATTTCTCTGAGTTCACCGAGGAGCTGGTTACCAAACTTCTGTATGACAATCCTGACCTGGAAGCTATTGTATTTGCAAATGATACCATGGCAATCGGTGGTTATAAGGCCATTAAAAAACGTGGTCTTAAGATTGGAAAGGACATACTGGTAACCGGATTTGATAATACTCCAACCTCGCTGTCTCTGTCACCGCCTCTTACAACGGTGGACAACAACGTGATGGATCTTGGCTACTACGCTGTCTATCAGGCGTTGGAGCTGATCAAGACCGGAGAAACCTCCATGTCTCTGCTCCACAGCAAGCTGATAAAGAGACTGTCCTGTGGCTGTAACCCAACAAAGAATCCGGAAGTTATTGAAAGTTTAGGCGAACTGGAGAATCTGGATGCCAGCGTTCTCATCAAAACCTTCAAGGATCTCTTCATGAGTCATTACGATAATTCATTTTATTCGAAGCAGCTCTTTGAAGAACTGGATCCATTCTTCAGCATTTTTACAAATATTATATATAATGATAAGACTTATACCACTGAGGAGCTTCAGGAAGCCACAGACAAGGTTTTGGACAGTAGTATAATCATTCACTACTACTCTCACAACAAGTTCACCTATCTGATGCGTCTTCTCTCCGACTTCCTGCTTGGGCTTAATCTTCCAGCCGAAAAGCACGTGGTGCTGGAGTCAACATTTAACAGCATCCTTACCCATCTTGCATTTTATATATCAAATGAGTATATACAGGAGGTCAAGGACAGCAAGGCAGATGTATGGCAGTCCATGCGACTCACAAGAGATACGCTGCTCACAGCCACTAATGATGAGAAGTGCTTCAAGCTGATTGCCAAGAATCTCCACACCTACAGTGATTTTCAGAGTGCTTATGTATATCTTTATGATGAAATGCCAATCCTCCTGAATGATGGTATGTGGAACGTTCCAAAGTACGTTCATCTCCAGACCTTCTGCAAGGACGACTCCGCCGTAGTTCTGGATGAAAAGACCCGGATACTGCCGTCATATATGATATTTAAACATAAATACACACCGAACGAGAGACGCCACACTATGGTTCTCACGCCGCTCATCACCAACGAGGTACAGCACGGTCTTCTCCTCTGCGAGACGAATCTGGAGAACTTCAAAAAGGTTTACTCCACATCTCTTCAGCTGGGAACCTCCCTCAAGTTCATATATCTGATGAAGCAGGAGCTGGCGATACAAAGCAGGCTTGAACAGACCATGAATGAGATCAGGGATAAGAATGATCAGTTAAATGCCATTTCAGTTACTGACGAGCTAACCGGACTATATAACCGTCGCGGCTTCTTCGAGGCAGTGGCGCAGATACTTTCTAACACCAGCAACACTGGTAAGCCTGGACTTGTGGGATATATCGATATGGACAACCTGAAGCAGGTAAATGACCGCTACGGCCATAAGGACGGGGACTTTGCTCTGACCAGCATAGCTGATACACTGAAAAAGAGTTTTCCAAAGGGAACGATCATCGCCCGTATCGGCGGCGACGAGTTTGCAGTTTTCGTTCCAGATATGACTGGGAATAAAGTGAGTGAGATCAAGGACGCTCTGGACTACTACCAAAACAGAGTCAATGAACAGGACGGAAAGCCGTACTACATTGAGTTCAGTCTGGGCTTCAAAGAACTGGTACTTGCAAGAAAGCTTGACATCGAAGCTGAAATGATAGTTGCCGACGAAGAACTATACAAAGACAAAAAGAACAAACGCAAAGATGTAACCAAATAACAAGACCGGGGACGGTTCTCCGTCTTAAAAAAGACAGGGGACGGTTCTCTGTCTTTTTTTTAAGACGGAGAACCGTCCCCTGTCTTTTCAACAACACTTGCAAGGGTGTCGTAGACGTCAGGGTAGGTTTTCTTTAGGTTCATTGGTTTAAAGTCGCGGTCTACGAAGGCGTGGCTGGTCTGGGCTGTGTGCAGGAGTTCGTCGGTGCCTGAACGGTAGATTTCGTATTTCAAGGTGAAGCGAACTGGAGTAAGCTTTATAACTCTAGGTATTATCTCTATGACATCGCCAAATGTAATTGACTTTGTGTAATAGTTATGAAGCTCCAGCACCGGAATGATAATACCCATCTCCTCCAGCTTATCGTAGGCAAGCCCCAGCTGGTCCATCATATGGAGTCTTGCCTCCTCCAGGTAGCGTGCATAGTTACTGTGATGCACCACCTGCATCTGATCAGTCTCGTAATAATTTATCACTCTAACATAAGATTCTAATTTCATTATATTCCGTCCCCTGTCTTTATAGCTTCGTCGGAACGATCCATCAGTTCGATACCCAGACCTTCCGTTTTTTCCTGGTCGATCTTTACAGCAGTACGGTCGGCGCTGATTGGTGGCCGAGCGCTCACCTGCTTTATCTCTGCCTCTTCGTCCTCCTTCAGGACAAGTCTCATCTGAGCCTTCTCCTCACGTTCCTTAGCCATAGCCTTCTTACGCTCATTGTATAGCTCGATAGAAAGCAGTTCGCTAAGCTCCAGGATCTGAGCATATCTGTCATTTGCCTTGAGGGAGTTCAGGTTACTCATTAGCTCAGATTTATTCTCAGAAATATCCTCGATCTTCTGGCGAAGAGTGCTCTTCATTCGTGAGTATTCCTGCTCTATCTTCTCGTAGGAATCCTGTACCAGATGATCCACCTCAGTAAGCATTTCATCAGTATATATAAGGGACGCTGCGTATATGTCAGACGCCATACGAAGCGACTCTTTCTCGTCCGGTTCCATTTCAGAAGCTCTAAATGCAGGCGGTTCATTATCCTTTCGTTTTGTAACTCGGATACGGCTGGCAGTACGTTCTGCCTGATAAAGTATCTCCTCAGCCTCATCCTTAGCCTCTTTTAGGATACGGGCACGCTTGTCATTTGTCTCTCTGTATGTATTCATTTCGGTCAGCACGACCTCTGATATCTTATCGATCAGCTTCAGCAGCTCATCTCTGTCCAGAACTGCCTTCTCGCTGTGAAGCGGCGCCGATGGCGCATCCTTTATTCGGGTTCTGAGTCCCTCCAGAAGAAGCTCTGCTCTTCCCTTTTGTTCCATGTGTTCCTCCTACAAGATATTCCTTTTAAAATGAAACTGTATGCTTTTTTATTCCGAGCACAGTATAAGTCACCATATATTTTATACAAGAAAACCATCCAAGTCCCATATACTTATAGACCCGGTAATTCATTATCGCAGACCTGAACTTATTGCCCGACTTGCTTTCGTGGCTCTTACGGTACATAAGCAGCGGCTTGTCGATCCCCGCCGCATAGCCTCCATCCTTAAGAATAGAAAGCCACATAACGTAGTCCTCGTGTATATCCTTTCCAGCATCCTCAGGGAATCTGTGTCCCTCAAGAGCCGATCGTCTCACCAGAACCGATGAACAGTTTATCTGGTTAGTAGTAAGCAAAGATTTAAATGTTACCACCTTCTTGCAGCCTATATAGTGGCCTGTGTTCTCCCCCGATTCGTTAACTATACGTCGGCCTGAGAAGCATATATCCGGCAGCTTTCCATCCACCTCAAACTTTTCCATAACCTTCAGCTGCTTGTCCAGCTTGTCCGGAGCCCAGAAGTCATCGGAATCAAGAAATGCAATAAAGTCACCTTTCGCAAGATCGATACCACGGTTTCTTGCTCCAGCTGCCCCCAGCGCTTCCTCTTCAACATAGAGCTTCACCCTGGGATCCGAGGCTATATCCTCTTCTAGAACAGGCGGCACCTTACTACCATTATCAATTACTAGTATCTCAAAATTGTGATAGCTCTGGCCAAGTACAGACCTGATTGCCTTGGATAGAGTCTTATCGCTGTTGTGAGACGGAATTATCACACTGACCATCAGTTACCTCTGAAAAAAACGTGACAAACGACTGAAAGCCGTTTGTCACATTTTACACATCATATTATTATTTATCAATCATTCTTTTTAGCTTCTCTTTAAGAAATCAGGAATCTTAAGATTCTGATTTGCGCCGCCACCCATAGATGACTCTGGCATCTGATGTGGAGTTTCCTGAGGCATAGCTGGCTCATTTCCAAGATTAAGTGGAACTGGAGTAGCCTTCTTAGCTCCGCCAAGGTTTGGCATAGTAGGCATTGATACTGAAGCAGTAGGTGTGCTGATGCCAAATGTAGGCGCCTTTGGCGCTGCCTTAGTAGAACCAACAACATTTCCCTTTTCAACATCCTCAAGACCTGTTGCGATGATTGTAATGCTTACATCCTCACCAGCTACGTCGTTATCAACTGTACCGAAGATGATGTTAGCCTCTTCACCAGCAACCTCTGAGAGATATGTGATAGCGTCGTAAGCTTCAACGATACCAACATTTCCAGAGAAGTTTACGATGATATCTGAAGCACCATTAACTGTTGTCTCAAGAAGTGGTGAATCCATAGCTGACTTAATAGCGTCAACTGCCTTGTTATCTCCACTGCCGTGACCGATACCGATATGAGCGATACCCTTGTCACGCATAACTGTCTGAATATCTGCAAAGTCGAGGTTGATAAGACCTGGCTTATTGATAAGGTCTGTAACACCCTGAACACCCTGCTGAAGAACCTCATCAGCCTTCTTAAGTGCATCTGGGATGCTTGTTCTCTTATCACATATCTGAAGAAGCTTGTCGTTAGGAATAACGATAAGTGTATCAACATTCTCACGAAGCTTTGCTATACCATTTGTAGCATTTGCCATACGAGGCTTGCCCTCAAATGAAAATGGCTTTGTTACAACACCAACTGTGAGGATACCCAGGTTCCTTGCTATCTCTGCAACTATAGGAGCAGCACCTGTACCGGTTCCACCACCCATACCGCAGGTAACGAATACCATATCTGCGTCTTTGATGATATCATTGATTTCTTCTCTATTCTCTTCTACAGCACTTGCACCGATCTCAGGCTTAGCTCCGGCGCCAAGTCCCTTAGTAAGCTTCTCGCCTATCTGAACCTTTGTTGTAGCTCTGCTGAGAGATAGAGCCTGTTTATCAGTGTTAATAGCTATGAGCTCAACACCCTCAACATTCTCATCTATCATTCTGTTTACTGCATTATTTCCTGCACCACCAACACCGATAACTAGTATTCTTGCAGGGTTTTTCTCATCATTTGACTTTATCTCAAGCAAGGTTCCTTCCTCCTTAATTATAATACTTACTTAAACCTATTTACTCAATTTACATCTTTCAATGTCTAGTCACACTTATCTTGTATTTTACTAACTTTTTCAACAAATAGCAACAAAAAGTTTCGTTTTATGTAAAGTAGTAAAATGTTAACAAAACCGTGAATTATTTCACCTTAAAGCTGGCAATAGGATTATCCTGACTGTAATCCTTCATATACAGTGTTCCAGTTTTTCCCTCAAGCCCCTCAGCCTCAAGTATGCTTCCCAGATTCATCAGCTGTACCGCTATATTGGAGCCATCTCCCAGCTCGATCTCTATGTTATCATGGGTAAGCACAATTTCGCCATCAGCGGTAAATCTGATTCCCTGTATCTCCAGCTCGTATTTTTCAAGAAGCTGAGTGATATTCAGGATCATATCAAACTTCTTCTTATTATCTATAGGAAGCTTCTGTCCCAGCTCCCAGCTCTTCACAGACAGTCCCTTGATATATGGCACGCCCTCGCGTCTCTCCTTGTCCGTCTCCATAACGATACCGTCCTTATCGAAGAACACGTAGCACTCCATATATTCTATGCAGCCTGCAACAGACTTTTCATAAACCTCAACCTTCACCTTGTGCTTGCTGACAAACTCTATATCCATCTTTGAAACAAATGGGATATTCTCGGAGTCTCCGAACTTGTTATTCAGATACAGCAGCAGAGTATTGTCCATCAGGGCCTTACCCTCAATATACTCTCTTACTTCAGCCTCCGATGACATTTCACAGCCAGTTATCTCAATAGTTTTCAGAGTATATGTGCTGGCATAAAGCATTCCTCCCAGCAGCAGCACCAGTATGATGATTGGAATTATAGGCACCTTAGTCCTCATCAGCTAAACTCTCCAATCTTTGTCCTTCAGGCTCTATCTGTCTCGACACACCAAGCAGCATTCCCATTTCAAGCATCAGGAACACTATGGATGTACCACCATAACTGATAAATGGTAATGTTACACCTGTGTTTGGCATAAGGTTAGTAACAACGCACATATTTATGATAACCTGAACAGATATATGTATAATGATCCCGCATACAATGAAGCTGCCGTATCTGTCCGGCGCTCCCTCTGCGATAAACTTACATCGCCATATCAGAAGCAGGAATACAAGGATAAGCGCAGCTGCACCAACGATTCCAAGCTCCTCACAGATAACTGAAAATATCATATCATTCTGGGCCTCAGGAATATTTCCCATCTTCTGTATACTCTGGCCAAGGCCACGTCCAAAGATTCCTCCTGACGCTATAGCATAAAGGCCCTGCATTGTCTGGTAACCCTTCTCAGTAGCTTCAGGATTGAGCCAGGTTGTGATACGGTCGCCTCGGTATCCACGACCGAAGACCATGAGGAGAATACCTCCTATTCCAGCAGGAATAAACGCCAGAAGATAGATCAGCTTTGGGGTGGATATGATCCATATCCCACCAGCTATAGCCGCACATATAAGAGCCGTGCTCATGTTCTCTATGGCGATAAATACTATAAGGACCAAAACCGGTGCAAACAGATTGATAGTACCCTTCAGCGTGCGCATAAGCTCTGGCTTTTCCGCACACATATAAGCCATGTAGAGGATAATGATCATCTTTGCAATCTCTGATGGCTGGAAACGAAATGCACCCATCTGGATCCATCTGGATGAACCATTTACGCTAACACCCTTGATCAGAACCACAAGCAGAAGAACAAGCTCGATCAGCATTAGTATAATGGTAAAACGCTTTAGTCTCTGATAACGTATCTTGGATACAAATATCATACCTATAAATCCCAAACTAGCGAACAGAAGCTGGAAATTAAGGAAATGCACCCTGTTGCCGTAGAGCCTGTAAGAAACAAATGAGCTGGAACTGTATATCATAATGAATCCAAAGAAGGATAGAAATACAATATAAAAAAGTGTAGGGTAATCAAAATAAGTGCCCTTAACTATCCACTTCTTTATAAACTTGTCCAGCCTGCTTGTTGCCATTTTACTTTTCCTCTAATCCGTTAACATATACCTTGAAGAGAGTTCCTCTCTCCTCATAGCTTTTGAACATATCCCAGCTTGCACAAGCTGGTGACAGGAGAACACTCTCTCCTGGCTTTGCGTGGGAATAGCAGTAATCAACTGCCTCCTTCAGGCTTCCCACACGTACTATCTCGTTAAAACCGTGGGACTTGCAGCATCGTTCTATCTTATCAGCAGTTGCACCAAGAAGCACCAGAACTCTTACCTTACCTGGAAATGTTTCTACCCATTCATCGTAGTCAGACTCCTTATCATAGCCTCCTCCGATAAGGATCGTAGTTGAACGCATAGCCTGAACCGCCTTTATAGCCGCATCCGGGTTAGTTCCCTTGGAATCATTGTAGTACTTTACGCCAGCTATCTCTCTTACAAACTCGATCCTATGTTCAACACCGTTAAATGAATAGATAGTGTCTCTAATTATCTCAGTAGGAATATCCATATAGTAAGCGATCAAAGTTGCTGCCAGAACATTCTCAAGATTGTGAATGCCCAGTATCTTTATCTTATCCACGTCCAGGATGTATTGCTCACCCTCCACATCCCAGCTTTTTATATATATCTTTCCATCACGTACATAGGCACCCTCTTCCAGTTCTGTCTCGTGACTGAAATATACCTTATGCACATTTGTTATCTTCTCAGTACGTTCCCTTGTCTCAGCATCATCGTAATTAATAACCAGATAGTCTTCTTCAGTCTGATTTTCAGCAATACGAAGCTTAGCATCATAGTAATTATCAAGGGTATAATGTCTGTTAAGATGATCTGGAGTAAGATTCAATATAGCTGATACATGAGGTCTAAAGGTATGGATTGTTTCCAGCTGGAATGAGCTGACCTCCAGTGCCACCAGAGATCTGTCGTCAGTCATATCAGCCAGCTTTGTAAATGGAAGTCCTATATTTCCAACTACAATAGAGTTCTCTCTATAGTTGTTGAAGATTTCTCCCACAAGAGATGTGGTAGTTGTCTTTCCGTTTGTTCCAGTAATGGCTGCTATGATTCCATTATTAAAATAGTATGCAAGCTCTATCTCTCCCCAGATTGGGATACCCTTTTCTCTAACTTTATTTACAAAAGGAGCATCAACAGGAATACCAGGACTTATTACAAAGAGATCTGCCTCTTCCAGCAAGTCGTCTGTCAGTTCTCCCAGAACAACCTTAAAGTTTTCGGCTGTAGGAAAGTTTGCAAGAAGTTCTTCTTTATCCAGAGACTCATTTCCATCATAAAGAATTACGTCTACGCCATTTCTTATAAGAAGTCCTGAGGAGGCAAGGCCGCTTCGACCTGCACCTGCTACTATGACCTTCTTTCCTGTTATATCTAAACCATCAGTGACTAGTTTTTCTGTTACCATTACTTACTACCATATCCTTTCATCTGTATGAGAGACACCTCACTATAACACCTAAAGGCTGTTAGTCACCCGTGCCTGCTGTTCCGTCACCCGTAGCACCGTCGGTGCCTTCAGTATTATCGGTGTTTTCTTCAGTTACAGCCTCGGTAGGCGCCTCAGTCGCATTCTGCTCAGGTGTGGAGCCTGCCACGCTTATTGCTGGCGCAGCACCTTCAAATACAGGTGTTGCCACCTCATCGCCAACTGCATCTCCCTCAGCCACTGCCTCTCCTGTCCTGTAGATATTCATATAAGGCAGGAGCTCTTCAGCGATCTTGTTAAAAAGAAGTGTTCCTGCTGCTGAAGAAGCCTGATCATCAGCACCCGGCTCATCAACAACACAGTAAATCATAACCTGAGGATCACTAACAGGGGCAAATCCTATAAATGACAGAATATACTTTCCATTTCCTCTAGGAAGCTTCTCGGCTGTACCAGTCTTTCCGCCGATCTCGTAGCCCTCGATCATGGCCTTTTTACCAGTACCGTGTTCAACAACCTCCTGAAGTATGAGTTTCATTTCATCAGAGGTCTCTTCAGAGATTGTTCTACGAACAAGAATCTTGTCATAGTTCTTGACCAGGTTTCCATCCGCATCAAGCACCTGCTTAACAACGTGAGGCTGATAATAATATCCGCCATTAATAACAGAGCAAAATGCTGTTCCCAGCTGCATCATCGTTACAGTAACGCCCTGTCCAAAGCTTGATGTAGCAAGCTCAACCGGGTTAAGTGTGTCCTGATGATAAACCATGGTATAGAGGTCATCCTCACTGGCCTCACCAGATATATCTATATTGGTCTTCTGTCCAAAACCGAACAGAACCTGATATTTGTCAAATGTAGAAGATCCCTCAAGTGCAGCGATCTGCATCAGGCAGTCGTTGCAGGAATACTCCAGTGCCTGTGGAACTGTCAGCATACCATGACCATACACGTTATGACATTTGATATCCCAGTCAGCCACGTGCTGAATACCGTCACAGTAGAACTCCTCATCACCTGTAATGACTCCATCCTCAAGGGCACCTGAGATGGTAAAAGGTTTAAATGTGGAGCCTGGCTCGAAGGAATCACTTATTACGAAGTTACGCCATACGTTGTTAAGTGTCTCAACCTTCTCCTCGTCAGTCATTGTCTTAACGAGAGCCTTATATTCTTCATCAGACAGCTTCTCATCCTTAGTTTCAAATTGATACTTACAGCTGTCCATGGAGTAAGCGTTGTTTGGATTGAACTGATGTGAATTGTAAAGAGCCAGTATCTCACAGTTCTTTGGATTCATTACAAGAACCGATATATTCTTTGCTCCCATTTCCTTCATGAACTCTTCACATTTTACCTGAACAATTCTCTGTGTCTCGCTATCGATGGTGGTCACAAGGCTGTTGCCGTTTACAGGCTGTTCAACCTCTCTCTGAAGGTTATAGTCCTCTCCCAGATAAGAGTATTTTCTTCCGTTCTGGCCGTTGAGATATGAGTTATAGCTTCCTTCAATTCCGCCGATACCCTCATTTCCACTTACAACGAAACCAAGCATATGACAGGCAAGTTCGTTGTTTGGATAAGTTCTCTTGTACTCCTCTTCCAGTCTTATACCCACAACATCTGTAAGATTTCCAGCACGTTCATCAGCGAGATACTCCTTTACATCATCGTAGGTCAGTTTCTTTCTGATAACCTCGTACCAGGATTCTGTATTTTCCAGATAGGTAGCTGCCTCCTCGGCAGATACGCTGAAGTACTTGTCCAGTGCCTTGAGAGTGGCCTTCTTTTTCTTTTCGAACTTAAGTATATTCTTTGGCTCGATTACCACGTTGTACACCATGGTGCTTGTAGCAAGAACCGAACCATTACAGTCATAGATATCGCCGCGTTTATAAGGAACCACGATACTCTCATAGCCCTTCTGACTAAGAATTCGGTCCGTGTATTCCTCGCCATACCTTACGTTGTAATAAATAATAGCGCCAAATATAACCGCAAAAAATGCGCTGAATACTAAAAGCAAAACAAAAAGACGCGTACGCATCCTCTTGACCATTACTCTTCTCTTTTTCTTTTTTCGTCTCGTCATCTGTGCCATTTTATCTTCTCGAATAAAAACGCCAAAAGACTGCCTTAGTCAGCAGTCTTTGGAACGTCGCCATATTGTTTTACATAGTCACCCTGTTCATTCTCGTAGTATATAATCGAACCATTTTCCGAGTATACCATACCTAGCTCACCAGTTGCAATATTATATACATCTTCAAGAGAATACATACTGTTCAGCTTATTCTCATAAGCTGTGTTATCAGCCTCTATATCCTGAATCTCTTCCTGCAGGGACTCTATTTTTCTCTCTTTGTTTTCAACGCTTCCTTGAACCGTTAGCATTATAACACAAGATAGGATAACCATCACTAACATTAATGCTAACACCAGCGTATATCTCAGATCAAATCCCAGAGAATTTTCAGCCTTGATAGCTGATTTCTTAAATGTTTTTCTCCCTCTTCTTCTGCTTGGTGCCGGTCTTTCCTGTCGTCTTGGAACCGCTACGGTTTTTCTGACAGCTCCGCCCTCTTCATAATACAGTTCTCTTGCTCTACTTGCCATATCTTCCCCTAACCGAGATTCTTCAAGTCTTTTCATCTCCTCTGGTTATATCCAGAGTCTGGTTAGAAGAATCTTCCTGTCTATATTTTTTCAAACACCCTTAGTTTTGCACTACTGCTTCTTGGATTTCTTTCCAGTTCCTCAGCCGAAGCAACTATAGGTTTTCTTGTTACTACTCTGCCCTTTGATTTCCTGCCACAGGTACATACCGGGAACTCCGGCGGGCAAATGCACGGTGACTCAGCCGTTCTAAAGGCTGTCTTTACAATCCTATCCTCTAAAGAGTGAAAAGTAATGATAGCCAGTCTTCCTTTCGGAGCCAGGATATCAATCATTTCTGTTAAGCTATCCTCAAGAACCGTAAGCTCTCGGTTCAGTTCAATACGAATAGCCTGATAGGTCTTCTTGCAAGGATTACCGCCCTGTCGTCTTGCAGCTGCAGGAATCGATGCTTTGATGATCTCATTTAATTCAAATGTAGTTGTGATGGGTTTTTCACTTCTTGAGCTTATTATGTTTTTCGCTATTCTAGCGGCAAACTTTTCTTCACCATAGTCGCTAATGATCCTTCTGAGATCCGACTCTGAGTAATCATTCAGGATATCTCTTGCAGTGTAATCACTGTCCTGATCCATCCTCATATCCAGTGGGGCATCTTCCCTATAGGAGAAGCCTCTGTCTTTATTATCAAACTGGTAAGATGAAACCCCCAGATCCAGGAGGATTCCATCCACACTGTCTATTCCTCTTTCTTTTAGCAGCTGTTTCATATTTACGTAGTTACTATGAATCAGCTCAACATTCTGAAAATCTTTTAATCTTTCACTAGATGCTTTCAGTGCATCTCTGTCCTGATCTATACCAACAAGCTTTCCCTTGTCAGATAGTCTTTTAACTATTTCATATGAATGTCCGGCACCGCCAAGGGTTCCGTCAACATATATCCCATCTGGTTTTATATCCAGGCCCTCTAAGACCTCATTTAGCATTATTGATATATGCTTAAATTCCATCTAATCTTCTCCGAGAGAATGCTATTAAAAGTTGAGACCATATTCTTCAATCAGGTCGCTGACAACGCTATCCTCTTCCATATCAGCGAACATTTCTTCGTAACGTTTCTTATCCCAAACTTCAGCCTTTTCCCCACTTCCTACCACTACAACCTCTTTGGTGATACCAGCGTGCTGTCTGAGTGATGGAGGAATTATGATTCTTCCCTGGGAATCCAGTTCACAGGTTGAAGCCTTAGATGTGAAATACCTAAAAAGCTTTCTTCCTTTAGGTGTGCTTGTAGGAATCGTTTCTGCCATCCTTGTAATAACCTCATCCCACTTCTCTGAAGAATAAATCCTAAGACATCCATCAGGATCAATGGATATAACAACAACCGAACCAAGTATATCTCTGAACTTTGCTGGAACACTTAGTCTTCCCTTAGCATCTACATTATGAAAATATTCACCAAACATGCTAAGTGCCACGACTCTATGTTCCTCCTTCCCGCGTTGTTGATAACTTTGTGGATTATGTTGATATTCCCCACTTTATGGGTTTTTTTGACCTAAATTGACACAATTTCCCACATACACGTCAATATTACCCCACCAGAGGGCAAATTGCAAGTTTTTTTTCTGAAAAAGCGCTAAAATTAGCCAAAAAAAGAGCCCCCACGACTTCCAGTCGCAGGAGCTTTTCCACTTCTAAATACAAAATATTCTGTTATTTATATCACATATATACCATATATGGTGTTTTATGTGCAATGGGGTCTGACTTCCTTCGCTCACGCTCAGGCGCTAAAAGCATGTCTGCCATTGGCAGACAACGCGCCCACTGCACATAGGTCTGTCCCCAATTGCACATTTTAATCTTCGTCGTCGTATAAGTCTTCGTCCTCTTCGTCGTCAGAATCATCTGATTCTTCGTCATCGGACTTTTTATCTTGCAGTTTCTTTTTCAGGTCGGATTTGTTTTTCTTCTTTTCTTCCGATTTTTCTTCTGACTTTGCAGACTTCTCATCTTCAGTTTTTGAAGACTTCTTATCTTCCTGCTTTGAAGATTCCTTTTTAGCAGAAGTTTTCTCGTCAGAAGAATCCGAGTCACTATCATCTTCATCATCAGAATCGTCGGCTTTTGGTGGTATATAGTTTACCTTTGGAGTCTTGCCATTCTTTATATCGATCCGGTTTTTGATGATCACTCCTACAGCAAGAACTACACAGATAACCGCTACCAGTTGGCTGACTTTTAGCGGTCCAACCATCAGCGAATCAGATCTAAGGCCTTCAATCCAGAAACGGCCTATGCCGTAGCCTGCTACATAAAGCATCGCCAGTTCGCCGTCGAATTTCTTTTTCTTCCTATATATAAGGAGGAAAATGAGTAAGGCCAGATTCCAGAGTCCTTCATAGAGGAAGGTAGGATGAACTGTTATACATCCGATACCATTAACCTGTTCCTGATTGTTCAGCATTTCATCTGTAATTATGCCGTCACGCCTAAGAGCCTGAAGATAACTGCTTTTGAAATAATTAACAGGTATCGCCATTCTGAGCAGGCCATTTGTATATCCACCAAAGCATTCTCTGTTGAAGAAATTACCCCAGCGTCCTACTATCTGAGCTGCCACAACACCCAGTGCTATGGAATCACCAAAGAGCGGGAAGTTCAGTTTTCTCTTTCTCGCAAATATAAATCCAGCCAGCACTCCAGCAATAAGGCCGCCATATACAGCAAGGCCACCGTTATGAATATTGATAACATCTATCAGTGTCTTTCCGATAGACTTGCCAGGCTGGAAGAATCTTTCATGGTTAAATATTACATAGTAGATTCTGGCTCCGAGAATAGCCGGAATTACAAGCCACAGGAAGAAGTCCAGATAGTCCTCATCATTCTGTCCGGTACGCTGTGCTTCCTTCGACGCAATAAAGAGTGCCAGAATAAAACCAGCGGTCACGCATATAGCATACATAGGAAGCTTTACATTTAATATTGTTATAGCGCTAAGAACCTTATCAAAGAGTATTCCCAGCCCTGGAAAATATATACCCTGCATATTTATATCCTTTCATTTATATATATCAGTGCAATTGCTGAACCCGCTGCTTTGCAGCTCCTGTTCAGCAATATATCCTTTCATTTATATATATCAGTGCAATTGCTGAACCCGCTGCTTCGCAGCTCCTGTTCAGCAATATATCCTTTCATTTATATATATATCAGCGCAATTGCTGAACCCGCTGCTTCGCAGCTCCTGTTCAGCAATATATCCTTTCATTTATATATATCAGTGCAATTGCTGAACCCGCTGCTTCGCAGCTCCTGTTCAGCAATGATAGGGCTGTCGCCCTATATCAACAGAATAGATTATATATGCTTTCTCGCATAAATGCGAGCGCATATATAATCTATTCTGTTGATGCACTGCTTGTAGCCTTCTACACGTTGAATTTAAACAGAACTACGTCGCCGTCCTTCATTACGTACTCTTTGCCTTCCTGACGAACAAGTCCCTTTTCCTTTGCAGCAGTCATACTGCCCTCACGGATCAGGTCATCGTAGGCAATAACCTCAGCCTTTATGAAGCCTCTCTCAAAGTCCGAGTGAATCTTTCCAGCAGCCTGTGGTGCTTTAGTTCCTTCCTTTATAGTCCAGGCTCTGGACTCCTGCTTTCCTGCAGTCAGATAGCTGATAAGACCTAGCAGTGAATAGCTTGCCTTGATAAGCTTATCGAGACCAGACTCCTTAAGTCCCAGGTCCTCCAGGAACATCTTTCTTTCCTCATCATCGAGCTCTGATATTTCAGCCTCCATCTGTGCACATACAGCAAACACCTCAGCTCCAGTCTCAGCAGCGTAAGCCTTTACCTTCTGAACATATTCGTTGGATGCACCATCGTCAGCCATATCATCCTCGCCAACATTTGCAGCATATATAACCTTCTTCTCAGTCAGAAGGCAGTACTCCTTGATCCAGGCAACCTCATCATCATCATTTTCATCTATTTCAAATGTTCTAACCGGGTTTCCTGCTTCCAGATGAGCCTTGATCCTGTTCTGGAACTCAAGCTCCTTGGCAGCCTGCTTGTCATTACGAGAAAGCTTTACAGTCTTGGATATTCTTCTCTCAAGAACCTCAAGATCAGAGAAGATAAGCTCTATATTGATAGTCTCTATATCTCTGATTGGATCAACAGACCCATCAACGTGAACCACGTCAGAATCATCGAAGCATCTTACCACGTGAACAATTGCGTCACACTCACGGATGTTTGCCAGGAACTGGTTGCCCAGACCTTCACCCTTTGAAGCACCCTTAACAAGTCCCGCAATATCTACGAACTCTATAATAGCAGGGGTTGTCTTGTCAGAATCATACATCTTAGTAAGCACATCCAGTCTCTCATCCGGAACTGGAACGATACCTACATTGGGATCAATAGTTGCAAACGGATAATTTGCTGCAAGGGCTCCTGCCTTTGTTAACGAATTAAACAATGTAGACTTTCCTACATTTGGAAGTCCAACTATACCAAGTTTCATTTCTTTATATCTCCTTTACTAAAAACCTATTTTCTATAAAACATTTTCAAGCCTTTTAATCAAAACTATGAGCTGATACAGCTATTCGCAAGTTGCATCAGCTCATCAATGTTATCATAATTATGGTTGCTTTTCAATCAGCGACTTTAAACTTGCGAATTTATTCTCTATCGGCAACATTTTTTGCACTTTCTATCTTTTTTGTTGCCGCCACTTCATTTTTTACCCCTGTTTTCAGTCCCTCTGGCAACATTTTTTGCGCTTTCTATCTTTTTTGTTGCCGCCACTTCATTTTTTTACCCCTGTTTTCAGTCCCTCTGGCAACATTTTTTGCGCTTTCTCTCATTTGTGTTGCTACCGCCCTTTTTCTTGGTCGTCTTGTTTCAAATACATCGATAAAATACAATGCAAGCTTTCTAATGGGCTTGGAATGTTTCAATCAGACTCTTTCAATCAGACTCTTTCAATCAAGTTTTTTCAGCCACCACGTATTCACCATTTTTGTATTTTGAATGAGTCTTCCCTATAGTGAATCCAGCTTTCTTCATTTCACTAAGTAAAGTATGCATATAGAAGCCATGCGTGACCACCAGACAATCTTTATTTTCTTTACTAAGGATATTCACAAATCGTCTCGCTCTTTTTCTTGTTTCTATGCAACTCTCATCCTGTCTCGGACTATTAAAGAACCACTGCAACCTACCTGCAATATTCCAATACCATATAGGAAGTCTAAGTTTGGTGTCCAAGCTCGAATGAAGCGGAACCTCATTTATAAGGTCTGTCTTTTTCACTTTCACATTTACATGCAGATTTTCTGCCGTTTCACGAGTTCTCGAGAGTCCACTTATTATCACCCACTGATACTTAATATCAGGAATATCATATCGTTCTACCTTTATCGGTGCAGCATCATATTCTCTGCAGGCCTGATCAAACTCTTCCGATGTGTACCGCTTATTCCAACTGTAATTAACTTTTCCGTGTCTTATAATTATTATCTTCATATATTTATTTCTTCATATATTTATTTCTTCATATATTATTTCTTCATATATTTATTTCTTCATATATTTATTTCTTCATCAAGCATATATGCCAAACACAATTAAAACTTTTATCAGTTTACCAGCCCCATCAATCAACAATATTTTTCATATCTGCACTGTTCGTGGACTTCTTTTCCAAGTAGTGTAATCGCCTGTTTGGGACAATTATCTATACAACGATAACACATAGTACAATTAGGCCCAGCAGCCATCTTCCCATCCTTTATTTCTAAATTATTCATAGGACAAAGCTGGGAACAAAGACCACATCCAGCACAGTTCTCATTGATTTTCACCTTATCTGTATAACCCGTAGTCTTGTTGTAAAACCATAGTCTCTGCCCAAACAGACCAGCCATATGATAAACAAAGGATAAGCCTTCCTTTGGATATATCCCTTCTTCTCTTATCTTCTTTCCAACTTGTTCTATCTTTTCATCAGTTTTCACGATAGTCTGGTGATTCTTATCAACAGGCTTTTTCAGTAGTTTGACATCACCTATAGAGTCAGGCATCAAGAGATGAAGCCCACCGATTATCTCAGCATTATATTTCTTAAGCAGTCTCGCTGCGCATCCCGCTCCATCGCCCGAAAATAGAGCCATCGTCGAAACACAGAATATTTTCTTCCCACTCCAAACCGATGAATTCTTATTTATGTAGTCCCTGACCATATATGGGATATTGGAAAACTGTGTTGGATAACCCAATATAATTGAATCACTTTCTTTTATCTTATCTATAGAGATTTCCGATTCTATAGGAAATGCCTCTGCTCCCGGTTCTATTATCGAAAGCAGCTTTTCCACACAGTGTTTCGTATTTCCAGTTCCACTTAAATATATGCCTATCATATTTTTGATTCCTCCTAAGCCTGAAATCAACCAGATTTTTTAGAGCCTAACTAGATCAAGAACCTTCTCAACCTCTTTTTCCAGTTTGTCCTCTTCAAATATCTCACATACCGCACATATATCAGTTAGTCCTTGAACTGTCGCCCATAATAGGATCGTCTTGTAAAATACTTCTTTACCTTTGATACCAAAAGCGCCAAGAGTTTCCTTCACTGCTCCTGAAAATATCTGATATGGGCGATACTCTTCCACAATAATCCCTTCGTCCGAAAACATGAATTGATGATAATGTGGGTTTTCTACGAAAAACATCACATAACACTTTCCCAGTTCTAAAAGCCTTTTCTCAGGATTCTTACAATTATCAATGCTTTTCTGGAGCACCTCAGAGAATGTATCTTCAACATAAGCCCTTGCCTGAATCAAAAAATCTCCTTTATTCTTGAAATGCGCATAGGGTGCTGCACTGCTGACACCACAGACAGTAGCCAGCTTCCTCATAGACAGATTCTCTATCCCATTCAAGCTTATATACTTTATTCCCTGTTCAATAAGTTCATTTTTCAGATTTCCATGATGATAAGGTTTTTCACTCATAGCATAACCTCCTAAACTTTTTTTCATATCGATGCAAACCATCTTATCAGTACATATAATCCCATCAGTATATATAATCTTATCACTGATTAGATAATAGCATCCAATCTTATCACTGTCAAGATTGAAATTTTCAATTAAAAACCTGCTGATTTCTCAGCAGGTTCTAATTATACCAACTATACTTTCTACCACAGTCAAACTTGCTCTTTAAAGCTTTATCCCTGGATTTACTTCGTTGTTATTCTGTTGTTTCTTTTCAACATGAACAGTCTTCTTTTTGTTATTTACCAGTGCCTTTGTAAATTCAATAAATAGGTTCTTAGCATTACTTTTACTGGAGAGTTCAATTATTTCCTCTCTCGTTTTACCATTCTTTAAGGATTTGAACTCATCTGATTCCAGGATTTCGTTTACGTTTCTTTCAATATTCTTATCATTTAATGCATTTGAAAGCTTATTTTCCTTTGAAAGACTAACGATCTTTTTACTTATGCCGGATAGATATATAAGCTCAGCCACATTCTTATCAAAGACTTCATTTGAAATGTCAGGATTTTTGATATTTGCCTGAACCGAATGCATCTTTGTGTAAAAACGTTCTTCTGGGAACAGTTCCAGCATAACCTTATCATAGTTAGCCTGAATATTATTAACCGAAGCAGTTAATGAATCAATCGCATTTGTAACTATTCCTTTTCTCTTGGTCTGAGTCGAGCTGATACGTCCTCTTTCTCCCATTACATCGTTAACGTGTGAGATATAATCTCTTGCTTTAGTTGTAACGCTATTAAACTTTGATATAAACTCATTATAGTTATCCTGAGTTAGTTTAAAATTATCCTTAGCATTTTCTTTTAAGCCATTAACATATTCATATAGACTATTTATTTCAGTGTTTAGATCTGTATAGAACTGAGACTCACCATGCAGTGCACTTCTGCCACCTTTAATGCTGTCTCTGATAGTTTTGGTCCACTTATATACATTATCCAGCATTTTACCATCTGGAATGGATTTGTTAGGCTTCTCTTCTTCTATGCTATCAAGAAGGGATTTTGCAAATGCATCACCAACATCCCTGATGCGTTCTTCCATATCTATTTTCGTAAGTATTTCCTTGTCGAACTCATCTACCTTTTCACATAGAGTGAATTCCTTTTCTGGTTCCTCTACTGCATTTTCGTTAGCGTTATTTATTTTATCTGCCAGTTCTACATCAAATGTTTCTTTAACAGTGGTAAAAATATTCTTCTGATTATTTGATAATTCACTTAGTTTTTTATTCTTCCAGTCCTCATCCTTTATAACTTCAATCTTGCCACTGTTGATCCGTTCTTTTATAGCAACAAAACGGTTTATAGCTGCATTTATCTCATCATCACTCAGCCCCTGCTTGCTATAAGTATTTCTGAGCGCTACAACTGATGCAGACCTGATTTCGTTTGCCATTCTTTCAGAAATGACATTAATGTTATCTAATGGCGTATCCATGTATTTGGATTTATTACTATCAAGCTTGATAGTACCAAAGGAAAGGTCATTATCTATCCCCTGAACACCTATACACTGTTTTCCATCAGGTGAAAACTCAAATAACATATTTTCATTATGTCTGTCTATATTGAGGCAAATATAATCAAGTATTTGAAGCTCGGCTAGGTCACGGAGTGCCATAGATCCATCAAATACAGCAGATTTAAGATTTGCAGCTGGATCATCTGCCTTGATTTTGGTGAAGGTAATGCCACGAGCATTATCCATAAAAACGCCTTCTACGAGTTTACCATCCATAAGTACTTCGGCATTTCTAGACTGCGCAATAACGTTTACAACGCCTAACTGATCACTAACCTTTGACATTGCCACATTTCTTTTATCTATGGTTCCTCCCTGGGCCATACCAAATCCAGTATAATTTAAATTAATCTTTGTTTTTTCAATGAGCAAATCGTCCAAATATTTAACATAGGCGTTAATAAACTTATCATCAGCTTTTAATGATTCAACAGTTTCTTTATCATATCCAAGACGAGCAAAATCGTAATTATGAGATTTGAATTTTTTTAAGTCACCACCGTTTTGAATGATATGATCAAGTGTTCTTTCAAAAACCTCATTCCACTCTGGGCGATTTTCTTCTTTATTTAATTCATTTATATGATAATTAGTTATATTACTAAAAATATTTTTATAATCATTTATTGCAGATGGAGTAAAGAAGCCATTCTGTGGCTCACCCTTACTATTCATATACGAAACCATATACCTCTTGCTATTGGAACCACCCACTACATCAGGTTTCTTATTATCAGGAACAACTATCTTGATCGCATCCGGATCATTTACGCCCATTCTGGCTTTTTTATCAATAGTATACTTAATTCCTGTTCCGACAGCTTTACCTTCAATCGGCTTCACATCCGGAAGAGGTTCAATTCCCAGAAGCGTCTGTCTGGCCACTCTATCGCAATTATCAAACTGATTTGCTTTTTTATTTAGAGCTCTTTGTTCAACCCAATTTGATTTTGAATAAAGAATCTCATGGAATTGGTTATTATCATTAGCAAGATCGCTGATATGATAATTATTCCAGTCTGCCTCATCTACAACTCTAAGGAAGCCAGGATCTAGTTTTCCAACAGGAACCTTGTTATCTTCATAGTGTTTTTTACCTTCGGTAATAGCAGCTTGTAAGCGCTGAGTTCTTTTCCAGGCACACTCAAGAGCTTCATCATCCAGCTTATAGCCCCGAAGTGAGAGCTTCATGCTTTCAAGAGTTAATCCCATTATATAATCTGCTGTTTTTTTACCGAGCGCGCCCATCTGTTCTGGACGCACAAAGAAATTACCAATCAAATCCTGGTTGCCCTTTGCAGGATTATTAACTCCCCATGACATATCATTATCAATGCCTGTAATACCAACAAGCATTTTTTTGCCATTTACCTCTTCAAATCTAAGCATTATATTTCCAGGATGTCTGTCAAGATTACCGCAAATATAATCCAGTGCCTGAAGTGCCGCTATATCATCAAATACCGCCGGATTATCATAAGCCTCCGGTCCGAGATCTTTAATTGGATTATCAGTTTTGTTGTCATATGCATTATATTTGAAGGCCCTGGTCATAAATGTGCCTGTCACAGGCTTGCCATTCATAACAACGACCATTGGCTTTGCTGTAGCTATAAGACCCTTCTTTCCCAGCATTTCAGACATTGTAGACATAGCTACATTTCTCTTATCAATATTGCTTCCTTCCGGAACTCCGAGCCAACGCTGATTATCAGCTACATATACAGCATGATTCTTCACGATTTTTCCGTATTTCATACACATTTCATCCATACATCTGATGAAATCCGGATCCTTTTTCGCCTTTTTTACAATATCCTCTGAAATGACCTTGTCCAGAGTGTTTGCGTAGTAATCTGTTGCGAACTTCTTCATTTTAACAGGGTCATTCTGTGTAAAAACATTGTCATCTAATTCTGTCGCTCTATATCTGACTGCCCTGCCCACACTAAGATCAGTAAGACCAGTTTGAATCAATTTATAATGACTAGCTGTAGTGATAGCATCGATTAAATTATGAAGGCCAGGGTACTTTTCCTTTAATTCATTAACAAGGTTCTGAGTATTTTTTGTTGTATCGACATCTGATGAAGGGGTAAAATAGCCATCCACCGCTCCACCAGGCATATCAGCAACCTTTATAGGAATTCTTGAAGAAAATGAACCAGACTCTGAAACAATCGGAGCATCCCCTATATCAACTGTTATAGATCTGCCTAGACCTATAATCTCATCAAGAGTCAGGTTCTTATTTATTTCAGGATCTATTTCCTCGAATGCGACACTGTCCTTCATGAGGGTTTCTTTTATCTGCTTTGCAAGATCCTTCATCTTACCTGAAATGCCCTCATTACTGTTCATTTTAATTACTTTGTCGCACTCTTCCAGCGCCTTCTTGTAAGTATCCTTAAAGGCCTTGATGGAAATCTCATCCAAAACAGGAAGATTGCCATTTTCATCAGGCACATAAAAATCTTCAGACAGATAGTTAATTGCCTGAACCCACTTGCTAAACTCGTCATACCTTTCTTTATCTTCTTCAGAGACAACTGTCTGATTAATGCTATTTGTAAACTCCAGAGCCTTCTGCTGCATCTCAGTCATATATACTTCTTTCATAGCACTCAGTATCCTTTCAAAGCATCCATTAACAATCTACAGCATCTATTTTACCTAAAATATAATAACAAAAGCGCAACAAACTAAAATGAAGCATCTCTTTAAATGAAGTATTTTCAATCAAAATTATAATGCTTTAACAGTCTTATCTTTATTGCTACCAAGGCCAACGAGAATATCAGCATATGCGCAAATATCATAAGGCTTCCTGCCTTATCAAATATATCTGTATCCCCTACCATCTTGAAGCCATCCATAATTGGTGGTGTTATAACGTGAAGTATCTTTAATAATGGAAAGACCTCGATCAAGCCAAATTTACACACAGCAAGAAGCGATACAAATATCACGCCTATCACAGCATATCTTGTCTGTCTGAATAACCTGTGGTGGAACAGATCTCCTAAAGCAATTCCGCATATCCCACTTCCCACCAGAAGCAGGCCACCAAAGATCACATCCTGAGGCTTAAGCGGCCTGACGAAAAAGTCAGGTATAAAAAGACTTCGAATGATCGGATATAATATAAGCACTAAGGCATATACCAGTGAAATGCTAACAAGCACCAGCTCACGCACTATATAGTAGCTGATATCTGAAAGGCTGTGAAAAAGAAGCACCTCCTCCTGGATATCATTTTCCTTCATCTGTATCATCATTGAAAAGAAAACACAGATTGCAAATTGGAAAAACCCAGAGAGCAAAAAGCTTCCACTTACCTGTTCAGGAAGAACACTATACATTGCCCCAAGAAATGCTATGGTTAATACCGTCGGAATAACCAGAACCGCACTTCTAAGCACCACATTCATTTTTAATTTATATAAACTAGATATATTCTTCAACGCCTGCCAGCTCCCATCCTTCCTTAAATATCTTAGTGACAGCTTCCTGTAAATCTTCCCTTTTTACTGTAAAAACGAGATTTTTATTTTGAGGTATCATATCCGGCCAGGCAGTCAGCTTATCATTCATTCGAACATAAACCTTAAACTGAGTCTTCGCCTGGGAACCTTCACTTACATCCTCAAGCTTTTCCAGTTTTCCTTCATTTATAGTAAATACGTGGTCGGACAGATTGTCCATCAGCTTCTTCTCGTGACATGACATGAATATGGTGACACCTTTATCTCTCAGCTGATTTACCTTATCAATAAAAACAACCTGGGAATCCATATCCTGTCCGGACAATGGTTCATCCAGCAGCAAAATATCGTGAGGCGCCATTAAAGCCTGAATCACACCCACCTTCTGCAGGCTGCCCTTGGACATATTCTTCATCTTCGTATGACGCATACTGTCCAGGAAAAAGTCCTGTATCAGCTTGTCAACATCAGTAAAGGACACTCCCTCCATATCCGCAACATACTGTAGATAGCTCTGCATCGGCAGCTCATTTCCAGGGAATTTCTCTGGAACATAGGAAAATCTCACCTTTTTGTGATACGATACCTGTCCCTGTTCAATACGGATAAGACCACCAAGTATTTTCAGCATAGTACTCTTACCACATCCATTATGTCCGGCAAATGCTATAGATTCGCCCATCATAAAATTGTGGGAAACGCTGTCAATAACAGTTTTCCCACCATACGTTTTTGTCACATTTTCTAAAGTTATTATTTTTTCCATGAATAATCCTTCTATATATTGAGCGCTTTTATGACCTCTCAGCAAGCAATCCTTCATTTGATATAAGATAATGGTTTTCCATTTTTCTTTGATTATATCGTGAACAATTTCCAAAGGGCAGGTATAATCATCCCTTATTTTCATAGATAATTCTCCAGCTTTATAACATTTGCAAATCCATCGGCCAGTGATGCCATATAAACTGCATGCACAGTCTCTGCGTCGATTTTCTTTTTATCATATTCCAAAGACATAGTCGTGCAGGCATCGTCGATCACTGTAACATCATAGCCATAATTTTGACATGCACGAACTGTTGTGTCAACACACATGTGTGACATCATCCCCGCGATCACCAGCTTCTCCGCTCCAGCTTCATCAAGATATTCCTTAAGCTTTGTTTCCAGAAACGAGTTTGGATAATCCTTATGAACTATCCTCTCACCCTCCAATGGCTTCACGAGACTGTGGATACCTGATAGCATTTTAAAGTTATGCTGAACGTGAATCACAGTCTTCCCTTCCTTCCTGAACTTATCCAGCAACTGTGCCGCCTTCTCCGCCGCACACTTCGGTTTATGCAGCAGCATAGGACCTGGTGTAAAATAAATATTCTGAATATCAATAAGTATTAAAGCTTCTTTGCTCATATCTCTTCGCCCCCCTGTTATAAAAGGTTAAATGTAAATCTGAGTACTACATTAAACCATATCAACGAGGATGACAATTACCCACTTTTTTGTGGGTATGGAAAACAAAAATGCTCAATCAAGAACCATCCCCTTTGGGCATGAAAAAAGGCCGCCTGCACTCGGCAGGCTGGCCTTAAGGGGTTTTCTAATTTACACTGAAGAGAAGCTGTCCGTAGCTTGGGAATGGCCAATCCTTCTGGGATGTGAGCATTTCAGCTTCATCAACATACTTACGAAGTCCTTCCATAGCTGGAAGCAGATCATCTCTTACGTATGCAGAAGAATCGAAGATGTCTTCCTTAGTCTTTAGCTCTGCAAGTACATCCTCAAGCTTGATAACTGACTCAAGGATTGAATCTGTAAGCTCTGATAATCTCTCCATAGTTGATACTTCATAGTTACATTTTACATTTGAGCTAACCTCACGCATAAGCTTGGTTGTCTCAGCAAGTCTGAAGAGGTATCTCTCGATAGCTGGAAGGTAGTTCTTGCGAACCATATCTACCATTGTGAGACCTTCGATATTAACCTGCTTTACGTAGTTCTCAAGCATTATCTCGCAACGAGAATTAAGCTCTGCTTCTGTAAATACCTTGTGAGCCATAAGCATTTCCTTGTTTTTCTCATCAAGGAGATGTGGCATAGCATCAGCTGTTGTCTTAAGGTTTGAAAGGCCTCTAACCTCTGTAGCCTCCTTAACCCAATCCTCACCATATCCGTTACCGTCGAAGAGGATTCTCTGATGATCTGTGATAACTCTCTTAATAAGCTTGTGAAGATCATCCTCGAAGTTCTCTGACTTCTCAAGTTCATCAGCGTACTGGCGAAGAGACTCTGCTACTGCTGCATTCAGCATGATGTTGCAGCAAGCAATACTGTTGGAAGAACCGAGTGATCTGAACTCGAACTTGTTTCCTGTAAATGCAAATGGTGATGTTCTGTTTCTATCTGTTGTATCTCTGCTGAATCTTGGAAGACTGTGAACTCCAAGCTTCATAACAACCTTCTCTGCACCCTCATATGGTGCATCGTTCTTGATTGCCTCAAGAACTCCTGAAAGCTCATCACCAAGGAAGATAGATATAATTGCTGGAGGTGCTTCGTTAGCTCCAAGTCTGTGGTCGTTACCTGCTGTAGCAACAGAAAGACGAAGAAGATCTTGATAATCATCTACTGCCTGAATTACTGCGCAAAGGAAAAGCAGGAACTGTGCATTTTCATAAGGCGTCTTTCCTGGGGACAGAAGGTTGATACCTGTATCTGTTCCAATGGACCAGTTGTTGTGCTTACCAGATCCGTTAACACCTGCGAATGGCTTCTCGTGAAGGAGACACTCCATACCGTGACGAGCAGCAACCTTCTTCATAATCTCCATAGTCAGCTGATTTGAATCAGTTGCAACATTTGTTGTTGAATAGATAGGTGCAAGCTCGTGCTGTGCTGGTGCAACCTCGTTATGCTCTGTCTTAGCAAGGATACCAAGCTTCCAGAGCTCATTGTTAAGGTCTTCCATAAACTCGGTTACTCTTGGCTTGATAACTCCAAAGTAATGGTCATCCATTTCCTGTCCCTTTGGAGGCATAGCACCAAAAAGTGTTCTACCAGTATACTTAAGGTCAGGTCTCTTGTTCCAAACCTCTCTATCTACAAGGAAGTACTCCTGCTCAGGACCTACGCTTGTTCTAACGAACTTAACATCATCATTTCCGAAAAGCTTAAGGATACGCTTTGCCTGCTTATCAATAGCCTGCATAGATCTAAGAAGTGGTGTCTTCTTATCAAGTGCCTCTCCTGAATATGAGCAGAATGCTGTAGGAATGCAAAGTGTGTGATCCTTGATAAATGCAAATGATGTAGGATCCCAAGCTGTATATCCTCTGGCTTCAAATGTAGCTCTAAGTCCTCCTGATGGGAATGAAGAAGCATCAGGCTCGCCCTTGATAAGCTCCTTTCCTGAGAACTCCATCAGTACTCCGCCATCTGGTGATGGACTAATGAAACTATCGTGCTTCTCAGCAGTTACTCCAGTAAGTGGCTGGAACCAGTGTGTATAGTGAGTTGCTCCGTTCTCGATAGCCCAGCTCTTCATCTCCTCAGCTACCGCATCAGCAACCTTCTCATCCAGTCTAACGTTCTCATCGATGGTCTTCTTGAGTGATGCATATACATCATCAGAAAGTCTTGATCTCATAACTCTCTCATCGAAAACCAGAGAACCGAATAGTTCAGGTACATTTGTCTTTGCCATTATCTTATCCTCCCTTTATGGATATATATTTTCTCTAATAGCATATTGCTTGCAATATGCTCGCTAAAACGCAAAAAGGGCGCCTCAGAGCTTTCGCTCTAAGACGCCTTTGTCTTTACAGTCTGTTATGTTACTCTTATGTTTTTTATTTGTCAATAGGTTTTTTGAAAATTTTCTAAAGTTTTTTCTTATGCCAGTTAATAAAGTTAATTTGATGCTTGTTTTAATATTACAATTGTTTAACTAGTCTAATATATCCTCAGCGACCTGACGCTTTGTGAGTCCAGTATTCATGGCCTCACGAAGGATGTATTCGTGTGCCTCCTTTTCGGACATGCCACGTTCCACAAGAACAATCTTGGCACGGCTCACAACCTTCAGTTCTTCCATCTTATCCTCAAGAGAACGAACCTGTTTACGCAGCTTCTTCACCCTCTTATTGAGCGCAATAAGAAGCCTGACGCTCCTATCCAAGTCCCCCTTCTTTAGAGGCTTCGGAATAGTAATAACACCATAACCGATCAGATGATTCATTACGTCACTGTGAATCTCGCTTGGCACAGCAAGAACGATTCCTGAACTATGCTTCTCCACCGCGTCCATAACGAAGTCCGTCCCCAGTCCATCCGAAAGCGGTGCATTTATCAGGATTATATCATAATCCCTGACAAGCAGCTCACGTCTTGCAGCTGAAGCACTCTTTCTTTTCTCGATCACGCTAAATGTATTTTCTGGAAGAGTTTTTTCTGCGAGTATATTAAATTGTTCAGACGAAGATACTATGAGCACAGAGTATCTATCCGCAGTCCTACTATTCATACATTTACCTACAGATACTTATCAATAATTGCTTTTGGAAGAATATCCTTTATGAAATCACTATTTTCAGCATACTTAATAGCTTCCTTTCTTGACTTAGGAAGCAGCACGCTGTCATCATCCATAACCTTTGGCAGTTCAAGATTATTCTCTATACCATAGAGACCTGCATAGATAAGAAGCGCATAAGCAAGATAAGGGTTGCTTAGTGCATCCGGCGAACGCAGTTCTACCCTTGGATGCTTCTCCTTATCGTTAATATACATGAGCTCAGATCCTCCGAGGTTGGACCAGTTAACCTTTGTAGGCGCAGTTCCATTACCAAAACGATTATAGGATGAATCCGTAGGGTTAAGGAATATGGTTATATCCTTGATCTTTTCAAGAATTCCAGCCGCAGCAAGACGCACAACATCCTCACCCTTATCATTCTTGGCAAAGATATTGATATGATAGCCATTTCCCGGCTTATCAGATATTGGCAGCGGAGAAAAGTCCGCATAGAGTCCATTTCTATCTGCCACTGTAGCAACTACCATTTTAAATGTAGTCATCTGATCTGCTGCTTTGAGTGGCTTGCCATAGTGGAAATCAATCTCGTTCTGTCCAGGTCCTCTCTCGTGATGAGACCTCTCTGGTGTAAGACCCATCTCTTCTATGGTGAGACATATCTCACGGCGAATATTCTCGCCCCTGTCAAGCGGCGCAATATCCATATATCCAGCCTCATCGTAAGGAATCTTGGTAGGCCTTGCTTCGTCATCAGTCTTAAAGAGATAGAACTCCATTTCAGAGCCAAATCTAAACTCGATGCCCGCATCCTCAGCGGCCTTAACTGCATTTTTCAATATATTTCTTGTATCAGCTTCAAATGGAGTTCCGTCCGACTTGCATACATCGCAGAACATCCTGAGAACCCTGCCCGAGTCAGGTCTCCAAGGAAGCACAGACAGAGTGTCTGGATCTGGTTTCAGATACAGGATACCCTCATCACAGGCCTCGAAACCCCTGATGGACTTGGCATTTATCATAATACCATCCTTAAATGCCTTGTGTATCTCACTCGGCATAATCGATATATTCTTCTGCACACCGTAGGCATCACGAAAGGCCAGTCTTATAAACTTGGCATCCTCCTCCTCGATATACTCCATTATTTCTTTTTCTGAATACGTCATACTTTTCCCCTTTAAAACATATTTCACATGACAGAGAACTATCCCCTGTCCGGTTTTTAAGACAGAGAACCGTCCCCTGTCTTTATACACTAATTAACGGGATACATCAAGCGAACTCTTGATAAATTCGCGGAATATCGGATGTGGTCTGTTAGGACGAGACTTGAACTCCGGATGGAACTGTACACCCAGGTAAAATGTATTCTCTGGCACTTCCACTGTTTCAACCAGTTCTCCGTCTGGCGACTGTCCAGACACTACGAGACCTGCCTCTGTGAGCACATCCTTATAGTCGTTGTTAAACTCATATCTATGTCTGTGACGCTCGGAGATAACCATGTCCTCTCCATTTTTGACTCCGTCTGGATAGTAGCATTTTTCCATAATGGTATCTGCTGTTATCACGCAAGGATAGCTTCCAAGTCTAAGGGTTCCGCCCTTATCCACGCTGTCTGACTGACCTGGCATAAAGTCGATTACCTTTGTATCTGTTGCATCGTGGAACTCACCTGAGCAGGCATCAGTAAGACCAGCCACATTTCTGGCATACTCAATAACTGCAATCTGCATACCAAGGCAGATTCCAAAATAAGGAACATTATTTGTACGGGCATACTTTGCAGAGAGGATCATACCCTCGATACCTCTGTCGCCAAAACCACCTGGAACAATAATACCATTTACCTTGCTGAGACGCTCCTCGTAATTGGACTCATTCAGTTCCTCAGAATCAATCCAGTCGATCTTAACATCTGTTCCAAAACCATAGCCAGCGTGACGAAGTGCCTCTGCAACAGAGAGATATGCATCGTGAAGCTGAACATACTTTCCTACAAGACCTATAGTAATCTCTTTATCCATAGTCTCGATACTGGTCACCATATCCTTCCATTCCTTAAGATTTGGCGCAGCACTTCTTATACCCAGCTCACGGCAGACAACATTTGCAAGCCCTGCAGTTTCCAACATAAGTGGTGCCTCGTAAAGGCTTGGCAGAGTTCTGTTCTCAATAACGCAGTCCTCCTTAACATTACAGAACATAGAAATCTTACGATATATAGAATCCTCAAGGGGCTCATCACAACGAAGAACTATGATATCAGGACGTACTCCCATTCCCTGAAGCTCTTTAACAGAGTGCTGGGTTGGCTTTGTCTTATGCTCATCTGAACCACTTAAAAACGGAACCAGTGTAACGTGAATAAAAAGCGAGTTCTCTTTTCCCACTTCAAGAGAAATCTGTCTCACTGCCTCAATAAATGGCTGAGACTCAATATCACCTATAGTACCACCAATCTCCGTGATAACCACATCGGCATCAGTTTCATTTCCAACTCTATATACGAACTCCTTAATCTCGTTAGTGATGTGAGGTATAACCTGAACTGTTGAACCCAGATATTCTCCTCTTCTTTCCTTATTTAATACATTCCAATAAACCTTACCTGAAGTAAGATTCGAATATTTGTTAAGATTCTCATCTATGAATCTCTCATAATGTCCAAGATCCAGATCTGTCTCTGCACCATCCTCAGTAACATAAACCTCGCCGTGCTGATATGGACTCATGGTTCCTGGGTCTACATTTATATAAGGATCCAGCTTCTGAGCCGCTACCTTAAGTCCTCTAGCCTTAAGCAGACGTCCAAGAGACGCAGCAGTTATACCCTTTCCTAAGCCTGATACAACACCACCTGTAACAAAAATATACTTTGCCATTGTTTTATCCTTTCTTGCCGAAACGCATAACTAATAGCATATCGCTTGCGATATACTCTACGCGAGGTGCGTGTTGCCGTCAGGCAACTAATTACCATACGCACCGAGACGCATAACTAATAGCATATCGCTCGCGATATGCTCTGCGCGAGGTGCGTGTTGCCGTCAGGCAACTAATTACCATACGCACCGAGACGCATAACTAATAGCATATCGCTTGCGATATGCCCTGCGCGAGGTGCGTGTTGCCGTCAGGCAACTAATTACCATACGCACCGAGACGCATAAAAAAGAGGCACTTCGAGTAGTGAAACTCGAAGCGCCATTGCTTCTAAAATATTATTCAATTAATTTTCTAAACAAATATTAGTATATTACTTTATTATCAAAAGTCAATAGATTTTTTTATAGATTTTGAAGCTTTTTTTATATATGAAACATAGGAAAAGAAGCAGGAAACCTAAGTCTCCTGCTTCTCCCATAATGAAATAAATATATAAAGGATTACCGCTAACTATTCCACATCCTGAAGTGCGTCGTAGTTCTCTTCGCCAGTTCTGATCTTAACAACTCTGCTTACTGGATATACGAAGATCTTACCATCACCGATCTTACCAGTATAGAGTGTCTTCTTAGCTGTCTCTATTACGCTGTCTACAGGAATCTTACTTACTACTACTTCAAGCTTGATCTTAGGAAGAAGTGTAACATCCATCTCAACTCCACGGTACTTCTCACCAGTACCCTTCTGAATACCACATCCACTTACCTGAGTTACTGTGATACCAGTTACACCCAGAGCGTTGAGAGCCTTCTTAATCTTGTCATATCTTGAAAGCTTTGTAATAATAACTACCTTATTGATACCAGTGTCAGATACAACACCAGCACTTGCCATCTCTGCTGCTGCATTTACTACAGGAACAGAAGCATTCTTCTTAGCCTCGCTAGCCTCTTCATAGCTGTCAGAACCAAGGCTTGTGTTTTCATTTTCTACCATCATAGCACTTGACATATCAACGATACTGAAACCTGAGTATGCTGATGCAAGACCGTGCTCTGTTGAATCAAGACCTTCGATTTCCTCTTCTTCTGAAACTCTAAGTCCGAAGATAGCCTTAATAATTGCGAATACAATAATCATTGTTACAACTGTCCAGGCTGCTACTGCAGCGAAACCAAGTAACTGAAGTCCTAACTGATGGAAACCACCGCCGTAGAAAAGACCTTCTACGCTATCATTTCCAGGAGCCTTAGTTGTTGCAAAAAGACCAGTTGCAATTGTTCCCCAGATACCATTCATCATATGTACTGCTACAGCACCAACAGGATCATCGATGTGAAGCTTGAAGTCAAGAAGCCATACACCAAATACTACCAGAAGACCAGCTACAGCACCAATTATGATTGATCCAAATGCATCTGTTACATCACAAGGAGCTGTGATTGCTACAAGACCTGCAAGTGAAGCATTTAGACACATAGATACATCAGGCTTACCATACTTAACCCAAGTGAAGATCATACATACTACAGTTGCTACTGAAGGAGCAATTGTTGTTGTTAAGAATACTGATGCAAGCTGTTCCTTTGAAGTACAAGCTGCACCGTTAAATCCATACCATCCAAACCAGAGAATGAATACACCAAGTGCACCGATTACTATATTGTGACCAGGGAAAGCATTTACTTTCTTAACCTTTCCGTTTTCGTCCTTTTCAAACTTACCTATACGAGGGCCAACCATCTTTGCTCCGATAAGAGCTGAGATACCACCAACCATATGGATTGCACAAGAACCTGCAAAATCGTGGAATCCCATCTGTGCGAGCCATCCGCCGCCCCAGATCCAGTGTGCTTCGATCGGATATACAAGTGCTGAGATAATTCCTGAGTATACACAGTAGCTAAGGAACTTTGTTCTCTCTGCCATCGCACCAGATACGATAGTAGCCGTTGTTGCACAGAACACTAAGTTGAATACGAAGTTTGACCAGTCAAAATCCTGATATGTTGTAAAGATATCAAATCCAGGTTTTCCGATCAGACCCATCATATCTTCACCGAGAAGAAAACTAAAACCTATAAGTATGAATACACAACATCCTATACAGAAGTCCATCAGGTTTTTCATAAGGATATTACCTGCATTCTTTGCTCTTGCGAAGCCTGACTCAACCATTGCGAATCCTGCCTGCATCCAGAACACCAGCGCAGCACCAATCAGGAACCATACTGCAAATAATTCACCGTTTATTGCACTTAAAATCTCATCTGTCATTTCTCAATTCCTCCTTTGCTTGTGACAGGGATTAAAAAACTCTCTCTGTCACATTTTGATAAGAAAAGGCGCCCCAGACCAGAATAATTCCAATCCAGAGCGCCATTGCTCATCTTAAAATATGTGTCGCGCGATATATAAAGAAAAGGCGCCTCAGAGTTCATTCTCTAAGACGCCGTTGCCTTTTATGTTTTTGTATTATACTCGCGTTTCATGATTTGTCAATACACTTTTTCAAAAAAATTTTTATTATTTGTTTTCCATTCATATTCAATTCTTTAATTCATCTGTTCAATACTGAATTATTGTGATATATTATATAGGCTGCTCAGTCCTTATAAATTAAGGGGTAGTATAGTACACGGATTTCTAATTAACTACACCAAATAACTTGTCTGTTTTCCCGAATAGCACAGCACCCAAAGCCTCGGAATAGCTCACTATTCCTACGTTTTGGATACTGCACTCTCGGAAAAACATCCTACGTTATTTGTATAGTTAATTAAGAAACGGTGTACTAAGCAATATGGATATAGCAATGAACAACAGTAAAGATAATAATATCGAAAATAAAAAAATCAATAATAATACTACAAATATCGATACAGAAAAAAGCAGTTCAAGTATATTCAGTAAAACAGTTTTTGTCTGGATTGGTGCACTCATCTCCTGTCTTCTATGGGGAAGTGCATTTCCAATGATCAAGCTGGGCTATAAGGAGTTTGACATCAGCTCCGACGAAATGGCCGCACAGATTCTTTTTGCAGGCATACGCTTCGTATTAGCAGGTATTCTGGCCGTTCTTCTTGGATGTATATTCCAGAAGAAGCTTCTCTTTCCAAAGAAAGGATCAATACCCCTCATCCTTAAGCTGTCCTGTTTTCAGACCGTGGGACAATACTTTTTCTTTTACGTAGGTCTGGCCCACACATCAGGCGTGAGAGCATCTATAGTTCAGGGGACAAATGTATTCATTGCCCTTATAGTAGCCTGTCTTATCTTTAAACAGGAAACTCTGTCCACTAAAAAAATCATAGGATGCATTATAGGATTTGCAGGAGTTGTTCTTGTGAATCTAACAGGCAACAGTTTGGGAGGAGGCAGCATACTTCTGGGAGACTGCTTTATCATACTGTCGACCGTTGCTTATGCATTTTCCTCCGTGCTACTAAAAGAATATACAAAAAAAGAAGACCCGGTTATCCTGAGCGGCTACCAGTTTATTGCTGGCGGACTGATAATGATAATTGCAGGTCTTGTTATGGGCGGAAGGATCCAGCAGGTAACAACAAAAGGTATAGTGGATCTTATATATCTTGCCTTTGTTTCTGCCGCAGCCTACACCCTTTGGGGCCTGCTCATAAAGCATAACCCCGTATCAAAGGTTGCAGTATTCGGTTTTATGACTCCAGTTTTCGGTGTTATAACATCACTTCTGCTTCTGGATGAAAGTTCAGGTTTCAGCCTGATCCACCTTGTATCTCTTATTCTTGTCTGCATCGGAATCTATATAGTCAATTCATCCAAAGAAAAAACCACCAGTTGAGAACCGTCCCCAGTTGTTGAAACAGCTGAGAACCGTCCCCAGTTGGTGATCAAAGTCATCCCCTTTTTGATTTTATAGATTTGTGAAGCCCATAAGGTCAAAGTCTACTTCTCGAGCTGCATTTCGACCTTCAGAGATTGCCCATACCACAAGAGACTGACCGCGGTGCATATCACCTGCAGTGTATATCTTACATCCTGTTTTTTTAGCATCAGCCTTTCCGCTGGATAAGGCGTCAGCGGATGAAAATGCGGCATATGAGCCGGGAGCCGTCTTAACGTTAGTTCTTCCGTCAAGCTCTACTCCAAATCCATCCGTTACATAGCTCTCACTACCCAGGAAGCCAGCCGCAATAAGAACAAGCTGTGCCGGGACAGTTTTCTCAGTACCTTCAACAGGCACCATCATCATACGTCCAGTCTTCTCGTCTTTCTTTGATTCAAGAGATACGAGAACAACCTCCTTCAGACGTTTCTCGGTTTTACCATCGGCGCCCTTTACCTCTTCAGATATAAACTCCTTTACGGTAGTCTTATAGATTCTAGGATCAGATCCAAATGAATATATAGCCTCCTCCTGACCGTAGTCAGTCTTGAGGACGCGTGGCCACTCCGGCCATGGATTAGAAGCCAGTCTTTCCTCTGGTGGGCAAGGCATCATTTCAAGCTGGGTTACAGACTTTGCCCCCAGCCTTATACAGGTACCAACGCAGTCATTTCCTGTGTCACCGCCACCTATTACTATTACATCTTTTCCATTAACCTCTTCAATAACCTCGTATTTTTCAGCTGCAGCCTTTGCAGATTTTTTATCCTGTGCAGCTTTACATGACTCAAGCTCTTTTACCAGATCAAAATCACTGTCCAGAAGTGTCTTTGTCACCTTGCCCAGGAAATCCACTGCAAAATAGATTCCCTTCGAATCTCTGCCCGGAGCCTTAATGTCTCTAGGATTTGAGGCACCACAAGCAAGCACAACTGCATCGTACTCCTCTTTTAGTTTATCAGCTGATATATACTTTACCTTGTTTGTAAACTTTGCCTTAGGAGTGTCTCCATCGATCTTCTTTGTACCACATACATTTACGCTGGTCTGGAACTCGATACCGGCCTCCTCCATCAGCTTAATTCGCCTGTCTATTACAGACTTTTCCAGCTTCATATTTGGGATGCCATAACGAAGCAGACCGCCTATACGGTCGTTCCTTTCAAAGACTGTTACAGAGTGTCCACGACTGTTAAGAAGCTGGGCTGCCGCTAGTCCGGAAGGACCACTTCCAACTATAGCCACCTTCTTTCCAGTTCTTACCTTCGGAACAATCTCTTTTACTAAGTTTTCCGCATAGGCAAACTCTATGATAGCTTTCTCATTTTCCTTTGTAGACACAGCCTCCTGATGATAACCGCAGGTGCAGGCCTTCTCACAAAGAGCAGGACAAACCCTTGAGGTAAACTCCGGGAAGCTATGGGTTATGGAGAGACGTCTATAAGCCAGCTCCAGATTACCACCACTGGAGAGCTCATTTAACTCAGGAACAAGGTTATGCAGAGGACAGCCTGAAGCCATCCCTGCAATCATCATTCCTGCCTGACAAAATGGCACACCACAGTTCATACAACGTGCCGCCTGCTTCCTCTGTTCCTCAGCTGTCAGTCTTCCGTGAAACTCATCAAAACTGCAGATTCTCTCCTTCTCCGGAACTGTTGGAGCGTCTACTCTCTCATATTCTAAAAAACCTTTTATATTACTCATACACGTTTCCTTTTTAATATTTTTTATATGAAATGGGAACTGACCCACTGCGCTTTTAACCAACTAGTTCTGTGAAGGCTTCGATCTGAGCCTGTTCGTGGTCCATACCCTGTTCTTCAAACTGTGCTGTAAGATGAAGCATCTCTTTGTAGTCGTTAGGTATGATCTTCTTGAAATGCTCTGTATACTCTTCAAAGTTATCGAGGATACGCTGTCCCTTCTCGGAACCTGTGTACTTCACATGCTTCTCGATCATATCGTGAAGCTTCTCTTTATCGTTCTTGGATTCAAGTTTTTCCATCTGTACCAGCTGCTTATTAAGGTTCTTATAGAGGGTATTGTCCTCATCAAGAACATAAGCTACGCCGCCGCTCATACCAGCAGCAAAGTTCTTTCCAGTTGGTCCAAGGATTACTGCACATCCACCTGTCATATATTCACAGCCGTGCTCGCCGACGCCTTCAACTACAGCAGAAGCGCCTGAGTTTCTTACACAGAATCTCTCGCCTGCAACACCTGCGATATAAGCCTCACCTGAGGTTGCACCATAAAGAGCCACGTTACCGATGATAATATTCTCCTCAGCGTTGTAGCCTGCATTTTCAGGAGCATGCACGATCAGCTTACCGCCTGACAGACCCTTGCCGAAGTAGTCATTGCTGTCACCGATCAGGTTGAGTGTAAGACCAGTTGGTATAAATGCACCGAAGCTCTGACCACCTGCACCAGTACAATTGATGACAAATGTATCTTCTGCCATTCCTTCCGAAACAGCTCTTGTTATCTCCGCACCCAGAAGCGTACCAAAGGCACGGTCAGTATTAGACAGGTTAATATCAATAACCTTATTATCGTTCGTACTATCCTGCTTGATATCCTTGCTAAGCTTACTAATGAGAACCTTTTCATCCTTGGTTTCATTTAACTTAAAGTCATAAGCCTTTTCTGGATGGAAGGTCTGAAGACTTCTATCTACGCCTGACATATCGGCCAGGATTCTGCTAAGATCTATCTCAGCTTCTGCTCCCTTAAGTCCATCCTTTACCTTAAGAAGATCTGTTCTTCCTACAAGCTCTGATATTGTTCTGACTCCGAGCTTTGCCATATATTCACGAAGCTCACGAGCTATGAAATACATAAAGTTTTCAACGTACTCTGGCTTACCCTTAAAGCGCTTTCTAAGCTCAGGGTTCTGAGTTGCAACGCCCATAGGACAAGTATCGTTCTGACATACTCTCATCATTACACAGCCCATTGTTACAAGTGGTGCTGTGGCAAAACCGTACTCTTCTGCTCCGAGGATTGCAGCGATTGCTACATCACGTCCGCTCATAAGCTTACCATCTGTCTCCACAACAACCTGGTCACGAAGTCCGTTAAGGAGCAGAGTCTGATGTGTCTCCGCAAGTCCCATCTCCCAAGGAAGACCGGCATTGTGAATAGAGCTAAGTGGAGCCGCTCCAGTTCCGCCATCATATCCAGATACAAGGATTACCTGTGCACCTGCCTTGGCAACACCAGCTGCTACAGTTCCAACTCCAGCTTCAGAAACAAGCTTTACAGATATTCTGGCCTGTTTATTGGAGCATTTCAGATCATATATCAGCTGTGCCAGATCCTCGATAGAATAAATATCGTGATGAGGTGGTGGTGATATAAGACTCACACCTGGTGTTGAATGACGTGTCTTGGCAATCCAAGGATAAACCTTCTTTCCAGGAAGATGTCCACCCTCACCAGGCTTTGCACCCTGAGCCATTTTTATCTGAATCTCTCTTGCACTTACCAGATATTTGCTTGTTACACCAAATCTACCGCTGGCAACCTGCTTTATAGCACTACTTCTATCATTATCAGTTCCGGCAGATGCGATTCTCTCATCGCTTTCTCCACCTTCACCACTGTTAGACTTTCCGTGAATATGATTCATTGCGATTGCAAGAGTCTGGTGTGCCTCCTCAGAGATTGATCCATAGGACATAGCACCAGTCTTGAATCTCTGCATTATGGATTCCTCAGACTCTACTTCGTCAAGTGGAACTCCCTCTGCTGGGAAGTTGAAGTCCATAAGGCTTCTAAGATAACCTGTCTTCTCAGCATCCACCATCTGGGTATACTCCTTAAACTTATCGTAGCTACCCTCTCTGGTTGAAAGCTGAAGCATATGGATAGTCTGTGGATTATATCTATGATTCTCACCCTGGGCACGGAACTTATGTCTGCCCACTGCTGTAAGCTCCAGATCAACCGGAAGACCCAGTGGATCAAATGCCTTGCTATGCTGAGAATCTATTGCCTTCTCTATATCATTTAACGTGATACCGCCAACTCGGCTGACAGTACCTGTGAAATACTCATCTATTACCTCTGAAGAGATACCAATCGCCTCAAACATCTTGCTGCCCTGGTATGACTTTATAGATGAAATGCCCATCTTGGATGATATCTTAACTATTCCGCTGATTATAGCTTCATCATAATCATCAACTGCAGCGTAATAATCCTTATCGAGGAGGCCATCCTCTATCAGCTCCTTGATGGTGCTGTGTGCAAGATAAGGGTTAACTGCTGAAGCACCATATCCAAGCAGGGTTGCAAAATGATGAACCTCGCGTGGTTCTCCTGACTCAAGGATTAAAGACATGGCAGTACATTTTCTTGTCTCAACAAGATGCTTATGAACAGCTGCAACTGCCAGAAGTGAAGGGATAGCCACGTGGTTCTCATCCACTCCTCTATCTGAAAGTATCAGTATGCTTGCGCCCTGACGGTATGCCTTATCTACCTCTACGAAAAGATGGGACAGCACACGCTTCATCGGAGTACTCTTATAATAGAGAATCGAAATTGTAGCAGCCTTGATTCCATCTTTATTGAGATGCTTTATTTTAAGCATATCCAGATCTGTAAGGATTGGATTATGAATCTTCAAAACGTGACAGTTCTCTGACTTCTCTTCAAGAAGGTTACCGTTCTTTCCTACATATACGCTGCGGGAGGTAACAATCTTCTCACGCTCTGCATCTATAGGTGGATTTGTAACCTGGGCAAATAACTGCTTGAAATAGTAGAACAGAGGCTGATAGGTTCCTGACAAGGCTGCAATAGGTGTATCAACACCCATGGATCCAATCTGTTCCTTAGCGTTCAATGCCATATTCAGGATACCTTCATGATAGTTTTCGTAGGTATAGCCAAATGCCTTCTGAAGCTTCTGTCTCTCTTCACCATCTATTTCTGGAACCTTCTCATTTGGAATCTTAACATCCTTGAGTTCAAGAAGTCCCATATCAAGCCACTCACCAAATGGATTTCTGTGAGCATATCTCTCTTTGATCTCCTGATCTGTAAAGGCCTTGCCCTCTCTTGTGTCTACGAGAAGCATTTTACCAGGATATAATCTGTTCTTCTTTACTATATGGCTTTCATCGAGAGGAAGTACACCAACCTCTGAAGCAAGGATCAGACGACGGTCATCCATTATTACATAACGGGAAGGTCTGAGACCATTTCTGTCGAGAATAGCACCCATTACATCACCATCAGAGAAGACGATAGATGCAGGGCCATCCCAAGGCTCCATCATGGTTGCATAGTACTGATAGAAGTCTCTCTCCTCCTGAGTCAGTGTCTCATTGTGAGCCCAAGGCTCAGGAATCAGAACACTTGCTGCCAGCGGAAGGTCCATACCGCTCATCATAAGGAACTCGAGAGTATTATCCAGCATAGCTGAGTCAGAACCACTAGAAGATATTACTGGAAGGACCTTGGTCATATCTTCATCACTAAATGTATCTGTATGCATTGTTTCTTCACGAGCAAGCATCTTATCTGCATTACCCTTTATGGTATTGATCTCACCATTGTGAACCATCAGGCGGTTAGGATGAGCTCTGTTCCAGCTAGGATTAGTGTTGGTTGAGAATCTGGAATGAACCATGGCAACGGCTGACTCATAGTCCTCATCACATAGATCCAGGAAGAAGGTTCTCAGCTGGCCAACCAGAAACATACCCTTATAAACTATAGTTCTGCAGGAAAGTGAAGGCACGTAGGTGCTGACACTACATTGCTCAAACTCACGACGAATAATATAGAGCATACGGTCAAACTCCAGATCAGAAAGTCCCTCTGGTCTTTCAATAAACACCTGCTCTATATCAGGCATACACTCTCTTGCCTTGCTGCCTAGTACATCCGGGCTGATACTAACCTGTCTCCAGCCAAGAAGCTTTGCATCACTTTTCTTTACTATGGTCTCAAACATATTCTTTGCCTGTCTTCTCTCCAGATCATCCTGTGGGAAGAAGAACATACCAACACCATAGCTTCTTTCATCGCCAAGGGAAACACCCTTCTCAGCCATAACCTTCTTAAAGAACTTGTGAGGAATCTGGGTAAGGATACCAACTCCGTCACCGGTCTTTCCTTCTGCATCCTTTCCAGCTCTATGTTCAAGGTTTTCTACAATGCTGAGAGCGTCAGCCACAAGGGAGTGACTCTTTACGCCGTCCATCTGAACAATTGCGCCGATTCCGCAGTTGTCGTGCTCAAATGAAGCATCATATAATCCCTTTCTTCTTAATTCCTCAAGTGCAGTATTCATCAGATTATCCTCCTAAAATGCAAAAAGACGCCTTGGGTTTTATACCCAAAGCGCCATTGCTTTTCGTGTCATATTATTTTCAAAACTATTAACAGTATATAACTTTATTTTCAAAAGTCAAGCATTATTTTTGCTTTATTATTTTAATTTGAATGTTTTATCCGGTTTATAATGATTTTTAGTGTTCACATCCTATTTTACAGGATAGTCATTTGTAAAGCAGGCCGTGCAAAGTGGCAGGTTGCCTACCATAGTGGTAAAGTCATCTACACTGAGGTATTCCAGAGAATCAGCCCCTATATTCTGACGCACATCCTCAGTAGAATGATGGGAAGCTATAAGCTGCTTCGCCGTTGGAACATCTGTTCCATAGTAGCAGGGATAAAGGAATGGAGGTGAACTGATCCTTACATGAACCGCCTTGGCACCCGCACATCTCAGCATCTCAATCAGCTGTCTCATGGTAGTACCACGAACTATCGAATCATCTATCAGCACTATGCTCTTATCCCGAACCACATTGTTCAAAACGCTGAGCTTCATATGCACTGCCGTCTGTCTCTCTTTATCCGTAGGCTTTATAAAGCTTCTGCCTATATAACTATTCTTGTGAAATGCTAACGCAAAGGGGATGCCTGATTCCAGAGCATATCCTTCGGCTGCCGCAAGACCTGAATCCGGAACGCCCACAACTATATCCGCATCCACCTGAGACTTACGGGCCAGTGCCCGACCAGCGTTCACTCTGGCATCGTGAATCTCGATACCATCCATTACAGAATCATTTCTTGCAAAGTATATATATTCAAAGATACAATGAGCCCTTTTCTCCTGGCACATGCTTCTGTCAGATACTATTCCATCCCTGGTAATAGATATCATTTCACCAGGCTCTATATCACGTATCACCTCTCCTCCAACTGAAGTGATAGCTGCACTTTCGGAGGCCAGTATATAAGAATAGAGAGTCTTTACTGCCCCTGATTCCTCATTCTTTTCAAGTATCTTATCATCTATGCTGGTGTTCAGCTTTCGCCCAAGTATAAGAGGCTTTATGCCAAATGGATCTCTGATGCCCACAAGCTTCCTGGGACTCATTACAACCAGTGCATAACCACCCTTCAGTTTAGCAGCGGCATTCTTTACGGCCCCCTCAATCTTGCCAGTCTTCACGCGCTGGCCTATTATCTCATAGGCTATGACCTCTGTATCAGATGTGGTGTAATGAGCAAGACCTCTCTGCATCTGGTCTTCCTTAAGCTCTGTGGCATTTACTATATTTCCATTATGAACTAAGGCAAGACTACCTTTAAAATAATTCATTGCAATAGGCTGAGCATTTTCAGGCCTGCTGCCACCAGTGGTGGAATATCTGACGTGACCAACTCCAATATCACCCTTCAGCTTCGACAGATCTTCTTCGCTGAAGACTTCATTTACCAGACCCATATCCTTCTTCAGTTTGAGATTCCCCATCTCACCAGTGGTATCAGAAACCGCTATCCCCGCCGACTCCTGACCACGATGCTGCAGGGCGATAAGACCATAGTATATGTCGTGGGCCACCTCCTCTTCATTCAAAGAATAGATTCCAAAGACTCCGCACTCCTCGTGGAGCTTATCCTCTGACCAGATATCCTCATTCATGATAATCCCTCTCTATTATTCTTAGCTTTCTATAATAGCATATCGTTTACGATATGCTCCGAGACACACAAAAGGCACTTCGAGAACCAATTGATTCTCAAAGCGCCTTTGCTTTACAAAATATTCTTTTGGTTGAACAGCTAATCAGTCATATTTACATCTTTGTAAACATGTCTTTGCTGAGTCCACATATTGGACATACCCAATCATCCGGGATATCCTCAAATGCTGTTCCAGGAGCGATACCACTATCAGGATCGCCAACCTCTGGGTCATAAACATAGCCACAAGGGCAAACATACTTATCCATAAATAATAACCTCCCATAACATTGATGCTATTATTTTACTCTCAGCATGCGACCCGTGTCAATTTACATTTTATCTTTTTACTCAACGTGTGGAAGCTTTGCAACGGATGCAGCAATCTCCTCGTCTGTTGGGATGTAGTCTGACATTTCACCATTGTTGTACTTCTCGTATGCAACCATATCGAAGTAGCCAGTACCTGTAAGACCAAATACGATTGTCTTCTCCTCACCTGTCTCCTTGCACTTAAGAGCCTCATCGATAGCAACTCTGATAGCGTGTGAGCTTTCAGGTGCAGGAAGGATACCCTCAACTCTTGCGAACTGCTCAGCAGCCTCAAATACAGAAGTCTGCTCTACGCTTGTAGCCTCCATATATCCATCATGATAGAGCTGTGAAAGTGTTGAGCTCATACCGTGGAAACGAAGTCCTCCAGCGTGGTTAGCTGATGGAATAAAGCTGCTGCCAAGTGTATACATCTTAGCAAGCGGACATATCATACCAGTATCACAGAAGTCATAAGCATATGTACCTCTTGTGAAGCTTGGGCATGAAGCTGGCTCAACAGCTACGATTCTGTAATCAGCCTCGCCACGAAGCTTCTCGCCCATAAATGGAGCAATAAGTCCACCAAGGTTTGAACCACCACCTGCGCATCCGATAATGATATCAGGTGTGATTCCATATTTATCAAGTGCAGCCTTTGTCTCAAGACCGATAACTGACTGATGAAGAAGTACCTGATTAAGAACGCTGCCAAGTACATATCTATATCCTTCATTCTGTGTAGCAACCTCAACAGCCTCTGAAATAGCACAGCCCAGAGAACCTGTAGTTCCAGGATGCTCAGCAAGGATCTTCTTTCCTACTTCAGTTGTCTCTGATGGAGAAGGTGTAACAGAAGCGCCATAGGTTCTCATAACCTCACGTCTGAATGGCTTCTGCTCGTAAGAAACCTTAACCATAAATACCTTACAATCAAGATCAAAATATGAACAAGCCATTGAAAGAGCTGTACCCCACTGACCAGCTCCTGTCTCAGTTGTTACTCCCTTAAGGCCCTGCTTCTTAGCATAGTATGCCTGAGCGATAGCTGAGTTAAGCTTATGGCTTCCACTTGTGTTGTTACCCTCGAACTTGTAGTAGATCTTAGCAGGTGTGCCAAGCTTCTTCTCAAGGCAGTATGCTCTTACAAGTGGTGATGGTCTATACATCTTATAGAAATCTCTGATCTCAGTAGGGATTTCGATATAAGGAGTTGTATCATCAAGCTCCTGTGCAACCAGCTCCTCACAGAATATAGGAGAAAGCTCCTCTGCTGTAAGTGGCTGACCAGTACCAGGATTAAGCAGTGGTGCTGGCTTATTCTTCATATCTGCTCTGAGGTTATACCAAGCTGTTGGCATCTCACTCTCTTCCAGATATATCTTATACGGAATCTTCTTTTCTTCTGACATTTTAGTAACCTCCTAAAATAATTTTTATATTTGGGACATAATAAAACCTGTCCCACAGTTTGTAACTACTGCTGGGACAGGTGTAAGTTCTTACCTGCGGTGCCACCCGGCTTGATGCACTAGGCATCCTCTTAACGCATACAATAATATGCTGACTTTGTTAACGAAGGTTCAGTCTCCGTCTCCCATACTCTGCAAAAAAGCATTTCAGGTCGCCCTCTGAGGTCCATTCAATAAAACACTTAACACTGCCATCTCACCACCGGCAATTCTCTGTATAAAAGGAGGTCTTATCTACTTACTCCCCATCAACGGTTTACAATATAGGATACTATCACTAGATAGCAATAAGTGTCAATACTATTTTGAAAAACTTAGTCGGCTATTTTGAAAATACTTCGTCAGCATATCGGACGGTAGCCATTGCGTCCTTGGCATAGCAGTCTGCTCCGATGGCATCGGCGTATTCCTGAGTCATAACCGCTCCACCAACCACCACCTTGGTATCAGGCTTTTTCTCGCGTAGAAGCTTGATAGTATCCTCCATACTTACAACTGTTGTGGTCATCAGCGCGCTTAGTCCGATAAGCTTCACATCATCCTGCACCGCTCTGTCAACGATTGCTTCAGGCGGTACGTCCTTGCCCAGATCTATAACATCATAGCCGTAGTTTTCCAGCATAACCTTCACGATATTCTTTCCAATATCGTGGATATCGCCCTTAACTGTGGCAATGATAATCTTGCCCTTCAGCTCTCTTGGCTTTCCAGCCATTGATGCTTTTACTATTTCAAATGCAGCCTTAGCCGCATCTGCGCTCTGCAGAAGCTGAGGAAGGAAAACTGTACCCTTCTCAAAGCCTTTACCTACTTTGTCCAATGCAGGAATAAGTTCAGAATTAATTATCTCCAGCGGATCAGCAGTCTTCATGGCTTCTTTCATCGCTGTTTCTGCCACTCCAGCCATACCTCGTTCTATAGCATTTCCAAGAGAAGAGCCCTTACCGGCTCCATCAGCTGTCCCCTGACCTGAGCCACCACCAGCTCCAGCCTGTCCAGAAGCACCACCAGTTGATACTGTAGACAGACTCGCATTTGCATAAGCCTCAATAAATCCCATACACTGCGGATCCATATCTGACAGTGCCAGGAATGATCTGTAGGACACCATCATCTGCTGATTGTTTGGATTCATTATGGCAAAACTGAGCCCCATCTGCATTGCCATAGTTAGGAAGTAAGAATTGATCACCTGTCTCTGAGGAAGGCCAAATGATATATTTGACACACCCAGTATAGTGTGACCGTGATAGTCATCACGAATCCTTCGAAGAGTTTCCAACGTGGTTACAGCCGATGATGAATCAGAAGAAATAGTCATACAGAGACCATCTATTACGATATCCTTACGAGGTATCCCGTACTCATCTGCCGCCCTGTATATCTTCTCCGCCACAGCTATACGTCCATCTGCTGTAGCAGGGATTCCATCCTCGTCAAGTGCAAGGCCGACCAGCACACCACCATACTTTTTAACCAGTGGCATAACCATTTCTATGACCTCTCTCTTTCCATTTACAGAGTTGATCATAGCTTTACCATTATAATATCTAAGACCCTGTTCCAGCGCCTCAGGATCTGTTGTATCCAGCTGAAGCGGAAGCCCGGTAACACCCTGGAGCTTAGTCACCACCTCGCGCATCATTTTAGGCTCATCTATTTCCGGAAGTCCGACATTTACATCCAGGATATCAGCACCAGCATCCTCCTGCTCTAGTCCCTGAGACAGGATATAATCTATATCTGCATCACGGAGTGCCTGCTGGAATCTCTTTTTTCCTGTAGGATTGATCCTTTCACCAATAATAATTGGCTTTCTGTCACAGGTTACTGCCTGGCAAAATGAAGTAACCACCGTCAGATCCTTCGCTGTGTTAGGCCTAAACTCTTTAGCCTTCACCTTCTCAACCGTCTGACGAATATGCTCTGGCGTTGTACCACAGCAGCCGCCCAACACCTGGACACCCATATCTGCTATCTTACTCATAATAGTAGAAAACTCTTCGGGACCAACGTCGAAGACAGTCTTGCCGCCTTCTGTTCTAGGAAGTCCGGCATTTGGATTTACTACAATAGGGACGGATGCCACTTCGGTCATACGCTTAACCATCGGAATCATCAGATCAGGTCCCAGGCTGCAGTTCAGACCAAGGGCGTCTACTCCGAGACCCTCCAGCATAGCAACGGTAGAGTCAACATTTCCACCTGTCAGCATCTTTCCCTTCTGATCATAAACTGTTGTAACAATTACAGGAAGAGATGTACGCTCCTTTGCAGCAAGAACTGCTGCCTTTGCCTCATAGCTGTCACTCATGGTCTCGATCAGGATAAGGTCACCGCCAGCCTTCTCTCCGGCCGCCATTACCTCTCCAAAAACTTCAACAGCCTTGTCAAAGCTAAGGTCGCCCATTGGCTCCAGAAGCTTTCCTGTTGGACCAATATCCACAGCTATATATGCATCTTCTCTGCCAGTATTTATACGCGCCTTCTTCGCTATCTCCACAGCAGCAGTCATGAGCTCTTCTACACGTCCTGGGAACTTAAAGCTGTTAAGGCCAAATGTATTCGTATTAAATATATTCGAGCCTGCCTTCAGATAACTCTCGTAAAGCTCCTGTATAATATCGGGATGATCTGTATTCCAGGTTTCAGGAAGCTCTCCTCCCTGGAGTCCTCGTTCCTGAAGGAAGGTACCAGTCCCACCATCGCAGAACAGCCACTCCTTACCAAGCCTTTCACGTAAATCCTTTTTCATTCTATAATACCTCTCAAAACAAAATGAGTCACTTTAACTATAAGGTGACTCATTTTAACATATAGTATCATTTTTTTCTAGCGTGAGTAAGCGCATTTGCCAGCCATACTGCACTGCTCGCAGCCACTTCTCTCACAATTTGTATCTATTTCTGATAGTCCTATCACAGCAGTGATAGACTTGGTAGGTGTCATCAGCAGGCTATCTGACAGCGTAACACCTATCTTTTTCGGCATTTCCAGAATCCTTTCGAAGTCTTTCTGGACCTCCAGAGGAAAGTCTCCGTAACCCGGTGAAAATCTTGGTCTTGCATGAAGTCCTCTTGCCTTTGCCTCTTCAACTATCCTTATATTGATCTCGTCAGCCCAGGCCTCGGCCATAGCCGCTCCAACTGCCTGATATGTGTAGGCCTTCATCATATCACGGACCTCAGCCTTTCTCACCAGCATATCTGGTTCAGGACCAAGGGTTATGGCCATCATCACTATCTCAGCACATCCATCCAGGTTCTTCAGGAGATTGCCCGATTCCACCTTTATGCCTGAAAACTCACAGGATACATTCTTTTCTTTTGTGTTTCCCGTGCCATCCTCATTTGGAACCAGTTTAAAACTAAACTTCCACTCCAACGGGAATGTCTTATAGATATACTTAGGATTCACCTGAGCCTGCATCTCTTCTATACATTCATCGATCAGCTGGCTGGTCTTTTCGTCTATCTCCTTAACGCCGTGGAAACCGAGATATCTCTCGACTTCCTTCTTGTTTACTTCTATCATTTTATACCTCAATAATCTTAGGATTAAACCTTTTCACCTTTTTAGAAATCAAATGTTTCTGGAGCCGCGGTGAAGGAGCTAAATGTAGCTGTAGCATTCTGGAAGTAGAACACTTCTGTATTGCCATCATCCTCTGAATACATATTTCTCAGCTCTGGATAAGCGTCCAGCATAGAACTAACCGCCTCACGTCTATCATCAGCTATAAGCTCTCCAGATACACGAAGCCATACGCCATCCTTGAATACACAGGCCTCAGCCTTTGGATTGGCATGAAGCTGCTTTGATACATCCTTTACCTTTCCAGTCTGGATATAAAGCTTACCTTCAAAGATATGTGCAGTACCAAACGGTCTTACTCTTGGCTGATCCCCGTCAACTGTAGCAAGATAATATGTACCTGCCTCCTTCAAAAACTCTGCAACCTTATTAATATCTCCCACTTCTTCTTACCTCCATTTATCTTTTTTATTTCAACATATTTATTCAATATGTTTTATGCTCTTTCTTAAAACGGGCTTTATCCTCAAACATAGCTTCATCTGCACGTTTAAATACCTGCTCAACAGACATTTAATATAGCTATTGCATTTCATTATTCAATTCTTCTATATATGACTCTATGAACAGATGACGCTCTTCAGCAATTTTCAGTGCTTCCGGAGTATTCATCTGATCTTTAAGCAGCAGGAGCTTCTCATAAAAATGCTTTGAAGAATCCTCTATGGTCCGCCCGTGCTTTCCTCCGTAGGAGAAGGTTCTGGCTATCCCTATAGCTCCCAGAGCATCCAGCCTGTCTGCATCCTGAACTATAAATCCCTCCAGAGTATCAGGCTTCCTGCCCTTATTCTTGCTAAAGGATACTGAGTTTATGACTTCACATATTTGATCAATAATCTCTTCGTCCAATTCCTGTTTTATTAGAAAAGCCCTGGCATTAGCATTATTTTCCGTATTAAATAGCTTATGGTCATCAGCATCGTGAAGCAGTGCCGCTAGTCTGACAACCAGAATATCAGCTTCTGGATAGGAATCCGCCAGTCTTACTGCCATCCTGTAAACTCTCATTGTATGACTGAGATCGTGACCATCGGCATTTCCCTTAAACAGCTCAGTGATATAATCAATGGCTTTATTTATTATATTCTCCATCATCATATCTTCTCTCGAATCACCAATCAGCATTAACAGTTCCCCGTATAAACAAACTTTAGGTTTTCTCTGGCTACATCAGCAAGTCTGTAAACCTTGCTCACATCAGTTGCCGCCCTGTCAGTCATATGAAAACGAGGGAAAAACCTTGATATATGCAGTGGAACATTTTTTCCTATAACATTTCCTCTGCCATCCTTAAGTGATGAAATCCACTTAGTCAGCTCGCGCATTTCTTCCTCAGAATCATTTTCTCCAGGAATAATAAGCGTGGTCAGTTCAACGTGTGCATCCTTCACAGCACGTTCTATAAAGTTCATAACCATTCTGCGATCACCGCCTAAAAGGTTGCGATAGTACTCATCTGTAAATCCTTTTAGGTCTATATTCATTGCGTCGATATATGGAAGTATCTCCTCGAGGACCTCCAGCTCTGCAGTACCATTTGACACCAGCACATTTTTCATGCCCCGTTCCTTCACCAGCTTCGCAGAGTCTCTCACGAACTCATAACCTATCATGGGTTCATTATAGGTAAATGCTACACCGATATTCCCTGCAGGCACATACTCCTCAGCAATTTGCGCTAGCAGCTCAGGTGTGAAATAGTCAATTCCATGAACCCTAAGCTCTTCTTCATCCATTCGGCTATAAGATAGCGACAGCTCCGACCAGGATATATCTGAGTTCTGACAGAAGGGACAGCGAAGATTACAGCCATAGCTGCCCACCGAAAAGATCCTGCTTCCAGGACAGAATCTGGACAGAGGCTTCTTCTCTATAGGATCCAGAGAAAATGCAGAAACCCATCCATAGTTCTGGGAAACAACCACCCCGTCTCTGCAGGTTCTTGCCCCACAGAAGCCTATGCCGCCTTCCTTTATCTCGCAGTGCCTGAAGCACACTTCACATCTGCCCATACCACTCCTCCAAAATCTTGACAAGCTCTGTCCTATTATCAAATCGTCAGATCTTATTTGTGACGGATGACTTCGAAACGTTGCAGGCTGTAGTTATCTGTCGGCTTAATACCGCCCTTACGCATAGCGATGGATACCTGGGTATCCACATCATCTACTCCCTCAAGGTCTGGAAGCAGAAGTCCTCTTCTATGTCCACAGGTTACAATAACACCGTAACGCTTTACATCCAGCTGTTCTTTGCTATCTATATCCTCAGGTTCACCAAGTATATCCACATTTATCTCAAGCCACTTAAGCTCATCCTCTGTAATAGGATCAAATCTTGGATCTCTGGTAGAAGCACTTATTGCATTACTTACTATCTCCTGAGCAATACAGGACGTTACAGGAGCGATAGTTCCTATACAGCCTCTAAGTTCACCATTCTTATGTATCGATACGAAAGCTCCAGCCCTTTTCTGGAAAATCTCCCTAGGCAGTTCCTTTAACACATCATCTGGAATATCCCTTGGAATAACCAGCTTCTTACCGTCAACTATATAGCTTTCAAGCGATGCACGAGCAAGCTTTACATACCCATCAGACTTTGCCGCCTCAGCATCAAGTCTCGCCATCAGCTGATCCAGAAAGCACCTGTCAGGATTCTTCTCTATTTCCCCCGCTATCACTTCCGGCTGCTCCTTGGGATAGAAGGTGGCAATACCGTATCCTACTCCGGTCACATCCTGATGAGACAGGACTGTTGCCTCTACATCTATTCCATCAAACGCTCCTGCCATTATAACAAAGGATCTGTGACCACACTCAGCTGCCTTGTCGCAGAAATCGTCATCGAAGTCCAGCATTTCACCAAAAGCGGCACGCCCAGCCACATCCATAATCCTCTTATCATATACAGGTCCTTCAGGTGCAAATCCATACGGACCATAATCCTGCAGTTTATGAGACAGGTCTCCAGACGCAACAAATACCGCCTTACGTCCCACTTCATTTACAGCTTCCTGTATGTGGATTCCCAGCTGATAATGATCCACCAGTGAAAGACCTGAAAGACCTATCCTGACAATCTGGCCTTCCTTATAATGCTTTCGAATAAAGTAAAGCGGAACCATGGTACCGTGATCTAATTCACTTTCCTTCTCCCCTTCAATCCCTGCAGGAAAGTCTTCGTCAAAAGCTATATCCAGAATACTATTAACCAGATCATAGTCATATATCTCTTCAAACCTCACATTTGGTGCCCTAAACGCACCAAAATCTCCGACAGCATTTCTGCCCGGAGATATATGGAAATAATTTGAATACATAGTCGAATGCGGACTAGTGATAATAATCGTATCAGGCTCAATCTCTGCAATCTCACGACCCACACGTTCGTATGCTTCTATCGTTTCTTTAATTTTTGCTTCGCTTCCACGACCGATATCAGGAACGATCATCGGTGGATGCGGTACCATAAATGCTGCTACAATCCCCATATTATACCCCCATTATCTTTATTACCTTCTTCTAGTAATTACAAAAAGCATCTAGACAAAATATAACATATTCCAGGTACTATTTCACTAGGTTTATCACAGCAAGCTTATTTCATTTTTTTAACTGCATCAGCCATCTTCAGAAAATCCTTAGCTTTGAGGATAGCAAGTCCCTGACCTTCATCACCAAGAACGATCAGATGGTCCCCAGACTCAATCTTAAAAAGCTTTCTCGCTTTAGCCGGTATAACAATCTGTCCCTTCTCACCAACTGTAACCATACCGAATATATGCTTGCCCTTTGGAGCAACGCCCATCCCCATGTTGTCCTCAGGATCATAGTTGGCAAGATCATCAAGGGACACGCCAAATGCATCTGCTATCGCTTTACTTCTTTCGAGATCAGGCACACTATCTCCCGACTCCCACTTGGCTATCGCCTGACGGGTAACCCCCACCGCCTCAGCCAGTTCTTCCTGAGTCATATCATTTAACTTCCTAAGCTGCACCAAGTTTTCACTAAACATCACTTACCTCCTTTATTTTGGTGCAGTGGGGTCCGTCCCCATTGCACCAAGGTCTGTCCCTACTTACACTTTTTCTTGATTCCGAGAACTGCCCATCTGTAGAATGGGATACGTGAGATTATTTCATATAATCCGAAACCGAATACAAAGCCAGCCACTAAACTAAGCATATATACTAATGCAGCTGGAAGCATTCCAGTCTTTCCAAAAACAAGTGCCACTGTTGAGATTCCAAGATAATGGAACACGTATAGACCAAAACTTTTCTTGCTCATCCACTTTGTAAGTCCATTACTGAAGTCGAAGAACTTTGCAAAGCCGGCTACCATAGCTAGTGAACCGAAGTATGCAGAAGCTGCATAAAGAAGTGTCCTGTTAACAGGCTTATCTGCAAAGTTTGCCATATCCTTTACTACAAAGAAGTAGATACTAAATGCTATTGATATCACCACACCTATAATAACTGCTGGAATAGCAACCTTCTTTAATCTCTCTATTACTTCTTCATTTGAAAACACATAGTAGCCCAGCATAAAGAACACGAAATAAAAACTTAATCTATAAACTGTGATCACAGGAGTATTCATTATAAGTCCCGATGCCCATACAGGAATATAGAAAAGAATCATCATCCATATAGGAGTCTTCGCTCCTGTTTCAAGAAGCTTACCCTTCTCTATCTTTCTTACCAGAACCAACAAAAGTGAATAAACCCAAAGAAGCATTGCAAACCAGAGAACGCCCTGTCCAGACAAAACCATAATGAAATACTTTATAACGCCTGGAACCTCTTTCATATTATCAAATGCATCGCCTAAAGCCATACTTACATAGCCCTGAATAAACTGGAAGAAAAAAAGTCCAATAGTTGAAGGAACCAGAAGCTTTGTGGTTCTGCTCCTAATGAATTCCTTATTCGTATGACTATCCAGATAGTACCTTGAGCTCATACCTGCTACCAGGAACAAAACTGGCATAAACCATGGATAAACAAAGTACATATACATATCGTAGTGCTGAACAGAAAGATTAGTAATCTTTCCACATCCAACATTAATACCTACTCCATTATACATAAGGAGTACATGATATATCAGCACAAGGATCACAGTCACCCAGCGGATATTATCTACATAATATTTTCTTTTATTCGATACTTCAGATGTATTACTAGCCATATTATTCATACCCTGCCTACCTTTCATATTATCAATACGTTTCATACATTTGCAACTCTTTTTAACATTATTATAAATGTTTTAGCCGAACTGTCTATCAAGCAAAGTTAACATTTCATATATCAAAATGTATGAATTCGTTGCAAAAACATTTTTTACAATAAAAAAGGACCGGTCATTATCCGATCCTTAATTCTTAACCTAACTGAACAGTTGATATATGTCTTGTTGGTCAGAACTCATATAGATATAAGGTCGTTACTTTCCCTTTAAAACTAGAGAAGTCATCCATAACCTGCAAGTATATATATAGATTTTTCTTCCATCATTCTCCCTCAAATTGTTTTATTCTTATATTTATCTCTTTTCCTTACTTTGAATATATTTTGCGACAGCATCATTTTCATTGCTATCTATGGTAATATCAGAAGCCTTTAGTGCTTCTGGTCTTGCGTTAGACACACTGGCTGCCACGTCAGCAACCTCAAACATTGGCAGATCATTAATAGAATCGCCAAATACAACAAGTCTGTCACATCCGAGTCTGTCTTTAAGTTTAAGTACAGCTTTTGCTTTAGTAGAATCCTTTGGGCAGATTTCCAGCCAAAACTCTTCTCTATAAGTGTCCTTTTGAAATATTGTTTCCCACTTATCTGAGTCTTTTACAGCTTCATAATATGGGAGAAGCTCTTCTCTGGAACTGATCAAAGTTATATATGAGATATTCCCTTTAAACTGATCATCTGCACTTTCAACCATACGCATACGCTTATCACCGATTGAAGCATAATAATCAATATAGCCTTGGAATTCCTTACTCTTCTTTCCGCTCTGATACATTTTATACATCTCACCATCTATATATACAGATGTAAAACCTGAACTTTCTATTATTGGAAGCAATTCCTTCAGTTCTTTTATTACATCTTCAGGAAAGAATGCTGTTTCCACTTCTTTTGCATTTATCTGGTCAGCAAATGTAGTTCCATTTCTGGTTATTACTGGAATCTTAAACTTTATATCTTTTGTAATCTCATATGCACTGTGAAACGATCTTGCAGTCGCATATGTTATAAAAACGTCGTCTTCTATTAATTCGTTAAGAATCCTAACCGACTCATCAGAAATAGTCATGTCATTTCTCATAAGCGTGCCATCTAGGTCAGTTACATATAAGGTTTTCATATTTATTGCCCTTCCAATTCTCTGGATTTCAAATGTCACTATTTTTGAATTCTACAAGTGTTGCACCAAGATCAAAAAAAATCCCTTGGTCGAAGCACCCAGTATTCGAAGGAGTAGAATTAAAGCATATCATCACATCCATGATCCCCAGCTGGAAACTCACGAAGTAATTGCAGGAAAAGGGATATTACTATATGTCACTTCATCCATAAATATAGTTACTTCTCCATGTGCAGCCAGGTATGAACTCCCTGATATCCAATCTTTTCATAGAATTCATTGCCGCCACCTGTCATCACTTCAGCGCCAAGTTCTTTCATTGTTCTATAATGCATAGAAAGTGCCGCCGCAGCGAGACCCTTATGCTGATGTGCAGGTACAGTACAAAGGGGTTCCATATAAGCAAGCTTATTTTCTGGTACCCACCACATACCTGAAAAGCAAACATATTCTTCATTTTCATCCGCTATGGTCACTGTGTAATCATATGTCGCGTGAGGCGATGGAGATATGCTGGCACCTAAGACGTTCTGATATAACTCATGAGCACTTATGCCGCTATTCTTTGTAGGTACATCCCAATCCTTAAACTCACCAAATTCATAGCTGTTAAATCCATCCCATAAACATTTAGCAGTTTTAAGAGGATCTGAATCCTTTGCATCAACAAAATGATATCCCTCTGGCAACGGATAATCTAAGCAACCTTTTCTAAAGTCAAAAATACGGTCAGGCTCCTCGTATTCAACATGATAGCCTTTTCTTTTTGCCTCTTCAATAAGTGCAGTTTGTCCACTTAACAGATTAAGTTCTATAGGATCCTCAAACTTTGGATATGCAGTCTCCGCATATTCAATCATCTCTCCTGCTAAAAACTCATAACCAGGACGGAGCACAAAATAGATTGCCGTAACAGGATTCTCATAAAAAACGAAAGCCACTGGCAGATCACCGTCTAACCAGAATCTATTGAGCCTAAAATAATCCCTGTCAATCCACGAACTAATTACTGCGTACTCAAAGAAAGGAGCTGCAGGACCGTTTGTTTCATCATGATTATAAACATCTGTCATAAGCTTCCAAGCAAGCTCTATATCTGTTAATATCTGAAATTGTTTTGTTCTTATATTCATTTCTTTTCTCACTTTCAATGCACTTTCTTATAGAAGCCTCCGTCTGAAAATCCCCATAATCTGTAGATATACTCATCCGTCCCTTTGACAGACCATATATACATAGACTCCGAAGAACTATCTCTCTCAGAGACTACGCGTCCCAGTCTTATCCCTCTATCAGAAGATGTGTAAGGATCGTTGGCATCGAATTCATATAGATCGTCACCAATTCTAATATATTCATATTCAGAACCATAGTAGTTTCCTATAACTCTGTTAGAATGAGCGACATATACAACTATCACCAATACAATACTGATAATGACAGTTACAATGACTACTCTTTTAATTTTATTCATGTTTTCACTCTCGTCATCTTTCCCTCATATAGGGACTTCCATATTCTATATTTCAAAAGTATAAAAAACTTCCGGATACCCAACATTCATTTGTACAAATTCGTGTTCATATTCAGATAGCTTTCCGCCCCAAGATTCGTAGACCTTTCGAGCCTTGGTATTATCTTTTAATACACCTATAACCATCTGCTTTGAATTCTTTCCTTTTGCCCAATCAACGAAAATATCTCTTAACGCTGTGCCTATTCCCATCCCTTGATATTCAGGATATACATATAGTGCAACCAGATCAGCGAAATCATTCTTGAAGTACTCATAATCTGAATCTAATGATCCAAACATCAGTCCAACTATTTTTTCCTCACATTCTGCAACATAGGCAATCTTTCTTTCACCGAGGAACTTTTCTTCTGTAAATCCGCGAGCCCTATCTTCACGTGCATAATCACGCGCATCAAATAACTCCTTTGGAAATATTTCACTATACGCTACGCGCCAAACACTATCCAAAAGCGTATACCATTCGTATCCATCTTCTTTTTTAACTTTCCTATATCTTATATCCATATTTCCTTATTTCCTTATTTATCTTTATTTAAAAATATTTATTCAAAAAATCCCTAATACACTTATTTACCTGTTCAGGCTGATCATCATTCGAATTATGAGCAGCATCCTTAATCCAAGTAATTGGAACATTAATGTCTTTCGACCACTCCTTACTGTTCTCTCCACTGTCTTGCCTTAGAAAGTAATTCCGTAATGAGCTCCTTTTTGCCCTCAAGATATAAATCCCTATCTCCTGGATATTTTGAACATAGTTTTCTTTTAAGTTGATCATATGCCTTTGCGTCTTCAGGATGTGCATTCATATAGTCTCTAAAATTGAGGTAATTATGCCAGGCTTCGCAGTCATATATCACAACATGGATAAAATGAGTAACTATGTCGTGCTCAAGATCTCCGCTGCGATATAGATGTTGTCCAGGAATATCCTGTTTGCGATATACAATCCCGTTATTAGAAAGCTCTTCATTATGTTTCATAATATCCTGGAATGACTTGACAGCCACAGCTATATCGATAATCGGCTTAGCACATATACTCTTTATCGAAGTGCTCCCAACATGCTGAACATCCACTATATCATCACCAAGAATGCGTTTGATTTTCTTGCAGGTATTTCCCCCTTCAATATCCCACTCTTCCTGATGCGGTTCTAAAACAACCGTATCTTTTTTTAATCCTATCGACATATCCCCCTCCAAGTTGAAATAGATATTAACTTTCCTTTGAACTTATATTTCATGTGCCGTAATTATTGTATAGCTTTTAGCATTTACAGTTATTTTGCATCCAGCTATCTTTATATACCAGTTTTTTCCTTGGCGTGTAATGACGGCATCCTTATCAATTATTTTTTGTCGACACCAAAGGACAACATTGTCGCAATCAAGCTTTAAATTCTTTTTTATCCTTTCAGCTCCCATTTCAGTAGTATGAAGCCTATCCAGATTCGACAATAAAATCTGAATATCTGGTTTTTCTGAATCAATTTTATCAATAGTATCCTGCAGTATCTCTTTTCGCAGTTCCATAAGCCATTCGGAAAACTCTACATTTTCAAATGCATATGTTTGATTTAGTTCACACTCATTTTCGGACCAAGTATCCAGAGGTGATTCATTATGCTGAATCAAAGCTTCAAGTTTATCAAGTGCTTTATATAGTTTAGATTCCCTAGTCTCCTGTGAATCCATTTCAGCATAAAGAGCTTTCATATATTCAGATACTTCACGGGGTAAACTATCAACCCATTCACTTAACAAAGTATCTTCTATATTTCTATCCTGATCAGTTTTATCAAACGCAGGAATATCTCCAGTAAAGCATTCACCCAAATCATGAATAAGGCACATATTTACAACCTTATCAATATCTACATCTGGGAACTCACTTCTTAAAAGTGTCGCCATAAGAGATACTCTCCAGCTATGTTCTGCTACGCTTTCTACTCTTCTTTTACTTGTAGTACAGTGTCTGGTGGTATCCTTTAAACGTTCCGCAACATGCAATATATTTAGGAAATCTCTAGTATTCATATTCCCTCCATCGAGTCCACAGCAAACTCCAAATTATCAATTCAGCAAACATCCTACCCCTGAACTGAAACAGAAAAGCGTATAATTTCTCTAATTTTACTCTCTTATACTCCGATTTAGATTAATAATTGCATCTGTATTAGTCAGTTGATATTGTATTCCCCTATCATAATCTGTAACATATTGAACTAAATCAGTCCCTATGGTAATACTGGTTTCATCATCCATTTTAAATGTGAAGTCAACAATACCATCCGCAACAGATATCATTTTATCTTTATCTTTTATTTCCTCTTCTATTTTTACATCTCTAAAAGCATTAATATACTCATCGATCACATCAGGATCCTTGGTAGAAAAACTCTCATACCCATTTTCGCCGCCAAATCCCACAATAATCTCTACCGGTTTAGTTTTTCCTTCGATAATATTTTTGAAAGTATCATCTGTAGATACACGTTCTATATCATAATTCGACTCTGTAGTATCTATATTACAGCCACTAAGTAATGTGCCGCACGAACATATGAATATAACGAATATCAATATTCTTTTCATCTTCAGGAAGAATCGTAATATCATTTTTTTTGCCTCCATAATCCGCTGAATTCGGATATAATTCGCCATCTTCTAGACAAACCTGATTAATCTTACTTTGCCTTACAAGATAGTTTCTCAACCTCTAATCGAAATACTGCAACAGAATCAACCATTTCTTTAGAATAACTCCATTCTGTTTTTCCAGAAATATGGTTCATTAGAACATTTAATCCTTTTATCTTTTCTTCATAATCTTCTACAATTGACAATCTGCCAGTACCAATAACGCTTTGGAACTTTGCTGAATAATCACATGCAACATCTGCTTCTAATAATTCATATGCACCATCTATTTCAAATCCAACTTGGGGCGAGGATTTACTAAGTTCATATTTTCGTCCTGCCTTAGCTCCATGAAAATAGAATACATATGTGTCATTATCATATATATATCCGTAATTCAGCGGAACTATATACAAATCACCATTATCATAGAATGCAATTCTTATTATCTGTTCTTTTGCAATAAAATGTTCAATCAAAGTTTTGTCTGTTATTTCTCTATCATTACGTCTCATTTCATCTTTCTCCTTATACTGGTACATTCATTTATTCATTTTTCAATTCTTCGAAAGAATAATATCTCATAGCTATTATCCACGACACCGTAAAAACCGTTGTATAAATCATACCTAAAACCAGAAACATAGGTTTTTTAATCATATACCCCCTCCGATACTACTCTATCCATTTACAGTTCTTTTTCATAACAAAGAAAATCTTGTTCAAACATATGGGTCTCACCCACAATGCGAAATCCAAAGACTTCATAGCAACGTATAGCTTTTATATTATATTTGTTTACCAAAAAATGAATTCCCTTATAGCCTCGTCTTTTTAATTCCTCCATCCCATGGCGGAGCATAATTTTCCCATAACCCCTGCTTTGTTCATCCGGATGAACAGCAAGTCTCGCAAGTTCTCCTTCAGGCCTGAGATTGTCATCCCAAAAGGATATGCTATCAACATCCTCATCTTCCTCTAGCGAGATAGCAGCCAATATCTTTCCGTCTTTCTTCAAAACATATAGTGCATCCCTCAACAGATCAAAGTCTATTGTTTCATTTGACGGATAATCATCTGACCAAGGACAAAACTCACGACCTTTCTGCATATCATATAGAGAAAGAATATCTGTTCTGTCTTCCTCATTTGCTAATACAATTTCATAATCCATATCACTCAAATAACCACTTTCCAAATCTTTTATACTGTTTCCAAGGTGTCACGAAAAATCACCTGCTGATAATATTCATACTTTGCGTATGTTCCACTTTTCACATAATACTCCTGCCCCCAGGAAGATACCCGAACCAGTCCATTCTCACTTACACCTACAACACTCATCGTATGGCCGCCTTCTGTTTCATTCGTAATATTCCCTTTTATGTCATATAAAATTGTAGGACGCACGCTTACAATAATCGGCCCCTTCTCCATCCTTTTTTTTATATCCTGAACTCCTACAATTATAGGATTTAACTTTGCATGAATACCATGTTTTTTCATGTATAGTTCAAATCTCCATTTGCTTGTTTCTATTGTTGTTCCAAATCCAGGTTTATTTGGCTTATCTTCATAAGGATCAACATAGTCAAAAAACAGAAACCCTTTATGATTATCCGTCGCACAATAGAAATCCAGCGCGAGCTGGCTAAAATTCATGTTCCCTGCTTCATCATACATCGCATAGCCAAATGTTTTGTAGAATGCGTCTTCATAACCGTAAAAATACAGAAAGATCGAATTCACCAGAGCAACATACCCGCACCCTTCAGAACAAAAATGCTTAAGGAAATCGACCGTTTGCTCATCAGAAATATATTTATCATATTTTTTCAAAATATCTGTATATTTTAAAGGGTCCTTTTCAGGAAGACGTTGATCGCCACCAAAAAATCCCTTTTCATTAAACACGCATTGATAGTTTTTCAAATCGACTTTTTTATCCATAACCCTATCCTCCGAAACAATTGACGAAGTCAAGTTCGGTCAGCTCCACATCAAAGCATTTAAACCAAACGTATTCCATTCTCTGCCAGATGAGAAAGTGTATCTTCCGAAACATGACCTTTGTCAGTTATGGTTTGAGACTTTCGGTAGTAATAGTTACTGGTATAATCTAATCCGTCCGAAACACGTTCAAATGTATACTCTATCTGATTCGGATTAAAGATTCGGTCTGGCATTATTTGTTTGACCATGTTAATTGTCATTTGATTCGGATATTTCTGAAACTCATGGAAACACCGTGCATGAGAAAGAACGTCCCCATCGTATTCATAATACTCACAATTTATGATAACGTCATCCTTAGGACTTCCAGGCCCCCGAAATATTTCCGCGCTGATAAGTCTGCCCACATCATCATATTCATACCATTCAAAATTATAAAGGCTAGGGATTATTTCACCACTCGGAGCATAATCAAGAGAATACCCAATGGTTAACTGCTTTGATACATAAACAAACGCCATATCATAAGCACCACCTTCTCCTATGCGGGCAACCTTCAGATTTCCATCACTGTCATATATGAGTCTAATGTAATTATCTGGATTTGCATTTTTAGGAAGCTTCATTGAAGGTCTCTTGGGAAATGTGTTTTTACGGTTTAAAAGTCTAGTAATCAAAAGCTTTTCAAATGGATTTAGTTCTCTCCAGGCATCATTAAACCTTACATAGCGAGTCGTCCCATCCTCCACTTCGAAGTCTGGTACATAGTCAGCTATATACTCCTCATAAATACTAACGTATTTTTCTAGTAGCTCCTCTTTTGGAAAATACATGTTTTTTCTCCTTTTGCCCCAAATCTTTTAAACTCTTCTTTGACCATATCAAGCCTGTACTTAATGATGTTATCAAATGAATCTGTTTCCATCATGAATCGAACAAATCTAGTCATATCAGTTCCCTTTGGCTTTCTTTGGTTTCTTTTCAGGCAGCTCTGCGTACATGCCTTCCAGTAATTCAGCAATCAGATCTGTATCCTCAAATCTGTCAAATACATGCATCAGCGTTTTTGAACCTTCATACGGATATCGCAACTCTGAGTCCGCAAGAAGTCTGTCCGATGTCGGCGTTCTCTTCAAAAACAGTTCACTATCACAAATATCGCCTATCAATTTACCATTAAGGTACACAAGGTAGCCGCCCATCATTGATCTTATGACAATATCACCGAAAGCAGAAAAACTCTCGCGTACATATTCATTAAATTCATTCACCTTACTTATCCCCCATCTTATAAAACCGATGATTATCTAAACCAAGAAAAACAAAACTCTGCTACGTTTAATTCCGGTTTTGTGTTCCAGCATTCATCACAACAAACAGGAACATCCTATAATGTTTTCTGCATTACTACTGCATCTTTAAACATCCCGTTTACAAAGAAATAATCTTTATATATTCCTATGTCTGTAAATCCCATTTTATGGTACAGATTAATCCCCCTTGCATTATCAGTAATAACTTCCAGTTCTATAATCCGGATATTCATCTTTTTTGCCTGCTCGAAGATTCTATTTAACATATCTGTTCCTATTCCCTGATTCCAGTACTCCTTTCTTACTGAGATTGAGAATTTAGCCCTATGACGGATTCTTGCCGGATAATATCCATTTATTTCTGCTCTTGCAATAATCTTTTCTTTTTCAAGAGCTATCAAAACAATACTGTTCTGAGAGTCCTTACTCATAGCCAGTTTTCGTTTTACGCCTTCAATCGGAACGTTAAATTCATTTTCTCCATATAATAAGTAATCAGATTCTCCACCCACTTGATTCAGATATGAAATCATATTCTCTGCATCATCCGGAACAGCCTCTCTAATTATATATGTATTATTCATTTAATTTCCGACCTCCATTAAACTGAAATTGAATTTCTCAACAAATTTGAATTTATCTCATTAACCAATTAGTTAAATCTAGTACTTTTATTCCTTCAATGTCATAGTCATCGTGCTTTGTATTCGCTATCAAAATCTTAGGATATGCATCTTTTATCGCTTTTAGTGGAGACAACTCTCTTTCCAATGTATCTAAATCAGTAATATTATCTGATACTTGGATATACAGCTTCTCATTTTGTTTCATAACTACAAAATCTATCTCCTTCTGATACAACTTGCCAACATAAATCTCGTAACCCCTCCTGAGTAATTCTAATGCAACTATATTTTCATATGCTCGACCATAATCCATATTTCTTGTTCCAAGCATTGCATATCTAAATCCTAAATCACTAAGATAGTATTTATCTGATGTTTCTAAATACTTTTTTCCACGAATATCGTATCGCTTTACTTTATAGAACATAAATGCGCTGCAGAGATATTTCATATAATTTCCTATTGTTATATGATTCGTCTCAACTTTATTTTGCTTAAAAACATTACTAATCTTACTAGCAGATGTCAGATTGGAAATATTGTCCATCATATAATCTGTTAAAGAATCCAAAAGTGCCTCTTCTTTAATACCATACTTGTCTACAAGATCACGTTTTATAATTGTAGTGTAAACATCTTTTATATATGACGCCTGATCCTCTTTTTCGCTGTATACGTATGCTCCTGCCAAACCGCCATTCATAACATATGAATCCAATACATTTGCTGTATTAGAATCATATCCATAGTACTCACAATATTCAGCAAAACTAAATGGGTAAACTGGAATTTCTATAAATCTCCCAGTAAATAACGTCGATAAATCTGAACTTAACAAAAATGCATTGGAACCTGTAATATAGATATCGTATTTTCGGCGGTTATATAAACTATTGATAGCAAGCTCAAATTTTTCACACATTTGAACTTCATCTACAATAATGACATTTGTTTTACCATCAATGTATTGTCCTTCGCAGAAATTATAGAGTTCCTTATATGTTTTTAAATCATCGAATCTTAAATCTGCAAAATCAACGTATATTATATTTGTATCTTCGTTTGTGCGAATCCATTCCATATATGCTCGCACCAACTCAGACTTTCCAGAACGTCTCAACCCTGTTATTATCTTTATATCAGGAGTATCCTTTAATCGAATGAGTCTATCCAAATAATCTTTTCTTTCAATAATCTTCATATGAGTCCCACTTTCAAAACTTTAATTTTTTTCACTTTTGGAAATATAATATCATTCACTTTCAAAACTTACAATATTTTTCTTTTTTGAAAGCAAACAAAAAGCAGTTGTCTCGATTCGATATAACTGCTATGTAACGTTCAATATAAAAGGCTCATCCATAGGAGTGATGCGTTAAAGTTTTTACAAGATAAGCAATATTCTTATAAGATCAAAAATTTTTTAAAAGGAGCCACCTGTGACTCCTTTTATGTTAATAGAATATTTATATACATAAGATCAATAAATCCCAAAACCCCTAAAAAGAGAATTAGGATAACTACAATATGTATGACATATCATTAATATGCCTTACTCGATGTTTTCCATCATCACTGATTATCATGTGGGATACTCCACCAGCAGGACCGTGAATATCCACTTCATAATATGATTCAACCGGAAGTCCTAAATACATTGCATTCCAAATACTCAGAAGATCACCATGAGACACGATAATAATATTCTCGTCATCACCTTCAATCACTTCATCGTAAAAAGGCTTGAGACGATTCCATGCATCCCTTCGGCTTTCTCCATCAGAGAACAGCCTGTCATCAACTGTATTCTCAGGCCTCTCTATATTTTCACGAAGCCACTGAACAGACTTTCCGCAACACTTCCCAAGATTTCTTTCTCTTAATTCTTGTCTTAATATGGGTTCTATCCACAGATACTTTGTGATTTCTTCCGCTGTCTGCTTGGCACGTTTCAAGTCTGAAGAATAAACAACCACATCTTTTCCATCCAGTTCATCGCGAAGCTTTTTTCCGATGTGATCTGCCTGTGTTCTTCCGAGTTCCGTCAAATCCCAATCTGTCCAGGATCCAACCATCCCATTCGTATGGTGAACTGACTGTGTATGTTGAACTGTAATAATATTCTTCATTCTTATTCCTCCACACGGATTCTTTGATTACAGTATTGAGTCTATAGTTTTTTCGTAATCATCATCAATCATTACTACCTGATCATCTACAGAATTGAAAGACTTAATAAAACTTTGCCTATCCTTTCAATCTAACGTCTGACATTCTATGGTCTTCATCATTTCACAGAATCCGTTACGTTCATAGAAGCGCATTCCGTCCACATTACCAGGGAAAACCTGTGTCCTGATAAAGTCGACATTATGCTCTTTTCCATAGTCTTTTGATGCTCGGATTAGAGTTGCACCGATTCCCTTACTTCTCATATCCTCACGTACACAAAGGTCTTGTAAATATACGACACTTTGAGGCTTTAGACACGAAACTTTTTTCTGTTCCAGGATCATAACATGTACGAACCCTATCGCCTTCCCATCTATATCCGCCACAAGAATATCTTGATTATCGCTATCAAAAATTGACTTAAAGAATTCATCAGTTCTTTCGCCAATCACAAAATGTTCCGGCTGATATCTAACCCCATCCTCTTCTAAAGCCAGATATAGTCCCCGAAGCTCTTCTAAATCATCAAATGTTGCTTTTCTTATAATACAGTCCATAAAATACCTCATTTTCTGATATTTCAATTTTTTTTCAACAAAATAATATGTATCTATAATACCCCAAAAAAAACAAAAAATATAATATACCGCAGGTATAATTATTTAACGCTCTCCCAATACTTCATCAGCTTATTATAAGCCTTCTTATTTATTCCTGGAATATTGAAGAACTGATTTCTTAGAGTGGAATCAATTCCCTCCATAGCCTTTTCTCCTATGCTATCTATTGCAATAAATGATTTCTGATATGCATAGTAAAATCTAAAGTCTTTAGCCGCATCATTTGAGCCACATTCCTTATCAAAGCTCCTGGCTTTTTCAATTGATATATTTATATTTTTCTTCATCGCTTCATCATCATTTAGGCAGGCATATAAATAAGCCTTTAACATATGATAACTCGCCTCCATCTTTGTGTAGTATCCTACTCTATCGAAACTAAGTTTTTCTGTTATGACTAAGATAGAATCCGCAAGGGCCAGCGCTGATTCCATATTTTTTTTGTTGCCTGTTAATGCAAGCGAAAGAATCATAGGCATCGAAGAATTAAACATGTTGCTAAGTGCATTTATCATACCAAATGTGCTATAGCTTAAAGATTCTTTTATATCATCATTCTGAAGGTATACAAGCGCCAGGATACTGTTATTAATTCCGCCAAAATTAATCTTTTTAAATCTTTCTAAAGCTTCCTTCTCATCAACAACTATATAATTCATAGCAATTGCTGAATCAATTGTATAACCATTTATATCAGGATTAGTATTTTGAGAAATATAAAGCTTCGATTCTTCCAGAAGTTTAATCGCCATCTTTGACATCTCAGCATCCTGATGTTCCCACCCATAGGCGTTATACATCATGCCTGATGTGAAGAGTATTCCGAAGTCATGTGGATATCTGGTTATTGCATCTTTTGAAACAGCAACAGCTTCTTCATACTTACGTTCAACAGTAAGTGTATTAATTCTGTGCACTATATCAGTTACTCGTTTTGAAGACATATCATATCCGATCAACACATCAACAGATACATCAAAGAAGTCCGCCAGGATTCCCAGCATTATAATATCCGGAGTGTTGTTACCATTTTCCCACTTGGAAACCGCACCAACAGTAACACCAAGAGCCTCAGCCAGTTTTTCCTGGGTGAGGCCCTTCTCCTTTCTAAAGGTCTTAATATTTTCATGCAACTTTAACTTCATTTGTCATTTCCTTCTTAGGTTCAAGTTCAGGATTGATCATCATTGTTATAACTAATAATACTATCACTCCTATACCACAAATTGTTATCATGGTTCCTGTTTCAATTCTGACTTTAGCCCATCCCACAAGCATCGATGCTATCGGCATAACAGCTGTTGCAGCAGACACAATTACAGAAGTTGCACGAGCCAGATACTTAGGATCCACATTAGTTACGAATGTAATATTGAATATTCCTACAATAAGACTTGATGTAAATGTAAGTATTGTAAAGCAAAGTCCTGCGAATAAGTATTTGATCAGAACTATATCAGTAATCATTCCGCCAAATGGAATCACCATAACTCCAAGTCCCATAAGCATTCCAAATATAATTAATGTTTGTTTCATTGATAACTTCTTTGATATAGCAGGTATCATTATCGAGCCAAGTATAGAGCCAATAGAGCCAGCTATACCTATTACGCTAAGAAGTTCGCTTCCTAAGTTATAGCATTCACTTACAAGTGGGGCCTGAAGTGCATTTATTGGTACAAGGACCATATTTAGAAAAACTGCGATAACAATACAGTTAACTAAAACCTGCTTACTTCTAATGTAGTTTACACCTTCTTTTAAAGTAGTAATATATGATTCGCTTTTTATCACTTCCAGATTCTCTTCCATCTGCTCACATTTGATTGTAAAAATAATTACTCCTGCAACGAAAAATGTGATGATATCAATGATCATAATAGTCTTTAATCCAGCTGCTGCTATGATAACTCCTGCCAGTCCTGTTCCAACAAGTGTAGCTGCACTTGATAATGTAGAATTCAGACTCATACCATGAGTTATATGCTCTTTCTTAATTACTCTTGGGAGGAATGCATTTCCTGCAGGCATATTAAAGGCTTCAATCGTAGTGATCACAAATGTAAATCCTGCCATAATCCAGCCATTTGCATATCCCATCAGATATATTAAAAAAAAAGCAACAAGTACAAATCCTCTAAGGAAATGTGTTATAACTATAACCTTTTTCTTTTCAAGTCTTTCTACTAACGCTCCTGTAAAAGGCTGTATGATAACATTTGGAAGTATATTGAGTGCAAATATGATTGCTGACCAGGTTCCACTATGCGTTATCTGATATACAAGCCAGGTAAAACCAACTGCATCCAGTGCATCACCAAATCTATTAATGATCGTAGAAATCAGAAGTTTTCTATATTCTGATTCCTTTAAAACTTCCTTATAGCTTATCTTATTCTCTGCCATAAACTTGCCCTCCTTTAAGGTTTTTCTTTTGTTTATGGCTTAATTGTAAGATTAAATATAATAAAACTTAATACATCATTTGTACAATTAGTATATAATATTTTTTCCACATTGGAAAGTTGAAATGTAAAAGAAAAAAAGGATTGCTCCTTTTATTCTTTGTATAGATGGTATCTGTTTTCCGAATCAGCCTTTGCTTCGTATAAAGCAATATCAGCTTTTTTGAACATCTCGGAATAGTTGCTTTCATTACCATGGTATATTGCAATACCTATACTGAGACTTATGGTATTTCCAGTATCTGCTATTACAACATTTTCCGATGTCTCTCTGATAATATCACAGGCGATCTTACCAGCAATATCGGAATCATCTGCGTTTTTGATAAAAGCAATGAATTCATCTCCACCAAAACGACCAACGATTTCGCCACAAGTGAACATTTTACCAAGGACACCGCCAAACTGACGAATCACATCATCTCCGGTGTCATGACCATAGGTATCGTTAATGTACTTAAAGCGATCAATATCCATCACGAACAGAACTCCCTTATCTGTTGATTCATCTAACAAAAACTTATTAATCTCTCTGGTAATAGCCCCTTTATTCTTAAGTCCTGTCAAATCATCTGTATCTTTCTGAATATTGATTTTCCTGGTAAGTACAAATTCCTTGATACGCAGGGAATTAGCGATCACATTTAGAAATATGCCAACAATGGTAAATGGAATTACATTTCCAAAATCTATCACCCATACATCGTACGACTTTACACTATGTGTCCAGAACAGAAACACAGCAGAGGCTACGCCCAACTCTATTGCCATAAAAAACGGTTTATCAATCATGAACATTGGCGTAATCAGCAAAAATGCAATGAATGACACAGCAGGAATATCAGGTCTTCTAAGAGATATAATACATCCAAATAAAAACAGAAGAGACATAGTCAGATAGATAAGGAGCTGTGCAGCGATCGAGTCTTTCTTCAAATAAAAGAAGAGCACTATGGCAATCACTGAATAAATAAACGCCAGCATATATATCCAGCTGTTTGATTTCATCAGATCATAGTGTAAAGAGCAGATATATAGAACGCCAAAAACTGCCGCTATCAGGAAGTGAAGAATTCGCCACACTACAAAATTAGAGACATATGCATCTTTCTTTATTGCGTTGTATTCATCCTTTTCGATTCCGCAATAAAAAAAATAATTGCGCATAATCCTTAGTATTCTCATCATCGATAAAAACTCACTCCTAACTATTGATGAATCATATAATTAATAATACTACAACTTACATGCTTTTATAAGCAGAAAATCTGGTTTATGACGAGAGTCTTCAAACTGTGGATACTTAGCAAGTATTGCAGCATCAGCTGTAGGCTCTGCCATCCTTTGTATCGTAAAGCCATTTTCTATCAGTGTATTAACTATCGTAGAAAACATCCTGTGATATCTCTTAACATTTTCTACGAACCACTCAGATTCATTTTCTTTTTCAACACAGTAATTGGAAATGTTTACATGTATTTTATTATTATTTTCATCTTTTGTCCATCTTTCGCCACCAGTAGACAGCGTAAATTTACATTCGGAAATTAAATGTGGGAACCCACCAAAGATAGCTGAGTGCTCAGCTATTAGATGCGCTGATTTTACTATACATTTAACTTCTTTGCAATACTGGGCTCCGCCCAGACCCGTCCCTCGTCGGGAAGGCAGGGAAACAACTCTTGTTGTTTCCGGAACATAAGGGTTATCCGTGTCACTCCGTCAAGTGCTGCCCGGATGCTTCGCATCCAGCGTATTGTCACTTGACTACGTTCCCGCGCCACGATCTATAAATTATAGATATGGTTCTTTATCGCGAAACGTTTCTTAACTGATACCGGCAGTTCACAATAAGGTATCGTTCCATACCACTTTCCAA
>FOEK01000017.1 GCA_900110635.1 Lachnospiraceae bacterium NE2001
TTAGCGGAAGAACCGCCCGAATGGTCAGCCGTTTCAGATGTCCAGTTGACATCATCGGTATGACAACATCCGCCAAGGTATGGCGCAAGCTGAACCTTTCCTGGGGACTTACTCCAGTAATGTGCGGTATGTATGACAGTATGGAGGAAATGTTTGCCAACTCCGTTCAGGAGGCTACAGCAGCCCTTGGGCTTGAAAAGGGCGACAATGTTGTAATCACAGGTGGTATGGTTAACGGAACCAGTGGAAATACCAACCTGATCAAAGTAGAAGAAATAGACCGCGCATGGTAACGCACAAAATGTGTGAGTGGGGTCCGTCCCCATTGCACCTAGGTCTGTCCCCAATTGCACATTTTGGGAAGAATAAAGGAGGTGACGAATTAATGGAATATGAACCGAAACAGGATATTGATTATCACTTGTGCTTCTTAAGCAGAATAGAAAAAATAAACCATATATTTGTCACCGGCAGAAAGGCTCATTCTGCGCTTCATTTTGATTGATAAGAATGTTGCGATGAATCCCATTTCCAAAGGGTGACGATATAGGTATCGTAGGAGATGAGATCATGGATGAGAAAATGATAGAACTAGAAACAGTCATGGAGCTCCTTCAGGGAAGACATTTCGCGGAGCTTCGTGAACTTTTAAGAGATGCAAATACTATCGATGTTGCCCAGCTTCTGGGCGAGGTTCCAGATGACAAGCTGCTGCTTCTGTATCGACTTCTTCCGAAGGAGGACGCTGCTGACGTGTTCTCTGAAATGGAGCACGAGGAGCAGGAAATGCTGATCAGAGCATTTAATGATCGAGAGATTCGTGAAGTGCTTGAAGAGATGTACATAGATGATGCCGTTGATATGATTGAGGAAATGCCTGCAGTCGTAGTCAACAAGATACTGCGTCACGCCGATCCGGAGACCCGTAAGGAGATAAACGAGCTCCTTCAGTATCCTGAGGATAGCGCGGGATCAGTTATGACCACCGAGTATATGAGTCTGAAAAGTGATATGACGGTGGCAGATGCATTTGAAAGAATCAGAAGAACAGCCGATGAGAAGGAGGACATCTATACCTGTTATGTGGTAAGTCCCTCCAGAAAGCTTCAGGGAATTGTGAGTCTGAAGGATATGTTCCTTGTGTCAAAGGAAACTCTTATCGGCGACATAATGGAGACCAACATTATCTCGGCCAACACCCTGGACGACCAGGAGCAGGTGGCTAAGGATATGGCAAAGTACAACCTTACCACCATTCCCATAGTTGATAAGGAACAGCGTCTGGTTGGAATCGTTACAGTCGATGATGCTATCGATGTCATCCAGGAAGAGAACACCGAGGATATCGAGATGATGGCTGCTATCACTCCTACCGATAAGCCCTACATCAGCACCGGCTTCTTCGAGACTTATAAGAAGCGTATCCCATGGCTCCTGCTGCTGATGATCTCAGCTACATTTACAGGCGCAATTATCACCAAATATGAGAGCGCACTGGGAAAATACGTAATACTTACAGCATATATTCCGATGCTTATGGATACAGGTGGAAATGCCGGCTCTCAGGCTTCGGTTTCGATCATTCGTGGTCTCTCACTTGATGAGATAGAGTTTAAGGATATATTTAGAATACAAGGCAAGGAACTTCTGGTGGCACTGCTGTGTGGAACGACTCTTGCTATTGCAAACTTTGTTAAGCTTCTGGTATTCGATAAGGTTGCTGTTGTTATTGCGCTTGTTGTTTGCAGTACCTTGCTGCTAACTGTTGCTGTCGCAAAGTTTGTTGGCTGCTCTCTGCCGATTCTGGCGAAGCGAATTGGCTTTGATCCTGCGGTAATGGCGAGCCCATTTATCACCACTATTGTTGATGCTATATCACTGATCATATATTTCCAGCTGGCATCCCACATCCTGCATATGTAGGCTGATGATCAGCTGCCTGGCAGAATAATTATCTGTCAGAAGAATTGCTGGCACATAATTTGCCTAGAAGAATAATTGTATAGAAGGAAGGCGTTTATTGTAAATGAAAAATGCTGATATGAAGGAAAAGCTTCTGGAGTCTTTTAGGGAACTGGCGAAAAACGCTCCTATCGATAAGATTACAGTGAGACAGATTTCAGAAAAATGTGGCGTAACAACGCAGACATTTTACAATCATTTTCCTGATAAATACGAACTGGTTCACTGGGCGTATCAGAAAAGACTGGACCGTCTGTTTAAAGAACTTGAATCGGGAGAAATCGATTTTAAGACTTTCCTTCGAGGCTATCTGTCAGACTATCAGACCAATTCGGCGTTTATACTGAATGCCGTGGCAAACACAAGGGGGGAGGACTCCTATTCGACAAGGGGAGGACGATATTTCTGTGAAAGTATAGAACGTGAAACGTGCCGCGTTCTTAATGTAGAAGAATTGTCTCTTGAGTACAAGCTGCTTATCAAGGCTTATGTCGGTGGTTTTACAAATCTGATACTTTACTGGTTGAGTAATGGTGACGAGATATCAATTGATGACATGGTAACTGCTCTGGCGGATGCGGTTCCACAGAAGCTTAAAGATGATTATGTTAAACGCAATTCCAAATCCGCTAAAATAAAGGATTCTAAAGAGTTTACAAAAAATCATAGAATTATTAGCACTCATACTTGACGAGTGCTAATAATTGTGATATAACGTATACATAAATCAAAAACATATTAAGAAAACGTACAGAAAGCCCTCCTGGAAATGCTGAGAAAGCAGGGTGAAACTGCTGACAAGGCGAAGCGACCTTCTGTATGACAAAAGAAGGAGGAATGATTTATGTATTATCCAAGTTTATTTAATGGCGATTTCGCAAGTGATCTGTTTGATGAGGTTCTCAATTTCCCAGTTGATTATGGCAAGAGACTTAGGAACGAGATGCTCGACAAGAAGAGATGTACCACTGATATTAAAGAGTACGATGACAGGTACGAGCTTGAGATGGAGTTTCCTGGTTTTGACAAGGGCGAGATCAAGGCAGAGCTTAAGAATGGTTACCTGATCGTAGGCGCAGAGCATACTGAGAAGAAAGATACTACTGAGGCTGCTGAGGGCGAAGTTGAAGGCGCCGAGGCACCAAAGAAGGACGTGCCAAAGTATATCTGCCGTGAGAGATTCCGCGGAAAGACTGAAAGAAGCTTCTATGTAGGCAAGGATCTTAGCAAGGATGACATCAAGGCTCAGTACACAAATGGTATCTTAACCCTTGTAATTCCAAAGAAAGTTGCCAGACCTGAAGGCGAGAGCGAGATTATATCTATCACCGATTAATACCCTGGCCGATCAATACAAATATTTTGTCACATTTATACAAGACGGAGTGTTTATCTCCGTCTTGTTTTTTGTTGTATTTTTCACGAAAATTGTGGTAAAATATTGCTGTTTGGAATCTTTTGATAAATAGGGTAGTGAAGTGGATAAAAGGAAGTTTATAAAAAAGCTGGAAAAGAATATCGGCATCAAGAAGGTGAAGAATCAGATCAGAGCCATTAGTGCGCTTTTCGTATTCCTTGTTATAGGCGGTGCATTTGCCATTTACATGAATCATAATGGCGTATGGCTGTCCTATGGTGTTATTGTTGCCGCTGTTGCCATGATCATTCTGGCGCTTTTCATGTCCTACCGAATTAAGCTTCAAAAGAGACTGAATGATATAAGACTTGATTATAGAGAGTATATCGTGTCGCCTTATGCACAGAGGTTTTTTGAAAGTGGTGAGTTCAATATCAAGAAGGGACCTACGGAGCGTGAGATAATTGCAACCAATATGTTCTCCGACGACACCCACTACAGATATACATCTTCAAATGAACTGAAGGGAGTTCATAAGAACATTAAGTTTATGAATGCCGATGTATTTGAGGATGCTGTTATCTCAGAGGGAAACGAGAGAAGCGAGGTACATATCAGAGGACGCTTCTTCGAGTTTGATCTGGATACTCAGAATATCAACCCTGTTGTTCTGACCTCATCCTCTGCACCTATGCTGGAATGCCAGAATGGACGGATCAAACCAATACAGCCGAAGAATGATGTGGTTGGCCGTATGTTCCGAGTGTATGCATTTGACGAGAAGGAGGCCAACAACCTCCTCACCGATAATATGATATATAAGCTGAGACAGCTGGTAGGTCTTCAGCTGGGAAGAATATACAAGATATGCTTTGCAAATGGTAAGACCTATGTATACTTCACCACAGAAACCAGTACCTACGAGGAAGTTCTCACCAAGTCTCACGATGTTGAAACAGAGCTTGCCAAAGTCCGCGATAAGTTCTCGGTTGTAGGCAAGATTATAGATATCATGTAAGACAGAAAGAAGGAAAGATTATGGCAGAAGAAGTTTATAATGCTGGAAATGCTGATACTGATAACATTACATCCAAGGTGATGGACAGTGCAGTAGCATCTGATGATGGAAAGTCCCTGAATCTCGGTGGGGACAACAAGAGCGGCAGACCAGATCCATCAACACTTAAGGTTGATGAAGATGGAATTATTGAGTACATTACCCCAGATATGATCATTGGTGATATCATTACCTGGTATCCAGATGCATCTCTTGTACTTATGAAATGTGGTATGCACTGCATCAGCTGCGGAGTATCACAGTTTGAAACACTGGATCAGGCCTGTGCAGTTCACGGCCTCTATACAGATGACGTTGCCAAGGTTGTAAATGATTACCTCACACAGACCCTTGGTGATAAGAAAACGGAAGAATAAGCCTTCTCCTTGAGGAGAAGGTGGCTGAGCGAAGCGAAGACGGATGAGGTGTCATCTTGAGCGAAGCGAAATATAAATCGAGAGGAAAAGATAAAATGTACGATAAGGTATCTACAAAACTTAACTTTGCTGAAAATGAAGAAAAGGTACTTAAGTTTTGGAACGAAGAAAAAATCTTTGAAAAAAGTATAGATGAGAAGAAGGACCTTCCAACCTATACATTCTATGATGGACCACCAACGGCTAATGGTATGCCACACATTGGTCATGTTCTCACTCGTGTAATTAAAGATATGATTCCACGTTACCAGACAATGAAGGGTCACAAGGTCATTCGTAAGGCTGGTTGGGATACTCACGGCCTTCCAGTTGAGCTGGAGGTTGAGAAGGCTATCGGAATAGATGGCAAGGATCAGATCGAACAGTACGGAATCGAGCCATTTATCAGCAAATGTAAAGAATCCGTATGGAAATATAAGGGACTCTGGGAGAGATTCTCAGGCAAGGTCGGCTTCTGGGCTGATATGGATGATCCATATGTAACATATCACAATGACTACATCGAGTCAGAGTGGTGGGCTCTTAAGAAGATCTGGGATATGGGACTTCTTTATAAGGGCTTCAAGGTAGTTCCTTACTGTCCAAGATGTGGAACTCCACTTTCATCTCATGAGGTTGCTCAGGGTTATAAGAAAGTAAAAGAAAGATCTGCAGTTGTACGTTTTAAGGCTAAGGTAGCTGAAGGCGAGGAGCAGTACTATTTCCTTGCCTGGACCACAACTCCTTGGACACTGCCTTCAAACCTGGCTCTCTGCGTTAACCCAGAGGAGACATATTGTAAGGTAAAGGCCTGCGACGGCTATACATACGTAATGGCTGAGGCACTTCTCGATACAGTTCTTGGACCTCTCGCTGAAGAGAAGGTTAAGAATGATGCTGGTGAAATGGTACTTAAGTACAGCACTGACGAGACGGACGGCAAGGCTTACGTAAAGCTTGAATCCTGCAAGGGTACAGACCTTGAAGGACTTGAATATGAGCCACTTTATGAGGCAGCTGCAGCTGGTGCAGCAAAGCAGCACAAGAAGGCACATTTCATCGTAGTTGATGACTATGTAACAATGTCAGATGGTACTGGTATTGTTCATATCGCTCCTGCATTTGGTGAGGACGATGGACGTGTTGGTCGTAAGTATGACCTGCCATTTGTTCAGTTCGTTGATTCAAAGGGTAATATGTCCGGAGATACTCCATTTACAGGACTCTTTGTAAAGGACGCTGATCCAAAGGTTCTCGTTGATCTTGATAGCAGAAGCCTTCTGTTCTCAGCTCCTAAGTTTGAGCATGACTATCCATTCTGCTGGAGATGTGATACACCACTCATCTACTATGCAAGAGAGTCATGGTTCATCAAGATGACAGAAGTTAGCGAGCGTATGGTTGCTAACAATAATACAGTAAACTGGATTCCAGAAGGTATCGGTCAGGGACGTTTCGGCGAGTGGCTGAAGAACGTTCAGGACTGGGGACTCTCAAGAGATAGATACTGGGGTACACCTCTCAATGTCTGGGAGTGTGCTGACTGCGGTAAGAGAGATACCATCGGTTCTATCGCAGAGCTCCGTGAAAGAGGAAAGATGGAGGATGGAAGCGAGGTTCCTGAGGATATCGAGCTTCACAGACCATTTGTTGACGGCGTAGTTCTTACCTGTCCTGACTGCGGCAAGCCAATGAGGAGAGTTCCAGAGGTTATTGACTGCTGGTTCGACTCAGGTGCTATGCCATTTGCTCAGTGGCATTATCCATTTGAGAATAAGGAAATCTTCGAGGAGAACTTCCCTGCAGACTTTATCTCTGAGGCTGTTGATCAGACCCGTGGATGGTTCTATTCACTTATGGCTATCTCAACACTTCTCTTTGATAAGTCACCATATAAGAACGTAATCGTTCTTGGTCTTGTTCTTGATGAGGATGGTCAGAAGATGTCCAAGTCAAAGGGAAATGCAGTTGATCCTATGGAGGCTCTCGAGAAGTTCGGTGCTGACGCAATCCGTTGGTACTTCTATACAAACTCACAGCCATGGCTTCCAAACCGTTTCCACGAGGGAGCAGTTATGGAAGGTCAGCGTAAGTTCATGGGAACACTGTGGAATACATATGCGTTCTACACACTTTATGCTGAGATCGATCAGTTCGATCCTACTAAGTATTCATTTGATACTAACTCTTTAACTGTTATGGACAAATGGCTTCTTTCAAAGCTCAACACCGCAGTTAAGGTATTTGATCAGAATCTTGGTGCTTACAAGATTCCAGAGGCAGCAGCAGTTCTGACTGACTTCGTTGATGAGCTCAGTAACTGGTATGTAAGACGCTGCCGTGAGAGATTCTGGGCTAAGGGTATGGAGCAGGATAAGATCAATGCTTACATGACTCTTTATACAGCTCTTACAACTATCTGTAAGGTGGCTGCACCTATGGTGCCATTCCTCACAGAGAGCATTTACCAGAATCTTGTTAGAAATGTAGATAAGGATGCTCCGATCAGTATCCACCTCTGCGATTATCCAGAAGTTGATGAGTCACTTATTGATGCTGAACTTGAAGCTTCTATGGAAGCAGTTCTTGCAATCAAGACATTTGGTAGTGCTGCACGTAATACAGCTAATATCAAGAACCGTCAGCCAATTGCCAACATGTATGTTAAGTCAAATGTTGAACTTAATGAGTTCTATATTGATATCATCAAGGATGAGCTGAACATCAAGAATGTTGAGTTTAAGGACGACCTTTCAGCATTTTCGTCTTATACATTTAAGCCTCAGCTGAGAACAGTTGGTCCTAAGTACGGCAAGCTTCTTGGAGGAATCAAGGAGTATCTTACAAACATCGAGGATGGAAATGCTGCTTATGCCAAGCTTAAAGAAGAGGGGGCTCTTAAGTTTGAAGTAAATGGTGAGCCAGTTGAACTCCTTGAGGAGGATCTGCTCATCGATGTAGCTGAGAGCGGCGACTATACAACATTTGGTGACAATAAGTACACCGTTGTTATAGATACTAAGCTTACGCCAGAGCTTATTGAAGAAGGCTTCGTAAGAGAGATCATTTCAAAGGTACAGACACTTAGAAAAGAGGCTGATTTCGAGGTAACAGATCATATCACACTTTACATCGCAGGCAGCGATAAGATCAGTGAGATCGTTACAAGGAACGCTGATAAGATCAAGTCAAGCGTACTTGCTGACTACATCAAGCTCGGTTCTATGGCAGGCTTCACTAAGGAGCTTGACATCAACGGCGAGGAAGCAACCTTTGGCGTAGCCAAATAATTAAGTTAAAATGAGTCACTTTCCCTTCTGGGAAAATGACTCATTCGATACATTTATCAAATATGTAACCAGGAGGAGGATTTATGAAAAAAATCGCGAAGTTCGATAAAGAAGGGTTTAAGAAGGAGATAGCTTCACACGTAAAGCTGCTCTATCGTAAGACTCTTGAAGAGGCAACACCTCAGGAGCTGTATCAGGCTGTCAGCTATGCAGTAAAGGATGACATCATCGACAGATGGATTGCTACTCATAAGGTGTATAAAGAGAAGAATGTTAAGAAGGTTTATTACCTGTCAATGGAGTTCCTTGTAGGACGTGCTCTGGGTAACAACCTGATTAACCTTGGATATTATGAGGATATCAAGAAGGCTCTTGATGAAATGGGACTTGATATCAACTTTATCGAGGATCAGGAGAGAGATCCTGCTCTTGGTAACGGTGGTCTTGGACGTCTTGCAGCATGCTTCCTTGATTCATTATCAACACTTGGATATCCAGCTTATGGATGTGGTATCAGATATCACTATGGTATGTTCAAGCAGGCAATCGTTGATGGCTATCAGCTTGAGGAACCAGACGATTGGCTTCGTAATGGATTCCCATTTGAAATAAAGAGAAATGAGTACGCTACCGAGGTTAAGTTCGGTGGATATGTTCGTGTCGAGAACAGAGACGGACGTAATCATTTCATCCAGGAGGGCTACACCTCTGTTCGTGCCGTACCTTACGATATGCCAATAGTTGGTTATGGCAACAATGTAGTAAATACACTTCGTATGTGGGATGCTGAGGCTACTCAGGAGTTCAACCTTAACTCATTTGATAAGGGTGAGTACGAGAAGGCTGTTGAGCAGCAGAATCTTGCTAAGACGATCAGTGAGGTTCTCTATCCTAACGACAATCATTACTCAGGTAAGGAACTTCGTTTGAAGCAGCAGTACTTCTTCGTATCTGCATCACTTCAGACTGCTATAAAGAAGTTTAAGGAAAATAATAAGAAGATTCAGGATCTTCCAAAGAAGGTAACCTTCCAGATGAATGATACCCACCCAACTCTGACAGTTCCAGAGCTGATGCGTATCCTGATGGATGAGGAAGGCCTTGAGTGGGATGAGGCATGGGATATCACAACAAAGACCTGTGCATACACCAACCACACTATTATGGCTGAGGCTCTTGAGAAGTGGCCAATCGAGCTGTTCTCCAGACTACTTCCACGTATCTATCAGATCGTTGAGGAAATCAACCGCCGCTTCGTTATCAAGATTCAGGAGATGTATCCTGGAGATCAGAGTAAGGTTAAGTCCATGGCTATCCTCTATGATGGACAGGTTAAGATGGCTCACCTTGCAATCGCTGGTTCTTACTCAGTAAATGGTGTTGCAAGACTCCATACTGAGATCCTTAAGAAGCGTGAGCTGAAGGATTTCTATGAAATGAATCCTAAGCAGTTCAACAACAAGACTAACGGTGTGACCCAGAGAAGATTCCTGGCACACGGCAATCCACTGCTTGCTAAGTGGCTCAACGAAAAGATTGGTAAGGAATGGATCACTGATCTGTCACAGATCAGCAAGCTCCAGACTTACGTTGATGATAAGAAGTATCAGCAGGAGTTTATGAACATCAAGTACCAGAACAAGCTGCGCCTTGCAAATTACATCAAGGAGCACAACGGTATCGAGGTTGATCCTAACTCCATCTTCGATGTTCAGGTTAAGCGTCTTCACGAGTACAAGAGACAGCTGCTCAACATCCTTCACGTTATGCATCTTTATTCAGAGCTGAAGGAGAATCCTGACTTCGATATGTATCCAAGGACATTTATCTTTGGTGCAAAGGCTGCCGCAGGCTATAAGCGTGCTAAGCTCACAATCAAGCTTATCAATTCAGTAGCAGACGTTGTTAACAACGATCCTACTATTAAGAATAAGATCAAGGTTGTCTTCATTGAGGACTACCGTGTATCAAACGGCGAGATCATCTTCGCTGCTGCAGATGTATCTGAGCAGATTTCTACTGCTTCACGTGAGGCATCTGGTACAGGAAATATGAAGTTCATGATCAACGGTGCTCCAACACTTGGTACTATGGATGGTGCAAATGTTGAGATCGTTGAAGAGGTTGGTTCAGAGAATGCATTTATCTTCGGTCTCAGTGCTGATGAGGTAATGAAGTATGAGCGCGAGGGTGGCTACAATCCTTGGGATATCTACAACAACAACCAGAATGTACGTAGAGTTCTGACTCAGCTCATTAACGGTACATATAATGATGATACTGAACTTTTCAGAGATCTGTATGACTCACTTACAAAGGAAGATGTTTACTTCATTCTTAAGGACTTTGATTCCTACGCAGAGGCTCAGCAGAGAGTTGATGCTGCATACAGAGACCAGGCTAAATGGGCACGTATGGCTATGATGAACACAGCTTGCTCTGGCAAGTTCTCATCAGACAGAACTATCGAGCAGTACGTAAAGGATATCTGGAAGCTTAAAAAGGTCGAAGTTGAAATCTAGCCTTCCCCTTGAGAGGAAGGTGTCGCCGAAGGCGACAGATGAGGTGTCACCAGGGAGGATATCATCATGGTTACAGGTTTAACGCGTGAAATATCTGCTGTGACAGATGGCCTGACCTGGGCGGCTGGCAAGCTGGACTGCCTGGCAGACGGCCCGCTTCTCTTGGCAGACGTTTACGATGAGTTAAAAATGGCCGTTGATGATATCGGTGAAGTACTAAAATATAGTCGTTTCTATGAGAGTTATATCGAGTTGGAACGAACAGGGGTTGCGAAACCCATCAAATTGTGATACTGTAAGACAGGTTTATGACAAAAAAAGGAGAGAAAATCATGGAAAGAATAAAGACACTTGATACTAGAGATCTTTGCGAGAGCGCTAAGAATGGTGGATGCGGCGAGTGCCAGACATCATGCCAGAGTGCTTGTAAGACAAGCTGTGGCGTTGCTAATCAGAAGTGTGAGAACAAGTCTGAGAAGTAGTTCGCGAGAGCGTATTTAATCACTGAAAGAATACGTCACCTATTCAGGTGGCGTTTTCTTTTCTAAAGTTGTGATGAGTGGAAAAGAGGAATTATGGTACATCAGTATAAATTAAATGGATATAATATAGTGCTGGATACCTGCTCGGGTTCGGTACATAGCGTGGATGATGTGGCTTATGACATTATCGAAATGTATGGAGAGAAGCTGGAAGCCAGAAATGACGGAGAAAATCAGCAGGATGGTGCAATCACCCAGGAGCAGGAGTCTGACATTGTTCAGGTTATTATGGATAGGTACGGTGACAGAGAGGATGTGACCGAAGAAGAGGTGCGTCTTTGTATTGATGACGTTAGGGCTCTGGTAGGTGCTCATAAGCTGTACACTCCAGATACATTTGAACCTCTTGCTGGCGAGTTCAAGAAGAGAAGCGGTGATGTTATAAAGGCCCTCTGTCTTCACGTGTCCCACACCTGCAATCTCAACTGTGAGTACTGCTTTGCTGCCCAGGGTAAGTATAATGGCGAGAGGGCTCTGATGAGTCTGGAGGTTGGTAAACGTGCTATAGATTTTCTGGTTGAGAATTCTGGCAGCAGACACAATCTGGAGGTGGACTTCTTTGGCGGCGAGCCTTTGATGAACTGGGATGTTTGTAAAGATATAGTGCGTTACGCCCGTTCCATCGAGAAGGAGGCTGGCAAGAACTTCAGATTTACCCTTACCACTAATGGCGTTCTTATCGACGATGATGTGATCGACTTTTGTAACAGTGAAATGAGTAACGTGGTGCTCAGTCTTGATGGCCGTAAGGAGGTTCACGACAGAACCCGTAAGGACTATGCTGGAAATGGCAGCTTTGATCGTATTATTCCGAAGTTCCAGAAGCTGGTGGAGGCCAGGGGCGGCAAGAACTATTACATGCGTGGAACCTTTACTCATCTGAATACTGATTTTACAGAGGATATATTTACTATGGCAGACCTGGGCTTTAAAGAGCTTTCTATGGAGCCGGTTGTCAGCAGGCCTGGGGATCCGCTGGCCCTGACTGCTGAGGATCTGCCAGTGCTTAAGGAACAGTATGAGCTTCTTGCAAAGGAGATGCTGCGCCGTGATATAGAAGGGGATGGATTTACATTTTACCATTATATGGTGGATCTGAAGTCGGGACCTTGTATCTATAAGAGGATATCTGGCTGCGGTTCGGGTACTGAATATATGGCGGTTACTCCTTGGGGTGATCTCTATCCTTGTCATCAGTTTGTTGGTGATGAGGGCTACAAGCTGGGAGATATCTGGAATGGTGTTACAAACAAGGCGAGACAGGGGGAGTTCCGTGTGTGCAATGCCTATGCCAGACCTGACTGCCGCGATTGCTGGGCTATGCATTACTGCTCTGGCGGATGTGCTGCAAATGCTTATCACGCCACAGGTGATGTGAAGGGAATCTATGAGTATGGCTGTGAGCTTTTCAGAAAGAGAATGGAGTGTGCCATTATGATCCAGGTTGCTCACGATGCACTGGGACTTGAGCCGATAAGTGGTGCTACAGCTGGCAAGGACGAGGACTGCGGCGATTGTAATGACTGCGGCTAGTTCCTTCTCAGTGATACTGCCGGCAGAGATAACATTTTACTGCATTAAAGCGTTGACGCAACAAAGAATATAAGTTATTATTAGGAAAGTGGTTTTCGGACCACTTTCTTTGTCTATGTAAATATTCGTACAAATATGAACGGGAGGGCTAAAATTATGCCTATTACTGAGCTTCTGGAGAGAAATGCCAGAGAATATGCAAATGATACAGCACTTGTTGAGGTAAATCCCGCAATCACTGAGGTGAGAAGGGTTACCTGGAGAGAATATGAACTGATGGAGCCAAATCCAAAGGCACCATATAGAAGAGAGATTACCTGGAGCGTCTTCGATGAGAAGGCAAACCGTTTTGCAAATCTTCTTATCAGCCGCGGCATCAAGAAGGAGGATAAGGTTGGTATCCTTCTTATGAACTGTCTTGAGTGGCTTCCTATTTATTTCGGAATCTTAAAGACTGGTGCAATTGCTGTGCCACTTAATTTCAGATACGATGCAGATGAGATCGAGTACTGCGTTGATCTTGCAGATGTTGATATCCTTGTGTTTGGTCCAGAGTTTATTGGTCGCATAGAGGAAATCGCTGACAATATCTCAAAGAACAGACTTCTTTTCTATGTAGGAGAGAACTGTCCATCCTTTGCTGAGGATTATAATGAAATGGTAGCGAACTCCAGCTCAGTTAATCCTGGAATCAAGATTACGGATGAGGACTACGGTGCAATCTACTTCTCATCAGGTACAACTGGTTTCCCGAAGGCTATCCTTCACAAGCACCAGTCACTGATGCACAGTGCAAAGGTTGAGCAGGCACATCACGGTCAGCAGAAGGACGATGTATTCCTCTGCATCCCACCACTTTATCATACTGGCGCAAAGATGCACTGGTTTGGTTCCCTTTATTCTGGAAGCAAGGCTGTACTTCTTAAGGGTACAAAGCCTGAGTATATACTTGATACAGTCAGCAGAGAGAAATGTACCATCGTGTGGCTTCTTGTTCCTTGGGCACAGGATCTGCTCATTGCCCTTGAGGATGGCAAGCTGAATAAAGATGACTATGAGCTTGATCAGTGGAGACTTATGCATATCGGCGCTCAGCCTGTTCCTGCAAGTCTTATAACTCGTTGGAAGGCCATCTTCCCTAATCATCAGTATGATACAAACTATGGTCTCTCAGAGTCCATCGGACCTGGATGCGTACATCTTGGAGTTGAGAATATTGACCACGTTGGAGCTATCGGTGTTCCAGGCTATGGCTGGGAGTGCAAGATAATAAATGACGAAGGTAAAGTCGTTGAGAAGTCGGACAGTGAGTCAGTAGGTGAGCTCTGTGTTAAGGGCCCTGGCGTTATGACCTGCTATTATAAAAATGAAGAAGCTACAAATGAGTGCCTTAAGGACGGATGGCTCTATACTGGAGATATGGCTAAGTACGATGAGGATGGCTTTATCTGGCTGGTTGATCGTAAGAAGGACGTTATCATCAGCGGTGGAGAGAACATCTACCCTGTTCAGATCGAAAGCTTCATTATGAAGAACCACAAGGTTCAGGATGTTGCTGTTATCGGAATTGGCGATGAGAGACTCGGTGAGATCTCCTGTGCTATCATTCAGCTTAAGGAGGGCGAGACCTGTACAGAGGATGAGATGAACAACTTCTGCCTTGAGCTTCCTCGTTACAAGAGACCTCGTAAGATCATCTTCGCAAAGGTTCCTAGAAATGCTACTGGTAAGATTGAGAAGCCTGTACTTCGTGAAATGTACGGTGCCACAAATCTTGTAGACAAAGAAAATCGCAAATAAAAAGACAGGGGACGGTTCTCCGTCTTTGAAAATAATTGTGCAACTTTAAATGATATGCCTCGCAAACCAAGTGTTTTGCGGGGCATTTTTTTAAAAGTTTGTGAAAATGTAACAAAATTAGTGCGAGTTGCACAAAAAGGGTTTCCGTTTTTGTGAAAATGTGCTATATTATTAACAGAAAAAACCTGGTAAATGTCAGTCTAGCTGACAACTTGGAAGGTATTTTGGGTGTGCCCGTATAAATCGGCTATGAAAGAGCTTATCGGACTGTGTTGTGGGGATAACAGTCCGATGAGCTCTTTCTCTTTTGGGTAAAGTTTGGTATAATGTCTAAGTTATGTTAGTTGCGAAAGATTTAGTGAAAAGCTTTATAAGGACGAAGGAGAAAGGCCGTAGGGAGGAGTTTAACGCGGTTGATGGAATCTCTCTTACGGTGCGCCCTGGCGAGATAGTTGGTATTCTTGGCCCAAATGGTGCTGGCAAGACTACTCTTCTTCGTATGCTTGCTAGTCTGTTAAAACCGACTTCCGGAGAAGTATATATTTCACAGATAATGGAAGTGGATTCCAACGCAGGAAAGTCAGATGCTGGATCAGAACTAAAGAATACCGGTGCCAGCGGAACAGTGGCTAGGGACAACACGGAGGTTCTGACTGCTGAGGATGGCAGGAAGCTTCACCGTGTTAAGGATCCGCTGATCATAAAGAGTTATATAGGTTATCTGTCTGGCAATACCAAGCTTTATGGCAGGCTTACGGTACGTGAGCTGATGCAGATGTTTGCAGGTATATATGGAATTCCTGACAGTGAGATTCCTGACAGAATAGAGAAAGTTAACGAGCTGCTGGATCTTGGCGAGTTTATTGATAACCGTATTGAGAAGCTGTCTACGGGACAGACTCAGCGGGCTTCGATCGCGCGGTGCATAGTGCACGATCCGGAGATTTATATATTTGACGAGCCGACGCTGGGACTGGATATTCTCAGCAGTACGGCCATTATTGAGTTTATGAAGAGCGAGCGGGAGCGGGGGAAGACCGTCATCTATTCCACCCATTATATGGAGGAGGCGGAATATCTCTGCGACCGTATTATTATGCTTAATCACGGCAAGGCTATCACCAACGACAGCCCTGACCAGCTGAAGGCCCGCACCGGAGCGTCCGATATGCGAGGTGCATTTTACGAGATTATAAAAGCGGAGGGTATCGCTTATGAGGAGTAGGATGGTAAAAATGCTCCTCAAGAAGGAGCTTCTTGATGTGTTCCGTGACCGCAAGGCCATAATAATGCTGGTGCTGGTTCCGCTGCTTATATATCCGCTCATATTCTTTGGCTCTTTTGCAGTGCTGACCCTGATTCAGTCAAGCATAGTTGAGGGCGAATACAAGGTTATTGTGGACGTGGATGATGACGGCGCTCTTATGGATCAGATATCTGTCTATAACGCTGACAAGGCTGAAAAAGCTAAGGAATCAGACGATTCAGATGATGAAGACCAGCAGATAGAGGCGGTTTCATTTGACCAGTTTTTAAAGAACTCAAGCTACGATATAGCTGATGATACAGCTGAGACGAAGTCTGCCCTTGTGGAGACCATACTTCAGGATGAGGCCGCAGATGTTTACGTGTCCAGCGAGAAGGATGATGCAGGCCTCATCACCTACACCACCAGATATGTGTCGTCCATCACGGATTCGAATTATGCCGAGATCGTGGTAAAGGATATTCTGGATGATCTGTCGGATAAACAGATGAAGCAGTCCATCGAGGATGCTGGTCTCGATGCAGATGAGATAACGCATCCATTTGGAATAAAGAGGTTAAATATCGCCAGCAACGAGCAGTCCGCAGGAAGTCTCCTGGGAATGGTGCTGCCATTTATGCTGGTTATAAGTCTCCTGATGGGAACCATGTATCCAGCCATTGATACCACGGCTGGAGAGAAGGAGCGTGGAACTCTCGAGACGCTGTTGACGCTGCCAATCAAGAATCACGAGATGATCTTTGCAAAGTTCATTATGGTTGCGCTGATGGGAATTATTTCAGCCCTGTTAAATGTCATATCTATGGGCTTTATGATTTTCTATATGGTGAAGCTGGTTCAGTCCGAGGCTGCAGTAAGTCTTGGATTTGATCTTAAAAGCTTTAATTTTGCCAGCTTTCTTCCGGCCAGCCTTGTAACAATACTGGCTATTATGGCATTTTCCCTTTTTATTTCGGCAGTCACCATGTGTATTACCGCCCTGGCCAAGTCTTATAAAGAGGCGAATAACTACATCACACCGCTGACTCTGGTAGTTATGCTGACGGGCTATATTGGTTTTATTCCGAACATTGAGCTGACCAATAAGATGGCTATGATCCCGGTTGCAAATATCTGCCTGCTTGTAAAGAATCTGCTTCTGTTCAAGGCTGACGTAGGCCCTATTGCTATAGTTCTTTTGTCAAATGTAACCTATGCCGGTCTTGCCATAATGCTTCTCAGCAAGATCTACGACAGTGAAAGCGTGCTGTTCGACGAGGGACGAAGTGCACTTCAGCTCTTTGAGAGACGTTCAAATATTGTGGCTGGTGGAACTCCAACTTCCGGTGACGCATGGTTCATCGTATTCTTTGTAATGATCATATATCTCTATGTTGGTTCTATCCTTCAGCTGAATTATGGTCTGAAGGGTATCTTTGGCAGTCAGATGATCGTGTTGTTTCTGCCGCTTATTCTGGCAATCTATACAAAGAGAAGTCTAAAAAAGACCTACAGCTTCAGACTGACGAAGCTCACAGGATTTGTTGGTTCGGTGCTACTTTTTCTAGGTTCATTTCTCCTGGAAAATATAGTTTCCACAATGCTATATCAGTTCTTCCCAAAGGAGTTTGAGGATACCAACAGCGGGCTCCTTGATCTGCTGGGAGGATATAATTTTGGAATTGCACTGCTTGTCGTAGCATTTACCCCTGCTATCTGCGAGGAAATGATGTTCCGTGGATTCATCCTGTCTGGATTTAAGAGCAAGTACAGGAAATGGACGGCCATTGTTCTGTGCGCCTTTATTTTCGGAGTATATCATACCAGCCTCATAAGGCTTATTCCTACTATGATGCTTGGTATATGCTTTGCGATGATAGTTTATTACACGGGAAGTATTATCCCGGCTATGATGATGCACTGCCTGAACAATGCCATCGCAGTTGTGGAAATGTACTACCCAGGCTGGCTGGAGGAGAACTTCCCGCTAGTCTTCGGTACCGATGAGACAATACTTGGCTCGGTTGTACTGGCCCTGATAAGCGTTGTAATAACCTTTGCAGGTGTGCGACTGCTTCAGATGGTATCCAGAGCCAAGACAGGGGATGGTTCTCCGTCTTAAAAAAAAATTGTTAGGATAAAACACGAATGAATAATGAGTATGATGAGTACGAGGCAGATTATGGAGCTGAGTATGATGATGAGTACGAGGCGGATTATAGAGCCGAGTATGAAACAGAGATAAAACGTAAGAGGGTGGAAAAACCTGAGCCAAATGAAGCTCTCAGGCGCAAGGTGGTCCGCTACCGTAAGCAGGTCATCGCTTACCGGGTTCTTCTGGGACTGATCCTTGTGGCAGTGGCACTTTTCGTGGTGATCATGGTATTTGAGAACCGTGAGAAGGCGGAGCCGGTTGACTTCTCGGGAGTACTGGATGAGAAGATAGCATTTCATATAGATAAGGACATAGAGGGACTCGGAGAGTTTCAGGATATCAAGTCAATGATCGATGATAATTATATGAGATATCTGCACAAGGCTTATATCCTTTTTGGCGAGTATCCTGACTGCGAGTATTATAAGATCAGTCCAAATGTTAAGAGAAATGATTTCGATTGGAATAAGGATTTCTACGTAAATAGCGATGGCCTCTATTACAGTTATTTCAAGGACGGCGAGGATAAGGGCCGCGTGGCAATTGATGTGTCCGAGTTTCAGGGAGATATTGAATGGGACAAGGTCAGGGACGCTGGTGTTGAGGTCGCCATAATCCGAATAGGCTACCGCGGTTACGGAACAGGTGCTATGAAGAGTGATACCAAGGCAATTTCCAATATTGAGGGAGCTCTTGCGGCTGGACTCGAGGTTGGAGTTTATTTCTTCTCTGCAGCTATAAATCGCGAGGAGGGAATCGAAGAGGCAAACTTCTGTCTTGATATGATAAAGGGCTACAACATAACCCAGCCGGTTATCATAGACTCAGAATATATAGCAGAAGACGAGAGTGCCCGTTCCAACAGCATTTCAGTTGATGACAGAACGGACGTTGTAGTGGGCTTCTGCGAGACCGTAAAGAATGCAGGCTACACGCCGATGATATACGGCAGCAGGGATCAGTATCTGAGATATCTGAATATTGATCCTATCGGCGACTACGAGTTCTGGCTTGCATCTTACGATACAACAGATTTTCCATATCATACCGAGGGCTATCAGTATTCCCGCTATGGATACGTGGATGGCATAATCGCCTACGTAGATCTGGACGTCTGGATGCGCTAAAAAAGGAGGAAGAAATTATGTGGTACGAGGAGTCAGTTTTTTATCAGATTTATCCCCTTGGATTCTGTGGAGCACCATTTGAAAATGATGGGATACAGGAGTCAAGGATTCTAAAGGTTGTTGACTGGATACCTCATATAAAGAAACTGGGGGCAAATGCTATCTATTTCTCACCAGTTTTCGAGTCGGATACCCACGGTTACAACACCCGAGACTATGGACTTATTGATAAGCGTCTTGGAACCAATGAAGATTTCAAGAAGGTGGTGGACGAGCTTCACGCAGCAGGGATCAAGGTGGTTCTGGATGGAGTTTTTAATCACGTAGGCAGAGGCTTCTGGGCTTTCCGTGATGTACAGGAAAAGAAATGGGACTCTCCTTATAAGGATTGGTTTCATATATCATTTGACGGTAATTCAAATTATAATGACGGCTTCTGGTATGAGGGCTGGGAAGGTAATTACGACCTGGTAAAATTGAATCTTCATAACCCGGCTGTTGTTGATCATATCTTTGACAAGGTTAAGTATTGGGTGGACTATTTTGATATAGATGGTCTGAGACTGGACGTGGCCTACTGCCTGGACAAGGGCTTTATCCATAATCTGAAGGAGTACACAAAGGGGCTGAAGCCAGAGTTCCTGCTTCTTGGTGAGCTGCTTCACGGCGACTATGCTCAGTTTGTGGGCGAGGGAATGCTGGACAGCTGTACTAACTATGCCTGTTACAAGGGCCTTTTCTCAAGCTTCAACTCTATGAATATGTTTGAGATAATTCATTCGCTGATGCAGCAGTTTGGTCCTGAGGACTGGTGCCGTTACAAGAATATGCATCTTATGAGTTTCGTTGATAATCACGATGTAACTCGTATCGCAAGTATTCTTTCGAATAAGAAGCATTTGCCACTTGTATATGCGCTGACCTTCGGTATGCCAGGCTTCCCATGTGTTTATTACGGAAGTGAGTGGGGAACCGAGGCTCGTAAGGAGGAGGGCGACCCGGCACTTCGCGTGAGCTTCGACAAGCCAGAGTGGAATGAGCTTACAGACCTGATCGCAAAGCTGGCTGAAATAAAGAAAAACAGTGAGGCACTGAACTACGGTTCCTTCCGTAGTGTGGTTCTTACAAATCACCAGTGCATCTTTGAACGTAAGTCTGCAAATGAACGGATAATGGTAGCAATAAATGCATCAGATCAGCCATATACGGCACATTTTGATGCTGGTTGTGGACAGGCCGATGAACTGATAACTGGAACACTCCACGACTTTGGTGGTGGTTCAGAGCTTGCTCCATACTCCGCAGAAATCTGGAAAATGGAACGCTAAAATGTTATATGATGCCGCGGGAGTAGGGAGCCCGCGGCGTTTTTGCAACAGCAAGTGATTTTCTTCGAAAATCGATGGCTGAGCTTCTAGCTTAACGCCGCCTGCCCACACAGGCACGCATGTGCCTGCGTGGCACTGCGGCTTGCTAACGTGGCACCGATTTCTTCGATGCTCGAAGAAATCGTTACCTGTGTTGCGCTTTTGTTATATGACTTAGTTTAGAATGGTAATTGTAGTAGAAGTTATTGTTTTGATCTGGGGTGGTATTATGGCAGGAAAGAACAGATTAAATAAAAGGCGAGCTGAATATCTGAAGGCGAAGGGCATCTATGCAAGTGCCAAGAGGGACGATCCGCTGTATGAGCAGAAGATAGCTCTGGCAGAGGCGTATAATGCACTGGCAGAGAAGATGGAGGTGGACGAGCCTCTGAGTGCTGATGCCATGAAATCTCTCGCTGAGCTTTATAAGGATGTTTTGGACAAGTCTCACCAGCTTTCGCATACGGCTCAGGAACTGATCCAGGGTCCAGACAAAAGAAAATATGATGTGGATTCGTTAAAAAATCAGATCGCTCAAAATGATTTTCTATCCCAGAAGCTGGATAAGGATCTGAAGGCCATTGAAAAGACGGCCGAAAAGAATGAGCAGAAGTCATTAAATGATATATATGAGACATCACGCGTCAACTCGAATTATGACGTGCTTCCGGATGAGAACAGATCTTCGTCTCACGGTGCGCAGAACTCGAGAATCGCGGTTACACTTAAGGATAAGACAACTGGTGCGGAGATTAAGGGATATTTTACTCTTGATAATAAGGCCAGGGAAAAGAAAAGCTATGTAAAAGAGACATTTGAAAATGCTAAAAAGAAATGGGGTAAAGCGGCAGACTTTATAACTCTGGACAGCCTTGAAAAAACCTATGAGGATTTTAAATGCTCTTATTCTGCTATGTTGAGTTACATAGCAAATGATATGGAACAGCTGTCATTTATGCCATATAAGGATGCTCACGCTGCACTGACAAAGAATCTGAATGATTTTCTATATGGAAAAGAGCTTCTGAAGATGATCGATACCCCGGAAAAGCTGAAAATATTTGTGAATGTTGCGAAGCCGGTTTATCTTGCTGAGAATATTGCAAGCGTAGCTAATACAACCGGAATAGAAGAGGGGCAAAATATAAACAGAAGAAATGCTGCTATGAGTGAGGTGGCAGCATTACTTGGCCATCCTAATCTTCTTGCACAATCGGAAAATGTTAAGATTAATATAGATGGCCAGGAAATGAAGGGTACCTTCATGAAGGAGGCAAAGGGCGACGATATAAAAAAGCTGGGAATAGATTCTGATTTCTTGAAGGTCGGAATGGAGAGCCTAAATGAGCTGGAGCTGAAGAAGACACTGGCAGATATTCAGATTGTCGATTATATATGCGGTAACCCAGACAGACATGGTGGAAATATGTTATATAGCCTGGTGAAGAATCAGGATGGCACCATCAGCATAAAGACAGCTCAGGGTATTGATAATGATACCTGTCTTGGAACAAGAAATTATGATGGTATATCATCCCTTAGTCCTACTCATCTACAGGATATAAATGTTATCACCAAAGAAATGTCTGAAAAAGTGATGGCTCTTACGCCGGAGAAACTGAAGCAGACGCTGTATGGCTTCAAGCTTTCGTCAGAGGAGATAGATAATTCGATCGAGAGACTTAAAAAGCTTCAGGAGAAGGTTGTTGCAGATCAGAAGCTTTATTCTAAAGGCTATGGAAAGGGCTATCTTGTTGAGAATACCATCAAGGTAGTTAATGATGAAGAACTGGATGAGCTTCGAATTAACGAGGATCTTCGAATTAGAAATGGTGGAAAGAATATATTTAATAGAGCAACATCCATTGCAAATGCAAAGTCTAGGATCAATGATACTGTGATTCAGGCCAGAGATAAATATTATGAGACTGCTTATAAGGCAACAACTGATGGCCTCGGAAAACTAAACCAGATAATTACTAGTATGAATAAAGACTCAAATATCACTGATATTTCACCAAAGTATTCGGAGATGGTGAAGAACATGGAAGCTCTTAAGAAGATGATAGTAAATGTCAAGGGGCCTATTATCGGTGAGAAGGTTGATGTGAGCAATGGACATACCGAAAGCATCATAAAGATTAGGGAACAGATGAATAAGACTGTTAAGTCTGTTTATGAGTATAGAGATTATAAATATAGCAAAACAAAGGGCGAGGAATGGAGAGAAGCAGGTCCGGGTCATGTTGTCACAAGACAGGAGCGGCGGTTTAATCATTCTACAGATGCGCTGAATCTCCTGATGGGGCAGCTTGAAATGTTTGACAAGCTAGATGAAAACTTAAAGACCTATAACGAATATAATTCAAAGAAGGCTTCGCTGCTGGAAGCTGCGGAGAAGCGTGAGGAGGATTATAAGAAGAGCGATAAAGTAAAGCATCAGAAAGAAGTATATGAGAAGAATATGCTTCAGAATCACATTTCCAGAAGTGAGTATAAGACACTGGAGGCATTTGAAAAAATACAGAAGGCTGAAACTCCTGAGGCCAGGGGTATTGCACAGATTGAATATGACCTGATCCTGGGTTATTCAGTGGCTGGCCTAAAGCCTGAGGATAGGGAGGCTTATAAGAAGAGGGTGAGCGAACAGACTGGAACAGAGATAACTGCATCGGATGATGAACTGCTTAAGAAAGCCTTTGCTTCGCAGCTTGTCCTGACCAAGTACGAATGCCAGCAGGTGGATGAGAAAAGAAGAGATTTTGATCATAATAACGTATTGAAGAATCTGGAAAACCTGGATATCACAGATCCGGAAAAGGCCGTGAATATCCTTATGAGAAATAAAGGCTTTGGAAAGCTCTTTACAAAGAACAAGGATGATATGCTTATTACCAAGGGGTGTGAGAAGCTTTCGACAGTGGCTATACCTACATTTAATAAGGTATCGATACTTACAACAAATCTGGTAAATGAGATCAAACGCGGAGCTCAGCGTGAGACAAATGCTAAAATGGAAAAAGGGCCTGTTCACTAATGAACAGGTTCTTTTTTATGCCACTCGCGAACTAGCGCTTTTTTTATTGTAAAGAGCGTCGAAAAAGCGTATAATGCAAGTTGCCTGTGAGGTTAAGAAAATCTTAGGGGAACAAAGATATTCTGTATATAAATAAGAAAAGGAGCAAGTATTATGGCACAGAAGATTAGTTTTAATTTCGATAATACTAAGTTTAAGGCAAGTGATGCAGAGGTTGCTGCAATCAGACCTAGAATTGAAGCAGCTAAGAAGACTCTTGTTGAGAAGACAGGCGAGGGAAATGATTTCCTTGGATGGATCGATCTCCCAGTTAACTATGATAAGGTTGAGTTTGCTCGTATTAAGGAAGCAGCTGCAAAGATCCAGAGCGATTCAGATGTACTTCTTGTAATCGGTATCGGTGGTTCTTATCTTGGAGCCAGAGCTGCAATCGAGGCACTTCGTCACAGCTTCTACAATATGGTTTCAAAGGAGGTTCGTAAGACTCCTGAGATCTACTACTGTGGTAACAACCTTAGTTCAACATATATTGCAGAGCTTGTTGATGTGATCGGTGATAGAGATTTCTCTGTAAATGTTATCTCTAAGTCTGGTACTACAACAGAGTGCTCTGTTGCATTCCGTCTCTTCAAGGGCATGCTCGAGAAGAAGTATGGCAAGGAAGGCGCTGCAAAGAGAATCTATGCTACAACAGATAAGGCACGTGGAGCTCTTAAGACTCTTGCAGATGCAGAGGGTTATGAGACATACGTTGTACCTGATGATGTAGGTGGTCGTTTCTCAGTTCTTACAGCTGTTGGTCTTCTTCCAATCGCTGCAAGTGGAGCTGATATAGATAAACTTATGGAAGGTGCTGCAAACGCACGCGAGTACTGCCTTGCTGCAGATTTCGATACAGATGTTATGCAGTATGCAGCAGTTAGAAATGTCCTTCATGAGAATGGACTTGGTATGGAGATCCTTGGTAACTTCGAGCCAGCTCTTCACTATGTAACAGAGTGGTGGAAGCAGCTTTACGGAGAGAGCGAAGGTAAGGATGGCAAGGGTATCTTCCCTGCAGGCGTAGACTTCACAACAGACCTTCACTCACTTGGACAGTTCATCCAGGAAGGAACAAAGAATCATTTTGAGACATTCATCAATGTTGTAAATCCTAAGAAGTCAGTTACTATGACAACTGAGGATGAGGATCTGGACGGTCTTAACTACCTTGCTGGCAAGGAGGTTGACTTCATCAACAAGTGTGCTATGGAGGGAACAATCCTTGCTCACGTTGATGGTGGTGTTCCAAACATCCGTATAGATATGGAAGAGATTGACGAGCTTGCTCTTGGTGAGCTGTTCTACAAGTTTGAGTTTGCCTGCGGCGTAAGTGGTTATACACTTGGTGTTAATCCTTTTAATCAGCCAGGTGTTGAGGCATACAAGAAGAACATGTTCGCACTTCTTGGCAAGCCAGGCTTTGAGGAGATGACAAAGGAGCTTCGTGCTCGCCTTGGCAAGTAATATCCTGAATAAGTAAAATATCAAGTGGCAGCGGAATCTTCCGCTGCCACTTTTTATTTATAGCTTAATGCGGCACCGATTTCTTCGATACTCGAAGAAATCGTTACCTGTGTAGCGCTTTTGTTGCTCTTTGGGGTGTATACTGTGATTTATAAAGATTTCATTGTGGTTTTTTGCACGAAAATGTTATTTCGAGAGGTGAAGATTATGCCAAAGAAAACAAAAAATGAATGGTTGAGAAAATATAGTGGACCTTATGCTGAGTATGAGTTTGCCAGTCAGGCTAGAATGGTGATTTTAGAGGCAGTTCCAATTATTGAAGAAGAAGCTAACGAGCTTGGAATTAAGCTGAGAGATTCAATAACAGATTATGTTGATACAACTACCGAGCAGGATTATGGTAAGCCTACTAAAAGAGTTGTTATAAATCTGGCTCAATTACAGAATCGAGATGGAGACCTTGACAAGGCCAATCAGCTGTACGAGGTGGTTGATGAATGCAAGAGGTTTTCAGATGATTTCCTGAATAATCTTGAGGGATCTAAAAAGATATTCAAGGAATTCTATAAACTTAACTTTATTAATCTCGATATGTCACGTGATGATCATAGTTATATACAGACCTATTATGATAATCCCATTCTTACAGCTACTCCAATGCTTATGGGTTGTGGACCGTTACTCCAAAAGAAGTTGGGTTCAAAGGAACCGGTTGATTATGAGAAGCTTGAACGTGATCTCAGGAAGCCGGATGGAAGGGGCTTCCTTGTTCCATATTTGAATATGTGCAAAGCCGTGAATACCATGCATGAACTGAATTACCAGAAGGAGCATAACGATAGGTTTGGCTGGACCCCTAATGAAAAGCAGGAATATTTAAAGCAGTATAAGACTGTGCTTAAGTCATTTATAGATAACTTTGATGAGCTTAGCAAAACTGTAGAAAAAAATGGAAATCTTTATAAGATGGGGGAACATTTAAATAATATACCAGAGGAACTGACTAATTCAGATAGAGATATGACCCATTATGTTGGTCAAATGAGAGGTCAGCTTAAGGCTATAGAGAATGGCTGGTCGTTGGAGGAGCTTCCTCTTATGGGGCAGATAGGCGAGGATCTTGCTCTTATAGATAGATACGTAAAGCGTGCACCTAAACAATTGCAAAAATCTAAGGATGAGCTTAAGGGACTTCAGAATGATATCAGTGATATCAACAAAGGGATAGATGAACTAAATATTGAATTACTGAAGCTTCAAAAAATATCTGAGGAAAGAACTACTCCCAAAGGTCCTAATCAGCTGTCTGAGGCTGATCGACTGAAGCTTGAGAATAAGGAGATACTTGACTGGCATAAGGAATACTCCAAGACTCTTAAGGAGATGGAGAATAAAAAAACTGATAAGTCAAAGATAGATGCATTCAAGGCCGAAAATGCAGAAAAACTAGAACAATATGAAGCATTTAGATCCTTGTATGAGGAGTTTACTCTTTCTACGCAGATTGAAGCAATGAAGAAGCGTATTAAGGATGAACAAAAAGAGATAGAGAAAAAGCAGAAAGCTATTAAGAATAAAGAGGCTGAACTAGTTGAATGTTCAAAGGCTATAGTTGAAAGCGAAAAGGCTCGTTCTGAGTCATATAAGCTAAGACATTTTGCTTGGAATAAGAAGATCAATAATCAGAATGACAAGATAGAGGTTCTGAATGAATATAAGAAATATATATCAAAGGTAAAGGATCTGAAGCTTAGTTATGACCATTTGTTTACAGAAACCTTTGCAACCGAAAATGATAAGCCTCTTGAGGATGTGGAGAAGAAGATAACTACTGGGTATGATGAAGTTGTTGAGTTAAATGAATATGCAAAGAAAAGAACCCAGTTCGATATTGATATCTATGGACCAAATCCTAAGTATCATGACGAGTGGGAATCAAAGAATGTAATGTCTCGTCAGGATTTTGCCCAGTTTATTGTGCCATATCATGATCAGACGATGAAGGGTCTGCCTTTTAATGAAAAGGAGATGACTTATATTAATATGGCTGCAACCCTGGATGCAAAGGATGCAATCAGAGAGGCATTTAAGAATAATCCTCAGGGGGCTCTTAGCCCTGAACAGCTGGCATTTCAGAATTATTCTAACTGGATGGAGGATTTCAGCGTGGATGATGATGGTCCACGTGCCGGAACTTATCAGTTTAAGGGAATAATTCAGGCAGGCAGAGAGAGGGGCCTTGAGGCTATGCAGAAGTATGCAAGGGGAGATAAAGCTCCTGTTGCAGAGATGATGCAGAAGCTGATGTATCGAACACAGAAGAACTTTGATCAAGTCGCAACCATAGGCAGGAATGCACCACATTTCTATAACCAGCTTAATACCTTTACTGGAATGCTGGAGAAGGATCCGGGACTTTTGAAAGAATTTCAAAAGTATAATGCTAAGCAGCCTAAGAATGTCAGAGTTGATCTTGATAAGATCAAAAAGATAAAGACTATATCAAGACTTCATTTGGAGTCTCTTAATGATGCAGATCGCTACAAAGAGTTTGTAGAGCAGTATGATAAGAATCTGGAGAATGCTCTGAAGGATTGCTATGGTAAGGATGAGCGTCAGAAGGCTAAGAATTCTCTTGATAATCAGGGACAGCGTCTTAAGCTGAGTGCTCTAAGACATGATATTCTCAATACTGTATCTAATGCAGCTGATAAGTATCGGAATACAACGAAACCATTTATTGATTCTGCGAATAAGATGAATGAAGAGGCGTTAGCAGGTAACCCGGTGCTCGCGATTCATAAAAAGTTTGTTACTGATAAGAATAACTCTGAAATGAGTGAGTTCTTTAAATCTGTTTCTACATCTGAAGGTTTGAAGGAATTTGATGCCTTTACTGACACGCTTATTGAGAAATATGGCCTTGATTTTGATGTCGAGAAGGGTCTTACTATGGGCGGAAAGCGTGTCGGAGAGGATCCTCGATTTGACTATGAATGTCAGAAGTATATGCTGGAATGTGAGCAGAAGAAGCTTCTGAAGGAAATCAGCTCCGGAGAATATGAGCACAAGGTAAAGAGCGAAGAAGTTAGAAATGAACTTATTTCCAAGTACATGGTAAATAATCGTCAAATCTGTGAGCTGGAACGTGCCACAGAAACTGGCGTGCTTATGTCATTTTACAAAAGGGATGAGAGCTATTCGAAGGATAATATTGATAAGGGCGTTGCTTACGAGAAGAAGGTAAAAGATTATATCGAGAAAATGGACTTCTCCAGCATGAACCCTGCTGAAATAGCTGAGCAGCTGAAGGTGGGCAAATATTCACTTGACGCTGTTTGCGGCGATATAGAGACGATAGTTGATAATGAGATGTATGCTGATCCAAAGAAGATTCAGGAGAAGCATTTTACCAGTCTTGAACAGAATGTATCAGTTTTATCAAGCAAGAAGTACTATAAGAAGGGCAGCGCCGAGTTCGACAAGCTCGTTGAAGAATTGCAGGAGCTGTGGCATAAGCATATTAACCTGGAAAAAGACTTCAAGGATATGCCTCACCATCCTTATGATGCCAAGGCTATAGCTGAAGAGGAGAAGAAGCTCCTTGACAGGATGGATAAGTATCTGCAGCGTAAAAAAGATGAAAAGGAAGCTGGCAAGGATAGCAAGATGGCCAGATCCAGAGTTGATGTAATGCAGGCAGCAAGAAATAGGCTGGCTACAAGACTTGAAGAAGATCTCAATATGGCTGACCGTTCTGAGGAGAGGCTTAAGGGTGCTGAAGCAACGGCTGAGCTGATGAATAAGAAAATAGAGAAGCGTAAGGACGTAGCTGAGGTAACAGGTCAGGAAATCCTCGATTCTGGAATAGAAGAAGAGGTATATCAGAGAAATCAGTTCGCAAAGAACGCTAAAGAGGCTGGCCCTAAGATCATAAATGACACTGAAAAGATTGACAGACTCTATGAATCTGTAAAGAATACCCTCTATTACCAGACACTTAAAGATGTATTTGGACCGAAGAAGGGTGACAGCAGGATAATAACTGAGAAGAATAGTAATATGCTTAAGGCAAAGCTGGGAGAAGGCTTAACCCCCGAGGCTGACAAGGCCATGAATAACATAATGAATACCAGGTTTGGCAAGATGATAACAACTACTCTTCTAAACAATATGATCAATGGCAAGGCTGACACAAGTCACGAGGGAATAGTCAAGCTTCGTGATGAAACCCTGAGAAAATGCTTCAAGCTCGCTATGGATGATAAGAATCCAAATAGGAAAGCAGATGTTAAAGAGGTTCTCGAGGTTGGACAGTCACTGGGATCTCCAGAGCTTACCAAGGAATATCTCAACTACGAGAAAGCCCAGAAGGAGGCGGCCAGAAAGGCAGCTCAGAAGAAGATGGAAGAAAAGATGAGCCTGAAAAAACTGGAACAGAAAAACCCAGACCAGAAAAAGCTAGAAAAGAAAGAAGAAATAAAAGGACCTAAAAAATAACAAAATGTGCAGCTGGGGACGGACCTATGTGCAGTGGGGACAGTCCCCACTGCACATTTTTGTTTTTATTCATCGGGTACGAACTCCAGTATGTCCCCTGGCTGACACTCCAGGGCGGTGCAGATTGCATTTAACGTCGAGAAGCGTATAGCGCTGACTTTTCCAGTTTTTAGCTTTGACAGGTTGACGTTGCTGACGCCCACTTTTTCACTGAGCTCGTTGAGACTCATTTTCCTATCCGCCATAACGCGGTCTAATCTTAGTATTATTGCCATGTCCGCCTCCTTATATTGTCTCGTCGGATTCCTGCTGAAGAATCGCTCCATACTTTATGACATAAGCAAGGAAAACGAACAGCAGGCCTATGAGAATATTAACAGGAGAAAACAGAGTTGGCAGGAACTCTTGATGATATCCGAGAACGATAATGGCGATAGTGGAAGGGATAAATCCTTCAAGGATTGTCAGTATACCTATCACACGGATTATCTGAGCATTTTTATTTGCAAATGGTGCTCCATTTCTCGATATAGTGATAAACATTATGGCTGAAATAAGCATTACTATTGTAACAATGCAAAATGCGATTCCATTTTTTAAAAATGCATATTGATTCATGTATGCAAGTGAATCGGAAGTATATTGTTCATCCGTAAGTCTTGTATAAGCGCCAGATAGATAACTAATGGATATGATGCTTTCAAGTAGTGCACAGGTTATGCATATGATGCCTATTATAAGGCTTCCTTTCTTCATTTTACTAATAACTATGTCTTTATTCATAAAAACCTCCACGAATTGTCTTTTAATAAACCGGCTTACACAGGGCCGTTCCTCTCCCTGTGTTGAAGCGATAATACAATATCATTTTACATTTGTCAACTAAAAATTATCGATAAACGATAAATAATTATCGAAAAGTAGTTTTGGCCAGTGTTACAAACTCAAGTTTTTACTCGACAAACCCCGTAGTATTATATAAAATGTGCAATTAGGGACAGACCTATGTGCAATGGGGACAGTCCCCATTGCACATGCGAGGAGAGAAGATGGAAGAAAGATTTGAACTTATTGCACCGTGCCATTTTGGTCTGGAGGCGGTGCTGAAGAAGGAGATACAGAACCTGGGATATGAGATAGTTGAGGTGGAAGACGGCAGAGTGACATTTGCAGGTCCTGCTTCGGCCATTGCCAGGGCGAATATTGGAATCAGGACAAGTGAGAGAATCCTGCTGAAATGTGGTCAGTTTAAGGCTGTGACTTTCGATGAGCTGTATGAGGGGATTAAGCATATCCCTTGGGCTAGGATCATTCCGAGAGATGGCAGGTTCTGGGTTACGAAGGCTACAACCAATAAGTCCAAGCTTTTTAGTGAGACTTCGATTCAGAGTATCGCCAAGAAGGCTATGGTTGAATCCATGTCAAATACTTATCATATCAACCGCTTCACCGAAGATGGCGAGGATTATCCGGTTCGTATCTTTATAAAGAAGGACGTTGTCACGGTGGGGCTTGATACAACGGGTACATCCCTCCACAAGAGGGGCTATCGTACTTTGGTGGGTAAGGCTCCGATTTCTGAGACTCTTGCGGCGGCTCTCATTATGCTGACGCCTTGGAGAGCAGACAGGCTGCTGGTGGATCCCTTCTGCGGAAGCGGTACATTTCCCATTGAAGCAGCAATGATAGGTGCTAATATTGCTCCCGGTGTTAACCGCGATTTTACCTCCTGCACCTGGGAGAAGCTGATCGATAAGAAGATCTGGTACGAGGCGTATGACGAGGCGAGGTCGCTGGAGAAAACTGATATCGAGATGCATATTCAGGGCTACGACCTGGATAGTGATATAGTAAAATGTGCCGCAAAGAACGCGGAGGCAGCGGGAGTGGGGCAGTATATACATTTCCAGCAGAGACCTGTAAGGGAACTCAGCAGTCCAAAGTCCTACGGATTTATCATCACAAATCCTCCGTACGGCGAGAGACTTGAGGAGAAGGAAGCACTGCCTGAACTCTATAAAACCATCGGCGAGAGATATAAGGCGCTGGACAACTGGTCTATGTTTCTGATCACCTCATACGAGGAGGCGGAGAAATACATAGGACGGAAGGCGGATAAAAACCGCAAGATATATAATGGAATGATCAAATCGTATTATTACCAGTTTATGGGCGCACGCCCACCTAAGAGGTCTTAGAATAATAAATAAAAGGAAAAATGGATGAAAAAAATACTTAGTATTCTTTTAATACTAATTGTTGTATTTGCCATAATTATATATATGCCTCGCAAGGAGGAAAGTGAGATCACACCAGGCGCGGAATCCGAGGCAGCACTGGATGATATTATCCAGAAGAAGCTGGCACAGATTGAAGAGGACGGTCTGGATGTTCGGATCGCAGGGAAGAGCCTGGGCAGCTTTGGATACAATATAAGGCTTGATGAAAAGGCTGAGATTCTTGCGCCGGAGGACTTTCTTGAGGATATAATGTGCTGTTCGGTTAATGTCTATTCGGATGGTCGCGTTGAGCTGGACCGAAGTGAGACCGAGCTTAAGTTTGCAGCTAAGGATGTGCAGAACATTGAGGAGGTTCTCTATATTCCAATCTCGGCTTACCTGTCACAGCTTGGTTATGAGGTGAAATATAATCTCGTGACGGGAATGGTGGACTTCACAAATACCGATGGCGGCGATTACCTGCCGAAGGCTTATGATATGCGGGAACACGACCGAGTTACGCCTGTTCGGAATCAGGGGACTTACGGCACCTGCTGGGCCTTCGCATCACTGGGAGCCCTCGAAAGCATTTCACTTCCTAAAGAGGAAAAAATCTACTCTGTGGATCATATGTCCATGAACAACGGTTTCAGTCTTGACCTCAGCGAGGGCGGCGAGCACACCATGAGCCTGGCGTACCTGGCATCCTGGGAGGGGCCGGTTCTTGAGTCGGACGATGAATATGGTGATGGCGAGACGAACACGGAGCTTACTGCTGTGAAGCATCTCAAGGAGGCTATCATCATTGACGACCGGGACGAGGAGAAGATAAAGAGCGCCATTTATAAGTACGGCGGTGTTGAGACTAGTATTTATATGGAAATGTCATATGGCGATTTCATTTCAGAGTATTACAACTCCGATACCTCCTGCTATTATTATAATGGAACTGAAAAGCCAAACCACGACCTGGTTGTGGTGGGCTGGGATGACGACTATCCAAAGGAGAACTTTACACCTGAACCCAGCAGGAACGGTGCTTATATCTGCAAGAACAGCTGGGGCGAGGAGTTTGGTGACAAGGGCTACTTCTACGTGTCCTATGATGACGTAAACATTTGCGGTAAATCCATAGTCTATACAAAGCTGGCGGAACCTGACAACTACGACAATATCTACCAGTCGGATCTTCTGGGCTGGGTTGGCCAGATGGGCTTCGACAAAGAAGAAGCTTATTTTGCAAATGTATATACCGCGGAAAATGACGAGATCCTTAAGGCTGTGTCTTTCTATGCAACGGGGCCGAACACGAAGTTCTCGGTGTATGTGGTGACAAACTATGAGGATATGTCTTCGTTAAATGGCGGCAGGCAGCAGATTGGAAAGGGCGAGACTCGCTACGCTGGCTACTACACTGTGGACCTGAAGCGGGATATAGAACTGAAAAAGGGCCAGAAATATGCTATCATAGTGAGCGTGAATACGCCGGGCAGCGAACGGCCCATAGCGATAGAATGTGACGGCGGTGAAAGGACAGCTAACCTGGACCTCACTGATGGCGAGGGCTATGTCAGCCTCTACGGCGAGGTGTGGTACAGCGCCGAAGAGAGCGACACCAACGTGTGCCTCAAAGCCTTCACCGACAACCAATAAAAGACGGAGAACCGTCCCCTGTCTTTTGATTTGAAATGGAGGAATTATGAAGAAGTTAGTTTTTGCAACGGGAAATATGAACAAGCTGAGGGAGATCAAGGCGATACTTGCTGATCTGGATGTTGAGGTGCTCTCTATGAAGGATGCGGGAGTCGACATCGACATAATTGAGGATGGTACGACATTTGAGGAAAATGCTCTTATCAAGGCTCGTGCTGTATGTAAGGCAAGCGGCCATCTGGCCCTGGCTGATGATTCAGGCCTCGAGGTAGATGCGCTGGGCAAGGAGCCTGGAATCTATTCGGCGAGATATATGGGGGAGGATACCTCCTACGATATAAAGAATACAAATATTATAGAACGTCTTGAGGGTGTTCCTGACGAGGAGAGAACCGCCAGATTCGTATGCGCTATGGCAGCTGTCTTCCCAGACGGAACAGAGAAGACATTTGTCCGCACCATGGAAGGCCGGATCGGCTATGAAATAGCTGGTGAAAATGGTTTCGGCTACGATCCAATCTTCTTCCTGCCAGAGTATGGCAAGACCTCGGCTGAGATCAGTCCTGAGGAGAAGAACGCTATCAGCCACCGCGGTAAGGCACTCCGCGCCCTGGCCGACTACCTCAAAGACAAAGAGTTTTAATGATGATACGAAGGATTTTGATCGTGAGTGATTCCCATGGGCGGAGTCAGAATATAAAGAGGGCCATTGATAAGGAATTTCCAGATATGCTGATTCATCTGGGAGACCTGGAGGATGATCCAGAGGTGATCCGCGGCTGGCTGGACGATGCGGCAAGAACCTGGAATTCGTTAGACCAGGAAGCAGCAATGAAGCTGAGACCACAGGATCAGGAAGCCACAGATTACAAAATCAGTCTGCCAGTCCCGGCAGTCTTCATTCAGGGAAACTGCGACAGGTATTATTCGGGAAATGGAGCAAATGACCTAAGACAGACGGCGGTATTTGAGTTAAATGACCACCGTTTTTTCTGTACCCACGGACATAGGCAGGGTGTCAGCCTTGGGCTGGAAAATCTGATGTATACCGCGATGGAGAATGACTGCGATATAGCACTTTACGGGCATACCCACGTGCCCTTTGACGATATATTTGAAGGGTACGAGGTCACAGACAGTGTCAGGATCCTGAATCCGGGAAGCATTTCAGTACCAAGGGGTGGCAGTAGTAAGGGCTATATGGTTATGACATTTGACGATAGCGGTGATTACACTGTGGAACTCAAGAAATTGAGGTGAACTCAACATAGCCCAAACATAGAGCAAACTACTGCAGTAAAATGATGAAATGAAAAAAGCCAGAAAATGGTTCAGATGAGATATTCATAGGTAAATAAAAACGAGGCGGAGTCACATAAACTCCGCCTCGAATATTTATAAACCCGCATTTTACAAGAAGATATATTTCAGTATGAACAGCACCGCCAGTACGTACATAATTGGGTTGATCTTCTTAGCCTTACCACAAGCAAGGTTCAGAAGCACATAAGAGATAACGCCAAATGATATACCTTCGGATATGCTATAGAACATTGGCATAGCGATGATGCAGAGGTATGCAGGAATTGCTGAGGTGTAGTTTTCCTCTGACATTTTGATCTCAGTAACTGAGCTGGCCATCATAAAGCCCACAACGATAAGTGCTGGAGCTGTAGCAAATGATGGGATAGCGATAAATATAGGAGCAAGGAATGTGGATACCAGGAACAGTGCTCCTGTGGTAAATGCGGTAAGTCCTGTACGGCCGCCTACACCAACTCCTGCTGCTGATTCAACGAAGGTTGTAGTAGTGGAGGTTCCGAAGATAGCTCCAACTGTTGTAGCAATTGCGTCAGCCAGAAGTGCTGGCTTGATCTGTGGAAGCTTGCCCTCCTCGTCCAGCATGTCCGCTTTAGCGCTGACACCGATAAGTGTTCCCAGTGTATCAAAGAGATCGACGAACAGGAAAGCAAAGATAACAACGATGAAGTTGAAGATTCCCACGTCTTTAAGATTTACGTCAAAGCATTCGCCAAGAGTAAGGCCTAATTTGCTGAAATCAGGAAATGACAGACTAGGGATAAGTGAATAGAAGCCCTCGTCAGGATTTGGAATATATACTCCCACAAGCTGTAGGATAATTCCGATAGCCCATACAGCCAGAATACCGAAGAATATAGCACCTGGGAATTTCTTGATATACATTATAGAAATAAGGATAACTCCAAGGATGGCGAGAAGTGCGCAGATTCCAGATGTGTGGAACGAAGCCTTGAAATCAACCAGCTCAACCAGTGTTGCACCGTCAACTGCTAGTCCTGCATTCTGCAGACCAATAAAGCAGATGAAAAGACCGATACCAACGGACACAGCCTTCTTAAGCTCCAGTGGGATTGCGTTAAACAGTGTCTCTCTGACATTGGTGAGAGAAAGAAGGATGAAGATTATTCCCTCGATGAAAACTGCCAGCAGAGCCACCTGCCAGGTATAACCCATTCCCAGAACAACGGTGTAGGCCATGTAAGCATTTAATCCCATACCAGCTGAAAGGGCAAATGGCAGATTTGCCATAAATGCCATACACATAGTTCCAACGAACGAAGCAAGACAGGTTGCTATCAGAACCGCAGTTGGGTCCATTCCGGTGGCAGACAGAATGCTTGGATTAATGGCCAGGATGTAAGCCATGGTCATAAATGTGGTGAATCCAGCAAGTACCTCTGTCTTCACAGTCGTGCCATGCTCTTTGAGTTTGAAAAACTTTTCCATGATTTTCTCCTTATAGAATGTTGAATAACTATAACATTTTATATAGATGCTTTAGATTTATATAAAATGCAACGCTCATATATGATGGATTTTAGTCCAGAAGTGCCGTGTTGTACTCCGCAATATACGGCAGATTCCTGTAATACTCGCCGAAGTCCAGCCCGTATCCAATCACAAAATAATCCGGGATTGTGAACAGCGTATAATCAGCCCTTAGCTTGATCAGTCTTCGATCAGGCTTATCAAGCAGCGTCACCAGCTTAAGCGACAGCGGATCACGTTTTTTCAGCAGTTCAATGATTGCGGACAAGGTTCTGCCTGTGTCGATTATGTCCTCGACAATTACAACGTGATATTGGCTGATATCCTGGGTTAGGTCGTACAGAATCTGCACATCGCCAGAAGACTCTGTGCTCTCAAAATAACTCTTTGCGGCCATAAAGCCAATCTCGCAGGGGATAGTGATCTCCTTGGAAAGGTCAGATAAAAAGACAAATGCACCCTTCAGGACACTGACCAGAAGAAGAGGCTTTCCCTCGTATTCCTGGCTGATCCAGTCGGCGCATTTTTTGATCTCGCGCTGAATCTCCTCCTCGGAAATGATCACGCGTTTTACTCCACTCTGAAACTCATTTTTGTCTGTGATAGTCAAGATGTTTACCTCCATATTATTATAGGAAAAACATACCGACATTGTATCATAACTTAAGTAGATATTAAAGGCGAAATACGTTATTATATACATATTGCAGATTATGTAATAAGGTGAAATGTAACGCAAAAATAAAGGGTTTGAAATGAGAGGTTAAATGCATGAAAAAGGGCGACATAGTCGAGGGAATAATTGATAAATACAGCTTTCCAAACAAGGGAAGCTTTCTTCACGTAGAGGAGAATCCATCGGTGGAAGGCGGCAGCATTGAACGAAGGATTACAGTGAAGGGTGCGCTGCCGGGCCAGAGGGTTAAGGCACGCATCAAGAAGAAGAAAGAGGGTTATGCTGACGCTATACTTATGGACGTTGTAGAGAAGTCTCCACAGGAAACCAAGAAACCAATGTGCGACCATTTCTACAGCTGCGGCGGCTGTACCTACCAGACCTTCGCCTACACCAGCCAGCTAAAACTGAAAGAGAAGATGGTGAAGGACCTACTCGCACCGGTTATAGATTTTGAGAGTGATTTCAATTGGGAAGGCATCCTGGCATCCCCAGACCAATTTAGATATAGAAATAAAATGGAATTCACCTTCGGCGATTCCGAGAAGGACGGCCCGCTGACCCTGGGACTCCACCGCCGAAACTCAACTCACGATATCATCAGCATTGACTCCTGCGCTCTGGTCAGCCCGGCTTGGAACGAGATACTGAAGTTCACACAGAAGTTCTATCGTGACCGCGGAGTTCCACATTACAACAAGCGTACTCACACAGGAGTTCTTCGCAATCTTGTGATCCGCGAGTCTGCCACAAATGGCGGGATCCTCGTCAATCTGGTGACCACGACTCATCACTCCATCGATGAGTATACACGTGAGATTCCCTGGAATGAGAAACGAAGTGAGACAGTGGACGAGCTCTGCCTTCCTGAATATGTGGCAGGCCTTCTGTCTCTGGGAGATACTTCGCCTGTGGGAATGGATGGCTACAGCTCACACGGCTACGACAACAATACTGGACGTTACGGAATGCATTCAAATAAGGTGGTACGAGATAAAAATGGTGTCTTCAAGAACGCTTATCTCAGCGACGAAGAGAAGGGCGGTTCTGGCGAGTTTGAGTCCCTCTCCCGTTATAACCGGATCGTGGGAGTTCTATACACGGAGTGCGATACTCTTGCAGACGCAATCATTCCTGATACCGTTACGCTGCTTTATGGTGAAGACTATCTCATGGAGGAGGTGCTGGGACTTAAGTTCAAGATATCACCGTATTCATTTTTCCAGACAAATACTCGCGGCAGCGAGGTTCTATACTCCAGGGTTCGTGACTATGCCAATGAAGCCATTGCTTTATCGGCTGCAAAGGAGGAACCGGAAGGTTCAGATAAGGAGTCATCAGCTGATAATGCAGAGAAGACTGGTGTTATCTATGATCTTTACAGCGGCACTGGTACCATCGCCCAGATGATGTCACCAGTCGCAAGCAAGGTCTACGGCATTGAGATAATCGAAGAGGCAGTCGAAGCCGCCAGAGAGAATGCAAAGCTAAACAAGCTGGCAAACTGTGAGTTTATAGCGGGCGATGTTCTGAAAAAACTGGACGAGCTGGAGGAAAAACCGGACCTGATAATCCTGGATCCTCCACGTGATGGCGTAAATCCTAAGGCTCTCCAGAAGATTCTCTCCTACGGCGTAGATTCCTTGGTTTACATCAGCTGTAAACCAACCTCACTGGCCCGAGATCTGGAAATCTTCGAGGCGAATGGCTATGCTCCAGTGAAGGGCTGCTGCATAGATCAGTTCCCGAACACCCAGCATGTTGAGGTCGTGAGTCTTTTACAGCGTTTGAGCAACACCTCAAAGAAGACGATTACTCTTGATGTTGATATGGAGGATTAAGTGGCGGAATAAATAGATGGCAGATTGAAAGGAAGGTGGGTCATAATAGAATGAAAGTTTTAGTTATTGGGATGGGTGCGGTCGGATGCGCGATAGCTATTGCCACTGCAAATGCCGGGATGGAAACTGCAGTTGTTGCGAGAGAAGAAACAGCCAAGGCTATAAGGGCTAATGGATTAAAAAGGACCGGAATATTCGATGAAATAACGGTTTCATCGGAATGCATAACTGTATATGAGAACATTGATCAGATAGAAGTTGAATATGATTATATTGCAGTTGCAGTAAAAACCATGGCCAACAAGACTGTTGCAGACGAATTGGCTAAGAACCGGAACATTATAGGTAGGAATGGTAAAATAATACTGTTTCAGAACGGATGGGGAAATGATGAGACGTATCTGGCATATTTTTCGGCTTCAAAGGTTTTCAATGCAAGGGTAATAACGGGATTTGAAAGGACTGCCCCCTGGGTTACGAAGGTTACTGTACATAATGCTCCGATATTGCTTGGTTCATTGCACGGAGAAAATACGAAAGGGCTTGAGCCAATTGCAAAGGCTATAAGCGATTCAGGCATACCGTCCGAGGTTTCGGATGAGCTTATTCAGGCATTGTGGGCGAAGATGCTTTATAACACAACCTTAAATCCGTTAGGCGCAATCATGAATATGAGTTATGGTGAACTTGCGGGTTCAGGGCACTTGGTTGGCATTATGAACAGGCTTATTGAAGAAACCTTTGCTGTGATGAAAGCTGCCGGATATAAGACGTTTTGGAATAATGCGAAGGAGTATCAGGATGTTTTTTACAGTAAACTTGTACCAGATACATTTGCTCATCGGGCATCAACATTACAGGATATTGAGAAACATCAGAAGACGGAAATTGATACTTTGAATGGATGCATTCAGCGGTTAGGTAAAAAGCACAATGTGCCAACCCCAGTACATGATATGATCGTTGAATTGATTAGAGGAATTGAAGATGTCCGCTGTTAATTTTATCAATACTAAGCGTGTTCATAATACTTACTGATGAGACGGTTGTACTATTGTCACGAGAGTAAGGAAAAAGTAGCGTAAAAGGTTTGAAAATAAGGGGGAGTTGAATGGATAAGGGTTGGTCAGAAAAGAATAAAGAGATACAAAAGCTGTTGTCGAAAGAAGCTACCTTTGGCGAAGCCATCAAGAAGCTGATAGAGTTCCGAGATGAATTGTTCCAGCAGATAACATGGATCATAGAAGGCTATCCTGAGAAGGCTTTTTATCAATTGCCGTTTGCGGGCGCCAAGGGCTATCACAGTAAAACTCTTGCGTATTCTATATGGCATATTTTCAGGATAGAAGATATCGTTGCTCACGAGATGATCGCGGATGATGAGCAGATACTGTTTCGTAAAAGGTTCCTTGAGAAGACAGCATCTCCTATCATCACAACGGGTAACGAGCTTGCCGGTGAAGAGATTGTTGAGTTTTCGAAGAAACTGAATGTGTGGGAGCTTTATCTTTATGCAAAGGAGGTAAAGGAATCAACGGATCAGCTTCTTTTACAATTACAGTACAAGGATCTAAAAAGAAAACATACTGAAGACACAAAACAGAAGCTGATAGAAAGTAAGTGTGTCAGTGAGGATGAAAATGCTTTCTGGCTGATTGACTATTGGTGCGGCAAGGATATAAAAGGACTTATACAGATGCCATTTTCGCGCCATTGGATTATGCATATTGAAGCAATGCTGCGAATAAAGAACAGACTTTGTAAGATAGCAAGAAAGGGCGTTGATCCTGTCGCTATATGTGGATTGTCCTGTAACCATTGCTTCCTTGGAGAGTGGTGTGGAGGCTGCAGAACTGAGTACAATACCTGCTCCTTTGCCATCTGCTCCGAAGGCAGGATATGTCCTAACGTAAAGTGCTGCAATGAAAAGAATATAGATGCATGTTACGAATGCAGTGAAATAGAGACCTGCGAGAAGGGATTCTATGTACCGTCCAATGATGGAGCAAATGCCGCAAAGGCTCAGTCCTTATATATCAGGAATTATGGAAAAAAGGAATTCCTTAAGGTACAGGCGAGACTACACGAGAAATATGATTTTGAGAAGGTGCAGGAAATTCTTGGGCAGGACTATAAGGAAGGCTTGCGCATATTGGAAGAAAACTGAAGCTTATAGAAAAAATTAGGAGATTTAGTGGAATTGGGGAATCGTATGAACTATTTTGTTGAAGGATTACAGGGGAGCGGAAAAAGCACTCTTGTCGGAAAACTGTCTGAGAAGCATCCCGATTTTAAAGTGTTTCGTGAGGGAGATTATTCTCCCGTAGAACTGGCCTGGTGCGCTTATATTTCACCTAACAGATATTCTCAAATCTTGGATAAATATCCGGATATTAAAGATGAGATAGCCTTAAAGAGTCACGAAGAAGATGAACACGTAATCACTTGCTACACTCAGATAATCACAGATATTCCAGGATTTCACAAGGACCTGGAACAATATGAGATATACAATAACCGCGTATCTCGCGAAGACTTTAAGAACATCATTCTAACTCGCTATTCTAATTGGAACACCGATGGAAATATATTTGAGTGTTCTCTTTTTCAGAATATCGTAGAGGATATGATCCTGTTCCAGAACGCATCCGACATGGCGATTATAGATTTTTACAAAGAGATAAAAAATGCTTTGGGAGAGCGGGATTATCAGATAGTTTATCTTCTGAGTGAGGATATCCGTTCAAATATCAACGTGATCAGGAAAGAAAGGTCAGATGATCAAGGGAATGAACTGTGGTTCCCTCTGATGCTGAAATATTTCAATGAATCGCCATTTGTAAAGGCGAATGGAGTGTCCGGTGAGGAGGCTATGTTTTCCCATTTTGCTCATAGACAGGAACTGGAACTCGCAATCTGCAAAGAGGTCTTTCCTGACAGATATACCATACTAAAATCAAAGGGCTACGGTGACGAGGGTCTTAGCTAGATCCTCGTTATTCGTAGCGTTTTTCTTACTAAGCAAAAATATTTTTGGGGTTGAACTTAAACTATTTACATTTTGATGGGGGATGTGTTAAAAGATAAATGTAGTGTATTTTTTGTTACATATTTCGGAATAGACGAGATAATTGGAGAATATTTATAGTTAATGGTGAATGAAAGTTTTAACAGAACAAAGATGCTCCTGGGTGAGGAAGCATTAGAGAAGCTCGCAACAAAGCGGGTGGCGGTTTTTGGCGTCGGTGGTGTTGGCGGCTACGTGGTGGAGGCACTGGTTCGTTCAGGAGTAGGTGCGCTGGATTTGATCGATAAGGATGTTGTGGACGTGACCAACATCAACCGACAGATTATCGCGACACTTGATACAGTCGGCAGACCTAAGGTGGATGTGGCTGAGGAGCGAGTACATAGCATTAATCCTGACTGTGTGGTTAGGAAGTACCAGTGCTTCTATCTGCCAGAGACAAAGGATCAGTTTGATTTCTCACAGTATGACTATGTGGTGGATGCTATTGATACCGTGACTGGAAAGCTTGCTCTGATCGAGCAGGCGAAGGCGGTTGGAGTTCCCGTGATCTCCTCTATGGGAGCGGGCAACAAGCTGGATCCGACAGCATTTAAGGTGGCAGATATCTATAAGACCAGCGTGTGTCCCCTTGCGAAGGTTATGCGCAGGGAGCTTAAGAAGCGAGGAATTGATTCGCTGAAGGTTGTTTATTCAGAGGAAATGCCGATTGATACAGGCGGAAGGACTCCGGGGTCGGTGGCCTTTGTTCCGTCGGTAGTTGGTTTAATTATCGGTGGAGAAGTTATTAAGGATGTGCTACAATAATTAGAACGGTGGGGAACACCTCATCAGTCAGCTTCGCTGACAGCTTCCCCTCCAGGGGAAGCCTTTAGATTATAGAGAAGGAGATGGGGACATATGAAGAAGATAGTAGTTGGTGACTACGAACTGCAGACTGAAGGTCTTATAATGGGCGCTGTTATTGCAACAGGTGTTGGCCTTATGGGACTTAGTGTAAAGAATCTGCTGGATGCCAGGAAGCTCAAATATGCGGCACAGCAGCCGATAGATGATGACCTCGAGTTCGAGGAGTATAAAGAGATGAAGGTTCGCAAACTGAAGAAGAAGAGAGATGCGAAGCTTCGTCGTGGAATCATCGGTGTATCAGTTGGTGCCTTTGCTACCGCTGTTGGAGTTGCTGCATTTACCCCTCTTAGAAGAATTGTGGTAAATGAAGACTTTACCCTTAGGGCTGATAGAGCAGAGAAACTGGATGGGGTAGTTAGTAGCGTTCGTGAACTAAGTGGTGCTATTCAGGATGGCTTTCAGAACAAGGCTCAGGTGATCCGTAATATCGATTTTGACGAGATCAAGAGCAATATCCCAGATATCAAGGATGGAATCTCGAACATCAAGGGCAATATCCCAGATATTAAGGATGGAATCTCGAACATTAAAGAAAACATTCCGGACATAAATGAGATTAAGAGTAATATATCTGGTATCAAATGTACCAGATGTGGAAAATGCTGTAAGTGCGGAAAGTGCTTTAAGTGTGGGCTTCCAAAGTTCGTTGCTTTGAAGGAGAAGGCTTCGGATATGGGAGATATTAAGGAGAATATCCAGAATATCACTGCGCTTATTGCGAAGGTTCACGGTATAAAGGTCGTGAGCGAGAAGCTGGAGGCCAGGTTACAGGATATTCTTTCTAAGGTGTCGTAAGGACACCTCATCAGTCAGCTTCGCTGACAGCTTCCCCTCAAGGGGAAGCCTTTTGATTTAGGAAGGTTGAGTATAAGATTGGGGGACAAGGGGTATGTTAACAAAGAATGTTCGTCAGATTATCCGTAAGGAAGGCTGGGTTAATCTGAAGCGTAAGTACTATTTGAATATTCTTATTACATTCATTGTCTCAGTTATTATAAGTGGTGGTTATCAATTCGCGACGCGGACTAGTGGCACCCTGAATGATAATGCTATATCTACAACTGCGGAGCTGGTCGAGGCGGAGAGTGGTAACGGACTCCTGGGTAAGGATTCCAACCGTTCAAACGCCGAGACACTCAGGCAGTTTATTTTTAATATATTCGAGATTCAGGACATCTCGGATCCAGACGATATTCCGACAACTTCCGAGAAGTATTACGGCGGAGTTGCATCGGTATTTGTAAATGAGATCTCTGGCAGCCAGTCCTTTATCTTCGGTATTCTAAATGGTGTGAATCAGCTGGCTTTCGGTGGCAAGATTGCCAGTTCCATCATTATCTTCATATTCGCTATCATTTCAATATTCATTTTCATATTCTTTAAAAATGTAATAGTAGTGGGAAAGAATCGATATTTTCTGGAGCAGCGCCGTTATCACGGAACTGGTGCAGGGGAGCTTCTCTTCCCATATAAGAACAAGAGGCTGAAGAATATCGCTCTTGTTATGTTCGTCAGGTACATCTTTCAGGTACTGTGGAATCTTACCATCGTGGGCGGAATAATCAAGCGTTACGAGTACTATCTGATTCCTTATGTAGTGGCTGAGAATCCATCTATCACTAGGAAAGAGGCCTTCGAACTGTCAAAGACTCTGATGATGGGCGAGAAGTGGAAATGCTTCGTTCTGGAGATGTCCCTCTTCCCGTGGTACATCCTGTCTTATCTGACATTTAATCTGTCCGGCCTTTTTTTCTCCGATGCCTATATCGAATGCGTCAAAGCTGAAATATATATGCAGATCCGAAATGCCAAGAAGGATGAGCTCCGCCTTGGTCTGAGGAAGCTGTTAAATGACGATCTGCTGGCCATAGATCATATAGAAGAGACTGAGCATCCGTCGGGTGTTGAGGTCATGGATATCCCTCAGGTTTCGGTTCACGATCTGAAGTATGATTACAACAGAAGCTACCCATTTATCTCTTTGGTACAGCTGTTCTTCACCTATTCGTTGGTCGGCTGGGTGTGGGAGGTGTTCTACTATATCGCTACCACAGGTATGGTGGTTAATCGTGGAACAATGCACGGACCTTGGCTACCTATTTATGGTGTCGGCGGAATCCTCATCATACTTCTCTTGAAGCCGCTGAGAGAGAAACCGGGACTTCTCTTCGCAGGTGCTGTTGTGGTCTGCGGAGTTGTGGAGTATGCAACTGCCTGGGCACTGGAAACCTTCCTGCATAAGAAATGGTGGGACTATACGGGATTCTTCCTCAATATTCACGGCAGGGTCTGCTTCGAGGGACTTCTTGTATTCGGAATGGCTGGACTGGCATTTACCTATATCTTTTCACCGATGCTGGATGATTTCTACAAGGATAAGCTGGATATTAAGTATCGCCGCATTATTTGTATCATACTGATAGTGCTCTTTGTGGCTGATCTGGTGTGGTCCGTAATATCCCCAAACACTGGCGTTGGCGTCACCATGTAAAAAAATACACGTAGTTTTCATTACCACCTTTCCTTTTGGATATAGTGTATGTTATTATAGCAATCGGCACGTGATACTTAAAAAGTTTTAACTAAAATCTTTTAATTATCTTACGGGTGTTTGTCACATTTTGAATAAAGGAGTTAATAAAGAAATGAAGAATAAAGCGTATCCATATTGCACACCACCTCAGATGAATAACCTGAAGGAGATGATCAACCGTCTCGCAGTTGAGAAGGCTGATGATACAGCATTTGTATATCCTTGTGAGAGTGGTGAAATGCATAAGACGTACTACGATTTCAAGGAGGATGTATATGCATTTGGCGCTTGGATGTATAGCAAGAAGATAATCGATAAGCACGTTGCAATCGTAGGAGAGAATTCCTATGAGTGGCTGGTGGTTTTCCTTGCAGCAGTTTGCAGCGGTAATACTGCTCTTGGTATCGATAAGGGTCTTCCGGATGAGGAAATAATTGGTCTCGCTAAGATAGGAGAGGCTGATGTAGCATTTGCTACTGATACATATTTCAAAAAGGTTGAGAAGAAGGCTGCAAAGAAGGCTTATAATCTCAAGGATCTTGAAGATATTCTTACTGAGGGCCGCAAGCTTATCAGAGAAGGAAAGGGCAAGGCTTTTGAAGACTATGAGATAGAACTGGATAAGACTGCTGCTATTCTCTTTACATCAGGTACATCAGGCGTCAGCAAGGGTGTTGAGCTGACTAACAGAAATATTGCGTATGAGATAGTTCATACAAGTATGCTGTACGAGCCATATGGTGGAGTTCTGGCAGTGCTTCCATTTCACCATGCTCTTGGTCTCGTGGTTGGAATCCTTATGGTTATCAACTATGGACAGCCTATATATATCAACAAGAGTCTTAAGTATGTAAAGAAAAATATGGAAGAGTTTGGTCCTCAGACTATGTTCCTGGTTCCAATGTTTGTTGAGTTCTTCCACAAGCAGATCTGGGCTGAGGTTGCAAAGAAGGGCAAGACTCAGGCATTTAAGGGTCTTATGAAATCAACTGATATTCTGCTGAAGGCAGGCGTGGATGTAAGAAAGAAGACTTATGGTTCCATCCAGAAGGTATTTGGTGGAAATCTTGAGTATATCATCTGCGGTGGTGCTGCCCTTGATCCTATGTATGTAAAGGAGTTCAGAACCTGGGGTATAGAGATATTAAATGGTTACGGTGCTACCGAGTGTTCTCCTTGTACTGCTGTTAACAGACAGCATTTTCGCAAGGACGGCAGTGTAGGCCAGCTTGTTCCAGGTATCGAGGTTAAGACAACTGACGAGGGCGAGCTTTGCTTCAAGGGTGACCTGGTAATGAAGGGCTACTACAAGAATCCTGAGGCTACGGCTGAGGCACTTGAGGATGGCTGGTATCACACAGGTGACCTTGGATATGTGGATGATGATGACTTTATCTATCTGACAGGACGTAAGAAGAACCTTATCATTCTCAGTAACGGCGAGAATATCTCTCCAGAGGAGCTGGAGATGGATATCGCAAGAGATGATGCAGTTCAGGAGGTTCTGGTATACGACGAGGACGGCAAGATAGTTGCTGAGATCTTCCCAGTTGAGGAGCATTTCGGCGATACAGAATACTTCGAGAAGCTGAAGAACAAGGTTAACAAGGGAAGACCTCTGTACAAGCAGGTTGCCCGCGTGAAGCTTCGCGAGGAAGAGTTTATCAAGAATGCCAGCATGAAGATAGTTCGTTACAAGAACATCCCTGGCTACAACAAATAATTATATGTGTGAGTAGAAATGTGTGAGTGGACGTTGTTCCCCTCACACATTTTTTGTTTTACGTTGCAAGTGTGGGCGACATTGATGTATAATATACATTCGGACTAGACTGTGATTATTAGGTGTCAGGTTACGTATAACTCACAAGGAGTTTTATAAATGGACATTATTTCGATATTACAACTTTTAGGAGGTATCGGACTCTTCCTTTTCGGTATGAGCCAGATGAGTTCGTCTCTTGAGAAGCTTACTGGATCAGGACTTGAGAGAATCCTTGAAACTGTTACAACAAGTAAAAAGAAGGGCGTTGGAACCATAAAGGGCTGGGCCTTTGGTATGGGTGTGACTGGTATCATCCAGAGCTCCGCCGCTACTACCATAATGCTTGTGGGCTTTGTTAACGCTGGAATTATGAAGGTTGCCCAGGCTATGCCTGTTGTCTTCGGTTCAAATGTTGGTAGTACTGTAACTGCTCAGATCCTCCGTCTTGGTGATATCGGCGATGACAATCTGATACTGCAGCTGCTGAAGCCTGCATCATTTGCTCCGATGCTGGTGGGTATTGGTGCATTTGTCATTCTATTTACTAAGAATAAAAATGCTAAAAATATTGCAGGCATCCTGGTGGGACTTGGCATGCTCTTCTATGGTATGACACTTATGGAGGGCGTTTTCGCACCCCTTAAGGAGAGCGAGAAGTTCCAGTCTCTCTTTACATCCTTTGAGAATCCTCTTCTCGGCATCCTCATCGGACTTGTTATAACTGTTATCCTGCAGAGCTCCAATGCGTCAGTCGGTATCCTGCAGGCTCTTTCCGCCACAGGTTCCATATCCAATGCGGTTGCTATCCCTATTATTATAGGATGTAACCTTGGAAAATGCTCCACCACAGTTATCGGCGGAATCGGCGCAAACAGAAAGGCTAAGCGACTTATCATAGGTTACCTTTTCTTCAATATTTTTGGTGCGCTGTTCTTTACTGTAATTCTTTATATATTAAATGCAACAGTTGGGCTTCCATTTTTAACTAATACTGTGAATCGAAGCAACATCGCTACACTTCACCTCCTGTTTAACTTACTGACAAGCCTTATACTTCTGCCATTTTCCAAGCAGGTATCTGAGTTTACAGAGAAGGTTGTTGGTGGCGACGAGGAGCGTCCTGAGGATATCGAGCTGTCCAAGCTGGATGACATGCTGCTGAATACTCCAACCATTGCGCTGGAACAGTGTAAATCTCTCATCCACAAGATGAGCGAGGCCATAATGGAAAACTACGAGCTGGCCACAAGCATGATTTACGAGTATGACGAGACCAAGCTTCCTCGTATGGAGGAAAATGAGTCCTTTATTGATAAATGTGAGACAGTCCTTTCGACATACATAGTTCGTATCGACCGTAAGCGTCTGACTCCGGATGATAAGCTCACAGCTTACGAGATTCTTAACTCCATCGGAGACTTTGAGCGAATGGGCGACTACTGTATGAATATCGCATACGTTGCCCGGGACAAGAACGAGCAGGATATACATTTCTCACCTGTTGGACATAAAGAGGTTGAGGACATAATTGCTGCTGTAAAATATACGCTGGAGACTACATTTAAGGCCTTTACCACAGATGATGTAAATCTTGCTGTAAGAGTTGATCCTCTGTCGGAGACCATCGATGAGCTGAAGGAGATCATCAAGTCTCACCACGTTGAGAGACTTCAGGAGGGCATCTGCAGCATCGCTGGTGGTGTTTCGCTCTTTGATCTGGTTAACAGCTTTGAGCGTATCGCGTCTCACGCAGCAAATGTATCTCTTCATGTTATAAAGAAGGTTCGTCGTGATGACGAGTTCGATGAGATGCACGGTCACGCAAATGACAGCCACAGCGAAGAGTACAAGGCACTGTACCGTTACTATGAGTCACAGTACATTGATCCAATACTTAGGGAAAATGTTGAAGATCTGATCCAGCAGGCTGAGGCTGAGAAGGCTGCCAGAGAGGCGGCTGAAGCAACGAAGAAGTCGAAGGAATCCGAGAAGAAGTCAGATCTTAAGTCTAAGCTTGATGCCAAAACGAAGGAGAAGAGTGGTAAGACAAAGACTGAAAAGAAGTCAGACGGCAAGTCGGATAGCAAATCAGACAAGAAGTTGGATGCTAAGTCGGATAGCAAATCAGACAAGAAGTCGGATGCTAAGTCAGACAGCAAATCAGATAAGAAGTCAGACGGCAAGTCTGATAAGAAACAGGACAAGAAGGACGGAAAAGACGACAAGAAGTCAGATAATAATAAAAAGTAACATCGCGTAACAAGGGTTATGTGATGCAAAAAAGGAGAGGAATTATGTCTAACTATAATACTGGTACCACAGCTATTTCACAGGAGGAGTTCAACTACGCCCAGGAGGTTATCAAGAAGCTGTCTGCTTATTATGATGGCAAGGTTGTAGGTCAGCAGAATCTGAAGTTCGCGCTGGTTGCATCCATCATCGCAGACGGACATATCTTAATAGAGTCCGTGCCTGGACTGGCTAAGACAACCGCTGCAAAGACTATATCAGATGCGGTTGATGGAAAGTTCGCGCGAATCCAGTGTACTCCGGACCTTCTTCCAAGTGATATCATCGGTACTCAGGTTTATAACCAGGCAACAGGAAAGTTCGATACAACCCTTGGTCCTGTATTTGCCAACTTCGTTCTTTTGGACGAGATTAACCGTTCAAGTGCAAAGACCCAGAGTGCCATGCTTGAGGCTATGCAGGAGAGACAGGTTACAATCGGTGGCGAGTCATACAAGATGCCAGGCGATGTATTTATAGTTATTGCAACTCAGAACCCTATCGAGCAGGAGGGTACCTACCTTCTGTCAGAAGCTCAGACAGACCGTTTCCTTATCAAGGAGAAGATTACCTACCCAACACCTGATGAGGAGGCTGAAATCCTGAACCGTATCGAGTCAGGTGCCATAAAGAAGACACCTTCAGTGCTTTCAATTAAGGACGTAGATAATCTTCAGAGCATAGCTGAAAAGGTTTATGTGGATGCAGCAATAAAGAAATATATATCATTTATCGTAGATGCAACAAGACACGCTGAGAAGGTTCTGCCGCAGGAGCTGAGCCGTTACGTAAAGATGGGTGCCAGCCCACGTGCTTCTATTGCATTTATGAAGATTGCTAAGGCAGTAGCACTTATATATGGACGTACCTACGTAACACCAGACGATGTAAAGCTGCTTCGTCATCAGGTGCTTCGCCACAGAGTTGAGCTGAACTACGCAGCTATTGCTGACAACGTAACAGTTGAAACAATCATCGACCGTATCGTGGGTGCAATCCAGACCCCATAACGCCAAGACAGGGGACAGCAAGACAGGGGACGGTTCTCTGTCTTAAGTATTTGATAACATATGAGTTATAGAAAAACGGAAGACAGAGAACCGTCCCCTGTCTTGTTCAGTGGAAAGTATGGATTATGATTATCTGGCGCGTATTAAGGCGTCTATAAGTTTATATACGAGGAAGAAGACCTCCAACATCCTGGATGGTGAGTTCGGCTCTATCTATCGTGGCCGAAGCTTCGATTTTGATGATCTCCGTGAGTATGTCTATGGTGACAGCGTCCGTGACATTGACTGGAAATCATCCTCGAAGACGGGGCGTGTTCTGATCCGCAGATACATTGCGGACAAGAAGCACAACATCCTGTTCGTCGGCGATGCGGGAGCAAAGTTTCGTGGTGACACCGATAAGGGTGAGGCTAAGACAGCCATCGCTCTGAATGTACTGGGTACTATCAGCTATCTGGTGAACGACCACGGCGATGACTATGCCCTTCTAACAAGTACGGATAAGGGCTACGATTTCAGCTTCTTCAAGTCAGGAAAGCAGCATTTGGAGAGTCTGCTTCTTAGATATGAGAAATGTCTCGCAGAGGAGGAGGCAAAGCCGCTTTCCGGAACTCTGGACTATATAGCTGAGAATATCAGACGTAAAATGATAATATTTATCATCACAGATATGGAGGGACTTGCCCAGCTGGAGGAAAGTCTTCTAAAGAAGCTTACCGTTATGAATGATGTAATGGTGATCAACATTGAAGATGCATATCTGACTGGTGATAACCTCTATGATCTGGATAATAAGAGCTACGAGCGTGACTATATGCTTCACGATAAGAAGCTTCATCAGGCCGAGCTGGCAGAGCGTGCATCCAGGAAAAAGAAGACAAATGAGCTCTTTAAGAAGTATCAGATCAGTATGGTGGATATAAGCCGTGAAGGCGATGTAGTAGATAAGATAGTGGAGCTTTTCGAAAGGCACAGGAATGAAAACATCGGTTGAGTTACAACCTCCTTTCGCATATATGATCATCTGGATCATTCTTTCAGTAGTGGTGATCGCGGCAGTTATATTTGCCCAGGTTTACCTTAGAAAGAAGCTGGGTGAAAGGCTGAAGAAAGAGAAGAAGCTGAAGATGAAGCGAATCTCAGAAGCGACTCTTGAGGGCAAGAAGAAGAAATATCTTGCTGAGCTGTCATATATCGAGACGGATCTTGTTAATAATAAAATAACTATAAGAGAGTCATACCAGAAAATCAGTCACACCATACGTATGTTCGTATTCGAAGTGACTGGCATCAAGGTACAGCATTACACGCTGACTGAGATAAGAAGGGTAAATATCCCTCAGCTCACTAACCTTGTGAGAGAGTACTATGAGCCAGAGTTCGCCCGTGAGACAAGAGCGGACGTAAGAGCCTCTATCTTTAGGACGAGGGCGCTCATTGAGGGATGGCGTAAATAAAGTAAGTTATTTCAAAGCCTGCTCTAATATAAAAGGCTGGAGGAAGTAATATGCATTTTATACATCCACTGGTGCTGAAGATTGGCATTCCGGTTCTCGTTGCTGCCATCATCGCACTTCACGTGATTAAAAGGAAAACTAAATATCATGGTGGAATAAAAGCAGCCAACACAAGCTTCGTAAAGGGGCTTGATACCTATCGCAATAGAAAGAATCTGTATACCTTTGTTTCTATTGTCATGGAGGTGTGCCTCGTGGCAAGTCTTGTGTCGTCCCTTGTTCTTATTGCACGTCCTTCCAAGAAGGAGACCGTCAACAACGGAACGAAGAAGAGAGATATCTTCCTATGTATGGACGTATCTTATTCGATATATGAGTTAAATGCTGATCTTGTGGATAGTCTTCAGGAGGTGGTTGCAGGTCTTGATGGCGACCGCTTTGGAGTCTGCATTTACAACACATCAACAGTGCTGTACGTTCCAATGACGGATGACTATGATTTCGTAATTCAGAAGCTGGAGGACATCAAGGAATATTTTGCACTCCAGAAGGAATATATGGAGAAGTACTATAACGCATCTACGGGCTATATGGAGTACAACACCAGCGAGTACGAGGAGTTCAAGGAGTACCAGGATAAGCTGGATTACTACGACGCAGGAACACTTGTTAGTAATTACACCAAGGGTAGTTCTCTTATTGGCGAAGGACTTGCATCTTGTATGTACAGCTTCCCGAGACTGGACGATGAGGACAGAACCCGTATCATAATAATGTCCACAGATAATGCTCAGGAGGAGCTGACAAAGCCACTTGTTGAGCTGGATGAGGCCGCTGATCTGTGCAAGAAGAATGATATCAAGGTTTACGGTATCTTCCCTAACAGAGACAGCTGGAGCGGAATGAATTCAACTGATTATGTGAGCTGTGAAAATGAACTGAAGGCTAATGTTGAAAAAACCGGCGGTGAGTTCTACAAGCAGAGCTCCACACTTTCAGTTGATGAAATAGTAGCAGATATTGAGGCGGAGGAGGCCCTTGAGGTCGAGGAGGTAACGATCACCAAGGTGGTTGATAAGCCTGCTATCCCAATCGTGATACTGATTATCTCGATTTCTATTATGCTGATCATGGGACTGGTGATAAGAGTATGATAACGAAACCAATTATTCCTATAGTCATAATACTCCCGCTGCTTCTTATAGTGCTGGTTTGTTATGTCGTAGGAACTCTTAGAAGAAGTGTTAAAATTAGATATAAGGTCTTAGGTATCCTTCGAATACTTGTTATCGTAACGCTGGCATTTCTTGTAAATCTCAGGATTATGGACAAGAAGTACGATGCCAAGGTGGAAATGAAAAACCTGGACGTGCTCTTCGTAGTAGATACTACGATCAGTATGTGGGCTGAAGACGGTTCTGGTGGCAAGACTCGTATGGATTCTGTTCTGAAGGATACGGAGTACATCATTGATTCGCTCTCAGGCAGTAACTTCGGACTCATCAGGTTCGACAACCGTTCACAGATACTGGCTCCATTTACCCAGGATCACGAATCGGTAAAGGATGCATTTTCCACCATTAAGGAGCCAGACATTAACTATGCCCGGGGAAGTTCGATGAATGCCTGCTATGACGATTTGAAGTCACTTCTGGATTCCTCCAACTCAAAGGACGAGAGACTTACCATACTTTTCTTCATCAGCGATGGTGAGATAACTGATGGTTCGAAGCTTCGTTCCTTTGCGGAGCTAAATGAGCTGGTGGATGCCGGTGCGGTGCTGGGCTACGGTACTGATAAGGGCGCTGAAATGCAATACGGCAGCTGGGGTTCCAAGGTAAAGGATCCGGAGACAGGCAACAACGCAATCTCTAAGATTGATGAAACCAATCTGCATTTCATTGCAAACGATCTGGATATTGACTATATCCATATGAAGAGTTCGTCAAATATCACCTATCTTCTTGATTCGATCAAGAGTGGCAGCTCGTTAACCATAGAAAAGTCGGACACAGTGAGCTACGAGGACACCTACTACATCTACGTAGTACCCCTCATCATTATGCTCCTCATCGAGATGATCCTCTTCATCCGACGCGGCCGCCTATAAAGATAGTCTTATAGAAAAGGGAAGACAGAGAACCGTCCCCTGTCTTATGGGAAGTAAAATTGTCAGATAAGAACGAAGAAAAACTGGATAAGAAGGAGCAGCGTGCTAAGAAGAAGGCCGACAAGAAGGCTGAAAAGCAGGCGGACAAGGCTCGTATCCGCGAGGAGAAGAGACAGGACCGCGAAGCATTCTTCAAGATTGAGGATCCCCTGGGCTTTATGCGTATAGTAAATATTGTCTCTGGGATACTTCTTGTTATTGCGCTCTTTTTCGGAATAAGGTACATTATAAATGGATGCTTCCTTATCAGCTATAATCACGGGCATTATTCCTACAGTCCCGAGTTATTCCTTCAGAAGTTAAATGTTCCCGAGGGATATCTTCCATTTTACAATGCAGGCAATGCTTTTTATATGCTGGAGGATTACGACAACGCCATCGACAACTACAAGTCGGCGCTGGAGTGCCACCCATCGGATAAAAAGGAAGCTGACATCAGAGTGAACCTTGCTCTGGCTATGCTGCACAAGATAGATTTTGATAACATTAACACCGAGAAGCAGAAGGCAAATGCTATCAGAACCCTGCAGTCTGCGAGAAATGTCCTGTGCGAGAAGGGCCACGCGGATCCATACGGAACCAATGGCCGTGATCCGGAGGCTGAGCAGCTGAAACAGGATATAGATAAAATGTTAGAGGAGCTGGGAGCTGAGCCGGAACCACCAGAAGACGGTGATGATGACCAGCAGCAGCAAGGGGGAAAGGACTCCGACGATAAAGAGAAGAGTCAGAGAGAAAAGCAGCTGGAGAAAGAGCTGGACGAGCAGAAGCAAGAGAACATGCAGGAAAGACAGGAGACTCAGGACGCTGCTAACCAGAAAGAAAGTAGTGGAGGTTATGGCGGCGAAGAAGGAGACAACTTCGATGGCAAAACCTGGTAAAGAGAAGAAATCTAAAGAAGTTGAAAAGAATATAGATATAAAAGAGAAGAAATCTTCCAAAACAGCTAAAGTTAAGAGAGCGAAGAGGAAAAAAGATAGTAATCTCAAGTGGGATAAGCTGGACAATACTGCCCAGCTTTTTCCCGTTATTGCAAGAGAGGGCATGAGCAACGTATATCGTGTGTCTGTGCTTCTCAAGGAGGATATAGACGGTACTGCACTTCAGCTCGCATTAGAGAAGGTGCTGCCACATTTTGATATATTCAGAATGACTCTCAAGAAGGGAATATTCTGGCATTATTTTGAGGAAAACAAACGCCCGGCTCCAAGGGTTATGGAGGAGAGCGAGTACCCATGCCTCTTCATCAATCCCTATGAGAATAATCATTATTTCTTCAGGATGTCCTATTACGGAAATCGTATAAATCTCGAGGTGTTCCACGCTATCACAGATGGAAATGGTGCGCTGAACTTCCTGAAGGAGATAACCTATCAGTATATAAGGCTGAAGCATCCTGAACTAACGGGAAAGGTGAAGGATACACTCATGTCAGAGACCTCACTGGATGCGGAGGACAGCTATCTCAGTAATTATAAGAAGAAGGAACCAAAGACCTACAAGACTAAGCGTGCCGTAATAATGAAGGGCGAGAAGCTGGCTGCAAATCAGCTGGCTATCACACACGGTATTATGCCTATTGCGGACATAAAGGCGGCGGCCAAGTCCTACGGAGTTACTATAAATCAATACCTTGTAGGAGCCTATACCTGGGCTATATATAAGAGTTATCTAAATGGCAAGCAGTCCGACAAGCCAATAACCACCTGTGTTCCTGTAAATCTTCGTCCGTACTTCGAGTCGGATACCAACAAGAATTTCTTCGTTGTGGTATCGGCTGTTTTCGAACCAACAGCGCCATCATATACATTTGAAGAGGTCCTTCAAATAGTAACGAATAGCCTTAAGGAACAGATCACAAAGGAAAATCTTGAGAAGCTTTTCTCGTACAACGTGTCAAATGAGATGAACGTGCTGCTTCGTGCTATACCGCTCTTTCTCAAGAATATCGCTATGAAGCAGGTTTATAACGCTTCGGCAAAGGCAAATACCACCACGATTACAAACCTGGGAATCTTGAAGACATCAGATCCATACTCTGTGTATATAGAAAGATTCCAGGCAATCCTATCCATGTCCAAGGGACAGAATATGAAGATGACAGTTATTTCATATGAGGATAAGCTGACGCTGACATTTAGCGCAGGTATTATTCTGTCAAATGTTCAGAAAACCTTCTTCCGTAAGCTTTCAGAGGATGGTATAGATGTAACTATTGAGACAAATGGAGTTTATTATGAGTGATGAGAATACTCTGCGGCGCTGTCCCAGATGTAAGATCAATATAATAGATGATACGATTGAATGCCCTCTCTGCCACGGGGTTGTGGAGGATACGCCCGAGGACAGAAATATGGAGGAGCCTTCGATTTCTGTGACTTATCCTGACATATCAGTTAAGTTAAAGCTTATCAGGCTAATCATCAGGATCGTGCTGTTTGCGGCAATCACCACCGAAGTGATAGTGCTTCTCGTGAATTATTTCACATTTACGGGAATCTACTGGTCCCTCATCGTAGGCCTGGGACTTATTTATGGCTGCGTGACGCTGCTCTACTCGGTGAGAAAGAGGCGGAGCATGCAGAGGATCATTCAGGCACAGCTGTTCTTCAGCATCGTGCTTGTTATCGGTCTGGATTTCCTGCTGGGCTTCAGGGGCTGGTCCATCAGCTACGCTGTGCCTATTGCTCTAATGAGCGTTGACGTGGGAATGGTGGTTTTGATGATCGTCCGTATCAACGGCTGGCAGAACTTTATTATGACAGAGATTGTAGCATTTGTTCTCAGCATACTTGTGCTGGTAGTTGATATATTGGGCAAGCTTGGTGGAGAACTCTTCGGTCTTATCGCACTTGTAATAACAGGCCTGATCCTTCTGGGAACCATAATGTTTGGCCAGAAGATGGTGTCAAATGAAATAAAACGTCGTTTTATGATCTAAGAGGTGTAATAGGAGGATATATGTCCGACGAACTTAGTCGCAGAAGCCGGATAGTAAAATATCTCGTGGCCGAATTTAATAGCAATAAATCTCTGACTGAAAAGTTTGCGGTGAATCCTGGCTCCAAGAGTGAGATGGATATGGATTATAACTATCCAGAGCATCTCGTGGCAGAACGGATCCATATGGATAACTTCGAAATGGAACTGCTCACCTGTCGTGACCATACGGCATTTGACAAGACTCCGGCTAGTTCTGATTCAGAAGAAGATAGTGAATCAACAGCCGAATCGGATTCGCCAGTCGATACTGAATCAATAGTCGAATCTAAATCGTCAGACAATTCTGATTCTTCGATGAGTCCTGAATCTTTAGCTGATTCAGAGGCTGATAAAAAAGAAGAACTAGAAAAAAATGATAAAGCTGAAGAACAGGATACCCCTCATAAATGGGTAATCCTCCAGCTTCACGGCGGAGGATATATCGGAGCCATGAGACGTCAGTATAAGGTAATGGCTGGTCTCTATTCCGAGGTTGGACGAGGCGCTACGGTACTTACTGTTGATTACCGTGTTGCCCCGGAGCATCCTTTTCCAGCTGCTTTGGAGGATGCAATGGCAGCTTATGAGTGGCTTCTTGAGCAGGGCTACAGCGAGGAGGATATAGTGCTGGCAGGTGATTCGGCTGGCGGCGGACTTGCCATGGCTCTCTGTCATACACTGAAGTCCAGCTGGCGTAAGCTTCCGGCTGGCATCATCGCTATGTCGCCCTGGACAGATCTAACCGCCAGTGGTCCATCCTACAAGGAAAACTATGACAAAGACCCTGTGTTTGGAAATGATAGAAGCGAGCTTATATTTGACAATCCATACATTGGTGATGCCAATCCAAGGGATCCAAGGATATCGCCGGCATTTGGCGATTTTACAGGCTTTCCGCCTATGCTGATTCAGGTGGGAACTGATGAAATGTTACTCAGCGACTCAGAAATCGTGGCAGCAAAGGCCAGGTCTCAGGGCGTGAAGGTCCGTTTTACCAAGTACCAGGGAATGTTCCACGTGTTCCAGATGTCAGGCAAGATCATTGAAGAATCACGCCGCGCCTGGGCCGAAGTAAAACGCTTCCTCGAAGAAATATAAAGACAGGGGACGGTTCTCTGTCTTTAAAATATGACAGGAGACAGTTCTCTGTTCTAGAATAAAGGAGAAAAATATGCAGAAGTTTTATCTTGAAAATATGTATCTTAAGGTGACGATCAATCAGCAGGGTGCAGAGGTTGCATCCATTCTGTCAAAGGAAAATGGCCAGCAGTACCTCTGGAATGCCGACGAGAAATACTGGAAGCGCAGTTCACCTGTACTTTTCCCTATAGTTGGCAGTCTAGCAGATGGCAAGTTCACTGTTGATGGAAAGGATTATCCTATGTCACAGCACGGCTTTGCTCGTGATATGGAGTTTAAAATGATAAAGCAGCCAGACGGCAAGAAGATTATATTCAAGCTGGATTACAACGAAGAGACAATGGAGAAGTATCCATTCCCATTTTCACTTGAAATAGAGTACAACCTTGATGGCTACAAGCTCACCTGCAAATGGCGTGTCACAAATCTTGACAAGAAGCCAATGTATTTCCAGATTGGCGCACATCCAGCGTTTATGTGTCCTCTGAAATCCAAGGAGAAGCAGAGCGAATACTTCCTGAACTTCGATACTGATAAGGAGCTTACTTACTCTCTGCTGAGCAAGAATGGTCTTGTGGAGAAGGAGGGAAATGTCCTCGCAAATGATGGCGGCCTCGTAGCCATAGATGAGAAGATGTTTGATAATGATGCTCTTATCTTTGAAGGCAGCCAGGTAACCAAGGTAAGCCTTTGCAAACCTGATGGCATGCAGTACGTTACTGTTGGTTTCGATGCGCCGCTCTTTGGACTCTGGTCACCAGCAGGAAAGGGAGCACCTTTTATCTGCATCGAGCCTTGGTATGGTCGTGCTGACAAGGAAGGCTTTGACGGCGATATATCTGAGAGGGAATATGTTAATAAACTGGCAGGTCATAGCATCTTCGAAGCAGAGTATTATATCGAGATAAATGTCTAGAAAATCTCGGTTTTCTTTACATTTTACCCGATTAATAAAGCTGTTGTTTACATAAGCTAAAATATGACGATTTTATTACGAAAAATGGCTAAAATTATTACAAAACCCCTAATAAGTTCTTGACTTTTAAGACATAAAACGTATAATTTAATAGAGCGTTTTAGTTCGAGATTAGGGGGCTAGAATAGCAAAATAATAAGTAATTTTTAGGAGGATTTCCAAATGAACAAAACAGAACTTGTAGCAGCTATTGCTGAGAAGACAGATCTTTCAAAGGCTGATTCTGAGAGAGCTCTTAAGGCTTTCATCGAGACAGTTGAGACTGCACTTAAGAAGGGTGATAAGGTACAGCTTGTTGGCTTTGGTACATTTGAGGTTAAGAAGACAGCTGCTAGAACAGGTCACAACCCAAGAACTGGCGAGAAGCTTAAGATTAAGGCTTCTAAGGCTCCTAAGTTCAAGGCTGGTAAGGCATTCAAGGATGCTGTAAACTAAGCATTAGTTGAATTAGTAATTATCACTGCCGCGTCGTGTGACGCGGCAGTTTTTCAATATACGACAAATCGATAGCTGGGGACGGTTCTCGATTGGTGGTTTTATGGAGGAATTATGAGATTAGATAAGTATTTGAAGGTATCACGTCTCATCAAGAGACGTACAGTGGCAAATGAAGCCTGCGATGCCGGCAGAGTATCAGTTAATGGCAAGGTGGCCAGAGCGTCCTATGACGTTAAGGTTGGCGATGAAATAGAGATAACATTTGGAAATAAGACAGTGAAGGCTAAGGTCCTGAAGGTGGCTGAAACAGTCAAAAAAGACGAAGCTTCTGATATGTTTGAACTGATCTAAAAAACTCTTGCATATTATGTTAACATAATTTATAATTTAAAAGTGATTTTGTCTTTAATGGGTGGAAGCATATTATGCAGCATAGAGAAGTCAGAAAATCAAATAGACAGTCAAATGCCGGATTACTTCTTGTATTTGTAGTTGTATTAGTGATAGTTATTGCCTGCAGTGTCAGAAGTATATCACTTTACCACAAGAGTAAAGAACTCTCTGTAACAGAGGCTCAGCTCGAACAGCAGCTTGAGGATGCAAATAACAGAGCATCAGAGCTTGAGGAACGCGAGAAGTATATGAAGACGAAGAAATATATCGAGGACGAGGCAAAGAACAAGCTGGGACTCGTTAACAGTGACGAGATACTTATTAAACCAAAAGAAGAAGATTAACACGTGACACCCTATCTCTTAGGTAGGGTGTTATGTTTTTCTAGGAGTGCACATTTTGCTTTACTCACACACATAGGTAGATATATGGGATTATATGAGTCTGTAACTGAATATATGCGAGAAAACAATATGCTGACTGGTATAGGCAGCGTTGTGGTTGGCGTGTCAGGTGGAGCGGATTCTGTCGCTCTTCTTCGCGTGCTCTGTCAGCTTAGAGATGAAATGGCACAGAAGGATAAAATGGCACAGAAGAAAGGCCTGGATTTAGACGATTCCCTGTATATCAGAGTGATACATATCAACCATATGATCCGCGGCGCGGAGGCTGACCGTGACGAGCAGTTTGTAGCTGACCTATGCAAAAAACTGAAGGTTTCCTGTAAGGTATATCGCGAGAATATACCGAAGCTTGCAAAAGAGAAGCATATGTCTGAAGAGGAAGCTGGGCGAATGTTCAGATATCAGTGCTTTGAAATGGAAGCGAATGAGATAAGCAGTACAGAAGCAGTACAGATTGCTGTGGCCCACAATAAGGATGATCTGGCAGAAACCGTGCTTTTCAACCTGGTACGTGGCAGCTCGCTGCTAGGGCTGGCTGGTATAAAGCCAGTAAATGGACGAATTATCAGGCCACTTTTAATGAACTCACGTGCTGAAATAGAAGAATACCTTGATGCGCTTGATCAGGACTATATAACAGATTCTACGAATCTATCAACGGATTATACCCGCAACAAGCTGAGACTGGGTATTATCCCACAGTTAAAAGAGATAAATGATGGCGCCGTTAGTCATATAGTCGATATAGCCAGAGATGCTTATACTCTGAGCGAGGATATATATGCTGAGATATTCAGGAATTATATGAAACCGCTGTCAGAGCCAGATGTAGAAAAGAAGTATCATCCTGAAATGAGACAGGAACTGGATATATCGAAGCTTCAAAACTTGAGTACCCTTGCCAGAGGCGAGTTGGTGCTTATGTCTATAAAAATAATATGTGGAAAGCGTAAGGATATAACCCGGGAACATGTTAATCAGATCCTCAGTCTTGCTGATATGGAATCTGGAAAGAGAGTAGATCTTCCGTATGACATGCAGGCATACCGTTCCTATGACAAGATAGTCATTATAAAAAAGGGAGCAGAGCCTGATGCGGAAAACCTGATTATAAAGCCGGAAGGCCTTATAGAGACAGAGGTTTTTCTATACGATGAGTCCCTGGATCTAAGTAAAAAAGAATATACGAAGCTTATAGATTGTGATAAAATAAACTTCGTGCCTGTTCTTAGAATCCCAAAGCCAGACGACTTCATAGTGGTGAGTTCAGATGGTGGCACCAAGAAGTTGTCCAGGTTCTTTACCCACTCCAAGATAGACAGGGAGCAGAGAGCTGTATTTCCAGTAGTAGCAGATGGAAATGAAATCATTTGGGTTGTGGGTCTCAGGCTTAGTGAAAGATACAAGGTGACAGGCAGTACAAAACGTGTAATGAAGATCACTTACACGAATAAATAAAGAGGTAGAAATTTGGATAAAAAGATGAGAAGAGGCGCAGGAAATCTTATCCTGGCGTATGCATTAGTAGGAATTCTCTTTTTAGGTGCGTGGGCTTTTCTGTCCCGCCCAATAAATGTTGATAAAACCTATAATGACCAGAAGCTGAAAGCAGATGTAAAGGAAGGCAAGGTCACAGCGGTAGCAATCATTCAGAATGAAGAAATCCCTACGGGAACAATCGAAGTTACGTTTCGTGAAGGAGAAACAATATATTACACCCAGGATGTATCGATAACCATCGATATCCTGAAGAACACAGATATTGAGTATGAGATAAGCGATGTAAATCGTGCTGGAATGCTGGAAAAACTGGCACCATACATTTTCATTACAATCCTATTCGTTGTATATGTTACTGTAACATCAACTCAAATGGCATCTCTCGGCGGAAGTGTCGGAGGAGGGGCAGGTGGCAACCTGGCAAACTTTGGCAAGAGCCGTGCTAAGAAGGACCTCCAGACAGGCATAACATTTAACGATGTTGCAGGCCTTGATGAAGAGAAGGAAGAACTGGCCGAGATTGTTGATTTTCTTAAGGATCCTGGCAAATACACAGAGATTGGCGCAAGAATACCGAAGGGAATCATCCTGGAGGGCCCTCCGGGAACAGGTAAAACTCTGCTTGCCAAGGCTGTATCAGGAGAGGCCGGAGTTCCGTTCTTCTCCATTTCAGGTTCGGACTTTGTTGAAATGTTTGTTGGCGTCGGAGCTTCCCGAGTTCGTGATCTCTTTGCGGACGCACAGCAGAACAAGCCTTGTATAGTATTTATAGATGAAATAGATGCAGTAGCCCGCCAGCGTGGTACCGGTCTTGGCGGTGGTCACGACGAGAGAGAGCAGACTCTGAATCAGCTCCTGGTTGAGATGGATGGTTTCGGCGATAACGAGGGAATCATAGTGATGGCAGCTACCAACCGTGTAGACATCCTGGATACTGCGATTCTGAGACCTGGCCGTTTCGATAGACGAGTTAAGATAGGACGTCCTGATGTAAAGGGTCGTGAAGAAATCCTGAAGGTTCACACAGCTAAGAAGCCGCTTTCAGATGATGTAAACCTTCACGAGATAGCCAGAACAACTGCCGGTTTCGCAGGTGCTGACCTGGAAAATCTGGTAAATGAAGCTGCTATCAAAACTGCAAAAGAAAACCGTAAGTTTATCACAAAGAAGGATATTGACGATGCCTTCGTTAAGCTGGGCATAGGCACAGAGAAGAAGTCTCGCGTGGTATCCGAGAAAGACAGAAAGATTACGGCTTACCATGAGTCAGGCCATGCAATCCTTTTCCATCTGCTAAACGAGATGGAGGAGGTCTATACTATATCGATCATTCCAAATGGTTCAGGAGCGGGTGGATACACTATGCCGCTTCCTTCCAACGACGATATGTTCTACACCAGAAACAGGATGCTTCAGAATATTCAGGTGTCAATGGGTGGTCGTATCGCGGAGTCGCTGATCTTCGATGATATAACGACAGGTGCATCCCAGGATATCAAGCAGGCTACCAGTGTTGCCAGAAGCATGGTAATGAAGTACGGCTTTGCTGAAAATATGGGATTCCTCAACTACGAGGCTGGTGAGGGCGAAGAGGTCTTCATAGGACGTGAGATAGGCCATCAGAGACCTTACAGCGAAGAGGTTGCATCCAAGATTGATACGGAAGTAAAGAAGATAATCGATTACTGCTATAACGAAGCAGAGCGAATCCTGAAGGAGAATATGGATGTTCTTCACAAGTCCGCAGAACTCCTTCTTGAGAAAGAAAAGATTACGGGTGCAGAGTTTGAAGCCCTCTTTGCATAAAAGTGACAAAGATTTTCTTGCTTTCAGTTTGTAACCCTTTGATTCATTGTAAAATGTGCACAATCGGCGGGGGTAAAATAGGCTATTTTATATAACTGCTTGTGATACTTGCATAAATTGTCGTTATAATAAACAAAAAACCTTTTAAAAAAATATGTTTTTTGTGAACACTTTTTAACAATAATCCGTATAATAACTATTGTAACCCCCCAATACATTATATAGTTTTTTGCTACACCCCATAAGTAACAAAATACCTTCTCCAAAAGAGCGTGTCTACCCCGACACGCTCTTTTACTTTTCCTAGTGTTTATGCGGGTTTTCGGGGGATTTGATCGATTTTTTAAAGGCCCAAAATTAGTCTGAAAAACTCTCTCACTACACCTTTGCTACAAAATTTGCTACAAATTGGTGCAGAAAAAGATGCAAAAAAACGGAAAAAGACGAAAGATAATCCTGCATTAAATAGGAGAATCATCTACAAATAGTTCTGCTACAAAATCCTCATCTAAATTGTCATTTTCTCTAAATGACAAATATTTTGACAGCATATCATTGATATTTGAATTCTTAAAACTGATCTTAATAGTATCACCTATATAATTCCCATCAGAATCTTTTTCGCCAGTGATGATCATATCAGTCTGTTCATCGATAGATGCGATGACAGATATAAGATCTCCGGTGGTCTTTATTGAATTCCCATAAAAACAATTTACATTTATTCCTAGGGCTTCTGCAATCTTAGCAAGCTGCTCATATTTTGGGTTTCTAAATCCAGCCTCATATTTCTTAATGGTAGAAACGTTAATGCCAGATGTTTTGCTCAGGTCTTCCTGGGACATATTACGAATCTTTCTGTATTTCTTCATTGTTTCAGCATATTGCAACAATCTATCATTCATATCTAATTCTCCAATCTATTTGGTTTTATCATTTTATATAAATCCAATATATCATAAAGTTCACAAAAGTGAAACTAGTACTTGACAGTTCACATAAAGGAACCTATAATATAATTGTAATAGTTCACAAAGCGGAACCCAAAACTGCAGTTTTTATAAAATTGGTACTCTCACTTCAAGTGAAACGTAAAAATTGGTACTGTCACTTCATGGAGTTCTGACGTGAATTAAATTATTATAATCCTACAACAAAATATTACAGCTAAGATAATGTGAAAACTTTGGGGTGTTGCCTGGAGATTAGCGTAGTCACTACTACCACATAGTAGTCCGATGGATCGAGAGATGAAGGATGAGGCGTAGGACAGCTAAACTGTAAAAGGAATAACAGCATTGCAGAGGGCTAATAAACCACAAGGGTTATAGAAGAATATCCCTATCCTCGAAAAGGCAGCAGAGGAGATAGTGCTTACATATTTGTAAGTGCGTCGTGAGCGAAATGAAGAGATGCTTCGGAATCGGCTTATCTTAGTTCCCAAGTGTACAGGGCGATTAGGCGGGTTGAGAAACCAATGTACACCTACATAGTACTTACAAGAGCACATATTAGCATGTGCTCTGTAAAACTATTAATCCAGCCAGAATAAAGGAGGAATAGAACATGAGTATATATGTAGTAACTGGCATTTTTATTGGAGCCTCCGGTGGAGGTGGGCTCGATGGGTCATAGAAAGACAGTTTATGACATGGATTTTTCAAGCCTAAATGAAATGGTCTTATATGCATATGGTAGAGAAAAAAAGATTAAGTCCAGGAAGGATATAGAAAGACTTCTTTTAGCAATCAAGGAGAGGATTGCTGAGGACAAAATTGATAGTTTCAGAATCAAACATAGCTGTAAAGAGTGCTACCTCTTTGTAAGCGAAGAGTGCAAGGCTAATGGTTATTGCAGATTTGATAAGCAAAGAAGATTAGTTCATAAATCCCAAATAAATGGATGTCCTCATAACAATAATGAACCTTGTTGTTATGCAAATGAATCAGGAACCTGTTTTGGTTATTGCTATAAGAATCAGGTTAGTTCAAATGCTAAGAACAAAAAACAAGAGTCTGGAGGTGAGGCATAATGAAAAATTCAGAAATTATCGCAATTGATCATGGATGGTCAATGTGTAAAACGCCAAATGATATTTATATCAGTGGAGTAAGTGAGATCACCACTGAACCAGCATACTTTGATAATGTACTGGAGTTCAAGGGTAGATTCTATAAGGTAGGTTCCGGCAGATCTGAAGTCCGGGCAACCAAGGTTGAAACACCTGACTATTATTATTTGACACTTGCCGGTATTGCTAAGGAACTAAGTCGTAGGAATAAGACTGAGGCGAGAGTGATTCTTTCTGTTGGACTTCCTGCTTCAAGGTATGGTGATGAAAAGAATGATTTCATTAAATATCTAAAGCAGAATGATGAAGTGTATTTCAAGTTTGAACGTATCAAATACCATGTATGGATTGAAGATGTCTTCGTATATCCACAGTGCTACGCAGCGGTTATGGATCAGGTTCAGATGTTTGGACCTAAGGTTGTAGTTGTAGATATAGGTAGCTGGACTATTGATATTATTCCTGTAATCAACAAGCTTCCCGATGAAGCAGGAACTGATTCCATACCTCAGGGTATTATCACATGTATGAGGAATATAAACAAGGAATGCGTAAGGCAGTTTGGAGAAAGCATAGATGAAGAGCTGATCAAAGAATACATGGTAACGAAGAAGAGTATGCTTCCAGATGGTTTTATTCAGGTAATGGATAAAGAAATAAAAAAATTTCTCACCATGGTAGTGAATTCCCTCAGAGAAGAGAAGTATAGCCTTAAGACAACACCATTTATCTTTGTTGGCGGCGGTGCAGTCGTAATGAAGAATTTCGGAGACTTTGATCAGGAGAATTTCTCTTATAAGACAGATATCTGTGCCAATGCAAAGGGCTTCGAACAGCTGGCAAAATACAGAGTGTCTCAAGGAGGAAATGAATAATGTCTCGCGATGACAGTATTTTATATAGTTTTAGACTCAACATCAATAATCCTGAGCATTTAAAGCTTCATAAGATTCTACGTGATCTAGATACATCTATTTATAAGTCCAAATCAAATTTCATCATAGAAATACTAAAGAATTATCTGCTTTATGGAGAGAACAGTAATCTATTCTGTTATGACGAAGTCGCAGAGCAGGGCGGATATGTAACCAAGGAATATGTTGATAATCTCAAGGCAAGTATACGTGAGGAGCTTGAAGTAGAGATAAAGCAGGAATTATTCAATATGGTGATAACGGCTATGACAGGTGTGGGAAGAGCAGGAAAAATAGATTACGCAAACCCGGATGATAAAAGTGAATTAAGTAAAACTAATGATGAGACTGACAAGTTAATGAAAGAACTAAACAATATGTGGTCATAGAAAGGCGGAATATTATGAGAATACTAAGCTTGATAGGAAAAGGAATACTGGATGTTTTATGAATACTGATGAAAGTGGCAGGAGCAGTTCTGTGGCTTGCTCTTGGAGCATTAAGAGTATTCTTGATGCTGCTTAGTCTAGTTCTCAGGATATTCTTTGCATTTCTTGGCGGAGCATCTATATAAGGAGGGATGAATAGTGAATATAGAAACAAAGTACAGACTGTTTATGATGGTTAAGAAGATGCGCAGACTGTTCTGCTATTATTTCAGAATCAGACAAGCAACAGTTGCGTAAGGATGGATTTTAGGACTGACACAACTTAATACAACTTGTGGACAGTTCGTATCATGTTTCATCTGTCCACGGAAAGGACAGGTGATGATATGAAGAAATTAACAATGATTCTTATTACTATAGTGCTGATGGGACTAACCGGCTGTACAGCAGACGTTAAGGATGCTATAGGGAATAGCAGTGATGTTGTTGCTAAAGAAACAGAAGAGACTACAGAGGTTTCAGAGGAAGAAACTACTGAATGTACGGAGCAGACAACTGAAGCAGTTACAGAAGAGAAAGCCACAGATAAATCAAAGGTGGATGATAAGAAATCAAAGAAACCAGTTGCTACAGAAGAGAAAACTACAGAAGCTTCTACACCGGTAGTTACAGAGAATACTTCAAAAGAAGATAGGGCTGAGTCAGGTGCTTCTGAATCGGAAAGAAATCAAACTACAGAAAATCCTGACGAGGTCTGCACTGAAGAGCCTTCAGTGGAACCTACGGAAGTACCGACAGAATTTCCAACGGAAGCGACAACAGAGGCTCCCGCACCTGCTTCAGTATCATATAGTCCTGGAAATGTCGTGTCGCTTGCTACAGCAAAATGTAAAGCAGGCGGTATGATCACAACTACAGATAATCTTGCAAATCTGCTTGCAGAGGGACAGATTACAGAGGAAGAATATAATGATTATTATCCGTATGACGGCCTTGGATATTACAGTGTATTTGTGGAGACAGATCTTAATAAAGCAGCTACTACTTCGGGAAGACTTCTTGGAAGTGAGGATGCAATAGCAACTTATATAGCTGATATGCTACTGCTTGAATCAAATCCATATTTTCTTATCGAATATGGTGGAGTGTATAACTCAGGCGGTCAGGATTTTTATGAGTTCAGGTGCTATAGATAAGGATAAATACAACTTAATAAGTATACCAGGAATTAATGGTATAAAAGTATCAGAGAGATTTAGAACCAGGTTTTAGATCTCTCTTTTATTTTGCTTAAAAGCAGAAAATATAATAGGAGGAAATCAGAGAAAATGAGACAGAAACTAAAAAGAATTATGTCGTTCTTACTGGCAGTAATGATTATGGTTTCTACTATATCTGGCTCAGCTATGAGAGCATTTGCAGCAAGTGCTGAAGCAAATATCTGTTTCTGGTATGCATCTGCATCTGAGCATGGTGTTGTGAGCGAGTTCGATTCTACTCATACAGGACAGATTCTCTACGCTATGATAGACGGAAAAATAGGCTATTGCTTAAATTTCGGTCTTACAGCTGAAACTGGTGAACTGATGAAGAGTGATGATGAACCGAACAATACAAGTCTAAGATGGAATATCACAATTTCAAGAGATGAGATGTCCTAAAGTACGGACATCTTAGCTTACCACACGTCCATATATTCTGAAATCATTGTTTTCTGTTATTGGTATAGGTGCATATTCAGGGTTGATCGATATTAGCTCCATAAGGTCATTTTCTCTGTGCAATCTCTTACAATAAGCATTTCCATCAAGATAGAAGATACCGATATCACCATTTACTAGTTCAGATGTCTTATGAACCCAGACTATTTGGCCGTCTAAATATCTTGGAGTCATACTGTCACCATTAAGGCGAATGCCAAAACTTGCAGATTCCGGTACTTCGCTTCCGACTATAACCATATCATACGCATCACTATCCAGGAATTCTCCAGGACCGGCTGATGCAGGAAGAAGGAAGAGTGGGAGTTCTCTTGTTCTGAATGGAATAATTGTTTCTTCCTTGACAGTAGTATTGTTACTATTGCTTGTATCTACATACTTATATTTGTCTGTGAGCGCAAGGATATTTATAAAGTCCTGCGCTTTTTCTTTTCCCTCCTCATTTAAAACTGCGAGAGGGTTTTCAGGGTTAGGTTCCAGGAAGGCTGAGTAGATATCAGTGATGCCGTACATTTTACATAGTAATAAGAACTGTGGAGCGTTAGGTGTTGATAAACCTTTCTCCCACGCTGATATGCCTTTATTCTTTATAGGGTATCCCTCTTTGGTCAGCATTGCTGCTGCATCTATTTGAGAATACTGGGCTTGTCTTCTTAATTCTGCCAATGTTTCTCCGATTGGTTTCATGTGTTCACCTCTTTCAAAAAAGTATGTAATAATCTTTATCGCAAGATGTATCATTTGGCTATATACCAATATACTACATTTTGTTGACTGACACAAGAAAAATCTTAAAAATATAGAAAAGGGAACAATGATGCACTTGAAATCCATAAAATTAAGATTTATAATGTGCATACAGTCGAAGCAGACATAGACTAAAGAAAAAAGAAAAGGATGGTTTTATAAAGCTTAGATAGACTGTTCAGGGCCTGATTTAACATTTGATTATAGAACCGGTCAGATGACCGAGATAAGTGAAAGGAGCTGGTTGGATTGATTGAAGAGAGCCCTTACAAGGTTTATGTTGATGTTAATGTTGAGTTCCTAAAGGATGGAACGCTCGTTCCTAGATCTATAATATGGGACGATGGTGTTATATATGAGATTCAGAAGATAACTGATATAAGACGTGCAGCGAGTCTTCTGGCTGGTGGAACCGGAATAAGATATACCATTTACGTGGACGGATTTGAGAAGCATTTATATTTTGGAGATAATCGTAGATGGTTTGTAGAAGCTAATAAGGAAATGAATGTGAGTGCCTGAGTAAACAAAGCTCGGCACTCCTCGAAATCCATAAATCTGTGTGGGTTGATGCAGGTGTAACAGAGATGCCGCTGTTACATACTTTGATAGACTGGGTACGACGATGATACTACAGATGTCAAAGTGCAGAGTAGGGGATATACTATGTTTGCGATACTCTAGCAGCATTACTTGGAGAAGGTGACATTTCCCTTTCCTTCGGACAAGTACAATGATGGAATAGATTTGTATGACGAAGGAGTGTAATAAATAATGAATAAAACCGGAATGTATACTGTTAGCTGCCCTATTTGTAAAAGGCAGATAATTGAGAGTTCAGAAACTGATTCGATACTGAAATGTACCTGTGGTGCAAAGTTTAATATATGGATACATGAAGATATGATCTGTATCCAGCAAAAAGATGCTCCTACAGAGCGTAAGGCTGTACAGGCATCAAGAAGACGGAAATATGCGGAGTTATTTGGAACAACTTGAAATAAAGCTTATAATTAACTTTTTTATAAGAATATAATATATTATAAAACTTCATAATGAATATTCCCCTCGGGGTGAGTGATATGGTACGAGTCTTGTGACAGCCACAGAACTGTGTGAATTCCTTCCATATTACAAGAGTTTGTTTAGAGTTGTAAGCGTCAGGCGGGTTATGCTGAGACATAAACGTGAGAGCGCTAGGAGTCGGCAAAACATTTGTGAGACTTCCTTCTATTGAAAAATAGAAGGATAAAAGTTGAACTGTGTTTTGCCGGCTTTTCGTTTTATTTATTTAGAAATAGGTGAGAAATTTTCATTAAAAAAATCCAACTATAATATTTATAAGATCATCAAGAGTATCTATTGATTCATATGCCCATAGTGATATGGACATATAAATCAGTGGACAGTCTGCCGGCAGATAAGATTGGCCAATCGTATCACTGAGATTTTTTTGAAAATCTGGAGGATACGAAAATGATTAAAAAGGAACTTGTAGGCGAGAGATTAATTGGATTAAGAAAGGAGAATGGTCTAAAACGAGGTGAAGTAGCTGAAGCTATCGACTACTCCGAATCTGCAGTTAAGAAAGCGGAACTTGGAGACAACATATGTTTGAATTTGATAGTGGCATTTGCTGAGTATTATGGTGTTAGCATTGATTATTTAATATGGGGAACCAAATGCGATGGTGATGAGATGGCAATTGAACGACTTCTCAGAAGTGTACCGGAAGATAAAAGGGAACTGGCAGTCAATGCTGTTAAGGGGGTGTTGGCAGCTTTTGTTAGTGCTGATTAAATAATAACATACTTTGTCTTTTGTGTTATGTAAACCAATAATATTTTTCAAAAATGCAATTTTTATGTAATTACCTCAGATATTATTACTATAAGCAGATGATGAGTAAAATGTGAAAAAGTTGAGGATTATCTAAGAAGAAGAGAGTTGAAGAATTAGGACTATAAAGAATAGGATGGATTAATAATTCACAAGGAGGGGCTAGTAATGTTAGATAATGATGGATTTATGAAAATTCCAGAATTTCCACTAGATGATTTACCATTTATAGAAAGAGATAATACAAAACGGCTGCCTATGCATTATTTTGTAGGGGATTATGTAATTTATTATGATTTTGGAAAGTATAGGATGCAGACGATTGTAGTAGGGGACGAGCTTTGTGTTTTGAATAAGCTTAGGTGGTACATAATTAATGTTGAAGATGATAAGGCTCTTCTTTTATCAGATAAATGTGTGGCATGGGATTTTTGGTGTGGAGATAATGCTTTGTTTGAAGCGCCCAAACCAAGTTCTTGGGAAAAATCTAATGTGAGGGAATTCTTGAATGGAGAATTTTATGAAAAGGCTTTTAGTGATGAAGAAAAAGTTATTATTATGCCTTTAAATGAAAGTAAAGACAAGGTTTTCGTTTTAAACTTAGAAGAGTTGGAAAAGAATCTTCCGTATGAAGACTTAAGAAGAGCGGAAACATATTTTGCGGATGATTTACATGATTTTGAGGTATGGCTTGAGCCAACTTGCTGGTGGGTTAATTCGGTAGGAGAAGAAGAAAACCATATGTGTATTGTTTCTGAAAATGGCAAGATTGATAAGTATGGGCGTGGAACGGATGCTGATGAAACGGGAATACGTCCAGCAATATGGGTTGACTTAAAAAAGCTAGTAAGACTCGAACGTATAAATAAAGGAATGATTTTTGCAAAGAAAATTGAAGATGAGTATGTAAGAATAGAAGAATAATTATAGATTGTATATGATTATATGAGGACAATGATATGAGTAAAGTGTTAATAATACCAGATGTCCATCTTAAACCTTGGATGTTTGATAAGGCAGAAGAGTTAATTGAAAAAGGTGAATATGACAGAGTGGTCTTGCTGGGCGATCTGATAGATGACTGGTATCACGAAAAGGACATTGATCTATATAGGGATACTTTTGAAAGAATATATGAGTTTCTTGAAAAGCATCCTGATACCATTTATTGTTTTGGTAATCATGACGTGAGTTACTTGTTCCAGGCTTTTGAATCGGGCTATTCATCATATGCAAGAGATATAGTTGTAGAGGGAGTAAATAAGATTATATATATGCTTCCTGAGGATAATTCAGCATACATACATAGGATCGATAATGTCTTGTTTAGCCATGCAGGTCTTACAGAAAGATTTGTAAAGAGGTGTTTCGGTGGTGGATCAAGAATCGATATAGATAATATGATTGAAATGATCAATCGCCTTCCAAAGGATAAGATATGGAGAGACGATTCCCCAATATGGGCTCGTCCGCAGTATGGATCTATGCGAATGTATCCAATAGATTTAATGCAGGTGGTAGGTCACACTCCGGTTGTAGCACCGCTACTTGAGAATAATGGAAAGCTTCTTACACTAGATACTTTTTCAACATATGATACCGGAGAACCAATTGGGAATGAAAAGTTTGTATGGGTTGACACTATAACAGAAGAGTGGGGCATGATAAGTGAAGAATAAAATAGAATATAAGTGGCTTCGGTCACTTCTTTTTGCTATAGAATAAAAACCGAAGAATGTGCAATGTACTTAGTCCTATTTGAGATATATATACTAACAGAACCAAATTGGTTTTGGGAATTAATAAAATCTCAGGAAAGGTGAATGCTAAGGAACAGGGATTTATGAATCAGATGAAGATTTTACTAAGGGAGTAGCAAGAGGGATTGGAACCGATTTCTAAGAAGGAGTGTATTGGCTATGGAGATATTTCTGAATGATAACGATAAGGAGAATATTAAGATAGAGGTTAAAGGCTATGATGAGAATGTAGAAGAACCACAGGATTTACTTCTTAATCTATCGGCGGCGATTGCAACCATTGTAGGGGAAATGGTATATCAGATTGTCAAGAATGCATCTTTTGATGAAAAGAGGCAATTTGCTAATGGGATTCTGGATTTTTCGAAAGAGATAGTTAGTGAATTTTATGAAAGTTTGAAAGAAGATCATGATAGAGTAAAAAAAGAGGGTGAGTTATATAAGTCGATGACAGAAGCTTATGATGAAGCAATTCAGAACTATGGTTTTGATGAAGACGAAATAATTAAGCTTGCCCAAACAGTAGAACCAGAATTTGAAGTCAGGGAAAATGATGGTGCATATTCCTGCATTATAGTGTTTGGAGATAAATCCTATACTCTTGCTAAAATCCCGGTTGGCTTATCAGATCGATATTACGATCCGATTTCGTTCAAGGCATCAATGGTTGCTACAGTTCTTTTTGATAAAGCGTTCCCAGACGATGAAAGCAAAAATCCAATTAGATCAAAAAAGTTATTTAATGTATTTCAAGACTTGAAAGAGGATATATAATTGAAGTCGAATTGGTAGATTTGCAGCTGGCACTAGATGCTCGGGAAGAATATGAAAGAATTCAGTGGGAAAGATTATTTCCGGATGGAGAAAAGTTGATGGGAATAGAGAAAACCAATACCAAAACTGCGTTAATCGTTAGCGATTCACATATGAAAACTGAAATTGTTAAACTGACTATAAAACGCGAAAAACCAGATATGTTAATTCATTTGGGAGATATAGAAGATAATCCTGATGACGTTCAGGACTATCTGAATAAAGTAGTGAATGAGAAATACGGAAGAAAACTTGATGAGCATGTCAGATCAATCTATGTTAAAGGAAACTGCGATAGATTCTATAAGAGTAAAATGACCAAAGCTATGGTGTTTGAGCTTAATGGTCATAATGTTCTTGTGACACATGGACATGGATTTTATGTGGATGAAGGCCTTGATGATCTTCTTGAGGTGGCGAAGGAACATGATTGTGACATGGTAATGTATGGTCATACTCATCAGTATCATGACGAAGTAATCGATGGTATTAGATTTCTCAATCCGGGAAGTATAGCATTTCCTAGAAAGAATGAACTACCAACATATATGGTTATTGAATTTGATGATTCAGGGGAATATAAGGTTAGCAAGAAGATACTTTGGGATGAAGGAGAACATGGTTTATGATTCAGTATTTAGCTTTTCAAGTATGCAAAGAAGATAATAGTTCGAGATATATTAAATTTTTCAAAAAGGATGATGAATACTATTTGGAAACTGCATCAGGATTTCGCGGGATGTATTTAATGTTAGAAAATGACACGACTAGAATGTATCGTTGCGCTGAGTCTTCGGCTAGATTAATATCTGATTTGCTCGAACCTTTGAAAATATACGGTTGGCCTAAGGCGATTCCTTCCGATTTTATTCCAACTGATGCGATACTGGGATGCGATGACTTTTCGTGGTCTATAGATTATAAGGAGGAAGAGAAGAAAAATATGCGTCATATCCACGGAAAGGGTGAATTCCCTAAAGAGGATCCTTATAAATCTTTCTATATGCTGTTTACAAGAACTATTCTAGATCAGGAACTCAAGGATTGGTTTTTGAAGGACTATGAAGAAGGAATATAGTTGTGGAATAATGCTTTACTGTATGTATAATAGATAAAAAGGGTATATTATGTTCTTCTGAATGCCTTAGTTGTAATGTGCTCAAGACTTGTATATGAATAACGTTAAGAAAGGATGATCGGTATTATGGAATATATGAATTGTTTTAGAATTAATGAGGCATTAATGTTTGAAGATCGCTCAATACTTGTTTATCTTCTTAATTCAAGCAACTATCCAGATGATGAGGTTAAGGTCAAAGTATCTTCTCGCAGATTTATTGATATTTATGATAAGAATCCTTGTTTACTGATATACAAGGTAAATGAATTATTTGAATTAGTACCTTTAGAAATTAATGATGGAAAAGCTGATATATCATTGATACTTGATAAGTATAATATTAAAAGTACACCGGTCAGTAAAGAGGGGTGGAAATGGTTTACCCGTGATAGTTTTGGAAAAGAAAAGGTATGCGTTGGTAGGTGTGGTTTTTATGTCTATTCACGCATGTGGTTGGATTGCAATGTTTACGGTATTGATATCTATTTGAAGAAATCAACATCTTTTGGAGTCAGTTGTATTAGCTATTCTCAAGCTTTCTATAACTTTGGCGAGGACTTTTATGAGTTTGTTGAAAAAATAATAAATATCAATAATTATTATGATGATAAGAATAAATTGTATAAAGAATTAGAGGGATGTACTCGTAATGAATGGACAAACAGTTTTTCGATTAATGTTGGAAATAAGTATTGTTTTAATAAGGTATTTTCGGGTATTAAAGTCTATATAAATCATAAAATATATGATTTGCCAGTCGATAAAGAATATGATTATCTAGGCTTTATTTTTGAATTTATAAGGGCGCGATTAGATAATAAGGATATTGAATTTTTGAAAAGATATATTCCTGAAATAAAATAGGATATAATTTGTTGAATGAGAAAAAGAGATTCGACTCGGAGAAATCCGGGTCTTTTTCTTTTGTGGATAAAACCGTGGTCCGATATTGCTGAAATGGATAAAACCGTGGTCTGATTTTTCTTCCTAAAAGAATTATCATTTGTTCAGGGTCAAGGAAATACCTACACCGGTTATGAAAGGTAATTCCAAATAGCGTGCACGCTTCAAACCGAATATCAATCATAAGAAATAAGGAGAGAAGCAAATGTTTACTAAGAAAGAAGTTAATTATTTAAACAAGGTGAGTGAATTAAACCATTCAGTTGATAAGCTGATCAAGGATGTAAATGATCTGAATATCATGGCTATGACTATAGTAGCAAAGAAGAATCCGAAGAATCTTACACAGGATATGATCATTGCTATGGCTAGTCAGGGGATTGATCCAAGAGATATAAATGAGGATTTAAAGGATGTTATTCCTGAGTGCTTTGAAGTATATAGAGAGGGTGAAGAGCCAGCAGCTAATAAGGAGAATTCTAAGATTGCTCGTAAGAAAGTGAACATCAGAAATGTAACTGATAAATCAAGTGTTACCGAAGAGAGAGTTAGACCTAAAGACATTTCAGATATACAGCTATCTGCATCTGAAGTTCCACCGACAGGAAAGGTTACCGGAAATATTGTCCACGATGATCTGAAGAAGCGAGGAGTTATATTTGCGAAGTGTAATAAGTCTCCAGAGATTGAAGAGAGAGTTGTTGATGAACTTATTCAGGCAGCTGATGACAGAGATATTATGATCCAGGAATTCATAGTTAATGAAAAGGAAGGTGTTAAGACTCTCAAAGCATGGATGGAGTCAGGAGTTATTGACTACATTATCATGAATGAACTTAGTGCATACAGCCAGAACCAGGTGGCGCAGTTTTTCCTGCTTGATGATGCATATCGTAGAGGGATAAAGATACTGCTTAAGGATAATGACTATAATCCTGTATTCCCTTTCTAGGGAATATGAGAGCTTGAGTAAATAAGGACGGTGAATATAGATGGAATATGATGGATTTTCACTTGGGAATATTATTCAGGAGATTCGCAGAGATAAAAAATTGAATCAGGCTGAAATGGCTGAAAAGGTGGATATAAGTGTTACCCATTATGCAAGGATTGAAGAAGGTAAAAACACTATGAGTATAAATGTTTTTCTCAGAATCCTTAATGTGTTGGATGTTGATGCTAATACTGTTCTGGGATTCAAGGATGTTTCGTATGATTATCAGGCTATGGAATTGCTGAAGAAGTATCTGAAGCTTGATACGAAGGAGAAGGAAAAAATCATCCGAGTGGTAAATATCATGGTGGATTCTGAGGATAATGCTTAGGAAGGAGCGGTACTTATATGAGGAGAAAAAAGAAAGATGCGTTAAAAAGAAGACCGCCGGTCAAATGTATAGTGATCCTGTCCAGCTCTGAAGAGGAAAATTGGGATAAGGCTAAGAGAAAAGAAGATAAGCAGCTCAGATATATTACTCAATATGCTAAGGCTCACGCTCTGGTGCCGATGGAGATAGTGAGACGAGGGTGCTTTGGTGCGATGGAAATGAATAAGATGTTTCAGAAAACGATAGCAAAGCTCAACGCCGGAAAGGCAGATGCGATACTTGTTGAAAGTGCTCTGGCAATTTCAACTGGCATATCTGATGCATATCTAAAGGTAGGCCGTGTAGTAGAAAACGGTCATAGATTCTTTTCTGTTGATGAAGGTGAGCTGAAGTTTGATCTGTATAATCCGTCGGTTGGTTTGGAGGTGCGAGATGAGAATTAGACGTGGGGATATATTGTGGGTTGAGTTCCGGGGTGGAAATGGACATATCCAGAGTGGGAGACGTCCGTGTATTGTAGTAAGTACAGACTATGCTAATGGTGGGGCTCATACATTTAATGTAATTCCTGGAACAACAAGTAAGAATAAAAAGCGGTTTATATATCATTTGCATGTAGAGGGGAAGGATATATGTGGATATCTTGAAAAAGATACTACTTTTCTGACTGAACAGATTACAACCGTTGACAGGAACCAGATTCTGATGAAGGCAGGCCATATATCAGATGATGCTGTCCAAAGAATGGATAAGCTTATTATCAGACAGCTAGGAATAAAGATAGGAGATGGTGAGAATGAATAAACCGGTTAGAAGTGATGAGGCATTATATAAAACGGTAGATCAGTTAATGAGAGAAACTAATCTATGCAGAGGAAACGTCATGAAGATTGCATCCGAATCAGATTCTATACTCAGAATCGGAAGGGCAGTCCGTATAAATGTAAAGAAGTTCTATGACTATCTTGAAATGGAATATGGAAGCTGATTTTGAAGCTTACTTCTTATCCTGAAGCTTTTCCATCTCAATGAGATAATCCATTGCCCTGATGGCAAAGGAATTAAGTGATTCGCCGGCATTTGCGGCAGCTTCTTTGTAATAATCCTTTCGGCCGCGTGGAACACGAATCTTGATATCTTCGACGGTTTCTGTCAGATATTTCTTGATATATTTAGCTCTCTCAGGTGTGTATGTACTTGGCTTTTTATCTGTCATAATAGACCTCCATGAATATCACAAATGCATTATTAATCGTAATATATGGATTGTTAAAAGTCAAGTATGTGCACATACAAAATCGACAAAAAATCAGTGAGTATGTACACATATTTTTGTGTGGGTTGTCAATTGAATAATGTATGTGCACATACTAAACTAATTACTAGATAAATAAGAGCTTAAAAACCATGACAGGAGAGGATGTGATCAGATGAATAAAAGGTTGGATAATAAAAGAAGAGTTCTTAAAAAGGGCGAAAGCCAGTACAAAGATGGAAGATACGCTTTTCGAATGATGATAGATGGAAAGACAAGGATCATAGTTGCCAGGACTTTGACGGAACTCCGGAAAAAGGAAAAGGAGCTTTTTGATAAAATGGAAGAAGGAATAGATCTTGATAAGCAGGATGTGACATTAAATGCGCTTGCTGATAAGTACATTGCAGCAAAGGCTAAGACCGTCCAGAAGACAACCTTGCAGACTATGACTTTTATGTACGACAGATATGTTCGTGATAACATCGGTACTAAGAAGGTTTCCGAGCTTAAAAGGTCTCATGTTAAAGATTTCTATCTTACTCTTATCAGTGGTAGTAAAGGTATATCTATATCGACGCTTTCCAGACTTAATACGATAGTTAAGCCGATATTAGAAATGGCGATTAACGATGATATAATCGTTAAGAATCCTGCAAAGGATGTTATGAGCGAGATAAAAAATGAAGCAGGATATGTTCCTAATAAGAAACCGGCACTTACTGAAGAACAACAGGATGCATTTCTTAAATATGTAAAATCGTCTAAAAAACACGCTATGATAAAGAATCTGATTATATTCCTGCTAGGAACCGGATGCCGAATAGGAGAGGCGGTTGCTATTAGATGGGATGATATAGATTTTGACTCAAATATGATATATATAAATCATGCTGTTGCATATATTAAGGAAGATGGTAAGTATAAACAGTTTATCAAAGATCCTAAATCATATGCTGGGAATAGAAAGATTCCTATGCTTTCGGATGTGAGAGATGCATTGCTCGGGGAGAAGTATAGACAGGAAGATCTCGGAATTGTATCTCCTACAATAGATGGGTATACAAATTTTGCATTTGTATCACTTCGTGGAACCATATATACCCGGGATAATATATGCCTTCAGATCAAACAGATAGTAAGTGAATATAATGAGGAGCATGAAAATAACAAGCTGCCAGTTTTTACAACACATCAGCTTAGACATACATTTGCAACAAGGTTGTGTAGAGGTTCTGATGATCTTAAGGCCATCCAAAGTATTCTTGGACATGCCGATATCAGTACCACGATGAATATCTATGCTGATGCTACTTCTGAGGGAGTCATAGAATCCATGGAATCGCTTGAAGGAAAGATATTCAAAAAAGATGATGACATTTGAATTATAGAGTGCTGAAAAAAGTTTTTAAAAATTTTTTCAAAAAAGTGTGTCAAGCATTTTTGATTATGTCCCGAAATGATTAAAACATTTGCCCTGGATTTTCCAGGGCTTTTGTTATGCTTGGGGCTCCGCCCCAAACCCCGTCCTTCGCCAGGAAGGCGAGGGAACAGCTATTGCTGTTCTGGGGACATTAGGATTATCCGTGTCACTTCGTCAAGGGCTGCCCGGATGCTTTGCATCCAGCGTGCTGTCCCTTGACTCCGTTCCCGCACCATCTACATACAAGCTTCGAGATTATCAAAAAGATGATGTTGTTGAGATAATACAAATCTCATAAATGTCTGGCTTCTCCAAGGATGATTCATAGGT
>FOEK01000021.1:0-8954 GCA_900110635.1 Lachnospiraceae bacterium NE2001
TTGTTGTGAGGTTGTTGTGAGGTTGTTGTGAGGTTGTTGTGAGGTTGTTGTGAGGTTGTTGTGAGGTTGTTGTGAGGTTGTTGTGAGGTTGTTGTATAATAAGGGCGGTTGACATAATGTGGTTTACACTTTGAACAAAGATAAGTTTTTGTTTGTTATTATTTACAAAACGAGTTGTGCAATATGTCAAATCGAGAGGGATTAACGCAACTTTAGTTAAGCTCGATACATTTTTCGGTCAAAATCAGTCAAGAATGGTCGAAAAAAAGCGCCAAGAAATCTAGCATTTTACCGTCATTTTTGGCGTTTTTTGGCTAAAATAGGGGATTCTTGGTTTCATAATGCTAGAATTTGTTGCGCAACATAATCTAGCATTTAAGTGGTGATTATTTCATTTTATACTTGTTATTATTTCTGTAGTCTACGTAGATAATCCATTTTCTAAAAAGGGAGGAGTTTACTTGTCTACAGAAAAAACAGATTTGGCATACCAAATAGAATCTGCCAATATTTATAGTGAGTATAATGATCACGCTCTCAAACTTATAAAGCATCGGATTATTCTTGCTTGGATTGTGAGAGAGTGCATTGCCGAGTTTGCTGATTATGATATTGAGTACATAATGAATCATTGCTTTGCCAATGAACCGCAACTGAAAACTATAGCGTTAGATCAGGATATGTTAGACGTTGATTCAATGATAAATGGCTCAAACACCGTAGATATTTCTGCAAAGGAAGGTTCTGTTATATTTGATATCGTTTTTGATTTGATCCTGCCAAGTAAAGCTGCTGATGATTCTGAACCGGTTCGTTTTACTGTAAATATTGAAATCCAGAAGGACGAAACACCTGGTTATCCTCTTATCTGCAGGGCTATATACTATCTGGCGAGGTTGATATCACGGCAGAAAGGTACGGCGTTTGTAAAGGATCATTACGAAAAACTGCATAAAGTCTACTCGATATGGATATGCACAGATACCGCGAAGAAGAGAAGAAACACAATCATCGATTACTCGATGGATCGCCACATTTTATATGGTCCAGAGATAAAAGACGATTTAAATTGTGATAAAATGAGTGCTATTTTCATTTCACTCTTACAAGGTGAAATCGAAACACCTAATAAAATAATACGACTGTTGAGTGTTATTTTTTCAAAGGAAGAAGAAAAAAATAAAAAGCAGTTACTAGAAGACGAGTTTGGTATACCAATGACAGAAGAAATGGAAAAGGAGATGAATAAAATGGTAGATGCATGGGCTGAATATCAAGTATTATTTAAGCAGCAAGGAATCGAACAAGGAATCGAACAAGGAATCGAACAAGGAATCGAACAAGGCACTGAAATATCAAATGTAAATCATATAAGAATTCTTATGTCTAAACTGAATCTTACAGCTAAGCAGGCAATGGACATGTTAGAAATACCACTAAAAGATCAAGACAAATATTTATCAATGCTTTAAGATTTTAAAAATGTGCAATTGGGGACGGACCTATGTGTGAGTGGGGACTGTCCCCATAATACCACAAAAAGATCAAGACAAATACCTATCAATGCTTTAATGTTTTAAAAAGTGCAATTGGGGACGGACCTATGTGTGAGTGGGGACTGTCCCCATTGCACATTTTTTAGTTGTCAGAGTGCTTGAACATATCATTGGGATTAGCATATAATTAGAATGTGCAGAAAGTGATTATCCCTTTTGCACATGGCCACTTGCACATGTGTATTTTGAAGTGAGGTGAGGATGATGAGTAGATTAAAGGATCTTAGGAAAGTTGTTTATAAGGAACTAAATAAGATGGAGGATAAGGATGAAAGGACTGCGGCGATTACGCATTTGAATGGTGTTGCCCTTGCAGCTACCATTTTAGCCAAGAGGCGAGGCTTTGATCCGGAGGTTGCAGCGATGGCTGGTGTGCTCCACGACCTTCACGCTTACAAGATGGGCTCTTACGATGAGCACGAGCACAAGGGAGCTGTGCTTGCTCGTGAGATTCTCGAGAAGATGGAACTCACGACTCCTGAAGAGACCGATATGATCTGTTCTGCCATTTATCATCATGGCGACAAGCTTTTGGTGGATGGTGCATTTGACGAGCTCCTGAAGGATGCGGACGTTATATCCCACACGTTAAATGACCCAACCAAGGCCATCAAGGAGAAGGAGCAGGCCAGGTACGAGAGCCTCTGCAAGGAGTTCGGGCTGGGCTAAATGATAGAGGAGCAGGCCAGATATGAGAGCCTTTGCAAGGGGTTTGGCCTGGGCTAGGGGCATTTGGAAATATGGAATATAAAAATATAACAAAGGCAACATTCGTAAAGCGTCCGAATCGCTTCATCGCGGAGGTTGAAATCGACGGCAAAAAGGAAATAGTTCACGTGAAGAATACGGGGAGGTGTCGGGAACTGCTGGTGCCTGGGTGCGAGGTATGGCTGACGGCTCCCGGAACACCGGACCGGAAGACGACATTTGACCTGGTTGCAGTTAGAAAGTCAAATGGCATTCTTTACAACATTGACAGTCAGGCACCTAACAAGGTAGCGAAGGAATGGCTGGATAGACAGCATTTTACCAAGGTTATTCCAGAGTATACTTACGGGGACTCCCGAATCGATTTCTATATGGAGAGGAATTCCCAGACGGAAACATCTGGAAGTAGTGAGAATAGTCCTCAGACGGGATCGTCTGGAAGCGGTAAGATAAATCCTCAGGCAGAATCTTCTGGGAGCAATGAGAATAGTCCTCAGCCGGAATCTAGAAGAAGCGATAGTGCTATCCAACGTTATCTCATAGAGGTTAAGGGCTGTACTTTGGAGATTGATGGAATCGGTTATTTTCCGGACGCTCCGACTGATCGTGGCGTGAAGCATATCAGAGAACTGATAAAAGCGAAGGCAGATGGATATAACGCTGCGCTAGCATTTGTGATTCAGATGGATGGCGTCTCAGAAGTACGTCCATATACTGAAATGCATCCCGAGTTTGCAACTGCTATGGAGGACGCACAGAAAGCGGGAGTTGACATAATATTTCTATGCTGCCATGTCGAACCAGACAGCCTAGAAATAATCTCAGCTATTACATCAAACCAGACAGCCTAGAGATAATCTCAGCTGTTACATCAAACCAGACAGCCTGGAGATAATAAGTACAAATATATATATCTGAAAAGAATATACAAAATGTGCAATTGGGGACGGACCTATGTGCAAAAAGGGACGGACCTGTGTGCAATGGGGACAGTCCCCATTGCACACCCATTGCACATTTGTAGAGGGGTGAGTGAATGGGGAAGGTTGAAGATGCGTTGTTAGGACTTGCTGTGGGAGACGCTTTGGGCGTTCCTGTGGAGTTTAGATCAAGAGAAGAGCTTATGGAGGATCCTGTAACTGACATGAGAGGGTACGGCTCGCATCGTGTCCCGGCAGGAACGTGGTCAGATGATACATCAATGACCATTGCCACCATGGATGCAATCCTGAACAGCGTGAATCAAGATAATAGAGATAACAAGAATAACGACAATCAAGATAATAGAGATAACAAGAATAGCGACATTCTGGATTATTATGAGATAATGAACCGCTTTGTGAAATGGTTCAATGACAGCGAATACACGGCAACGGGTTTTGTATTTGACATTGGTATGACATGCTGCGACTCGATAATGAACTATTTCAGGTGCAATATAGAGCCTACAAAATCAGGGCAGGTTTCTATAGGAAGCAATGGAAACGGGTCGTTGATGAGGATAATGCCAATTGCATTTTATGCTGATTCTAAAAGGTTAAATGATGACGATATCTGCAGGGTGACGTCTGATGTGTCATCGCTGACTCACGGGCATAGCATCAGCAGGATGGGCTGCTATATCTACGTTCAATTCCTGATCAGGCTTATACACGGGCTGCCGAAGGATGCGGCATATAACGAAGTGAAGAAACTCAGGTATTCAGATTATTTTGATGCGGATACGATTCAGACCTATGGACGAGTATTGCTAGAGGATATCGGGAGTTTACCTATCGATGAGATCAAATCCTCTGGGTATGTGGTTGATAGCCTTGAGGCGGCGTTATGGTGTATACTTAACAATGATAGTTTTCAGGATACTGTCCTGCAGGCGGTAAACCTTGGAAAGGATACCGATACAGTGGGAGCAATCGCAGGTGCGGCGGCCGGAATCATATACGGAAAGGACAAGATTCCTGCCGAGTGGCTACAGACTTTAGCGAGAAATGAATACCTGTCAGAACTTGCTAACAATTTCGAACAAAAGTTGTCAGCTGTTACGTCTCCGTGACAACAAAGCTGTCAGTAGTTACGTCCCCGTGACAACAAAGCCGTCAGTAGTTACGTCCCCGTGACAACATTTTTGGGAGTTAAATATGTTTGGAAAGAATTTTGTTTTAAATGAACAGACTATGAAAATAATTGAAGAAATCGGTAGGCATATGCCGGGCGGTTTCTTCATATATAAAGCTGAGGAGGATGAGGAGCTCATTTATGCAAATGCTGCAACCATCAGTCTGTTTGGCTGCGAAGACCTTGAGGATTTCAAGGCACACACCGGCTATACATTTAAAGGTATGCTTCATCCCGACGATTATGCAACCGTTATGTGTTCAGTGAATGACCAGATACGAATGACCAGCGAACACATAGATCACGTGGAATACCGAATTATCCGCAAGGACGGTTCAGTTCGCTGGGTGGACGATTATGGCCACTACACCGAAACCGATAATTACGGTGGCATTTACTATGTGTTCATCGCTGACATAACCGAGCAGCACGACCTAGAGGCGCGTAATAATCTTAAGGAGCAGCTAATCAGCGAGCAGTACAGGCGTGAGCAGATGGATAAAATGATAACGGCGCTTTCCTCGGATTACAGAAGTGTATATCACATAGATCTTGACCGGAACGATGGAGTCTGCTACAGGGCGGATCCGGATGATGACCATCAGTCGCTGGTCGGAATACATTTTAATTATCACGAAAGATTTATCGAATATGCCGAGAACTGCGTGGATGAAGTGTATCGAGACAGCTTTCTGGATTTTATAAAGCCTGACAATGTGCGAAAAGAATTGGCTGACAAGCCAATAATTGCATTTCGCTATCTGGTGCACAGGAATGGTAAGGATTACTATGAAATGATACGCATGGCGGGAGTGCGCCACGCGGAGGACAGGGATGATCATATAGTTCACGCCGTTGGACTTGGCATGACTAACATTGATGCTGAAATGCGAGAAGAGATGGCTAAAAGTCAGGCGCTCAGCGATGCGTTAAAGGCCGCTGAAGAAGCCAACAAGGCGAAGACTGCATTTCTCTCAAATATGAGCCACGAGATCAGAACTCCGATGAATGCCATAATCGGACTGGACAGCCTTGCCCTCAGAAAGGAAACCCTCGACGACGATACGCGGGAATATCTTGAAAAAATAGGCGGCAGCGCCAGACATTTGCTTGGCCTGATAAATGACATTCTTGATATGAGTCGTATCGAATCTGGAAAGATGGTCCTTCGAAACGAGGTCTTCTCCTTCAGGTCTATGCTAGAGCAGATAAATGTTATGGTTATGACTCAGTGCAGCGACAAGGGGCTTAAATACGAATGCAAGGTTATCGGCGGCGTTTCGGATTCATATATCGGCGATGATATGAAGCTAAAGCAGGTGCTCATCAACATCCTGAGCAACGCCATCAAGTTTACCGATGCGCCCGGAAATGTGTTCCTGATCGTTGAGCGCACCGCCGTTTACGAGGAAAAGTCCACCATAAAGTTCACCATTAAGGATACGGGCATTGGAATGGATAAATCCTTCATTCCAAAGGTATTCGATACATTTACCCAGGAATACAATGGAAGAACCAATACCTATGGCAGTACCGGACTTGGAATGGCCATAACAAAGAATATAGTCGAAATAATGAATGGTGTCATTTCAGTTGAATCTGAAAAAGGCGTCGGAACAGAGTTCACCGTAATTGTGACGCTCAGAAACTGCGACCAGGAGGATGTGGACGACCTGTTCATCAATACAAATGATATGCGCGTGCTTGTGGTTGACGATGAGGAGATAGCAGGGGAGCACGCCAGGATCGTACTGGACGAGGCCGGGATCAAAGCGGATACCTGCTTAAATGGCGAAGAAGCTCTTCATATGCTGGAGGTTCAGCATACAAAGCACGAGCCATATAACCTGGTGCTTCTCGACTGGAAGATGCCGGGAATGGATGGCGTTGACGTGGCCAAGGAAATCCGGAAGCTCTACAGCAGCGAAACAACCATTATCATTCTGACTTCATTTAACTGGGATGAAATAATGGACGAGGCGCTGCACGTAGGCGTCGACAGCTTCCTCGCGAAGCCACTATTTGCGTCAAATGTCATAGAAGAGTTTGAACGCATAGCGCGTAAGAATAATATGCTGCTCGTCCGTGAGCGAAAAAGAGTTGACCTCGAAAACAAGAAGATACTGCTTGCTGAAGACGTATTTATAAACGCCGAGATCATGAAGGAAATGCTAAGGAGCAAGGGAGCGGTCATCGAGCACGCAGAAAACGGAAAGATAGCGCTAGACCTATTTCAGGCAAGTGAAATGTATCATTACGACGCAATCCTTATGGACATACGAATGCCTGAAATGGACGGCCTCGAAACAACTGAAAGAATACGAGTACTCGAAAGACCAGACGCAACGCTAGTACCAATTATCGCCCTGACCGCAAATGCCTTCGACGAAGACGTACAGCGTTCACTCCAGGTCGGCATGAATGCCCACCTCTCAAAACCAGTTGAACCCGACCGTTTGTTCCAAACCCTCGAAGAACTCATCTGGGAAGCCCAGCAAAAAAAATCATGGTGCCTCCATTGCCCATAGGTCTTTCGCCAACTGCCCATTGAAAGGAAAAAGCAACAAAACCAAGCGAAGAGGCAAAAAATGTTGCTGGAGCCTTCGAAAATAGGCAGAATAAAGGGATGAAAAGCAACAAAAATAATGGAAAAGGCAGAAAATGTTGCTGGAGACTCTTGAAATAAGCAGAATAAAAGGGAAAAAAGCAACAAAAACAAGCGAAGAGACAAAAAATGTTGCTGGAGCCTTCGATAATAGAATAAAGGGATGAAAAGCAACAAAAACAAGCGAAGAGGCAGAAAATGTTGCTGGAGCCTCCGAAAATAGGCAGAATAAAGGGATGAAAAGCAACAAAACCAAGCGAAAAGGCAAATAATGTTGCTGGAGCTTCCGAAAATAGGCAGAATTAGTTCAGGACACAGAACCGTCCCCTGTCTTGGACGATCCATCGAAGACCCCAAGCGAACTTCTCGAGAAAGTATACGGCGACGAGCCATACCGCATATGGTAAAAATGTGCAATGGGGGACAGACCTATGTGCAATGGGGTCCGTCCCCGTTGCACTTTTTTTTGAATGACAAGTTCAATGACAAGTTTATTGGTAGATGCTATTATAAAGGTGTAGGAATCATTACAAAGGTGTAGGAAACAATAAAAGGGTGTAGGAAACAATAAAAGGGTGTAGGAAACAATAAAAGGGTGTAGGAAACAATAAAAGGGTGTAGGCATAATAATATAGGTATTATACCTGCATTAAATGTATAGACAGGTTGACATAATGTAGTTTACACTTTGAATAAAATAAAGATTTTGTTTGTTATTATTTACAAAACGAGTTGTGCAATGTGTCAAATCGAGAGGAAATAACGCAATTAAAGTTAACCTCAATACATTTTCTGGTCAAAATCGGTCAAGAATGGTCGAAAAAAAGCGCCAAGAAATCTAGCATTTTACCGCCATTTTCGGGATTTTTTGGCTAAAACAGGGGATTCTTGGTTTCATAATGCTAGAATTTGTTGCGCAACATAATCTAGCATTTAAGCGGTGACTATTTCATTTTATGATTGTTATTATTTCTGTAGTCTACGTAGATAATCCATTTTTGAAAGGGAGGAGTTTACTTGTCTACAGAACAAACAAGTTTGGCAATCCAAATTGAATCTGCCAACTTAAAAAGTACGTATAATGATCACGCTCTCAAATTTATAAAACATCGGATAATTCTTGCATGGATCGTGAGAGAGTGCATTGCCGAGTTTTCCGATTATGATATCGAGTTCATAATGAATCATTGCTTTGCCAACGAGCCGCTACTGAAGACCATAGCGGTGGATCAGGATACGTTGGACGCAGATTCAATGATAAATGGCTCAAACACCGTAGATATTTCTGCAAAGGAAGGTTCTGTTATATTTGATATCGTTTTTGATTTGATTCTGCCTAATAAAGTAGCCGGAGAGGCAATCAATGAAGCTGTTGATGAAGCAATCAATGAAGCTGTTGATGAGGCAATCAATGAAGCTGTTGATGAGGCAATCAATAAAGCAACAGGTGATGCAGTCAATGAAGCTGTTGGTGATACATCCGATGAAGTTGATATTGAGCCGGTTCATTTTACTGTAAATATAGAAATTCAGAAGGATGAAAATCCTGGTTATCCACTTGTCTGCAGGGCTATATACTATCTGGCGAGGCTGATATCGCGGCAGAAAGGCACGGCGTTTGTAAAGGATCATTATGAAAAACTGCATAAAGTATACTCGATTTGGATATGCACGGATACTGCAAAAAAGAGAAGAAATACAATCATCGATTACTCGATGGATCGCCACACGTTATATGGCCCAGAGATAAAAGACGATTTAAATTGTGATAAAATGAGTGCTATTTTCATTTCACTTTTACAAGAAGAAAACAAATCAGATAACAAAATAATTCGGTTGTTGAGCGTTATTTTTTCAAAGGATATAGATCCAATAATAAAAAAGCAGTTAATAGAAGAAGAGTTTGGCATACCTATGACAAAAGAAATGGAAAAGGAGATGAACAAAATGGTAGATACATGGAGTGAATA
>FOEK01000021.1:9900-71305 GCA_900110635.1 Lachnospiraceae bacterium NE2001
GGAACAGAAAAACTAAATGTAAGTTACATAAGGATTCTTATGTCTAAACTGAAGCTTACGGCTAAGCAGGCAATGGATATGTTGGAGATACCACAAAAAGATCAGGAAAAATACTTATCAATGCTTTAGGATTTTAAAAATCCAAGACAGGGGACGGTTCTGTGTCATAATTTTAAGACAGAGAACCGTCCCCTGTCTTGAAAATAAGACAGAGAATCTTCCCCTGTCTTGAAAATAAGACACAGAACCGTCCCCTGTCTTAAATCCCCTGTCTTGGACTTGAAATCCCTTTGAATTTAGGACATAATATATTTGTGCGAATGGGTATATGCGAATGGGTATATGCGAGTAGGTATATGCGAGTAGGTATATGCTAGTGGGTATGTGCGAGTGTGATCCTCGCACATTCAGTCCCCACCCACGCATTTTGAAAGGAGATTTATATGTCTGATAATGTTTATTCTGTTGATGTTAATGTGGAGGATTCGGTGAGAGAATATAATGGAGCCGGATTTGTTGTTTTCTTAGGTGTAGCAGGTCTTGTAGCATTTGGATCAGGAACCCTGGCCTTGGTCATTTTTCGTGATCGCTTACCTGCCTATAATTTACTGCTTAGCCTGTTTTTCACCGTTATTGGCATCATTTATTGCATTTATATAATTGTACATCATTCTTTGGAGAAAAATGCAACATATAATTACACATATAACAACGGGATTTTTGAGATTGCAAAGGTCAGAAAAAACGGCCAAAGAAAGCTTAAGTTCTCGGCAGAGTTTGAATGGCTGGAGTTTATGGGCACTTCCCGCGCATTAGTCAAGAATGGAAAATGGGATTCCAAGAAAATACAGGATTATACAAAGATGGAATTCTACGGAGAAGGTTTAGATGGCAATAGAAGAGAAACTTATGAAGCGTTCTTTAATATTGAAGGTAAAAATGTAAGGGTTCAGTTTAGTCCATCGGAAGAGTTTGTCAAAGCCATAAATAGCCAGTATCCTGCTAAGGTAATATTTGAAAACAAAGGTTAAGAGTCATTTGCAAAGAATCATTATGGGGGTAAAATGGAAAAATTGGTTACAAAGTCTGGAAATGTAGGCTATCGCTATGATGAGGGGGAACGCCCCGACTTCGATGCTTACATAAGTCGCCTTTCTGAGTTTGGCATTCCCAAATCTCATCTTTATCTTTCAATCTACGAGGCGGAGGCATTCACTGATAATTTTGACTATGATGCATTTGACAAAGAGCGTGTTGAAAGACTCGGGTATCCGATAGATTGGCTTCGCAGAGTCGGCTTAAATGCCAAAAATATGGCATTATTGCACGATGACGAAATTGTTAATATGTGCGAGGCATTAAAGGCATTTGATGAAAGCGTGACGCATTGTCACATAATGTTTGAAGGCAAAAAAAATCAGATAGTAAATCTTGCAAAAAGATTTCTTGAAGAAAATCAATAAAATGTCACCCAAAGACAGACAAAGACAGGGGGCGGTTCTGTGTGTAAAAATAAGACACAGAACCGTCCCCTGTCTGAATTTTAAGACAGCAGAAAAAATGTGGAATAGGCAGAAAAAATGTGGAAAAGCAACAAAACCAAGCGAAAAGGCATAAAATGTTGCTGGAGCCTCCTGAAATAGGCGGAATAAAGGGGTAAAAAGCAACAAAACCAAGCGAAAAGGCATAAAATGTTGCTGGAGCCTCCTGAAATAGGCGGAATAAAGGGGTAAAAAGCAACAAAACCAAGCGAAAAGGCATAAAATGTTGCTGGAGCCTCCTGAAATAGGCAGAATAAAGGGATAAAAAGCAACAAAATCAAACGAAAAGGCAGAAAATGTTGCTGGAGCCACTGAAAATAAGCAGAATTAGTTCAAGACACAGAACCGTCCCCTGTCTTTGTCTGGCATAGTTATCGACCAGTCTTCATGTTAGGATTAAGATGAAAAAAAAGCAACATAAAACAAGAAATAGGCAAGGTTACGAAACGTAACCACATCTATTGAAACCAACATCGCAAAGTAAGTATAATCAACTTAACAAAGCAAATATAACTAACAAAAACTAATATAAAACATAACATAACATAAACCAACATAAGCCAACAAAAACTAACATAAACCAACATAAGCCAACATAAGCCAACAAAAACTAACATAAACCAACATAAACTAACAAAAACTAACATAAAACAATAACAAAGGAAAGGAGGCCCCGTCTATGACCAACAACTACAATAAGACCAATAACTACAACAGGACCAATAACTACAACAAGACCAACATCAACAACAACACCAACAACAAGACCAATAACTACAACAATATAAGCAACTACAACAAGACCAATAACTACAACAATATAAGCAACTACAACAAGACCAACATCAACAACAAGACCAACAACCACAACAAGACCAATAACTACAACAATATAAGCAACTACAACAAGACCAACAACAAGAAGAACAACATAGTGGTCATCACGATAGTTGCCATCTGCTGGGGCTTCTTCATCCTGCTGCTCAAGCCCTGGGTATATTTCCAGGTCAGAGGTGAGTACAACGACACCTGGCAGCTGGTATTTGACGGCAAGTACGAGAGCGCCCGGGATGAGTTCCGGCGCCTGGACAAGGAGTACTACGGCAAGACAACATACTCCCACAGCATCATTTTCAGCGAAGAGTTCTGCAAGGTCTGCAAAGATTACGCCGACGGTGATTATAGGAACGCCAAGTCCTGGATGGACTACAAGATTATGCCCGAGCTCCAGGACAAAAGCAGATACCCGAAGCTGACCAAAGAACAGAATACATTTGTCTGGAATATGGTAAATGCAGTCGATGAGAATTACACAGCGCATAAAGCAGAGTACGACGAGGAAGACAGGCTGTACAAGGAACAGCAGGCCGCAGAAAGGCAGCAAAAGGCCGCCGAGGAAGCCGCCAGGAAGCAGGAAGCTCCGTACGTCGGCATGTCCGAGTCGAAGATCGACACAACAGATCTCGGCGTACACACCAAGTATGTAGAACATTTCAACAAAGAGTGCATAAGCGGGGAGTTTTACTCAGCCTCTATGTATTACTGGTACAGCGGTGGAAATTGTATCTATTCCGCCAGGTGCGTCAAGGGGAAGGTCTGGAATATCAGGGACAACAGGGACCTGCAGCTATCAAATGGTGTAATGGACCATAGCGGAAGCTCCATCAGCTCCTCCAGTTCTTCCAAAAAGAAGAAAAATCAGGAAAGCACAACAGAGTTCGATCCGGACGACCACGACATCGAGCAATACTATTTGGACTACGAGGACGAGTTCGAAGACATCGACGATGCATATGACGATTTTGAAGACAATCCAGAGTACTGGGATGATTATTAAATGTATTCGCAAACACAATAAGTAAGAGAGCAGTTATAACACATTTAACAGGACCACAACCCCGGTTCGCCGGTCAACAGGAGTACCATTTATACTCAGAATGATAATAGCGTGCAATGTAAAATAGAGATAATCAAGAATATTGATAAAATACTTTACAAATCCTTTAAAATGTAAAGCTTAATACGTGAGTTTTTGGCCTTTTGTCCCTTTGTTTTACTACTGATTTGTAGTATAATAAAAGAGGATTATGTAATTCACAAGACATATCCCTTGAGTGTGTTTTGTGTTTTCATAGTAATACCTCCGGCAGGGACTGCTCCATATCAGTCCCTGCTCCTTTTTTTTAGAGAACAAGGGATGAAAAAAACATGTGCTTAAAGTTAAAATGTTAAATGAACCATTTCGAAGCATCGGAAAGCATATTGGCGATATCATAGATGTAAGAGAGGAGGGACGACTATGCGTGACTGGAATAATGATGGAAATGAAGATTATTGGGATGATGTATTCTTCCTGGAGCATATGGAGCGAGAAGATCATTCTTTAGATGACACGGATGATTTTGACCTGGATGACGATGATGTCGAAGATGATGAATATGTCGGTGGCTATACACCTGCAAGCAGCAGTCGTTCATCTTCAACAAGTAGTTATAACTCAAATAACAGGACGACAACCCCGGTTCGGCGGTCAGCAGGTGTACCATTTATACTGAGAATGATAATAGCGTGTGTCGTTATATCCGTGATCGGGGCATTTAGCGAACTCCTGGGATTTGTAGGTCTGATTATATGGGTAATAATAGAGTTCAATGTAAAATAATGATAATCCTGAATATTTAAATACTGTATGTCAATAAGTAAAATGTCCCCTGACAGGCGACACGTTTATAAGTAAAATGTAATACACTAAACACATCAGATGATTGTGTTGTGTTTTCTTCATAGTAATACCTCAGGCAGGGGCTGATTCATATCAGTTCCTGCCCCTTTCTTTTATGAGAACAATCCTATATATAGTTCCCAATCCAAGAGTAGTCTATGTCGCCTGCTATGCGACCATAATAATCCTAATAAATTATATAATGAGCTCACAGTAGTTATACGATATAGTCTTTCGAAATAAACGAAAAAGTAAATTAGGAGGAGGTACAGACATATGTTAACTGAGACAAGAAATGTAGTATGTTCTATGTGGAAAATAGCAAATAAACTTGATGCAAAAGGGTTAGCCAAGATAGTACCTTTTATTCCTGAAGGAAGCGATATAAGACATACAATGAAGGGAGAAGTACTATTAGTCCTCTTCAAGATTGGTGGATTTGAGAAATATCCAAATGACAAGCAGGTGGAGTTTCTTCAGTATGTGCTTCACGCACCGATTAGCAAGAGTAATAAGGAGGAATATGTACAGACATTCAAATCTATTGATAACTTGGAGTTTAATCTACTTGTTCCATTTATGGTTCTGTTTGATAAAGAGTGTGATACTGGTCTTGCTGAAGCATACCTTAGATTTATCCATAACATAGCCATACGATATATGAGCTTATCGAATGATATAGGAATATCCGATGCTGGAAACTTCTATTCAATAATGAAAAGGAATCAGCTGCTAATAGAAAAGGGACTTAATACGAAACTGGACTATGATCCTTTGGATTTTATAAAGGATTCAGAAGCAAGGGATACAATGGATAGCCTATGTAATCTGTATGATAAAATACCTATTGCAAATGATAAGACTCTAAATAAGTTTCTGGATGCGTTTGATGTTCTTGATAAGAAAAAAGAAGAAACAGATTCCGATGAAGAGAAAAGTCTTAAGAACTTTGTGAATAATTTTGAAGTTACTGATGATGAAGAAATAAATGTTATTTCGAATGAAAAAGAAGCAAATGATACTTCTAACAATAAAGAAGATAGAGTTATAGATTTTGATAGGAGTAAGAGAGACAGCGAAGATATAGAAGAGGACCTTGATAGCCTTATAGGCTTATATGAAGTAAAGCATCAGGTTAAATCTATGTTTAACGTGGTTCAGATCAGAGAGGAATGTAAGAAGCGCGGAATAGTGCGTCAGCCGATGTCATATCATATGGCTTTTCTCGGAAATCCTGGAACCGGAAAGACAACGGTGGCGAGACTGATAGCTGAGTCATATCACGATATGGGACTTCTTTCAAAAGGACAGTTAGTTGAAGTTAGCAGAGCTGACCTTGTTGCGGGATATGTTGGACAGACTGCGCTCAAGGTTAAAGAAATAATCAAGAAGGCAAAGGGTGGCGTCCTTTTCATAGATGAAGCTTACGCACTGGCAGGCGAAGGAAATGACTTTGGTAGTGAAGCTATAGCAACTCTTATAAAGGGAATGGAAGATAACAGAGACGATATGGTTGTAATAGTAGCAGGTTATCCGGATCTGATGCAGTCATTCTTAGATTCTAATCCGGGACTTAAGTCCAGGTTTTCGAAAACTATATATTTTCCAGACTACAGTGCAGATGAACTGACGAAGATATTTAAGAAGTATTGTAAAGAGAATAGCATAAAAGCAGATAGTAAAGTTATCGATGCTGTAAGAGGATACTTCACAAATGAAACATCTCATAAAAAGAGAAACTTCGGTAATGGTCGCGCTGTAAGGAATTACTTCGAAGAAACTATGGTAAATCAGGCGAATAGACTCAGGCAGAAGGATGGTCTAACGGATGAACAGATCTGCAATATTATCCTTGAAGATTTACCCAAAAGAGTTATGATGAATAAGATGAACTATTGCTAAGTCTAAGAAAAGAGGTGATAAGATGCCTGATAATATAGAGAATACTAAGGATAAAGCAACTCTCAAAAAAGAAGTTGGTGAGTATATAGATAAGTATTATATCCCTGCCAGAGATGATATAACTATGGACAGCGAGATGAAGTCCATATTTGATCGTATTACCACTTTCCGTAAGAAGAAAGCAGAGAGTAAAGAGGATAAAGATACACCTGAGCCGGATGCAAGCGACTACACAATAGATGAAGCAGCAGTAGCTGAGTTTGATGCATCCACTATGAAGAAGTATAAGGTGACAAGTACTATGTCGTCGACTCTGCCTACTAATCGTAAGATAGACAATCTGATGGAGCAGCTTGATGAGACCTTCTCGCAGAGACTTCTTCGAATGATAGATGAGAGAGGTATGACAGATTCCGAAGCTTATAATAAAGCTTATGTGGATAGAAGACATTTCTCGAAAATTCGTAAGGATCCGAATTATGCTCCAGCGAAGAAGACTGTACTTGCCTTTGCTATAGCACTGGAACTATCTATGGACGAAACAAAGGACCTGCTGAATTGTGCCGGATTTGCTCTATCCAGGAGTTCTAAGACAGATATTATAGTGGCGTACTTCTTACAGAATCAAATCTATGATATGTTCGAAATAAACGAAGTCCTGTATGATTATGGACAGCCAATATTTGAATAAGACAGAGACTATATGTCGCCTGATATGCGACCAGCCTGTATATTCCTTTTGATAAAATGTGTTCATCAAATATACCGAAGGAGGTAGATCACATGAATAAGGAATTAACAGAGCTGGTTTTTATTTTGGACAGGAGCGGATCGATGGCAGGACTTGAAGATGATACTATTGGTGGATTTAACGGAATGATAAAGAAGCAGAAAGCAGAAGGGGAACAGGTAAATGTTACTACGGTTCTTTTTGATGATCAGATTGATATGATTCATGACAGATTCTCTATTGATGTAGTAGAGCCTTTAACTGATCAGGATTATTATGTAAGAGGATGTACAGCGCTTCTTGATGCAGTTGGGACATCTATTAAGAAGATAGAAAATGTTCAGAACCATCTTCCAGAAGATCATAAGGCCGCAAGAGTACTCTTTGTTATAACGACTGATGGCCACGAGAATTCAAGCAGGGAATATACTTACCCCAAAATAAAGAAAATGATAGAGGCTAAAAAGGAAATAGGATGGGATTTTATATTCCTCGGAGCAAATATTGATTCTGTAAAAGAAGCTGGAAGAATGGGGATAGCAAGAAACAGTGTGGCTGATTATACGAATGACAGTGAAGGGATTGCTACTAACTATGAGGCTATAAGTGATGTTATAAGAGAAGCTTCAAAGTGTAGAGAAGAGAAAATGTGTTGTCGTACTCTGAGTATGGAAGAAACACGTAAAAGGGCTGAAAAAAGACTAAAAGAACGTATCAGTTCTGCTTCAGATGATGAATAAATATACTTGAATAATGGTATATAGTAGCCAAGGTTTTCAGCCTTGGCTACTATTCGTGTGACTAAAATGAATTCGTCTTATGAATTATAGATAGTTATTATTTGTAATGAGAATGTTTCGCATGAATTTGCGAAAGAAAAATTGCTAAATAGTATGATTTTTAGTATAATATAGAAGTGTGTTATTGCACATGGAACTATCGTTTTATTTGATAATTCGTGAGGTGGATATGAAAGTTAGTTATAAAAAATTATGGAAGCTACTTATAGACAGGGATATGAGTAAAGCTGATCTCAGAAAAGCGGCGGAAATAGCTCCGAATACTATGACAAAACTACGCAGAGATGAAGAAGTATCAATGAGCGTTCTTATCAAGATCGCCTCTTATTTGGATTGTGATATTAGTGATATCTGTGAGTTTGTTAAAGAAGACTAGATAGGGATACGGTGAATAAAGTGAAAAGAAATAAGTATAGTGCCGGAGCGGTTAAATTTATGTTCTGGTTTTTGGAGTTCCGAAAAGAAGTTCAGCTTCTTGCTCAGGGAAAGTCTTTTGATGAAATAAAAAGTTTAAGCGAAGAAGAGAATATATTTGGCGCATCTACACCAGCTCGTGCAACCATGATTCAATCTACTCTTACGGCAAGAATAAAGTATATGGATCCGTCGTTTTATGATTTATTCTTGGAAAGTGATGTGGCGACTCAAAAGTTATATGCACTTACTGGGTGCTTTGTACATGACACATTGTTCTTTGATTTTATGTATGAAGTAGTTAGAGAAAAAATGATTATTGGTACAAACGTTCTTTCAGATGCTGATATACATATATTCTTCAAAAATAAACAAGAACAGAGTGAAGTGGTAGCAAAATGGACAGATCAAACGATTACTAGGCTGGGAAGAAGCTATAAAACTCAATTATTTGAAGCGGGAATTCTGGATGATAATAAAATGTCGACGGAAAGAATGATATTGAAACCGATTCTTGATCCGATTTTTAAACACTGGCTTGAAGATTTTGGGTATTCTCAGGTTGCAAAAGCTTTGGAGGGGATAAGATAATGGATGATTTGAATAAAAGACTCGATAAAATGGAAGAAGCTGTACGTGATCCTTCATTCAGGAAAAGTAGTGGTAGAGCAAATGAAGTTAATTATTGGATATTTGATTACTCCCCTGAAGACGAGTTGATTGTTAGAGACAGAATAAAGTACATGCAAAAGAAGAATGCTAAGGGTGGAGATGATTTTGAACTAGTCGTATTTGATCTATACGACATCATTATTGATTATTTGATAGAGAATGATTTTCTTGAGAGTTGTTTTAATTTTGAAAAGAAAAAAGGTCTAGAACGAATATCTAAGGCTGTCAGCAATTCTATGAAGCTTAGTGATGATGACAGCTATATCATTCAATATATAAATAATCATACACCGGATAATGCAGTGGTTTTCTTGACAGGGGTAGGTAAGTGTTATCCAATACTCAGATCTCATAAGGTGTTAAATACACTTCATAAAGCGTTTGTAAAGGCTCCTGTATTAATGTTTTATCCTGGATTATATACAGAACAGGATTTGGTTTTATTTAATGAAATATCAGACGCAAATTATTATAGGGCATTTAAACTTGTAAAATAGATGAAATGATTGGAGGAACCATATATGCAGATTAAAGATATGTTCGTAAAACCGATAGATCGAGAAATCCAAGGTGTAGTTATGGTCGGTCAGGGAGAAACTACTAATCCTTCTCAGGAACTGGAAGAATATGTAGTTACCAGAGAGTTACAACGCCATTTTTCAGATTTTTTTGAAGCATATAAAAAAGGAATAGTAGGTAATACAGTTGAAATTGGTGTTTGGATTTCAGGTTTCTTTGGAAGCGGTAAATCTCATTTCTTGAAAATTTTATCATATCTTCTGGATGATAAGTTTGATATTAACGGAAAAAAAGCAATAGATTACTTTATAGAGGATAATAAGATTTCAGATCCTATGGTTCTTGCAGATATGCGTCTTGCCAGTGAAACTCCAACAGATGTTATTCTTTTTGATATTGATGCTAAGAATGATAGTAGTGAAAATCAGCATAAGGATGCGATAGTTAATGTCTTTTTAAAAGTGTTTAATCAAATGCAGGGTTTTTGTGGAAGCATTCCTCATCTTGCTGACTTAGAAGCACAATTGACAGAAGTAGGTAAATATGAGGCGTTCAAGTCTGCTTTTGAGGATGAATATGGAAAACCATGGATTGATACTAGACATCATTTTGATTTTATCCAAGATAGTGTTGTAGATGCTTTAGTCGATATAAATTTTATGAGTGAGTCGGCCGCAAGAAACTGGTGCGAAAAGGCAGTTGAGCCTTATCGTATAAGTATTGAAGATTTTGCTAAAAGAGTAAAAGAGTATATAGATAAAAAAGGCAATAACCATCATGTAGTATTTATGGTTGATGAAATGGGACAGTATATAGGCGAGGATTCAAGTCTTATGTTGAATCTTCAAACTGTAAGACATGAATTAAGCCAAGCTTGTTTTGGAAAAGCCTGGGTTATTGTTACCAGTCAGCAGGATGTAGATTCTTTGATGAGAGTCAAGGGTAACGATTTTTCTAAGATTCAAGGACGTTTTGCAACTAGAATATCTATGTCATCAGCAAATGTTGATGAAGTAATTAAAAAGAGAATTCTTGAGAAAAACGAAACGGGAGCGCAAACACTGAGACTTTTGTATGAGCAGAAGGCTACCCTTATTAAAAATTTAATTGTTTTTAATGATAGTGTTGAGAAAAAACTATATGCCAATGAAAAAGAATTTGCAGATGTTTATCCATTTGTACCATATCAGTTTAATCTCCTTGCAAGTGTACTTACATCGGTTCGTAAACATGGGGCATCAGGAAAGCATTTATCTGAAGGGGAAAGATCAATGCTGGCGTTGTTTAAAGAGTCTGCAGACGCAATCAAGCTGGAATCAGAAGGCTCAATTGTTCCATTTCATTTGTTTTATGATTCATTGCATAAGTTCCTTGATCATAGCCATAGCAGCGTGATCATACGAGCGTATGATAATACAAAAATTAATCCTGAGAAAAAGACAAAAGATGTCTTTGCTATAAATGTTCTAAAAACACTGTTTTTAATAAAGTATATCTTAGAAATAGAGGCAAATGTTGAGAATATTACTAGTTTAATGATAAGTAGCATAAATGATGACAGAATTGCTTTGAAGGAAAAGGTTGAATCATCATTAAAGATTCTTAAAGAACAATCACTTATTCAAAAAAATGGAAAAATATATATTTTTCTTACTGATGAAGAACAAGAGATAGATCGTGAGATAGAAAATCAACCAGTTGAAATGGCAGAGGTTATTAATAAAGTTTCAGAAATGATTTTTGAAGATATCTATTCTGAAAAGAGATACAGATATTCATCACCAGACGGAAATAATGCGTTTAATGGAAGATATAATTTTTCATTTAATCAGACGGTTGATGATCGACCATATAAATCAAATCAGAATTATTCGATAGGTTTAAAGATTCTTACACCTTGGTATGAGCAGGGGAGTGATGATGGAACACTCCGTCTTGTATCTGGTACTGGACGAGAGGTTATCGTTTTATTACCTAATGATTCTGCATTTCTTGAGGAAACAAGAACGTATCTTAAGATTGAAAAGTTCCTCAGATTAAATACATCTTCTCAGCTTTCTAAATATGAAATGATAAAAGAAGCAAAACGCGTTGAGATGAGAGAGAGAAATGCGAATGCGAAGCTTTATCTTACAGAAGCTCTTAAGGAAGCAACGGTTTATGTGAATGGTGATGTTGCGAGACTTTCTTCAAAAGAAGTTACAGGACGAATAAATGAAGCGCTCGGAAGATTAGTTCAGACGGTATATCATAAGCTTTCATATATTGATACTCCAATGGATGAGATATCAATCAGAAAGCTATTCAAGAATGATAATCAGATTTCTCTTGATTTAAAGGGGGGTACAGAACCCAATGTTCATGCTTTAGATGATGTACTTAATTATATCAAAGGTAATTCTGATATTCATATGAAGACTTCTATGAAGACTGTCAAGGATCGTTTTATGAGTGCTCCTTACGGATTTGTGGATGATGATGTTCATTGGTTGATTGCTAAATTATTTAACAAGGGTGATTTAAGCTTTACTTTAAATGGTACTTCTTTAACATTGTTAAATAAATCATCAGATGAAATCATAGACTTTATTACTAAAAAGCAATTTGTGGATAAATTGCTTTTAGATGTAAGAACCAGAGTGCCGGATAAAGATAAAAAAATAGTTCAAAAAGTAATGAAACAGATGTATGGTGCATCGGTTACTTCTGATGATGAAGATATGGTAATGCGTGATTTTCAGAATTATACGCAGAAGAGAATTGATGAAATGGATAAAATTCTCACGAATTACCAGCATTATGCATATCCAGGAAAAAAGGTGATAGATGATGGAAAGACTATATTAATTAGCATTATTCAACTTTCTGAACCTAAAGAATTCTATGAATTTGTTTCCAAGAATCAGGATGATCTGCTGGATTATTCCGATGATTATGAACCTGTGAAATCATTCTTCGGTGGAGAACAAAGACAGATATTTACACAAGCATTAGAAATGCTCTCAATCTATGATGATAGTAAAACATATATAGTAAATAAACCATTAGAGGATATTGTTCATCAAATGAGGGATATAGTCACTAAGGATAATCCTTATAAAGATATTCCAAAGATTCCTGATTTAATCAAAAGGTTTAAAGAAGCTTATTCTAAAATAATGGAAGAAGCTGCAAAACCTGTTATGAAAACTATCAATGATTCACAAGATAGAGTAATGGGAGTTGTTGAAACAAAAGAGTATGTAGAAGAGAAAAAAACATATTATTTAAAACTGTATAAGGAATTACTGGAATATGCTCGTAATTGTAACAATTTATCTGTTCTCAGGGGATATGCTGACAAAGCAGAAGCTTTAAAACTTCGTCTTCTAAATGAGATGGATGCAATGGACGCTGTAATTGCTAAAAAGAAGGCTGAAGAACAGAGCGGTAATAATGGTGGTGGAGATAATCAGGATAATATCGAAATAAATGTTCCAGTTAAAAAGACTAAAAATATAACGATAAAAAGTGTTGCACATTCATCATCTTGGAGAATAGAGAGTGAGGCTGATGTGGATCAGTACATAAATAATCTTCGTACCAATCTTTTAGAAGAACTAGGTAAAGATGATGTAGATATTTTAAATGTTGAATTATAGATTGGAGAGTTGTTTATATGAATAAAACAGCTATCAAAACCTTTGCAATATGGGCAAGAAACAAGCTTATTGCAGATATCCAGTATAAAGCAGGACTTATGGGAATCACAGACGAAGGCATAAAGTCTGCTCTTCCTCAGTCTACTAAAGAAAATGAATTCTATGATATCGGTACTGCTGAGCCATATTCCATTTCAGGAGAAGCTATCGATCAGCGAAAAAGTCTCGTAAATGTTTTAGAACAGAAGGCTGATGAGACCAACTATAAGACCGCTTATAAATATATTATCGAGGGCGTTGCATATACATGGTTTAATCGTCTGATAGCAGTGCGATTCATGGAAATCAATGATTATCTTCCGTCACATATTCGTGTTCTTTCTTCTGATAGCGGAAAGATGGAGCCGGATCTGGTAACGACTCCTTTTGATGCCGAACTTAACTTTACGGATAATGAGAAGCAAGAAATCATCAATCTTAAGAATGATAATAATCTGGACGAAGTGTTCCGTAGACTATTCATTAAACAATGCAATGCCTTGAATGATGTGCTACCTGATTTGTTTGAAAAGACAGCGGACTATACAGAACTTCTTTTGAACATATCTGCAATAGATAAAGAAGGTGTGGTCTATCATCTTGTGAATGATATTTCAGAGGATGATTTCAATATTGAGAAGGGTGGACAGGTTGAGATAATTGGATGGCTCTATCAGTACTATAATACCGAGCCTAAGAATGCTGCCTTTGCAAAGAATGGAAAGATTACGAAGGAGGAAATACCTGCCGTAACACAGCTCTTTACACCGGACTGGATCGTTCGGTATATGGTAGAGAATAGTCTGGGACGTTTATGGATAGAGGGACATCCAAATGATTCACTGAAATCTAAGTGGAAATACTATCTGGAAGAGGCTGAACAGGAACCTGAAGTGCAGGCAAAGCTAGATGAAATACACAAGGAATATGCAAAGCTGAATCCTGAGGATATTCATTTTATAGATCCCTGCATGGGAAGCGGACATATCCTTGTGTATGCCTTTGATGTTTTGATGCAGATCTATGAGTCTGTCGGTTATTCACAGAGAGATGCGGCTAAGAGCATTCTTGAGAACAACCTGTATGGCCTTGATATTGATGATAGAGCATACCAGATGGCATACTTTGCAGTGATGATGAAAGCAAGGAATTATAACCGAAGAATACTGTCAACAGATACAGCATGTCATGTTTATTCTATACAAGATAGTAATAATGTGAATAGAAATCAACTCAAATACTTCGGGGCTGATTTAAGCGAAAAAGAAAAGAAAGATGCAATGAATCAGATTACTGGTTTGCTTGATACATTCAGAGAAGCTAAAGAATATGGATCTATTCTGAACGTAGATAACTATAACTGGAATCTACTTCGTAAATTTGCAGAGAATGCTAGTGTTGAAGGTCAGATGACCTTAGATACAGTTGGACTTTCGCGGACACAGGAGAGAATAATGCAACTTATTGACATCGGAGAGACGATGGCAAGGAAGTATGAGGCCGTTGTTACAAATCCTCCATATATGGGAATTAGTAACGGATCTGGAAAACTTAATGATTATGTTAAGAAGCATTATCCAGATAGTAAATCGGATTTGTATTCGGTTTTTATTGAAAAATGTCTAGAGATGATATGTATTGATGGTTATCTTTCTATGATTACACAGCACTCATGGATGTTTATATCAACATATCAGAAATTGCGAGAAAGAATTCAACATGTTGATACCATAAATATGGCGCATTTAGGGGCACGTGCATTTGAAGAAATTGCTGGAGAAGTTGTTCAAACAGTTTCATTTGTATTTAGAAATGTACGTTTGAGAGGATATAAGGCAGTTTATTCACGACTTGTAAAAGCAAATTCTCAGACAGAGAAAGAACAGGCGTATTTAAGTGGGAAATATCAGTTTGTTTCAAATAAGGAAGTTTTTGAAAGAGTTAATGGAACGCCTGTAGCATACTGGATTCCTTCATCATCTTTCGATGTTTTTGGGAAAAAGTGCATATCTGATTATTTTACCGCATCTGTTGGAATTCAGTCGGGAGACAATGATAAATTTCTACATTTGTGGTGGGAGATTGTTTATGATTTTATAAAGTTTGATTGTAAATCGAAAGAAGAGTCATATCAGGGAAAAAAATGGTTTCCGTATAACAAAGGAGGAGAGTTCAGAAAATGGTTTGGAAACGATTCTTCCGTGATTAATTGGCGTAATGATGGAGAAGATATAAAAAGAAACAGTGAGGCTACAGGGCATCATTATCAGCAGTATGCTGACGAATTAAAATTTCGTCCATTAGTAACATGGTCTAGAATTTCAACAGGAACTCCTGCTTTCAGATTCAAAAACTATGGATATTTATCTGATATGGCTGGGTTTAGTTTGTTTTCAACTGAGCAAAGGTTGAAATATGTTTTGGGTTATTGTAATTCTGTCGTTGCAAGGTATTATCTCGATTTTTTGGCCCCCACATTAAACATAATGATTGGATCAATAATGTCGATGCCATATATAGAAGATAATAGACAAACAGTAATTTGTGATTTGGTTGATAAAACCATTGATTTATCGAAGTACGACTGGGATTCATCTGAATTATCATGGAAGTATAAAAGAAATGCTATGACTGGAGGTGCATATATGAGTAAGTTGATCTCAGACAAATACAAGGAATGGGAAGAAGAATGTGATAACCGTTTCAACCAACTTAAAGCAAACGAAGAGGAATTAAATCGTATATTTATTGATATATACGGGTTGCAAGATGAACTTACACCAGAAGTTGACGACAAGGATGTTACAGTTCGCAAGGCTGATTTGAAGAGGGATATAAAGAGCTTGATTTCATATGCGGTAGGCTGTATGTTTGGCCGTTATTCCTTGGATGTAGAAGGACTTGCATACGCTGGTGGTGACTGGGATGCAAGTAAGTATTCTACATTTATTCCAGATGCCGATAACATCATCCCTATTACAGATGAGGAATATTTTGAAGATGATATTCTTGGACTCTTTTGCGGATGGTTGAAGAAGGTATATGGTTCTGATACTTTGGAACAGAATCTTGATTTCATTGCGGCTGCACTGGGTAACAAGGGCAGTACATCGAGAGAGATTATCAGGAACTATTTTGTGAATGATTTCTTTAAGGATCACTGCCAGACATATTCTGTTACAGGTTCGGGAAAGAGACCTATCTATTGGCTCTTTGACAGTGGTAAGCAGAATGGATTTAAGGCACTAATCTACCTGCATAGATATAATGCTGACACCGTAGGAAATCTCCGTGTCGATTACCTGCATAGAATGCAGAGGGTATACGAATCGGAGATAGGACGTATGCAGGAAACTATTGATCACAGCACAAATAGCCGTGAGGTAGGAGCTGCAACAAAACGTAAGGAGAAACTTCAGAAGCAGCTTAAAGAATGCCGTGATTATGATGAGAAAATCGGACACCTTGCCTTGGCACGTATCGAACTGGATCTGGATGATGGTGTCAAGGTGAATTACAGAAAGCTTCAGACAGCTGCTGATGGGAAATTTTACGAGGTACTTGCGGATTCTAAAAACATAATGGTGAAGGAAAAATAATATGAATAAAACAGCAATTCGTAACTTCGCCGTATGGGCGAGGAATAAGTTAATAGCTGATGTGAGCTACCATGCTGGACTTATGGGAATCACAAAGAATGGGATTTCTCAAGCGTTGCCGCAATCTACAAAAGATGTGGAGTTCTTTGATATTGGAACGGCAGAACCATATGCGGTACGTGGTGAAGCTATACAGCAGAGAAAGAGTCTTGTTGAGGCTATCCGTCATAAGGAAAAGGATTCAAATTATGAAATTGCATATAGCAGTTTGATGGAAGAGGTTGCTTATACATGGTTTAACCGGCTAATTGCAGTCCGCTTTATGGAGGTGAATGACTATCTTCCTGCACACGTTAGAGTCCTTTCATCTGAAAGCGGTAAGCAGGAGCCAGATATAGTTACGAATCCATTTGATGCTGAACTGTTCTTTACAGAGGGAGAGAATCAGAAAATCATCCAGATGAAGAACGATAATAAGTTGGATGAGGTATTTCGAATTCTTTTTATTAAACAATGCAGAGAATTATCAAGGATTTTACCAAGGTTATTTGAGGGAACCAATGATTATACAGAATTACTTCTCAGCGTATCGTTTATCGATCAAAAAGGGGTAGTCTATCATATGGTACATGATATCCCGGAAGAGGATTTCAATGTCGAACAGGGTGGTCAGGTAGAAATCATAGGCTGGCTTTATCAATATTACAATGCAGAGCTTAAGGATGAGACTTTTGCGCTACTTAAAAATAATGTGAAAGTTACCAAAGAAAGAATTCCTTCTGCAACTCAGCTTTTCACACCTGACTGGATTGTCCGTTATATGGTTGAAAACAGCCTTGGAAGACTTTGGATAGAAGGTCATCCGAATGATTTGTTGAAGTCGGACTGGAAATATTATTTAGATGAAGCTGAGCAAGAAGCGTTCGTAAAGCAGGAACTGGAAAAGAATCGTGAAGAATATGCGAAGTTAGGTCCTGAGGATATCAAGGTGATTGATCCCTGTATGGGTAGTGGTCACATACTCGTATATGCCTTCGATGTTTTGATGCAGATTTATGAAAGTGCAGGATACACCCAGCGTGATGCGGCAAAGAGCATAATAGAAAAGAACCTATTCGGATTAGATGTAGATGATCGAGCTGCACAGCTTGCTTATTTTGCAGTTATGATGAAGGCAAGACAGTATAACCGTCGTATCCTTGATGGAGAAGCAGATTGCAAAGTCTATGCTATCAAAGAAAGCAATGGATTTGATAGAACAGCACTTGTAAAGATAGGAGATGATCTGCGACCTGTAGCTGAAAAACTTCTTAACACATTTGTAGATGCTAAAGAGTATGGATCAATTCTTAATGTAGATATAACGTTTGAAGAACTGGATGCACTTGATAAAAGGCTGGACGATGTTGATAGAATGTCGGATTACGGAAATCTTTTTGATGTGATGTATGCTAGCGTTTTATGTAATGAATTGAGCTTGTTGATAAGACAGGCGCGAGTTATGGTGCAGAAATACGATGCAGTAATAACTAACCCTCCATATATGAGTTCAGCCAATATGAGTAGCAAATTATATGAATTTGCAGAGAATAATTATCCATTAGCAAAATCCGATTTGAGTACAATGTTTATGGATAAAACAATAAGGATGCTAACTACGATAGGATATATGTCAATGATAAATATACCTATGTGGATGTCTATTCCTACTTACGAAAAATTCCGAGATGAATTTATGCATAAATGTACGTTTATCAATGCATCTCATAATGGAAGAGGAGTATTTGGATCAGATTTTGGATCTATAGCCTTTGTAGTTTCTAGTTGGTATCAGCCATACTATAAAGCAGTATATTGTCAGTTGTTTAAAGAAAAGGGACAAGTGGATTCTGTTGAGGAAAAAGAAGGAATGTTTCTTTCTGGATTTAATAGACACATATATCAACAGAAGACCAGCTTTGATATTCCTGGCTCACCTTTATCCTATTGGGAAAGCGAAAACTCCATAAACGTTTTTTCACAAAAAAAGTTATATGAATATGTTGATGCTAAAACAGGAGTAACAACAGGAGATAATGAAACATTCCTTAGGCTATGGTATGAACCAAGTCAAATGAAGTGGCGGATAAAATGGTTTCCGTTAAATAAAGGCGGAGAATATAGAAAATGGTTTGGTAATAATTTTTATGTAATTGATTGGGAGTACGATGGGATTTCCATAAAGAACTCAAGTGGATCAACGATAAGGAATGAGGAGTTTTATTTCAAAGAAGGCGTTACATGGTCAAAGATTACGGCAGCAAAGTTTAGTGCTAGATTTTCACCATCATCAAATATGTTTGATGCGGTTGGATTAACGTGTTTTGCAAGAAAACCAGTCTCTACAGCCTATTTATTGGGGTATTTATGCTCCTGTGTTGCTCAAAAATACGTGAAAGTATTAAATCAAACTGTAAGTTATACTGTTGGAACTATCAATAATCTACCATTTATTTATTCTGAAGAGGAAGCCAAGCAAGTGGAAGATTTGGTAGAAGAGAATATTTCTATCAGTGAAGAAGATTGGAATGATAGTGAATTATCGTGGGGATTTAAAAAACATCCTCTTGTGTAGTGTGTTGAATTTATAAGCGCAGACTATAAGATAAACAGTGATAAAGAAGGTATATAATATGGCAGAATTAAATCTAAAACAGATTATAGACAGGCTGAATGCAGAGTTTACAGGGGAAACCCGTAAGCTGGTTTTCTGGTACGATGATAAGGCAGAGTTTGAGGAGGATATGGATTCCGTAGAACTTCAGAATGCTAAGGTGTATCGTCTGTCTAAAGATAATCAGTTTTATACGAAGTATTTCCTTGAAAGACAGGATACAGAGAGCAATTATCTGATTTATGCCCCGTTCCCGAAACCGGAAGTGAAGGATAATCATTTAGAAGATATGTTGCTTTATTCTAAAAGATTCTTTGCAGATAGAGCCTCCCTCTTATCAGTTGATCTTGGGATAAAAGATAGATATAAGCCTATTATTGAGAAACATATTAAATTCTTTGCTAATAAAGAAAGAACACAGCGTTTCTATGATCTTGAAATTGAGAATTTCAATGAAGAGAATATTCTTGTAGGATTATTATCTGCAATTTGTAAGACCAAAACATGTTCTTTCGAAGAGGTACTTCGTATTGTTATTTCTGAAGAAGAAATAAATGATAATAAGTATCTGGAAGAAATGGAAAAGTATGACCTTCTGGAATCATTTTGGAAACTATGTGAGCAGCAATTTGGATACGTGGATACAAATCCTACATTGGAGCATCTTATAGTTACACTATTTGTGACATATATAGATAGATATATGCAAGATGGTGTTCCAAGTGCATGGCGTTCATTTGTTTCTATGAAACAGGGGAATATTATAGCTTTTCTCAATAATATGATGAACAGTATTCTTTACAGAGAAGATTACGATAGATTATCAGACTTTGTTTCTGATTATACTAATGCTAAAGATGTAATATACAGTGTAAGTGCGGATAGTATCCTTCAATGTGATTCTTTTAAATTGTTTGATATGTCTGTAATTAAATGGATTTCTGAGAGATTAGTAGCTGAAGATTTAGGGGCTAAGATTAATGAACAGGATATAGTTCAGATTTGCGATTCGCGTTCTAAGATGCATTACGGAATAATATATGAAAATGAGTATTTAATGCTTAAAAATGCATATTATGTTATTTCAGCCTCATCATATAGTTCAGCTGAAGATATGAAATCAATTGTTAAGAACTATCAGGAAAAAGACTACCTTATTGATTACGCGTACCGAATGTTCTATTACTACTTAGACTTAATTGAAGAAACTGATAGTTTTGAAAAATTACAGACACTTGTTGAAAACATATATACAAATGAATATCTGAATAATCTTACTCCGGCTTGGAATAAAGCTTTCAGCGGAGAAGACGGATTACTTGTTTTACCGTTACAGAGAAACTTTTATAATAAGTATGTTGAATATGCTAAGGAAAGAACCGTAGTTATTATTTCTGATGCATTACGATATGAAGTTGGAAGAGAATTATTTGAAAAAATGAAAGATAATCCTAAATGTACTGCTAAGATATCCCCTATGATGAGTACACTTCCTTCATATACGCGCCTTGGAATGGCAGCTTTACTACCTCATAAATCATTGGTTATGAAAGATGACTTTGAAGTCTATGTAGATGATTTATTATGCAATGATTTACCTAATAGAGAAAAAACTCTTCAAAAATATTGTAAGGATTCGGTGTGTGTCCATTACGATGATATAAAAAATCTTAAGAAGACGGCTCTGAGAGACATATTTACCGGAAAGCAGGTAGTATATATCTATCATGATCAGATTGATGCTAGGGGTGATGAAACAAAAACAGAAGATGAGGTGTTTGTTGCGTGTGAAGAAGCTGTTAAAGAAATATCTGATATAATAAATAAGATATCAACAAATGCCAATACATATCATTTTATTGTTACTGCTGATCATGGATTTATATATAAAAGAAATAAACTTCCAGAGAGTGACAAAATAGGAAATGTGAAAGAAAAGGGAACTTGGACAACTAGAAGATACATTGTATCTAAGGATAAAGTTGAAGAGGAAGGCGTACAGAGTCTGAATCTCGGATATCTTTTGGGGTATGATGACGATAAAATAGTCAGTTATCCAACAAGTAGCAGTGTATTTAAGGCTTCTGGCGGACTTAATTTTGTTCATGGTGGTTCATCGCCTCAAGAGATGATTATTCCATTAATAGATATCAAGATGGAAAAGGGACACATGGATACAAGACCAGCTCAGATAAATCTTGTAAGTATAGTTCAAAAGATTACTAATCTGATTACAAGTATGGACTTTATCCAGTCTGAGGCAGTAAGTGAATCGGTAAAAGAGGCGAAGTATAGATTAGTATTCTTGTCTGAAGATGGCGAAAGAATTTCTAACGAGAATATATATGTAGCAGATAGTAGAGAACCTGATTCATCAAAACGAATATTCAGATTACGGTTTAATTTCAAAAACCAGAAATATGATAAAGATAAAATGTATTATTTGGTTGTTACAGATGATAATACAGGGGTTGAACTATTTAGGCACCCAGTAATTATGGATATAACATTTGCTGATGATTTTGGTTTTTAAAAGGACTCATTTTATGAAAGTATACGGTGTTATTCAAGGAAAAAAGAAAAATATTAGTAAAAGAATAATAGTAAAAAGTGATGTGTTAAGAATAAAACTGGAATCAAACATGATAAAAACTAAAGCTTTATCGCCTAGAATTAAGATCAACAAAATGTATTGGTATTTCAGAAAAGGAGACGCTGATTTTAATCCCTCGGTTCCTCATGGACATTCTATAGAAGGCAATTATAAACTTTAATTATGGACAGGTAATATTATAGACGAAAGAACAAAACAGGTGATTAAACAAGCAAGAATAAAAGATATGCTTGAACTGTATAATTTCCCCGGATTTTTAGACTTTGTAGAGGAATGCAGAAAAGATTATTGTGATTTACATCCAGGGTTTAAACTTAAACCATTGATATATCCTGAAGGTATAATGAAGGTGTCTAGAAGAATAAATTATAATAAGAAGTATAGATATGATGGAATTATAGTAGAGAGTGATGTTTTACCAATTTAGAAATATCGCTTAAGGAGTTTTATATATGTCTGCATTTTATGAATTAAATGATAACTCAATGGAAAGAGAATTGCTTCTTGTGCTGGATAATCTTATTAAGAATTGGGAATATGAGGTTGTAGAGTTCAAGGAAGCAAATAATGATTTTGATAAGAATAAGATAGGACAGTATTTTTCTGCCATTAGTAATGAGGCTAATTTGAAATCTCTACAATATGGTTGGCTTGTTTTTGGTGTCAGAAATAAAGGGAAGATTATTGTTGGAACTGATTATAGAGATACTAAAGGTCTGGATACTTTAAAGTATGAGATTGCTCAAGGAACAACAGGTGGAATACAGTTTATCGATATCTATGAATTATATCCTGAAGTTGATGGACAGAAACTCAGGGTTATTATGTTTCAAATTCCGGCGGCAATGACTGCCACACCTACCGCTTGGAAGGGGCATTATTATGGTCGTGATGGGGAGTCGCTGGGGCCACTATCTGATGAAGAAAGAGATAGGATCAGAGGACAGGAGAAGAAAGATTGGTCCAAGCAGATAGTTAATGGTGCGACTATTGATGATTTGGACAAAGAAGCAATTAAGATAGCTCGCCTTAAATACAAAGAAAAGATGAATAAGCCTCATATATCTGAGGAAGTGGATAAGATGACAGATTCTGTTTTTCTTGAAAAACTTAAGCTTGTTGTAGATGGTAAAGTCACAAATGCAGCAATGCTTTTATTGGGAAATGAAGATAAGGATTATCTATTTAATCTATCTCCAGAGGCTTCTTGGAGGCTATATAATTCCAAAAATGATATAAGTGATTATGAGATATTTAAGATACCATATATCACATTGAGTGACAGATTGTTTTCTAGAATCAGAAATCTTACTTACAGATATATGCCAAATCAGATGACATTATTTCCTATGGAAACTACACAATATGATATGTGGCTCCTTAGGGAGTTATTGAACAATTGTATCGCACATTCTGAATATACGCTCGGAGGTAGGATATATTTAAATGAATTTGAAGATAAATTGATTCTTACAAATCCAGGATCGTTTCTTCCTGGGGCAATTGAAAAGGTATTAAATCCAAGTTTCAATCCTCCGTTTTATCGTAATCAGCTATTGGCAGAAACAATGGTCAAGTTTAATATGATTGATTCTCAATCTATGGGAATAAGGCGTGTTTACAGAATTCAGCAGGAAAGATTTTTCCCAATGCCGGACTATGATCTAACAAATTATCAGCAGGTTAATGTATGCGTTTACGGTAAGACATTAGACGATAACTATATGCATATATTATTTGATAATCCGGATATGGATCTTCAGACGGTCTTTTTATTAGATCAGGTTCAGAAAAAGAGAAAAATATCCAAAGAAGCAATCGCCTACCTTAGAAAACAGAAGCTTATTGAAGGGAGAGTGAATAATCTTTATGTTTCGGCATCAGTCGCTAAAAGCACTGATCAGGAAGTGGATTATATTAAACAAAAAGCTTTTGATGATAAGTATTATAAAGACTTAATCATTAAATACATTGAACAGTGGGGAAAAGCACAGAAAAAAGACATTAAAAATCTATTATGGGATAAACTTCCGGATGGATTAAGTGACAGTCAGAAAAATTCAAAGATAAAAAATCTTATGTATTCAATGGCGAAAGAAGGAATTATAGAAACTGATTCAGATAATAAAAGATTGGCTAATTGGATATTAAAAAATAAAATAATCTGATTTTAGCCAATAAATTAGCCAATAAATATTTAAATACTTCCTATTTTGGCGGCTCTATGATTGGCTAATACATATTTATTATCTGATAATGAAGTAAATAATATCCAGTAACTATAGATTTGGAGGCGAGTTATGGACGAGTTTAACAATGTTGCAGCATCTGAATCAGTGAGTGAAACAGATGATAGAAGAGAAGAGATTAAGGTAAAGCTTCGTCAGTATTTTGATGGAAAGATTGTAAGAAAGGATCTTACTAAATCCATTAGAGAAGGAGCTAATGTTCCGGTATATGTTCTTGAGTATCTTCTTGGACAGTATTGTAATTCTGATGATGAGGAAATCATTGAGGAAGGTATAGAGAATGTAAAGCGTATTCTTAGGGATAATTATGTTCGTCCTGATGAAGCGCAGAAGATCCTTTCTATTCTTCGTGAGAGAGGTAGTTATACGGTCATTGATAGACTGACAGTTGCTCTTAATACGAAGGAAGATAGATATGAGGCGACATTCTCTAATCTTGATATCAAGAATATTCCTATCCATCCGGACTATGTAACGAAATATGATAGGCTTCTCTGTGGTGGTATCTGGTGTATCCTTCAGCTTGATTACGAGTTTATAGAAGAAGAGAAGAAGAATATGCAGCCTATTCATATCAGGAAGCTGACACCTATTCAGATGCCTCATGTAGATATGGATGATATGAAGAATGGTCGTAAGGCTTTTTCGAAGGAAGAGTGGATTGATATACTTCTTCGTTCTATTGGTATGGAACCAGATAGGCTTTCTGAAAGAGTTAAATGGCTTCTTATAGCTCGTATGATTCCACTTGTAGAGAACAATTTCAATCTCTGTGAGTTGGGCCCTCGTTCAACCGGTAAATCGTATATCTATGAGCAGATATCTCCAAATAGTATTCTTGTAGCAGGTGGTCAGTCTACTGTCGCAAATCTGTTCTACAATATGTCAAACAATCAGGTTGGACTTGTTGGACTCTGGGATGTTGTTGCATTTGATGAGGTTGCAGGTATCAAGTTTAAGGATAAGGACGGAGTTCAGATAATGAAGGGCTTTATGGCTTCCGGACAGTTTTCAAGAGGTAAAGCTCAGATACAGGCAAAGGCATCTATGGTATTTGTGGGAAATATCAATCAAAGTGTTGAAACTTTGCTTAAGACATCCAGTCTCTTTGATCCATTTCCTCCTGAAATGGGTAAGGATACAGCATTTCTTGACAGATTCCATTGCTATATTCCTGGATGGGAGATTCCGAAGTACAGACCGGATTCATTCACAGATGATTATGGTTTTATCACTGATTATATGTCTGAGTTTATGCGTGAGCTTAGAAAGGATAATTACAGTGATATTGTTGAGAAGTATTTCAGATTAGGAAATAACCTCAATCAGAGAGATATGATAGCTGTTCGTAAGCTTATCTCTGGATTCATGAAACTTGTATATCCTGATGGAGAAGCTTCTAAAGAAGAAATCAGAGAGATTGTTGAGATTTCTCTTGAATTAAGACGCAGGGTAAAGGAACAGCTCAAGAAAATAGGTGGTATGGAGTTCTATGATGTGAACTTCTCATACTTCGATAATGATAGCTTTGAGGAACATTTTGTATCTGTTCCAGAGCAAGGTGGTGGCAAACTGATCCCTGAAGGTATGGGGAAACCTGGATGTGTCTATTCAGTGGCAAAATCAAAAACTGATAACATGATCGGTTGCTACAGACTTGAAACACAGATGATGCCTGGTAATGGAAAGCTTACTTGTATGGGTATCGGAGTTGGTTCTGAGATTAAGCAGGGACCTAATACAGCATTGAACTATATCAAGGCGAATGGGAATGCTATTTCAGGGCAGATTAGCACAACGACCAAGGACTACATAGTAAATTATCAGGATATGCAGGGGATTGGAATGACAACAAGTTTAGCTCTCCCTACACTTATAGCTCTATGTTCAGCAGCTCTTGATAGAACTCCATTAAATAGTATGGCAATTCTTGGCGATATAACGATAGGAGGCTCTCTTATAAAAGTTGAGGATCTGGCAAGTACTCTTCAGGTGTGTCTTGATAGTGGAGCAAAGAAGGTTCTGCTTCCTATAACATCAGCTGGAGATCTTGGCTCGGTGCCATCTGATCTTGTTGGAGCATTCAGTCTTATATTTTATTCTTCACCGGAAGAAGCAGTATTTAAGGGGCTTGGTGTTGAGTAGGAATTAATTGGAGAGGAGACGAAGCTGTGTTTGAACAGGATTTTGAAAATATGCTTCGTAAGCATCTGGATATTATAACAGATAAGAAGAAGTTCTCCGGACTTGTAAAAGACTACTTTCCGGATAATGCTAAGAATATGAATCTTCTTCTTATGGCTTATAACATGGGAATAGCCGATGATATGCAGAATGCTTCTGTAATAAATAATACATTTGCATTTAGATATGTGAAGCAGCTTATGGATGATTTTGGACTCAGTCGTGCAAATGCTGACTGGATCGTATCCGTATGGTGTGTCTGCTATGGACAGAGGATTTTGGGGAAGCCTTGTGATATAAAGATACAGAGTAAAGCTTCTGCCGGTCCTGCCATAAAGGAAGAACAACCAACTGCTTCAGGTGGAAAGTATGGAGATCTCTTTATCTATAAGAACAGTTTTTTTGGAAATGGACTTGCTGTTGCTGGCTTTAGGGGAAGCAAGCGACAGACGATCATATTTCAAAATAGATATAGTGGAAAGAATGTAGTTGAAATCGGTGATAATACATTTGTTGGGGAACAGATAGAAGAAGCTATTATCACTGATGGTATTACAAGTATAGGCAATGGTGCGTTTGAAGATTGCAGACAGCTTCATCAGGTAGTTATGCCTATAAGTATAAGAGAGATTGGAGAGAGAACATTTGCCGGATGTACAGGACTTAAATCAGTGTCTTTTCCGTTACAGATAGAGAGTATCGGATCCGAGGCATTTAGGGGGACCGGACTTCGTACAGTAGATATACCCAAGAGTTTATGTTTTATGGGTGATGGTATATTTGCTGATTGTCAGGATATGGATAATGTAGTTATTCCGTCAAATGTAGACAAGATAACAAAAGGAATGTTTGAGAATTGTACTAATCTGAAGAAGATACAGCTGTCTGATAGTGTTACATCAATAGATGACAGAGCATTCTTTGGATGTACAGAGCTTGCATTCATTATTATTCCGGATAGTGTAAAGCATATTGGGGTAGATGCTTTCACTGGAACTAATAAGATGTTTATTATTTCTTGTTCAATGGGTTCATATACAGAGGAATATTGCCGAAAGAATAAGATCAAATATCAGTTAGTATGATTGTCGCATAGTATGCGACACAAACGAGCTTTGGAGAAGGTATAATTGGGAAAAAATGAGGTGAGCAAATGGGTTTACTTGACGCACTTCTTGGTAAAAATCAAATACCAACCGTAACATCTATTCTGCCGTTAGCTGCAAAGCAGGAGATTCAGGCAGGAAGACTCCCGATTCTGAATACAGACAAAGTGTTTCTCAAAAAAGGTGAGAAAATACACTACATAGATAAGGCTGTAAACCTTGAAATTAAAACGGTTAAACAATACCGGCATGTAGGACATAGTGGTCCGGGAATTCTCAAAGGTAACAGATACAATGTTGGTGTAGCCAAGCCTTACGAATATGAGGAATATGTTCAGCACCGAGGGATTCTTTATGTGACGAATCAGCGGATCATCTTTCAGGCTTCAGAGTGGGCTTTCGACAAAACCTACAGATATCTGACAGCCATCCAGCCATATTCAAATGCTTGTGAAATCCAGTTTGGTAATAAAACATATAACCTGATAGTAGCAGATGGTGATCTGCTGTATCAGACATTGCAGTTAATAAAGCAAAGGAGGCAGATGCCATGATGGAAGGACAGTTAAAAAACGGGACATTTCTAACATCAGAAAGCGGTAATAAGTATAAGGTCGTTAGTCTTCTTGGCGCAGGCGGCCAGGGTGAAGTATATGATGTTGAATGTAATGGAAAACACTATGCTCTAAAGTGGTATTTTAAGGGGAGCGCAACAGCGAGGCAGAAGAAGATTCTGGAGACTATTATTGCAAAAGGGGCTCCTGATACATCGTTCCTCTGGCCTATGGAAATGGTCATCCCGGCACAGGGAAGTCTTTACGGATATATAATGCCACTCAGACCTAAAAGTTATAAGAGTATAGTTGATCTGATGAAGCAGAGAGTCAATCCATCATTCCATGTACTTTGCAGAACTGCATTTAATCTTACAAAGGGTTATCAGAAGCTTCACGCAACAGGTGCTAAGTATCAGGATATTTCATTTGGTAATCTGTTCTTTAATCCAGACAATGGAGATGTGCTTATCTGTGATAATGATAATGTATCTTACGACAGCACTAAACCTGGCGGGATTCTTGGAACCCCGGGCTTTATGGCTCCTGAGATTGTAAGAGGTGAAGCTAAACCTTCAAGAGAGACGGATAGATATTCGCTGGCTGTTCTTTTGTTCTATCTCTTTATGGTAAATCATCCTCTTGATGGTAAGAGGGAAGCAAATATAAAGTGTCTGGACTATGCTGCAAGAGTAGAACTCTACGGAAAGAATCCGATATTTATATTTGATCCAAATGATACATCCAATAGACCAGATAAAGAGACACATAATAACGCTAATATCTACTGGCCGCTTTATCCAGATAAGATGAGACAGCTCTTTACCAAGTCTTTTACAACCGGACTCAAGGATCCTAATAAGAGAGTTACTGAACCGGAATGGATGAGTCTTTTCGCCAATATGATGAGTGGTCAGATAATGTGTCAATGTGGAGCAAGGAATTTCTATGATAAGGATCTTGAAGATAATGGAAAGCCTCATATCTGCTGGAACTGTGGAAAGCAGATTCAGGTACCAAGCAAGATTGTCATTGGAAAGAACAGAGTGTTACTTGTTCCTAATATGACCTTAAAGAGACATCATTTATATAACGATTATGATATGGAAACTGTTGTAGGTACAGTTGTTCAGAATCCAAAGAATCCTGCAATGTGGGGAATCAGAAATGATGATTCAGTGAATTGGACTTATGAAAAGCCTGATGGGTCGCAGATTCCGATAGAAGTTGGCAGAACAGCTGGAATAGCTAAAGGTGTAAAGATACATTTCTCTGAGAGCGATGGAGAGTTTAAGTAGATAGAGTATATAAGTAGATAGAGTATATAAGTAGAATCAATACAGATTAATAGAACTGATTCAAATATAGTATAAACACAGGAGGTATTAAAAATGGCAGAATTACAGAGACCAGGTGGAGAACTTGCAAGTAGACCACTTCATTTCTTTTGGGTGGTAGATTGTTCAGGTTCAATGATTGCAGAAGGAAAGATGGGAATAGTTAATAATGCGATTCAAGAGTGTATTCCAGAGATGGAGTCAGCTGCAGATAATAATCCGAATGCCCAGCTTCTTATTAGAGCGCTTCAGTTTTCAACGGGCGCAAGCTGGCTTACATCAGATCCAGTTCCAGTAGAACAATACTCCTGGGCACCACTTGAGGCAAATGGTGTTACAGAGATGGGAAAGGCTTTTGATCTTCTGGCAGCACAGTTGAGCATACCGCCTATGCCGGATAGAGCCCTTCCTCCAGTTATTGTTCTTTTGTCTGATGGACAGCCAACTGATAATTATAGGTCAGGACTTGATAAGCTAAAGAAACTTCCTTGGTTCAGAAAGGCAGTTAAAATAGCCATATCAATCGGTAGTGATGCTGATGACGATGTTCTTATGGATTTTACAGGAAATAGGGAACTGGTTCTTCAGGCTAACAATCCTACAGCTCTAGTAAAGATGATCAAGTGGGCATCGACAACAGCCTCAATGGTATCTGCGCCTTCAAGCAAGCCTATGAATTCCGTTGCCGCTTCAGTTCCATCTGGTGGATCAGTAGCAGGCGGTTCTACACCAGTAGATGATCCATTTGCAGGTGGTGGAGCTCCTCTTATCCTTGATATGAGTAATATACCAAATCCTGATGACTTTGATGATGGGGCTGTTTGGTAAAGGGGGGATTCGATGAAGCGTTACATTTTCGGAGAATGTGTAAAAGGCGCTACCCATGAACGAACTGGAGTTTCTCTTCAAGACAGTAAAAAGATAGTTGAAGTATCTGAGGATATCACAATCATTTCAGTTGCTGATGGTCACGGAAGTCAGAAGTGTCCTCTCAGCGAATATGGCTCAAAGATGGCTGTGAATGTTTTCTGTGATGTCATGAAAAGATATATAGAGAGCTATGGAAGTTCAAAGAAGGAACTCGCCGGGCTCGTGTCATATCTTAATCGTGAAGGAGATACCAGATTTGCTCAGGAAATCTGCGAAGAGTGGCAGACGAGGGTAAGAAGATCCTTTGTTAAGAGAAAAGATAAGAATGAAAAATACGGTCATCTCTTGGATGAAGATGAGATCAAGGATATAGAAGGTGTGTATTCGTTATATGGAACAACTCTTCTTGGGATGCTCATTACAGATACATTTGTCTTCTCCTTTCAGATAGGTGATGGCGATATAAATATGGTGACAACTGATGATATAGCACCACTGGTTGAACCAGAGAAGTTCCTTGGAACAGAGACCCATTCATTGTCCAAAATAGATGCGTGGAAGAAGTCAGTTTCATCAGTAAAGATGAAGAATGCCAAGTCAGATCTCCCATACCTATATATGCTTTCAACTGATGGTTTTGCCAATAGTTATAAGAATAATGATGAGTTCTACAAGACCTGTAGAGATTACTTCGATATGATCGGTCAACACGGTTTCGAAGCTATAAAGGAAAACCTTGGGGGATGGCTCAAAGAAACAAGTCAGCTTGGATGTGGGGATGATATAACGCTTGTACTGGCGTATTTTTGCAGATAATGAATAAAAAAATACATATATCATAAATTTTTTAGAACAATAATAAAGTAGGAGGCTTTAAATGCGACGTATTAGGTCACACAGTGAATATATTAATCTCTTAACTTATCAAGTTAAACAGTATGATAATAGGACTTTGGATAGTACGCGCATAAATAGATTTATCAGGCAATATAGTATATATGATACTGATTATATGGATGTAAAAAGAGATAGTTGTGAGATTGCAAAAAGACTAAATAATAACAGTGTTGATAAGAGAGTAAATAATTATGATCAATATGTAGAAATTTTAAGAAAAGAATTAATTAATAATGATAATAAAAAACTGAATCAGTGGCAGGTGGATAGATTTCTTTGGTGGAATGATTTGTACAATAATTTGGGAATAACTAGTAATGATGTTTACAAAGATATGGAAATGATTCTTAATGATGTATCAAGTGATAATCATAATCTGAGTTCCACAATCAAGTTAGTAGAAAAAAATAATATTCTTGTTAACAATACACTTAATAAAACTATTACACAGCAAACATATAAACACTATACAGATGTTTGTTTAATGAAAATAGTAAAGGATTATGCTTATTTACTTGAGGATAACAAGAGAATGAAAGCTATTCTTATGGATTTTTATCCAAATGAAAAATTAAAAAGAAATCTATTACTTGCTTGTGTAGAAGAAAATATAGTAAAGGAACTTATAAATAAAACTATATGTGAAAGAACAGATATTTACAGGTTTGAAAAAAGGATTATAGATGCTTATGGTTGTTCGCCAGAAAAGGCTCGCGAAATGGTTGATTTATGGATTTCTGCCTTAGAGATAAAAATTATATAAATTTGCCAAGAACTGTATGCGATGATAAAAACATGATGGAGACGTATTAATTGATTATTGATAGATATTATTATCATCAACTGAATAATGATGAGAAGAAGATATATAAGATCTTCTATGATGGAGTTATGGAACATAAGGACATCATTCCTATTCCAATGAAAGGTCTCCCATCTCAAGAGTTTATGGATAACGTCTTTTTTGCGCTGACAAGAGATAATCCACTTATATATTTCCTTAATCAGTCAGCATTTAATTATGCACAGGATGACTCGGGAAATGTGGCAATAGTTCCACAGTACTTCTTTAATAAGGACATCGTTAAGGAATACAACAGGAAGATAGAAGAGACAGTAAATGGTTTAGCGGCACAGTTAAATCTTACTGATGGAACAGATTATGAAAAAGAACTGAAGATACACGATTGGATCTGTCAGAATGTAGATTATGATGAGAAGGGACATAATCCGAAGAACGTTGCTAAGTTTATCTTGTCTCATAACATTATTGGTGTATTCGCTCATCATAAAGCACAATGCGAAGGAATCGCCAAAGCTGCAAAAGTTCTTTTAAATGCTGTTGATATCAAGTGTATAGTTGCAACCGGTAAAGCTGTTGGAAATGACCAGAATGGTCCTCATGCCTGGAATATAGTAAAAATAGATGATAAGCCTTATCACGTTGATATGACTTGGGATATTGGTTCAAATCAGGGTAAAGCAGCTAACAAAATTTCCGGTGGAAGAGTCTATTATGATTATTTCAATATAACGGATGCAGAGATATCTAAGAATCATACTATGGAGAAACAACTTCCGGTGTGTGATTCTACTGATATGAATTATTTTCGACTGAATAATATTATCTTTAAATCCAAAGCACAAGCTATCAAACACGTTGAAAAAGAATTATTAAAAGGAAATACAGAATTCTATTTTCGTATAGAAGGTCGTACAAGCCTGAAGAGTACATACAAGGAAGTTCGAGAGGTAATATACAAGTATTGTAATGAGCATAATATAAAGGGACTTAAGATATGGGATAAGATAAATGACTGTATGAAAACCATATGGATTAGACTCATATAAAGAGTGCGTTCATTTATAGGAGTATGGGTTGCAGGATAATGAGAAGGTATAGATAAGTTTAAATAAGGGGTGGCATATGGCTTTGTATAAACAAGGACAAGTAGTTGTTTTAAAATCGGACAGTTCCGTTAGAGGAGCAGTAATTAGTATTATTGATGATCCTGCAGAAATCAGATATCAGATATTTACTAATACTATGGGAGTCCAAGTTTATTATGAATCTCAACTATTAGCTGAAGAGGTTCAAGAAGATCTTTGTAAAGTAGATGCTGAGAGGTTTCATGCAGGGTTAACAGCTTCACTGATAAGAAATCCAACTATATCCAGTCTATATTCTCTTAATTCGGCTAAAATTGATTTTATTCCGCATCAGTTTAGACCTGTTCTAAAGTTTATAAAATCAGACAGACCTCGACTTCTTATTGCTGACGGCGTAGGTGTCGGAAAAACTATAGAAGCTGGGCTTATTATTCGTGAGCTAGAAGCACGAAGAAATATAGAGTCTATACTTATTATTTGTCCTCGTCCACTTGTTTCAGAAAGAAAATGGGAAAGTGAAATGAAACGTTTTGATGAAGATTTCACTGCTTTGGACGGGGATCTTTTTAGATACTGTATAAGAGAAATGGATTTGGAAGGAGAGTGGCCAGATAAATATAAAAAATGTATTATTCCATACTCACTATTTGATGAAGGTAGTGTATTTGGCAGTAATAAAGGAAAAACTGCTAAACTTGGACTTATGAATGTTGATCCACCTAAGTTTGATCTTGTGATTGTGGACGAAGCTCACCATATAAGAAATACAGCAACATATGCTTATCGAGCTGTTGAGAGATTCACAGACGAGGCTGAGGCTGCTGTATTTTTGACCGCGACACCAGTACAGTTGGCGCAGGATGATCTGTTTGTATTATTAAGATTGTTACGACCAGATCTTATAATTGATAAAAACACATTTTATGATATGTCGGAGCCTAATACATTTGTTAATTATGCTTCTATGGCTGTAAGAGCTCAAAAGGATAACTGGCAGCAGGAAGCAATAGCTCAGATTGAGGCAGCATGTGGTACTTCCTGGGGGCACAAAGTATTTCGGAATAATCCTGCTGTACAGGACATATTAGATGTTCTCCATCAGAAAGAAATTACAGTGGAAGACAGGGTGCAGCTTATATCTGATATTGAGAATCTGCATACATTTTCAAACCTTATTAGCAGAACCAGGCGTAGAGATATAGGTGAATTTACAGTAAGAAAGCCTATTACTGTTACGGTGGATTTCACACCGGAACAAAGAATTATACATGATAGTATTCTTGAAATTACACATGGGATTCTATCGGCTATTCATTGTACAGATAACACTAAGTTTATGATGACAACCATAAGAAGGCAGACTGCAAGCTGTCTTTTTGGACTTGTTCCTTTACTTAGAGGAATCCTATACAAACATGTCCACGAACTTATAGATGATGATGAGTTTGATGGAAGTCTGTTTGATATGGATAAGGATTCGGGAACCATAAAGGCAGAAATTGAAGAAATAATAAAGATGGCTGAGGGGTTGCCGGAGAAAGATCCTAAACTGGATGCTTTATTAGAGGTAATCGAAACAAAACGCCAGGATGAATTAAACAATAAAATAATGATTTTCAGTAGCTTTAGACATACTTTAGGATATCTGCATAAAAAGCTAACTGAAAAAGGATATAGAGTTGGACTCATACATGGGGGCGTTGTAGATGAAGAAAGACGACTTCTCAGAAGAAGGTTCAATCCGGCTGAAACACCAATAACCAGCAAGGAAGCAATAGATATTCTTCTTTTCTCTGAGGTTGGCTGTGAAGGACTTGATTATCAGTTTTGTGATTGTATGATCAACTATGATCTTCCTTGGAATCCTATGAGGGTTGAACAGAGAATCGGACGTATAGACAGAAATGGACAGAAGAGTGAAAGTGTAGCTATTTATAATCTTATTACTCCTGGAACAGTTGATGCAGATATATATGAGAGATGCCTTATGAGAATAGGAGTTTTTCATAGTTCTATTGGTGACTGTGAAGATATTCTTGGTGATCTGACCAGTGAGATTAAGAAAATAGTTGATAATTTTGAATTGACTGATGAAGAACGTCAAGCAAAGCTTCAGCAGATGACTGATAATAAGGTCAGATATATCAAAGAGCAGGAAGAACTTGAGGAAAAACAGCGAGATCTGTTTGGTGTGCATATGCCTCAGTCAGCATTTGATTCTGAACTTAGTAATGCTACAAACTTCTGGTTATCATCTGATAATATTCATAATCTTATTTCGATATATCTGAAGGAAAGGACTGGAGAGAATAAGGAGTATATTCTTGGTGAAAAAGAGTTAAAAACACTCCGCTTATCACAAGAAGCAAGGTTTATGCTCCTGGATGATTTTAAGAAAGCAAAATTCGTGCGTACTGAAATAAACAGAAACTGGAAGAAATGGCTTGAATCCGGAGAGCAGCATTTACAGGTGACCTTTAGTAGTGAATGCAGCATGAAGAATGCTGGAGTTACATTACTTTCGATTACACATCCTTTAGTAAAGCAGGCTTCGGTCTATCTTCAGAGTAAAGGAAAAGTAGTTAGTGTATTAAAGGTTAAAACAAATAAGTTTTATCCAGGAGAATATCCATTTGCAGTATATCAATGGAAGCTCTCAGGCGAGAAAGAAGATTTACAGATGAAAACTATTTCTGCAAATACTTCTTTGAATCGTCATATATTTGATTTGTTAAAAGAAAGTTATGGATCAAACTTTAAGCTGGATCTTAATTCTTCCAAGTGGGAAGATGTTGAGAATATGCATCATAGCATATGGACTACATCGCTGAAAGAACATAAAGAGAAAACCAAAGAAGTTATTAAATATCGTGAGAGCAGTCTTCAAACAAGTCATAATGCAAGAATAGCCGTATTAAAGGAGCAGTTAGCTAATAGCAAGAATGATACATATAGAGTTCTTACGGAAGGTAAGATAAAACGTGCTGATGAAGATTTTGCTTTTAGAATGGAAGAGCTAGAAAAGGCTAAGGATAAAGCAGACATATTGTTTGAATTATTGGCTTATGGTTTATTAGTAGTTTCGCCGGAGGGTGATACGGAAGTTGAGGCAAATTCGGATCTAAAGGAAGTTATAGATAAGATATTTCTTACATATGGAAAGAGTATCATTAATGAACCGAAAAAAATATTAGGGCTGCTTTCTGATTATGCACCGACACTAACAACTGAAAGAAAGCACATACGTATGCTCTTTGAGGTAGGGGCATTTGAGTGTATAAAAGCTAATGGAATGGAAGATATATATGCTGCTTGCATACTTGCGGAAAATGAACTGGGATTTGAGAAAGCAACAACAGAAAATTATATAAAATATTTTGAGGAATTCTTGATATAAGGGGATGCGTATGGGCTTTTATGAGAAGGTAAGACAAGAAAACGTCATTAAGTATGGTACAAGGGTATCCAGCTATATTCCGATTATTATTAATCAGTATAGTGATCGTACTCATTTTATATATGAAATAATACAGAATGCAGAAGATGCAAGAGCTACTTATATCAAGTTTCATCTCTATAAGGATCGTCTTGCAATATATCATAATGGTCGTCCTTTTAATGAGAAGGATGTTAATGGTGTCTGCGGAATTGCTGATGGAACTAAGGAAGATGGTACAAGAATAGGTCATTTTGGTATCGGATTTAAAGCGGTCTATGGATATACTTCTACACCGGAAATCTATTCAGGGGATTTTTGTTTTAAGATAGTAGATTACCTGAATCCATATGAAATTGATAATTCTATAGGTATTCCTAAGTCTGAGACCTGCGTTGTTTTACCTTTTGACAAAAAGGCTGTATCGAAAGATATTGCTTTTAGTGAGATACGAGAGGCATTAACATCAAAGATTTCAGCAGAAAGTATCCTGATGTTGGATTCTATCTCAGATGTTGAGATAAGTATTGATGGTAATAGAGAAAATATCAGGATTAACAAAGAAAAAGGTTCAATAAAAGGTTCCAGGAATGTTTTTGATGTGAGTTTATTAACTACTCATGAGAATAAGCAGACTGGAGAAGAAAAAGAAGTCGAGTCAAATTATCTTTTCTTTACGGATGCAGAAGAAAGACCGACAGCTATAGTATTTAAGGTTCAAGGGAAAGAACTTCAGGAGATAAAGAACAATAAAATCTATGCATTCTTCCCGATGGCTATTGAATCTCATCAGAGCTTTCTTATACATGCTCCGTTTGATACCAATCCTGCAAGAAATGAGATATTACAAGGTGCAGAGTATGGGCGAAACAATCTGGTTCTGATAGATAGTATATGCAAGCTTATTAACCTGGCATTTATTTGGTTAAGAGATAATGGATATCTATCTTTTGCCGGACTTAATAAAACATATCCTATTTATGAGTACGACGAATCTAATATCTTATATTCAATATATCAGAATAGTATAGATATTATTAATGATGGTGAACCGATTCTTCCAACTAATACTCCGGGAGTGTTTAAGAGTATTAGTGAGATATGCGTTCCAGAAAATATGGGAATCACTAATGTTTTTTCTGATAATGATCTGCAGGAGCTTACAGGTGATAAGAGTCTCTTTTGGATTTCAAAAGAAATATCTACAAAAGAATATTCAGATTTTAAGAATTTCCTGGATAAAAACTTTAATCTTAAGACATATGAATGGAGACATCTTGTATTAAAGCTGACTGCTCCATTTCTTAAGCGAAAGAGAGTTGAATGGATTGACCTTTTAATGTTCAACATTGAAAGCTTCTGTGTCAGAAGAGGTGCTCAACAAAGTCATTTTATTGATGTTTCCAATATACCTTTTGTAAGACTTACATCTGGAGAACATATTTGCGCTCGTAAAGATGGTAAGCTGCAAGTATATCTTAATAATCCTGCTATATGTGCCAATAAGATATCAGCAGATTATTTAAAGCGCGAGAGTATCAAGTCTTTTCTTCAACGTGCTCTTGGTATTCCTGTTTATGATATAGAACGTGAAACCATTGATAAGATTCTTCCGAAGTATGCAAGTAAGGATATTGCGTTCAAAACGGATAATCATATCAGAGAGAATATAGAAGATCTAAAAGAAATAAAGGATGCAATTGGGATTAATCCGGCTATCATTGATCAGTTACAGGACAAATATGTTGTGACCGATGGTAAAGATTGGTATAAACCGGCTGATTTATATATTCGTTCGATGGATAAGTATCGAACAGGATACTTTCTCGTAAGAGGTATAGTAGATATCAAGTATCTTGCTAATAATTATTTTGATGACACAGTAATGAATATCAAGCTTGATGAGGATTTTTTCAGGAAGATAGGATGCTCTTTAGGACTTAAATCAATTCATGCTGATAAGAATGAATATCTTCGTGCTGTCAAAAAATATATAGACAGCAAAACATCTCAGGAAATAAACAGTAGAGTATTATGCAAGACATACATATCTAAGAAATGGGATTGGTCTTTCAATTTTGAAGGGTTCCCTGAACTCTTTAGCGATATTACTCCTGAAAGATCTCGGGATATAGCAAAGTTTTTAAATGGTCATATTCAGAAGTTTGATATACAGGGAGAGTTAGTTGGAGCGAATGATCAGCATTTTAGTGGTAGCGGTGTTGACAGTGTTGGCGCTTACTCCATGCTTGGGCTTATTCTTTGTCATGAAAAATGGGTATATATCAATGGTAATCCTGAGCCTCAGCGTCCGATAGATGTTGATAAAAATGACTTAATCAGTGGTTATGAGCCTGCAAAAAGGCTTCTGAATATCATTCCTTTCAAGGAAGTAAAAAATGCTTTATTTGAATACCTTGAGTCCACTTATAAGAATAAAGGCGATGTTGATCTTATAAGAAAAATGATGGCTGATCCTGAAGAATTACTTAAACTTGCAAAAGCTAAGGCAAAAAGTGATGCCAAAATCGCAGCGCAGGAAGAGAAAAAGGGCGGCTTAAAAGAGAGATATGAGAAGGCTGATAAGGCACAGACTGAAAGCACAGGAAAGGATGAAGAATCGCTTGAGATAAATCCTATATCAGAAAAAGGATTGAATAAAAGAAGTGAAAAACTTGAAAAAGAGCTTATTGAGTCTCTGAATGAGGATACAAAAATTGCTCGAGGATTACATTATACAAGGAGTAATTGCGATAGTAATGAAGTAAAAGTATTCCTTAATGAACAATATCGAGGTTTCTGTCAGATATGCCAGAAGAAAATTCAAAAATGGAATGGGGAGAACTATTTTGAAGCAATTAATATAATAAAGCCTCATAAATTATACGATAATCTTGCAAACAGTATGGGATTAGGATGGAATACCTTGGCACTTTGTCCTAACTGTGCTGCTGAATACAATTATTGTTCAAAGAAGATATCTACCTTCTATGAACAGGTTATGTCCCAGGAGGTTATACCGGATTCTGAAGATCCTATTGAGATATATGTTGAGATACCGGAAGGAAAGGAACGAAGAATTGTATATACACCGAGACATTTCCTTGCATTAAAGAAAGCATTTGAAGTTTTTGCTGAAGAGGAGTGATTTCATAAATGCCATTTGTACTGTTTAATCAAAGATACATTGATAATATAGACATAAATGATATCCCTGAAGAGTTCATAAACTACTTTGAAGGGTTAGAGTATGATGCCCAGAAAAGAATAATAGAATCACGCCCTGATCTTGCTGGTGCACTCGGTTTTAAGAATACCGATTCTGAAGATATTAGGATTCAGGAAAGCGATTCTGACTTTGTCAGTGATGATGAGACCGATGCTTTGGATGATGGTGATGACTATGAAGATTCGGTTTTTATCGATGGAGATGATCAGGAATTAGCTCAGATTGTGAATGATGTTCCGCAGGAGTTGTTTGAAAATATTTATGAAGACTATGATATGGATTCCATAAGTGGAACAGCACTTCTTCCGATTCATTTACTTACAATCCCAGATGGTCAGGAAAAATGCAAAGCTCATAGATGTGAGTTAGAAAAAGTATCACTTTCATATAAAGTTAAAGGTACTTATGGTATGGCATCCTTTGGGTTTGCTCCTTTCTGTTGTAAAAAGTGTAAAAGACTTTTTATATATGAATCTGAAGTAGAAGGCTGGGTAAAAAGATTTGATGAACACGAATTAGAATATAAGATTATTACTCGTGAGGATTCTCATAAAATAATAATGAGTCAGATGGAAGAGATTGAGGTTGATTCTACTTCGGCATTGTATATTCCTGATGCATGGGCAGAAGATAATCCAATATGTCCGATTCATAGAACAAAACTGAACGTGTATCCTTATTATATTGGTAGTGAAGGTAATAAGATATCTTTCCATGGATATATATGTGATGAGTGTAATAAGACTCTTGTCCGTAGAACTGTTGCACTTGATATTGAAGAAGAATGTGAAAAAAGAGGTATTTCTTGTCCAGAACTTAAGCCGATTCGTGAGGAAGTAAAGGCAACAAAAGCTGTGGTAAGAAAGATAGTTCCACAGTACATGATTGAAGATGGAAAAAGAAGTGATTTTCCGTATAAGGTAATCAATGAAAATACTTACTATCTAAATGATGATAATACTGTAGTTATTTCGGATTCTTCTTATTGCAGATTAGAAGGACATAATACTATTGAAGTTGATGCTGTGTATTTAGTTTATGATAAGAAGAATCATAATCAAGGTTATATATCAAGTATCGGTTATTGTACTCAGTGTCAGAAGTTCTATATGGACGAGGATGATTATAAGGTCATTTATTCTTATGGTCGTCCTGAATTTTCAATTATTCGAGATCTAGTTGATGACGAATATTTTATTACATCTGGAGAAGTCTATAATCTTGAGAATGACCATTTAACTGCTCTTGAGAAAGAGATTCGTGCTGATATAAAAGATATAGAAGATAGAGAAGATTATCGTGATATGTATGAAACTGTTCTTGGTGGTGACTATGATGCTATTAGTGCTTTACAGGCTAAGAAAGCCTGGAGTAACGAAAAGTATGGCGCACGTTTAAATGAGTTATATTCTTATAAATCTTCGCCGTATCGTTATCGTGTCGATATTATATTCAAAAATAAAACAGAAACCTATTATATAGGTGCAAATGATATTTTATTAAATGACGAGAAAAAAGTAATATCAATGGCCAGTGATATGGGCAGAGAGCTTATTAATACAAGGACTATTCATTATATTAAAGATGGCAAGCAATATGATGTTAAATTATCTCGAGAGTTTGATATAAAAGACGCGTATTTATTTGGATATAAAAATATTAAAACTGATGAGGATGCAATTTTCAGAGCAGGTATTACAGATCCTTTTCTTGTTCGTGTTCTTAATCAGAGAAAAAGGCAACATGAACTGGTTGATATATTTGTAACTATTCAGGAAAATCAGAATACTATAGTAGATGAGTCAATTAATACGAATATTATTGTACAGGGATGTGCTGGTTCGGGAAAGACAATGGTACTTCTACATAGACTATACACCCTTAAGTATAACCATCCTGAATTTGATTTTGGAAATGCTCTTATATTGACACCAAATGACAGATTTAGTCTGCACATAAAGGGGCTTGCTGAGAGTCTTCAGATTGGTAATATAGATAGAGTTTCTATAGAAAGCTATTATCTTTTAATGACAAGAAGGTATACGTTTAATATCCCTAATACTTATAAGATATCATCTGAAATATCAGTTAATAAGAAGTTTGTAGACTATATATATTCAAATGAATTTCTGGATGGCTTTAATGCTTCATATACGAAGGTCTTGGAAGATAAGAAAAAAATTATTGCTGTTATAGAAAGATTATATGCCGGACTTAATGAGATGTATTCACCAATTCAGATGTCCAAAGATTCAGACCTTCTTCCGGAGATTAATAGAAGATATACTCATTTATCCAGTATTGTACAGAAAAATGATAAGAGAATTGCTGATGCTGAAAAGACACTCTCTGATTTAATGAGTGAAAAGCAGCGTATATCAGATAGATTACCGGAGGTTGAGCAAAGATCAACAGGCATAATTAATGAGATACTTGTAAGTGTAAATGGTAAGTTAAAAACTCTATTTGAAAATACTAAATATAATGTATCACACTATGATGAACAGATATTGTCTTTGAAGGCTGAGGAGCAGGGATTACAATCTCAGATTTTAGTGTTTGGGAAAAGTGCAAAATTAGAGGATATCAATAAAAGATTTAATATTGCTGAAAGGCATCGTAGAGAAGAAAAAGAAATACTTAATTTGATTGAACAGGCACTTCAGTACAATGCTAAGGATAAGGGTGAGGATGAAATCATTTCTTGGTTAAAAAGTCTTAAAGTAATAGATATGTCTATTCAGGAAGAGATATCTTTATATGAAGGAGTCAAAAATCAGTATTCAAATCTTAAAAGAGACAGTATCGATATCGATGATAAGATCCAAATAGCGACCGGAGAAGCAGAGCGACTTAGAAAAGAAAAATATCCAGATGATGTATATAAAGCTTTAAGGTATATTGAAACATTTATGGAGGATAACAAGGACTATAACATTTTTAGAGAAGTCTTTGCTGATGCAACACGTGATTTCAAAGAGAAAAATAATATACGAACAACCGGTGGACTGCATAGATATGATCTGTATGCAGCTTTATGGTTTTGCAAGAAATATTATAGTGAGAAGATTGGTAAATCAAGATTTATCTGCTTTGATGAAGGACAGGATGTTGCGTTCAATGAATATAAACTTATAAGAGAATTGAATGGACCGGATACTATCTTTAACATATACGGAGATACAAATCAGTTATTAAAGATAGGACGAGGTATTTCTTCATGGGATGCTTTGGAAAATGAGTATTCTATGAAAATGTTCTACCTTAATGAGAATTATAGAAACACTAACCAGATTACACGGTATTGCAATGAAAACTTTGATATGAAGGTAAAGACAACCGGAGTTGATGGATGCGCTGTTAGGGAGATTCCTCGACGAGATCTTGAAAAAGAATTATCAAAACTCAACCTAAATAACGATAAGGTGGCTATTCTTTTACCTAGAAAAGTTAAGAATAAGAACGAGTATGTTGAAAAAGATATTCTTCCTGAAGAAATAAGGAGGGCAATGGGTGATCAAATTGATAATGGTCGTATAGTTATTATGTATGTTGATGAAGTTAAGGGAATCGAGTTTGATAAAGTATTCGTTGTATCATATAGAATGTTGCCTAATGAAAAATATATTGCTTATACTCGTGCTCTTTCTGAATTAATAATTGTAGTTGATGAAAGTATTCCAGATATTTCTGATACAGACTCTGAAAAGAGTCTAGTTGGTGAAATAGTTGACTGTTTAAGGAAGAATAATACTGAAGAAGCAAAAACGTTATATGAAGAAATATCCTTTGATTGGAGTGGGAAGAATAGAGTTGGATTCTTTATTCATCTATTTTCTCGTGTTAATCAGTATGAACATATTTATAAGCTGATGGGAACTGTACTATCGGCTGAAGAAATAAAGCGAGTTTATACTGGTTTGGAAGAAGATATAAAAGGATTAGTGAAACAACGCTGTAATTCAGAAGTCACTTCTTATTTAGCAACTTATCTTCATAAAATGGGTAAAGATGATAGTATTATAGCTATATTTGATATTTTAAAAATATGGGGAGAGATTACTAGTATTCCTGGCATTGATATGCAGGAGCTTCTATTAAAATCGACTTCCAAATCAGCAGGAGAGGCTTGGCTTAGTGAATTATTAAATGATGAGCTAAATATTTTTGATATTATTATGGAATCAAGGATAGATTCTTTAAAACCTACAGTAGCCTTTAATATATGTGTTATTGCCTGGAAGAGAGGAGATATCGATAAGATCCAGATTTCTAAAGTGGTTGAAATGTATTCTAAGAAAAATGCAAAAGGAAACATGCAATATAGTTGTCCTCGTGAGTATTTATTGCAGTTTGCTATTTCATCTTCTGCTGAAGAATGGGACATTGTAGAGAATATTGTTAGAAAGTGTTCTGCACGTTATTTTTCTGATGAACGAATCAAGAGCTATCCGAAGGAAACGCTTTCACCAAAGGTTGTAAAAGCTTTGGAACAGCTCGTAGATTCTAAACTTACGCTCGCTCAGAAGATTTTTATGTATATGAATACATCTTTAAGAGAAGAAGCGCAAATGGATAGGTTTTTAACAATGCTTAAGGACAGACAAGGTATTCAAATAGATAAGTCCTTAAGTGAATTGAGAAATTATTGGATGGTGGGCATAATAAAGTATGTTACAGAAGATGGGTTTGTAAGGGTTGTTCCTCAGAATATGACTTCCTCTAGACTTATTTGTTTTTGGTCGTCTGATATTCATATAACAGGAGAAGATGGTACTTGGGTAGAACCTAAAGAAGGAGTAAAAATATACTTTCTTCTTAGAAGATTTGACGATGAGAAGAGTTTCTTTACATTACATTATCCGTGTATTAAACCTATTGAAATTAAGAGTTAGATTCATTAGTCTTCAATAGACTAACAAAGAATAACGGGTTATTGTATGTAGGAATATGTTATGGATGAGGGGTTTTATATGAAACTTAACATTAGTGTTTTGGAAGGAGATAACCTTGGCCACTAGAACAAAATGTTTGTATAACGGAAATACAATTGGTATAGAGAGTATCTACACAGCTAAAAACGGAAAGCAGATAAATATACCCGAAAAAGTTGAAAGGCTTCGTGAGTTGGGGAGAAAAGGGTTATTATTCTGTCCATGTGGTTGTGGTTCGAATCTTATTCTTGTTGCTGGGGACAAAAATCTCCGTGAACAACATTTTAGAATTAAAAATGATAATGAAACTAATACTGAATGCAAAGTTACATATGAAGGAGAAGAATCCCTTAATACAAAGATTGCTTTGAAATGCTGGCTTGAGGATAAACTTAAAAAAACAGATTTGCAGTGTGAGGTTTCTGTTAGCACTTTTGATGATATAAATCGAAAATATGAATATACAGTATATGAACCTGAAAATAGAATTGGCATAGGATATTGGCGAAATAGGTCAAATATTACGGATGAAAAGATTGAAGTACTTAATTCATCAGCAACTAAGGTTATCTATGTTGTAGGTAATGAGAATGAAGGTGCTGAAGGTCAATATCCTGAGTTTATGATGAAAATACAAAAATCTCAGGGGTTTAATTTGTATATAAATATTTGTGATAAAGATAGAGTATATGAATCTTCTGTTCTTACAGCTACTATATTTGCCCAAAACATAGATGGTGAGTGGGATGAAATATATGCTTGTAGTGGTTCGATGGTTGATTTTGGTATTGATATTAATGGTATTCTTTATTATTTAAAGTCTGCGGTTGTTGATATTGTTAATGTTAGATTATCTGAGTTTCGAGATAAGCAATTCAATGAAAAGAAGAAAAGAGAGGCCGAGGCTGAAAAGCAAAGACAAAGAGAAGAAAAAGCACTTTCAGAACGAAAGAAGCGTCAGGCTGATTGGGAAGAACGTCAAAAGCTTTTAAAGCTTGAAGCTGAGAAACGCCAGGAACAGTTAAGACTTGAAGAAGAAAAAAGAAGAGAAGAAGAAAGACGTGCTGAAGAAAAAAAAGAGCAAGATAGGATAACATTTAAGAATCAAGTGGCAGAATTACTTAATCAGCAAACAGATAGAGTAGTCGATCCAGATGGAAATCGATGGATTAAATGTGAATTCTGTGGAAAAATTGATACTGATTCTGCTTTTTCTTCTTACGGCGGTAAAAATCATATTAATCTTGGAATATGTAAAGAATGTAGTGATAAAGGAAAAATGCCTACTCAAATAGAACTTCCTAAAGAGGAGAATATCTCTCGGAAAATTGATTTGGATAATTGCCCTATTTGTGGAGGAAGGCTACAGGTTAGAAATGGAAGATTTGGAGAATTCTATGGATGTAGTAATTTTCCAAAGTGTAGATTTACAAAGAATAAATGAAAGGATGAGAGATGACGACTAAAGAAAAAAATAAATTAATATATGAAGTTGCGTGTGAATATCTGTTGTCTATTGTTCCAGAAAGCATAGAAGATATAGAAAAATATTTACAGAATAACAATGAATTGGTTTCATTGAATCAGGTGTATGAGATTCTTATTCAATCAGCCCAAGAATATCAAAGTCTCCCCAATGTTATAAAGTTTATTGAACGAAAAGAACAAATTAAAGAAATATTATATGGTTATGATATACAAAAAATATCGGAATTGGATTTCGAAGCCTTATATTACCAATTCAGGGAAACTTTTGATGTAAAATCCAAAGATAGCAATATGAATCTTTGGTATAAATGGTCTAGAGCTGTTGTTGATAGTGCATCTTATTTATCACAGTTTAAAGATATAGATGATTTTAAAGAATATGTAAATATGTTTGATAATAATACAAAAACAAGAATAGCCTTACCTCTTGTTATTTCAACAAAAATTCGTGGTGTAGGTTTTGCTTTGGCTTGCAATTTTCTTAAGGAATTAGGGTATATTAATTATCCTAAACCAGATGTTCATTTAAAAGATATTTGCTTTGGATTAAATCTATGCGATAAGAATCAATACGAAGTATTTGATACTATTATTCAAATTGCTGATGATAATAGTGTTTCTCCGTATAGAGTTGATAAGATTTTTTGGCTGATTGGTTCTGGTTTCTTCTATGATGATAATATAAGGATTGGAAGTCATAAAGTTGATTTTATTGAAAAGGTAAACGAAGAATTAAATGGCTAAAAATAACGAGATTAATGGATAGTAACGACTGTTCAAGGCGAGTCTGGCTTCGGCTGGATAACCTGCGTGACTCTTTTTTCAATATGCGTAGGCGATGTGGAGCATTCACCAGGTTGCAGGCGTTTTTATATATAAGTGTTTAATGGAATAATTGGTTTTGAATTAGATAAAGACAATATAAGCAAATGGAGGGGTTCTAAATGGTAAAGATATTTGTTACAGGTGATAATCATATTGGGAGAAAATTTGACAATTATAGCATTAAGGATCAACTAATAGAGAGTAGATTTACATGTCTTAAGAATATGGTAGAGATTGCAGAAAAGGAACAATGTCAGTTTTTCGCAATAACGGGAGATCTTTTTGATAATACTTATTCCATTGCAAAGAGGGACATTAAACGTGTTGTTGAAATTCTTGCTAGCTTTAGTCAAAGCGTTCTGGTACTTCCAGGAAACCACGATTTTTATTCGGGGAATGAGCAGCTATGGAATGTTTTTATGGATGTTGCTGGTACATATAGTAATATCATCGTGTTTAACGAGTACAAGCCGTATGAGTTTGATTGTGGCGATGGTACAATTGTTTTCTATCCGGCACATTGTGATAGTAAACATAGTGAAACAAATCGCTTAGATTGGATGAAAGCTGAGGAAATAGATGGGAATAAGTACAATATTGGGATAGCTCATGGTGCTCTTGAAGGTCTTGCGATTGATACTGAGGGAGTCTATTTTCCAATGAGTAGAACTGAGCTGCACAGCATTCCGATGGATGTGTGGCTGCTTGGTCATGCTCATGTAACTGAACCTGCCATTCTTGCAGATGAGGAAGTGACAGGTTATACCATTTTTAATCCTGGAACTCATGAACAGTTAGATTTGCATAATAATACTGAGGGTAATGCATTTGTAATTACATTACAAAATAATGATGGAATTAAAAAGGTTCTTGCTAAACGAGTTGTAACAGGAAAAATAAGATACTTTGATGAGGCATTAATCTTTAATGCCACAAATAATGAATCGTTGGAGAAAAAAATCGAGGATCTCGTGAAGGATTATCCGAGCTGTTCTATTGTAAGACTTTCTATTTCAGGAAGTATAGATGATTCTGATTATAATTGCAGGGAGGAAATCTATGATACACAACTAAGCCGCTTTCTATGTTACAAGATTAATGATAATGACTTGAGTGAGAAGATTACTCGGGACAAGATTGAGAATGAGTTTTCTGAAATTGGATTTGCAGCCCAGTTTTTGGAAGAACTTCTAGATGATCCAGTCGAACTTCAGATGGCATATGATATTGTTAAATCGTTGAAATAGAAGGAGACCAGCTATGAATATTAAATCTATTAAAACCAGACAGTTTGCAGGTATTAAGAATACAGAGGTTGCTCTTGATGACGGTTTAAACATTCTTGTTGGTAAAAATGAAACTGGAAAGAGTACTATTATTGAGCTTATCTACCAGATTCTTTATAGAAACGCTAAGCTAGATGCGAGAAAAGATAAGGACTTCAAAACAAGATTTATGCCTTCCGATTCCAAGGGTGATGTTGTAGATGGGACTTTAGTTTTTTCAACTGTTGATGGAGAATATACACTTCAAAAAAAATGGGGAGCTTCCGAGGCGTGTGAGCTTGTTTCTTCGGATGGCACTATTATTGCTAATGAAGATATAATTCGTGAAATTATCGCAGGAGAACTTGTTTATAAGAAAGGTCTCTATGATGATGTTGTTTTTGCATCTCAAAAGAGTCAGGCAAATGTTGTTGAGCATATTTTGAATAAACTTGATAAAAATGCTCTAGCTAAGCAGGATCTTGTTTCTATTATTGCTTCTGAGGGGATGTCTTCTACTGAGGGAATTGCTCCGGAGGATATTGAGAAAAAAATTCAGGAAAATATTGATGGCTATATCGGTAATTGGGATTTTACGATTGATTTGCCTAAAAACAGACGTGGTATTGATAATCAATGGATTAAAGGAAATGGAAGTATTATAAAAGCATATTATGATCTTGCAACTTTGGAGGGACAATTACGTAATTGTGAGATTACTGAAAAAGCAATTGATAATGATAATGCAAATATTCGTAAAGCAAAAGAAAAGTTGAAAGAATATCAGGATGAGAAGGAGAATTATGAGCGATTTGCTAAGGTTCTTGCTTCTTATAAAAGTGATATGGAGCTTCGACAAAAGTATTTTGATGAACAAGTAAAGCTTAAGAAAAATCTTGATGAATATCCTAAAGCTCTTGCGTCTTATGGCAATGCATTACATTTAAGTACTCTTGTTAAAGCTGAGACTATAATTAATCAGTATAAAAGAATCCAAGGAGCTAAACAAAAACTTGATGAAGCAAAGAAGTCATTGGATGGAAAGATTGAAATAACTGACGTCGACGAGAAGAATCTTAATTCGATTGACAGAAAGATTGACAGTCTCCAATCAAAGCTATCTAATCTAAATCTTGTAGCTAATATTAAGAAGCTCGGCAATACAGATATACAGGTTAAGTCTGTTGTTACAGGAAAGGTAATTGAATTATCTGAAGGTGAGTTTGATATCAATGAAACTGTAGAGATTACAGTACCTGGTATTATGAGTATGACTATTGCTTCAAAGGGTGTTGATGTGGAAGAAATCCAGAAAGAGCTATTGGAGAAGAAGAAAGAGCGAGATGTACTTCTTAGTAGATGTAGAGCAAAGGATCTTGATGATCTTAGAAAACAGAAGGGTGACTATGAAAAAGCTTCCGGTGAATTAAATACTGCACAAAATACATACAATGATCTTGTTGTTGGTATTAATCTAAGTGATCTTGAAGAAGAATTTATCCTCGCTAAAGAAAATGAAACGGAATTGGATGATCTTGCTAAAAAGATTAATGAATTATGTGGATCTGAATCAATTGATGGGTTTATAGCTAAGCAGGAACAGATAATACTGTCTATAGAAGAAGAATACGGAAAGGAAAATGCTCTGGATTGCATGAATAATAGATTATCTGAAGTAAGTGTTAAACTTGAAAAGCTTGAATCTGTAAAGGAAGATGCTACTAATATTCCAGATGAGTATCTATTGATTGAAGATGTGGATGTGTACGAATCAAGGCTTAAATCAAACATTGAAAATGCAAATGAAAAGCTTGATGAGGCAGTGGGATCTCTTCGTGGACATGAGAATGAACTAGGAGATGTTGATCCAGATGATTTAAGAAATAAGATTTCTGATGCGAGAATGGAACTACAGAAGCTTAAAGATGATTACAAGAGATGGAATCACATTTTAATGGTACTAAAGATCACACGTGATAATATGGCTGGAGAAAGCACTATGTCAGATGTGCAGGATAAATTTGCTGATTATCTTTCTGTTATCACAGACGGTAGAATTGTTCTTAAATTTATGGATGAAAATATGGATGTAAACATCCAAAGTGGCGGAAATCATATGAATTATGAAATCTTATCGGAAGGTACCAAGGATACTATTGCTCTTGCTTTTAGGCTCGCTATGCTCGATCATCTATTCCCTGATGGTGGCGGCCTTGTTGTATTTGATGATCCTTTTACAGAGATGGATGAGGATAGAACTAAGCAGGCTTGTAAATTAGTCCAGAAGTTTGCGGATAATGGGAATCAGGTTATTTTCGTTACTTGTGATAATAAATATAAAGAATTATTGTCTGGTAATACAATTGAAATGTGATAATAGAATCACTTGAACAGTTATTATAGCCCCCTCTTGTGGGGGCTCAAACTGTTATATATCGTAGCAAGAAGAATTATGGAGAAGTATATAGGAAAAAGAAAGCATGGAGGATTGTTTTTTTAACAATATAGGGTTTTCTTGCAAGAAAGATGATGAGAAACAAATAAAAAGATTGCTGGAAATCATAGGGGTTGATTTCAGCGCGTCGCTTGAACCTTGTTTTTGTATGAATTTTGATTATTTTTCAAATGCATGTATGGGCAGGAATAATACCTCCTTAGGACTGGATGAAATATTCTCCATATTAAACAGGAGTTTTGAGGAGTTTATTTTATTGGGCGAATACGAGGATTATGAAAGCTGGTGTGATAGACATATTCGACATGAAGAAGTATATGACTCAAAAACTAATAAGATTTATATAGGTGATAACGAGTATTGCTATGGCAATATGACGATGTTTGGTCATAGCGTATATGATTTAATAAAAGAAGAGTGCGAAAGAAAAGCGTTGGAACGGGATGTTCCAGTAAAATGGAAAGAGTATGATCTCGGTGTAGGAGTTTATCCTGTTGGAGCTGATTTTTCTGATATATGTGAAGATGTATTAGATGAAAAAGGTGATTTGGAAGAACTAGGTCAAAAAACTGAGATAAAGAATATAACAATAGTAAATATTGCAGAGGAAAAAATAAAAAAGATAATAGATGAAGCGGCTAAATATGGCTATGAAGATATAGTTCAACTTCTTAATGATTCATTTGATTTAAAGTATAATCCATCTCGTCCTGCAATTATTAAACATAAACCCAATCAAGTTCAACGATATTTTGCAGATATGATCGATCATTTTTTGGAAAGCTGGGATTCATATACTGTTGAGGACTTGGTCAATCCGTGTGACAAAGAGATGTTAAATAATATTGGCAATGACGAGTATCTTCAAATCAGAAATATTCGATGGCATGAAGATTATCACGATTATATATTGGATTATTATTATAACGATAAGTATCTGGGAACAGCAAGGGTACCTACAGATGGAATACTAGGCGGAGCGTTAGAATTAAAAGTTTTGGTGTCAGATTCCCCTGTTTATACTGGAAAAAAATCTTTATGGTATGAATATAGATTTCTGAATCTTGATTACAAGGCTATAAAAAAACATATATTAAGACTGTTTTCGGATGAAGTAGATAAGATAGAAGTTATTGATGAATACAAGACGGGTGATCCTGAGAATGATTATATAAGTCGCGAGGATATAAAGAAAATAACAATTAAGAAAAATGATTCAGGTGATTCATTAAAAGCATATAATTATGAAAATAAGAAAAAACTAATTGATGTTGCTAGAAGGTTTGGGATTGATTATTTAAAGTTTGATATACAGGAATAATAAGGTTTGATATGGGGATAAAAAATGGAAGCTGACTATGTATTTATTTAATGGATAGTAACGCCTGTTCATGGCGAGTCTGGCTTCGGCTGGATAACCTGCGTGACTCTTTTTTCAATATGCGTAGGCGATGTGGAGCATTCACCAGGTTGCAGGCGTTTCTTTTTATATAATATTGAACCAGTCCTTGAATATGCGTCAATATTTGAATCATACAATGCAAGAAATACATTGATAGATAAAATAGGTTTTAGATTTTATGAAGAATCAATATGTTGCTGATATTGGAGATTATGGTAAGTATTCTCTATTGAAAGCATTTACTGATGAAAAAATAAAAGTTGGTATAAACTGGTATTTGACATCGGATGATGGATCAACTGACGGAAGATTTACTGACTATTTGAATAATGATAATCTTCGGAATTATAATCCACTGGTTTTTGACAAGCTGAAGATAATTTCAGCTAAACCAGAAAAATCAGTTCAGGATATAGAATATTCCAATATGCTAGTTGGCGCTAAATACTATAGTGAAAAAATAGAGTTTGAAGGTTCGCCCCAAGAACGTGAAAACCTGAGAAAAAGATGGTTTGATAAATCTTTAGAAGTGCTTGCTGGTTCTGAGTTGATTTTTATGGATCCGGATAATGGATTGCTTGAAACTGGAGATGCTAAAAAAATAAGGGCAGAGAAGTATATCTTACCAGACGAGGCAAAACAATACTATGAATCAGGATGTAATGTTGTATTTTACTGCCATAAGGGTCGGAGATCGTTAGAAAAATGGGACGAGTATAAGTCTTTTTTGCCTTGTTTTATTCCAGAAGCAAAGCCGGTTGTTATAACATTTCATAAGGGGACTCAAAGGTCATATATTTTTTTGATTCATCCCCATAACTATATAAATCTTAAGCATATAATAGATAAAGTATTGGTTACATGGAATCGGGTTTTTACTGAAGAATATATAAACTATATAAAAAATTGATGTATTAATAGAAAAATCGTTTGTTTATTGGTTCGTCTAATATAGCGTTATTTTGTGTCATAAACAGTTTGAAAAGGTTATAAAATATTACAAAGGATAGATTGATAGCAAATGGGACTATTTAATAATTCGGAAGTTGTAATTTTAAAAGAATCCAGTGATTCCAAAGAGTACTTGAACAAACTTCAAACTCTCAAAACTGAATTGGGTAACAATCCTGTAGTAGCTGCAAAGATTGATAAAGAAATAGCAGTTGTCGAAGCTGGAATCTATGGGGAAGATAGTATTCTTTTTGAACTAAAGAATAGTGGGATGGATCTGGTTGTTCTTCATGATATCTATATTGAAACAGAAGATGGTCGTGGGGCGCAGATAGATTTTTTTGTAACTACTCCCTATGTGAATGTAATAATCGAATGTAAGAATCTATTTGGTAATATTGAAATAAACAACAAGGGTGATTTCATAAGAACATTTGAATATAAAGGCAAGAAATATAAAGAGGGTATCTATAGTCCTATTACACAGAATGAAAGACATTTGATGGTATATAAGGATTGCAGGAAGTCTGATAAGAACATTGCTTCAAAGCTTCTCTTTGAAAAATACTTTGATAGATATAATAAGTCTGTAGTAGTGTTGGCTAATCCGAAAACCGTAGTAAATGATAGATTTGCAAAGAAAGAGATTAAAGAACAGGTAATAAGATGTGATCAACTTACTACGTATTTAAAGGGCTTAAAATCAGACATAAAATCTAACAAGAAGGAAATGCTTAAAATTGGAGAGAATATTCTTTCGATGAATATTGATGATCGAAAGGATTATATCGAGAAATTTAATAAACTTATAGAAGAAGCAAAGAGCGATGCTCTCAGTGTATCTTCTGAACCAGATGAACTGATCTGTCCTAGATGTGGAAACAAGCTCGTTCTAAGGACAGCACAAAAAGGACCAAATTAAAATGTGATTATAAGTCTGAAAGAGAGAATGAAATGGTAAAACCGATAGTTAGAGATATATTTTACCTCGGTCAGAAATCTGAGGAATCAACAAAAGACGATATGCAGGTTGCAAAGGATCTTCAAGATACATTGGCTGCAAACCGTGCCGGTTGTGTCGGAATGGCAGCCAACATGATTGGATATAAGAAACGTACCATCATAGTGTCTATGGGAATCCTTGACCTTATAATGAATAATCCTGTTCTTATCAGTAAATCCGGAGAGTACGAGGCTGAAGAAGGCTGCCTTTCGCTGGATGGTACACGTAAGACAACCAGATATAAAGAAATTGAAGTTGAATATGAAGATATAAACTTCAAGAAGCAAAAACAGAAGTTCACAGGCTTCCCTGCACAAATAGTCCAGCATGAGATGGACCACCTGGAGGGGAAGATTATATAAACAAGACAGGGGGACGCTCAAGACAGGGGACGGTTCTCCGTCTTGTATAGGTTGGATGATATTATGACATTTTTCGATGATTTTAAAATAGATTCAATGGAAGATCTGATCGAGCTGATCGATGAGGTTGGCTTTGTTCCATTTTTTGAAAATGAAATAGAGGGTTTTTCTATAGAAGAGCATATGGCTCCGGGCCATTGGTATAATGACTCGGGTGATGGCTTTTGGGATGCGTGGGAATGGAAAGGCCCTGTCATAAGAACGGCCAAATGCGCATATGGCAAGTTTCTCAGAGGTAAAGCTATGTATGTCAGCGCCAAATGGTTCCCGGACTTTGCAAATTATCGTCGAAATGGATACGACTTCGATGCCAGATTTGAGGATGGGCTTGCTTCATTTGACGACAAGGACTTGTATGAAATGCTTTCTGAAAATGCACCAATCCTGTCTAAACCATTGAAGCAACTTGGAAACTATCGTAAGGGCGGTCGCAAGGGCTTTGACAGTTCTATTACCAGACTTCAGAAACAGTGCTATGTTATCATTTCAGATTTCAGATATGCCACTGATAGGTTTGGAAATGAATACGGCTGGGGCATTGCGGAGTACTCAACTCCGGAGCGCTTCTTCGGGAATAAGTTTACGAACAAGGTTTATAAGCGAAAACCAGAAGAATCCTATGAAAGGCTGTTTAAACATTTCACAAAGATACTACCTGGTGTTGAGGATAAGTGGATAGAGAAGCTCCTTAAAGGCTAAGACAAGACAGAGAAAGTCTAAACCAGATGATAGAAAAATTGGGGTGTTTTTTCTTGCTTAGTTATAAAGCTAAAGTTTAGTAATAAAAAACTAGGAGGGTTGCATATGGATATATTAGATAACAAATGGTATTTCGACGAGGTCAAAGCGGTTCTTGAATCATTAAGTCCTGACGACTATCCTGAAACATATGGATATCTTAAGGCCGTGGTTGAGGTTAATGAGGAGGTTGAGGATGATGAGATAGTTGCGGATGCGTTCGATGTTGCAACAAATCTCACTCAGCTGGATGCAGGTATCGACTGGACGCCCGAACTAATTGATCTTATCACACATCTCTATACCTATGAGATTGATAACCAGAACGCTGATGCTATGAATGACCTTGGCGCTCAGTATTACGATGGAAATCGTGGCTTCGAGCAAAGCTTCGAAAAAGCCATCGAGTACTACCAGATGGCGTCTGACCTCGGCAATCGCCAGGCTCAGGAAAACCTTGGTTATTGTTATTACTATGGCCGCGCAGGAGAGCCCGACTATGAGAAGGCATTTAACTATTTTGCCCTCGGCGCCTTCGACGACCATATCATTTCACTCTACAAGATCGGCGATATGTACTACAACGGCTACTACGTAAAGAAGAATCTTGCCGAAGCATTCACCATCTATTGTCACTGTCTCAACATCATGACCGATGTGGCAGCACGCATGGCTGCCGGTCCGGTCTATCTCCGTCTTGCAAAATGCTATTTCTATGGCTACGGCGTCGAAAAGGACTTAATGTCCGCCCTCAGCTGCTATCAGCAAGCCGAGTTCTACCTCACAAAGATGGTCATCGAGGATGGCGACTATATGTACAAAAAGAGTCTGGACGGAGCAATCAAAGGCCAGCAAAAAGTTCGCGAAGAACTAGCAAAACAAATGCCGCCAAAAGACTGGATAGACTAAGACAGGGGACGGTTCTCCGTCTTAAAAATCGGACAGGGGGACAGGGTGGATTATTAATATATTAAAATAATAAACGACATAGCTTCATTCTTGCTTAGTAATATATTTTGGGAGGTATTTTAAATGCAGTCATTAGATCAAATCTTTACTAACAATTCATATCAAGGTGTTTTTGATATCATCTGTGATGAAGAACATGGAGTTAAAGGTACATTTGTATATGCTACAAGGATTATCCAAAAGTGGATACAACTAAAGTTTAAAGGTTCTATTCCAGATAAACCGAGAACATTTCATTGGGAAAGGGCCTCTAGAAAGGTAGATATAATATACGATTTTGACAATATGTTTTTCTGCGCTAAGGCTGTTCATAATGACAGTAATGTGCCAGATAAAACGTGGATTACGGAGGTTGAGATATCTCGTAAGGATTTGTCTGGGATTAACAGTGTTCTTAAGTTTGCTGTAAAAAACCAATTTACTTCAGATTATTATACCTCTGATTATAAGCAATATTCTGTTCCAAGCTTTGTGCGCAGATTGGATGAAAAGGTTGGTTTATATGATGCTGGACAAAGGGTAAAGGGGTTAAATGTTATTTCATCCAAGGATGATTTAGAGGAATTTACCATTGTCTTGGACGACGCTTCAAGATTTTTCCCAGTTATTATCATTTCACAGGATGAAATAAATGATCCGGCGGTCGCTCATTATTTTGAGGCGGATGAAGGTTACTATGTAGATGGAAACAAATTCGCTGAATCGCTGTCTCTTCTAGGCCACGTTTATTATCTGCCATTAGAATACCAATATGAATTAGGTGAAATGCTTGGGCGTGAATGGGCCATCTTTAATGGCGCGGTCAGAACCTATTATCCAGGCTTTTCGATAGATAAAAAGGATGAAATGAATACCTACGATCATCCATTTATTGCGAAGAATAAGATACTCTCTATGGAATATATTAAAGAGGATGATGAACAGTGCTACGGTGGACATGCATTTAGACATATTCTTACTCATATTACTAAGGTAGAAAATATGAGTAGGCGAGTTGACTGGAATAAATACGGTATAGATTTATATTATATAGCGAGCAAAAAGGAGCAGGCTAGATCTGAAAATGAAATAAATCAGATAAAGGAATCTGACAGCTTTTATCAGGAGCTTTGTGATACATTAGAGCAGGAAAAGAAGCAGCAGGAGCTTGAGATAGACTATCTGAAGAATCAATTAAAGGAGGCGAAGAATACTAACAGCTTTAATCAGCTGCAAATAAGCCAGCTGAAAAACAAGATAAAAGAGCTGCAGGCCAGTGTGAATGACGAATATCCGACACAGTACAGCGAGATTCAGGATTGGGTTGAAAAAAATTTCAGTGGTCGAATTACGCTTCATAAAAGAGCTATAAAATGTATAAATGACAACCCTGTCTATCCGGATGTTGAATTGCTATGCAAGTCCATAGAGATGCTGGGCACCGCTTATTATGATCTGAAGATGGGCTTTTCCGAGGACCGAAATGCATGTCGAGACCTTTGCAACCAGCTGGGTATCATCAATTGCGCTACCGACAGTGAAAAATCCTCCGGAACTCAAAAAAAATCCTACGAGGTTGACTATCAGGGCGGACGAAGACGCCTGGATATGCACGTCAAAGGTGGCAAATCCATCAACTCCCACGACGATACAGAACGCTTCAGAATCTACTACTTCTGGGACGACGATAACAACCGCGTTGTGATCGGCTACCTGCCAGGCCACCTGCACACCGATCAAAGCTAAGAAAACCAAGACAGGGGGACGGTTCTCCGTCTTAAAAAACGGACAGAGAACCGTCCCCTGTCTTCTAAGAAGGCCAAATGAGATGTTAGAGAAATTAAAGAAAAATCCAGTATTAATATTTTCAATCACCCTATTCGTTGTAGCTATATCTTTCGGATTATTACAGCTAAATACTAACAGGAAATACGACAAGAAGGTTGTGGCTGTTGTGACTTCTACTGATAGCTACTACGATAAACGCAATGATGTAGAAAAATTTAGAGCGAACTGTGAATACGATGTTGGTGGAAAAACCTACCGCTTTTCCACGGATTATTCAACCCGTCGTTACAGAACGAATGATGAGATAGAAATCTATATTAATTCCGATTACCCAGATAGAACCAATAACCACGTTTTGTCAAAAGTGGGCGTGTTCTTTCTGATCTTCGGGTTTATCTTTTTGTTGGTCAGTTTTAAAGTTAAAGCTTAGAATGTGCAATGGGGTCTGTCCCCATTGCACCTAGGTCTGTCCCCTTTTGCATATTTGTGAAATGGACAATCGAGAACCGTCCCCGGTCTTGTGTAGGAGAAAGGAGATTTTTATGCTTACTTTACAAGGGAGAGTTAAGAGGAGATTAGCAGTTCTTATGGCATTAGCCGTACTTATGTCCGCGATAGCATTTTACCCGCTTAAGTCGGACGCTGTTAGTGGCAGCTGGAAGGCTAATAGCGTTGGCTGGTGGTTTGAATATTCAAATGGTAGTTGTCCAAGGGGGCAGTGGCTAGAGATTAGTGGTGGCTGGTACTACTACAAGGACGATGGCTATATGGACTCATGTGGCTATAGAGATGGATATTGGCTGAGTGGTAGCGGTGCCTGGGATCCGGCCTATTCCGGTGGGCATTGGTGCTGTAATTCTGTTGGCTGGTGGTATGAGGATTCAGGATGGTATCCAACTTCGCAGTGGCTGCAGATAAATGGCAGCTGGTACTATTTTAAAGCTGATGGATATATGGCTACCAATCAGTGGATAGATGGCTGCTATCTTGGAGAGAGTGGTGCATGGATACCTGATTACACTGAAGGAAGCGGATCTGGTTCTTCGGGAAGTGGTTCGAGTGAATCTGAAGCAGAAAGTGCATCCAAGCCAAATGCTACGAGTGATAGTAAAGAGAATTATGATGAATCACCTGCTTATTGGCATTGGCTCGCTGATCAGGTTTCTCATTCATATGAGAAGGTTGCCACTATAGATGAAATAGATTTTGCCAGAGCTTACTCATCTGTTAATGACAGGACAGAATACGACTGGTACTATTCGGATGAAGATGATCTTGGTATTATACATTATTACCTATATGTTTCTAAAGATGTTGATATCAAAAACATTTATATAAAATATAATGGTGATGATGGATTTTTGGATATTGGTGATGGTTATAAGCAGTATATACCTAATTGCAGTGATACGAAGGTTACTGCTTATGCTGAGCTGTGTACGGATGATTACCAATTAGGTATTGCAAATGATGCTCCTACATCACGCAAAAGATACGAATATATGTCAGGCCAGGGTTATAATAAATATATTGACCTGGAAATTCAGTACATTGCACAAGGCGCAGTCACCCTTGATGTCTGCTATAAAGATACAAAGCTTACTACAATAAGTTTGAGTTCAAATGTTACAACGAATTCACATAACATTTCATTAAGTGAAAAGTCTGTTTATGATGAAGTGATAAAATATAAATCTAATATGACTGACCGTGAGCTTGTCGAGGCTTCCAAGTACTGGTACATGCAGCAGGATTATAATGCGGGATATACCTGTTTTTGCTGTCATAAAGTTGCAGATATAATGAAGTTAAGGGGGCGTTCATCAATTTGTCTATCCTGCTGTTATCTAAGGAATAATAAGGCTGTGAATGATTATAATTCCTATTACGCAGTATCTTCAAATAGAAAAGTAAATAATGGAGATGAATATGACTTGGGCCACAGAATTTGTCTTGTATTCTTAGATTCAACGCACTATGCATATGTTGAAGTTCAAGGCTATGGAGACCATTTTGAAAAGGCATGGGAGCCATCCGAATGCAAAATATACTCAATATATGACAGTTTTGAAGAACTAAGAGATTATGAAACTGTATACGACATGGTAAAAGGCGACTATGGAATAGACCTAAAAACCTTCGATCCAATGGACAGCACCACCTGGTACTAAATGCAAGACAGGGCAGACAGGGGACGGTTCTCTGTCTTATGTGCAATGGGGTCTGTCCCCATTGCACATTTTGAATTATATGATTATCTCCAGTTCTCGAAGAATTCCAGAATGAGCTCATTCGCGCTGAAGCTGTTAAGATCCTCAGTTGGCCATCCGTGCTTCCCTTCCTTCACAACGACGCTCCACACAATGTCTTTATCCGAGTCCGTTCCGTACTTGCAGATGGTTGAACCGTCGCCTATCTCGCTTTCGGACTGCTTCTCGAGTCCATTTGAAGAAGCCATGTAATCCATGACGTCTTCAATAGCGGGATCAAGAGCTGTCTTTGCGGAATCATCTAAATTCTTCGGAACGGCTTCGTCGAGCTCTCCGTAGATTGCAAGCATTCCAACGTCGTTCTTTTCGGGACGATTGTCCCAGAGCGTCTTACAAAGATCACCGCTGACACTTACGCAAGCAAGAAATGTATCCTGAGCTTCAAGCGCGAGTCTGAAGTTCATGAATCCGCCGTTTGAGAAACCGGCGCAGAACACATGATCCTCGTCGAGCGAGTACTCATCAACAAGATAGTTTACGAGAGCTTTGATGAATCCGACATCGTTGTAATCAGCCTCAATCCTTCCGTAGTTCCAGCTCCTATAGTTTCTTCCGGCCTTCGTGTTGACAGTTCCTGAAACATAGCAGACAGCGTAGCCCTTCGGAAGCGCATCATCATCAAAACCGCTGGTGAGGCGGAAGTTTTCAGCTGAATCACCAGCTCCGTGAAGCATCACTATGAGAGGGGCGTTCTTACTCTCCTGTGGAAGACTGACGACAAATTCGTGCTCTATATCTTCAAAAGTACAGCTATACTTGTCGTCCTTTTCTAGCGTCACATTCTCAAGTTTGGGATCCGATGATGACGAGCATCCCATAAGGATGCAGGCAACCGTGAGCCCGATCAACATAAGCGTTAAACGAATTATCTTCTTCATATTTATCCTTTCCCGGGGCTCTTCCCCAAACTGATAGATTTCCTTCAGCTCTTTAATATGTTTTCATTCTAACATAATTCTTTATGAAAGCAATGGGATTATATGTAGTCAAAACGAGCTGAATAATAGTCTAAAATTATTCCCTTTGTATCATTTGATAACTAGCCGCCTCACACTTGTGACTTTAGTCGTGAGTTAGGCGGCATTTTTTTTGTAAAAAGCATAATCATATGGTATAATTAAAACATGGATAAAACAGTGTATTTCTCAATGCCTAAAGATGTTACGCATGGTCGAGGATATATATACTCTTTGCAGTATCATATCGTATGGGTTACAAAGTATAGAAAACCCATATTTGTAGGTGAAATAGAGAAGGATGTCAGAAATTATCTTCTTGAAACACTTAAATCTTTAGATATGGTACCTATTGCAATGGA
>FOEK01000013.1 GCA_900110635.1 Lachnospiraceae bacterium NE2001
ATGTCCAAAGTGCAATAATGAACATGACCGCGACATAAATGCAGCTATAAATATACGTAATGAAGGAATGAGATACTTAAGTATCTAAGTATAAATAGAACCGTCGGACAGACGGGGATAGCTCGTGTATGCTGTAATCATTAGATTACTCGAACGAGAAGCCCCCACTTCTTAGCGAAGCGAAAGTGGTGGGAGTATGTCACGTATCTATTCCATACAAAAAGCAATTACTTGTTGCCCCGTATGTCGGCGGTGAGGAATCTTTTTTGACTCTTCGCCGCCGATTAAGTTTCGGTTCTGCTATTTTGTTTTCTTTATTTCAGTTTGGCACCGTCCTTAAATGCCTCTCCGACTCTGCCGCCTACTTTATAGTATCCATGGGTGTACGGATCAAAGGCGATAGCTTCAAGTGAATCAATATCCACCTTCCCGTCCTTCATATTGGCTTCTTCAACAGATGTTCTCAAAACCTTTCCGATAACACCGATACCCGTCTCATCACTCTGATACTCAATGAACTCACACTCCATAGCGATAGGAAACTCATTGATGACCGGTGCATCCACAAGATCGGATTTTGTATATGTCATACCACTTTTTGCAAACTTCTCTTTTTCGGTATTTCCGCTTGCAATACCAAAATAATCAGCTTCTACCACATGCTTTGCATCAGCGATGTGAACTACAAAGCCTTTTCTTGCCTTGATGTTCTCAACAGTCTTGTGGGTCTCTGTGAGATTAAGCGCAACCTTATCTCTGTCGAGCATGGTTCCCCACGCCGCATTCATCACATCCACGCTGCCGTCCTCATTGAATGTCGATATCATAAGTACCGGCATCGGAAAAATCGCTTCTGTTGTCTTGATTTCCTGTTTCATTGCTTTAGTTCCTCCTGTCTTTTTACCCTATGGCAAGGTTTACTTACTATTATGTATTTTTTTGACATCATCCGCAGTAAATCCATGTACCTGATTCCAATAAGTTGAAGATTAAGATGAGCACTTTATTCATTCGTTCGTCCTCCGTTTAGAGCGAATCTTTAAGGATCTGCCTGATCTCATCCTTTGTCAGCACTTTATAGCCACCTTCAAGGATCAATGTTCCTTCCGTAATCCCATCGATCATATCCTCCTTAGCGCCAAGCTCGGATATGTTCATAGCGACACCAATCTTTCTCATCCAGTTCTCCATAGCCTTAAGACCTTCCTCTGCCACCTGTTCATCGGATGATCCATCAAGTGATACATTCCACACTTCTTCGGCAAATCTCTTAAACTTCTTCACTCCGTAAGGCATTATGTAACGATAATAAGGCAGTGAAACAGCCGATAACGTCATGCCATGCGTAGCATCGGTATAAGCGCCCACAGACTGTCCGATCATATGAACCATCCAGTCGGTGGACTTTCCTCTGGAAATAAGTGTGTTCAGCGCCCAGGTTGCTGTCCACATGATATTTGATCTCGCTTCATAATCCTCCGGATTCTCCACCGCTATGAGAGAACTATGGATCAGGGATTTCATCAGTGCCTCTGCGATATAGTCGCTCGTATTATCATCCTCTCCGGAGAAATACTGTTCGCAGATATGATTAAAGATATCATAGATGCCCGCAACCATCTGTCTCTTCGGAAGAGAAAAAGTAAACTTTGGATTCAGGATAGAAAACTTTGGCATTACCTCTTCCCCGAAAACATGTCCTATCTTCAGTTTCTGCTCATGATTTGTTATTACGGCACCTGCGTTCATTTCAGAGCCGGTTCCGGCCATGGTAAGGATACATCCGACAGGAAGGATGTCGCATGTGGGTTCCTCAAACCTGATATAGTATTTATCCCATGGATCTTCATCACAGTTCACCGATACGGAAACAGCCTTGGCATAATCACAGCAGGATCCTCCGCCTACGGCAAGAAGCAGATCTGTCTTATTGTCCCTCGCAATTTTAATCCCATCACGAAGTTTCTCTATAGTGGGATTCGGCATTACGCCCGCATCCTCTATTATGTTTTTCCCATTGTCCTTCAGGATCTTTACGATCTCATCATATATACCGTTTTTCTTGATGGATCCGCCTCCATAGATCAACTGAACATTTTTCCCATACTTGGGAAGTTCATCATTCAGATACTTAAGGGAGTCATCTCCAAAATATAGTTTTGTTGCATTCTTGTAGCTGAAATTACCTAACATTGTTCTTCCTCCGATCTTTATTATTATTTCAGTTTCAATCCGTCCTTAAAGGCTTCGCCTGCTCTGCCACTTACATTATAGTAATTTTCTGTCAATACCAGTCATGCTTTTCGCCCCGATCCAACAGTAAAATCTTCTCCATTTCATCTTCTGTCAGTTCAAACCCGAACAGATCGAGGTTTTCTTTTATATGATCCGGATTTCCTGATCCCGGTATGACCACAATGCCTCTTTGCAGATCCCAACGCAAAATGACCTGTGCAGATGATACTCCGTGAGCTTCTGCGATGGATTTTATAGTCTCATCACCGAGAAGTTCTGATGTATGTCCTCTTCCTCCAAGAGGGTACCAGCATTGGACAACGATACCTTTCTCCTGAATGAACTCATAAAACTCTCTATCTTATCGAACGGGATATAATCCTTGTCACCGCCGTCATACAGATCTGTGTGTACAGCATCAGGAATGATCATTAGTTCCTTGTTATCCGCATACTTGCTGTCCTTTGTCATATCTGCATATGCATCCTTTGTTCTTTTGATTACCGTTTACCTTCTTTTTGTGCCTGCCGTATCAGATAGTCCATCCGATCAACCTTCCTCTGACTGTCATGCATCTCCTCCACCAGATCGCATCGGCATCTACGAAGATGCTTTATGAGTCCGTCGATGTCTCCGGCTTCATAAAGAGCCTTTGCCCTCAAAGTTCCTTCTCTGCTGCATCCATTGTCTGTAAGATTTTCTATCAGTGCCTTTATTTCCATCTGCCTTACCTCGTACCCTCATTATATTTACTTGACGGATTCTTCACTAATGAATAAAATGAATATCATGATATTCCAAAAGCGAATAACAGAGAGGGGTGCCTATGGAGATCAAACACTTACGATACTTCCTTGCCGTCGCAAGAGAAGAGAATATGACAAAAGCTGCGGACATGCTTCATGTCACGCAGCCTACGCTTTCGAAAACATTAAAAACACTTGAAGATGAGCTTGGGAAGAGGTTGTTCACACGTCACAGCTTCAGCATTTCTCTGACAGATGAGGGAATGCTTCTTCGCGACCGTGCTGAGGATCTTATTGCAATGGCCGACAGGATCGAGCAGGAATTCATCACCCTTGACGACATCACAGGCGGTGATATCTACTTCGGACTGGCCGAAAGCTATCAGATAAAGTACCTTGCACGGGAGATCCGCATATTAAAAAGCAGTTATCCCGGATTTACCTATCACATCACCAGCGGCGATACAGAACAGGTTACGGAAAAACTGGATAAAGGGCTTCTTGATTTTGCAGTTTTATGCGAAAAGCCAAATACGGCAAAATACGATTATGTAAAATTTCCGGAAGCTGATATATGGGGTGCCGTCATGCCAACAGACCATCCTCTTGCCATGAAGAAATCCATTAAGGTAAAAGATCTCATCGGGCAGCCTCTCTTCTGCTCCGAGCAGAGCTGGAACAATGAAATCCCCGCCTGGGCCGGTGATGATTTTGAAAGACTGCATCTTGAAGGTTCATTCCGCCTGTCTTATAACGGATCTCTTTTTGCACAGGAAGGTCTCGGAATTCTCCTGACCTTTAAGCATTTAGTCGAATGCTCAGAGGAGAATGGTCTTGTATTTCGTCCATTATCTCCGAAGCAGACATCTGATCTATACTTGATCTGGCATAAATTCCCATCCTTTACTCCTATAGCTGAAAAATTCCTTGCTCAGATCAAGACATCGTTCCACTAACTCCATGGCTAAATTATTCGATATAATCTACAGTTCATGGTAATATGGACAGATGTTTTCATAATGCCCATCCTTCATACGAAATCCCCCTGGAATAGTCCCAAGCTGAGTAAATCCCAGTCGCTCATACAAATGTCTGGCATGAGTATTGCTTTCGACAACTGCATTGAATTGAAGAACTCGAAATCCAAATTCTTTTCCTTTCTTGAGGCAATCCAGAACTAATTGCTCTCCGATATGCCTTCCTCGGGCATCAGATGAAACTGCATAGCTCGCATTACAAATATGACCGCAGCGTCCTACATTGTTTGGATGGAGAATATACAAGCCATATATCTTACCAAAACGTTATTCCACAAAGACGAAGAGTTAAAATCATTATTACTAGAATAAGTATCCCCATCAAAAGACTAAATACCGGACTTCTTAATATATCCATGGTTCTTGCATACTTAGTTCTATTTTTAGACGGATCCTCAGGATTATATAAAATCCTACATGTCCTCTGAAGTGGGTGTACGATATCGTATCCTGAATAAGTCTTTCCGTCCACTTCGAAAACATAATTTGTCCAGTTAGTATTACTGTTATGAAATGACAGTTTATTACTATCTCCAGCAAGAGGTAAATATGACGAATCATTCTTCTTATCAAGAATTCTAGCCTTAGCGCTCCTAGTCATTTTCTTATACTCAAGACGGTGCTTTTGACGAATTTCTTTTATCGAATACTGTACTTCGTTACTTCTGATGGTTTGGGGTTGCATTTGGATTCGGGGTTGAGGTGTCGTTATAGCTATTGGCTTTCCACATTTACTACAGAACCTATCTGCATCATTAACATTTGCTCCACAACTACTACAAAAAGACATAATGAATCCCTCTTTAATCTGATATTTTTCTACTAATGAAAGCCATGTTATTTATATAGTTTCTTTTTAATGATTATTTGCCAGAGATGCTTTATATACATCAATATAACGGCTTTCTCCTATAGGAAGCTTGCCCGGAATACTCAGAAGTTCTCTCACTGTTTCGCCAGAATCAGCGAAGGTAGTTCCAGTTCTCAGGTTTCTTCCTTGTTCTATCATATCGCCATATATCAGAAACGGTATATATTCCCTGGTGTGATCCGTTCCCTTAAAGGTAGGATCACATCCATGATCAGCTGTTATGATTATTGTATCTTCCGAATACTTACCATCTACTGCTCCTATCTTAGCCATAAGCTCTCCCAGGCGCTTATCAAAGCGTTCAAGACCTCTTGCATAGCCTTCCACATCTCTTCTATGTCCCCAGGTAGAGTCAAATTCTACAAGATTGGTGAAAATAAGCCCATTCTTAACTATGTCAAGAGCCTCTATAGTTTTATCCATACCATCCTCGTTATCTTTGGTATGAACAGCTTCTGTAACTCCCGAACCCGCAAATATATCCTCTATCTTACCTATAGCATATACGCTTTGCCCCGCGTCTCTTATCATAGTTAATAGATTGGGCTCGTCTGGTTTTCTTGAAAAGTCACGACGATTAGAGGTTCTTGCATACTTCTCTCCATCCCAGATATAAGGACGCGCGATAACTCTCGCTACATTGTGATCGCCAGTTAGTATTTCTCTCGCTGTGTGGCACATGGAATATAGTTCTTCAGGAGAATATACACTTTCATCACAGGCAATCTGAAAGACACTGTCCGCCGATGTATAAACAATAGGCTTCTTACTTGCCTTCATCTCATCTCCCAACTCATTTATGATAGTGGTTCCTGATGCCACGCCATTATAGAGTACTCCTGGGACACCTGTACGTTTTATGAATTCATCAATTATCTCACTTGGAAAGCCATCAGGATATGTAGGAAATCTCTTAGGGGTATGTATACCGACCATCTCCCAATGCCCTATAGTCGTGTCCTTTCCAGCAGATAGTTCGGTTAGTCTTCCAAAAGCACCAAGAGGTTTATCCACTGGCTTTACTCCAACCATTCCATCTATATTTCCATATCCTATACATTTAAGATTCGGAATATCCAGATCAGGGAATTTCTCCATGATATGCCCAATGGTATTACAACCTACGTCATCAAAATCTGCTGCATCCGGCGCTTCACCCATTCCTACGCTATCCAGCACTATCCATATCACTCTTCTCATGGAAACCTCCGTCTATTCTGCAATATACCTTATTTACATCCTGTTTTTTGTATTCATCTAGATTAACCTCTTTTCAAGATTTAGCGGAAGAATCATCTAAAAATTTGCCAGCAATTCCTCAACATTCTTAGCAGTCATGGCACTGCTCATAATGCAGGCTCCCGCTGCACCTGAGTTACGAATCTCATCTATATTCTCCGGCTCAATACCACCTATGGCATATACCGGCAAATCCGTCTCCTGCGTTACCTTCCTTAAAAACTCTAGTCCCCTGCCAGGAAGTCCCTTCTTGCAATCTGTGTCATATATATGACCTGCCAGGATGTAGGTACAGCCAAGAGCCTTAGCTCTTCTAGCATCGTGAGCGCTGTGGCAGGAAGCTCCAAGCTCTGATACTCCTAATCTTTCCAGGAGTAACTCTGGCTGATCATTTCCGAGTTTTGACACTACTTCTTCCAAAACCTGAAGTGGTAGATGAAGCCCATCGCTCTTTAGTTCCATAGCAACCCTATAGAAATTATGAAGAAAAAGCCTTGTTCCTTCTTCTCTGCAGATTGGAAGTAAAAAGCTCGCGAGCTCTCTATACTCTTCCTCACTCATATCCTTCTCACGAAGAATAATTGCTGAGGGATGAGCCTTTGCAATTTGCACTAGCTTCTCTTTAAAATCCCCTTCACAGAGATGCCTATTGGTAATACATATTATATCACTATTTTTCATTTAGTCTCCTGCTTTTATACAAATAGATAATCATTTAGTACTGGCTGAAGACCTTCGCCCTCAATATCCTGATACATCTTATCAAGGCTTCTGCTGTCGCTAATCTCGAACTGCTCATCGCCCTGATCGTACTCATCTTCTTTTCCTGTATATTTAGACTCGTGATCTCCTATTCCTGTAGATACACCAGCTGACACCTTAGTAGCTGCTATCTTAACGATTCCATTTCTAAACTGAGCACTCTCTCTCGAGGAAACTGTAATACCTGCAAATGGAAGGAAGATTCTATATGCAGAGAGCACCTGGCAGAGCTGCTTTTCATGCACATCCAGCGGATTAATCTTTTCATTGTTAATGATAGGACGAAGTCTTGGACAGGAAAGCGAAATCTCTGCATGTGGATACTTCTTCTGAAGGAAGTATGCATGGAGGGCTGTAGCAAGGGCATCCTTTCTAAAGTCTGATAGACCAAGAAGAGCTGAAAACGCAACACCTCTCATTCCACCCATCAGCGCACGCTCCTGAGCATCAAATCTATAAGGCCATACTCTCTTATGTCCCATCAGGTGAAGTGTCTCATACTTATCTGTATCGTAACTTTCCTGGAATACAGTTACGTAGTCCGCTCCACACTCATGAAGATACTTATACTCATCTACATTTACTGGATAAACCTCAAGTCCCACAAGTCGGAAATACTTTCTCGCAAGCTTGCAGGCTTCTCCGATATATTCCACACTACTGGCCGCACGGCTCTCACCTGTAAGAATAAGAATTTCTTCCATTCCGCTGTCAGCTATAACCTTCATCTCATGCTCTATCTGTTCTGTCGTAAGCTTCATTCTACGAATATTATTGTAGCAGTTGAAGCCACAATATACGCAGTAATTCTCGCAGTAATTTGCAATATATAAAGGTGTAAAAAGATAAACTGTATTACCAAAATGCTTGCTGGTTTCAAGCCTTGCTCTCTCTGCCATCTTCTCGAGGAAGGGTTCTGCTGCCGGTGAAAGAAGCGCCTTGAAATCTTCTATTGAACAGTGGTCATGGTTAAGTGCAGCCACAACATCCTTTGCAGTATACTTTGAATAGTCATAGCTATTCATTTCACTAAGTACCTTATCACAGATATCTGACTTTATGATATCCATTCCCGGCATATACTCCATATGATTAGTTCTACAAGATGGATCATTTTCCAGGCGGTGTTTCTTCTCTAGTGCCTCTGGTGACAGTTTATCTGAATCTACTAAAAAGTTATTTTCCATTTTTCTAATCCTCCAAATCCTTAGTCTCTAAGGAATCCTGTTAGAGGATCTGATGCAGAAGCACCTCTGGTAAGTACTCTTCCAAGCCCTGAAAGATATGCCTTACGTCCTGCATTTATAGCATCCTTAAATGCTGAGGCCATAAGTGGAAGGTCACCAGCTGTTGCAAGAGCAGTATTTGCCATGACAGCTGCGCATCCCATTTCCATTGCTTCGCAAGCCTGTGAAGGACGGCCGATACCTGCATCAACAATAATTGGAAGATCTATCTCATCTATAAGAATCTGAACAAACTCTTTTGTAGCAAGTCCTTTATTGGAACCAATTGGAGAAGCGAGAGGCATGATTGATGCAGCACCTGCATTTGCAAGGTCTCTTGCTGCATTTAAATCTGGATACATATAAGGCATTACCACGAAGCCTTCCTTTGCAAGGATTTCAGTCGCCTTAATAGTTTCAACATTATCTGGTAAAAGATACTTAGTATCTCTCATTATTTCAATCTTTACGAAGTTACCGCATCCAAGCTCTCTTGCAAGGCGAGCAATTCTTACAGCTTCCTCCGCATTTCTTGCACCACTAGTATTAGGGAGAAGTGTTACTCCTTCAGGGATATAGTCAAGGATATTCTCGTTATCCTTTGTATTTGTTCTTCTCACTGCAAGAGTGATAAGCTCAGCTCCCGCATCACGAACTGCCGCTTCGATAAGCTTCATTGAATACTTACCTGAACCTAAAATAAAACGGGAAGTGAATTCCTTTCCTCCGATTACTAACTTATCTTCTGTTTTAATGTCTTCCATCATTTTTCCTTCTTTCATTCTATTTATTAATCTATATGTTATGTAAACCTATACATCCTTCTCACCAGATAATATCCTGAGAACCATATGTGCTTCGTGTGCCGCGCACACCATAACCCTAGATGCCACAAGTCCGATGCCATCATTCACATCGCTCTTTTCATCTCCAGAGAGGTAGAGCTTCCCAAAAGCCTTGCGACTCTGTATAGTATTCGCACTTCCGAAGCCTGCCATTCCAGTCCCTGACAGGATATATTTATCTGGAAAAGTTTCAAGTACTGTATTAACCAGCATTGCCTTCTGATCAGCCTTGTCAAATGCCTCACATATGATATCTGCCGTACCAAGCAGCTTAGGTATATTCTCTTCCGTTAGCTTAACCGTGTGGATTTCAATTTCAGTATATGGAGATATCTCCCTTAGATTCTCCAAACAACTCTCTGTCTTATACTTTCCAATCTGACTCATCTTATATTGCTGACGATTAAGATTCTTGATATCAACCTTATCGAAATCTATAAGTATTAGCTTACCTATTCCCGCACGAGTAAGAGCATTTGCTATGTTGGACCCCAGTCCTCCAAGTCCACATACTGCAACAGTAGCATTTAGAAATCCATTCTGGCGTTCCTTTCCATGCCTCTCCACTAACGCATTTATCCACTCTTCTCTAGTAGGGATCATATCATCCACCTCCCACGAAACTTACAACTTCTACTGTATCTTCGTCTTTTAAAGTAGTCGCACTATAACTTGCCTTAGGCACAATTTCCATATTAATTTCTACTGCGATACGTTCAGTAGAAAAGCCTTGATTTTCTAGCATTTCCAGTACAGTAAGCCCTGCATAGTCATAGCTCTCACCATTTACCTTGACCATATTCATCCTCCTTGTCCTCTTATAAAACTATGCGTCAAGACGCAAAAACAGCTGACATACCATCAGGCATATCAGCTGTTCATTCATTCAGAATAAGATTTAATTCTTTGACTCTTCCCTACGTTGGCATTATCCAAATCAGGTTAACGGGTCGAAGTTTTTACTTCCTCTCAGCCAGTACACTAGCTCCCCAATGATATTAATATCATATATGACTTTATTAAATTTCGTGACTAATTCTATTCCTACCACTTAATTTTGTCAATCATTTCATTCATACTTCTTCGCTATACCACTGTACTTGAAATTTTTACATTAATGTCTGTTCATTTATGATTAAGTGGAATTCTAGATTCAGGAAACTAGCAGCCTTACGACAGAGTAGCATTCGTTCCATAAATATCTCAAAATATTCCCCTATTTCACCATATCTCGTATCTATTTCAAGCTTAAGCTTTATCGATGTATGGTCCTGATTAATCTTAAGCTTTGAAGACTTAACAGAGTAATTAACTCTATCATGTATATCATAATTTCTTTTGTCGTCGTCCTGAACTCTGCTTCTTCGAACATCGGACTTATCAGCAAGAATAAGTGCTGCAGCTATATTACTAACTGGCACTCCACTACCTTCATCATGATTACCTATCGCTCTTATAATAGGTGCTATATCCTCTGCTGGAACTCCCATCTTATCTAACAGATAAAATGTCATCATAGCGCCAGACTGACTATGATCTACACGATTTATCACATTTCCTAAATCATGCATCCACGCCGCTGTAAGAGCAAGATCGATAGTATGATCATCAATCCCAAGGGTATCCAGGATATAACCTGTTCTATCGGCAACTAAGCCAATATGTGCAAAACTATGTTCAGTAAATCCCATAGCTTGCAAAGATTTATTCTGCTCCTCGATATATACACTTATATCATGATCGTGTCTTACCTTATTGAATAACGGAAACCTTTTTTCATCATCTTGCATGTTATTACTCGTACTCCCAGATTTCAAATGAATTCATAGTTCTTTTTATATCATTTCTAAACATATTTGTTTATTTTTTATTCATATTACACATATCTTGACATTATTCTTATTGACATATTTTACTACATCACATACACCGATTCAAATGTAATTGTTCAGACCTGGTTATTGTTAGTTCCTTATTCATTAATCAGGTTTTACTTATTTAATTTCGCCATAGATGAGATGATTGGTATATTCATAGGACATACATCCATACAGGATAAAGACTTTGAACAAGACGACGCAAAGTGTTCTCCGTAGAGTTTCCTGATCTTGCCTGATTTTTCAGAATTTCTTGACACCACCAGGTAGCAGTCATTCGCAAATGCAGCGCCATAGAAGGTGTTACCATTCACGTAATTCGGACAAACCTCAAGGCACAGTCCGCATTTCAGGCATTTAGCTGCTGCATACTGGTGTGCATGATCTTCGTCTTCAGACGGTTTGAAATTCTCTATGTATACATTTGTTTTTTTAAGATTTTCCTGTATAGATGACCTATCTATAACAAGGTCATTGATAACCGGAAACTTACGCAGAGGTCTGATCTCGACCACCTTGCCCTTTAGGTTTCTTAAAAATGTTTCGCAAGCCAGAGCAGGTACATTGTTAATTACCATGGCGCATGCACCACAGATTCCCTGAAGGCAGGAACACTCCCATCCAATCCTGGTAGTTTCTTCCCCTTTGTCATTCACTATATCATCATTATAATTAAGATAATCCAGCATTCCAGCAACTGATATGTCTTGTGGTCCATCATAATCAAAAACTTCCCAATAAGGCGTTGCTCCGGGATATTGTTGGCGCAATACTTTAACTTTCATATAATTTTTCCTTGTCTAATCTAATCTTAAAATCTCCATTATTGTAGGATATAATTGAAGCATACGCGTCCGCATCTTTTGAGTCAGGATAATCACTTCGATAATGAGCCCCTCTACTCTCTTTTCTTGCTTTTGCGGAGAATACAGACGCCTTAGCTATATTTAGTATCCCCACAAGACTGTAATTGAAGTATGCCAGTACACTGTTATCATATCTCAGTTTTTCAGCTATGGACAGATAATAATCAATATTATATAAGCCCTTATCTAATTCCGCTTCAGTCCTAACTATCCCCATAGATTTATTCATGGTTTCTGCCAGCATATCTCTAATGTACATTACCGGGAACTTACTTCTTGTTTCCATTCGTTGCTTAAGCTTCTCTTTTTCTTCCTCTATTTCGAGGCTAAAGTCAATATCTTCTTTGGGCTTTGGATTTTTAGATATATCATCTGCCGCAACCATTCCACTATATATAGCAGACAGAAGTGAATTTCCACCAAGCCGATTTGCTCCATGATACATGGAAGCGCACTCTCCTATAGCATATAAACTTCGGATGTTTGTCTCATGGTTCATATGAACCGCCAGCCCACCCATGAAGAAATGTACACATGGCGCTACCGGAATAGGTTCCTTCGATATATCTATGCCACGATACTTAAGGCAGAGGTCCCTTACTTCTGGGATTTTCTCATTTATCCGTTCCTTATTCATAAATGATATATCCAGATATACGTCACGACCTGTTTCATAGATACTTCTGGACATTATATCTCTGGTGACCAGATTACCTTTCGCACCGAATTTTTCCTCCATGAAGTATACTTTCTTACCACTTTCTTCATAGAAGAGCCTTCCGCCTTCTCCTCTTACCGCTTCTGATATGAGCATACGTTTCTGGAATATATCAATAGTTGTAGGATGGTACTGAATAAATTCAAGGTTCTTAAGTTCTGCCCCCTGCATAAATAGCTTGCCAGCCACATAGCCATCACACTGAGTTGAACCTGTCGTCTTACCAAAGAGTGAATTTTGTCCTCCTGTAGCTATAATTACCGAATCTCCATACAGAGCTTCAAGGCCTTGAGTACTTTCATCATATATTAAGACTCCATAACATACCCCATCCCTGATAAGCGCAGAATGAAAGCAGCTCCAAAGCCTTCTCTCAACCATGCCGGCAGCTTCCAGGCGTCTCGCCTCCATAACAAGCGCAGATACTATCTGCTTTCCAGTCGAAGAGCCACAATAATAAGTACGTCTGTAGGACTGTCCACCAAAGGAACGTCTGATAAGTTTTCCGGATTTATCTATAGAGAAAACCGTACCTAATTTTTCAAGATATTCAATTATATTTTCTGCATTTTCACACAGTCCGGTAACAGCCTTGCTTCCAGCCAGATAACTTCCGCCCTTTAATGTATCCTCAACATGACAGGCGACTGAATCTCCCGGATCACAATCCCGGAGCACCGCATTTATACCGCCGGCCGCCATGACAGACTGAGATCTTTCAGAAGGGAAAGGAGATATCAGTGTTACTTTTACTCCCTGCCCGGCACACCTTATAGCAGCTGTCATTCCGGAAATACCACTACCTACTACGATTACATTTCCCATATACAAACTCCGTCAGCTTAAAAACATTATGATCTGGCCTCTGACAATTGCAACTACAGCTAAAACAAAAACAACTGCATTCACTATATATATAACCTTATCTATCTTGTTCATCAATTCTTTCGAACTTAAAATTCCCAGAGTGATAAACGCTTTTGTAATAGATACTGAAACATGTGTAATAACTGTTGCGAAGAAAAGTACTTCAGCGATTATAAGCAGAATCACGTATATAATTTTGCCGCTTGTTGCGCTGTTATTCATAAGCGTAAATGTATAGAGGTGTAGTATCAAAAATGGAAAGATAAGCGCTGCCGAGAGTCTTTGAAGTACAGTCCTCATATTCTGATTCGGGTAGAGATCCATTCTGGTCCCGTCACCCTGTGTAAAGACCGTCATCATACCGCATATAGCATGCAGGCATACCATAACCATAAAAGGTACTGCGAATACATATTTTAGTACCGGATTATAGTACATAGTAAAATACGCAAATACACTATATCCAATATGTAATAGCATTAGTAATATAGATAGCAGCCCCAACACCGCATTTATCTTCTTTAATTTCATATCTGTTACACCCTCGTATCTTATGATAATTCACATGACATTTAAAAGTTAGTATTTCTAAAAGCATCTTCTCTGTAAAAACTTGGTGTTCGTAAAGTATTTAACAAAATGGTATTATTTTTGTTTACGTTCGTCAAGTTTTGGCTCGTAATTGTCGAAAAAAAAGCCTTTCAAAATGTATGATAGGTATAGGGAACTAAATCGATATAGAAATATTACGGAGGTTAAAAAATATAATTATCTATATGTTTTTATGGTAAAGCGCTGTCAAAATGCTGTCACAAGACATAAAAAAATCCCGCAACCCCTTTATTTATAAGGGATTGCGGGAAATTGTATTTATTCGTACTCCACAGTTGCTGGTATCACTCATCAACAATCTTTATATCCAATGATTTCATATAGAGTTTTCCCGGATTCTTATCGGTGATCACAACCGTTCCGCCAAAATCGGCAAATGTAACGGCATATGATTGTCCGAACTTATCGTGGTCCGCCAAAACAAATCTTGAACCGATCTGTGTATTCTGAATAGCAACTCTTTTTATAAGCGCTTCTCTGACATCCGGAGTGGTATATCCCAGTTTATTATTGATACCATTTGTACCGAAGAATCCTTTTGTGAAATGATATTTCTGGATATACAGGATCGCATCAGCCCCTACAACGGCTTCCGTATTTTCTTTCAGTTCCCCACCGATAAGAAGTACCTTACAACCTTTTCTTACCATATCCTTTGCATGAGAAACCGCATTCGTTACATATGTAGCATGTTTCTCGGTTATATAATCAATCATATATTCCGTTGTAGTTCCCGAATCAATAAATACATAATCTCCGGGCATGATCAGACTCGCAGCATATTTTGCTATTCTCAGCTTTTCATCTTTATTGATCGATTCTTTAACAATAACCGATAATTCTTCGGATGATGGTGGCTCATCAAGAGCCACCGCTCCTCCGAAAACTTTTATAAGCTTACCTTCACGACTAAGTGCTGTTATATCTCTTCTGATCGTTGATTCAGACACACCCAGTTCATCTGTTAACTCCTGAACAGTCACACTTTTCTCAGTATTTACTTTTTTTAGTATATGCAACTTTCGCTCTTCTGTAAGCATTTCTCTTCACCTCGTTTTATTTGTAACCTTTTTCTTCCTTATACTCGGAAACATTTGTTTCCAAAACCACCTTCCTGAGTGGAAGAATTCTTCCCGGTGAAACCGATAATTCATCATATCCCATAGCCAGAAACTCTTTTGTAAGTGAAAGGTCCGATCCCAGCTCTCCGCATATTCCGGCCCAGGCTCCTCCCTTATGAGCTCCGTCTACGATCATCTTCAACATCTTGAGAAGTCCCGGATGATGTGAATCATAGAACTCATCAAGACTCTCATTCTGTCTGTCTATAGCCAGAGTATATTGTGTCAGGTCATTAGTTCCGACTGAGAAGAAGTCAACTTCTTCAGCCAGTTCTTCGGCCATCATAACCGCTGCCGGAGTTTCGATCATAATACCAAGTTCGATATCCTTGTCATATAACAGACCGTCGGCATCCAGTTCTTTTTTCACTTCGGCTACTATATCTTTTATCTTCTTCACTTCCTCAACGGAAATGATCATCGGGAACATGATCGATATCTTACCAAATGCAGATGCTCTAAGTATCGCACGAAGCTGAGTCTTGAATATCTCAGGTCTGGTAAGACAAATCCTTATCGCACGAAGCCCCATTGCAGGATTCTCTTCATGAGGAAGATTGAAATAATCCGCCTGCTTATCGGCTCCGATATCCAGTGTACGGATAATGACTTTCTTTCCCGCCATAGTCTCGGCAACCTGCTTATAGATAGCAAACTGTTCTTCTTCGGTCGGATAATCATCCGAGCCGAGATATATAAACTCGGAACGGAAAAGTCCTATTCCGCCAGCATCGTTTTTAAGCACCAATGCAAGATCTTTCGTATTACCGATGTTTGCATAAAGGTTTATCTTCTGTCCGTCAAGAGTTACATTTTCCTTACCCTTAAGCTGTTCAAGTAGAGTTTTCTTTTCCTGTTCCTGAAGAAGTATTTTCTTCTTTTCTGCCAGAACATCAGGATCCGGATCGATATAAACCTTTCCTTCGAAGCCATCAACTATAGCTTCTCTTCCATTCATCTCATCTGTAAGCGGAATATCACAACCTATTATCGCCGGTATATTCATGGTCTTAGCCAGGATCGATGTATGGGAATTCGCAGAACCGTGAACGGTAACAAAGGAAAGTATCTTACCCTTATCCATCTGAACGGTTTCCGAAGGAGCCAGATCATCGGCAACAACTATAACAGGTTCATCACTTTCTATTCCTTCACTTCTGCCGCCTGCAAGACAATTGATGATCCTTTCGGTAATATCTTTAACGTCTGCCGCACGTCCGCGGAAATATTCGTCATCCATTTCCAAAAACATCTTCTGGAAATTATCTCCGGTTTCGGCAACAGAAAACTCGGCATTAAGCCCCTGAGAGCGAATGATATTCTCTACGGAATCTATATAGTCACCGTCCTCAACCATCATCTGGTGAGCTTCGAATATCTCGGCACTCGCCTCACCTACTTCTTTTACTGCCTTCTCATAAAGAGCCTGAAGCTGTTCAACTGCTTTTGCTCTTGCATCTTCGTATCTCTTAACTTCCGCTTCAACATCCTCTACTTTTTCTCTTTTTACAGTCTGTTCAGATTTTTTGAAAACAGAAAGCTTTCCAATGGCAACACCTTCAAATACGGCTCTGCCTTCTTTTATTATCATTCAGTACTACCCCCTCTCGTGTTCTTTGATAAGACCTATCCGATAGCACTCTATCAGTTCTTCAAGGTCGAATATTCTTTTCTTAAGTTCCTCACCTATGTCCGTATCCCTTACAAGCAGTCTTCGAGGAAGCATTTCCGTAACATACATTTTCGGAGTATTATCTCCCTTTCGGTCGTATTCCGTATGCTCGGCAAGCGCCAGATGATGGGAATTAAATATAAGCGTATAACCTGCTATTCCCGTTCTTCTGTGATAAGCCTTGGACAGACCTCCGTCTATCACATACAGCTTTCCGTTAGCTTTCACAGGCTTCTCGCCCTTCACAACCTTTACCGGAACGTGACCGTTTATTATATGGGAAATCTCCGGATTCATTTCAAATTCTTCGAATATTTTATCGCAATACTCAGACTGTTTTGAAAACTCGTAATAAGCATTATAGTTTTCTTTAGCCAGTTCTTTTTCTTCTAAATAAATGTGTTCAAAAGTGGCCATTCTGTCTTTACCGAAAAGCGGAGATATAGGTCCTGCCCACATATACCACATAAGGTCAACTCCGTATCTTTTCTTTTCCGGCTCATCGAACTCATCCGCAAAATATGCATCAATGATCTTCTCTTCAAAGAAATCCATCAGATCTTTTCCCCTATACTTACCCTCATCGGTAGCAAGGACTATAAATTCCCCATTCTCATCCATCGGAATACATCCGTGGAACAAAAGGTTATTATTGTACTTCTTATATATACTTCCGTGAGAATATAAAAATCTGATATGTTTCTGAAGTCTTCTGCTATGAAGGAATGATATCTTGAGAGTCTCAACGAGTTGTTCCTCTTCATCCGTAAGCTTATACGGATTCTTCGGATCGATCGTAGGAAAATTCATATCCTTCATCTTATATTCCTTATCACCGATAAGAACCGTTCCTTTTTCATAGTCGATTTTATCAAGCAGGAGTCTGTCATTCATCTGAAACTCCGCGTGACGCTTTATAAGCTGACCTGACAGTTTCAGTTCGATAATGGAAATTGCCTTGCACATTTTTGCAGCAAGTGATGGTGAAACAGAATCATATTCATTATCATCAAGTAAATGCGGCCAAAAGCATTTACATTCATCATTCTTATATATCTTATCCGCAAACATAGAGAGCGGTCTCAGATTTATACCGTATCCGTCCTCAAGCACATCAAAGGAATTATAGCCTGTAGCAATTCTCAGAACTGTTGCTATACAGGTTGTGTTTCCCGCTGCGGCGCCCATCCAGCTTACATCGTGATTACCCCACTGGATATCCACGTTCCTGAACTTTATCAGCTCATCCATAACGTAGTCAGCTCTCGGACCACGATCGAATATATCTCCGATGATATGAAGTGTATCGATAAGCAGGGACTGTATAAGTTCAGCTAAGGCTATAATGAAATCATCTGCCACTTCTATTTTTGCAACTGATTTGATTATCTCGTTATAGTACAGTCTTTTATCAGGTTCAGATTCATCCGTATGAATCAGCTCGTCTATTGCATACCCGTATTCTTCGGGCATCTTTTTACGAACCTTTGATCTTGTATACTTCGAAGAAACTTCCCTTACAAGCATAACAAGCTGATGAATGGTACGTTCGTACCATCCATCAGCTATCTCACCTGAATGTTTCATAGTAATAAGTACTTCGTTAGGATAATAGATGAGATGAGCGAGCTTACTTTGTTCTTCTTCCGTCATAAGGCTGCCGAATACATCTTCGATCTTCGCCTTAACCACGCCCGAAGCACTCCGGATAAGATGTATAAAGCTTTCATACTCACCATGTATATCCGAAAAGAAGAATTCATTTCCCTTTGGAAGTGCCAGGATGGCATTCAGATTTATCATCTCTGCAGCACAGCTTCGTGCACTCGGAAACTCGTGACTGAGAAGATTTAAATAATCCATATCTCTCATCTATCGTACCTCTTTTTACAGGTTTGCTTCCATAAACTCCTTAACAGCAGCCATCTCAGCTTCTTCGTCAGGACCTTCGAATGTAAACTTAACTGTATCGCCCTGCTTTGCTCCCAGTGACATGATACCCATAAGTCCCTTAAATGGAACTTCTCTGTCACCCTTCGCAACCTTAACAGCTGACTCATAATTCTTTGTCAGCTTAAACAGATCTGTTGCAGGTCTTGCGTGAATTCCGTGAACATCCTTGATCTCATACTCAAAACTTACCATATCGGTTACCTCCTGATTTTTATATATTTTTACGTTATTGATTTCTTATTTATTTATTCATTTCAGCCGGCTTCTTGATAAGTCCGAGCATTATACATGTAACTGCCGAACCAACCAACCATGCTACGATATACATAAATGGATTTCCAACTGTTGCGAATACGAAGAGTCCACCGTGAGGTGCCATAAGTGTACATTTGAAGAGTGCTGCAAGGAATCCCGCAACTCCTGCTCCAACCATTGTACAAGGAATAGTGTGAAGCGGATCTGCCGCTGCAAATGGGATAGCTCCCTCAGTGATGAATGAAGCACCCATGACAACATTTGATACAGCCGAACCACGTTCTGCCTTCGTAAACTTCTTAGGGAATATCCAGCATGCAAGTGCGATACCAACCGGTGGAACCATACCACCAACCATGATTGCTGCCATTGATACATAGCATGCAACAACCTTCGGATCGTCTGCGGACATTCCACTGTTCAGATAATCAGATGCCTGAGTAAGCATACCAACACCGAATACATAAGCCGCTTTATTGATAGGACCACCCATATCTATTGCCATCATGGCACCTAAGATGAGTCCGAGTACTGTCAGCATTCCCGCATCGGAAATAGCTGTAAGCATATGTGAAAGACCTGTGTTTGCAAGTCCGATAAGCGGATTAAGTATGAAGCACATTATCACGCCTTCAAGGAAGATACCAACGAGCGGATAAATAAGTGTCGGCTTGATTCCATCCAGTGCCTGTGGAAGATTTGCACACAGCTTCTGAAGTCCGAGAACGATAAATCCTGCAAGGAAACCTGCTACGATACCGCCGAGGAATCCGGATACTGTATTACCACCGTCCGGCTGCTGGAATGCAAACTTGGAAAGGAATTCTCCGAATCCACCGATTGCTTTTCCGTCTACAAGTGTGCCTTCTGCAAATGTATATCCGGAAAGGAGTGCATTACCGTTGGATGCAAGCATACCACCTACAAATCCGACTGCAAGACCCGGTCTGTCGGCTATCGCATAAGCTATATATCCTGCAAGAACCGGAACCATAAGTCCCATAGCGAGACCACCGATATACTTAAGAAGTGCTGCAAGTGGTGTGATACTACCGAAGTCTCCACCACCTGTTGCTCCGTATCCTGCTATTGTATCGATCAGGAATGCAATAGCTACGAGGATACCACCACCGATTACGAAAGGAAGCATATGGGAAACACCGTTCATAAGCCAGGTATAAATCTTATGTCCTACGCTACCCTGATTTTCTGTTTTTTCGCTTTCGCTACTTTCCGAAGCATCTCCCGAGAAAATAGGCGCCGAGCCGGCTTTAACAATTCCCATCAGCTCATCGGCTTTATTTATTCCGTCTGCAACCTTACGCTGAATAACCTTCTTACCTTTAAATCTATCCATAGGTACTTTCGAATCAGCTGTTACTATTACACAGTCAGCTGCAGCTATATCTTCATCTGTAAGGACATTCTTTGCTCCCGAGGAACCCCTGGTTTCTATCTTAATCTTTATACCTGCCTTATCAGCTGCTTTCTCAAGACCTTCGGCAGCCATATAAGTATGAGCGATTCCGGTAGGACATGAAGTTACGGCAACAACCTTAAGTGCGCCGGATGTATCATCAACTATAGATGTTTCTGCTATTGTCTCATCAACACTTCCTCTTCCCTCGTCGGTTCTGTCTACGATATCGATAAACTCGTCAACATCCTTAGCATTAATGAGTGAATTACGGAAGTCTTCATCCATAAGCATCATGGAGAGCTTTGAAAGCACATCCAGATGTACATTATCTTCTGTATCAGGAGCTGCAATAAGGAAAAGAATATTTACAGGTTCCTCATCAAGTGCTTCGAAATCAACTCCATCTTTTATTACCATTGCCGCAAGTCCCGGCTTGTCGACACAGTCGCCTTTTCCGTGAGGAATAGCTATTCCTTCTCCTACTCCTGTGGTGCTTTCTTCTTCACGTGCATACACCAGTTTTTTATAAGCTTCTTTGTCTTTGATCTTTCCGCTTTCCACCATAAGATCTACGGCCAAATCCAGCGCTTCACTTTTAGACTTCGGTGCCGCATCAAGACTTATACTCTTCTTATCAAGAAGTTCTATTATCTTCATTCTTTGTTCCTCCTTCTCTACTCTACTGTTGAATAAACCTTCATGATTTCTTCTTTTGTTGCCAGGTTATCAGAAAATGCGCTGGCTGACCCCGAACTAAGTCCCAGTTTAAATGCATGGAGCAAATTCTTTTCTGTCAGATATCCCGCTATAAATCCTGCTACCATTGAATCGCCTGCACCTACGCCGTTAACGAGTTTCCCTTTCGGAGCTTCTCTCATGTATACTTCTCCATTGCCGTTTACAAATACCGCACCTTCACCGGCCATGGAAATGATTACATTTTCCGCTCCCATTTCAAGTAGCTTCTGAGCGTACTCAACAACGCTCTCTCTAGTTTCCAGTTTGACACCAAAGATTTCTCCAAGTTCATGGTTATTAGGCTTTATAAGGAATGGTTTGTATTTGAGTACATTTAGCAGGAGATCTTTGGTAGCATCGACTACTATCCTAATTCCCTTTCCTTGAAGATTTGCCATAATATCACTGTATATGGTTTCAGGCATACTAGAAGGAATACTTCCTGCAAGAACAAGAGTATCCCCTTCCTTTAATCCATCCAGCTTTTTATACAGTTCTGCTATAGCTTCATCAGAGATGTCAGGACCCATACCATTTATCTCGGTACCATCAATTGATTTAAGCTTAAGGTTAATTCTGGAACATCCTTCGCTGATCCTGATTTCATCAGCTTTTATTCCGCTTTCCTTTATCCTTCTTGTTATCTCGTCACCTACAAATCCTGCCGAAAAATATATGGCAGTGTTTTCGATTCCGAGATTACTGAGAACGATCGAAACATTAACTCCCTTACCTCCCGGCAGCATCAGCTCCGATGTTGTCCGGTTAGTAAGCCCAAGCTTAAAATCATCAACCGTAACGATATAGTCAAGTGATGGGTTAAATGTTATGGTATATACCATTTTGCCACCTCCTATTTTACATCATAAATTCAGTATATAATCAAACTCGGTCAAAATCAAGCAAAAAGTTGACCAGTTTTAATCAAATTGGTCAACTTTCATTTTTAATCATTTATATTCAATTTGTATAGTGTTCAACGGTTGCTACAACCGCAGATAAATATGCCGGTCCGAACAGATTCAGGTGGTTTATAAGGTGATATAGATTATGGTTTTGGTGTATAGTCGAACAGCACTCTATTGATTCCCGGTACTTCTGTAATTATTCTCTGAACCAGGTGGTCGATCAGTTCGTCTGAAAGGTGTTCTACGGTAACTTCCATAACATCTGTTGCTGTTTACAAAAATATTGCCATATAAAGAGGCAAAGTAATTTTCTTTTCAGATACACCAACATTTCCATCGATAAGTTTATAGCCATATGGGATTTCATCTTTTTTCAAAATATTATCCAAAGATTTAGAACGGCTTCTGCCAGATTTTACTTCGATAGGAATAACACCTTCTTTGTTCTCAATAAAGAATTCAATCTCGAATGAAGAAGCTTCGTCTTTTCTAAAGTATATATTTTTGTGTCCGTTTTTTATAAGCATATCTGCTATGACTGCTTCATATAGTCCGCCTTTCACCATTGAATTTAGCTTTTCCGCGTTAGGATGAAGTATCAGTTCCTTGACCGAATTGTCATACATTCCCACCAGCAAACCTATATCAGTTGGATAAATACGGAAATTGTCATCTATTCTTTTACTGATCAGGGGGATATCATATCCAGAAATATTATATATTTTTCTAATAAGATATGCACCTTCCAGCCAGTCAATACTTGAACCATATTTTCTTGCCGCCCCACCTTTTTCAACAACTGAATACATAAATTTATGATTTTCCTTTGATAACTGTTTAGCTAAAGAGAAATAGCAGGATTCGGCCTTTATTTTTACATCCGTGGATGCGTAATGAGCTATATCATATCGATAGTCATTTAAAATGCTTTTTATTTTTTCGCTTGAGTCAGATATTGAATCAGATTCGAAGTAAAGACTTACGACTTCCGGCATTCCACCAATTATCATATAAAGTCTCAAGTATTCCATCATTTTATCGTGTATTGCCCAAGGGACAACAGTTTTGCTGTCATAATACTCTTTCAATGTATTGATTATATCGTCATTTATTCCCGCGGCGTATAAAAATTCTCTAAAGTTTAGAGAAAACATATCAATATACTGTATAGAGCCAACGGGATAAGATGTAGGTCTTTTATAGTCAATCCCAAGCATTGAACCGGATACGATTAAATCGAAATCCTTTTCTTTTTCAAGAAATTTAAGTGCAGTGATTGCTTCCGGACATTCTTGTATCTCATCAAGGAAAAGACACGTTTTTTTAGAAATGAATTTACTATTGGGAATATATAATGAGATATTGGTCTTTATTGTTTTTGCATCAAGATTACCTGAAAAAATCATTTTCATTTGTGGACTTTCAAGAAAATTTATCTCGATAAAAGACTCGTATTCTTTCTCGCAGAATCGTTCAATTGCGTATGTTTTTCCAACCTGTCTCGCCCCTCTGACCATAAGACATTTATGGTTTTTGTCAGATTTCCATCTTTTAAATTCCTCAGTCACTTCTCGTCTTAATTCTTTATTCATCGCAATAAAACCCCCGAAAATATGCATGGTTACATATTTTACCCTACCAAAAATATGCATCTATGCATATTTTAACACTTATTAAATGTAAAAGTCAATTTCTCTCATCGGGATACCGGCAAAAGCCGGTATCCCGATGTATGTTGTCGCCAAGCCGAGATAGATAATCAGCGCTGCTTCGCAGCCACTAGCCAATAAAGAAAACACACCCTTTCATGCAAGCATAAGGGTGTGTTTCTTCATTGACTACCACCTTCGGTGGTCGCTGATTATCTATCTCGGTTTGGCTCGTTATCACTCATATTCCACCGTAGCAGGTGGTTTTGGTGTGTAGTCGAAGAGAACTCTGTTGATACCTGGAACCTCAGTGATGATGCGGTTTACCAGGTGGTCGATAAGTTCGTCTGACAGGTGTTCTACTGTTACTTCCATAACATCTGTTGTGTTGATGGCACGGATGATGCAAGGCCAGTCAAATGTACGCTTGCCATCCTTTACGCCGGTTGACTTGAAGTCTGGAACGACTGTGAAATACTGCCATACCTTGCCTTCGAGACCATTCTTTGCAAACTCCTCGCGGAGGATTGCGTCGGACTCACGAACTGCTTCGAGTCTATCTCTTGTGATAGCGCCTGGACATCTTACGCCAAGTCCTGGGCCTGGGAATGGCTGACGATATACCATATTATCTGGAAGGCCAAGAGCCTTTCCTACTACACGAACCTCATCCTTGAAGAGGATACGTACTGGCTCAACCAGTTCAAAGTTCATATCTTCAGGGAGACCGCCTGCGTTGTGATGTGCCTTGATTCCGGCATCACTCTCCAGGATGTCTGGCCAGATTGTTCCCTGCGCAAGGAACTCGATTCCATCCAGTTTACGTGCTTCCTCTGCAAATACCTCGATGAACTCACCACCGATTATCTTTCTCTTCTGCTCTGGATCTGTAACTCCTGCCAGCTTATCAAGGAAACGATCGGTTGCATCTACATATACAAGATTTGCTCCCAGTTCTTTACCAAATACTTCAATTACCTGCTCAGGCTCTCCTTTTCTAAGAAGGCCGTGATTTACGTGAACGCATACAAGCTGCTGTCCTACCGCCTTGATAAGAAGAGCTGCAACTACTGATGAGTCAACTCCTCCTGAAAGTGCAAGAAGCACCTTCTTGTCGCCGATCTGTGCCTGCATCTTCGCAATCTGCTCCTCGATGTAAGCATTTGCCTGATCCTCAGTTGTGATACGTTCCATATTGTCTGGTCTTGATTCCAACATATGTTTGTCCTCCCATATATATTTGTTTTTTGCTATTTAAAAATTATACCCTACAAAGGATAGTATGAAAAGGACAAATCCCAATAATACTAAGAAGCCTCCTACTATATAGAAAATTATATAGAACAGCTTGAAGCCTCTTGTTCCCTCCAGGATAACCCTCTGAGGATTGTTTCTATCATATAGGATAGGCAACTGTGTTCCTACTGGGTAATTCTGATTAGTTGTATATATGGTTGGTGTTGCCTGGACCCACTGGCCATTTGCCATGAATCTTAGGTTTGGTGCATAAACCTTCTGGTGACTCATAGAGCTTACGGCGCCATTTGTTTTCATGCTCTTCCGCTTAATCTCTACAACCTCGCCGAAGGTACGTTCAGTACAGTTCTTTATTGTGCTGTTTTCTATAGTCATGAAAAGGACAGCAAATAGAATAAAGAATATTCCTAAGCCTAGAAAAACAAGACCAATTATAGTTAATGCTTCCATTACTCCTCTCCCGTTTCCTCAATCTTCTTTATGTTTTCTTCCTCGATTTCTGGGAAGAATGACAGCATTGGCTTTACGTCTGTCTTTCCGTGAAGACGACGGTCCACGTAGTTCTGCGTCAACTTCATAACCAATGGTGACAGTGACACAACACCTATAAGGTTTGGAAGCATCATAAGACCGTTAAATGTATCTGATATATCCCAAGCTATGGAGGAGGTCATAAGTGCACCTGATGTTACCATCAGCACGAAGATCACCTTGTAGACCTTTGTTACGATCGGAGCCTTGTCACCTGCAAGGTACTCTACAGCCTTTGAGCCATAGTGTGACCAGCCCAGGATCGTAGTGAAGGCAAAGAGCAGAATGGCCAGCGCAATAAAGTATCTGCCGAACTCAAAGCTGCCTATCTTAAATATAGTGTTAAATGCCTCTGCCACAAGGGTTGAGTCACTTTCTGAAACAGCCTCTCCAGTTGTAAGATTGATAACTCCTGATGTAAGGATTGTAAGTGCAGTCATAGTACATACAACTATGGTATCAGCGAACACCTCGAAGATTCCCCATATTCCCTGCTTTACAGGCTCCAGGACATTTGAATTGGAATGAACCATAACTGATGAGCCAAGACCTGCCTCGTTGGAGAATACACCTCTCTTGCAGCCCATGGTTACAACAGTCTTAAATGTTATACCTGCGGCACCACCCCAGGCAGCCTGCTTGGAGAAAGCCATGGTGAAGATTGCCTTAAATGCAGCTGGGATAGAAGTAACATTTCCCAGAATTATTATTATAGAACCAATGATAAATGCAACAACCATAAATGGAATGATCTTCTCGGCAACAGAGGCAATTCTCTGAAGTCCACCAAGGAGAACTATACCTACTATTACCATCAGGACTACTCCCACGATCAGCATATAGAGTGTCACATCGCTGCCGCCTGATGAATAGAGCACGTGGCTTGAAAGCGCCTTTATGTTGAAGGCCGAGGTAAAGTTGATAACTATCTTATTTACCTGACCCATATTTCCGATACCAAATGAAGCAAGGGTCGCACAGATTGCAAAGATAACTGCAAGAATCTTGCCCACGTGCTTCATACCGCCGTATCCGCCAAGACCGTCCTCCAGATAGTACATAGCACCACCGGACCACTCGTCTGCGTGATTCTTACGTCTGAAATATATACCTAGGATATTCTCTGAATAGTTGGTCATCATACCAAAAAATGCAGCAACCCACATCCAGAAAACTGCACCAGGTCCGCCTGTCATTATAGCCGCTGCAACACCTGCGATATTTCCTACACCTACTGTTGCAGCAAGGGCTGTACAGAGGGCCTGAAACTGTGATATAGAAGCCTTATCATCTGTATGTCCTTTTACCTTATCATCGAAGAGACTTCCTACTGTCTTCTTCATCCAGTGGCGAATGTGTGTCACCTGGAAGCACTTGGTAAGGATGGTCATAAGTACGCCTGTGATGATAAGCAACCACACTCCAACCTTCGTCCATACAAAGCTGTTAACGATATCGTTGTACTTTGCAAGATTATCCAAAAAGTTACTCATAATTTTTCTCTCTTTCATTAAGTAATTATATATAGAATTTTTGCCCTAAAGAATATAGCATATATCGCATAATCTGACAATAAATCATTAGAGAAAAATACTTCAAATATAAGACACTGGATGTTATAATGAAAGTGCTAGCTTTGCTACTAGAAACTATGGGGTTTGTTTCAAGCTAAGGGGTTATTTATGGATAGAAAAATAGTCGCTGCATTTATTGCCGACATTTACCGTGATATGGTAAAGGAGACACAGTACGGCACTATTATGGCAGCAAAAAGATTCGGGGTTAAACTTCTCTTCTTTGCGAGCTTCAGTGATAATTTCAGTAATGCTCAGTATTCCCGTATTTCAAACTATGATATAGGCGACAGCGCCATATATAAGCTACCGAACCTTCAGAACTTCGATGGCCTTATTACTTATGACAGCTATATGCCAAGTATATTTATCAGCCTGATCAACGAGCTTAAGGAGAAGGCTCCTTGTCCGGTTGTTACTCTTGGTGATATCAAGGACTATTCCTATAATGTTGTAAATGATCAGGACCTTTCCTTCAGAGAGGTTATCGAGCACACCATCAAGGTTCACGGAGCGAAGGAGCTTATTCACGTTGCAGGTAATCCTGAGCTTTCCTTTGTACAGGATCGAATGAGAGTTTTCAAGGAGACTCTTCTTGATAACGATCTGCCGTATGATGACAGCCGTATTCTGTACGGTACTCTGTGGTATGACTCTGCACAGAGAGTTACAGATGAGATACTGAAGCTGTATGAGACAAATGAGAAGCAGATGCTTCCTGATGCTATAATCTGTGCAAATGATTATACTGCCATCGGAATAGCTGATGAGCTCTCTCGTCGAGGCTTTAGAATACCTGAGGACACCATCATCACAGGATATGATGATGTTATACAGGCCAGATTCCACGAGCCATCTATTACCACATCCTCTCAGCCATTTGAGCAGGTTGGTAAAAATGGTATCGGGGTTCTTGAAAAGCTTTGGAGTGGTGAGCCCGTTCCGCACGTTACTGCGGAGCCTGGACTGCTCAGAAAGCGTCAGTCCTGCGGATGCGAAGAGAAGCATCAGTATCAGCAGGATGACCTGAGGGAGAGTTACGCTACCATCATTGATAAGCTGGGCAACCTGTCCAGATCCAACACGAATCTTATCCTGTCAGTTTCCTCAGCTGAAACCAACAAGGATGTATTTGATGAGATAGAGGCTAACTGCCGCAAGGATACTGGATTTAAGGATGCAGTACTCTGCCTGATAAAGGGCTGGGATCAGCACAAGATAATAAATGAACCTTCAGACTTTGATGACGCCGAATTTGAGGTTGTATGTGGTATATATAACGAAAGATCCATCCGTAGAGAGAAACTTCCAAAGGGACAGCTTCTTCCTTCGGTAATGCTTGATGATAATGAGGCGTACTATCTTGTCCCTATTCATCATCTTCAGTACTTTATGGGATACTTCATATTATCACCGGATCTGGAAAATCTATCACAGCTGAATATCAAGTCCTGGTTCATAAATGTCAGCTCCATGCTGGAAAACTGGCGAGTTAAGCAGCAGCTGAAGGTCACAGTTGAAAGACTTGAGAATCTGTATATGACGGATACACTGACAGGGCTTTATAATCGCCGCGGCTATGGAAATCATTTCAAGAATTATTATGAGGAAACCTTGAAGAATAATGCTTCGCTGGCAGTATTCCTTATAGATATGGACAATATGAAGTTTATCAACGATAACTTCGGTCACGATGAGGGTGACTACTGTCTGTGTACCATAGCTAATTCTATGAAGGCCGCAGCATCAGATGATGAGATCTGCATCAGATCTGGTGGTGATGAGTTTGTTGTTCTTGCTAAGAACTATGATGATGATAAGGTCAAGGATTATATAAACAATCTTAGAACCCACATAGACAACTCCTGCAGTAACGACAAGAAGCCTTATAGCATATCCGTAAGTATAGGCTGCTATATTCAGACTCCTAGTGGAAGCGAAGAAAATGCCTCATCTATTACCGATATCTCTGAGAGATACCTAAGAGAGGCAGATACATTGATGTACCAGGAGAAGAAGGAGCATAAGAAAAAGCTGTAATCTCCTGATACAATATATTTTATATGATTATTATCTGAGAACTATAATGAAGCGTACGCCTTCGTTATAGTTCTCTGCTTTTATAGAGAAACCGTGATGATCGATAATCTCCTTTGCAAGAGACAGTCCTATACCTGTGCTGCCACCCTCGCCCATATAGAAACGGTCGAACATCTTGCTTCTGTCCTCCTCCGACAGATGCATTCCATCGTTCCAGATAACTATGGTGTCGCCTGTACAGCCGATGTAGATCCTGGTCTGGGCATAACGGATGGCGTTGGAGATAACATTTGACACCGCTCTTTGCATCTGCTCTATATCAACGGTGATAAAGCGGTCCTCTATCTCGGTGGTAACCACCAGATTCTTGTTCTGTATCTCCATATAGAAAGCATCCAGAGCATCTCCCACCAGTTCGTTGATGGAGATTTCCTCCATATTAAGCTTCATGCTCTTTCGGTCATACTTGGAAAGCAAGAGTATCTCGTCCACCATCTGGGACATCTTGCGGACCTCCTTCTGTATAACCTTGTAAGCGTGCTTTGGCTCTATAACGCCCTTCTGAAGGCCCTCCGAAAAGCCCTGGATGGACATAAGGGGAGTCTTCAGCTCGTGAGAAGCATTTTCAAAGAACTTCTTCTGCTTATCCTGCTCGTCCCGGATACGCTTTGTCATCCTGAAGCCTAGTACCGTTGAAATGGCATCGCAGACGATCATTACAACGAGAAGCAGCAGCATAACGATCCGCTCCATGGTTTTGGCCGAGGAGATATCTGTATAGATAGCTATACGGTCGTTGGTGTCCTGCTCTCTTATCTGCTTTATATAAAACAGACGGTCCTCAAGTTCAACGGAATATATCTTGTTGGTCTTGTTTCTGTTCTCATTACACCAGCTTCTGACCAGATTTTCCATGCCATACTCCATATCAGGTTGGAATTCCTCAGAATTAAACTCCAGCAGAAAATAGTAGGACCTGAACAGATTCTTGCCCTCACTGTACTCCATATAGGAATCAGAATCTCGCTTTCTAAGAAAGCCCTCACAGTTCTGTATGCTTCTATAAGCCTCTGTTCCGATATAGCGGTTCAGCGCCGTAAGAACGCACACAAAGACTATGATAAATGATATAGTCAGTATGACAAATATATATAATCCAAGATTTTTTCCTGATCTGGTCATAGAACCTCTCCAAGCTGATAACCATATCCCCATACAGTATTGATAGTTACTCGGCTGCTTGCCCCTCTTAGCTTCCTGCGAAGACGTCTTACTGTCTCATCAACAACTCTGGTTTCCGTGTCTGAATCCAGTCCCCACAGGTCATTCAGAAAGTCTTCTCTGGAAATGGCCTCTGCTGATCTCTTCAGCATATATTTCAGGAAGTCCAGTTCCATCTCTGTAAGTCCCAGATTCTTGTCTCCACAGATTATGGCGTGACGGCTTTCAGAATAGGTTATATCTCCGTAGCTCAGATCCTCTGGTACATTTTCCTTTACTGATTCGCGCTCCAGCTCTATACGTCTGAAAAGCGCCTTGATCCTCATCATCAGGATTGATGGGGAAAATGGCTTGATCATATAGTCATCGCTTCCAGAGGTGATGCCGATGGAGTAATCCATCTCGGACTCCTTGGCAGTCAGCATAATAATAGGGACCTTTGAAATGGCCCTGATCTTCTTGCATATCTCGATACCGCTGGAGCCAGGCATCATTATATCAAGGATAACCATATCAGATGGCTTCTTCAGAAACTCCTCGTAAAGTGCGTCGCCTGTCTCGAAGAGAACAACCTCGTAGCCTGCCTGCTGCAGGAAGGCGTGAAGTATCTCGCGGATATTTTCCTCATCATCTGCGGCGTATATAAGCTTACTATCCATTCATTTACCTCTTAGTTTTTTCATAGTCATTTTATATAGATTTTTCAACCTTCTACATTATACTCTTTGTTTATATTTTTTACTATAATATTTCGGCAATCTGGTTTATAATTAGGGTAGGTATTGTCTGTATCCGACAGAAGGGGCTAACTGGTCGGCAGGCGTTCTTATAATGTAGTTGAAAAGAGGGGTATTTTGTGAACGATAAGAAGAAGATAGGTTTCCTTGTCAGCGGGATAACTGACGAGTTTACCAAGCCACTGTGCGAAGGTATGATAGAGGAAGCCTCCAGGGATGACGTGGACATCATTGTCATTCCGATAAAGTATATAGACAGAGAGATGAAGGACATCCCTGATCTCTTTGAGTATCAGTACAGGACAAATGTTGAAAGTATTCTCAGCGAGAACATTGATGTTCTTGTTGTGTCTGCCGATACCATTGGCTGTCTCACTACCCGGGAGAGACTGACTGAGTTTCTTGCCGAGCTGAAGTCCAAGGGAATCCCTATACTTCTTGCAGCTGCAAGAATGGAGGGCTACCCTGGAGTTATCTTCGATAACAAGGTGGGTATCATCGATGGCATCACATATCTGGTTGAGGAGATGGGTGTAAAGAACATCTGTATGCTCCGTCCTCTTTACAGCAATTCTGATATAGACGAACGTTGCGAAGCATTTTACGAGACAATGGATTACTACAAGCTTCCAGTCGGTCCGAACTCAGTTATCACCACAACACATTCAAACAATTACATACCGGATTGTAACAGACTTATGGACCTTAACCCGGATGTTGAAGCTGTCTTCTGTGTTACTGACGCAGCGGCTATGGAGTTCTACAAGGCCATGGATGACCGCGGACTTAAGCCAGGCCGCGACATCAAGATCATGGGCTTCGACAACTCTATCAGTGGCAGTATGGTGACACCGTCCCTCACCACTGTTGAGGCAAACGCCCAGATGCTGGGAAGACGTGTATTCAAGCAGGTCCGTCGAATTATGGAAGGCTGGGACATTGGCGACTCCGTCGTTCCGACCAGGTTCATACTTCGAGATTCATTTGGCTCCTTCTTGAACAGGTCAAATGTTGACGAGAAGATCCTGGACAAGAATTATCTGGACAGATACTTCAACCGTATCTTCTTTAAGTTTGATAACACTTCGGATTCAGAGGGACTTGAGACGCTGATTCAGTTCAAGACTCTGCTGAACGTTATTATTGACTATGTAAATGACGCCGACTTCAGTACAGAGAGATCTTCGTTTTTGAAGGGCAAGCTGGATGAGTTTCTTCGAACCGGGGCTCTGGCTTATTCCGATGCCGAAGTTCTGCTGGCATATATCAACCGCCTGAAGCAGGCTATCCTGAACCGCTTCGACGATCCTGAGGACAGGTGTCACGTATATAATACATTTTCAGGACTGTCTGAAAGGATTACCATCATACTTCGTGAAAATGTCATAAAGCATGAGCGTGCAATGAGGGATTCCTTTATTGCACTGAAGGATATGGTGGAGGACACACTGAACTTCAGTCAGGGCGATGATGAAAGCTATAAGAACATCGTGTCGAACCTGTCACACTTCGGAATAAAGAATGCTTACGTTTATATCTATGAGAAGCCGATCATCCACAAAGATAAGGAGCCATTCAAGGCCCCTGACACACTGCTTCTCAAGGTTGCAATGACGGAGGGAGAGATTCAGGTTCTTCCTCCAGAGGAACAGCCGATCAACCTGATGGATATTTATAATAATCAATTTATTACGGACTCCAAATACAATATGGTTCTGATGCCGCTTTATTTCCGCGAGACACTCTACGGAAGCGTGCTGTACGACCTGACGGATATTACTTACGAAAACGGTGAGTTCCTGGCCAACCAATATGCTACCGCAGCCCGCGTCATCGATATCCTGAACCACTAAGGTTTCACGGGGACGAAAGACAGGGGACGACAAAGACAGGGGACGGTTCTCTGTCTTTGTCGTCCCCTGTTTTTGTCCGTCCCCCTGTCTTTGTCGTCCCCTGTCTTTGTCCGTCCCCCTGTCTTTGTTTACCGGCGAAAACGGACGCGGTAGTATTTGTCGAAGAGTTCACGAAGGTTTGCACGTTCTTCGTCGTTATCCACGTACTCCAGGTAGTCGTAGATTGACGAGCTGTTTTTGTGAAGTCTTTTTATTATCTCCCGGGCGCTTTCTCTTCTTTCCTGGCGAGCAGCTGACTGACCCTTTTCCAGTTCTATGCTTGATTGACCATTTTTCAACTCTATGACAGTTCGACTTTTTTTCTTTTTTTGTTTATCCTGGGACTCCAGCTTCTTCTCGATTCCCGCACAGGCCTTCTTTACCATTTCACCTAACTTTCTTTCAGGTGGAAGGAAATGCAGCCATATAAGCCTGCCAAGGAATACGACAAGGAATAGAGCTGCAACTGCACCAACGATCATTACGACGTAGATAAGCACCTGCTTTACTATCTCTGCATTTTCTTCTGAGGATACAACTGGGTCAGCAGCGGATTCATCTGGCTGAACAGTTGCCTGGGCACCCTCCTCCATCACTTCATCTATTGTTTCATCCTGATAGTATTCGCCCCAGTCTGTTCTGTCGCTTTCATCGGTTTCCTTCACCACAAGTCCCCAGGACAGGTCCTCAGCGGATTCCATGGTGGCTGTTGGTTCAAATGTCATCCAGCCCATTCCCTCGATATAGGCTTCAACCCACGCGTGGGCATCTCCGCTCTTTACAAAGGTGTCTGTTCCATTATACAGATATCCGCTTACATATCTGGACGGAACCCCAGCTTCTCTAAGAAGCAGCACCATAGCTGATGCAAAATGTACACAATAACCGCTCTTTGTATCGAACAGGAAGCTGGCCACATAGTTATCGGTTCCACGAAGATCAACGCTTGTATCGTACTTATAGTTTCTAAGATAGCTCTCAATAACCTTTGCTTTGGTATAGTCATCTTCACAACTATATGTTAATTCATTTGACAGCTTCTTTATCTCATCAGTAGACATGGAAGTATCCAGATAAAGACTCAGCTCCTCCTTATACTCATCTGAACCAAGACGTTTTACTGCCTCATCATATTTCTCCTGTGACATAAAGCGGGAGATATTGATCTTAAATGTATCGAAGGTATATTCCTTTACCTCAGTGTAGCTATGAGTCGGCTGAGAGGAGGCTCCCTCCAGAGCCCTCTGGAAGTAAGGGCTTGAATAATCGATAAGCATATATTGCAGCTTATAATCGAAGCCCTTTCCAGCTTTCTTTTTCAGGCCATTCTCCACTGAATTATCGATATTAAGAAGGTTCGATGGGCGTATGATATCTTCTGTTCTAAGATACTCATAAACCACCTCAGCACTCTCTATACGTGCAAAGCACCTAGCCTCTTTATTAGAGATATCCGCATCCATCAGAGCATTCATATAAAGGATGAACCAATCATTATAATCAGGAGAGATACTATTCTTTCCCGTCAGCCCCTCAGCAGTTATAGTGCTGTAATCAGAGCCCTTCAGATATGTTGTCCTGTTAGTCCCACCACTCTTCAGGAAGGTCAGTTCCTCACGGGAGCCCTTCTTTAGCGAACCATTCAGTGTACCAACACCTGAGTAACCACTGTAGGAACCGCCAAAATCAACTATTCCACTTACGCGGTAACCGATCTCATTTCCTATATCATCAACAACGGACATGGCTTTGTAATACACATCCTTCACAACAGTCCACTGAATCGGCTCTTCTCTGATAGGGAGAAGCACCACCAGGATCAGCGCCAGGGTAACGGCAAATCTGTAATCTATATCCTTCCGGATAAGGTATGATATGCAGTAAAATGTTCCAACCACGAGACAAACAATGGCATAGCGGTTGTCGATACTGTTTACTGCACAGGCTATTACATTTGCCACCACAAAGACTGCAAATAGAACATACGCCGTCTTCTTCCACTTTGAAAGTGCCAGGAACAGAATAAAGAAAACCACTGCCAGAGCCAGCAGGATATTTACGGTTATTACTGTATCCCTGGATATCAGAATTAACACCAGGGACATAAGGATAAGCCCTGGAATAACAAGGGACCGCTTCTTCAAAAACTCAAATATCATAATGACGCCCACGAAGAAAAAGACATAGCAGCCATAGAAAAGCGGTTCCAGTCTGTAAAAGAAAGGAACAGCCGCCAGGTCGAAGAAAGCGATCAATGCGACGATCAGGATCTCAGGCAGCTTCATTACGTAGCTCTCGAATATCCCAGCCTGCACCGAGGTATTATTCAGTTTTTTACTACTGGTTATCGTCATAATCCTTTTCCCTAAATACTATAACATTTCCAGTCATTCCCTTAACCTCAGCCAGCATTTCATCCTCGTGTCCAACACCAGACTTGCTGCCCACCTTTGTCAATAGCTCAGTATAGAACTCATGAAAGGTTTCAGGACTGTCAATGACGTAGGACTTAACGCCTACATAATAGTAAAATATCATAAGCGGCTTCCGCTTCATTCCAAAGAACTCTGCTATAGAAACCAGATACTCCAGGTATTTATCTCTAAGCCTGATGCTCTCCAGAGAGCCATCCATCATCTCAGTGATAAGCACCATGCTGATCATCTCAGATTCCTGATTTTCAGGAAGTCTGGTATAGAGATGGTTAGTTTTAGCAAAAAGCTTCCAGTGAACACGGTTCAGGCTGTCGCCCTCCATATACTTTCTAACTTCATTGCCAAGATGATTTTCAGGGCTTGTGAGGCTGAAGAGATTACCATTCTTCTCGTCAGTCAGCAGGCGCTCGATAACATTTTCAGCTACATCTGTAATAACTGGAAGCACGTGAACTCTTATAGGAATCTTGACCTTCTTCCTGAAACGAAGTATGCCGAAGATGTCCTGCACCGTATAGCCCTCGACGCCTGCATCATAGCTTCCGGCGTAGCGAAGGATGATTTTCGCATCCACAGTTATCTTCTCCTTAGGAAGGAGCCTGAAGGACTTTACTGTGAAATCCTCTGGGAAATGTGTTATCTCCTTCTCGTAATAGAAGGTTATATCTGATATTGGAATGGGCCCTGCGTTCTCGATCACCAGCTGATAATCCTCAGCTGTACCCTTCTGTATCAGCTTGCCTGTGGTTTCCTGATATATCTGCAGGGCGATAAAGATATAGATGATATAGATAAATGACAGCGGCAGATACAGAAGCACTGAATAAAAGAAAACATAGGAAAAAGTTCCTCCGTGATAACTTACATTTATGGTGGCCGCTATTAGCAGCGCTATGTAAATTACCACAGGAACAAATCTCCTATGTAATAAGTCTTTTATTTTGTTAAATATCTTTGATTTCATCTGTGTGGGGATTCTTTGGTATTACGAAAATTATCTCAAGTATTATGATGGTCTCTTTATCTTCTCTATAATATCGACTATTATCTGGAAGCCCGTGTACTTATTCATTCGGGACTGTGTCGTAAGCACCATTCTGTGAGGAAGAGTGATCCTCGACATAGCTATAATATCCTCAGGGATAACAAAGTCACGGCCTGCCACGTATGCTGCAGCCTTGGATGCTGACAGAAGATCCAGGGATGCTCTTGGGCTGAGACCATACTCCAGGTTGTCGTTCTTACGTGAACTCTCTATGATGCTAAGAGCGTACTCGATAAGCTCATCGCTGATAATAACCTGACTTACCTCTTTTTTCATTTCAATAATATCTTCAGATTTAACCACAGGCTCCAGCACCAGCTCCAGTTCACCAGCAAGATGTCTCTTTGCCATATCCCGCTCCATATCCCGCTCAGGATATCCAATGGACAGCTTCATCAGGAATCGATCCAGCTCAGCCTCTGGAAGCATATAGGTTCCAATCTGCTCAACCGGATTTTCTGTGGCTATGACCATAAAGAGTTCAGGCAGCTGGAATGTCTCTCCATCTATAGTCACCTGATGCTCCTCCATAGCCTCAAGCAGCGCAGCCTGTGACTTTGGCGATGCACGGTTTATCTCATCAGCCAGAACTATCTCCTTATGGATAGGTCCCTTAACTATCTTAAAGCTGGACTCCTTTGCATCAAATATGCTGGTTCCAGTAATATCCGTTGGAAGTGTATCCGGCGTAAACTGTATTCGCGAGAAGCTGGCATCCACCGACTCAGCCAGAGCCTTTGCAAATGTGGTCTTACCAACTCCGGGAACATCCTCTATCAGAACGTGTCCTCCGGCAAGAAGAGCTATTATAACATTTTCAATAACCGCTTTCTTTCCTACAAATCTTTTCTCTATATTTTCTCTAATTCTGGCAACATTATCCTGCATGACAAAACTCCTATATACAACTTAAAACCTGTGAATTACAGACTTGTAAATAGTACCACATTATCGTGCATTTTTCTATACCGTTCCAGTTTTTTCCGTACTTTGTATGGGTTAATTCTGGATTTTTGTAGGAGCCTTTTTCTTTATCTTATTAAATGCTATCGGATAAACTCCAAGTAATATGAAGCTGGCTATGGTATATCTGATAAATCTGAACAGGAACGCCCCCAGAGTGGCAGAGCTTCTGAACTCCTCGGAAAATGGGAGCTTGATAATAGCATTTAACCCAAAATATATGGCTCCGCCTACCAGAAGCCTAAGGACTGACTCCAGTATGCTGCCGCTTTTCTCAAAGTTAATATACTTCTCCTCCACATATTCAGCCATATAGAGACCTGCCATAACACCAAGTCCTGTGAAATAATCATTGCTGCGGCAGTAAATTATGCCAAGGGCCGCGATAAGAAATATGACCAGATGCATCCGATGCTTCTTTGTGCTGTCCCCACCAAACTTACTTTGGAGAAATGTCATAAACACAAGGCATATACCTCCCAGCAGCCAGCCCATCATAACATCTGTAGGATAGTGAACCCCCAGAGAGAAACGGGAAATTCCCACAAGGATAGGCAGAACTATAGCTATAATCAGAAACATCCTGAAGCCCTTTCTTTTGTTCTTAGCTATGTATATTGGAAATGAACCATATACAACAATGGAATCTGTGGAATGAGCGCTGGGAAATGAGAACCCCTGGGCCGCTATATCGAACTGATCCGCGGAAGAGTTCACTCGTTTTAAGCATTTCACTCCTGGATTATCAAAATAAGGTCTTCTTCTGACAAAGATATTCTTGATCATGGGGTTCAGCACCATGGCAAGGGTTATGTTCTCACCGATGAACTTCCCAAACTCCTTGTCGTAGCAAAAATATAAAAAGGCAAGGACCAAAACCATAACGGTTTCCTCGCCAAAAAGTGTTATAAAGCTGGCAAGAGTGACTGCCACAGAACCCATCATACTCTGCAGCCACTCCATCAGCCTTACTTCCCATTCAAAATAAAATGTCAACCCAGTCAATTGTTTCCTCCAAAATCACCAATCAGGGACGGTTCTCGATTGTTGGTTTTATAGCTCGTCGCTGTCAAGGTCGATGGTGAAGGGGCCATCATTTACCAGCTTACAGCTCATATCGGCACCAAAGCTTCCCGTCTCAACCTTTATCTTCTTTCCGTCTTCACTGCCAAGGACACGGCACTGCTCCACTATATAATCATAGAGCTCCTCTGCGTGTTCGGGAGATCCTGACCTAATGAAAGATGGACGGTTACCCTTCTTGCAACTCGCGTATAGGGTAAACTGCGAAACGAGTAGCAGGTCTCCGCCAACTGACGCTATATCCAGATTGGTCTTCCCTTCAGAATCCGCGAAGATTCTGAGCCCCAGCAGTTTCTTTATCATCTTGTCAGCGATCTCCTTTGTGTCGGTATCACAAACACCGATCAGCACAAAGAAGCCCCTGCCTATCTCGCCTATTATCTCTCCATCTACTGTGACTGACGCCTCAGTCACCCTCTGAATCACAAACTTCATATCTTACTCACTATATTTTTCAACTACGAGACATATCTTGGTCTTTACGCGGAGCATCGCCTCCACAACTTCGGGATCAAAATGTGTCCCAGCCTCTTTAACTATTATATCCAGTGCTTTTTCTATAGAAAAGGGTTCTTTATATGGTCGGCGTGATACCAAAGCATCAAATACATCTGCAACCGCCATGATACGTGCTGACAACGGAATGTTGGTGCCAGAAATCCCCTGAGGATAGCCCGCTCTGCTGCCATCCCACCATTCGTGATGACAATATGCTATATCCTCTGCCATTTCCAGGTAAGCTGTCTCACCCATGGTTGCCTTCGTGCTCTCCAGCATGGACTTACCCATGGTGGTATGAGTCCTTATTATATCAAACTCTTCATCAGTAAGCTTTCCTGGTTTATTTAGGATTGCATCTGGAATCCTGATCTTGCCAATATCGTGAAGCGGTGCTGCTATCCTGAGGGTTTCAATATATTCCTCAGTCAGCTCATCGGTATATTTGCCACTTCTTAGCAGCTCCTTTGCGATAATCTCACAATACTTTGCTGTTCTCTTTACGTGGAAGCCAGTAGTCGAATCACGACTCTCAACAATATCAGCCAGTGTAGTGATGATATTGATATGCAGGTTGTTTATAGTTGATGCCTGCTGATTGGTCATATCGATATAGTCATCAATATCCACAACAGTCTTTGACATAGCCTCATAAAGGTCCTGAATCTCATTTCCAGTTTTTATATCAAGAGACTGAATCTTTGCAACTGATTTATCTCTTCCTGTTTCACTATCGTAGGCAAATCGGTTCAGCTCCCTGGCCATCTTGTGAAGCGGTGTAACAACCACGTGATCAGCAAGAACCATAGCAAATGAAACAACGCAGAGAAGGAGTCCCAGAACAGCAGACAGCATCTTGCCACAGTAAAGCAGAGTCTCTGTTCGAAGCACTGCAGGGTCATAGGTGCCATTTGGATAACCAGCCACCTTAGCCTCCATATAGGTCTTATAGGAAATAAAGAAGGCTACCATAACGATGAGCATACCAGCTATCATCAGCCAGATACCAAGCTGGATCCTGAGGGAGCTTCTCTTGTCCTTGTCCTCGTCGGACAGCATCCTCTTTATCTCCTTGCCGGAGAGCTTCCCCAGCTTGTTCCGTACATCAAGCGGTATCAATCTATATAGAAAATATGAAGCAATAAGAGATATCAGCTTGTCAGGTATCTCCACTGCAAAGTCGCCCAGAATCTGGGATGCGAGAATTGGAAGTCCCTTATCATGGAGAAATGATACAGCTGGCGCCGATACGTTGTCTCCTATCTGGAACTTAAACAGTATGTACGTAAGCAGCGAACAAGGAATACTAAGCAGAATATAGCAAGGAAGCAGTGATACAATCTTTGGCAGTCTCTCAAAGTACCCTCTCTCAGACGCCATACCAGCAATGAGCGCTATAAGAACATTTATGGTTCCATAATAAAAGGTGGAGGTATCACTAAGACCACCTATCATATTGGTAATAAAGCCCACCATCATACCTGGAAATGTTCCACCCAGGGCAGCGATAAACATGGTGCCGATACTATCCAAATAAAGCGGCCATCCGAAATAACCGCTAATACCATTTATCACTCGATTGATAACAACGCCAAGTGCTATCATGGATAATACATATATTATATTTTTTTTGGTAATTACTTTCATAGGCCAGAATTACCTTCTCAATATAATTCAAAAGGGATCAAAAAACTTTTTCAGACTATATGACTAAGGTGTCAAAAGAACCTTTTGACACCTTAAATAAATCACTTAATTACCATTTAATTTCTCTATGATGTTAGGAAGCTCTGCATCCACCTTATCGTTATCCAGCTGACAGGTTCCTGCATTTGCGTGACCACCGCCACCGTAGGTGAGACAAAGCTCACCAATATTGAAGTTTGAGTTCTTGTTGATGATAGACTTACCGATCATAACAGCAGTATTCTGCTTCTTGAACCCCCAGGCAACGTGCACAGATATCTCAACCTCTGGCCACATAGCATAAACCATAAAACGGTTTCCTGTATAAATGGTCTCTTCATTTCTCAGGTCGATCACAGCTACCTTGTTATGGATCCTGGTGATACGTCTAAGCTGAGCCTTAAAGAGCTCCTGCTGTTCAAAATACATTTCAACACGCTCTTTAACATCTGGAAGCTCCAGAACCTGCTTGATATCGTGATCAACACAGTAATCGATCAGCTCCATCATCAGATCATAGTTAGAGATACGGAAATCGTGGAAACGTCCCAGTCCTGTACGAGCGTCCATCAGGAAGTTCATAAGAACCCAGTCTGTTGGATTCAGGATTTCTTCCTCAGTGAAGTCAGCGCTGTCGCCCTTATCAACTGCAAGCATTATCTCCTCAGATACTCTGGAAAATGTCTCCTTACCGCCATAGTAATCATAGACAACTCTTGCTGCAGACTTTGCATCACCGTCGATGATGTACTTGCCCTCGTACTCCTCTTTCTTATTTCTGATAAGCTCACTTTCGTGGTGGTCAAATGCAAGTCCAACCCTCTTATCAAAAGGAAGATTCGTAGTGATATCATTTTCAGTAATGTCTATCTTTCCATCCTGCACATCCTTCGGATGCACAAACTTAATATCGTCAATCAGGTCAAGCTCCTTAAGAAGCATAGCACATACAAGTCCGTCAAAATCACTTCTCGTAACAAGTCTCTTCTTCATATATTGTAACCTCCCATAAGTTGTAGATGCCCTTCTCGCATCATAAAAACCAATCGATAATATTTTAACATATTATGAGTAGATTTTGTATATAAGATTTTAGGTAAAATGTATAAATCAGCCAGGACAGCTTCTTGTACAGGCATCTATACAACTAATTATCCACATACATATCGATATGATGACAACCAACAGCATAACTATAAATATAGCTGTAGTAGCCTTGGACAGTTTTCCCGCTGGATACTTGGTCCTTCCGATAAGCATAAATATCCAGGACATAATAAAAGTTATACAGTCAATAATTGCCACTATTAGAAAAGCTTCAAAGGATTCATCATCCGGAAACCACGTATAGGCATTCACATAATTGGGCTTATATAAAACGAAATAATAAACCGCTGTAACCAGCCATGGTAAAAACTGCAGGACCAAAGCAAGAATCAGATATGTCTTGCTGAGACTCTTATCCGCCTCCGAATACTCTAGCTGTCTTTTCACAGGCCTTCTATTAAATACAGAATTGTGAGGCTGATTATTTTGCGGAATGTTATCCAAATCGCGATATGGGCTGACATACTCTTCGCTGTTTTGATATTTAAACTTATTATAATCCACTATGTTTTACCTTAAACCTTCTTCACCAGGAGTTCTACCACGAAGCCGTTATCGTTATAGTACTCCATGCCACCACCCTGCTTCTCCATATACCATTTGACAAGATAGAGACCCAGACCATATCCAGCCTTATCCTTGGTATCATTTCCACGATAATACTTCTCAATAACCAGTGGAAGCTCATCCTCCGGAACACCCGGGCCGTCGTCCTTAATCTTAATCTTGATATAGTTATTCTTCTTTCCGTTCCTGCCCGGCAGATCATTTACCTCTGAGAAAGTAACGTGTACGTCTGTACCAGCATACTTGTAGGCATTTCCCACAATATTGTCTACAACCTGGCTCATTCTAAGTGTATCCAGATACACGAGACATTCAGGTATATCATTTTCAAGTAAAATGTTACCGTAATCCTTTAGTTCTTTGAAGTACCCCAGAATAACACGGGAATCCGTCTCAGCCGGAGATACCTGTATTTCATCCATATCCTCAAGATTAGCACGAAACACGCTCTGCACCAGCTGATTTATGGTTTCGCTTTTGGAGGATATGTAGCCTGCTTTCTCTAACAGGTCTTTTAACTCTTCTTCCTCAACCTTTTTTTCAGCTGATCTTGCCGCGAGTTTCTCGTCAGTGTCGTCCTCTCCCAGAGACTCCAGCTCCTCCCTAAGCTGAGACAGTTTACGTCCCACCTTCATTTCAAGGACCTCACAGGTAGCCTGAATCGTAGCAACAGGAGTTTTTAGATCGTGGCTCAGCTCAGCTACCATTTCTCTCTTAGCATGCTCAGCCGCCAGCTCCCTCTCTTTAGCAGTTTTTAATTCCTCGCGCATGAGATCAAAGCTTTCTGTTACCCCACCCAGCATATTTCCTCTTCTCATCGGCAGGATTGCATCCAGGTTGCCCTTGGCAATCTCTGTGGCAACACTTTCCATATCCCTGATAGGCTTAATCTGAACAATATAAACCGCAGCTATAAGAATATAACCAATTACAAGAAGCACTCCCCAGAAAATAATGCAGTATATCAGAAGCTTATGCTGGGACGCTTCCACTCCTTTATTTATGTCGCTCCAGATAACCTTGTACATCTCAAGCTCTGCATCGCTATAGGATCCTACATCACTAAGAGATGCATCAAATCTTCCGACAAAATAAAGCATCACAAAAAGTGCAATGGCCATGAATATTGTATATGCAATTGTGACATTTCTAATTAGCTTCATTTCAATAATTCGCTTTTCACTAAGATCACACTACAGTTCAAGGATATAACCTGTACCCCAGATAGTCTTGATAAATTCAGGATTATTAGGATCATTTTCCATCTTCTCACGAAGCTTTCTGATATGCACATTTAATGTACCATCCGAATAAAATGCATCTCCCCAAACTTCATCAAAGAGAGTATCCTTTGTTACTATGGTATTCTTATGTGCGTATAGACACTTAAGAAGCGCAAACTCTTTAGCTTTAAGACTTATTCTTTCACCTCTCAGGATCACTGACATTGTAGGTTCATCCAGACTCAGGATATCCGACTTAGAATCATCTGCACCATCTGAAGCATTTGCATCAGAACCACTTAGTTTCGATTCGCTACTATCTAAAGCCTGGTTCAACTGTTCTACACGTTTCAGGTTAACCTTAACCTTAGCAAGAAGCACCGATAAGCTGTAAGGCTTCTTTATGTAGTCATCACCACCAATACTAAGTGCAACAAGCACATCATCATCACTTTGACGGGCACTGATAAAAAGGATTGGAAGCTGGTACTCTTCCCTAACCTTCTTGCACACCTCAAATCCAGAACCGTCTCCCAGATTTATGTCCAGCAGGATAAGATCTGCACTATTCTCCTTCAGAAAATCAAAACAAGACCGAGCCGAATCAACGTACTCAGTCTTTACATCAAACATATTGAAGTACTCAGCCGTCATCTTGGCGAGTTCCACCTCATCATCTACTATCAAGCAATTAATATGCATAATATATCCCCTCCAAAAATGTGACAGTCAAGATTAATCTCAACTGTCACATTTTATTCTACAACATATTAAATATTTTTTAAACCTTCACTATTCTTTATTATAAACTACTCTTCAGTAATCATTTCAATCGGAATAAGTCTTCTTACCTTAAGCCCAGCCAAGGCCGATGTGAGAATCGCTATACCAACGATACCTGCTACCGTAATAAGTATATAGTATGAAGGTATTTCGAATGGAACGCTTTTTATTACGAAGAGTGCAAATGCTGCACGGCAGCCAGCACTTCCTACAAATGGTGCAAGCAGCGAACCAATCAATGCTCCTACAAGAATGGCAGGCATATTTGAAAACATTATCTGGGAGATAAGATTAGCGCTTGTCTGTCCAAGTGCCTTACTGATTCCCATACCACGCCACTCACGGCTGATCTTAGCACGGATTACAAGGGATTCAACAAAGACTACAACTAATACTGTTACGATTACAATGATCACACATATAAGCTTCATTGACATTCCAAGAGTATCAACTGTAGAAGCCATCTGCTTACTATAATCCTGGCAGCTAAAGCTTAAATCTTCAGCCTTCTCGAGTTTCTTTACTCCATCAATAAAATCATCATATGTTATTCCCTCTTTTGTTGTAACATAATACATATAAGGCAGTCCACCTGGGATAATCTTCTTAGAACCATCTACGGTCATAAGGATGGTACGTCCCATTCGCTCCATTCTCTGATTTGTTCCAACGATTATATAATCTGCTTCATCCTCTGCATACTTTATAGAGATGATATCACCGATCTTTACTCCTAAATCTTCAGCTACACCCGCTGAAACCAGGATTTCATTTTCCTTCTCCGGATATCTTCCATCCAGAAGACAGATATTAGTTGATTTATCTACATCATCATAGATATATGTATATATTGACTGCTCCTTATTATCACTCTTTGCTGTAAGATCAGTTCCAGTAACTGCAAGTACATTTTCAACTCCATCAATACTTTCTAAGTACTCTGATGTCTTCTTGTAATCAGTACTCTTGTCATCATCATCCACAAGGGCTGTACACTGCTCAAATCCAAACATATCCAGCATACCTTCTGGTGACTTACCAAAGTTTTCCAGCATTCCAAATCCAGACATTGTTGAAATGGCAAGTATAGCAACTATCAGGATCATAATAAGATTTCTGCCAAATCCACCAAATGTATCCTTAAGTGTCATAACGAGTGATATAGGAAGTGGTGTTTTTTCAAATGAGAAGAAGTTCTTTCTGAAGTTATGTGTTGATATTCCTCCTCTAAGTGCATCAAGTACAGTAATCTTTTTATAAGTTCCGCTTATTAATCTTGCTACTATTCCCATAGTAGCTACAACACCGATTACAGTGAGTACTGCCAGCATCCAGTTAATTGGCTGATTCCAGGTAAGTCCTACAACAAGACTGACAATGTCACCAAAGCGATTAAATGTTGCAATTCCAACTCCGATTCCTATAAGGCTTCCTACAAGACCAACAAGAACGATCTGAAGTGTAAGTGCCCATCTGAGCTCTTTCACTGTGTATCCACTTGCTTCCAGGATACCTGTGTTCTTCATATTTTTCTGAATAAAGTTCTTTATGCTAAATGATATTATTACGATAGCTATAACAAGTATAAGTACAGCAAACATTAAGATAACAGCCATTACTATAATTGGGATAAACTGAGATCCGCCTCTCATCATCTGCCAGTTTGCAAGTAAATAACTTGGATATACCTTCTCTGGATTCTCCTTCTGAGCCTCGGCAAGTGCTGATTTATAGTTTTCACCTATCTCGCCCTCGATGTCTGTAGTATTAATGTCTCCTGATTCAAGCTTTGACTCATCAACAAGTCCCTTATGAACCATCATTGTCTGAACTATATTTGAGTGATCATCTATAAGTTCATCAATCATTTTCTGAGAAAGATTTACGCTGTAAACTGTGATGTTCATAGTATTGCAGAAGTATGGATCTTCAAGATAGCCTACTACTGTAAAATCATAGATATCATCATCCAGCTTCAACTGTATAACATCTCCCTCTGAAAACTTGCCCTGCATATTTAGTGGAAGAAGTATTTCATCGTTCTTATATGTTCTGTCAGGTCTTTCCACATTCATAATAGTCTTCTGAGTATCAAAACTCTCTGCTAAGAATGTGTAGTCCATAAAGTCTTTCTCACCTTTTTTTCTATACTTAGCATATATACGATAAGCAGGTGTCTGTTCATACTCTATGATCTCATCATTATCTTTAAATGCCTTTTCAGCTGCTTCTACTTCTTCATCGCTATCTCCTGCATAGAGAAGAAGGTGTGCACCATTAATTTCCTCAAATTTGTCATCTAATATATTAGAGATGCCTATAAGAGCAGATGCACAATCGAATATAAGAAAGGCTGCAAGAAAAGTGAGAATGAGAAATGTGATCATATCGCCCTTCTGCTTCTTCATATTATTTTTTGCTATTACGAATAATTTATACATCTTCATAATGTCTCCTTTACTTTGGCTTGCTGGTCGCTACGTGCCATATCACTTCGTGATATGCAATCCCTGCTTCGCAGGTCTTGGTTCTGCTACGCAGAACGCATCCTCACTTCGTTCGGACCATCGATTACTTCGTAATCGATAGCTGAGCTCCGCAAGATTTGCTTTGCAAATCTTGCCAATTACCATCCCATTTCCTGAAGGAAGTCCTTCAGCTTGCGGTGTCTTTCGATTGCCTGCTCCTGATTTGGATTTGACTCATCCTTGTAGTCACCAAGGTATGGTCCAAGATCCAGCTCATCTGATATAACTCCATCTGCCAGGTATATGATTCTGTTTCCTCGCTCGGCAGCCTTTACTGTATGTGTTACCATTACTATGCTCTGTCCCTGATTATTCAGGTCTGTCATAATATCCAAAACGTTAGTTGTGTTCTGTGAGTTAAGTGCTCCTGTTGGCTCATCGGCAAAGAGGACTTCAGGATCATTTATCACTCCTCTTACTACTGCAACCCTCTGCTGCATACCACCGGAAAGCTGTGTAGGGAACTTCTTGTAATCATTCTGACCAATCTCAACCTTTTCCAGGAGGCCTTTAGCTTTACCAGCGAGAGCCTTACGATCCTTTGTTCTAAGGAGGCCGCTCACCATTACGTTGTCGAGAGCGCTCATACTGTCATTCAGGTAATTCTGCTGGAAGACGAAGCCTGCGTGGTATCTTCTGAAGAGTGCCAGCTTATCGTTCGAAAACTTTGATATCTCGATACCATTTCCCGTCTTAGATCTAAGCTTCTTGTTGTCCTCTTCAACAAAATATGTGATGGAACCAAGGGTAGGTCTGTCCATTCCTGAAAGTGCATACAGCAGTGTACTCTTTCCTGATCCGGAGTTTCCCATAACTACTGTGAAGTCACCCTTATATATGCTGAGGTTCAGGTTCTTCAGAACATGCTGCTGAACTGACTCATTTGAAAATGTCTTTGATAAATCCTTTGCGGTTAAAACTGCTACTTTATTCATATCTTTTCTCCTCTTCTTTTCTACTCATCACCAATTCGTCTTTTTTATCTTTTTTCTATAAAAAAGACCTCCGTGTTTTGTTGTTGATGTTAATATACAACAACCACACACGGAAGTCTTAAATTGATTCTTCTATAATCCTTAACTGATTCTTAAATGTGAATTACACATTATTCGGCTGTGCCGTTCATGTATTCCTGAATTAATTGCTGGTTGGCAGCGATGTCTGGCACAAGGACAGCCATACCGCTGATCGTATCCGCATAGTAGGTGCCTTCAGCCGGGATGATGTAGCTTTGCATTTCACCACTGGTCACAAGACCGGAAGCAAGTCTCATCATTCCAAAGGTGCCAAGATCTGTGGTGATGCTTGGAGCCGCCTCACTGGCAACCTTGTATCCCTTGATAAAATGTCCATGCTTCACCTGGCTCACAACGCCGGAAATAACCTTACGCTGTCTCTCAGTTCTATCCCAGTCAGAATTACCAACGTAACGCATACGGGAGTAGCAGAGAATCTGGCTAGGTGTCAGTTCATTCTCGCCCTCGGTAAGTGACCACTCTTCGTCAGATTCGTCATTATTGGAACCTAGGGCTGGGTTTTCATTCATGTATTGAGCTTCTTCAGCAGTCAGATCCATTTTAAGAGAACCGATTGCTGACATGGCATCAAGGAAACCGTTGAAATCCACCATCATATTTCCGTCGATGGTGATGTCAAAGTTCTGCTCGATGGTCTGGTCCAGCAGATCAAATCCGCCATAGGCATAAGCAGCATTCAGACGATTGCCGCCATATCCAGGGATATCCACGTAGGTATCACGCATCAGCGAAATCATACAAGCACTGTTGTTCTTCTGGTTTATGGATAAAATGATCATGCTGTCTGAACGCTGGGACTCTTGTCCATCACGGGCGTCCTGACCAACCAGAAGTATATTTACAATCTGATGCTTCATTGAGTCTGCTCTTTTTGAAACCTCAGTATCTATCTTGTTAAACTTGCGGGTAATGTTCCAAACCGCTCCACCAAAGGCAAGCAGTAAAATGAGAATAATAATTATCAGATTTCTAAAGAACCTCTTTACAGGATGCTTCTTTTTCTGCTTCGGCGGCTTTATCTTCATATAACCGTCTTTATCAACATCCTTATTACGTTTTTTCTTTTCTTTAGAAACTCTGCTTTTATCCCTGGAATCTTTTTCCCTGCGAGAGCTTCTGGAATAATCCACGTAAGCCTCATCGTAGTCGTCGTAATCATCATCAAAGCTTTCAAGATATTCTGTATCACTCACCGCCTGATCAGGATCGTAGGTTCTCTGGCGATGCTTCTTTCTTGGCATCGGATTCTGTACATATTCCTGTTCTCTGGAAGGCTGCTGGGTATACTGCCTCTGCTGAACAGACTGCTCTTGGTACTGGTCCTGCCTCTGCTGTGGCATAGGGTTCTGTATGTACCCCTGCTGTGACTGCGAATATCCCTGCTGCTGTACAAACGCCGAATCAATCTGAGTTCTAGGCTGTTCCTGAACAAAAGCCGAATCCATTTCAGGCTTATAGTCCTCGTCAACTCCCATTTGTTTTAATCTTTCAAGTTCCTGAATCCTGCGAAGCTCCTCAAGCTGGAGAGTCTCAAGCTCCTTCTTACGCCTAGCTGTCTCAGCCTGTATTCTCGCAAGCTCCTCATCCTCGTAGCTCATTTATCTCATTTCTCCTCATTATTATCGACCACAGATTTTACATCTATATTCTATCAAAACACCATCAACAATTGAGAACCGTCCCCAATTGGTGATTTTATAGTTCTATCAAGTGTTTAGGTGAGGCGGCCAGGGATTCACAGCCATCCTCGGTGATAAGTATCATATCTTCAATTCGCACACCAAACTTCCCTGGAAGATAGATGCCCGGCTCGTCTGTTTCTATCATACAAGGTTTCACAACCGATTCATCTCTAGTGTTAAATGCTGGCGATTCGTGGATATACAGTCCAACTCCGTGGCCAAGTCCGTGACCAAAATAGTCACCATAGCCCTGTTCTGCTATATAATTCCTGGCTATCCTATCCACATCCTTGCACAGCATTCCAGGCTTCAACTGTTCCAGAACCATACGCTGTGCCGTAAGTACAATGTCATAAACCTTCTTCTGCTCTTCGCTGGCTTTACCGATACAGACGGTTCTCGTCATATCGGAGCAATAGCCATTATAGCGACAGCCAAAATCCATTGTCAGAAAGTCGCCCATTTCTAGTTTCTTCTCCGACGGAATTGCGTGCGGCATAGAGGAATTGACCCCTGAAGCAGCAATGGTGTCAAATGATAAGCCTTCAGCTCCATGCTTTTTCAAGCTGTACTCAAGCTCAGCAGCAACCTCAAGTTCTGTCATACCCGGTTTCAGGATTCCACATATATCGTCAAACGCCAGATCTCCAATATGCTCAGCTTGCCGAAGAAGCTCTATCTCCTCAGGAGTCTTTATCTGTCTCGGAATAAGCAGTGCATCACCCAGAGGTATAAACTCTACGATTTCACTTTCTTTATCGTCTTGAATGAAGTTTACATAACGTTGATAGTCAGCATATATAATGCTTTGATCCTCGAAGCCTAGCCTCTGAACGTTATCCTTCTTAACCACATCCTGAACGCAGGCTTTAAGTGGATTTTTCAGATTAAACTCTATTACCTCAAAATCACTTTCCTTTCCAGCCGCTTCGGTGTAACGGGAATCAACCAGAAGGACGTCGCTTTTCTCAGTTACCAGAGCAACACCCTCTCCGCCACGAAAGCCTGTGTAATACCGAAGGCTGTACGGATCCGTAATCAGCGCCATATCCAGATTTTTTTCTTCTAATATCTTTCTAATCTTATCTTTCATAATCCTATTATCTCTTTCTCAAAGACAGAGAACCGTCCCCTGTCTTTATAAACTTTGGTTCTATGAATTCAACACCATTTGCAAGTATTTCTTCGAGGAAGAGTTTATAGTATTCTGGCACCAACTCCTCCGTCTCATCGTGGGCATGAAGCAGCAGTAAATGCTCGGTGCCGTCTACAAGCAATCCTTCATTTGTTTCTGGATCGATGTAGTGGATCCTTGCCATAACATCGTCCTTTGTGAAGCCACTGCCCTCACGGATATTCCACTCCATAAAATCAAAGGTCCAGAAGGTATCTATATCCTGGTCAAGTCCCATCTCCTTCCAGGACTTAAATGGTATCCTCGTATCATCCACCTTATCGAAACCATTTTCCCGAAGGTACTTCTGCAGAGCCTCTTTATTTTCTCCGCCTTTATTGCCGTATGGAAATCTGAACGGTCTATAACGTCTTTCAACGCCTGCCTCCTGATAGAGCCTGTCCAGAACAGCCTCGCACTTTTCGATCTCATTTACACATTCTTCAAAGCTAAGCTCTGAAAACTGTGGATGGGAATAGCTGTGATTACCAACTACGATCCCACTCTTCAAGGCATATACCGCATTATCAAAATACTTCTCAACATTTTCGCCCCAGGCAAACATAATTGCCGGAATCCCCTTCTCAGCAAGATAATCCACTATCGCCGGTGTATTCCTGGATGCTATATCATCTATTGTAAGTAACGCTTTAATCATTTTACACTCCCCCGTATTTCTTAATCTCACTCCATTCGAAGCAACGATTTACTACACAAATTGTTTACAATTATATCATAATTCAAGAAAAAAGTATGTTTTTGCTGTATTTAGTGTGTATAAACCGTAAAAGAATTGTTATAGAATAGAATGGTATTTATTTGATTTTCGTGGAGGTTGTTATGAATAAGAGAATAATTGTTGACGGTGAAGGTCGGGTGGACTTTCACAACAACGTAGATTCCTGTGTAGGAACGGGCAGGTGGGGGCTTGCTCTGACTGAAGAATATCTAAAGGAGCTGGAGTTCGTTCAGGGTGAAATGGGATTTAAGCTGATCCGCGGACATGGTATATTTCACGATGATCTGTCCATCTATCACGAGTATGAAGAGGATGGGGAGATAAAGCTTGAATATAACTATACTTATCTCTTTAGGATAATTGACCGATTCCTGGAGATTGGAATCAGACCATATCTGGAACTGAGCTTTATGCCATCTCAGCTGGCAAAGGGAACCCAGACTCTCTTTCACTGGAAGGCAAATACTACACCACCAAAGGAGTATCGTCTCTGGGCTGATATGGTGGTAGCTCTTCTAAAGAATCTTCGCGCACGCTACGGTGAAGAGGTTCTTGACTGGCCTATCGAAGTGTGGAACGAGCCAAATCTTCCTGGCTTCTGGTACAAGGCCGATATGGATGAGTATTTTAAGCTCTTCAAAGAAACCTACGAGGCTGTCAAGGCTTATGACAGTCGTTTTAAGGTTGGCGGTCCTGCTATCTGCGGCGTTAATGAAGAGGAATGGATCAGAGAGTTCCTTACCTTCTGCATAAAATATAACCTGAAGCCTGACAATATCACGAGACATCACTACACTGTCGAGTTCCCAGAATCTATCGGTCACTACGACTATTCCAAGCTGGAAGACTCCGATATGAGGATCAATAATCTTCAGGCTACAAGGGACCTGGTTGATTCATTTGATGATTTTAAGGGAACCCCGATACATATAACTGAGTTCAGTACTTCTTATACACCTAGGGGCGTGATTCACGATACGAATCTAAATGCCGCTTATCTCGCTCACCAGCTGTCTCGCCTGGGCGATATGAACGAGCTTTATTCCTACTGGACCTTTGGCGACGTATTCGAGGAGAAGGGAGTTCCAAACTCGCTATTCCACGGAGGCTTCGGTATGGTTGCTGCTGGCTGCATTCCAAAACCAACCTTCTGGACGTTTTCCTTTTATAAGCATTTAAAGGAGTTTAGTGAAATCTGTGTTCATAGAGATGAGAACTCTGTAATCGTAAAATCTGAAGAAGGATACGCTGGAATTCTCTGGAATAAAGATGAGGAAGACCTGAGTGCTATTCTTGCTCTTCCATTCGAAACTGGAGAATACACCCTCATCACAAAGACCGTTGATGAAGAGTGCTGCAATCCGCTCAAGCTGTGGCACGATATCGGAGAGCCTGCATATCCGACCAAAGAAGAGACTGAGCTGATCCGAAGTGGCGCATATCCACTTATCAATAGCTCTATTGTTGATGTGAATGATGATTCCACTGTTCTATCATTTGACGTTCGTAAACATGGTATCATCTACTTCGAACTTACAAAGCGCAGATTCACGCCAGACCGTGGCTACGACTACAACAAAGTACTAACCCACCACTAAAAATGTGTGAGTGGGGACTGTCCCCATTGCACATAGGTCTGTCCCCAATTGCACATTATGCGAGGTCGGCATATTGGCTGCCAACGACTTTCTCGAGATCACTCGGGGAAAGCTCGACCTGGTAGCCAACTTTTCCGGCGCTGACATACATTTTTTCATATTCTTTAGCAGTCTGGTGGATAAATGTTGGAAAGCGCTTTTTCATTCCCACGGGAGAGCAGCCTCCATGAACATATCCTGTCAGTGGGAGAAGCTCCTTCTGTTTTATCATACTGACTGCCTTTTCGCCAGCTGCCTTGGCTGCTTTTTTCAGATCCAGTTCTGCATTTACTGGGATCACAAAGACGTAGTACTGTCCCGACTTTGCCTGAGTCACCAGTGTCTTAAAAACCTTTTCCGGATTCTCACCAAGTATTCCTGCTATCTCTTCACCTGACATAGTCGCATCTGGCTCGTACTCGTGGCTTTCATACTTTATCTTCTTGCTGTCCAGCACACGCATCACATTTGTCTTTTCCATCTATTCCACTCCTGCACCAAAAATATGTATCAAGCTTTTACTACAATTGTTATTCTATTTCTTCCAGTGCAGCCTTGTAAGCGTTATATGTTGTATCATCGAAAAGAACCCACTTGATCACGTCAAACTTATCAGGATTCTCCTCCAGATATTTCTTAGCTACTCCAACTGCAATCCTGGCAGCCTCATTTAACGGATATCTATAAACACCAGTAGAAATGGATGGAAATGCTATGCTTCTTATCCCTTTCTCCAAAGCAATATCCAGACACGAGCTGTAACAGGATGCCAGCAGCTCCGCCTCATTGCTTTTTCCACCGTGCCAGATAGGTCCCGGCGTATGGATAACGTATGCACACGGCAGATTATATGCCCCTGTGATCTTTGCCTGTCCAGTCTTGCATCCATTCAGAGTACGGCACTCCTCCAGAAGTCCCCTTCCTGCTGCCCTGTGAATTGCACCGTCCACTCCGCCACCTCCAAGAAGAGAGGTGTTCGCTGCATTTACAATCGCCTCGACTCCACAGTCCTTTGTAATATCGCCCTTTAATAGTACTATCTTGTCCATTTTACCAACTCCACCTTTAACCATATTTATACTTTTAACAACATTAACTCACACGAAACCATTTTATACTAAATGTTACTCTAATTCTTCCAGCATCTGCGTTGGATTGTCAGCTGCTTTAACATTTCCAAACGCCTTAATTATAATTCCCTTTTCATCGATGAGATATGTGGTTCTCACAACTCCCATAGAAACTTTGCCATAGTTCTTCTTCTCTTTCCAGACATCGTAAGCCTGAATCACTTCTTTTTCTACATCAGAAAGAAGTGTAAATGGAAGTCCATATTTTTCTTCAAACTTCTTGTGAGAAGCAACAGAATCCTTGCTTACTCCAAGAATCACAGCTCCCTTTTCCTTGAATTGTGGCATAAGCTCGCCAAAGCTGCAGGCCTGTTTTGTGCAGCCAGAGGTATTATCCTTCGGATAGAAGTAAAGTACAACTTTCTTTCCCAAATAATCTGACAACTTATGCATTTCACCGTTCTGATCCGGAAGCGTAAAATCCGGAGCCTTAGTTCCAATCTCTAACATATCTAACCTCCCAAAAATTGATGTTTATCTAGCGTGAGTTCTCACGTATTCTTGATTCTTCTTTTTCTCTGTCGAAGAGGCCACTGAACCTTGCCTCAACTCCGTGCTTCATCCTGACAAAGTTTGGATAGTGCTTGAAAATGATAAATAGCCCGATAGCCGCTACGATTATTGTACCTATAAGGTCCTTTGTTGATATTCCATATATCACTGGAAATGCAATGCACACCATGGATATAACTATGCAGATGTAATCAATAATGACAAGAAGTATGACTGCGCAAGTAAGCAGAAGAAGAAACCATTTATAGTTAAACGCCAGGATTAATCCTCCAAAGCTGGCAAAACCTTTTCCACCCTTAAACTTCATAAATACAGGAAATACATGTCCCAAAATACAAAACATTGAAGCAAGGGCACCTATAAAGGGATAAGCTGGAAAGATCATCATAGCCACCTTGTAGCAGCCAAATGATTTCAGTATATCCAGAACTGCTGTAATAATACCAGCCTTTGTTCCCATGGTAATAACTGCATTAGCTGTTCCGGCATTTTCCGATCCAGAGTTTCTTATATCGAATCCCCGAATTTTTGCCATTATGTACGCTGGATTAATACAACCTACCAGGTAACAACAAATAACTAATAAAGCTATTTTCATATAAAACCATACCTCCATATCACTATCTATATTCAGCCAGGCATCTGCCACAAGGTTCATAACCTTTCTTCTTTAATTCACTGATGGAGCTTTCACATTCCTGCTTATTTTTTTCAGCCATATCATTTACGCTGCTGCAGGTTGGAAGATGTATCTTCTTGGAGTTTGTATTGAGGATGTAAGTTCTCTCTTCGTCCTCACCACTAACAACCGTCTTGGTTTCAGAATTTGCCTCTGTTGTGGATTCTGTATCCGCTCCGATTAAGATTACTGAAGAATCCTCTGCTTCTGATTCTTTAGTCTCGCCCTTTTCCTCGATGGTCTCTCCGGATTCTTTGGCTGTATCTTTAGATTCTTCGGAAACTGAGCTGTCCCCAGTTACATAGTCAATCTCAATTCCAGGCTGCACGTTGTAACAGAAAACATTGAAACAGATTCCCTCGCCCTTATCCTCAACAGACCAGGCCTCCATCTGAACACCCGTCGCAACCAGATTGTCGCCCTCGAATACAGGTGTCACACGATACAGCACGTGATTATCGGTGCTTCGTACATAATCAAGAACCTTCAGTTCAAAGATCTGCATAGTCTCCTGATTCAGGTATCTCGTTCCTGTGATCAGATTCTTCTCATTTGCATTTTCACCAGCAAGGCTAAATGCAATAAGGTGCGATCTGTTATAGAGATAGTTATCTTCTATCAAGTCGGGGTACTTCACCACATGCCAGCCTGAAGGTCTTACGTCTCCTATCTCCCCACGTTCCTCAGTGGGCATTATCTCCTTGCAGATATTGGCAAATGCAGCTCCACATCTCCCCAGCGAGTCCAGCTCGCTGTAATTCTCAAAGGCTTCAGTACTCCTCTTTTCATCCTCGGTGAACTCAGGAACGTTATCATTTAACTGGACAAACGCTTCTCCATCGTAAGGTGCTATTACAAGTTCATCAGCAGTCTGAAAATCAGTTTTCGTTTCAGACGTTTCTTCTGTAGTCTCTGTCACGGCCTCGGTTATCTCTGTTGTTGTCTCAGTATCTTCCGCAACAGTTTCACTCTCGGCAGGTTGATCTGCAGAATAAGGAATAGTACAGCCATTTGCCCCTGTTATAATGACCATACACATAGCTATTATACAGATTTTTCTATATAATCTCCTCATTCTCTCTGTCCCTGCTCATCAGTTTATAGTATATCTTAAATCTTATTCCTTTCTAATATCATAATTATACATCACAAACCGCTTTAGTAAAGTGGTTTACATAATCAATTCACAGAATTAGTCCTCAAATAAATCCGGATGTTCCTCTGACCACCCTGCCTGTGGGATACAGGACAGATATGATATTTCATCCTCATTTAAGTCAAAATCAAATACATCCAGATTCTGAAGCATACGTTCCTTGCTGGATGCCTTCGGAATTACCGGAATACCTCTCTTAATCAGGAAACTAATCAGAACCTGGGCTGGTGACTTACCATACTTATCAGCAAGCTTTATAATACGTTCATCACTGAGCATTCTCGCTCTTCCAAGTGGGCTCCAGGCCTGAGGAACTATGCCCTCCTTCTTCAGATAGGACAAGGTGTACTCCTGCATATAACCCACGTGAAGCTCCAGCTGATCCACCATTGGTTTGATGCGTGCTGCTTCTAATAACGGGCGCAGGTGATGTGGCAGAAAATTTGACACACCAATAGCCTTGATCCTGCCTTCATCGTATAGCTCTTCCATTGCCTTCCAGCCTTCGATTATTTTATCCAGCCATCTCTCATCACTCTGACTCACCTTCGGCCAATGAATAAGGAACATATCCAGATAATCTGTCTGCAGCTTCCTGCATGACTCCTCGAAGGATTCTCTGGTTTCTTCTAACCCCAGCATAGTGGGCCAAACCTTACTACAGATAAATATATCCTCTCTCAGAATCCCCGACTCAAGAATAGCCTCTCCTATGGCATCCTCGTTATAATAATAGCTGGCTGTATCGATATATCTGTAGCCTGTTTCAAGGGCATCAAGAATAACCTGTTTACCCCCATTTTCAGTTGACAGATACGATCCATACCCAACCATCGGTATATTCACATTGTTACTTAGTGTTACTTCCTTCATATCAGAACCCTTTCATATTAACAACTCTTCTTCGTTCAGCGAGTCTTCACCACGTGCCGCTTCATAAAATCACACTGGTCATCATTTGCCTGACCAGCAAGCCCGCTCTTTACATCCACGTGAAATACGTGCCCAATATTCTTATCCCCATACACCTTGCTCTCGCATTCTACGCCCCTGTCTCGAAGAAGCTGCGTCATAGGTTCTACATTTTCCAGTAGAAAATCCCCTCCAGAGCTAAATATATAACAAGGCGGATAGTTCTGATCTATATAGTCCAGCACCTTCAGTTTCTCCCCGAAGCCTTCAGGACTGGATGTAAAATAATCCTTTATAAGTCCCGTTCTCTTTCCACCAAGATGTTTCTCCAGATCATAGAGGCCACAGGCAAGGGACAGTCCCCGAATGCTTGCTTCAGGCTTCCTTAACCTGAAGAGCTTGCGATACTTTTCGTTTGAATATATAGCCCCATACTGGCTGGCGAGCTGTGCTCCTGCAGAATCTCCGATCAGAAATACATTTGACATATCAACAGGATAAAGCTCTTTCTTAGTTTCTAGCCACTCTATTACCTTTGAGATATCCTCTAAGGGAGATGGAAACTTAAACTTAGGAGCAAGCCTGTAATCGAAGTTCACCACCGTGAAACCACGCCTTGCCAGATCTGCGCAGTAGAACTGATACACCTCCTTACTACCGTAGACATAGGCCCCACCATGAATGCTGATAATAACTGGAAGCTTCTTATCTGCCTTATCTCTTGGATAACAGATGTCCAGACTGTTATAAAACTCATCATCGCCGTATCTGTTATCCCTGATATATCTGACCTCCTCAGGGATAGTAAGCCCCGCATCGCGCTTTGCATCGTTTTTCTTCCAGGTGACATTTATAAAAATACTTTCTAATGACATATCAAACCCCTATCACATATACATCACTTGTCATCTTGCTCACATCCATCATTATACATTATACAGGTGGGTTTATCTAGCAACCTTATACATAAAAAAACGAGCCACTTTTCTAAGTGACTCGTTCACTAACACTACAGGCAGGCTGCCTTCTTGCTATTATATGCCTTGGAAAGGGATCTGAGGCGAGGATTCTTACTAAGCTTCACAAAAGCCGCACCCTGAATCTGGCGGATACGCTCTCTTGTAACCCCATAAACCTCGCCAAGCTCCTCAAGAGTGTAGATCCTGTCTGCGAAACCGCATCTCTTGATTACAATGTCGAGCTCCTGAGGGGTAAGGCTGTCCCTCATCGCCTCTCTTACCACCTCTCCGACCTCGTCTCTGAGGATAGCCGTCTCCGGTCCCTCCACGGATACATCCTCAATAAGGTCTCCCAGACTGGTCTCACTCTCCTCATCGATTTCCCTGTCGATGGAATCCATCTGGATACTATAGATGTCGCACTCAGCAACCTTCTCAACACTGATTCCCAGCGCCTCTGCTATAACCTCATCAGAAGCATAAGTGCCATTCTGATGGAAGTAGGCCTCCCTTGCCTTCCTGACCTTATTCATCCTCTCAAACATATGGTCCGGGATTCGGATGCTTCTGCCCTTCTGGGAGAAGGCCCGGAGGATGCTCTGCTTAATCCAGGTCATTGCGTAGGTGGAGAAAGCATAACCCATACTTGGGTCGAACCTCTCTGCAGCCTTGATAAGACCGAAATTGCCCTCCTGGATAATGTCCTCAAGTGACATATTAACACCATTCTTAGCGTACTGCTTGGCAACAGACACAACCAGCTTAGTGTTCTGCTCAACAAGCTCATTCCGAGCGATGGTCGAATCACTATTAACCAGAGTGCCATCCAGCTTGTCAGCTGTGTACTTCCTACTGTTACTGATGTCAGCAATGTACTCCTTGAATCCGTTATACTCAGAGCCCTTGTCATAGTAATCTGTATTGTTCTCAGCAATGTTCTCATCAAAATCAATAATATTCATAGCCAACTCATCCTTTCAAAACTTATACTAGATAACAATATGTTCTATAAATATTCTTTCTATAAATACTTTTTTCCATATTAAGTTGTTATTCAGTTGTAAAGGTGCAGTTCGCCCTGATAAGGGCAGGAAAGGGCTTCTTTTCTATCTTAAGTATACAAAATAGTCTGTCCCATAAAAAGCCAGACTAAAATTGAAATTTAAACCAAAAAAAGTACCACCGATAGAACCTCGGTGGTACATGGGGAGGGAGTTGTTATAGTTGCAAAACTACAACAAATGTCATCGGACTATGTAATTATTTATCGGTCCATATTCTAATTGGACTTACCTCGTAGTAAACGATCATAGCATCATACATATCAGCAGGCTTATAGTTTATCGTATAAGTACTCTTCAGGAACTTGTACATTATAGAGTCAGTCTCTCCAACAGAACCAGTTCTGATAGCGCTGTTCACCTTCTTGCCAAGATCACCATTTGCATCAACCTTGTTGAAATCCACATAGTACTTGTCCTCAGGCATATCCTTTACCTGATAAGCTATAGGATCTCCTGAGCAGAACTTCCTGTCAACTCTGTCTCTTGCACTGGTCTTAGGAACGCTGTCCACGGAGTTATAAAAATCAGTTCCTATAGCAAAGTACTTGTCACCATATTCTTCAGCAAGAAATGTACCAAGAAATGTAGCTACTGAAGAACGATTTCTTGTCATATGTCCATTGTGGCAGGAGATCATAACTGCTCCGTTATGCTCTCTCTCCTCCACTTCAAGGAACCAGTCAACATTAACCTTCATATATGTATCCCTAGCCTTATTAGAAGAGTTTTCCTTTGCCCAATAGCTCGCGAAATACTTTAGGTTTTCTGCTGCATAGCTTGCGAGTTCCACCTCAGCGGCTCCTACATTTTCTGTATATGCATCCTTATTAGCTTCAATATCAGATTTAATCTCGTCCATCAGTTTAACAACATTATCATAATTTGACGATTCAAAATCTTCTGTAACCTCTCCCAGATAACTCATCATCTGATCTGAATAATCACCAAACTTTGCTTCATCAACCCTCTTATAGAACCCATTCAGAAATAGTACGGTATCCTCATCATACTGTATATCCATACCGTAAAGTCTGACCTTGTCACCCTCAGCCGCAGTCTGGTTATAATCATGCATCCACTGAACCAGTTCACACATCTCATCAGTTTTATACAGTGTATATCCCAGATGAAGGGTTGCTTCCTCAGCTGTGCCTTCTCCGCCCTGAATATAATCATTTGCAATAGCACATCCGCCAAAGTCGCCTTCAAGAATAAGAGCTCTGACGTTGGTCTTCTCAACCAGTTTCTGGAACACCTCCAGCTTTAGCTCCTGGAATTCCTTGTTGCCGTGAGCTGCTTCTCCCAGCGCAACGATTCTTGTCCCCTCCGGGATCTCTATGTTATCGATAGTAGTAGCCTGAGTTTCAAAGTCCTTCATCTTTGCAGGCTTCCTCATCTTAAGCGCTACAATAGCAGCAGCTAAAACTACTACAGCTATAATTATTCCGGTCACTATCTTTTTAGAAGGATTCCCAGATTTCATTTCTGTCATTTTTTTCTTTGTTTCTTTTTGAGTCATTTTCTCTTCAGTCATCTTTGTACTTTCCTTTTTCTTATTTATTCAGCATTTTTCGTTGTACTGTATTTGATAATTGGATATTATCACGGGAGGAGAGGATAATTGTAAATGCTGTTGTGAACGGGTAAAGATGTGTCGCAAATGGAAAAACCGCCGAGAAGCTTCTCGACGGTTTTGATATATTATCCTTATTTCAATATTTATCACTGATTATTATTCGTGAAATCTTCACTTCTCAAAGTCGAGGCACACTCTTGTCTTGGTATATGGTCTAACTGCTCCATCTGCAACAGCAACATGTGCCGGATGGACAGCGTAACCCTTCAGGGACTCCTCATCTTCAAAGCTTGAATCAAGCATAAGATCGGCATTAGAAGAAGCAAGCCCTTCCGTCTCAACTCTGATTTCAATAAGTCCAGGAATCTGACCAGCCAGACCCTCAAGCCCATCCTTAATGTTTTTCTTAACCTTTTTCTTCTCCTCAAGTGACAGTTCGTCTTTTAATTGCCAAAGTATTACGTGCTTTACCATTATGAAAACCTCCCTCAAAAACTTTTTTTCATTATCTCATAAACCATCGATTTTCACTAGTCAAATAAAAAAATCGGTGCGACGGGATTCGAACCCACGACCTCTGCGTCCCGAACGCAGCGCTCTACCAAACTGAGCCACGCACCGATATACCATAAAAAAATATTACGTACAACTTACTTATAATACACCCTAATCATTATTTATACAATCGTTATTTGAAGCAAATCTGCTTGCAAAATGATTAACCACATATGCTATGGCTGCTATCACGAATATAAGTATCTGATAGTTTGAGATGGCTGTTCCAACGTGGGATTCCCGAAGGAACTCGAGACCTATCTTTGCGACCGTAGAAAGGATTATTACAATGCTGGCGCTTCTGTTTCTGTCTATCCGGAGGTAGAGAATAAGACCGATAACAAAGATAAGGACAAATGCTATAGTTTCAGTCAACTGAATGGGGAAACAGCCTGTCCCACTAAAACCGTCACTAGCATCCGAAAGCTTTTCCAGATAGGTTACTGAAAACGGTCCATCGTAGGGAATGCCACGACAGCATCCTGCTATATGACACCCAATCTTTGAGAGCCCATACATAAGCGGCGCTGCGATGATCCAGGCCGTAAGAGCATCATTTGTGTGGTCACGAAAGATGAGAGATGCAGTAACAGCACCAAACATCAGGCCAAGGGCTCCACCAGCACCAACAAAACCTATCTTTCTGACATCGCGAGATAAGATTAGTGACACCATAAAGGAGCACATAATTATACATACAAAAGTAAAGAGTGCTGTATAGAATACAGTCACTCTTTTTACTCCTGCTTTATTCATAATGACACAGGCTACGATAATACCAATAAAGATGGAACCGAGCACTATAGGTCCGTAAAATGTATATTCAAGATATGGAATCACAAAGTTCATCAGTGATCATTCTTCTTTCAGTTCTTTCTTGTTAGCATACATTTCATTGTCTGCCTTTTCAAAGACAAGCTCCAGGGCGGTGTCAGCATTTGGCACATAATCAGCGAGTCCACTTGCGACCACAACCTTGTCTTCTTCTTTATTTATCTGCACCTGAGTACGAAGCTCTCCCAGAAGAGAAGCACGATTCTCAAAGTCTTCTCCCTTCAGGATGACTACAAACTCATCACCACCAATGCGGTAAACCGGGCTGTGCTTGAAGACACGGCAGATCATCATACAGGCTTCACGGATATGTTCATCGCCAGCCTTATGGCCTTTGGTGTCATTGATAATCTTCAGATTATTGACATCACATACAACCACCGCAAAATCCTTTTCAGAACCAGCGGCGATCTTTTCATTTAACTCATTCTCCATAATGCTGTAAGCGTTCTTGTTCTTAACACCTGTAAGAGCATCACGATTAGCCATATTCATTACGGTATCTATGCGCTGTTTGAACTCTTCCTCGCGCTGCATGGACTCATTGATGTTGATCACGCCCACAACGATGTGCTTGTTGTCATCCCTTGGCTTCATAGCGCGAAGATTGACGTACTGCGGTTCTCCATCAAGGATAAGACGATAGGTAATAGTGAATACCTTCTTGTCACGGATAACATTTAACAGATTACTCTTATCCATAGCAGTCGCCATCATTGGATAATCATCCACATAGATATCTCTCACAAGATTACGCTGTGTTTCTGCGAAGAAATCATATCCGTGGTGGCCAATATCCAGGTGGCTGTAGGCCTCGCTGGTACTGAACTCATAGAACTCATTTGTCTCTATATCTACATAGTAGAGAACCTCATAGCGTGAAGCCAGCGCATTAGCTATCCTGCCAAAAACCTCGCCCTGCTCAGCTGCGGCAAGGGCCTTCTTGTGAGCCTTGGTCTCAGTGTCCACATTTCTAACACCTATTACTATGTATTTGTCATCAGCGCCCGCGCCCTTTGTGGCTTTTAGATTGTAGTAAACAGGCTTGCCGTTCTTAACAAGTCGGTAATTCAGATGGAAGGTCTCGTCCTTGCGGAATATCTCGTATAGTTTCTGCTTATTAATATATGATTTGAAATGTTCCCTGTCATCCTTGTAGACAAGCTTCTCCGTATTTATCAGCGTATCCGCAAAGAAATCCTTACCTGATGAAATGATAGTAAGGCCATCCTCTTTGTTTTCCAGCTGTCCCATCAGGCTGTACTCGTTGTAGCTGTTATCCTTGGTGTTGATATAGTACACGCTTTCATAATCGCCTGCCAGAGAGGTGGCAATCTGTGAAAATGTCTTTCGCTCCTCCTGACTCTTGCTGCTATATTGCAGCATAAGTATGTAGAGCGCTATTATCTCAAACAGCGCAACGAAAAAGAGCACGAAAGCCATAGCCCGGTAGCCCAGCTCTCGCATAACCAAACTTGCTATGAATATAAGAATACTCGCTACAAGCGACATTCTGGTTTTAGTTTCGTCTTTCATGTAAAATCCTTTGATGTAAAAAGCGTTTATATCTTTAGTTGGTTTTATTGTCTGGCTGATATAGATATTTCATTATGAAGCTCGCGTTCTCTCTAAGAAGCTTCTCTGTCTCAGGAGTCCTGGTCCCCATGGTTGCAAAGGCGTGAAATGCTTCCTTCATCTGCACCATCTTGACAGGAGTCTCAGCCGCTCTGCATTTTCGATATATGGCCATGGAATCAGCGAATAAAGTCTCGTTGTAATCGCAGGTCAGGAATATTGGCGGCATATCCTTGTAATCCCCGTAAAATGGCGAAATGTAAGGATTAGTTGGATTCGCATCCCCTGCATAGGCAATCCTCATGGGCTCGATAAAGCCCTCTCTTACAGTGAAATCATCTATTTCGTGCTGGGTTCTGTCCAGAGCGCCTGTGAAATCCACCAGCGGACTGTGTGCGATAACCGCAGCAATGCTTCGTCTGCCCCTGTCCCTGGCCTTAAGCGCAAGTGCGAGGCACATATTTCCTCCAGCACTTTCTCCTCCCAGAACCACCTTCGAATCAGGATATTTCTTTCTGATGACCCGAAGTATGTTGTAGCAGTCCTCAAGTCCATCCGGAAATTGATTTTCAGGAGACAACCTGTATTCAGCTGAAATGACTCTGAAGCCGGTATATGCAGCGAGCATGGAACAATACGAACGGGAAGCCGACGCCGAACCGGACACAAAACCACCACCGTGAATATATAGAATAACTGCTGAATCATCCACATCCTCCGGAAGCAGAAGCTCAGACACCGTGCCAGCAATAGGAACCCGGTAGCCCTTTACCCCCTTCTCCCTCGGCAGAAATGTGTAACCCAGATTGGGCGCTATTCGAGCCTTGGACCAATCGATGGTCAGCATGTTCTCATCAAACTCCCTGCCCTTTGTAAGGAGCTTCACCATATTCTTGTTTTTCTTCATTTCCTTGCTCGAAGCTACTCTTACTGCAATGGCCATAAACATATCTCTTTTCGTTAAAAATATCTAAAAAGCCTAGTCTAAGTATAACATTATGCACAAATATACACAACAAAAAAAGCAGGGGACGGCTAATGAGAACCGTCCCCTGCTGGTTATTTTTTTGATATTTTTATATTAGATAGTTGAGATTCGTGGAGTGATGTCTTCAAGTACATCCAGCAGGATTCGTACTGTATCCAGTGATGTGAAGATTGTCACACCGTTCATTATGGCTGAACGTCTTATCTCTGCGCCATCTACGTAGTGGATACCTGACAGTATCGCACGTGTATTTATGATGTAGCTTACATAGCCAGCCTCGATGGAACGAATTACCTCGTCACTGCCATCACTGAGCTTGCCACGGATTCTTGTACGGATTCCGTGCTCCTTCAGGAACTCACCAGTTCCCACAGTTGCCTCAATGTTAAAGCCCAGCTCGTAGAAACGTCTTACAAGTGGAAGCGCCTCCTCCTTGTCCTCGTCTGCGAGAGTTACCATTACGGTTCCGTACTCCTTCATCTTGATTCCGCTGGCCTGGAGTGCCTTATAGAAAGCACGTTTCAGGCTTCGGTCATAACCGATTGCTTCACCAGTAGATTTCATTTCAGGAGAAAGATAAGGATCCATACCATTTAACTTTGCAAATGAAAATGCTGGTGTCTTAACGTACCACTTCTTTGCCTTTTTAAGCTCTGCCTCATCGCTGGTATCAATAGAAAGCAGCTTGAGTCCGCCCTCTGGAGCAATTCCAGTAAATCCCTGCTCAGCAAGACTATGACCAAGCATTACCTTAGTAGCGATATCTACTAAGCTGTAACCTGTTGACTTTGACAGGAATGGAACGCTTCGGGAAGCTCTTGGGTTAACCTCAATGATATATACATTGTCTTCCTTATCAACGATGAACTGTATATTGAAGAGACCAACTATACCGATTCCAAGACCAAGCTTGTTGGTATAATCAGTAATTGTTTCCTTAACCTTTTCCGAGATTGAATATGGAGGATAAACGCTGGTGCTGTCTCCAGAATGGACACCGGTTCTCTCAACCAGCTCCATAATACCTGGAAGGAATACAGTCTCGCCATCACAGATAGCGTCAACCTCAACCTCTTTTCCAACGATATACTTGTCTACAAGCACAGGTCTGTCTACGTCTACCTCAACGGCTGTTCTCAAGTAGTGACGCAGCATTTCCTCATTAGCAACGATCTCCATAGCACGTCCACCAAGTACGAAGCTTGGACGAACAAGAACTGGGTAACCGATCTTTTCAGCAGCTGCAACACCACTCTCGATATCTGTTACGGCAACTCCCTTTGGATGAGGAATGCCAAGAGATGAGATAACATCTTCAAATGCATCTCTATCCTCTGCTCTGAAGATAGCCTCGTTGCTTGTACCGATAAGCTTAACACCCTTCTTCTCAAGTGGCTCAGCAAGGTTAACTGCTGTCTGACCACCAAGAGAGGTAATGACGCCCTCTGGTTTCTCCAGATCTATGATATTCATTATATCCTCGACTGTAAGAGGCTCAAAATAGAGCTTGTCGGATATAGTATAATCAGTTGAAACTGTCTCTGGGTTATTGTTAATGACGATGGCCTCATAACCCATCTCGTGAATTGTCTTTACTGCGTGAACTGTTGAGTAATCGAACTCGACACCCTGACCGATTCTGATAGGACCAGAACCAAGAACGATTATCTTCTTGTTCTCTGAGACAATTGACTCATTTTCATCTTCATATGTTGAATAGAAATATGGTACGTAGCTCTCAAACTCGCTGGCACAGGTATCGATCATCTTGTAAACAGGCTTTACACCCAGCTCGCGTCTGAGATTCATTACATCATCTTCAGAAACACCAGTCAGCTCTGCAATATAAGAATCTGAGAATCCCATTTTCTTTGCATCGTATAGGGTATCTCTGTCAAGAATCTTTGAGAGTCCCTGTGACTCATATTCCTTGGCACGCTCTTCTATCTTCTTCTCAAAATCAACTATGTTCTTAATCTTATCCAGGAAGAACATATCGATACGAGTCTTGCTATAGATAACCTGAAGATCCACACCCAGCCAGATCAACTGTGACAGAGCATAGATTCGGTCGTCAGTTCCATCCTCAACATATTTAAGAAGCTTCTCGATAGCTTCCTTCTTTGCTTCTTTACTGTCAGACTTATCAGAGAGACTCTTAACATCGAACTTTTCAAGATGTATATGATTCTTGCCATCTTCCAGAGAACGGATAGCCTTTAGGAGACTTTCCTCTGCAGTACGGCCGATACTCATAGTCTCTCCTGTTGCCTTCATCTGAGTTGAGAGAACATTTGATGCAAGAGTAAACTTGTCAAATGGGAATCTAGGCATCTTGGTTACGACGTAGTCAAGTGTTGGCTCGAAGCAGGCAGGTGTGTTGGCGAGCTTTATCTCGTCAAGATTCATACCTACTGCAATCTTCGCAGAAACTCTGGCGATCGGGTAACCGCTGGCCTTTGAAGCAAGTGCAGATGAACGTGAAACTCTAGGATTAACCTCAATTACATAGTAGCTAAATGACTCCGGATCAAGGGCGAACTGGCAGTTACAACCACCTTCTACGCCAAGAGCTCTGATAATCTTAAGAGCGCTGTCACGGAGCATATGATATTCTTTGTTAGTAAGGGTCTGGCTAGGAGCAACAACGATAGAGTCACCTGTATGGATACCAACTGGATCCAGGTTCTCCATGTTACAGACAACGAGGGCAGTATCGTTAGCATCCCTCATTACCTCGTACTCGATTTCCTTGTAGCCCTTGATACTCTTCTCTACAAGAACCTGGTGAACTGGTGAAAGTGCAAGAGCATTCTTCATCATTTCAGCCATTTCTTCAGGGTTATCAGCAAATCCACCTCCTGTACCACCAAGGGTAAATGCAGGACGAAGTATTACTGGATAGCCTATATCCTCAGCAGCCTTAAGGCCTTCTTCTACTGAATATGTAATCTCTGACGGAACAACAGGCTCGCCCAGTCTCTCGCAGAGTTCCTTGAACTCTTCTCTATCCTCGGCACATTTGATAGACGCCGCATCGGTTCCAAGAAGCTCTATCTCGCACTCATGGAGGACGCCTTTATCATTTAACTGCATAGCAAGGTTAAGGCCTGTCTGTCCACCGATTCCAGGGACGATCGCGTCCGGTCTCTCATAGCGGCAGATACGTGCCAGATATTCCAGTGTAAGTGGCTCCATATAAACCTTGTCGGCAATCATTGTGTCGGTCATGATGGTTGCAGGGTTGGAGTTGGCGAGGATTACCTCGTAGCCCTCCTCTTTAAGAGCGAGGCAGGCCTGAGTTCCCGCATAGTCGAACTCTGCTGCCTGGCCGATAACGATAGGGCCGGAGCCGATCACAAGTATTTTGTGTAAATCTGTTCTTTTGGGCATGATTTTCTCCTTAAAACATGACAAATGGAAAGATTGTCAAAATCTGTTACATTTTCATGTTTGAAATGAAACGGTCAAAGAGGTAGGTGCTGTCCTGTGGACCAGGTGCACTCTCTGGATGGTACTGTACAGAGAAGACCTTTCCGTCCTCTGATGTAAGGCCTTCAACTGTGTTATCCAGAAGATTAATATGCGAAACCTTGAGGCCTGTACCTTCTACTGTAGAATCATCAACTGCATAGCTGTGATTCTGACTTGTTATCTCTATCTTTCCAGTAGCCAGATCCTTTACAGGATGATTTCCGCCACGATGTCCGAACTTGAGCTTGTAGGTTTTTGCTCCGTATGACAGAGCTATCAGCTGATGACCAAGACAGATACCAAACATTGGAAGCTCACCCTTCAGGGTTTTCAGTGTCTCGATAACCTCTGGAACATCCTCAGGATCACCAGGGCCATTTGAAATAAAGAGTCCATTAGGATTCATTTTCATTATTTCTTCTGCTGGTGTATCGTATGGAACTACTGTAACGTTACAGCCGTGAGCATTTAACTCGCGGACAATATTCATCTTCATACCGCAGTCAATGGCTACAACATTGAACTTTGGATTAGAGGTACGTGCATACCATCTCTTCTTTGAACTGCATCTCTTAACCTGGTCATGTGGCAGCTCTGTTTCTGCCATTTTCTTTAGACCATCCTCAAGACTTGTGCTGATGTCTGTTATGAGCACCTTTCTTGAACCGTAATCTCTTATGCTTCTGACTAGCTTTCTGGTATCTACTCCATAGATTCCAGGAACATCTGAATCCTCCAGAAGCTCAGACAGAGTTCTGGTAAAACGGAAGTTAGAAGGAGATTCATTTACCTCTCTTACAATAAGAGCTCCGAGATTGATCAGCTTGCTCTCGAAGTCCTCATCTGTTATTCCGTAATTTCCAATTAGTGGATAAGACATAACTATCGCCTGATCTGTGTAGGATGGATCAGAAATGATTTCCTGATAACCAACCATAGATGTGTTAAATACTATCTCACAGACCGCCTCTTTGTCAGCACCAAAGCCAAAGCCCAGGTACTCGGTTCCATCCTCCATAATTAGTTTTTTGTTATAATCTGACATATTCTTTTCCTTTTCGCACTCTTCGAAGGCTGCCCCTCGTACAAAAGGCACTTCGAGAACAAAACTCGAAGCGCCTTTGCTTCATCAGTAAACTAATCAATTGGTTAAACAAGTTACTTTTTTTAACCACATTTAGTATATAACTTTATTATTATAAGTCAAGCGATTTTTACTATATAATAAGTTAATTTTATTAATGATATAACACTATATTGCAGCCTTTATACCCTTTACAAACTCAGCCAGTTTCTCAGGTGCGTCTGTGCCGTACTCTGCAACTATCTTAACCATAGCCGATCCTACTATAACGCCGTCGGCCAGCTGTGACATTTTACCAGCCTGCTCAGGGGTACTGATTCCGAAACCGATGGCTGCAGGAGTATCTGTAGCTTCCTTTATCAGACCGAGGATTGTGCCAAGGTCTGTCTTGATCTCGCTTCTGACGCCGGTAACGCCAAGGGAAGAAACCACATAGATGAAGCCCTTAGCCTGGAATGCGATCATCTTGATCCTGTCCTCGCTTGTTGGAGCAATCATAGATATGAAATCCATACCGTACTTTGCTGCTGTCTCGTCAAACTCATGACGCTCCTCAAAAGGACAGTCTGGAATGATGATTCCATCAGCACCCGCCTCAGATGCCTTCTCGAAAAACTTCTCTGTACCATAATGATATACAGGATTTGCGTAGGTCATAAATACTATTGGAGTATCGTAATCCTTTCTCAGCTCCTTAACCAGCTCGAAGACCTTATCAGTAGTCATGCCTGATGACAGAGCTCTGATATCTGCTTCCTGAATTACAGGACCCTCAGCAATAGGATCAGAAAATGGAATTCCCACCTCTACAAGGTCGGCACCTGCTTCAAGCACAGCGCGGAAGTTCTTAAGGCTTGTCTCATAATCTGGATCACCAGCCGTAAGAAATGCTATAAACGCCTTCTTATTCTCAAATGCTTTATATATTCTACTCATAATTTTCTCCTTGATGCTTTTATTCGTGCAAGACAGAGAACCGTCCCCTGTCCGATTTTTAAGACGGAGAACCGTCCCCTGTCTTGTTTTTAGTCGTGAATGTCTACACCGCGGTAGCGTGCTATGGCAGCTACGTCTTTGTCGCCTCGGCCTGATATTGTACATACGATTATGGAATCCTTTGGCATTTCAGGTGCAATCTTCAGAACGTGTGCTACTGCATGGCTGCTCTCGATAGCAGGGATGATACCTTCTGTTCTTGAAAGGTATTCAAAAGCCTGTACAGCCTCTTCATCAGTGATAGGAACATACTCTGCTCTTCCTGTGGAAGCAAGGTATGCGTGCTCCGGACCGATTCCCGGATAGTCGAGTCCAGCTGAAATGGAATAAACTGGAGCAATCTGTCCATACTCATCCTGGCAGAAGAGAGACTTCATGCCATGGAAGATACCCATAGAACCGTTAGCCATAGTTGCTGCATTCTTAGGATTATCTACTCCAAGACCAGCAGCCTCACATCCGATGAGACGTACTCCCTCGTCATTTATATATTCATAGAAGGAACCGATCGCATTACTACCACCACCAACACAGGCGATAACAACATCTGGAAGCTTTCCTTCTGCTTCGAGGATCTGTGCACGGCTTTCCTTACTGATAACAGACTGGAAGTCTCTTACTATAGTAGGAAATGGATGCGGACCCATTACGGAACCAAGTACGTAGAGTGTATCGTCAACTCGACTAACCCACTCACGCATAGCCTCATTTACTGCGTCCTTCAGAACCTTTGTTCCTGTCTTAACAGCATGAACCTTAGCTCCAAGAAGTTCCATTCTGAATACGTTAAGAGCCTGGCGGATTGTATCCTCCTCACCCATGAATATCTCGCACTCCATATCCATAAGTGCTGCAGCAGTAGCAGTTGCAACACCGTGTTGACCCGCACCTGTCTCTGCGATAACTCTAGTCTTACCCATCTTCTTTGCAAGAAGCACCTGACCAAGAACATTGTTGATCTTGTGTGAACCTGTATGGTTCAGATCCTCTCTCTTAAGATAGATCTTTGCACCGCCAAGGTCTCTTGTCATCTTCTCTGCATAATAAAGAAGTGATGGACGACCTGCATACTCACGGTTTAGCTTGTCCAGCTCTGCTACGAACTCCGGATCATTCTTATAATGCTCATATGCTTCTTCCAGCTTATGTATCTCGTTCATCAGAGTTTCAGGGATGTACTGTCCACCGAATTCTCCAAATCTTCCATTAACTGCGTTTCCCATAATCGTATCCTTTCAATATATTTCATTATGAATCATTAACTACGTTTCTTCGTTACATTTTCAACAAATGCTCGCATTTTATCTGCGTCCTTTACGCCATCAGTTTCAACACCTGAACTTACATCCACCGCAAAAGGCTGCAGTACTTTTATTGCTTCACTTACATTCTCAGGTCCAAGACCTCCTGCAAGAAAGTATGGTCTTGTGAGACACTTAAGTCTGAACCAGTCGTGAGTTACACCGGTTCCCTTTCCTGAATCAAGCATGATGTAATCTGCTGAAGAACTCTCAGCCTCTTCAAAAGATGTCATCTTGTTCACGTTGAAGGCTTTTATGATTCGAACAGGAGCTGTCCCGATATCATTTGCCAATCTATCACGAAGTCTCTTGATATAAGCCTCGCTCTCTGAGCCATGAAGCTGAGCGACGTCTATTATACCACAGTTTATCAGGTCAGCAATATAATCAATTTCAGCATCCACGAAAACTCCAACGGCCTTGATGTTCTTATCCAGGTTTCTTTTTAATTCCGCCGCTTCTGCTTTCGTGACATTTCGCTTACTCCTCTCCCAGAAAACAAAGCCTATATAATCTGGAAGGAGTTCGTTCGCCACTGCTATATCCTCAATACGGGATAGTCCGCATATTTTAATTCTTGTTCTATTTTTTTCCATTCTTCTTAAGTTCCTGAATCAACATCTTCTTGTCGGAGCTTCTCATCAGCATCTCTCCTATAAGAACTGCATCCGTACCTTTTTCTCTTAACACCTTTACATCTTCAGGCTTCTCAATTCCACTTTCGGAGACAAATGTCACGTCTCCCGGCACCAGCCCTCGAAGTCTTATGCTGTTTTTGATATCAACTGTAAAGTCTTTCAGGTTACGGTTATTAACTCCTACTATTCTGGCTCCTGCCGCAAGGCATCTTTTAACCTCCTCGGCGTCGTGGGCTTCAAACAGGCAGGACAGCCCAAGACCATCAGCTATCTCAAAGAAGGTCTTCAGTTCTTCATCTGACAGGATAGCCGCAATGAGAAGAACTGCCGATGCTCCCATCAGCTTCGCCTGATATATCATATAAGGATCAATGGTAAAATCCTTTCTAAGAACCGGGATCTTTACTTCCTTAGTTATGGCCTTCAGATACTCATCACTACCCTTAAATCTATCTGGCTCCGTAAGACAGGATATGGCATCCGCTCCACTCTCCTCATAGGTTTTCGCTATCTCAAGATAAGGAAAATCCTCTGCTATAACTCCCTTTGACGGAGAAGCCTTCTTCACCTCCGAGATAATCGAAAGCCCTTCCTTCTTTAGAGCCTTCTCAAATGGAAAGTCGAAGCCATACTTTGTATACTCAACAGAAGCTGTCATCTCAGCATCACTTCGAATATCCTCTGGCAAATATTCCAGCTTTTGTTTTTCTATTCTAATTCTGGTCAACTCAGCTAATTCATCTAATATCATTTCACACCTCTAGCGGTTGCTTACTTCGATATGGTGCAGTGGGGTCCGTCCCCACTGCACCATTTTATCGATTACTTACTTCAATAAGCTTCTCTAAAGTTTCAACTGCCTTGCCTGAAGCGATCAGCTCCTTGGCAAGCTCGATACCGTCCTTCATCGAGTCGGCCTTTCCGCCGATATAAAGGGCAGCGCCTGCATTAAGAAGTGTTGCATCACGCTTTGGACCTGTCTCCTCACCGCTTAGGATGCTTCTGGTGATTGCTGCATTTTCCTCTGGTGCTCCACCCACAAGGTCTTCCTTCTTGCAGGTTGTGAAACCAAAGTCCTCTGGACGAATGACACTTGTTCTGTACCAACCATCCTTGATTTCACAGACAGTGGTTGGTGAGCTGAGAGATATCTCGTCCAGCTTATCCTGGCCAAATACGACCATACCGCGCTTTACGCCGAGATCAGCAAGAACCTGTGCAAGTGGTTCAACAAGATACTCATCATAAACGCCAAGAAGCATTAGTGTTGGCTTTGATGGGTTGGTAAGCGGGCCGAGAATGTTGAACACTGTTCTGAACCCAAGCTCCTTTCTGATCGGACCAACATACTTCATTGATGTGTGATACTTCTGTGCGAAGAAGAAGCACATTCCGACTTCATTTAACAGTTCCACACATTTTTCAGGATCCTGCTGGATGTTTACTCCAAGAGCCTCGAGGCAGTCTGCTGTACCACATTTCGAGGAAGCAGCTCTGTTTCCATGCTTTGCAACCTTCATTCCGCCAGCTGCTGCGATGAGTGCTGATGTTGTTGAAATGTTAAAGCTATGCGCATTGTCTCCGCCTGTACCAACTATCTCAAATACATCCATTCCAGTTTCTACAGGAATTGCGTGATCACGCATTGCTGCAGCACATCCTGCTATCTCGTCCTTTGTTTCAGCCTTTGCACTCTTTGTGGAAAGAGCTGAAAGAAATGCTGCATTCTGAGTTGGTGTTGTCTCGCCACTCATTATCTCATTCATTACTGTATATGCCTCATCGTATGTAAGATCCAGCTTGTTAACGATTTTTTCAATTGCTTCCTTGATCATTTTTTTATACCTCCAAAAAATTACATGTTTATGGTGCAGTGGGGTCCGTCCCCCTTGCACTTTTTACACATTTAAAAAGTTACTTAGCATTTGTTTACCGGTTGGTGTAAGTATTGATTCTGGATGGAACTGCAGTCCATATATCAGATACTCTTTATGGCGAACTGCCATTACTTCACCATCATCATCTGATGTTGCAATGACCTCAAGCTCTTCCGGCATAGTTTCCTTCTTTGCCGCCAGCGAATGATATCTTGCAACAAGTAGTTTCTTTTCTTCTTTACCCTCATCTATCCCAGCAAAGATTGGATCATTCTTCACTGTACACTCGGACTGTTTGCCGTGCATAAGTCTCGATGCGTAGGTTACTGTAGCGCCAAACACTTCGCAGATGGCCTGATGTCCCAGGCATACTCCAAGGATTGGTATCTCTCCTCCCAGTTCCCTTACGACATCCTCGCAGATCCCGGCGTCCTGTGGCTTGCCAGGACCTGGCGAGAGTATTATATGGGAGGGTTTTAAACTAGCTATCTCTGAAACTGTCATTTCATCATTTCTTATAACTCGTATATCTGGCTCGATACTGCCTATCAGCTGATACAGGTTGTATGAAAAACTGTCATAATTATCTATCAATAAAATCATATCTCTAATCCTCATTTAGTCACATTTGGGTGGTTAGTGCATTTACTACAGCCTGGGCTTTGTTGAGGCTTTCCTGGAATTCCTTCTCTGGCACTGAATCTGCAACAATTCCTGCTCCGCTTCTGACAAATACCTTGCCGTTCTTTTTATAGGCGATACGGATTGCAATACAGGTGTCCATATTTCCTGTGAAATCTATATATCCGATGGCACCGCCGTAAATACCTCGCTTGTTGTTCTCCAGTTCATCGATCAGCTGACAAGCTCTGATCTTTGGTGCTCCCGAAAGGGTTCCTGCTGGCAGTACAGCCTCTATGGCATCAAGTGCATCCTTATCTTCTCTGATCTCGCCTCGTACTGTTGAGCCGATGTGCATTATGTGAGAGAACCTCAGCACCTGCATATAGTGTTCAACCTCTACGGTTCCAAACCTGCTGACACGTCCCAGGTCATTTCGTCCCAGATCTACCAGCATGTTGTGCTCCGCCAGTTCCTTCTCATCCGCAAGGAGCTCTGTCTCCAGCTGCTCATCCTCTTCCCTTGTGGCTCCTCTCGGTCTTGAGCCTGCAAGTGGAAATGTATGCAGTACTCCGTCCTCCAGCTTTACCAGCGTTTCAGGTGATGCTCCTGCAACCTCCACATCTGTTCCTGAGAAGTAGAACATATATGGCGAAGGATTGATGGTTCTGAGAGCCCTATATGTATCCAGCAGGCTTCCCTCAAATGGAGCCTCAATGCGGTTTGACAACACAATCTGGAATATGTCTCCCTCGAAGATATATCTCTTACCCTTCTCAACCATCTCGCAGTACTCTTCTTTGTTGAAGAGTGGTTTAAACTCACCCAGCACCTTTCCTGCAGATTCAGTGAATCTCTTTCCTGTGTACAGAAGTTCCGCCAGCTGCTGCAGGTCCTTCTCTGCTCTGTTGTACTCAGTTTCAAGCTCTGCCAGCTTAACATTTGCGATAAGCACTATCTTCTGCTTAACATTATCAAATGCTATCACCTTATCGAAAAGCATCAAGTCAACGTCTCTGAACTCTTCCTCGTCCTTCACCTCATTTCGAAGAACCGGCTCACTGTATTTCAGATAGTCGAAGGAGAAGTATCCCACAAGTCCTCCAGTAAAAGGAGGGAGAAATGAAAATCTTGGGCTTTTATACTCCGAGAGAATCTGTCTCAGGTATTCGGTAGGATTCTCAGTTTGGAAGCTGATGTCGCCAGCCTTCATTTCACCATTTATACAGGTAACCTCCAGCTTCGGTTCAAATCCGAGAAATGTATATCTTCCCCAGGTTTCATTTGCCTGAGCCGACTCCAGCATATAGGTGTGAGCTGATACATTTTTCAGGATCCTTAATGCCTCGATAGGAGTAATGAAATCAGAAAGTATCTCACACGCCACTGGAGCAACTGTATATTCCTTTGTATCAAGTTTTTTTAATTCTTCTAATGTAGGTCTGATATCCATAGTTTCACCTCATCCTTCCCCTTAGACGGAAGTTTTCTCATCTCTAAACTGTCTTGTAGCCCTTGCTTCTCAGGCTTGACTCAACCTCCTGGTATCCACTCACCTTCAGTACTGCAAGTGGTGATACAAAGTCACGGCTGAAAGATACGTATATATAATTGATATTGATATTGCTGTCATCCAGGGCCCCCAGAAGTTTGGTAAGACTTCCTACCTCATCTGGTATCTCAACTCCGATGACCTTGTCAAGCTTGCACATATATCCACTAGATGTAAGGAGCTCATATCCCTTCTCAGGATCTGTGATAAGCATTCTTACGATTCCGAACTCAGCACTGTCATTTGTAACCACATTGTAAATGTCAATGCCCGCGTCCGAGATGATCTTGGAAACCTTCAGCATAGCCCCCTTTGTATTTTCAGTGAAAACAGATAATTGATTGATCATTTTAACTACCTCCTTGATCAATTGGTTGTATGTTCAGCAGGTGCTTCACATACAATCGATAAAGTCCGCACTTCGTGCTCTACTGTGTGCTTCGCACACACTTTATCGATGTATGTGAAGCAACCTTGCTCCGCAAGCTTGTCTGATATCCGAGATATAACTCTTTGTAAGCAAGCTTCCACGAGTTATATCTCGTCCATCAGCCACCTGCTGAACAGTTACGATTCCGCAAAACAAAAAATCCCAGCAATCAAATTAATGATTGCTGGGACAGGATTTCATCTTAATCTACCTGCGGTGCCACCCGGCTTGGTGTATACTTACACCCACTCAGTACATACTCCACATAACCACTCAAACAACTTAAGTCATATGTTTATATGTTGAACTTTATTCACGAAGGTTCCTACTCCGTCTCCCATACTTGGCCCACGCCTTTCAGGTCGCCCTCTGAAGTCCATTCAGCTAAACACTTTCCGGCTGTTAGTCTCACCATCTAACAATTCTCTGTAGAAAAGGAGGTTCTGCCTACTTACTCTTCATCCTCGGTTTATGTGCGAATACTACCACCATAGCACTACACTTGTCAAGATAATAATTTAGAAAACTGTATTAAAAATCACATAACAGTATATTGGTAAAATGTCACTGTTACTCCAATACTAGTTAAAGAGAGGTGTTGAATAATATCTGTCTCCACTATCAGGAAGAAGTGCAACTATAACCTTGCCCTTATTCTCTGGTCTCTTTGCAAGTTGGATAGCTCCAAAAAGAGCTGCTCCAGAAGAGATACCAACAGAGATACCCTCTTTCTTTGCAAGAAGCTTTGAGGTCTCAAATGCATCTTCATTAGGTGCCTTAAATACTTCATCAAATACATCAGTGTTGAGTACATCAGGAACGAAACCAGCACCGATACCCTGTATCTTATGTGCTCCGGCTCTTCCTTCTGAAAGAACAGGTGAATCAGCTGGCTCAAGAGCTACAACCTTAACATTAGGATTCTGCTCCTTCAGATATTCGCCAACACCTGTAACAGTACCACCAGTACCAACACCTGCGATAAAGATATCAACCTTTCCGTCTGTATCATTCCAGATCTCAGGACCTGTTGTTGCCTTATGAATAGCAGGGTTAGCAGGATTAATAAACTGACCAGGGATAAATGAACCTTCAATCTCATTTGCCAGCTCATTTGCCTTCTCGATAGCACCTTTCATTCCCTTAGCGCCTTCTGTAAGGACAATCTCTGCACCATAAGCCTTCAGGATATTTCTTCTCTCAACGCTCATTGTTTCTGGCATTGTAAGAATGATCCTATATCCCTTTGATGCTGCGATAGAAGCAAGACCAATACCGGTATTGCCACTTGTAGGCTCGATAATAACTGAGCCCTCCTTAATCAGACCCTTATCCTCTGCGTCCTCGATCATAGCCTTTGCAATACGATCCTTTACGCTACCTGCTGGATTCAGATACTCCAGCTTTACCAGAACTGTAGCCTCCAGGCCAAGCTCCTTCTCAATATTTACAACCTCTACAAGAGGTGTATTGCCTATAAGTTCAGCAGTACCTTTATATATCTTACCCATATTCTTATCCTCTTTTCTTTTATTTTCTTATGACAAACAGCTCATCCCTACCACATAAGGATCAGAAACCTATGTCATTATTTTATTCTTTCCAGGAGGACTGTCAACCTTGTTTTGAAGCTTTGTATAACTAGATAGCTGCGAATCCATTTTCAAGATCAGCGATTATATCATCTATATGCTCTGTACCGATTGATAGACGAATTGTGCTCTGGAAGATGCCGATCTCATTTAACTCTTCCTCTGTAAGCTGTGAATGTGTTGTTGTTGCAGGATGGATAACAAGACTCTTAACGTCTGCAACGTTAGCAAGCAGTGAGAAGATCTTGAGGTTATCAATAAACTTCCAAGCCTCTTCCTGTCCACCCTTGATGTCAAATGTAAAGATAGAACCACCACCATTAGGGAAATACTTCTTGTAGAGGTCATGCTGTGGATGATCCTCAAGTGATGGATGATTAACCTTTGCAACCTTTGGATGATTCTTCAGGAACTCAACTACCTTGAGTGTATTCTCAACATGTCTGTCAAGTCTCAGTGAAAGTGTCTCAACACCCTGAAGAAGCAGGAATGCATTAAATGGTGATATAGCCGCTCCTGTATCACGAAGCAGGATAGTACGAACGTATGCTGCAAATGCTGCAGGACCAAGTACATCATAGAATGATATTCCGTGATAGCTTGGATTTGGATCTGTAAGCTGTGGGAACTTGTGGCCCTGATTCCAGTCAAACTTACCACCCTCAACGATGATACCACCAAGTGTTGTACCGTGACCACCGATGAACTTTGTAGCTGAATGAACTACGATATCTGCGCCATGCTCAAGTGGTCTGATAAGGTATGGTGTACCAAATGTATTATCGATAACAAGTGGGATTCCTGCACTGTGTGCTATCTCTGCGATTGCTTCAATATCAGGAATATCGCTGTGTGGGTTACCAAGCGTCTCAAGGTAGATAGCTCTTGTGTTATCCTTGATCGCTGCCTTTACAGAATCAAGATCGTGCACATTTACAAATGTAGTTTCGATTCCGTACTGAGGAAGTGTATTGTTAAGAAGATTGAAGCTTCCTCCGTAGATTGTTTCCTGAGATACGATGTGGCCACCGTTTGCTGCAAGTGCCTGGATTGTATATGAAATTGCTGCTGCACCAGATGCAACTGCAAGTGCTGCTGTACCTCCTTCAAGTGCTGCAAGTCTTTCCTCAAGAACTCCCTGTGTAGAGTTTGTTATTCTTCCGTATACATTTCCTGCATCTGAAAGATTAAATCTTGCTGCTGCGTGCTCACTATTTCTAAATACATAAGATGTTGTCTGATATATTGGAACTGCTCTCGCATCTGTTGCTGGGTCTGGCTGCTCCTGCCCTACGTGTAACTGTAATGTTTCAAATCTGTAATCGCTCATAATATTTATCTCCTTCTCTATGCTAATTTTTTTTCTAATCACCTGTGACTTGTGTGAATGTTAACACTATTTACCTACCGCGTCAATAGGTTTTAACTATATATGCCATCTCAAAAAATTATATCCAGTTATAGTTTTTACCTATAAGATTATAAACCATTCCAATTGAATAATTATAAATCCTACGATATAATAGGTTTTACATACACAAAGACTAATTTGGATTAATACTCAAGCAAGGAGGTTCTAATATGATATCGACAAAAGGACGCTACGCAATACGAGTTATGATAGATCTGGCCGAGAATAAAGATAACGGCCTTATACCGTTAAAAGATATAGCTGAAAGACAGGATATTTCCAAGAAATATCTGGAAATAATAGTAAAGGATATGGTAAATGCTGATCTTGTTATAAGTGCCAGTGGCAAGGGCGGTGGCTACAAGCTGAGCCGCGAGCCTGAGGACTACACCATACTGGAGATCCTAGAGGCAACCGAAGGCCCCCTCTCCCCTGTTGCATGCATCGCTGATAAGAAGTACAAATGCGACAGAAAGAAGATATGCAAGACCCTTCCAATGTGGACCGAATATAACGAGCTGATCACCGAATTCTTCGGTTCTAAGACATTAGCAGAAATAGCGAGTGAGGAATGATCCCCACTCGCTATTCTTATATCATTTTATTATCTCGATCTTGCAGGTTGATTCCGAATCATCTGCTATAATCTCTTTCACACCAGCTACGCGGATAGTTCCGCTTTCGGGATTCTTGATGCTTATCATTTCATTCATAATAGTTGCATCCACGTCAGACTTCTCAAAGGCCAGGTCCGCCTCCTGCATCCTGCAGTTTATGAGTTTTAGATTCTTGCAGTAGCAAAGCGGCTGAGTTCCAGTGATCACACAGTTTTCGAAGGTGACATTCTCGCAGTACCAGGCAAGGTACTCTCCCTTAATTGTGCTGTCCTTAACTAGAACATTCTTGGCGTGCCAGAATGCATCCTTGGTATTGAAGTTGCAGTTAGTAAAGATTGCATCCTCGATATACTGGAAGGAGTATTTGCCCTTTAGTAATACGTTATCAAAGGCGAGATGCTTTGAATGCATCATAAAGTATTCACTCTCTGCCTTGGTGTTCTTCATTTCAACGGCATTATTAAACCAGCCAAACTCTGGAGACTGTATATCGCAGTTTTCAATTGAAATATTTGACGACTCGCGAACTGCTTTGATGCCGTGCATCCTGGTATTCGATATCTGAATATTGCACGAATACCAGATGGCAGCTCGACAAAGCTCCGTCATATCACTGGAGTCAATCTTCAGATTCGTGTCATGCCAAAAAGGATACCTCAGATTGAAGTAGCTATCCCGCACCTCAATATTTGAGCTTTCCTTTAGGATACTCTCCCCATCAGCAGGGCCATCAACACGGCAGCTGATGAGCTGCACGCTGTCGCTCCCATAGAGAGCCCGCTCTTCGTCAAATGTCAACTCTTTATAAATCTTCATAAACTACTCATCCTTTATCTTTATGAATCAGATGATAACTGAAAAAGTCTTCCCTTCATCTCTTCATCGATTTTTGCAAGCTCCTGCTCAGCCTGGTAACGCTTCAGTTTACCTTCCTGCTGAATCCTTGTGATATCATCCAGGCTTTCTATCAAAATCCGGTTAGCTTCCCCAAGAGCCTTTGGATCTATGGTATTCTCATCTCTGGCCTTCTGGGTTTCTATGGTAAGCATCTTAAGGTTCTGAGCATTCTTAATTAGAAGCTGATTTGACATATCTGTCAGCTTCTTATCAGCTGCTATGGCCGCTCTTGTATGCTCTGTGCCAAATGCTATAACTATCTGATTCTTCCATAGAGGAATAACCGTATAGAGAGTTGACTGAAGCTTATCCGCCATGGCAGCAGCATTTGCCTGGAGCATCCTGATCTGCGGTGCCTGCTGGATAGCTATGGTTCTAGTAGTTTCCAGCTCCAGAATCTTCCGCTCCAGCCTATCTATGATATCTGGGATAATGTCCGCACAGTCCGCAGGATAATCTCCGCCTCTTATCAGCTCCAGCTTATCCTTGGCCGCCGCTATCTTAAGATTGACCAATCGAAAATATTCCTGGTTCATCTTATATATCTGATCCAGCATGGCCGTATCCTTCATCAGACGAACCTGATGTGCCTGCAGAGATCCCTCGATTTTTTCGACATTTTGTGAAATGACATCATACCTGTTCTGAATCGAAAGAGACTTTGACTTTTTCTTCCAGAAGAAAAGCCCCTTTTCTTCTTCTTTATCGTCGTTATCATCTGTCTCAGCAAGATATGCTACAGTCTGATCGATAGTTTCACTGATCTCGTCAACATTTGTCTCACCAATGCTCTTGATCATCATCTCAGAAAGCTCAGCCATCTTTTTCTGGATATCAGAGCCATACAGAGTGATGCTGGTGGACTTGCTGACGTCCAGAAGCTCTTTATTTGATTGAAGCAGTTCCCTGTCCTCATCATCAAGATAAAGCTCTGGATTATCAGACAGCTCTCTAAGCAAAGCTAAATCATCCATTTTACTTAACCTCCACTAGGCAAAAACACTGCCTTCTTCGGTATATACAGGCAGAACTATCTTATCGCCTATACCGATCTTTTCAAGAAATGCATCCGCATCCTCGTATATATTTTCACCACGTATATTCATTTCACTTGGGGAACCAATGTATATATCCGAGTCCTTTATATCCATAAGCATTCGGGTATACTGCTCATTTAAGACCACGCCATAGCTAAGTCCCCATCCGCACTTAAATGGCATAGATTCCTTAATCCTGCAAAGAACCCTTCTGACAAATGCTTTTCCACACATAGGAAAATAGCAAAGTCTAGGGAACAGCCGCTGTCCCGGTCTCTTCAAGCCTATCTCACATCTGAATACCTCAGAATCAACGCTGCATACCTCAAATAATCTGAAGTCCACCATATAGTTGTTCATTTCAAGAAGACTAATCAGATTCAGCGCTATAATACCTCTGTTTCTAATCTGTTCCTCAGTAGTGGATGACTCGTATGTAACCTTCATCCAGATTCTTTTCAGCTTCTTCTCTTCAGTTCTTTCAAGCCTGTACATATTCTTGGGAGCACCAGCTATATATGCCGGCACGTTCGGTCTCTGGCCCACAAAGGATGTAGTAGTTTTCCGAACCCTGGCATTTTTCTTATTTACCTGCTCAAGCTGCCTAGCCAGTTTGAGAAACTGGTCATAGTTTTCACTGTATCCGCCTATCAGGTAGTTTATAGATTCCTCAAGCGGAGCCCCCGCAAAACTGGTGCTGGCCGATTTACTTTTCTGCTCATAGAAAACCCCAGTATTGATATCCGGATCATTCAGAAGAAAGCTCTGCACTTCACCAACAGATCCAAAGTACATCTTGTAAACTGTAAGATTCTTTTTCTCTGATATGTCCAGGAACCTGCATTCTTCAGGGCATACCCCTGCACCATTCATATATTAACCCCTTCTTGAATCAATAATCTGGGAAAATGCTCTGAATATCTCTTCAGCATTTCCATAATCCCTTATATTTTGTCTTATATGGTCCTCAATAAATGCCAGATATGTGATGTCCTTCGTTTGAATAAATTCATACTCAAGAATCTTGTTCATATCAAAGCTGTTATTATCCTTATACTTCTTAATTCGAGTAGCATCACGAGTAGTTATGATACCTGGCGCATCCCCATAATTCTTTCTGCCCCACTCATCAGTAGCCATTCTGAAGAGTACGAGAAATGAATACCAGTCCGGATAGTCGCTGAGAATCCTCTTTTCAACCTCATTGTCATAGCCTACATATATAGGCGTAAATCTCTGCTGAACCGACTCCTCGATCTTCTCTCTGGAGTTGTAATTACTGTCGGCTCCATTTCCATCTGTATTACCTGCACCTATTATTCTAAAGTTCGGATGGCGTCTTACATTTTCACCATTAGGGAAATTGTAGCTGGCATCCTTAAGGTTCGAAAGAAATGAATTGAGCTTTACAGTCGCTCTGCTGTTTCCGTTGTCCAGCTCGTCGCAGAAAGCAATCTTTCCGTACTTGTAGCATCTGTAGAAGTTAGGTCTGCTGTAGCCTCCATCCGCTGTCTGGAAACCAAGGATATCATACTCCTCATTTATATATCCTATATCAATAAAATCCATATCAAGGATCTTAGCAATCTGAGAAACCATATAGGTCTTTCCACAGCCAGACGGCCCGATCAGGTAAGGATTAGCATTTTCCATAACCGCTGTCAGAACATCATCAAACATCTTGTGGAAATGCTCTCCCATGGCTATCATATAAGCCTTCTTGTCCATTGCCTCCTGATATCTATCTGTGAACTTCTTTCTCTCGTCCAGCAGCGGATTAATATCTGGTATATCAACATCATTATCATGCACCATAATCTGAGGCTCATAGACTGCCGCATATTCATCATACTGTCCTAGATAATCAGCGGCACTCGGGATAGTATTACTGTATTCTGGTTTTACTGATGCACCTGGGGTTACGTGTTCTCTTGGAGCTGGTGCCACCTTAGCCGCTGATGTCACCTTAATTTCAGCTGAAGTCTGGGACGCCCCCAGCTCCACCTGGGCAACTCCCTCAGGCATTTCAAGCTTTACTGTATTTATAGTCTTTTCCGCCGCTTTCTTAAGGGCGCTAAGTCGTTCTTCAGCTTCCGCAAATGTTTCTTCGACCAGCTTCTTCTTCTCATAGAGAACAACCTGTTTCTGCTCAGCCACGCACTCGTCGTATGCAGCTTTAAGCTTTTCGTCGATTATACTCAGCTCATACTTGGCCTTTTTTACCTCATCCTCACAGATAGTCCTCACCTCTGTAATGGAGTTTCTTGAGGTAGCATCAAGTATATTAACTCTTTCTTCAACAACCTTTACGAGTTCAACCACTCTGTCGTGGAGAACCTGGGCCATCTGAATCTTCCTTACAGCATCCAGGAGGGCTGCTTCATTTACATCATATATTCCGGACATACGGCGCAGTTTTTCCAGCTCCTCATCATATACTGCCTGTCTGTCAGCGGTTTTCTGAAGCTTTAATGTTACACTGATGAGATTCGCTGTAAATGCGTCCTCATCCAAAAAATAAACTCTCGCATCAAGGGCGTACGGCTTAACAAAGGCTTCGATGACGCCATCATTCGAGTCCCCCATTACGTTCTTAGCCCACTTCATAAAGTTAAACTTATCACTGAAGAGGTCATAGATTCCAGCATCAAACAGCTTTCTTGGAATAACTCCGCCCTTGTTAAACATATCAATAAATATAGTACTAAGAGCATCAAAATCAGGAGTTTTCTCCTCATACGGAAACATATCAGCATAGACCTTTTCGCCATAGCTCATGGTCTCTGTATATCTTTCTGGAGAAACTGAAGAGCTTACCAGAAGAGCATTTACAGCAGTGGCATATAAGCCGAAGGGCTCGATTACTCTGCTTTCCGGATGACTCTTAAGGTATAAAAATCTGCTGAGCAGATCCTTTGCACCCGAACTATAATGAGTACGGAGCACACTTTCTATATCATTTATCAGCTCATTATCAGCATTTTTTTCAAGTATTGAAAATATTCCCATAACCTATTCACCTTCTTATAACAAACTTTTTAAAACGAACTTCCCCTCAAGTTCCTCTTTATATCTGCTTCCCGTTCCAGTGAGGAAAGCAGTCTGGATATACTCTCTGTTATCGCTGATATTACAAAGCCTGAAGGCTTCATTCTTAAGAGTAAGACCTGCCTCAAGACTCTTTATCGTGGACCAGCCTCTGATATCCGCACAGAAAGCATCACGCCACAGGAAGACACCGCAGAAGGTACGAACCTCCACCTGGTCAGATGAATCAGTCATATCATACAAGAGATAATCAAGTCCAAAGGGGAGTCTATAAACCGCACACGGCATCAGCTTCTCTGGTAATAATCCGACTAAGAGCTTAGATACCTCATCCTCCAGTCTGGATTCATCGTTAAATGTATTCTCATAGGCGTTCACATCATAGAAGATCTGCTCTTTGTCCTTCTCAATCTGTTGTATCTCACGAAGATTGTCCTTTCCAAACTTAAAGGAGCAGCTTCCCTCTAATCCTGCAGACTCAGATTTATATGAGACAGATAAAGCATCGTCATAAAGTATTACATTTATAAGAAGGTCGCCATTATCCACTAAAAACGAGTTCAGCTTTATAGAATATGTACTGTCATTTATCTCAAATGTCTTGAAATATAGTGTTCGATTTTCTGAGCCAGCCCGAATGATCAGTCTGCCAGCGCCGCGCCAGCCGCTCTTTCTATCTATTACTTCTACCTCAGTTCCCATGGTTTTATAGATACCAAGGACCAGGTATTCAACAAGAGGCTCAAAACGCTTGCTGAGAGTTGAGGCATTTACAAAATGAGGTTCATCCAGCTTTTCGGCCTGATAGTACCCGCCTAGAATAGAATCATGTCTCGGAAGCTCGCCAGCCTCCATTATCTGACGGGTGGTTTCATCCATAATGATCGAGGACTTATCCAGAGCTGTGTTATAAGCTTCAAATACCTTATTGACAAAAGGCACAAAGCAGTGATCATTCTCAGTATAGTTCAGCTGCTGGTTATCACCGAAGCTCACAAGCACAGATGTCACACCATACTTTCCATCCGGTTTTGCCGAACCCGTCAGGTCGTAGATATGAACCATCTTAATATCTTCGATACTCTCTATATTCATCTCCTCTTGAGACATTTGTCTGAATACAGACTTGATCATTGCACTTCCTCTTCTCTTATGTTTCTTTTCCTCAATACTCATCTAAGAAATGATGCCTTTCTCCGTGTCTCTTATATTCAATCACTGTATCGAGATTAACATTTTCCACGCTTCTAAATATGTTGGATTCAACAAAGGGATTATCCTTCTTAAGCGCTGCAATCAGCTTCTTCGTTTCAAGACGTTTCGAAGAGGTGGTCCCATCTTCATGACAGGTCGTGCAAGTCTCTGTAAAATGACAAGCACACTGAAGAAAATGAAGCTCGTTATAATCTCTCCATGCACAGATATCACTCTCACGGACAAGATACAGCGGCCGGATAAGCTCCATCCCCTCAAAGTTCGTGCTATGCAGCTTAGGCATCATGGTCTGAATCTGTGCTCCGTGCAGCATTCCCATCAGGATCGTCTCAATCACATCATCATAATGGTGCCCCAGCGCAATCTTGTTACATCCAAGAGCCTTAGCATTACTGTATAGATAGCCGCGTCGCATTCTTGCACAGAGATAGCAGGGGCTTTTCTCTATGGTATCAACCGCATCAAAGATATCACTTTCAAATATGGTAATAGGGATTCCAAGTGCCCTTGCATTACTCTCGATAAGCTCCCTGTTTTCTTTGTTATACCCTGGATCCATCACAAGAAATGTCAGGTCAAAGTTGCACTGTCTATGTTTTTGAATCTCCTGAAACAGTTTGGCCATAAGCATAGAATCTTTACCACCTGAAATACAGACAGCTATATGGTCCCCTTCACTTATAAGCTGATAGGTTTTACAGGCCTTGGCAAAAGGTGTAAACAGCTGCTTATGGAACTTCTTACGAATGCTTTCTTCAGCTTTACGCTGTTTTTCTTCCCTTGCTGTCTCATCAAGCGACTCAGACCTTACATAACCGATATATCCGTCTTCCAGACTATATATATCCCGTCCTTCCAGACATTTCAGGTCGTCCAGCTCCCTTGATTTACGACCTATCTGACAATAAAAAACCAGCTTCTTATCTTTACTGATTGCATCAAGTTTGATGTTCTCTCCCTCTTCAAGTTCTTCCAGACTTATATGCCTGGCTCCCGGGATCATACCGTAGGCCACCAGTCCATCGTCTCTTATATCTATAAGTTCATAAGAATCCTTCGGCCAATTCCGAAGCTCTTCTATCTTTACTTCATTCATTAGTATATCTGCACTGCCTCCATCATAGCATTAATGGTTCACTTCGTTTGGAGCGACGATTTGTTTCACAAATCGTTACCTATTATAGCATACTTCACGTAAAAATCTCTTAGCAAATATCAAAAAAGCCGCCTATGGGCGACTTTTCTGATTTCAGCTTATTATCAGCTGGCAACAGCCTCAGATCTTATGATCCTTCGGATGCTTTTCTCCGAAAGAAAGTACCCCTTTCATTAGTTCAGGATATGTTCCATACCTATCTTCTGAGGAACAAGCCCCATATTTTCATAGAACTTCATAGCGTCAGGGTTGCAGCACCAGACATTGAGAGTAATGTTGTAGCACCCTTCCTTCTTAGCAAACCCCTTTATAAAGTCATACAGCGTTCGACCTACGCCCTGGCCTCGGGCAGCCTCGTCCACACATATATCATCTATATAAAGAGTCTTTATATCTGTCTGAACCGAATCATTCAATTCCTGCTTAAACATACCAAAAAGATGTCCAAGCACCTTACCCTCATCATTTACACAGACAAAAACAGGAGTCTTTTCATTTGCGATTATTTCCTTCAGTTCCTCAGCGTTATACTTTGTAGCTGGTCCCCGAAAAAGATCAGGACGCCCATTATGATGCACCATATCAACCTGAACCAGAAGCTCCAGTATAGCTGGAATATCCCCTATCTCTGCTCTTCTAACTGTATTCATATATAACCTCTCATTTTAGTTATTCTTTCTCTATACCTCAAGCAGTAATACCATATTTACACTATTTGTTTAAAAGCTTTTTAAAGTTTTCTTCCTGATAAGGTACCAGTTTATTCTTTGAAGGGCATACCCATCTTGGACAGGTCTTATTTAACCCCTTAAAGTATATAGCCAGCTTCTTTGTAGAAAATCTAAGCGGAAGATTTTCAAGCTTTACGCTCTCTATCTCATCATTGCTAAAATACACAAAGTTTGCCACATCCGTTATAAAGTTTTTTATAGACGGAGTCAGCTTGCCACCATTTGAAAGCGGTATGATTCCTACTCCTTCTGCCAAAACATTTACCAGATAGCCGCCGTAAACCGTTGTATCAAAAACTATTTTCTTTTTTATATCCAAAGAATTATGGAACTCCTGAACCGCTTCATTTACCGCATTTGACACAGCACTGCCAACCAGACCTCCAACTATTCCGCCAGCCACTCCGCCGGCCTTAGCACCAACAATTGCTGCATTAGTCGTGGTAATCTGACCTTCACTACCTGCAAGCGAACCCATATAGTCGTAGTTCTGCACTACAAGAAAGCAATTATCATATCCAAGGCAATTAACACTCGAAAACAAAGCCTTTACAGTTTCAATATTACCAATTCCTTCAATATTTACATCAAACATCTATATTCTCCTTTTCTTATCTGAATCAAGTTCTTCTCTGCGTAAATGCACTTTTCCCAATATATCACAAATGAACCTCTATGAACAGAACTAAGTAAAAACAGAGGACGATTCTCCGTTTTGTAAGAGAACCATCCCCTGTCTCGTAGCTATGAGTCGTATTTATTCACTGTATATATCTGCTTTCATACTCCGCTATCGGTATTGGCCTGCTGTAATAATATCCCTGTATCAGTTCACATCCCAGATCTCTTAACTTGTCCACCTGACTTTTTGTCTCGGCCCCCTCAGCGAGACAGACAAACTCTAATTCCTTAGCCAGAGATACGATATGTCTTATTACAGCAATATCCTCTTTCCTGTCCGAATCACTTCCGACTTTATCGACAAAACTTTTATCAAGCTTAAGCGTATCAAGAGGCATTTCAGTAAGTAACGAAAATGAAGAATAACCGGTTCCAAAATCATCCATGGAAATACGGAATCCGTTTGCTCGTAGTTCATTAAGTATATATATCATGTGCTCTGTATCATCGTAGGTCGCACTTTCGGTCAATTCAAAATCGATCAGATTATGATCGACTCCATATGAATCAACAATCTCCATAAGATGCTCAATAACGTCTTCATCATAAAGACGATTTCTCGACAGGTTTACCGATATAGGATAAAGCGGTTTTCCTTCCTTTTTCCATCTCGCAAAAGCCTCGCAAACCTTTGATAACACTATATCGTCAATCTTCCCGATGGTTCCGTCCTTCTCGAAGAAAGGAATAAATTTTGCAGGAGACAGCAGCTCATTATTCTTGTAATTCCAGCGAATCAATGCCTCGGCCCCTTTTATCTGCTCTTTATTGATATCAAACTTGGGCTGGAGATATACCAAAAACTCATCATTCTTTATAGCCGTGTCTGAATAAGCTTTTATGAAGTTGCCCCATAAGATATCATCGTGCATTTTATCTGTATAAAAGATGATATCTGTTCTGTTATATTTATCGCCTAGAGCCTGAGCCATCTTTCCCGCGTCAGCAACACGGTTTCCCGAAACAATTGCGAACTTCATTGGAACAACACCACAACGATAGAATATTATATATTGTGGATCTTCTTCTAAAGAAGACAGATCATCAAAGAATTCTGTTAATCGTCTCTTGGTTTCCTCTTCATCCATATCCTTTATCATCATAGCAAAATTATCATTATGACATCTTGCAGATGCATAGACCATATCGGATTCATTCATTGCTCTAACTATATTGCAAAGAACCTTGTTAGCCGCGATATGTCCGTAAACCTCATTGATGACTCTGAATTCTTTAACATCAAAATGAACAAATGCGAAGTCCTGTATGCCATAATCCATTGGCATCTCTAGAAAGGCAACCAGATGGTTCCAGTTATAATGATCAGTGATGGGATCAAAAAAAGCTTTTTTGTAAAGCATCTCTTTATCCATTGAATGTATATCGTCACTAATAACTGTTTTGGCATTATCACGAATGAGTTCGCATTCGTAGAGAATTCTGGTCTTTCTCTTACCTGGAAAAACACCTATGGTATGAGGGAATTTCTTTAAGGATAAATCGCTGTATATTCTGTGAGCGTCATCGTCCTTTTCTATTTCCTCAAATAGCTCTTTTATAAATGGCAATGACACACGAACATCACTTTCTATTTCAATTGAATAATAGAAAGCTCCTTTTAGCTCTATAGAACTCAGATTATTGGGATAATCAATGTGCGGATCATTTATCCTAAACTCAATCCCTATTACCTCTTTGCCGAGAGAATCTATGTAGAATAGACCCGGATAATCGTAGGTTCCAAAGTCATTGGCATGACAGAGCACATCAGAGTTAATTTTCCCCTTATAAAAAGCCTGAATATCTTCGTCAGAAGCATCCACATAGTATAATAATCTGTCGGGCTTATATAACTGATTTAACTTATTTTTCAACATAATCTACTACCCCATATTTATAACCAACGCACCAACAAATACCACCTTCATTTTATCATACATAACACTCTTTTTACCAGTGCACGAATTCACCGCCAATAACATCACGAACATTTGGATCTGGTAAGATTCCGTATTTTTCAGGATGTCTGTACTTATCTCCCATATTTAGGCATCTTTTTCCAATATAAAAAGGCACTACTAGTATACAACTCGTAATGCCCCAAATATTACTTATTAGCTTGAAACTTCATCTACAATCACATATTCATTCAGATGAGCAATTCTATTTATACTCTCTGGCAAACTCAACAGCTGCCTTTATATCCATTTCATTTGGTCTACCCTTATGCAGCCCTTTGAACTCACCCTTACAGTGGAATTCCCTACCTCCCATCAGCACCCCAGAAACTTATATAGTAATCTATATAATTCCTTTGCTTCATTTTCTGTAAGCGGAGAGCCATTCTCCGCGAGCTTGATTGGAATATCTTTACAGCTTTCCTTTAGCTCATTTCCTTTATCAGTAATAGTGACCATTGTAACTCTCTCGTCTTCCTTAGAACGTTCTCTCATTACATAGCCTTCCTTTTCCAGCCTCTTAAGAAGTGGTGTCAAAGTACCTGCATCTAATGAAAGGATTTCTCCAAGTTGTCCAACATTAACACTTTCCTTTTCCCAAAGAACCATAAAAACTATATACTGAGTATACGTAAGTCCCAAAGGTTTCAGATATGGATTATATCCATTAACAATCTTCCTCGAACAGGCATATAAAGGAAAACAAAGCTGATTTTTAAGTTTTAACTGTTCATATTCCTGTGCCATACTGATTTCTTCTCCTTTATGCATTAATACAATTCTTTGTCATATATTCCTGAATATCAAAGCCTTTTTCCATATCACTCCCTACACATTTACAACAGTTCTTTAATGCACTCCTCCACCTCAGCTATATCAGCTGTAGGTTCAAATCTTGCTACAACATTTCCTTTTCTATCTATGACAAACTTAGTAAAGTTCCACTTGATATCAGGCTTTTTATCCCAATCTGGATCTGCTTTTACAAACATTTCCTCAAGCAGTGTTTTATATTCGTGTTCCTGAAATCCCTCAAAACCTTTCTGTGATTTGAGCCAGGTATATAGTGGTAGTTCATTTTCTCCATTGACATCGGACTTCTTCATCTGTGGAAATGTAGTGTTAAAATGCATAGTACAGAACTCATGTATTTCATCATCTGTTCCAGGTGCCTGACCGCCAAACTGATTACAAGGAATATCCAGAATCTCTAATCCTTTATCATGATAATCCTTGTATAATTGTTCGATAGGTGCATACTGTGGCGTAAATCCACAACCTGTAGCAGTATTAACAATAAGTATTACCTTATCTTTATAATCTGAAAGTTTAAGTTCCTCTCCTTTGCCTGTAGTAACAGTAAAATCATATATCATAGTCGTAGCCCTCCCTTTACCTTTTATCATATTATATTGCGTCAAATATATTATGTCAATACTATAGTTTTGATGTTTATAACAAAAAACCGTCCTGATGATAAAAAATCATCAGGAAGGTGTCATTATCAAAGCGCCTGCATCTGGACTTGAACCAGAACACCAGAAGAATCTGATTACTCAGAGATTAGCAATCTCCTGCCTTACCAAATTAGGCTTATACAGGCGTAAATTAAAGTGGGCAGAGCTGGACTTGAACCAACAGAATCCGAAGACACATGATTTACAGTCATGACCGCTACCAATTACGGGTTATCCGCCCATTGCGCGCCGTACACAGGATTTGCACCTGCAAGTCATTTCTGACCAACGGTTTTCAAGACCGCTTCCTCACTACCCGGACATACGGCATTAATAATACAAGTGTGACCTATGGGAATCGAACCCATATCTTCAGATCCACAATCTGAGGTACTGCCTTTGTACGAAAGCCACAGTGATCCCAGCGGGACTCGAACCCAGCATTTCCGGATTGAAAGCCCGGTGAACTAGCCATTTATTCGATGGGACCTTGCTTATTGACGGATGCGGGGCTCGAACCCGACATCTGGAGATTGAGAGTCTCCAATCCTAACCATTTAGACGAATCCGCCATAGTACCTGTGGAGAGACTTGAACTCTCATGCTTTCGCCACGGTTTCTAAGACCGCTGTGTATTCCATTCCACCACACAGGCATATTAATAAACAAAAAGGAGACACCTTTTTCGCGGCATCTCCATAGTTAACCCAGAAAAATACCGCCTATGCATCTGAGCATAAGCGGCGATATATCATTTAGCATTCATTTTCCACTTATATCTCATTGCATAACAAATATTCCTTCGTCTGACTCTGATTCGAGACTAAGGAGCGAATATTCACTATGCAGATATAAGTTTCTAAATGTGTTCATTGCTTTTTTAATTCCTTTCAAAGATTTTATGGTTCGATTATAACACGATATATCTATTTGTAAAGTATACCTGAAGTATATCTTTTAAGTGGATGTGAAGGGCTTCGAACCCCCGACCTTGAAATTAAGAGTTTCCTGCTCTACCAACTGAGCTACACATCCATAATGGGTATAATGGGATTTGAACCCATATCTGCGGCATTAAAAGTGCCGTGTTCTACCGTTATACTATATACCCATGATTACAGTGGTGGGATTCGAACCCACGATCTTGACCGTATGAAGATCCTGCTCTAACCAACTGAGCTACACTGCAAGTGCAGACGAAGGGACTCGAACCCTTAACCGTCGGATTAGAAATCCGATGCGCTAATCCATTACGCCACGTCTGCATTAAAGTCGGGATGATGGGAATCGAACCCATATTTACCTTGCTAGGGCCTACGGCTTATAAGGCCGTGGCTCTCACCTCTTGAGCTACATCCCAGCTCCTGGGACAGGGATCGAACCTGCAACCTTCTCCTTAACAGGGAGCCGAACTACCGATTGTTCTACCCAGGAATATAGAGTACCGTGTGAGAGTCGAACTCACTGAATCAGGTTTTGCAGACCGGACGGCAGCCGCCACCTACGGTACATATAGCAGCCGAAACAGGAATCGAACCTATAGATACCTTTACACTATTCGGCTATAAGCAGATGCTAATGGATTTGAACCACTACTAATAGTTTTGGAGACTATCGTGCTGCCAGTTACACTAAGCATCCATACAAGGGTGACGGGACTCGAACCCATATTACAGGAGTCAAAGTCCTGTGTACTGACCAGTTGTACGACACCCTATTATATAAGTAGGAAGGGTGAGACTCGAACTCACGACCGCCTGCTTATCAGACAGGAATTCTTACCAGCTGAACTACCTTCCTATATAGTGGGAAGAATAGGATTCGAACCTATACCGCGTGGAGCTTCAATCCACCGCTCTACCATTGGAGCTATCTTCCCAAGAAAAAACCACCTGCCCTTATCAGACAAGTGGTCAAACTCCGCTAAGCATTCAATTACTGCTTATACAGCACACAATCCACATAATCTGATAAAGACACGACAAATAATCCAGTTTTTAATATTGCACCAAAACTGAATATTCTGTATCTGCTTAAATTGTCTCATCATTTCTGTAGATCGCATTGTTTCGTTTCTCCTTCTTTTATATTTGAGTAGCGGGAACCGGATTTGAACCGGCAACCTCCGGGTTATGGGCCCGGCTATCTTCCATTGATAATATCCCGCGATTGGAAATGTAGGACTCGAACCTCTCCCCTAGAATCCAAATCTAGTATGCTAACCATTACACCACACTCCCAATATAAGCGACTATGAAGGGAATCGAACCCTTACCTCCAGAGAGACAATCTGGTACGCTAACCGTTACGCCACACAGCCATAGTGGAGTATCTATTGTCCGCTGAAACTAAAGACTTCCGTTCCACAATCAATAATATCCGTCCAATAGACACCTAAGCTTCCAGAGGGAATCGAACCCACAACCTCCTGATTACAAATCAGATGCTCTACCAGTTGAGCTATGAAAGCATATTTAATTGTAAGTGGATAGCGAGAATCGAACTCGCACCATTTGTTTGGAAGACAAATATACTAACCGTTATACGATACCCACAGGTGAGCGAGAGAAGTGCCTGTTTTCTCCCGCTCTATAATAATATTAAAGAGAAGCATTTGCTTCTGAGCAGACCATAAGGGAGTTGAACCCTTACCTCATCGTTCGTAGCGACGCGTTCTATCCGTTATACTAATGGTCTAGTGGAGCGTACAGGCTTCGAACCTGCGACCTTCTGCTTGCAAAACAGACGCTCTCCCAACTGAGCTAACACCCCATAATTCTATATAAAACAAAAACCGTCTGCATCTTGGAATACCCTGATACAGACGGTTTGATATCTTTCATAAGCAAAATGTGCCTAATATCGCCTGTATCTATACCTATTTCTATCCCAATCCTTATCTTTTCCTTCTTTGCCGGCTATGGCCATCTGATCAAACTGAGGGGCCTGAAGGCATGAGAAATTAAACCCACTTGTCGTAGGTCGAATAATGACATTTATTCTGTTCATTACTACTAAAGATCTCATTTGCTTTTCCTTACCTCTTTCATCAGATTTGTTTATCAATAATTTCAATTTCTATGTGTTTAATGATTTCAAAAAAATATGCCCATATCTCCGTTTAGACATAACAAACGGAGAGACAGGCACTTCTCTCGAAACATAATATACTAAATCTCAAGTTAGATGTCAACAACTTTTTGAAAAAATTTTGATTTTTATAAGTCATTTTTGATAATGTCCTATTAAACCACAAATAAAAATGTCCCAATGTGATATAATATCCTCTCACTTGAGAGGAGGACATGATGAGGAGAATTGACTTAAATATGGATGAACAAAAGAAGTATGAAGTAGTAAAACGACTTGTAGACGAAGGAGGAAGCAAGAATCGAGCAGCACTCTCTCTTGGAATAACTAAGAGACATCTTAATCGACTGATCAATGCTTATAAAGAAAAAGGTAAAGCTGCCTTCTCACATGGCAACAAAGGTCGAAAACCTGTATCAACTATACCTGATAA
>FOEK01000050.1 GCA_900110635.1 Lachnospiraceae bacterium NE2001
AGAGAGCAGAAAGGCTTCTCTAAATGGTTTCTTCCAGTTTATTAAGGATTTCTTCGATATGAAGTATCTCCTTATTGAGAAGATACTAAAGTTCATCTATGTTCTTAATACAATGACAGTTATAGCAGTAGGCTTCTTCTATTTATTTGGTAGTACCTTTGTTGTGGGACTTCTGATGATCATATTTGGGCCAATCGTTCAGAGGCTTCTCTATGAATCCTTTATGCTTGTTATTCTTCTTGTGAAGAATACCATGGACATCAACAACAAATTGGGCGGAAGCAAGGATACAGTATCCTTCGATGGTGGTTTCCCTATGCCAAAGAAGAACGCTCCAGCAGCTGGCTACACAGCACCAGCTCCTCAGCCTGCACCGGCACAGCCTGCAGCTGCTCCAGCAGCACCTGTACAGCCTATGGCAGCACCTGCTCCGCAGCCTGCACACTCTGCGCCAGTACAGCCAGCGGCACCTACACAGCCAGCAGCGCCTGCACAGTCTGCTGCACCACGTATCTGCCCATTCTGCAATACACCACTTGAGGAAGGCGCCCTGTTCTGCGCTGCTTGTGGAAATAAAGTACAGTAAAACTAGCGTGACAAGTTCCGGTTGGAATTTGTCACGTTTTTTATTGAGTAATGCTCTTGAAAAGTGGTAAAATATAATCAGGTTTCGTAGGTATTTATTGGGGAAAATGCTATTACGAGGGAAAAACCTTATGAAAAGAAAATTACGTCAATTCGTTGCTATCGCTCTTTCTGCTGCAATGGCAGTTTTATTTGGATCATTTGGTTCAATTCCAGGCTCTTTTTCGAGCAATATTCCGGGCTTATTAACAGAGGTAAATGCGTCAAGTCTCACCGTAAAAGATAATATAGAGACCACTGCGTCCAGTGGGAAGATCATTATCGGCGTGGAGGGCGTAAACTGTACATCAGACATGAAGACGCTGTTGGATAGGATAAATAAGATTCGTAAGGAAGCGTGTGATGCGGGCAATGTTCCTGATCCAAGGGATACCACTAAGTGTCTAAAATCCTCTGATTATAAGCCGTTACAGATTGGAGTTAATACTATGAAGGCCGCTGAAATGAGAGCGGCTGAGGCCTCTTTAAACTTTACCCACACAAGACCAAATGGCAAGAACTCATATACAATCATCAGGTCTTTTGTTCCCAACACGTCAGTTGCAGAAAACCTTGCCTGGAATTCAAAGATGAGTTCGGATATTGAGGGGTGGATTTCTGAGAAAGATGATTGGATCAAATATAAAGGTGATGATTCAGAGGCAAATATAGGCCATTATGGGGCTTTGATCAATCCTGATTATCTATACACGGGTATGGCTACATTTAACCCTGTAAATGACAGTGCTCCATACGACTGGTCCTGTACGGAGGGCTCCTACTCCAGCGATGACACGGCACTCAGCAAGCTTCCGGGTGTCCAGAATTCTACCTATATTCAGAAGATGGAGATTCCTATATCAAATGTTACTGCCAGCGATGTGGTAGGCGAGTCAGTGGTAAGCATTGGCAGTTCCGTAGATTATCAGCTTCTGGTTGCTGCGAAGTTTACTAGTGACTACACAAATGTAGTCGTGGACTGTCCTGTATATAGCGGACTTTCCTGGTCTACATCAGATTCAACAGTCATTACTATTGATTCAACAGGAAAGGCAACTGCAAAGAAGGCTGGAAGGGCATCGATTACTGCTGTATTTGGCAGCAAGAAGGCATCTCGTGAAATTGTTGTTGTTCCAAATGATACTTCAGTGACTAGTGTTGCTAATCCATCTATGGTAACAACAGAAACGAAGACTGTTCCAGTTCTGGCAAAGTCAGTTGAAGCGACTCTTAGTGATGGACAGAAGGTAAATGTTGATGCAACCTGGAAAATCTATGATACTGCAAGACTTCTTACACATTTTATGAGTTATGAGTTTGATGTTAAGGGAACCGCAATGGGTAAGAAGGTTACTCAGAGGGTTCACGTAAATGCGGCAAAGATTGAGGATGTATATCCATCTGTCAGTGATGTAACAACAAACTGTGGTTCATTGCCTCAGAATATAACCGTAAAGGTTGTTCTGTCCAACGGATATACCTGGAATTATCCGTCAAATTGGAATAGCTATTATTTTACCGTATGGGACAGAGACAGTCTCGAACAGTGTAATACTGCGGCGGGTGGCGATTTTAAGATAACCGGATATATAAAAATAAAAACTGATAAAGGTGTTGAAAAGTTCCCTGTATCGGTTGACCTTCACGTTAATCCGGGAACTCCGTCTACAGATCTGATGAAAAATATTCCTGTAATTGGTACTGATGTAAATAATTATGCTGGTGGTGGCATCAGTGTAGAAGAAACTGATTTTAACGATGACCTTGATGAACCAGATGAAGATCCTGAAGATAGTGGGTCAGGTGGAAATGGTTCAGATAGCGGAAGTGGTGGATCAGGAGGAAATGGTTCAGATAGCGGAAGTGGTGGATCAGG
>FOEK01000002.1 GCA_900110635.1 Lachnospiraceae bacterium NE2001
GAAAAACTTGGTGATAATGGCTATATTGCAATAGATAGTGATAATAGAGTTGATATGACCAATCCTGATAGTGTGAAGGGATTTATAAAATCAAAAGAATCTGGAGAACATGATAATATATGTGTTCTTCAGATTAATTATCATGCAGGAATTAATGTTCTTGAGCTTATCACTGATGAAGGAAAGGTCAGTGTTATTCAGACATATTATTCATTTCAAGATGGGGAATTTACTGAGGCTGTTAGCGTCGAATTTGAGGCGGATTATTTTGAATATACAAATGAAGGTTACTTGATGATAGAAGGCAGAAGTCATTCAGCTGAAAGTTATGTCCTTACGCTTAGTGAAGAGGAGAAACATATTGCCCTTAACTATGGAATGGAGAGCACCTAATAAAGAAGAAAGAGAATTGATCACAAAGAAGTTCATATCTAAAGAGTTTATTGTGATATTATTCGTGGGATTATTTGATCTGGGTCTTATTGCTTTTACGATATATAGCATTATCTCTGATATAAAAGCTCCGGTTTACGTTAAACCTTCGTTCGGTAATTCATTAGTGTTCTATGTATTTGTTGCATGTATTTTAATCTTTACTATCTGGGGAGCTGGAAAAACCTTTGTGGAATTCTTTAGTTTCCATTCAGGGGAGGTTACAGTGGCGGATTGCATAATCGAGGAATTGGATATGCACTTCATGGGTAGGGGAACTCTTATAAATATAACTGCTGTTTCAAAAGATGGAGCAAGATTTACAAACAGTTTCTCAGCTATAAATTCTCAAAAAGTGCATAAAGGTGAAAATGTTCTTTTGGTTCGTTTTGGAAATATGAAAGAAAAGGAATGGAAGCTGATTGTGTCAAGTGAAGTTGAGATGTGAAGTAGTGAACTGATAAAACTTTTTAAGATGGTAAAGGAATCAGGATGTGGTACATCTCTTTTCCATTTACGACTTATTTTATTCCATTCGCAACAGATTTGAAATATGTATCCTCAGCTTGTTGTATTATCCAATCATCGAAGCTACCGATTGCGAAGTAATCGCAGAATAATAAAGATTAGTGGAGGATACAAAAATGACAAAGGAAATTAATGTAAAGAAGGAATCAAAGTTACAGGAAATGTTTAGAGAAGATAATCCAAAGATGAGTGCAATACTATACTTTTTGGCAGCTGTAGTTTGGAGTTTATGTGCGGTAATGAGTTATCATTCTGTTGTTACATATGACACAGGTAGAACCAGTTTATATGTTGATGGATTTCTTGCTCTGTTTAATCTTGGTCTTGCTTTTGGTAAGGCTTTAAAATATACAAGACTTAGAAAGAATAATGCCTTAAGATAAGGTACAAATATCAACGATACGACGCCTACGAGTAGAATTACTCGTAGGCGTTTTTTGATTTATAATTATAGAGGTTTTTCGTTGTCTATGCTAAGATAAAGAAGTATACGGATTACAAGTACTGGAAGAGTAATGGCTGGATAGATAAAAAAAGACCGTGGAAATAAGAAGAAATTAGTGTACAATTTCATTATTACCCCCAATAGACATCCGGATGATGTAGATAGATTCTCACTCGCGATGGGTGGCATAATATTCGATATACTTCTTTTCTGTATCATATCCATTACGAAGACAAATGAAGAGTATTATCCAAAGTACTAAAGCTATGAGATAATCTTCAGAATAGGCGTTTACTATGACGTAAACATTTGGATTGGTCGGATCGTACTTGATTTTTAATGTCTTTTTAAAATTGGTGTTTCCTTTTGTATATAATGGAGAAGCATAGTAATTCTGATCATTAACCACGAATTTGTAGATTCCCTCATATTCAGTTTCGAACTTATTTTCGGAAGCGTTATATGTTTCAATTTGTTTAGAAGAATAAAAGGTAGCAACTGCTTCTTTATACTCAATGGATTGTTTTTTATCCAGATATGCATTTATAGTTGCAGATAAGATGAATGAGAGTCCGACTAAAAACAGTATAATATAACCGACTCCATTTATGCCTTTGAACATTTTCTTAATTATTTCTTTTTTAGGAATTTCCATAGTATTTCCCCATTTTATATTATCCAGTATAAGAATTATATCATACATTGAACAAAAAACTCTATGTAAAAGCTTATGATGAACGTGAACCTATTGAAGTGCGTGTGACACAAGATATGATCGAGATTATCTCTCATCCGGGTCCAGATAGATCGGTTACGCTTCAAGGGTTGAAAGAGTATAAGGTTTATAGTCGTAGGTATCGTAATCGTCGTATAGGGGAGTTTCTGAAAGATCTTCATTTAACCGAGGGAAGGAACACTGGTTTTAGAAAAATTATAAACTCTCTTCAGGTGAACGGATCACCATTACCTGAATTTGAAACGGATGAAGCCCATGATTATTTTGTTACAAGGCTATTTATTCGGGAAGGATTCTATGAAGAGGGTGAAAATGGGGGTAGTACTACCCTCAAACTACCCCCAAATGATATGCAGGAGATGATAATTGAATTAATGAAAATAAACCCTAATATTACGAGAAAGGAAATTGCGGATAAAATAGGACTTACGGTTGATGGTGCTCGTTATCATATAAAGAAACTGACTGATAAAGGGAAAATAAAATATGTTGGAACCAGTAGGAACGGACATTGGGAAGTTAAGAATGAGGAATAATATAATTAGAAATTTGCATTCTAATGGAGCGATAGATGCGTCTATATAAGCTTATAGAAATTGATTAAGCCTAGTATCTGTAGTAAAATTATGATACTAGGTTTTTTGTTTATGGTTGTGGCTCTATTTTGGCTCTAAAAAATCTGAGAGCCACCAAACATATTTCAAAATATGATTACAAGAGCCCTAAAATAGGATGAACAGAAATACAATTATATGACAGATTCGATAATAGCAATCGAACTCCTTTGATTTTCTGCAGAAAATGGTTTCGGCTCATCTCTTTATATGACAGCTGATCGACACTCTACTGGAAAGTTTTGTGTTATGAATTATGCTGTCGATGGAAAATAAAGTGCTTGACAGCCGGTATTGGATTGTGGTATCTTAGTTGCACGGCTAATTTTATAAACATCAAATGCGTTGATGGGGAATAGTAAGTGTAGAGGATGCCTGCTGCAAACGTGGTGATGCAGCGAAGAGAACTGTCGGGTGGTGCAAGACAGAGGATAGTCACACCGAACTCGCCCTTGAGCAGATCGGGTGAAATAACAGTAGTCCGATTCGGAGCCCTACCGTTACAGAGGGAAGATATGAGTACTGTATGATCAGTTCCGTGTCGATGAGTGCGTGTGATGATAATTCACACGAAGTAGAGTGGTACCGCGTGATTCACGTCTCTACAAACCGTTGGTTTGTGGAGACGTTTTATTTTTTCCTACTTACGTTATAATATTTTTAGAGGAGAAGTCAAATGAGAAAAATTGATTATTCAGACAAGACGTTGAAGAATTCACGTATCGGGCTTAGCTTTCGTGAGAAAGTTGAGATCGCAAGGTATCTTGATCGTCTAGAAATCGAAGCTATTGAGTTACCGGTGATAGAAAATCTACAGGTTGACAGTCTGCTGGTTAAGTCCATTGCGGCAGCGCTCTCAAATGCTGTACTTACCATAGATGTCGGTTGGACAGAAGAAGGAATAGATATAGCGTGGGCTGCAATAGAGAATGCGCTGAAGAAGCGCCTGCAGGTCGTTATTCCCGTAAGTGCAGTACAGATGGAATATAAGGTTCATAAGAAGCCGCCTGTAGTTCTTACATTAATAGATACTCTTGTAAAGAAATGCAAGACTCTTTGTGATGATGTGGAATTTGTGGCAGAAGACGCGACAAGAGCCGAAAGAGAATATCTTAAGGAAGCAATAGAGACAGCAATCAATGCCGGAGCAACTAAGATTACGGTAAATGATGATGCGGGAACTATGATGCCTCCAGAGTCTGCTGAATTTATCGGATATGTTAAGGAAATCGTAAACGGAAGAGCTGCTCTCGGAGCGGGAACATCCAATTCACTTGGTATGGCTGATATTTGCGCTGTTGAATCTGTAATTGCAGGAGCTGACAGACTTAGTGTTGCGGTTTATGGAGATTCGGCAGATATTCAGGGAGTTACAAGGATACTTCTTGGATGTTCTGAAAAATGCGGAGCCCAGCCAAATGTAAAGAATACCGAACTGCAACGTAATTGTGATTTTATCTGCCGCATGAATAATACTGATTATGATAAAAGAACTCCGTTTGATGCAGGAGTAAGAGCTAAGGATGAATTTAATATCGGAGAGCTTGGAGTGGGCGATGACATCAGCGTTGTGGCTGAAGCAGTGAATAAGCTTGGTTATGACCTGTCCGAGGAAGATATGAAAAATGTTTACGAGAAGGTAAACAGGGAAGCTGCAAAGAAGAATATAACAGCAAGAGATCTGGATGCTATAGTTGCCAGTACAGCACTTCAGGTACCGCCGACATATGAACTTGCAAGCTATGTAATTAATTCGGGAAATATAATATCTGCAACAGCCAATATTTCACTGAAGTATAATGGTGAAGTTTTATCGGGAGTGAGCATAGGAGACGGACCGATAGATGCTGCATTTCTTGCAATGGAAGGAATCATCGGACATCATTATGAACTGGATGATTTTCAGATAGATGCTGTAACTGAAGGCAGAGAAGCATTGGGTGAAGCACTGATACGTCTTCGCGCCGATAACGGAAGATTATATTCGGGAAGAGGAATATCAACGGATATAATCGGAGCAAGTATCAGAGGTTATATCAATGCGCTCAACAAGATCGTATTTGAACAGTAATAAGATTCGGAGGTAATATATGAGACTTTCATTTTCTACGCACGGCTGGTGCGATAAAGAGTGGGATTTTCTGGTTGAGTCAGCTGCGATCAACGGTATTTCAGGTATTGAAATAGCAAGTGACCAATGTGATGTATATTCACAGGACGGAGGTCCATTTCATAAATATAATATTACGGCAACTATCAGAGATTTAAGAGAAAAAGGTATTGCTGTGGCAGTGCTTAACTCGGGATGCGATATGGCATCCGCTGCCCTTTCCGTAAAGGCTGAGGAGGAAATCATTTCCAGAATAAAGCTTGCACAGTCCCTTTCGGTAAAATATGTTATTTTATTCGGCGCTAAGGGAGGAAGCGTTGATATTTCCAGAAGCGTGATAAGTAAGGTTCTTCCCGAAGCAAGAAAAAGAGGTATAACCCTTCTGGTAAAAACCAGCGGAATGTATTCAAATACAGCACTTCTGAAGGAACTGCTTGATGGATTTGCTTGTGATGATCTCGGAGCCAGCTGGAACATATATGCTCCGTATCGTGAGTTTAATGAAGATCCACAGACAACTATCCAGAATCTGGGTGCATATGTAAGACATGTACATGTATGTGATTCCAAGGAATCCCATGGTGACTTAAAGCATGCACTTGTAGGTGAGGGAGATCTGCCTATACCTGAGATGATGACAGCTCTTGCTTCTATAAATTATGATGGTTTCATGTCACTCAGATGGGATCCTTTATGGATTCCGGGACTTGATGATCTTGATGTTATTCTGACACATTATGCTGCAACAATGAGCAGATACGGAAATACTGCCAGAAAGAAATCATATCTTTATGACAACAGAAGCCATACAGGAAATTATATATGGAAACATGATGATCTTATAGACCTGACCTTCGGTCAGCTGCTTGATAAGGTGGTTGAGGAGTTTCCAGATCAGATAGCATTTAAGTATACAACACTGGATTATACCAAGACCTATAAGCAGTTCAGGGATGATGTTGATAAATTTGCCAAGACTCTTCTTTCACTTGGAGTAAGACCGGGAAAGCAGGTTGCCATATGGGCAACTAATGTGCCTCAGTGGTTTATTACCTTCTGGGCAGTAACCAAGATAGGCGCCGTACTTGTTTCTGTAAATACTGCTTATAAGATACATGAGATAGAATATCTGTTAAAGCAGAGTGATACTCATACACTGGTAATGATAGACGGTTGGAGAGATTCAGACTACCTTGCTACCATGAAGGAGCTTTGTCCTGAGATGAATGATATTAAACCGGGTGAACAGCTTCATTCCAAGAGACTGCCTTTCCTTCGCAATATCATTACAGTAGACTGCAGACTTCCGGGATGTCTGACCTGGGAGGAGTCGCTGCTTAGAGCAGAAAGTGTTCCAAATGAGGAACTTCAGAGGTATGCAGCAGCCGTTGATAAAAATGATGTCTGCAACATGCAGTACACCAGCGGCACCACCGGATTTCCAAAGGGTGTAATGCTTACCCATTATAATGTAGTAAATAACGGTAAATATATCGGAGATCATATGGATCTGTCTACTGCTGACCGTATGATGATACAGGTTCCTATGTTCCATTGCTTCGGAATGGTTCTTTCAATGACAGCGGGCATGACCCACGGAACAACTATATATCCGCTTCCGTATTTTTCACCAAAGCCTGCCCTTGAGTGTGTTCATAAGGAGAGGATTACGACCTTTAACGGTGTTCCGACTATGTTTATAGCAATGAGTCAGCATCCTGATTTTGAAAAGACTGATTTTTCATCTGTCAGAACCGGTATCATGGCAGGATCCAACTGTCCTGCAGAACTTATGAAGCAGGTTTCCGAGATAATGAATATGAAGGAAATAGTAAGTGTATACGGTCAGACCGAGTCAAGTCCGGGAGATACTATGAGCAGCTACTATGATCCGCTTGATGTTCGTACTGATACGGTAGGTTCGGCATTTGCAAATGTGGAATGCAAGATCGTAGATCCTGAAACAGGAGAGGATTGTCCTGTAGGTGTTGACGGAGAATTCGTTGCAAGAGGTTATAATATCATGAAGGGATATTATAAGATGCCAAAAGCAACGGCAGAAACCATTGATAAGGACGGATGGCTTCATACCGGAGATCTTGCAAAGATGGACGAGAACGGAAATTACTATATCACAGGACGTCTTAAGGATATGATAATCCGAGGCGGTGAAAATATCTATCCTAAGGAAATAGAAGAATTCATTTATACTCATCCGGGTGTAAAGGATGTACAGGTTATCGGTGTTCCGGACAAGAGAATGGGTGAGGAGATAATGGCCTGCATAATCTTAAAAGAGGATGCGACCGTTACTGTTGAGGAAATGAAGGAATTCATAACAGCCTCTATTGCTCGTCACAAGGTTCCAAGATATATTGAGTTCATGGATGAATTCCCAATGAATGCAGCAGGAAAGATTCTAAAATATAAAATGAGAGAAGATGCAGCAAAGCGCTTAGGCCTTTGATGTAAAGTATTCGAAATAGAAAGAAGGGAAGATAAATGTCTTTTAATGAATTTAAACCGGGTGAGATGGTTACTATGGATGGAAATGAGGCAGCGGCTTTTGTTGCATATCATTTCTCAGAGATAGCGGCAATATATCCGATAACTCCGTCGAGCCCTATGGCTGAATATACAGATGAATGGTCAGCTAAAGGAAAATTGAACCGTTACGGACAGACTGTAAGTCTTGTTGAAATGCAGTCTGAAGCAGGAGCCATTGGTGCTGTTCACGGAGCAGTAACATCAGGCGCATTTGCTACAAGCTTTACAAGTTCACAGGGTCTTATGCTTATGATACCTGTGCTTCATAGAATTTCAGGAGAGAGACTCCCTGCAGTACTTCATGTTGCTGCCAGAACAGTAGGAACTCACGGAATGAGTATATTCGGAGATCATTCTGATGTAATGAATTGTCGTCAGACCGGATTTGCGCAGCTCTGTTCATCTTCTGTTCAGGAGGTTATGGACATAGCCGCTGTTGCACATCTTGCTGCAGTGAAGTCCAGCATACCGTTTATGCACTTCTTTGATGGATTTCGTACCAGTCATGAGCTGGCAAAGGTTGAAGTTATAGATTATGAGAAGCTTGACAGCCTGGTTGATGAGGACGCTGTAAGACGTTTCAGAGAGAATGCTCTTAATCCGGAGCATCCTATGCTTAGAAATACAGTACAGAACGGAGATGTATATTTCCAGACAAGAGAAGCAAATAATACGGATTATGCAAATCTTCCGGATGTTGTTGAATCTTATCTTGAAGGTATCTCAAAGATAACAGGAAGAGAGTATCACACATTTAATTATTACGGAGCACCTGACGCGGACAGAGTTATAGTAGCTATGGGTTCGGTTGCAGGCGCAATATGTGAAACTGTCGATGCCCTTAATGCGGCAGGAGAGAAGGTCGGATTCGTAAATGTACATCTGTATCGTCCGTTCTCAATTAAGCATTTCCTTAATGCAATGCCGAAGACTGTTAAGAAGATTGCAGTACTTGATCGTTGTAAGGAAATGGGAAGTGCAGGAGAGCCTCTTTTCCAGGATGTCTGCACAGCTTATACAAATAAAGAGTCTGGTGTTGTAATTGTAGGTGGCAGATATGGTCTTTCATCCAAGGATACAAGACCTGACCATATAGCTGCTGTATATACAAATCTCAATCAGGATGAGCCAAAGAATTCATTTACAATCGGTATTGAAGATGATGTAACTCATCTCAGCCTTCCTATCGTGAAGGGCGCTGTAAAGAGACCAAAGCATATAACAGCATGTAAATTCTGGGGACTCGGAAGTGACGGAACAGTAGGTGCCAACAAAAACTCGGTTGACATCATTAATTCGGCAACAAATAAATATGCTCAGGCATATTTTGAATATGATGCCAAGAAATCTTTCGGTGTTACAAAGTCACATCTTAAGTTTTCGGATAAGCCTATTAAGGGAAGCTATCTTGTTCATTCAGCAGATTTCGTTGCATGCTCAACGCAGCAGTTCATACTTGATTATGACATAGTGGATGATATCAAGGAGGGCGGAAGCTTCCTTCTTAATACAGGATGGACTCCTGAAGAGCTGAATGTGATGCTTCCTGCTAAGGTTCGTCGTATTCTCGCTGAAAAGAATATAAACTTTTATACGATAGATGCTACAGATATAGCTCTCGAGCTGGAGCTTGGCCAGCATACAAATGTCATACTTCAGGCAGCATTCTTTGCTATAGCAGGTATAATACCAATAGAGGAAGCTGCTGAGTATATGAAGGATGCCGTTAAGAAAACATATTTCAAAAAGGGTGAAACAATAGTAGGAAGAAATATTGCTGCTATTGAAAAAGGACTTAGCGGATTCACTAAGGTGGAAATTCCTGCAGACTGGATAAATGCAGCAGATGAAGAGACTGAAAAGAAAGATGACCGTCCGGATGTTGTTAAAAACATTCTGGAACCGCTTAATAAGCAGAAGGGTGATGAACTTCCAGTATCCGCATTTATCGACAGACAGAATGGTGCCATTGAAATGGGACTTACAGCATTTGAGAAAAGAAATATTGCTGTTCAGGTTCCTGTATGGGATGCAACTAAATGTGTACAGTGTAACAGATGTTCAATGGTATGCTCACATGCAGTTTTAAGACCGTACCTTTTAAATGAGGAAGAAGCCAAGGCTGCTCCTGAAGAAGTTGTTATGGTCGATGCAAAGGGTAAGGGCGTTGAAGATATGAAATATACACTTCAGTGCAGTACCGCAGACTGTACCGGTTGCCAGAGCTGTGTAAACAACTGTCCTACCGGTGCGCTTACTATGCAGCCTGTTCCTGAGGTTGATCTTACATCATGGAATTACTGTCTTGGTCTTGATGATAAGCCGGACTTCTTTGATCCATATTCAGTTAAGGGAAGCCAGTTTAGACGTCCGCTCCTCGAGTTCTCGGCTGCATGTGCAGGTTGTGGTGAGACAGTATATGCAAAACTCATGACACAGCTTTTCGGAGATCGTTGTTACTGGGCAAACGGAACCGGATGTTCACAGGCATGGGGAGCACCAATGCCGGGAATTCCTTATACAGTTAATAAAAAAGGCCATGGCGTTGCATGGGGCAACAGCTTGTTTGAGAATAATGCCGAGTATAGTCTTGGTATGTATCTCGCAATAAAGCAGCAAAGAGAAACAGAGAAGCTTCGTACTGAAAAACTTCTTGAAGTAACAGAAAATGAGGCACTTAAAGAGGCTGCTAATAACTGGATCAGTCTCTATGATGATTTTGATGCTTCCGTAAAGGCAAGCAATGACTATATGGCTGCTTTGGAGGATTCTCTTAAGCAGGGATGTTCTAAAGAAGAATCAGATATCATTAATGAGATTCTTAAGGCAAAGGATCAGCTTACCAAGAAAACCTTCTGGATGTATGGTGGAGACGGCTGGGCATATGATATAGGCTTCGGAGGTCTTGACCATGTAATAGCATCGGGTGAAGATATAAATGTATTCGTTATTGATACAGAAGTTTATTCCAATACCGGAGGACAGTCCAGTAAGGCTACACCTCTGGGAGCAGTTGCAAAGTTTGCATCCAGCGGAAAGAAATCGCCAAAGAAGGATCTTGGATCGATGCTTATGACCTACGGAAATGTATATGTAGCGCAGGTTGCCATGGGTGCAAGTCCGGAGCAGCTCCTTAAGGCATTTAAAGAGGCAATGGCTCACAAGGGACCATCTGTAATCGTTGCCTACACACCATGTACTGCACATGGAATGAAGTGTGGTATGGGCGGAGCTCAGCAGGAGATGAAGAGAGCGGTTCAGGCAGGCTACTGGCTGCTTTGGAGATACAATCCTGAAACCGGCGAAATGCATCTTGATTCTAAGGAACCGGATACACCGCTTGAGGAATTCCTTGACGGTGAAGTTCGTTATAATCTTCTTAAGAGAACATTCCCGGAGAATGCAAAAGAGCTTTTCAAAAAGAGTACAGATAGAGCAAAAGAGAGATACGAGAAATTCCTTGGAATGTCTACGGATCATAAATAAAAAGAATATGAATTATAAGACCTTGTATCATCTTTTTTTGGTGATATGAGGTCTTTTTTTGTTTGTCATTTCTAGCTTGGATAAGACAGCAGGGCATCGGAACACTCATTAAAGCTGCGCTTGGTGATAAATCAGGGATGGATAATCTCTTTGCAAGGGGCGAAATATAGTAATTGCAACCCTGTGGTTGACACATTGCAAGCCTTAGATGGTAGAGAATAGCCGTCCTTTTTAGTATGTTGGATGCGAAAACATACAAAGAAGGGACGGTTTTATTATGGAAGAAAACAAAACTACAGAAAAAAGAAATCATAACAATGGAAATCATAATAAGGATGGATGGGGAAGAAGACTAAGTCTTAGAATTGTAAAAGGCATTCTGATATGTGTAGCAGTTTTATTTGCGCTTACGGTAATACTTGGAATAGGAACCTATCTATACAACAAGGCGAGCCTTAAGAAAGAAGCGAAACTGATTGAGCATAAGGGTGAGTATGTCGAGGTAGATGGACACAATATGAATCTGCTGATAGAGGGTGATGGAGATAAGACACTAGTTTTTCTGGCTGGAGCAGGAACACCTTCACCTATCTTAGATTTCAAGCCACTTACTGACAGACTAAAGGATGATTACAAGGTTGTTATTATAGAAAAATTCGGTTATGGTTATAGTGACGAAATAGATGGTGAGAGAACAGTTGATATAATTACAGAACAGGATCGTGAGGCTTTATCAAAGGCAGGAGTGGAAGCTCCATATATTCTGTGTCCTCATTCAGCCTCGGGGTTCGAAGCTATGTACTGGGCGAATCATTATCCTGATGAGGTAGAGGCTATAATTGGTCTTGATATGGGAGTCCCGGAAGAATATGATTATATGGGAGCGGACTGGGAGGATCTGCAGCCAGAAGATCCAGAAGAAGCAGCAAATGAAATGGAATTCTATAATTTTTGGATATATGATCTGGGTCTTATGAGATATATGAATGCGAAGGATATATTTCCAGCATTAAAGTCAGATTATCTAACGAATGAAGAAAAAAGGGAATACAGTGCGATTATGTATTCGAAGTATTCAATGGGGGCAGATGCTACAATAAATCATGAGCAGTGGTTTACGGAGAATTTCATTGAGCAGATGAAGGCACTTCATGATGGACCTGTTCCTGATGTTCCAACGCTTATGTTTGTGACAAATGATAAAATGTTTGAGCCGATGGTACAGAATATGGATAACTGGCTGCTTATTCATAAGAATTATATGGATAACATTTCAAATGGAAAACTGATTGAGATTGATGCGAGTCATTACTTCTATACGGAAATACCTGAAGAAGTTAAGGCTGATATAGATGATTTTATTGGAACGCTGAACTAGAACAGGAGGATGCTAGATGATTCTTTCTGAAAAAATAACTGAACTTAGGAAAAGGCAGGGGCTCTCTCAGGAAGACTTTGGGGCTGAGATAGGAGTGAGCAGGCAGGCAGTTTCCAAGTGGGAAATGGCACAGACGACACCTGATCTTAGCAAGATTATGGCTATGTCAGAATTCTTTGGGGTATCAACAGATTTCCTGCTGAAGGATGAATACGATCTTACATATTTGAATAATACGAGTATTGAAAAAGCCGTTGTTTCTGCGGAAGATGCTTTAGTGGAAGAATCGTCAAGAGATACCAGAAATATCTCAAAAGACAATATGGTTGAGTTATCAGAGGTTCAAGCCTATATAGATGTAAAGAAAAAGGCTGCGAAGAGCTTTGTGATCGCTGTATTCCTTTTCTGTCTTTCTCCATTTCCTGGAATTATAATGTCTCTTTTTAATGAAGGTTTGGCGGTAGTTGGAGCAATAGTTCAGATTATCATTCTTATTATTATGGCTATTCTTATTATTTTGACTCTCTGGAAACTGGCTCCTTATAAGAATATTTTGAAAGAGGATATGGAGCTTGGCTTTGGAGTTCGCGGTGTGATTGAAGAATATAAGAAATCATTTGAGCATACATTTATACTTGGAATAATAATCGGGGTAGTGAGCTTACTGGCAGCGGTTATTCCTATGATGATAGTATCTATATTTAATAAAGAGAACAATGTTACCATTATAATTTCCGCCTTAATAATGCTAATTATCTTTGCATTTGGCATATCTTGTATAGTATATGTTGTAACAATAAACCAGGGCTATAAAAGAATATTAAAGATGAAATAACAAAATGTATAAACTAAGTAGCAAAAGTGCAACTGCAGGTTAATGTCACTATTTGAGGCTGCGTTATATACTTATTTCGGAGGTGATGAAAATGATATTTTCCGAAAAATTACAGATACTAAGAAAGAACAAAGGACTCACTCAGGAGGAACTGGCTGAAAAGCTTGACGTATCCAGACAGGCGGTTGCAAAGTGGGAATCGGGTCAGGTTTATCCTGATATCTTTAATCTCATCCAGATCAGCAATATGATGAATGTCAGCGTTGATTATCTGGTTAAAGACCAGGATTGTGCAGTGAATATATCTCCGCAGCAGAGGACGGATATAGATGAGCTTATCGAGTTCAGATTAGAGGCAAATGTTAATACATATGCTGCATATATGAATGAGGTTGAAGCGACAAGACCGGCTTCACACGATTTTCGATATGAGAGTAGTGACTATATGTACCATGACACCTATGTAGGTGGTGAAGAGTTTGCAGGAGAAGAAGCCGTCTGGAAAAAGGACGTTACTGTATATGCTATGAACTATATGGGGCGTGTACTGGATGATAGGTTCAGTGGAGACTTCTTAAAAGAAGCACTTCGGGCTGCAGATAAGAGGATGCCATATAGAGGGCCGGAAATCTATCAGTCAGGAGAATATACATATAGATGCAACGTGACAGGAGATTTCACCTGGTTCCAGGGATATGAGGAAATATACTGGAATGAAATCCTTGTATATGAATGTGTATTTCACGGTGGATTAGTGAGATAATAAGGTGGTATTCGATATTAAGAACGGAGTAGAAAAACTATGATACTCAGAAAGTTTGAAATAGATAGTGATTTTGAAGCGATGAAGGACTGGGTTACTGACGAGAAGACACATGCTATGTGGTGTGCAAATCTTATTAAGTATCCTCTTAGTAAGGAGCATTTAGCAGAAACCTTAAAAGAAGTATCTAATAGATTTGGAGATGTTCCGTATGTTGCAATAACTGACGATGACAAAGTAGCAGGTTTCTTTTGCTATTCATTTAATAATGAAACAAAGGAAGGCATGCTAAAGTTTGTAGTTGTTGATCCTGAAGCCAGAGGCAAGGGTGTTGCCAGGGATATGCTTGGTCTTGCGATTGAACAGGGATTTGAAAATCCTGAAGCTATTGGTCTTCAGTTAAATGTCTTCCCAGAAAATCTGAGAGCTAAGAAATGCTATGAAAAAGCAGGATTTATAGAGAGAAACCTAACACCTAATGCATTCACTTATAAAGATGAATCCTGGGGCAGATGCAATATGGTTTTCACGAGAGAAATAATTAATCCGTGGAAGGAGATTAGTCTTGATGATTATGAGAATCATATGAGCCTGGATAGTGTAAAGCAGCTGCAGACTTTAAATAGTATGATGAAGTTACAGTTAAGCGATTATGATGCTTCTACTGCTATGATCCTTGGCGTTGCCGGAGGGAACGGACTTGAACATATTGATAAGAATAAATATAAGAAAGTCTATGGAGTAGATATAAATGAGGATTACCTTCAGATGGTATCTGAAAGATATTCATCTCAAGATAAGCTTGGTGAGATACTTGAGTGTATTCCAGCGGATCTTACAAAGAATGTAGAGTTTCTTCCAACAGCTGAGCTTGTTATAGCAGACCTGCTGATAGAATATATAGGATATGAGGCTTTTACGAAGGCTGTCGAGCATATTAAGCCAGAGGTTGTTTCCTGCATAATACAAATAAATACCGACACAGAAAACTGGGTTTCTGATTCCCCTTATTTACATGCCTTTGATGGACTTGATGCAGTTCATCATCAGATGGAAGAAAATGCTCTGAGAGCGGCTATGGAAAGCAATGGATATACCGAGATAAAAAAAGTTACTGAAGCGCTTCCTAATGGAAAAGCATTAGTCAGAGTAGATTTTCAGCGATAGTGGTGTATCAAGCAGTTCGCCTCCTGACAAAGAGTGCACAGAATGTCGGGTAACACATTTCATCATTTGATATATTGATATTGCAAAGGAAAGAGGTGATAAAAATGCAAGGCTGGATTGAAGGTTTTCAAGCATCGTTAGATTATATCGAGCAGAATCTGACTGAGACAATTGATATTGAAGTAATTGCGGATATAGCATCGTTCTCTTCGTTCTATTATCAGAGGATTTTCGGTGCGCTGTGTGGTATGACAGTCGGTGAATACATTCGTGCGCGCAGAATGACACTGGCAGCACAGGAACTGATAAGCTCTGATGCGAGGGTGATCGATGTGGCTGTAAAGTATGGTTATGATTCGCCAGACAGTTTTGCAAAAGCATTTCAGAGATTTCACGGCATAACACCTTCAAAGGTTCGTGATCCTGGAATGATAGTTAAATCTCTTGCACCTATGCATATTAAAATATCACTGGAGGGTGGAAATATGTTGAATTATAAGATTACTGAAAAAGGATCATTTTCAATTGTTGGCATTAAGAGACCATTTAATTCTGATACTAGCTATCAGGAGATTCCAAAGTTCTGGGATGAATGGATGGAGCAGGGAGACAGCCGTCCAATAATGGGAACCTTTGGCGTCTGCATTGACATGAAGGGAAAGGATTTCGATTATTGGATTGCAGATATTTACTTGCCATGGGAGAATATCCCAGAAGGCTGTGAAACCAGAATGATTCCTGGTGGTCTTTGGGCAGAGTTCCCTTGTACGATAGATAATCTGCAGGATACGAATACAAAGATCTGGTCTGAGTGGCTCCCGGCGCTTCAAGGTTATGATCTGGCCGGAGATTATGATATTGAAGTATATGTTCCGAAGGATGATGGTTCCGGTGAATTAAATGTAGCAATCTGGATACCTCTTAAGAAGATTGATTAGGATTTATTCATTAATTGATGTAGTTAGAGCTCGCAGCTTCTCTAATTAGTGGTGCTGCGAGCTTTTATGTTAGAGAGGTTCACAAAGCTCCGATTTATTATTGGATATTTCTCCGATTTAGAGTATTCTAATGACTATGGAGGTGATACTTATATGATTAGAGCGATTGATGAAAATGATGTTGAAAGTTGTGTCAGAGTAATACGTGAGAGTTTTATGACTGTTGCAAAACAGTATAATATAACGGTAGAAAATTCACCTTATTTTACGGCATTTGCAACTGATGAGAACAGGATTCACACATGGATGCATGAACAACATCGTCCAATGTATGGATATTTTGATAATGATAAATTAGTTGGATATTATAATCTGTTTTTTTCAGGGGAGGAAGAGTGTGAATTGGGTAGCCTATGTGTATTACCGGAATATAGGCATAAAGGTATAGGTGAGATTCTTCTTGATGATTCAATCTCCAGGGCGAAAGAATTAGGCTGTAATGTTATGAAACTTAGTATTGTTGAGGAGAATACTGTCCTTAGAGAGTGGTATGAAAAACATGGATTTATTCATACTGAAACTCGAAAATTTGATTTCTTCTCCTTTACTGCAGGGTATATGGAAAAAGAAATTTAGGGCTTGCTCAGAAGTTACAAAATTCTTTGAACAGATATATTTACGATGGAGCTAAATAAATGATTAGATATGTGGAAATAAATGATAAAAAAGAATGGTATGACTTAGACCGCCATTTGCCTGAAAATGTTTTTGATGAAAAGGTTAGAACCAAGCAAGGATATGTATTAGTTGAGGATGGAAAGATAATTGGGCTCCTCCGATACAATCTCTTTTGGGATAATACGCCTTTCTGTACCCTGCTTTTTATTGAGGACAGCTATCGTAGTAAAGGATATGGCAGACAGCTGATGGAACACTGGGAGCAGGATATGAAAGCTCAGGGGTATGGGATGCTGATGACTTCTACTCAGGTTGATGAAGATGCACAGCACTTCTATCGAAAGCTTGGATATAAGGATGCAGGTGGCTTTATAGTAGAGGTACCTGGATTTGAGCAACCGATGGAAATGATTATGATAAAGGCGGTATAGCAGAAGATTTGATATTTAAGATAGCGGGAATGAAATAGTGAATGAGAATGAAATATATTATGCTTATGAAATGATTTACGACAAGGCAGCGGTGTCTGAATCAAATATTGAATGCGTAGGTTTTGATAAAACGTATATTCAGGACTATATGGCAATCTACAACGAGGCTTTTTATCCAATGAGAAAAGCACTTGATATTAAGCCTTTTAACTGGTACTCGGAGGAGAACGCAGTATTAGAGAAGGCTGATGATACGTATATGTTAATTAAGGATGGTAAGCTGATTGGTGCAGTAGTTTGTTATGGAAATGAAATTGATGACCTTTTTGTCAAAGCATCTGAACAGGGAAAGGGTTACGGAAGAGAACTACTGTTATGGGGTATGAATCATATACGAGAAAAAAATGGTGAGCCCATAACACTTCATGTGGCAGCATGGAATCAAGGGGCGTGTGCGTTATATCAGAGCATAGGTTTCATAGTGATAAATAAGGAAAAAATAAAATAAGGAATAAAATCATTTATTGATGGAGGGGTGACTAATGAAGAAGTGGTATGACGAAGAATATGAATTCACTATTGAGGTTATAGGTTTCCTTCACGGAGATCACACTGAGAGATATTGCCGAAATGGAGAAGAAATCGGTGATAAGTATACATGTACCTATGGCTGTCCGGTAAATCAGGATGGTTATGGAATCTGCTCCAAACTTATGATGATGTTATATCCATTAATGGAAGCGGTTAGAAGCGGTGGAGATTTGGAAAATCTTGGTGGTGACAGCAAATACTCTAAAACAATTGTGTGTCCTGATGGATGTGTGATATTTAAGCTGACAGCTACTCCTTTGGGAAATGAAAACTTTCATAAGGGTGGATTCTGGGATTATCCGGATGAAACAACTCAGGATTAAGGAATATAAAAATGATAATAGAAACAGAAAGATTAATACTAAGGGAATATACACTAGATGATTTTGATGCATTATATGAGATAATGTCAGATCCAGAGACAATGCAGCATTATCCGGCTCCCTTCGATAAAGAGAAAACAAGGAAATGGATAACCTGGAATCTTGATAATTATAAAACATATGGATTCGGTCTTTGGGCTGTCATCCTAAAAGAAACAGGAGAATTTATAGGAGACTGCGGTATTACTATTCAGAATATTGATGGAGAACTGTTGCCAGAGATAGGATATCATATCAACAAGAAATACTGGAGACAAGGGTTTGCAAAAGAAGCGGCTCGTGCCTGCCGAGACTGGGTATTTAGTAATACAGATTATGATACGATATATTCGTATATGAAGTATACAAATGTAGGTTCTTATTCAACAGCGATAGCAAATGGTATGAAAAAGGTAAAGGAATATCCTGATCCAAAGAATAAAATATCTTATGCTTATGCTATATCACGCAAAGAATGGGAAGAACTAAAAAAGAGATAGAATTGGTGGTTATATGAAATTAGAAAAAATATCAGAGCATGTATGGGTATACCCTTTTGAAGAGAAGAGGGATAGACCGAATCTAAGCTATATACATGGACAGCGTTGGAATCTTGCGGTGGATGCCGGACATTCGGAGGAACATACAAAGGAGTTTTATGCTGCTCTTAATGAGACAGGACTTCCGCTTCCAGATATTACTGTGATCACTCACTGGCATTGGGACCATATACTGGGAATGCATGCAGTTAATGGTCTTACCATAGCTAATGAGAAAACCAATCAGTATATATCTGACTTTAAGCAGAGAATAGAGAATGAGGGAACTGACTTTTTCTTTGCTTTTGATGAGAGTATTCGTGAAGAATATAAGGATGGCAAACCGGTTGTTGTGACGCTTCCGGATATGGTTTTCCGCGGTGAAATGAAGCTGGACCTGGGGAACTGTGCAGTAAGGATATTTCAGGCTGAAGCGCCTCATACAGATGACTCGACGCTGATAGAGGTGATTGAGGATAAGGTGCTGATACTTGGTGACTGTACAGGTGGAACCTTCCCTGATTGGACTGTAGATCAGACTCTTGCTGAAAAGCTTGCGAAGACAATAGAGGATATTGATCCTGAAATATGTCTGCCAGGACATTGGAGTTCGCTCACTAAGAAGATTATTGTTGACGACCTGTTATATGGAGAAGATTAGATGATACATTGCGGAACATTAACCTTAGAAACTGAAAGACTTATACTTAGGAGGCTTAGAGTATCGGATGCTGAAGCCGTATATAAGAACTGGGCATCTGATGATGAGGTAACAAAGTTTCTTACTTGGCCAACACATTCGGATGTTGAAGTTACCAGATCAACGCTTGAAAGCTGGATGCCTTTATATGAAAAGGATAGCTATTATCATTGGGCAATCACGCTAAAGGAAAAGGGAGATGAACCGGTTGGAACAATCCATGGGTTGGTGAATGATGATACAGAATCCATTCGTGTGGGTTATTGTTTAGGAAGAGATTATTGGCATATGGGTATTATGTCTGAGGCTCTACGAGCATTAATAGATTTTTTCTTCAATGTAGTAGAAGCGACTTCGATTAGTTCATATCACGATCCAAATAATCCTCATTCAGGTATGGTTATGAAAAAATGTGGTATGAAATATGACGGTACACTTAGAAGCTCAGATAGAAATAATCAAGGTATAGTTGATGCGAGCTGGTATTCTATTTTAAAAACAGAGTGGGCTGAAATAGAAGAATAACTAATTGAAGGGGAAAAGCTAAAGTGAGGGATATTAAAGATTTACCTGCATGGGAACGACTTTTTAAGAAGATAGTCTGGAAGCAGCTTGGAGATATAGAAGATAAATATATACTTGATTTTGGAAGTGGTGAAGGGATAACAGCTGATCATTTCGCAGAGAATAATAGTGTGGTAGCTATTGAGCCCTGGGAAGACATGCTGAAGGATGCCTGGACTGACAATGAGTATAGGCAGATTGTTGGTGACATTGATTCGCTTAAAGAGTTTGAAGATGATAGTTTTGATATTATTGTCTGTCATAATGTTCTTGAATATATTGATGATAAGGAAAATGTAATAAGGGAACTAGGCAGGGTTTTAAAGCCGGATGGTTTTATATCGCTTGTAAAGCATAATCGAAATGGAAGGGTTATGCAGATGGCTGTTCTTTTAGACGATTTTGATAAAGCTAATGCTTTGCTAGATGGTGAAAACAGTACGGCGTCGAAGTTTGGAACAATAAGATATTATGATGACACCCAGATAGAAGAATGGTGTCCTGATTTGATTATAGAAAAGATATATGGAATCCGTACATTCTGGGATCTGCAGCAGAACCAGGAGAAACATTCTGATGAAGAATGGCAGGATAAAATGATGAATCTGGAACTAAGAGTTTCTGAATTAGATGACTTTGTAGATATAGCGTTCTTTCATCATTTAGTTATTCGAAAAAAAGGAATATAATATATATTATTCTAAGGAGGATATGGAAATGTTAATGTTCAGAAGATTAAGAAATATCTAATAAGCATGAAACCTTAACTAGGTAGTTTCATGCTTTCAAATGATTGCTTTAAAACTATTTAAATTAGAGATATAATTAATTATGGTGGTCAGTCAGATCATCTATATGAAAAGAGTTTAATATAGATCAACAAGATTGATATGCTCTGGTATTAATAATTATTGGGCCATCTATCCCTCTGGATAGGTGGCCTATTTACAAGTTCATCGGAATATGCTTGTTGCGAAGGATATATTATAATGATATCATGATTTTGTTATGGTTCAATTAGGAACGACATTTGAAATGATTATTTAACAGGGGGATGTTTATTTGAGAACTGAAGATGAAGTAGTAGATCAGATATTAAAGTATGCTGAGGAGGATGATAATGTCAGAGCAGTCATAAGAACGGATCTTATGCCTGAGAGAGATTATCTATTTACATATAACTTTTACTTTATTGTAAATGATATAGATAAATATGACGATGACAGTGTATTTGAATCCTTCTTTGGTGATAGAGTACTTCTTTTTAGAAGTGATAAGAATTATCCAGATATGTTTCAAAATACCAAGGGGCATCTAATGGTATTCCGAGATGGCGTAACAATCGTTATAAATGCTATGGATCAGGATACATTTCTATCCAGATATAATGGAGAGATTGACCAGGAAAATGTCTGGATAGGAGATACATTTAAAAAGATTCTGGATAAGGACAGTCTGTTACCAGATATTGAACGATTGGAAGAAAAGCAGACACTCTTCTCAGATGTTCCAACCGAAGAGGCATTTATCGGAACCTGCAATGAGTTCTGGTGGGTGATAAAAACATTTGCAGAATATACATTGAGAGAAGAGCTTCCTTCAGCCATGTTCTATCTAAATGTAGCTATTCGTGATCTTTTGAATAAGGTGCTTCGCTGGAATATCTATCTCCAGTCAGATCAGCCGGTGGATATGGGAATCCTTGATAGTAAGATGGAAGAATTACTGGATGAAGAGTTCTTTGTCCTCTATAAAAAGACTTATCCCAGCGCAGATTATAAGTCCATTTGGGAAGCTTATGATGCGGTAGTCAGTCTGTGGAGAAGAGTTGGAAATATGATCGCGGAGCGTTGTGACTTCGCATATCCGAGTGATACAGAGAAAAATATGCTGGAGTTTATTCAAAACCTGCGTGATATGAAGGTTGCATCTCGTAGATAAGATGGACTAAAACAGGTTTGTTATTTGAAATAGTGAGTGATCATCGGAGGAGATAAGGTGCCATTTCAGATATTTGACAGATCAAAACTTTGTATTATGCCTCTGGGAGAAAGAGTGCATGATATTGATATAGAAACGGTGAGTATTCAGCCGGGGACATTTACTGAACTGTCTCAAAATAGGGATTATGACAGTATCTCGGATGCAATCATTCGTGCAAAGGAGTCTCATAGCACAGTGCTTATGATGTACGGAGCCCATGTGATCCGTAAGGGTAATTCACTCTATATGATAGAGCTTATGAAGCGAGGGTTTGTAACTCACTTTGCAACAAATGGAGCTGGGGCAATTCATGACTTTGAGTTTTCGATGATCGGTCAGACCTGTGAAAGCGTAGCCAGGTATATATCTGAGGGACAGTTCGGTTTATGGAAGGAAACTGGCTATCTGAATGATGCGGTAAATGCTGGGGTTAAGGAAGGTCTTGGCTTTGGTGAGGCTGTAGGTAAGTATATTTGGGAAAATGATTTTCCTAATAAAGAGCGGAGTGTTCTTGCTATGGGGTATCATTTGCAGGTTCCTTGCACTGTACATATAGGTATTGGAAATGATATCGTCCATGAGCATCCTAACTTTGACGGGGCGGCTGCCGGAGAGGCTAGCTACAGAGATTTTCTGATATATACAAAAAGTATAGAGAATCTGAATCATGGGGTGTTCTTAAACTTTGGTTCGGCAGTAACAGGACCGGAGGTGTATCTCAAGGCCCTTGCTATGGCGAGAAATGCAGCAAAACAGGAAGATAGAGATATATACGATATCACTACTGCTGTTTTTGATCTGAAGCCAATTAAAGGAGATACAAGTCACGAGCCAGCTAAAACGGATCCTTATTACTATTACAGGCCTTGGAAGACTATACTGGCTCGAACTGTAGCTGATGGTGGACGCAGCTTCTATATATGTGATGATCATGCTGTAAGTGTGCCGAACATTGGAGAACGGTTACTTAGGAGAGGGGATATATAAATTGGAAGGAAAGATAGTATCCGCTGAGGATTTTTCAATCATTCGAAATAAGCTTAGCGAAGATGGCAAGGTTGTCGTGATGTGTCACGGGGTCTATGATCTTCTTCATTATGGACATCTGGCTCATCTGAAGGAAGCAAAGGGCTATGGAGATGTACTTGTAGTATCTGTTACCAGTGAACCCTTTGTAAACAAGGGGCCGGACAGGCCTTATTTTGATGACCGCCAGAGAACTGAGTTCCTGGCTAGCATAGAATATGTTGATTATGTGATGCTTAGTAATGAATCTACAGCTATAACTAACATAAGGAGTGTTAAGCCAGATATCTTTGTAAAGGGACAAGAGTTCCAGAGTGGGAAAGATGGTATTACTGGGCAGATAGAGTTTGAGATTGAAGAGGTTGAACGGCTGGGAGGAACTGTCAGATATACCCATGGTGAGGTTTATTCCTCCAGTAAGCTGCTCAATAATTATTTTGGAGCTCTCCCTGATGGTGTCCCAGAATTATCTCAGTCATTGCTGAAAAAATATGGTGAGGATCTGTTCGGTCAGATTACTGAAATGGTAGATCGATTTGCAGATTTAAAGGTTCTTATTGTTGGAGATATAATCATAGATGAATATATCTTCTGTCAGCCTCAGGGGTTAGTTAGTAAGGACACTGCCATTTCAACAAGGTTTCAGAAGGCAGAGGAGTATCTTGGAGGAACCCTTGCTGTGGCAAGACATGCTGCAAACTTTACGCCTCAGGTTGAAGTGCTTTCAATGATGGGGCAGGATGAGGATCTGAGACAGAGAATAGAAGATCAGATGTCCCAGAATGTGGCCCTGCATATTCTTACAGACGAGAGCTTTGTCACACCTATAAAGAGAAGATATCTCAAGGTTCATCCACAGAGAAAGGATAATGAGAAGCTTTTTTCAATTAATTATTTAAATGAAGAAGATAATATAGCAGATATTGATTATGAGAAGTTCTATACAGCACTTAATGATCTGCTTCCGAAGTTTGATCTTGTGCTGGTATGTGATTATGGACATGGTCTGATAGATGAGAAGGCTATCGATATCATTTCAGAAAAAAGTGTTTTTCTTTCTCTTAACTGTCAGACCAATTCCTCTAACTATGGAAAGAATGTGATCACAAAATATAAAAATGCAGATGCATTTACAATAGATGAAAGAGAACTTCAGCTTGCATTCTGCAATTATAGAGAAAGTGTTCCTGTCCTGCTTAAGAAGCTTACAAGAATGCTTCATTCAAAAACTGGCTGGCTTACAGTTGGTGCGAAGGGTGCCATCTGTTGTAATTCTGAGGAGAGGATGGTAGATGTACCAGCGCTGACACTGAAGGTTACGGATACCGTTGGAGCTGGGGATGCATTCTTTGCTTTAGCATCCCTTGCGGCTGCATCAGGTGTTCCAGAGGACCTTGCTACGCTTTTGTCAAATGCAGCTGGAGCCATAAAAACACATATTGTTGGAAATAAGAGCAGCATAAAGAAAAAGGATCTTATGAAGTTTATAAAGAATATACTGACTGTATAGATTTATTCGTATTTCAAAGAAAAAAGTGGGTCTGTTATATAGCAGATCCACTTTTTATATAATGAATTATCTCATTCCAATTCCTGCAGATGATATATTCGCTATCCTCATATATGGTACGGCCTCTAGCCTCCTTAGAATTATCAGAGAGTAATAATCCAGTTACTCCTGATTCCTTGCATATGGATAGATCCCGCGGCTTATCGCCCACGGCAAAGCATTTGTCCATATCCAGCCCAAGCTCCTTTGCTGCTTTCCAGTACATTCCGGTCTTGGGCTTGCGGCATTCGCATACTATACTGTACTCAGGTATCATCCCATCTGGAAGGTGAGGGCAGAAGTAGCATCTGGCAATGGGAATCCCTTTACTACGCAGGTCCTCACACATCCATTTTTCCAGGTTCAAGTAGTCCTGTTCCTTGTAGTATCCACGGGCAATGCCGGATTGGTTAGTAATAACAACTAGGAGATATCCCATATCTGACAGTTCTTTAAGTCCCTCAAGAGCTCCATCCATATATTCAAAATCAGATATCTGGTAAAGATAATCCTTCTCTACGTTAATTGTGCCGTCCCTGTCTAAGAAAACAGCCCTTTGTTTTTCTTGCTTCTGCATACTTATCCTCTGTCGATCAGTTATCTATCTCAGTATTATCCGTTGATTTAAAATAGTCCAGCATCATATGGAGCAGGATAGCGTGAGCACTCTCTACAAGACCATAGGTGTCCAGTGGGACGTAGAAGTTGACATCCCCGATTAGACGAATCCTGTTGTCAGGCTTCATGCCTGATATGCTGACCGTATACATACCTTTTCTTTTTGCAGTGGAAAGTGCATTTACAATATTCGGAGAATTACCTGATGAAGAGATGCCTACGATCAGGGAATCCTTTGGATTCACACGCTCAAGCCTGTAGCTAAAGACCTGGGAGTAATCAATATCATTTGAAATTGCTGTAAGTGAGGCAATTTCCGAGAATGAGTATGTATTAACGCCTCCGTTTTTAAACCAGTCAGCAGACATATGCTCAGCCATGGTTGCGCTGGCTCCATTTCCACAGAAATATACAGTACCCTCGGCCTCTCTGATACTCCTGATTTTGTCACAGCATAGATCAAAACCGTCCTGTATATCTGTGGAAGCTCCATCTCCCAGGGTTACCTTTATATCTTGCAGGCCCTTCATCAGATATTCATAGTATTCATTTATAAAATGCTTATCATTCATATTCAAATAAGAAATCCTCTACACTTTTCTTCATCTTAAGATATTTTTCCTGATTCTCACTAGCTGAAAAGGTTACATCAAGCAGCTGCTTCAGATACCCCTGTTCAATAGTTCTTTTTCTTGCGGATGGAAACTCCAGGCCAAAGACCAGTGCTACTCCTACAAGATGCTGATCTGCCAGTGTCTTTACCTTTGAGAACTCCACCATTTCCTGATTTATGAAGCAGTCATAAACTGCATCGGATATATCAGTGGCCATTATTTCTTCTTCACTGTGGCCGTATACAGTCTGGAATCCGCTTTCAGCATTAAGCCTGAAGATATCTGTGCGGTCCGCCTGACGGATAAGGTCGCAGAACAGATATTCTCTTTCAGTAAGGTCGTCGGGAAGCTTAAAATCACTGTGATGATAAACGGCCTTTTCCATTACCAGACGGTCTTCTTCAGGGACCTCGTCATAGTTTTTGATAATGTCCGTGATCATACCGTGTGCAAAGAGTATTCTTGCTCCAAGCTTGGCGTGATCAAACTCCGTGCGGGAAAAGTAGGACTGTGTGGCTATTACCTGACCGAAGCGGGCAAAATCGTGAAGCTCTCCAATTACCCAAGCCATATCGCAGTCATACTCATTCATTCCTTCGCCTTTTGCAAACAGGAAGCAGTTTTCTGCAACTGCGTGAGTATGTATCTGTTTTGCCAGGCACATTTCACGTGTTCTTCCTTTTGTTACATCATATAGATTAAAAAAATTCTCACATTCCTCTTCAATTTCTTTTTTGTTAAATATTGATTTCATAGGATGAAGCTCCTTTCGATTAGTTTATCATTCTGATGCTAGCTTTGCTTTTCTTTTTCTGATCTGAGCATAGAATGCATTTATGATCCCATCCACGTCTTTTGCTTTGATAAGCTCTGGAATCCTTCGATCATTGTCATCGTGCTTCTGGTGATACTTATGTATATTTTTTTGCAGATCCTGATCGTCGACTATTATTTCGATGGCGTTCTTTAACTCACTATCGATATTGCCAAGGGTTTCTGATAATAAGCATAGTCTGAACATTGTCCAGATAGCATACTCGCAGTAGTTAAAGGCCAGAATATCGTCGACATCACATCCCTTAAGGGCTTTTTCAAATGCTGCTGCTTCCTTCTTCCATAGCAGTGGCTGTTTTATATGCCAGGCACTGGCATAATTCTCCTGGCCAAAATGATAATAACGATACATTACCTTTTTGGTTATATATATAGAACTGCACTGGGCCATGTAGCTTATGACATAGGGGATATCCTCTATGGCACGCATGCTCTCATCAAAATATATGCTTTGTTCCTTTATCACAGAAGCCTTATATAGCTTGTTCCATACTGTCCAGAACCATCTATAGGATTTAGGGTCATCAGCATATTCCGTCAGAAGTTTCAGCACATTTTCCCTTCCCTGAATCACTTCATCAGGGGTATCCGTGTTTATAACCAGTGTTTCTGTTCCATATCCATCTATCCAGGAGGTATTTCCTATAACCAGATCATAGCTTCCGGAACTGGCTATTTTATATAGATGCTCCAGTGAGTCGTCGTTTATCTCGTCGTCAATATCTGAGAAATATATATATTCTCCGGTGGCCATCTTGATTCCTGAGTTTCTGGCGGCAGATTGTCCGGCATTTTCCTGGTGAAAAACACTTATTGGGAATGTCGATGCAGAATCTGCAGCTTTATCAAGCAGGGCCGCTGATCCGTCCTTGGATCCATCATCAATAAAGATAACCTCGAAGCTGTCAAAGCTTTGTCTGTTTAGACTGTTAAGGAATCTTTCTATATATTTATCTCCGTTATATACGGGTACAATTACTGATATTTTCATGGTATATACCTCATACCTTTTCGTATGGAAGGGGAGCAGCTATCTGAATGGCGGCAGGTATTTCCTCTCCATCAAATAGTCTTCCTGAGCAATAATCACAGCTGGCCCAATAAGACCTCTTTAGGAAGTCTTTTAGTATAAGTCTAGCCTTTTCCCTGTCATCTCCCAGAGAACAGATATCTATATAGTCATCTTCAATATATGGCATAGCCTGTAGGTTCATGGCATTTGCCATAAAAGGACAGCGGAAGAACTTGCCATCAAGGATTGTATATAGGTTTTTGGCACAGCAATTAATAAAGGTCTGTTCGATATCTTCCGACGCGCGATTTCTCTTTCTTATGTCAGAACACTTTGCCCACATCCCGGCTTCATGAACGTCATAGATGATATGTCTTTCATCAAATGCCTGAATCATCTTGTGGATATTTCGCGATAGGTCACCGTAATCGGTGATGCAGGCTCCAACCTTTGGAGATGTCATTACGTCCAGCAGGCTGTCCTTTGGAACGATTGTGGCATTTGTATAAAATGTAATCTGGCGGATATTTTCCAGCTTGATCAATTCGGAAAGAATCTCCTGGACCTGGGTGTGCATAAAGGGCTCTCCACCGATCAGTCTTACCTCGAAGATCTCATCAAAATAAGATGAAAAAACTGTCATCCAGTGAATCAGATCCGCTGGGGCAAAGTTCTTTGGGTGTTCATAATACTGCATCAGATTGCTGCAGTCTCTGCATCGCATGGAGCATCGTTCTGTGATCTCCAGATCCACGTTTCGTAGGAAAAGTCTTTCTGGATGTAGATAGGCGTTTTGTTCTGCTATAAAGGCGTCGACCTCTATATTAGCCATATCCTTTTTCTTGGTTGCATAGTTAATATCAGGCCTCGGGCCGTCAAGTATCTCTGCAGCCAGGATATATTCTTCGCTGTTATCCAGCTTATTTATGATCTGGCCGCAGTTGGCTATGGCTATGATAAAGGTTCCCTTTATATTTGACTTACGTATCTCTTTTAAAGAAAGAATGGGTACGCCTGTCTCATAATGATCTCGCTTGATCTCTCTGTCGTCGCAGTAACAGACAACATTCCAGTTTCTGTTTAAACACTCCTGCAGAGCTGCTTCCCCCGTTGGACAGTACCCATATATGATATAATCTGACATTTTTTTACCCCAAATGCACAGTGTAAAGTGCTAACAAAATCCTGCAGATATAATTCAATTATATTTGCTTTAATTGAAAAAAACAATGTGCATTTTACTTGCTAAAAATGTATCTTGCCCTGTGTTTTGTTGAATCAGAAGAGGGCATCACATATAGTTATTATATTCTTGTTACTCCAGTCCTGTTTCAGTAATCTTGTAAATCCAGGTATGCCTTGTTATACTTATCATTAGTATTAAAAATGATAAGTGAGACAGGCTATGGAGCTAAAAGTAAAACGTGTGCCGATTGAGGAACCGGAGGTTTTGGAGATAAGATGCCATAAGGTCACTGATGATGTGCAGGAGATCATATCTTTTGTGAAATCAAGACAGGGCCAGCTTAGTGCTGAGAAGGATGGGCAGAACGTGGAGATTCCCGTGATAGATGTATTCTATGCAGAGGCTGTGGACAACAAGGTCTTTATCTATACCTCAAAGGACTGTTACGAGGTCCGCCTCAAGATATATGAATTAGAAGAGATGATGAAGGGAAGGAGGTTTCTCAGGGTTCAGAAGGGACTGATACTGAATCTGATGAAGGTGAAGAGTGTAAAGCCTGCTTTGAGTGGCAGATATATAGCACTTCTTAAAAACGGTGAAGAGGTGCTGATCTCGCGTAAATATGTGCCCGATCTGAAAAGTACCCTGAAGGGTGGTGATGCAGTATGAAATTAAAAGAAAAAATTGGTGAGGCATTTAGAATGTATTTTATCTTGGTTACACTGATTACAATACTTCTTTTGGTCCTTGGAACCTTGTTTGATGGAGACAGGACCTTTAGCTATGAGGCGTTTTTATCTCCCCTCATTTATGCGGCAATTGGAGTGATACCGGTGTTCTTTTTCAATTCTGATCGGGAAGTCAGCGTGAAGGGGCTGGTGGTTCAAAGGATTATTCAGCTGCTCGTGGTTGAGGCTTCTATGCTGGGGATTGCATTTTGGAGTAAAGGTATTGCTACTGATCGACGAGCGGTGGTTGTGGGGATAGCGGTTGGTGTGGCTTTAGTCTTTGCGTTATCACTTATTGTGGAGTACCTTTTTGAATTATCTATCTCTCGAAAATTAAATGAGGATCTGGAGAGATTTCAAAGAGAGGAGCTTTAAATAAGGGTATTGCACCCAGAGGGGCTTGGTGCTATTATGGTCATATTTCAATTCTAGAGTATTATTAAGGAGTGACGAGATGAAAACTAAAGTATTTATCGATGGAAGTGAAGGAACAACTGGACTTCGTATTCACGAGAGATTTAAGGAGAGGGATGATATAGAGATTCTTACTATCAATCCTGAACTTAGAAAGGATCCTGAGGAGCGAAGACGTCTGATAAATGCTTCTGATATAACATTTCTTTGTCTTCCAGATGCGGCAGCTATAGAGTCTGCAACATTGGTAGATAATGAGGACACAGTTATTATTGATGCATCAACTGCACATAGAACTCTGCCAGATTGGGCTTATGGTTTTCCTGAATTATCTAAGGAACATAGAGATAAGATCAAGAATGGAAAAAGAATCGCTGTTCCTGGTTGTTATGCCAGCGGATTTATAGGACTTGCATATCCACTGGTAAAGGGTGGCATCCTTCCTGCTGGTTATCCTGTATCAGTTTTTGCTGTTTCTGGTTACAGTGGAGGTGGAAAGAAGCTGATTGCCAGCTATGAGGAAGAGGGACGCGATGCTAAGTTTGACTCTGCTCGTATGTATGCATGGGGCCAGTCCCACAAGCATCTTAAGGAAATGAAGATTATTACAGGTCTTACCAGAGAACCTCTTTTCTGCCCTATGACAACAAATTATAACAGTGGAATGATCGTTCAGCTTCCGCTTTATACAGAAATGTTATCTGAGAAGAAAACTCCTGAAGAAATCAGAGATTATCTGGCTGATTATTATAATGGAGAAAAGTTCATCAAGGTAATGCCATTTGGTGCAGATGTAGAAGCTGGTGGTGTTCTTTATTCTGACGCATGTGCAGGATGGGATGGAATGGAAATATTTGTTACTGGTAATGAGGAGAGAATCGTTGTTGCCAGCCGTTTCGATAACCTTGGTAAGGGAGCTTCTGGAGCTGCAATGCAGTGTATGAATATAGTTCTTGGCTGTGATGAAGCGAAGGGATTAAATCTGTAAAATAGTAGAGTCTGCACTTTATTCAGTGCAGACTCTATTTTATTATAGCTTGAATATTCTTAATATAGACTGGATTAATTATCGTTTCATAGGAGCTTTGAAATGCTCCTCAATCTTTCGGTCCAAAATCACATTATTTGCTCGCGTAGCTCCGTAATTATTCTCAAGCTTGGAGAGATCAGCAAGTTCTGGATCCATACGTTTTGTGTTTATCTCATTTACAACATCTGCAATTATTGGATTTACCTCCTGGCCTGGCTGCTTAGTGTATTTGGAGACGATGCTAAGTGCATCCATGGAGCTGGCAAAGGCTTCGTTACCCTTAGTGGATCTGCGTACCGTCTCCTTGCCCTTTACATATTTCTGTACCGCATTGATGACATCCAGGTTTATCTGACAGAATTCGTCATCTCTGTTTTTGCTCGGAAGCCCCTCAGTATACTCATTCATCTCAGAGGCCCGCTTAACGGTGTTATATAGATGGGTGTATTCTTTGCTTCGTCCATTTGGAGACCTCATGGATTTAAGAAGCTTCTTCATATCTTCTATAAATTGTTGCTGCTGATCGTTTTTTATTCCGTAGAGATTCAATCTCTGTTTTTCACCAGCTGCAATTATAGATTTTATATCCTTTGTAATACTTTCCAGGTCCTTGTTTTGATATATGGAAGCAGTATCCTTATCCAGTAGGTATATCTTTTCTATCTGTTCGGCATTTTTATGAATATCTTTAATACTGAAAGGTTTTCCTAGCTTTTTAAGAGAGTATGCAGCGATTACTTTTGATATATTCTTTCTTTTCTCATCATCTGTTGCACCAGCCTTTGCACCAGAATGCAGATTCATATAGGAATCATAATTTGGTTTTGGAGCTCCAGGCTTTAATGATACAGTCTTAGAGAGATTATCAAGAAGCACATTTCTGTCAACTCCCTTTCCTGAGATGTTGCGTCCCTCATAGTATTTTTCTTCAAAATCCTTACAAACTTTTATATTATCCTTGATCTCGTTTCCAATCTCAGTGAATTTCCTTGTATACTTGTCATAAGCGTTGAAATCACCCTGTTTTTCTGCGGAACGCATCTTCTGATATATTCTTTTCTGGTCCATTACAGAAAAAATAAGTTTATCGTAGCAATCAGTAGTAGCACAGTCATTTATTACGGAGTCACTGATGGAATCAGTCAGCTTATCCAATGACTTTGTGAAGGAATCATTCTCAAGTTTGCCAGCAGCGAAGAAGCCCTTAGATTTTCTATATTTATCCAGATAGGCAAGATTTTTCATGTCATTGCCAACAACAGTTGAGTTTAAACCGCTTTCGAATATTTTATCATTTTGATATTTAATATATTCATTTAGAGTCTGGATATCTTCTGCAATAATAGCCTTCTTGGTTGCTTCTTTACCTGTTGGTGTATTTAGTGTTCCGTTTTTTTTATGTTCATAATATAGATATGTAGCCTGTTTCGAAAAATCCGGAGCGTATTCAGCTAAATCGCCAGTTGCTTTTGACACAACAGCAGGCTCGATTGAATCAGTTGAAGGATATTCAGCGGAATATCTAAAATCGGTTCCGAGATGAGTGTATGCTTCCAGTGCTCTACGAGCATCTTTATTTTCTTCGGTAGGAGCAATACCCAGTCTTTCACCATCTTTATTGGCATTGTCAAGATGTTTAAGCAGAACCTTTGAGGTTTTTATGGATGACTTTACAGTTTTTAAGTGAAGGTCATACTTATACTTATTTTCAAATAATCTTCTTTCGTATGCTTCAAGGTCATCCTCAGTCTTACAATTCTTTATATTTACTAGATAATCAGGCAATTCTGTAAAAAGAGGTCCTTCTTCTTTTGGGTCTCGTGGAGAAACCTTATATCCAATAGACTGACTTGGATTTCTATCCCCAAATAGATGATCATATTTTTTATATTTAACATATGATATGCGCTGCTTATCGCAGACTATTCCTCGTGTCTTTTCTCGATCATTTGCAAGATATTCGCCTGAATCAATACCATCGATGGTTTTATGACGAAGATTTACTATTAAGTCTCGATAAGCATCCATTACTGCATTTCCAGCAGGATCCTGCCCCAGCACTATGGCGTGAGCAACCTTCTTTACTGTTTTAGGATCATCCTTTATCAGTTCAGTATCTGGAACCTCGCCGTTCTTGATCTTTCTTTCCCATTCATCTCTTGCTTTTCCAGAAGAAATGACAGCGTTAACAAAATGGTGGTTGAATTCTCTTATCACTTTTTTGAGAAACGGCTTATTAGCATCTTTTACCTCAGTTGTTTTGGAATTCTTAGGATTATCTGTTTCTGTAAGTTCTTTTAAAACCTCAGAGGCGGCTTGCGTTTTTTGGTAGCTGACATTCTCTGTATTACGTATGTCATTTTCTGGATCTAGTGCAAAATCCTGCATGGTCTGAAAGATCTTATCTACAAAGCCCTTAGTATCATTGTTTTTTATGAGTTCTATTAATTCCTGTTTTTCTTTCTGTTTTGCTTCGGCTGCTATATCAGCTTTACTCTTTGGCATATCATTTTACCTCTCTTTTATACCATTATTTAAAATACATAGCAGTTCTATTATAGTTAGGATGGTATCACGTAAGGCATAACAAAAGCGCAACAAAAATATATAATAGTGGTTTTTTATGTTACCGATATGTGTTACAATAAAGTATCATGAGTATATGATTATTAGGGGATAGCTTATGGGTAGAGAAGAAGCAACTAGCAGAATGCCAGAGCGAAGAGTGAAGAAGCTTGACAGACTGTTTGAGGCATTTTCCATAGTGGCAGAAGGCACGTATGTTTATATATGTGATATGCGTTATGATGTGTCCAGATGGTCCACTTCAGCTGTGATAACCTTTGGTCTTCCATCTGAATATATGTATGGGGCTGGTGATATCTGGGAAGAGAAGATTCATCCAGATGATAAAGAGGCATATCGAAGAGGTATAGCTGATATATTTGAAGCTAAGTCCTCTGGACATGATATGCAGTACCGAGCTCTAAATCTAAATGGGGATTATGATGTATGTACCTGTCGAGGTACTGTTCTTTTAGATGATAGCGATAATCCTAATTATTTTGTTGGAGTTATCCGTAATCATGGAATACAGAGTCACATTGATCCTTTGACTGGTCTTCGCAACCAGTATGGCATGATGGAGGATCTTCAGTATAACATATCAAACCATTTTGAGATGAGATTTACCATGATCGGTATCAGTCACTTCTCGGAGTTTAATGAGGTGTATGGATATCATTTTGGTAATAAGATACTTCAGAACTTTGCCAGATATTTATACGATTATGTCGGTAATACTGGAAGCGTGTACCGACTTGATGGAACAAAGTTTGCTGTTATCAGCATGACAAAAACATCTGAGGAAATCAGGAATCATTACGAGGAAGTCAGGAATCATTTTCGCAAGGGCTTTAAGGTTGAGGATAAGGATATTATCCTGGATTTAAATGCTGGTTTCCTTCTTGTAAATAATTTTGATATAGATCATCAGACTGTATACTCCTGCGCTAATTTCGCATATAGCGAGAGCAAGCAGCTTAAGCAGGGAGATATAGTATTCTTTGCAGATGATCTAACAGATGAGAACAGGTTCCATCTGGAGAAGTTCCACGCAATTCGAGGCTCTATCATGCAGGGCTTTGAAGGCTTCTATCTGGTATATCAGCCGGTGGTTGATTCGGAGAAGGAGCAGCTTATCGGAGCAGAGGCACTTCTTAGATGGAAGAACGATAAATATGGACTGGTTCCACCGGATGAGTTTATTCCACTTTTGGAGAAGGATCCTTTATTCCCGGAATTAGGCGAATGGATTCTCAGGCGCGCACTTAATGATGCAAAGGAGATTCTAAAGAGGTATCCTGATTTTGCGATAAATGTTAACCTGTCATATACGCAGCTTGAAAAACCAGATTTTGTTGATATGGTATTGAGGACTCTCGAGGTATGTGAGTATCCTGCTGAGCATCTCTGTCTTGAGATAACAGAACGCTGCAGACTGCTGGATATGGAGCTTCTGAAGAACGTAGTCGTTAACCTTCGTGGTCACGGAGTGCAGATAGCACTTGACGATTTTGGTACAGGCTTCTCTTCAGTAGGAATAGTTAAGAATCTTCCATTTGACATAATTAAGATAGATAGAAGCTTTGTTATGCGAATAGAAGAGGATGACAAAGAGAAGGAGCTGATCGAGCACTTTGTTAATCTTGCTGCAACCTTTGGCGCCAGAGTATGTGTTGAGGGTATTGAGACAGAAGGCATGAAGAGCATTCTTAAGAATTATCCTGTTAAGAGCTTCCAGGGTTATTACTATGCGAAGCCACTTAAACTGGAAGACTTTCTTGCTTGGAGAAGCTAGTTTATAAGCTAGTTCATCACATTTATGATAGTGTGATAGAAAACTGAAGATGGTAGTATTAAATGGAGTATGTACGCGATTTTTTTACAAATAGAATATTAATTGGAGGCTTGATCGGCTGGGGCTCTGCCCAGATCTTGAAGACGCTGATATTTTTATTAGTCAATAAAAAGTTTCAGATTGAAAGACTTTTTGGTGATGGTGGAATGCCAAGTGGCCATTCGGCAACAGTGTCGGCTGTGGCACTTCTTACTGGCTATGAATGTGGTTTCGGATCTCCTGTTTTTGCGGTAGCATTTATTATGGCAATAGTAGTTATGCACGATGCAATGGGAGTAAGACTTGAGACCGGAAAACAGGCTAAAGCTATAAATGAGATGACAGAGTTCCTTGAGAAGCTAAGTGGAACAGAGCTTTCCAACGAAGAGAAACTTAAGGAGTTCGTAGGTCATACACCACTTCAGGTTGTGATGGGAAGCGTTCTCGGAATCATTGTTGCTCTCATTCTCCATTTTGCATTTTAGTATAATAGAAAGAAAAACTGTATGAAGATAGGTAATAAGGATTTTGATATGGATTCCCATCGCGTTTATGTGATGGGAATCTTAAATGTAACCCCTGACTCCTTTTCGGATGGCGGGGTTTTTAATAATGTGGATGCTGCACTAAAACATGTGGAGCAGATGATAGAAGAGGGTGCTGATATCATTGATGTAGGCGGAGAGAGCACACGTCCAGGTCATCAGCAGATAAGTGCTGAAGAGGAATCCGCCAGAGTTTCTGAGGTTATAGCTCAGGTAAAGTCACATTTTGATGTGCCGGTATCCATTGATACCTACAAGGCATCTGTTGCAAAGGCAGCAATAGAGGCTGGAGCAGATATATTAAATGATATCTGGGGCTTTAGGTATGAGAGCTTTAACAGTGAGAATCCAGAGGCTCGTAAGGTGCATATAGTGCCAGAAATAGCAAAGGTGGCTGCGGAGGCGGATATCCCTGTTATCCTTATGTATAATGACAATCTGGGACGTGAAATTGACTCCAGAGATGAGAAGACTATTACCAGATTCCTTGAAGCAAATCAGGAGCGTAGTGCAGTGGAGCTTCTTAGTAGTGTGAAGGAAGAAAATGTTGCTGATAGAATCGTCTGGGGACTGAGAGAGAGCATCAGGATTGCTCATAGAGCTGGTATAAAGAAAGAAAGCATCATAGTTGATCCGGGTATAGGATTTGCCAAGACGCAGAAGGAGAATCTTCTTACAATGAAGTACCTGAAGAAGATTGTTGGTAAGGTGGGATATCCTATGCTGCTTGCTGCATCGCGCAAATCTATGATTGGAAATGCCCTGGATCTACCGGTGGATCAGCGTGAGGAGGGGACTATCGTAACAACAATTCTTGCTGCTGAGGCTGACTGTAGAATGGTACGTGTCCACGATGTGGAGAAAAATGTCCGGGCACTTAAGATGCTGGAATCAATCAATAAATCCTGAAAATGAAAACCGTTTTCATTTTCCTTGACAATAGAATAGACTTAGTATAAAATGAAAATCGTTTTCAAATTGAAATTGAAAATGGTTTTCATTTTTTTGTTGATTGAGGAATATATTTATGACATTAGATCCTATATCAAAAAATCAAAACAGATCTCAGTATAAGACCTGGCAGAGGGCTGAAATCACTGCTTATCTCAAGGCAACTCAGGGTGAACATGTCACTGTAAATGATATAGTGAAGCATTTTGAGGGTACTGGTAAGCCCATAGGTCTTACCACTGTTTACCGTCAGCTTGATAAGCTGGTGGATGAGGGCATTATCAACAAGTATAACCTGGATAATGGCAGTTCAGCCTGCTATGAGTATATAGATGACGATCATTCTCATGAAGGTTCAAGCTGCTATCATTGCAAGTGCGATAAATGTGGCAAGCTTATTCATCTTCATTGTGAAGAAATCGAAGCACTGATGAAACACATAGAGAAGAGTCATAGCTTTGCAATAAACCCTAGAAGAACTGTGCTCTATGGTCTTTGTGATGATTGCAGAAAGTTAGAGGCGTGAAGTAAGAGATGAAAGAAAGAAATACTCTGGGTCTTTTTCTTAGTATTCTTTTAATACTAACTATTTTTTTCTCGGCACTTTTCGTATCTATGGAAATGGCACATCATCATGATTGTTCAGAAGAAAACTGCCCCATCTGTTCGACGATAGAGGCTTGTCTGAACAATATCAGGGTATGTGGAACGGCGACGGCTGTTTTGATAAGTGTATATTTATTTATTCCATTTATCATCATAATAAAGAAGATTAGAGAAGCATTTCATAAATATAGTCTGATTCAGAAAAGAGTTAGGTTGAATTATTGATTTCATAATCCTTTTAATACGGTGGAACCTTTAAAATATGGATTATGAAATGAGGATTAGTATGAAGAAAAATATATTTGAGTTGGTTGTAAATAAAGTAAATATAAAAAGATTTGTATCATTTGTGATGCTTGGTTCTATGGTGTTTGGTCTTTCGGCCTGTGGAAGTGACACAGCTAATGCAAATGCCAGTTTAGCAAATGGCGCAGATTCTAATGGAAAACTGCAGGTTGTTACTACTATTTTCCCAGAATATGACTGGGTTCGTGAGATAGTTGGTCAGGGTGAGAATAGCGTTGATACCAGTGCTGCTGATGATGTTGAGATCACAATGCTTCTTGATAATGGAGTTGATCTTCATAGTTACCAGCCAACTGCAGCAGATATTGCGAGGATTTCTACCTGTGATGTATTTATATATGTTGGTGGTGAGTCAGATGCCTGGGTAGATGATGCTCTTAAAGAGGCTGCTAATAAAGATATGGTTGTTATTAATCTTCTCGATGTTCTTGGTGAGACAGTCAAGGAAGAGGAGATAGTAGAAGGTATGGAAGTCGAGGAAGAAGAGGAAGACCATGAACACGAAGCATCAGAAGAGGAAGCTTCTATGGAAGATGCTGATGAAGATGGACATCATCATGATGAAGGTGAGATTGAATACGATGAGCATGTATGGCTTTCACTGAAGGATGCAAAGATTCTTACTCAGGATATTGCTGACAGGATTTCTTCCGTTGATGCTGAAAATGCTGAGGCATACAAAGCAAATGTAACAGCTTATAACGAAAAGCTTTCTGCGCTGGATGCGGATTATCAGAGCGCAGCGGATAAAGCAAAGGTAGATACAATACTTTTCGGAGACAGATTTCCATTTAGATATATGGTTGATGACTACGGAATCAATTACTACGCAGCATTTGTTGGATGCTCTGCTGAGACAGAGGCAAGCTTTGAAACTATCATATTCCTTGCAGGAAAAGTAGATGAGCTTGGACTTCCAGCTATTTGTACTATAGAAAAGAGTGATCAGAAGATTGCTGAAACAGTAAAGAATAATACTAAGTCACAGGATCAGAAAATACTTACGCTTGATTCACTTCAGTCTGTAACTTCAACAGATGTTGCAGCAGGTGAAACCTACCTTAAGAAAATGACTGACAACCTGGACGTTCTAAAACAAGCCCTGAATGTAGAGTAATGTGTAAAAATCATCAGGAATTTGGAGTGATGAGATAGATGAATTATATAGAGGTCAAAGATATCACAACTGGATATGATGGAATCCCACTCACAAAGCATATTGACTTTGTAGTAAAGAAGGGAGATTACCTCTCAATTGTAGGTGAAAATGGAGCCGGGAAGAGTACTCTTATGAAGACTCTTCTCAGGCTTGTTCCGCCTGTAAAGGGAGAGATAGTATATAGTGATGAACTGGGGGCGACCGACATTGGTTACCTGCCTCAGTCAACTGTAGTTCAAAAGGATTTCCCTGCTAGTGTATGGGAGATAGTTCTTTCCGGAAATCTTGCCAAATCTGGTCTTAGACCTTTCTATAACAAAGAGGAGAAGAAGCGTGCAGTAGATGCACTCCGCAGGCTGGATGCCTGGGATCTCAGAAAGAAGACATTTAGACATCTATCTGGCGGTCAGCAGCAGCGTGTGCTTCTTGCCCGAGCTCTGTGTGCCACTTCCAAACTGATCCTTTTGGACGAACCTGCCAGCGGACTTGATCCAAAGGTTACAGAAGAGCTTTATAATATAGTAAAGACTCTTAATAGAGACGGAGTTACGATCATTATGATATCTCACGATATCAGTACTGCTGTGAGATATTCCAGCCATATATTGCATTTGGGTCATAAGCAGCTTTATTTTGGAGAAACTGCTGGATATCTGCAGAGTGAAGCATACAAGTTCTTTTCTACTGTAGATGTTGAAGAAAAGGACGATATAGAAACAACTGAAATAGAGACAAATGAAATAAATAGTGAGTCGGGAGGTGACGAAAATGAGTAATCTTCTAACTTACTTCCAGTATAACTTTGTAATATATGCGCTTATAGTTGGGGTACTTATTGCATTATGTGCATCACTTCTAGGTGTTACGCTTGTGCTGAAGAGATATTCTTTTATAGGAGATGGACTCTCTCATGTTGCATTTGGTGCCATGGCTGTAGCAGCAGTATTAAAGGTAACTAGCACTAATATCATAGTAATGCCTGTAACAATCCTTGTTGCGGTACTGCTTCTTAGAAATGGTAATAAAGCCAAGCTGAAGGGGGATGCGGCTATAGCAATGCTTTCAGTTACATCGCTTGCCTTCGGTTATATGCTTATGAATAAGCTGCCTACTTCTGCTAATGTATCAGGCGATGTATGCAGCACGCTGTTTGGTTCACTGTCGATACTTACTCTTGATCATACTGAGGTTATGGTCTGCATAGTGCTATCTATCATTGTTATTGCAACATACGTTTTTTTGTATAATAAAATATTTGCCGTGACATTTGACGAGACGTTCTGCAGAGCTACGGGAGTTCCTGCGTCAAGATATAATTTCCTTATTGCAGTTATCATTGCGATAATTATTGTGCTTGGAATGAACCTTGTGGGAAGTCTTCTTATATCTGCGCTGATCGTGTTCCCATCTCTTGCAGCTATGAGACTTAGCGGAACTTTTAGAGGAGTAGTGATCCTGTCGGTTATCTTTTCGGTAATATGCTCACTGGTAGGAATGTTAATTTCAATAGTTGCATCTACACCAGTTGGTGCTACAATAGTTGCAATGGATCTGGCCTGCTTTTTAGTATCATGGTTAGTTGGCCGATTCATTATTAAACTCGACTAATTATAAGAAGGCAAAATGAAAAATAAAAAATTGATGAATAGAAAAATGATTAACAAAAAAGTTTTGGCTGGTTTGACAATATGTGCTATGGCATTTTCGCTCACAGCTTGTGGCGGTGATAGTGCAAGTGCAAGTAAGCTGCAGGGCAGTAACAGTGTAGAGGAAGCCATTAATCAGCAGATTGAGAAAGAGAAGTCAACCGAGGCTTCCACTGAGGAGCTTCCGCAGACACTGGTTGTTCCGCCTACAGAATCAACTACCGAGCAGGCTGCATTTGAGGTGCTTGACAAAGAGTCGGCAGAGGCCCTTTTTGGACAAGGTTCAGATGACAACGGAGCCGCGTCAGATTCCGCAGGAGATATGTCAGACTCTTCGGGAGATAATGCGGCATTAGATTCAGAAGAAAATAGTGAGTCAGGTGTCTCTTCGATAGAGGAGGCCAAGACTGATGTGGATATAGATCTGACAGTTATGAATAGCAATATGGTATATTCCACAGTTTATCAAATGATGGCTGAAGCTCCAGACTATGTTGGAAAAACTGTTCGTATGAAGGGTACCTATTATTCATCCTACGATGAGACAACAGATACCAGATATTTCTTTATCATCATACAGGATGCAACTGCCTGCTGTCAGCAGGGGCTTGAGTTTATTTGGGATGATGGAAGTCATAAGTTCCCGGATGAATATCCAGAGGATGGAACTGAGGCTGTGGTTGCCGGAACCTTTGAAACCTACAAGGACAACCCGGATGATGTCTATGAGTACATCCGCCTCAAGGATGCAAGCTTTGAAGTGCAGAACTAAAAAGGAATGATTATGATCAATATTGTATTACACGAACCAGAGATACCATACAACACAGGTAATATTGGAAGAACCTGTGTTATTACAGGAAGCCGTTTGCATCTTATCAGACCATACGGCTTCTTTTTGAATGATAAAATGATAAAGAGGGCCGGACTTGATTACTGGTCCAAGCTTGACGTTAAGGAACATGATAACGTGGAGGCTTTCTATAGCTTTGTCCTAGAGGATTGTTCCGAATCCTTGCAGAGTCACTCGGAAGAGGAAAACTCAGAGGAGAATCACTCAGAAGAGAATCACTCAGAAAAAAACAGACCAAGGATATTTTACGCTACAACTAAAGCAAAGCAGAAATATACAGATGTAACATACCACGATGGTGACTATATAATGTTTGGTCGCGAAAGTGCAGGTATACCAGAAGAAATCCTGGTTCAGCATCCAGAAGACTGCATAAGAATTCCAATGCTACCAGAGGAGCGGTCTCTCAACCTATCCAACAGTGCTGCTATCATTTTATATGAGGCCCTTCGTCAGATGGATTTCCTGAACCTTGAATCCCAGGGAGACCTTCATAGATTGTCGTGGTGATGTAGCGGAAAAAGTTGTCAGCTGTTACGTCCCCGTGACAACACTCAGGTGATGTGGTAAAATAAAAAAATATAATGAAGAATTATAAAAACTTAGTGGGGTGTTATAAGTATGAAAAATGTTATAGGTGTTCATTTTTGGGATAAGAAGGTATTTCTATGCTGGTGTGAGGAGGAGTCTATAAGTACGGCTTCATTTAATCTCCCAGCAGATTTAAGACGTGATGATATACTTGAGCAGGAGCCTCTCCTTACAGGGGTCCTGAAGGCAATTCGTCAGTATTTGAAGGAAAAACTGAATATCTATGTTTTTGGACTGGCAATTGCTGTTCCTGATCAGTTTGGTATTGAAGAGATTCGTCGTATTTACAATGTGGCCAGACAGTGCGATATCGAGGTAGTCCAGGTGGTAGATGAGACTCTTGCTTTTGCACTTCATCTATATGGCGAGTATGATTTTGATGGCAGGATGCTTTCGGCGGTAATTGCGGACGGAAGACTGTCTATCTCTGAATATGATTTTAGTGATAAGGGCGTAGAGAAGATTTGCACATATATAGCAGGCAGATGGACAGGTGCCTCGATCACTAGAGCTCCGTTCCTTCATAGCTATTCAAATGGTCTCTTTGATGCAACTGAGGCGGGCATAATCTTCGGCGCTGGAAGTATGAACGCCTGCATCTCTATGGAGCAGTCACTTAAGTCATATATAAAGGAAGGGACCTTTGTTAATACTTCGCTGGAGTTTAAAATGAAAAGCAGCGACGACATCATCGAGGGGCTTGGATATATCTGTGGCAAGCTGGAGGGCAGGGATGCCTTTGCCGGACTCGGAGTATCAGATAACATATCACCTTATGAACTATATGTGGGAATAAATGAGGATATATATTCAGCTGTAAAGCCTGAAACTTCTCTATCAAAAAATGCGGGTCTTGAGATAAAGAAGCTTCCAGAATCAACTGGAGCATCAGAGTCGTTCACTGTATATGAGAAGAAGCAGGACAGACTTGTAAAGATTGGCAGTCTCAAATTGCCAAAGGATAATCTGTCGGATTACTATAAGAAGGCTGTCTGGGTTGGCCTTGGTGCTGATGAGCATAGAGCGCTTACACTTCTGATCCAGCAGATGGACAGTGAGAAGTATATCGAGCTTCCAATCGGAGCAGGGGATGGCTCAGGGGATGATGGAGATAAAGAAGAAAATGTTGCTGATTTCGTCGAGAAGATTCTTCCTATTATAGATAATCTCGAGTATGCATCGAAGTTTGCTCAGGATCCTGACAATCCATATACCAAGGGCATCATTCAGAGCTATGAAAATGCAGTAAAGATATTAGAGGAAAATGGAGTAACCCTGATAACTGGTGAAGGAGAGCCATTTGATTATAATCTTCAGAATGCGGTGGCTCATATTGCAGATGTTGATCTTCCGGAGAATACAGTAAAGCAGGTTATGCAGACAGGTTATATATATAAGGGCAAGGTTATCCGTACAGCATCTGTCATAGTGGCAAATTAATTGAAGGTGGCTGACTGATACAAATTAAATGATGCTATATAAAAAATGTGACAAACAGCTTTCGACTGTTTGTCACATTTTGATTTCTACATAATGATTCTAATACCTAATTCCCTAATAGACTAATTTATTACTGTGGTCCCTGATACTGAGCTCCACCGAAGCCAAGTACGAGATATGCGATAACTGGAAGCAGTATAAGAAGTGCGATCATTCCGCCACCCTGACCAAATGCTGCTGCAAGCTTAATAGCTATAAGGATGAGCCAAATAAGTGAACCAACACATGGGATAAGGATAAGAAGGAATAACCAACCATTACCTGTAGCAATCTTTGTTAACCAATAAGTGTTGAGAATAGGAACCCAAGCGTACCAAGAAGTAACACCAGCCTTCTCAAACATCTTCATAAGTGCAAGAGCTTCAACTACATAAATAATAACGTAGAAGATTATCTCGCCGATAAGCATTCCAGTGCTCATTTCCTGCTGACCGTAGTCACCAAATGAAGCAAAAGTTGTAAGTAGATTTAACATATTAACCATCCTCCCTTTGATTAAAAAAAGATATTCATTATGTAGTCTGTGTGCATCTGGCACACACCTAGAGACACTATAACAAAAATCTAACATTTATACAAGATTTTTCTTTATTTCAATACTATTTTAATGTACAATAGTTCTGTATGACAGTCTCTTCTGTCACACTTGGGATCCCAAGGACCAATTGGACCAAGGGGACTCAAAGGCTCAAATCGAAAGGAAGGTTTTTGTATGGCAGAGATTAATAATTACAAATGTAGTAACTGTGGGGGTATGCTACAGTTTAGTTCGCAGAAGCAGATGATGGTTTGTACATCCTGTGGTTCTGAGTTCCCTGTGGCTATGTTTGATCAGGCCGCAGCTATGTCTGGAGAACAGCAGTATCAGGCCAAGACAGATAACTGGGATGTTCAGGGTGAAGGTCTTGTGGTTTATGAATGTAAGAACTGTGGTGGTGAGGTTGTTGGTGATGAGACCATGGCATCCACAAAGTGTCCTTACTGTGATAATCCTATCGTAATATCAAGTAAGTTTGCAGGTTCTCAGAAGCCTGACTTAGTTATACCATTTAAGCTGGATAGGAAGGCTGCTGAGCAGAAGCTCCGCAACCACGTAAACAGCATCAAGCTTGCGCCAGCTGCATTTAAGTCTGGAAATCATATAAAGGAGCTGAAGGGTGTATATGTTCCATTCTGGCTTTTTGATGCTCAGTGCCACGCAAGCGCACGTTATGAGGCAGAGATAGTTCACAGATCTTCGGATGCGAACTTTGAATATACAGAGACAGAGTATTACGACATTCTCCGTGAGGGAGATATGGTATTTGCAAATGTACCTGCTGACGCTTCCAAGCAGATGGATGATAAGCTTATGGATTCCATAGAGCCTTACGATGTAAGTGCAGCAGTTCCATACAGCTCAGCATATATGGCTGGTTATATGGCAAACAAGTACGATGTGTCACCTGCAGAGTGTCAGGTAAGAGCTGACGAGAGAATGCAGCAGACTGCCAAGGATCTCCTGAAGAAAGAGGTTAAGGGATATAATTCAGTTCGCGAGACTACTGGTAACTTCTATAAGTATAATGGTTATTATAAATATGCACTGTATCCAGTTTGGATTCTGAATACAGTATGGAATGGCAATAAGTATACATTTGCAATGAATGGCCAGACAGGAAAGCTGGTTGGAGATGTTCCTTATAGCAAGGGCAAGTTCTATGGCATTCTTTTCGGAATACTTGCTGTTCTCTGGGGAGTTCTGATTGGTATTCTTGCAGCAACAGGCCATCTTGCCACAGGTGGTATTATCGGAACAGGTGTTGTAGCACTTATCGTAGCACTTATCGTAGCATTTTCTATGAAGGGTAAGACTGTCAGTGTTCACAAGGGAACCAAGGCTTCTGACTTCGTGGTGAAGGGAAGCTTCAGGTTAACGAATTATTTCGATAACTTCCTTCGCAAGCAGGTTGATAAGAGACCAAAGCAGCAGAACAACAACTAATTATTGATGAGGAATAATGAATCAAGATAATAGTAATTACATACTATACCCGGTGAAGCAGTTCATCGAGGAATATAAGCAAAGAAACAAAGTGCGCCTTCATATGCCTGGGCATAAAGGCGCCTTTGGTTATAGTGGGGATATTACTGAGGTAACAGGTGCAGACAGCCTTTACGAGGCAAATGGCATCATAGCTGAGAGCGAGCAGAAAACTGCTGGTTTATTCGGAACCTGGAGAACCTTCTATGGTACTGAAGGCTCATCTCAGATGATCAAAGCTATGTGTTATCTTGCTATCCAGCATTCTGAAATGCGAAAAAAAGCATTTTCAGATAGTCGTGGATCAAGTATTGCAGCTATTAAGAAAAAAAGGCCTGTGATCCTTGCTACAAGGAATGCTCACAAGTCCTTTATATATGCATCTATGCTTCTTGGCTTTGATATTAAATGGATAATGCCGAAGGACTCGCATTTCAATCTGTGTCGATGCGAGCTTTCGCCAGAAGAGCTGGATGTTTTTATCAGAGACTTTATTGCAGCTGCTCGTGATAATAATAAAGAATTATCACGAGATGAGATATTATCTGATATCGCAGCGGTTTACATAACTTCGCCAGATTATCTGGGTAATATATTAGATATAAAAGGTCTGTCAAGTGTAGCTCATAGATATAAGCTTCCACTTCTGGTAGATAATGCCCATGGAGCATATCTTAGGTTTATAGGGGATATGCATCCGATCACTGAGGGGGCTGATATAACAGCGGACTCCGCACATAAGACATTGCCTGTACTTACGGGTGGTGCATATCTTCACATAGCAAAGGACAGCATTCTTCTAAGAGATGTGGATGAGGTGACATACGAGCATCAGATTCGAAAAGCTCTTCTAATGTTTGGTTCCACCAGCCCTTCTTATCAGATACTTGAATCTTTAGATTCGGCCTTAGGGAGGATCAGTGTGTTTTCATATGTGGAAACGGCTGGAAGGGTTGATAAGCTCAAGAAAACACTTGCTCAGATGGGCTTCAAAATATGCGGAAGTAATGGAGATGATAATTCTCAGAGATTTGAACCATTAAAGCTAACATTTGATCTTTCTGATTCAAATGTTGATGCTGTTAGTCTCTTATCGCTGCTAAGTGATGAGGGAATCGAGTGTGAATATGCTGATCCTGATTATCTTGTTACCATGTGGTCGCCGTATAATGAGTATCCGCGGGATTTTGAACGTTTTGAAAAGATAATGAAGCGGCATCTGCCGGATATGGTATCACGGTGTTCATCTCATAAGGACTTTAGTAATAAGCTGACATTTGACCTGCCTGAGGTAAGGTTTCAGCCCTATGAAACTATGTATATGCCTCATCACTTGGAAAAGGTGGATGAGCATCTGATCGGTAAAATAGCAGCGGATTCTGTAATCAGCTGCCCGCCGGCCATTGCACCTGTGGCAGCGGGAGAAGTGATTGACGAAAATGTAGTAAAGGTGTTAAAACACTATAGTATAGAAGAAATTGATATTTTAGATATGCAGTAAAGAAATGAGGAAATGATATGGTAGTTAGAGATGAAGTAAGGAAAATGAAATTAGTTGCTCCACAGGTTGCAGCCCTCAGTAATGAAGCAAGATGTGCTGCACTGGCTAAGATTGCAGAGAAGCTGGTGGAGAAACAGGATGAGATATTTGCTGAAAACAAGAAGGATCTTGCAGCTGCAGCTGAAAATGGCGTAGCAGATGCAATAGTAAAGAGACTTAAGTTTGATGAGGGAAAGCTTCGTGATGTTGTTGCAGGTATCAATCAGCTTATTTGTCTTGAGGATCCTATCGGTAAAGTAACACTTGACAGGGAGATGGATGAGGGCCTTAGACTTACTCGTATTACTTGTCCTATCGGAGTAATCGGAGTTATCTTTGAGGCAAGACCGGATGCACTGGTTCAGATTTCCTCTCTTTGTATCAGAAGTGGTAACTGCCCAGTTCTGAAGGGTGGAAAGGAGACCACTTATACTAACCGTATTCTTTTTGGTATAATATATGATGCAGTTAAGGAAGCTGGATTCCCAGATGGTTGTATGCTTCAGGTGGAGCAGCACAACGAGATAGATGAGCTTCTCACCTGCGATGGTCTGGTGGATCTTCTGATACCACGCGGATCAAATGCATTTGTCAGATATATTATGGATAATACTCATATTCCTGTAATGGGTCATGCTGATGGTGTATGCCATATTTATGTAGATAAGGCGGCTGATATAGACAAGGCTATATCTATCATAATTGACGCCAAGACCCAGTATACTGCTGCCTGCAATGCAGTTGAGACACTTCTTATCCAGAGAGATGAGGTGCTGAAGACTAACTTTATTCCAAGACTTATTACAGCCCTGGCTGAAAATGGTATCAAGCTCCGCGGTACAAAAGAGGTGACGGATCTTGTGGATGCTTACTATGAGAGGGAGGCGGCTGAATCAAAGAATGATTCAGAAGATGGTTCACTAAACTATGAATCAGTTGATGAGTCAGAGTTCAAGGAATATCTTGCCCTTATCGTATCCGCTAAGTTTGTGGATGACGTGGATGAAGCCATTGATCATATCAATCTTCACGGATCACATCATACAGATGCTATAATAACTGAGGATGCTGAAACAGCTGAGAGATTTATGCAGCTGGTTGATTCGGCTGGCGTATATCAGAACTGCTCCACTAGATTTGCAGATGGCTTCCGCTATGGCTTCGGTGCTGAGGTCGGAATTAGTACCAGCAAGATTCACGCCAGAGGACCAGTTGGCTTGGAAGGACTGGTTACTTATAAGTATAAGATTGTAGGACATGGCCAGATAGTAGCTGACTATGCATCCGGTAAGAGCCAGTTCCATTTTAAGGATTTATAAATCTATAGTGGTAAAATGTATCATTTATAACCGAATATTAGCTTTGTTATGAAAAATATGACAAGTGGCGTTTTTGCTGCTTGTCATTTTTCTATATTCTGGTCAATTGACAAAAGTCCTGTAACAGTATATAAATGAATATGTTTTGAATGGGGAAAAGGGTAAGAAAAAGTCAAAAAAAAAAGATCAGGATTTAGTATGGATAATCAAGAAGAGATTGTATTAGAAAATGATAATATTGGGGCATTAAAAACGAGTTTAGATATAACTGTTGAGCCAGCAAAGGAGATTATTGATGTAGGGGATGAGGGCCCGGCTAAGGATAACAAGATGGGAACCCTTCCAGTAAAACGTCTTATAGTGTCAATGTCTATCCCTATGATGATATCAATGCTTGTGCAGGCTCTATATAATATAGTAGACAGCTTCTTTGTATCCCAGATCAGTGAGAATGCTCTTACAGCTGTTACCATGGCCTTTCCGCTTCAGATGATGCTCATTTCAGTTGGAAGCGGTACTGGTGTTGGTATAAATGCAGTTCTTTCTAAAGCTCTTGGAGAGAAAAATCAGAGCAGAGCTAATAAGGCTGCGAATAATGGTATACTTCTTGCTATATTAAGCTTTGGTGTGTTTGTAATAGTAGGTTTCCGTTTGTCGGAGCCTTTTATCAGATCACAGACAGAGAAACTGGATATTATAGATATGGGATCGGGATATCTCTCAATCTGTTGTACCCTTTCTCTAGGTCTTTTCCTGCAAATGACATTTGAGAGGCTTCTCCAGTCAACAGGACGTACTCATCTTAGTATGATCTCGCAGATGACAGGAGCTATTATAAATATAATATTTGACCCAATTTTTATATTTGGACTCTTTGGTATTCCTGCTATGGGAGTTAAGGGAGCGGCCTATGCTACCGTTCTTGGACAGTCGATTGCGGCACTTGTTGGTCTGGTCCTGAATATCAGATATAACATCGATATTATGATTTCATTTAAGAGAATGATCAAGCCATCCTGGAGCACCATCGGAAAGATATATGCAGTAGGTGTTCCTTCTATACTTATGATGGCTATAGGTTCAGTAATGTCTTATTGTATGAATCAGATACTGGTTGTATTCTCGACTACAGCAGTTGCAGTATTCGGTGTATACTTTAAGCTTCAGAGTTTTATCTTTATGCCTGTATTCGGACTGAACAACGGCCTGATTCCTGTTCTTGCATATAACTTTGGTGCAAGAAATAAGGAAAGAATCAATGAGGCAGTTCGTTTCGGTATGGTGCTTGCACTATCCATTATGACTGTGGGTACTATAGTATTCTGGGTAATCCCGGAACCGCTGCTAAAGATATTTAAACCATCTGAATATATGCTGCAGCTGGGAGTGCCAGCACTTCGTATCATCAGCCTGTCATTTCCTATTGCGGCGCTATGTATAGCGATGGGTTCCATGTTCCAGGCGTTTTCAAAAAGTAAGTATTCACTTGTGGTCTCTATAGGAAGACAGCTGGTTGCATTGATACCAGCGGCCTGGCTCCTGTCAATGACAGGAAATGTACAGAACGTATGGTGGGCTTTCCCAATAGCGGAAGGAATGTCAATGATTCTGTCGACCTACTTCTATAAAAGAATAAATCGAAATATTGTTATGAAGCTATAAATGTGCGAAAAGGGACAGACCTATGTGCAAAGGGGACTGTCCCTTTCGCACATTTCGCACCACATTTTGTGCATTTCACGACAATATTAGTTGGTTTGTATACTAATTAAGGTAATCTTAAGGAAAATTTTAAGATTTGCATATAGAATGATGCCGTTAGTTATGTTACTATTTACAAGGTTTAAAGTTTCAATTACAGATTAAGGTAAAAAGTAAGAAGAAACTATATGTAAAAGAAAGGTTGAAGGAAAGATGGAAAACATGGAACAGACAACGAATCAGACTTCTACAGAGGCACCAAAGAAGGTTGATTGGAATGAAAAGTATGGTAAGAAGACTGGAAAGAAGAGCAAGAAGGGCCTTATTATTGGCCTTGTCATTGCTGCGGCAGTTATTGGTCTTGTTATCTATGGCTTCTTCAAGGTTAAGGGAGCTGTGCAGACGGCTCAGGATTCTCTCTTTGGAAATGCTACAAAGGTTGAAGCATTTGGAGAGAAGGATATGTCTACATACGTAGACGTAACTGGAACCGTAGAAAGCCAGAATGTTGAAAATGTATATACAACTCTTCAGTATCCTGTGGAAGAGATAAAGGTTAAGGTTGGCGACCACGTAAAGAAGGGTGACGTTATCTGTATTATAGATGATTCAGAGCTTGAAACAAAGATAGCTGATCTTGAGGCACAGGCTTCAGATGAAGACAGAGTTGCTGCTAAGCAGATTGAGGCAGCAAATCATACTTTAAGTAATACATCTTCATCTAACAGCAGAACTCTTGATAGTGCTAATCAGTCTATAAGTGAAGCAAAGAAGGCATTTGAAGATGCTGATTCAGACTATTATGAGAAGCTTGCTACATATAATGATGAGTGGGCAAAGGCTGCTCAGACAGCAACCAGCACAGATGCAATAGAGAATAGTGCTGCTGTTAAGACAGCAAAGGCTGCACTTGATGCTGCAAGCGAAACCTGGTATGTAAAGCAGTATGCATATTATTCAGCAACAGATTCTTATAGCGATACAGCAGCTGCTGCATCAGAGAGCTATACATCTGCAAAGGATAGCGCAGATCTTACTATAATCAACAATACTTCATCCTATTCAGCAACAGCTTCACAGCTGGCCAGCTACTATAAGATGAAGAATGAAACAGTTATCACAGCTCCTATCGAAGGTGTTGTAACAAGTATCCAGGCTGTTGAAGGAATTGCAACAACTGGACAGATAATGACCATTCAGGATGATAAGAACTTTGAGTTAAATGTTGATATCAAGGAAAAGGATATCTTCACAGTAGCTGAAGGAATGAATGTTGAGTTTTCTAATAGTACTCTTACAAATGTATCTGGTAGTGGAACAGTTGAGAAGGTAAACAACTTTGCCACTGCAAATACTTCAGCAGCTTCAGCTGCGACGCAGGCTGGTGCAGTTGATAACACATTTACAGCAAAACTTAAAGTAACAGACTATACAGATATGCTCCTTGGCATGAAGGTTAAGGCTCGTATCTCTACAGGAGAAGAGCTTAAGACTAAGGCAGTAGCTTATACAGCTATTACATCTAGTGTAGATGGTGATTATGTCTATGTCGCTGAGGACATGGGAAATGGTATGTATCAGGTCAAGAAGAAGTTTGTCGACAAGGGTATGAGTGGTGATTATTATACTCAGATCATTGGCGGTGAACTTGAGGATGGTGATCTGGTTATCTCTTATCCAAGTCTTGTGACGGAGGATGGCATCATCAATATAGAAGAAAAGGACGCTGATTCAAAGGATGGAAGTGCAGTAAAGGATAAGGATTCCGATAAGGAAACAGATGATAGCAAAGATAAAGACGAAGAATAAAGGATGTGACTGCAATGAATAAAGTAATCGAGATGCAGCACATCAACAAGAAATACTATGAAGGTATGGAAAATGAGCTGCATATACTTCATGATATAGATCTTACTGTGTGTGATGGTGAGTTCGTTGCTTTAGTTGGAGAATCTGGTTCAGGTAAATCAACTATGATGAATATTATCGGAGCGCTGGATAGACCGACCTCTGGTCAGTACTATCTTTCAGGCGAAGATATATCTCAAATGAACGATGATCACCTAAGTGAGATAAGAAACAAAGAGATAGGATTTGTGTTCCAGAGTGCATATATGATACCTCGTATATCAGCAGTAGAAAATGTCGAGGTCCCACTTATGTATGCAGGAATGTCAAGGGCTGAAAGAAGAGACAAGGCTATGTACCTCCTGGAGATGGTGGGTATGGGCGAGAGATATAAACATAAGGCAAATGAGCTTTCTGGTGGTCAGAATCAGAGAGTGGCTATTGCAAGAGCTCTCGCCTGTGATCCATCCATCATACTAGCCGATGAGCCTACTGGAGCTCTTGACTCCAAGACGGGACATCTGATAATGGATATATTCCATAAACTGCATGATGAGCAGAAGAAGACAATAGTTCTTATTACACATAGTAAGGAGCTGGCAGCTGAGACTCAGCGAGTTATTACTATAAGCGATGGATTTATTGTTAAGGATGCCGTTAATGAGCTGTTTGAAATGAGAAGAGCAGCTCGTAGGATGGATCCCAATGCTGATAAGATGAGTCTTGAAACTAGTTCGATGGAAGGAGGTGCTAACTAATGTCATTTCTAGAAAACCTCCGACTTGCCTGGTCCTGTGTTAAGTCCAACAAGATGCGTTCCATTCTTACAATGCTTGGTATTATCATAGGTATCAGTGCCGTTATAACTATATCAACTCTAGGCTCCTCTCTGAAGGATACCATATCGGGAACATTCTCTGATATGGCTTCAACTAACCAGCTTGCATTTATGTGGGTGAATTATGGTGAAGATGAAGAATCCGAGGTGCCTGTGGAGTTTAATCTGGAGAACAGCTACGCATTTAAAGAGGCTTTTGCTGGTCAGATATCATCGGTTCTTATTCGTACTTATCCTGGTTCTGCAAACTATTACTTTGGTGATGATAAGAATCCTGTAGGTGATAACAAGAAAACGGTTGATGTTGTTGGATGTACCGAAGGCTATTGCGAAACAAATAAGTATGATATGATAATGGGACGTGATATAGAGTTTCAGGATAGTTTTGAGGATAAGAAGGTTTGTGTTGTATCTGATAATTTTGTGAAGTACGCATTAGACGATGATCCAGATCCTATAGGAAGAAGAATCGAAGTTGAGACTCCAGGCGGAACTGTTATTTCAGCGTATATCATAGGTGTATATAAAATGAGTGAAAACCAGTCTAGTCTTACAGGACAGACCAAGGTGTCACCGAAGAATATGGTAACAGATATGATTATTCCTGTATCATACGCTTGGGATCTCGAGGATACACCGGATAGTAAAAGGAATAGTGAGGCACTCTATATAAATAGTGCACCTGGAGTAGATGGAATAGCATTAAAGGATAATATTACTAATTATTTTGAATCAAAGAAAGATGCTGATCATCAGGATTATTTTATATATATTCAAAGTCTTGAGGAACAGCTGAAAACAATTAGTAAGGTTATGGATGTAATAACGCTTGTTATATCTATTATAGCTGCTATTTCCCTTATCGTTGGTGGTATCGGCGTTATGAATATCATGCTTGTATCAGTCGTAGAGCGTACAAAGGAAATTGGTATAAGAAAGGCACTTGGTGCGAAGAATAAAGTAATTGAGGCACAGTTCCTGGTTGAGTCAGTTCTTATATGTGCTATAGGTGGTATAGTCGGAATACTGCTGGGACTTCTTAATGGTGCTATCATCGCAGTGGTTGCAAAGTATATTGTATCACAGTCAGAGGAATTCAGTTTTATTGCAGTAAATGTTAGTCCTCCAATTTTGATGATAGTTATATCATTTATATTCTCAAGTCTTGTTGGTATAGTCTTTGGACTTTACCCTGCAAGAAGAGCAGCGCGTCTTTCACCAATCGATGCACTCCGCTACGAGTAAAATCATAAGCTGGGGACGGTTCTCAAATGGTGGTTTTGAATATTATATTTCTAACGTATTGACAAACCAGTATCATTATTATATGTTATCAGTGGTTGAAGGTATTTCAGCCACTGATATTTTTTTGAAGCTCCAATAAGAGCTGCTTAAGTTTTTTATTTTAGGTAAGTAAAGGAGTGAGATGTTATGATATTTGACAAATTAGTAGAGATAATGATGGACCAGTTGGCTGTACAGCCACAGGATATTACTCCGGAGACCTCATTTAAAGATGATCTTGCGCTTGATTCACTGGATCTGTATGACCTGGTTATGGCGCTGGAGGATGAGTTCAATATTGAAATGCCAACAGAACGTGAGTCAGAAATTGAGACCATAGATGATCTGATCCGTATTCTTAAGGAGCTTGGCGTAGAAGAGTAGCATACGATAAATATATGATAATCCTGAAATAATCAATAAAAAACAGGAGTTTGGTTGAACCAGACTCCTGTTTCTTTATGTTTAAATTGCTTTATGTGCTTAGCCGAGAACTACCTCAACCTTGTGAGTTGCACCATCACCTACAAATGGGATTACACAACCATCAACAGCCTTGCCGTCGATTGTAAGTGTAGCAACACCCTTCTGTACATGGCTCGGATTCTTAACTTCAATCTCATATGTATCGCCACGGAACTGACGAGTAGCATTAAATCCGTCCCAAGCAGCTGGGATAGATGGATCAACCTTAAGTCCTTCCCAATCTGGAGTGATACCAAGGATGTACTGGCTGATAGCTACGAAGTTCCAAGCAGCTGTACCTGTAAGCCATGAGTTCTTAGCCTCACCCTGACGTCCAGCATCCTTACCAGCAACCATCTGAGCATATACATATGGTTCTGTTCTATGAAGATCTGAGATATCCTCAAGGAAAGCAGGAGCGATACGTGAATACCAGTCAAATGCCTTGTCGCCCTGTCCAGCATAAGCAGCAGCACAGATCATCCATGCATTGTTGTGGCAGAATACACCAGCGTTCTCTTTATATCCAGCAGGGTATGTTGAAATCTCACCATACTCTATATAGTACTTTGTAAATGCAGGGTTGTTAAGAACAAGACCATACTTGCAGCCAAGTCTTTCTTCAACTGCATCGATAACCTTCTTGTCCCAACCATCTTCCTTACCGATGTCTGACATGATACCGAAGCCCTGTGGCTCGATGAAGATCTTTCCTTCTTCACATTCCTTAGAACCAACCTTACGTCCAAGGTCGTCGTAAGCTCTGATGAACCAGTCGCCGTCCCAACCAAACTTCTTGATTGTTTCCTTCATCTTATCGATCTCAGCCTGTGCCTTAGCAGCTTCTTCCTCATCACCCTTGTACTTGCAAAGAGCAACATACTCAGGACCTGTATAAGTGAAGAGTGTAGCAACAAAAATTGACTCAGCTACATCTGAGAATCCCTTATCACCATACTTAGGTGATGTATATGTCTGGAAGCTCTCACCTGGTGTATCAGACCAGCATGAAAGGTTAAGACAGTCATTCCAGTCAGCTCTCATTGAAAGTGGAAGTCCGTGAGGACCAACTTCCTTAGCAACCTTGTAGAAGGATTGCTTTAAGTGATGCATCATTGGCTGAGCCAGTGACTCATCATTTCTATATGGAACCATTTCATCAAGGATTGAATAATCACCAGTCTCCTTGATGTAAGCAGCTGTTGACATGATCATCCACATAGGATCATCAGAGAAGTTTCCACCGAGAGTATCATTTCCCTTCTTAGTAAGTGGCTGATACTGATGGAAGCATCCACCGTCTTCAAACTGTGTAGCAGCAAGATCAAGAATTCTTTCACGAGCTCTGTCAGGAATCTGATGAACGAATCCAAGAAGATCCTGGTTAGAATCACGGAAGCCCATACCACGTCCGATGCCTGACTCGAAGTATGAAGCGCTTCTTGACATGTTAAATGTAACCATACACTGATACTGATTCCAGATGTTAACCATACGGTCAACCTTCTCGTCTGGAGTTTTAACTGTATACTTAGAAAGAAGATCATCCCACATCTTTACATTCTCAGCGAATGCAGCGTCAACCTTCTCTGCAGTGTTGTACTTTTCGATCATTGCATAAGCCTTGGTCTTGTTCATGCTGCCGTCAGCGTTCCACTTGTCAGCACCATTCTCAACATAACCAAGCATAAATACGAGAACTTTCTCCTCACCTGGAGCAAGAGAAATCTTAAGTGAGTGAGAAGCAATAGGTGACCAGCCATCAGCCTTGCTGTTATTTGAAGCATTTGCAAATACAGCATCAGGTCTGTCAAATCCGTTGTAGAGCCCCATAAAGCTCTCTTTATCACAGTCATAGCCGTCGATATCAGCATTTACTGTGTAGAATGCGAAGTGATCACGACGCTCTTTGTATTCTGTCTTATGGAAGAGTGTTGATCCCTCAACCTCAACCTCACCAGTATTGAAGTTTCTCTGGAAGTTTGTTGAATCATCCTCAGCGTTCCACAGACACCACTCAAGGAATGAGAAGAGTGTGAAGCTCTTTGGAGATGTACCCTCGTTCTTCAGAACTACCTTCTGGATTTCTGCATTTTCACCCTGAGGAACAAAGAATGTTACCTCAGCTTTAAGCTCCTTCTTCTTACCAGTGATAATGGTATATCCCATACCATGACGGCATTGATAGAAGTCAAGCTCTGTTTTAACTGGAGACCAGCCTGGATTCCAAACTGTATCATCATCATTAATATAGAAATAACGTCCGCCCATATCCACAGGGATATTGTTATAACGATAACGTGTTATTCTACGAAGACGTGCATCTTTATAGAAATGATATCCTCCTGCTGTGTTGGAAATAAGTGAGAAGAATCCTTCTGTTCCAAGGTAGTTGATCCAAGGATAAGGAGTTCTTGGGGATGTGATGACATATTCTCTTTTAGAGTCGTCAAAGTAACCGAATTTCATGCGTTAGCACCTTCCCTTTCTTAAAGTATTTTGATAAGTGTACGTGCGATTTCTGTAATCGATTTTAGTGTTGATTACATCTTTCGTCACAGATAAAATAATTATATTATAGATAGGGTTAAAAAACAATAAAAACAATCTGCCGAAGGTTTTAAAATCTTGTCAGACCTTAAGGACTTCTTAATAAGTCCAGTGGTATAACAGTTGTGTAAACAAGGGAAATCTGAAGATAGATCAGGGTTAAGGAGAATAGAATGAAAACTACTATACTATCTGCAAAGGATGTGCAGAAATCATTTGCAAATAACGGTGAGATCACCACAGTTCTGACCAATGTAAATATGGATGTATATGCGGGTGATTTTACAGTAATAATGGGCTCCTCTGGTTCAGGAAAGTCAACACTGTTATATGCACTTTCAGGTATGGATAAAGCGACTGCAGGTGAGGTGATATATACCAGACCGGATAGCAAGAAGGATAAACATGGCAAGAAAGAAGTTAACATAACTTCTTTAAAAGAAAAAAAGATGAGTGATATAAGAGTTAAGGATTTTGGTTTTGTATTTCAGCAGATGCATCTGGTAAGTAATCTTTCTTTACTGGAAAATGTAGCTGTCACAGGCTATCTAAATAAGGAAAGAAATGCCGCTGATACAAAGAAGAGAGCCGAAGAACTTCTAGAACGTATGGGACTTTCAGATGTTAAGACACATATTCCATCTCGTGTATCAGGTGGTGAGCAGCAGAGATGTGCTATAGCAAGAGCGGTGATAAATGAACCAGCTATTCTTTTTGCTGATGAGCCAACAGGTGCTCTTAATAGAAGAAATACAAAAGATGTTTTAGATCTTTTGACTGAGCTGAATAATAGTGGTCAAAGCATTGTGATGGTCACTCATGATATAAAGGCAGCCCTTCATGGTAATAGAATACTGTACCTGGATGACGGTAATATAGTTGGTGAGCTGGAGCTTTCTCGTTACGGCGAGAAGGATTCTGAAGGAAATCTGCTTCAGGATAAGAAGGCTCGAGAGGCACAGGTTAATGCCTGGCTTGAGTCATTGGATTGGTAGGTGATAACAATGGAAATTATCACACTTGTTAAAGCAGGGATTAGAAATAGAAAAGGTATAATGATCGGCTTTATGCTTCTTACTATGTTGATCGTTGTCAGCGTTGTTTCTATGATCGGTGTCAGGAAGAACTACGAATCTGCAAAGGAAAAAGCGTTTGAGATAGAAGATAAAGGTACTATTGCAAGTTATTTTCAGTATGATACATTCTCTGACAAATTAAAGGAGAAGGTTTTAGCAGAGGATACAGTTGATTTTATTGAATGCTATGATGCTCTTTGCGGAGTGAATGTTACTGTAGGCGATAAGACAGATGGAAATGGATTCGTTGTTAGTAAAATGATGGATACAGTTCCTATCTTTAATGATAAGGTTGATTCCTTATATATGCCAGGTAGTGAGGAGCATTCTGGATTAAAACTCCAGAAGGGAGAGATATATGTCCCTTATGGTCTTCAAAATAAGCTTTCAGCGGATATTGGGGACAAGATAACTATGGATTTCCTTGGACAGCCTGGTAAGGAGTTTACTATTAAGGGTTATGTTCAGGAAGCTTTTATGGGTTCGTCCATAATAGGATGGAAGATTGTATATATCAGTGATGAGGACTTTGACGATATATATTCTTCGGTTCTAGATAATTTTAAGGATCCGAAAACTGATAAATGGGCTTATGGAAAAACTGTCTTTGTTCATCCATCTGAAAAAGCAGATAAGTCATCAGACAAATTCTTGCGTGAACTTACATTAGATACCAGGTTTAATGATAAAGGACTTATGGTTATTACAAGAGAAACGTCTGAGCATTATACAGGGCTCTTTATAAATATCATGCTTGCTGCAATTACTGGATTTGCTGTGCTTCTATTTGTAATCTTTCTTATAGTTGCTGCTCATAATATAAGTACTGAGATGGAAATCGATTATAAGAATATCGGAATATTAAAGAGTCAGGGTTTTACTGACAGGACCATCAGATATGTATATGTGCTTGAGTATCTGGTTGTTGAATTAATTGGAATAATCCTGGGTGTAATAATATCTATTCCATTGGAAAGATATCTTAGCCGTGTGTTCTTTACTCTTACAGCGATACTTCCTGGGAAGAGCGTACCCGTGGCGGAGATTCTTCTCTTTTCTGTACTTTTGTTTGTGATAACATTTTGCTTTATTTATATCTTTACAAGAAAGGTTTCTAAAACTTCGCCAGTAAAAGCAATATCCAACGGAAGGGAAGATTATTATTTCGATAGCCGTCTGAATGCGCCTGTAAGAAAAGGATTTATGGGATTCTGGCTGGGACTTAGACAGATTACATCCGCACCAAAGAGATATATTAGCGTTGTAGTCGTAACATCTCTTCTTGTTTTTACTATTATTACTGTGGAGCTGATGAGTGGATTTATAAAGTCGAGGAATGCGCTTCAGTCCATGGGTGAACCTTTCCTAGATATTGAATTTGCTTTTAACGGTGCAGAACCGGCATGTACGGTAAAGGATATAGAAAATATAGTAGAGAAATATACCAATATTAAAGGAAGAGTTTATAAGTCTCATATATATGTTTCTGTCAATGGTGAAAATATTCAGGCTCAGGTAAAAGCTTATCCAGAGGAACTTTCATCACTTGTTAAGGGGCGTGATGTGAAGTATGACAATGAGATAGTCATTACTGATCAGGTAAAGAATCTTCTTGATATTGATATTGGAGACGAAGTAACAATAAGTAGAAATGATTATATAGCTGAGTATATGGTTGTTGGTATCTATCAGACTATGAACGATACTGGAAAGGCTATCAGTATGTCGCTGGATGGTCTCAGCAGACTTAAAGAGGATCCATCTGATAAGTATAATATTAATCAGTTGGGAATGTATGGAATGGTTGTTGAAGATGCCACAGTTGGAGAAAAGGTTGTCGAAGAGGTAAAGGAAAAGTATGGTGATGATATAGAGATAGTAGCCCATGACTTCGAGAAGGATGCCAACGAATTCCTGGATATGTTTTATGTTGCATCTATGGCTTCAGAATACACGATATATACATTATCTTTTATCTTTGCACTCATTACTGTAATCATGGTATCTGCTAAGGCGTTTATTCAGGAAAGAACGGATCTAGGAATCTATAGAGCTACAGGTTTTAGCGTAAGCAAGGTGAGAAGACAGTTTGCCTGCAGATTTATGATAGTTTGTATGATAAGTTCTATAATAGGAGCGGTTCTTGGACGTCTATTTTCGGCGGATATGCTATCGTCGCTGTTCTCTATGTTCGGTGTATCACATGTTGAATTAGAATATGATTTCTGGTTCTTCTTTAAGCCTTGTCTGCTTTTCATAGCTGGCTATTTTATCTTTGGATACATTTCATCTCGCAAGGTAAAGAAACTGAGTGCACGTGAACTAATATCGGAATAAAAGAATAATATATGCTATAATAAGTCAGTGGGCTTTACCTGCTGACTTATTTTGCCCTAAAGTTATGCAAAGGATCATAATAGGAGATATGAAATGAGAAAGATATTAATAGTAGACGATGATATAGCCCTTTCTGATATAACCAGGGAAATGCTGGAAAACTATGATTATCAGGTGAGCCAGGTTTTTTCAGTTGAAGAGGCCTTTGACACTCTTACAGATGTAAAGTTTGATCTGATCCTGCTGGATATAAACCTGCCAGATGGGGAGGGCTATGAGGTATGTAAGGAGCTTCGAACAGTCTCAACAGTCCCGGTAATATTTGCCAGTGCAAGGACAAATGTAGATGACAGAGTGTCGGGATTTGAGATAGGTGGAGATGACTATCTGCCAAAACCATATTCTATGAAAGAGCTTCTTGTCAGGGTAAATGCATTGATCCGAAGAACCTATGGATTTACAGAGAAGGATGAGAAGGTTACCTTTGGAGATGTGGAGGTTGATCTTACCTCAAGAAGTGTAAAAAAGGGAGATAAAACTATAAATCTTTCACTTAAGGAGTTTGATCTTCTTGCATATCTTTGTAGAAATAAAGGAACAGCCATTGAGAAGGATAAGCTGCTCTATGAGGTATGGGGCGCTTTCAGTGAGGTAGATGCATCAACCCTTACAGTTCATATCAGATGGCTGAGAGAAAAACTGGAGGATAATCCATCGCAGCCTGAACACATCAAAACTGTATTTAAAGTGGGATATATTCTGGAGATATGATGTATGAATAGAAAGTTACTTTTTTTTGCATTTGTATATACAATAGTGCTGGTGATAGTGGCCCAGGTTGTTATATCGCGGATTAACCAGGATATGAAAGAGTTTACTGGAAGTGGAAATATGGCTGGTATTATTTCAGTAGAAATGAATGAGGTGGAGAATCTGATATCCGAAGGAAAGCTTGACGAGGCAAAGGCAAAATGTGATGAGGTTTCAACTATTTCACAGGATGCGGGGGGTAAGGCTTACAATGGAATTCTGATGATATGGATATTTGTTGCCGTTAATGTTGTAAGCGTGATTCTGATGTTATGGTACGTAAATAGAAGAGTCCTGAAACCCTTTGATGATATGAAGTCTTTTGCGAATGAAGTATCCAAGGGAAATCTGGACGCCAGCCTCAAGATGGACAGAGGCAATTTCTTTGGTGACTTTACCTGGGCTTTCGAAAATATGCGTAAGGAGATATCTAAGTCCAGAAATGCTGAAAAGACAGCGATTGAGAATAATAAGACTGTAATCGCAACCCTTTCCCATGATATTAAAACTCCGGTAGCATCTATTAGAGCCTATGCGGAAGCCTTTGAAGCAAATATGGATTCGACGCCTGAGAAGAGGCAGAAGTATCTTACTATCCTTATGGAAAAATGTGATGAAGTAACAAAGCTGACCAATGACCTGTTCCTTCACAGTATCTCGGAGATGAACCGTCTGGAAGTTAAGGATGAGGCCTTTGATGTTATAGATTTCTTAAGAAAGGATGTAAGGAAGCTTTTTGTAACTGAAGGAGAGGTTGACATAATTCTGCCAGACAGAGATTCATTAGGGGAAGACAGTCGTTTAATGATCAGTGCCGATCCTAAGAGATTATTGCAGGTTATGGAGAACCTGAAGAATAATGCGGATAAATATGCAAAGACCCGTATAGAAATAAAGCTGGAGCAGGTGACGGAGAGTGATAAGAGCTCGGATGCTCAGCATATCAGGATTCATTTTCGTGATTTTGGTCCTGGAATCCCAGAGGAGGAGATACCATTTATCACTGGCAAGTTTTATCGTGGAAAGAACGTGGGGGACGAGCAGGGTTCTGGACTCGGTCTATATATAGTTAAAGAACTGGTAGATAAAATGGGAGGCAGACTGTCTCTGATCAATATGAAACCAGGTCTTGATGCGGTTATCGAATTATAGTGATTATCTGACCTAAAAGTTTTTTTACGTTTACTTTTGATGGTTCGTGATATATAATTTTAGTTTGCAATGATTGATGTAATATATGGTGGGTTCAGTCCCACTGATCGTAAAGCAAAAAGGAGGCAGTTATGGTTAAAGATGATTGTATTTTCTGCAAACTCGCAAATGGAGTGTTTCCTACTAATAAGATATATGAGGATGATGACTTTACAGTGATACTTGATGCGGCTCCTGCAAATAAGGGACATGCATTGATTCTGCCTAAGCAGCACTATGCAAATCTATTTGAGATAGATGACGAGGTTAGTGCAAAGGTGCTCCCTCTTGCAAAGAAGGTTGCAGCAGCTCTTAAAGAAGAGCTTGGCTGTGATGGGATAAATGTTATTCAGAACAATGGAACAGCTGCCGGTCAGACAGTATTTCATTTCCATGTTCATGTGATCCCAAGATATGACAATGATAAGTTTGATATAGGATGGCCTCAGGCTGAACCTGATGCTGACGAACAAGCTGCATTGGCAGAAAAACTTGCGGCAAGATTTTAAGAAAGTTCGGAGGAATAAAGATGGCTTATACATCAGAATTAAAGAAGTACAAGGATAAAGATGTAATCCAGCTTAAGGCGGGAAGATATACGGCAACAATAGCACCATTTTTGGGAAGCAATATCATTTCAATGGTTGATGTGGAAAATGATATCAATTTCTTCAGAAAGGATGAGAGCCTCAGTATAGATGAACTTAAGGCTTCAGCTGAGGTCTATGGTTTCCCTACTTTGCTATATCCTAATAGACTAAGAGATGGAATTCTGAAGACAAGTGATGCTGTATATACATTTCCGATTGTTGATATAGAAGGCAATAATGCACTTCACGGATTCCTTCATAAAAGAGAGCATAGCGTGGTTGATATGAGAGTGGTTGGAGATACAGCCATTGCCAAGACAGAGTATGTTTATGATGAGAAGGATCCTTTCTTTGAGACTTTTCCGCTTAAGTTTAAGGCAGAGTTTACATTTAAGTTATCTGACGAAGGAATGCATTACGAATTCACAGTAACTAATATGTCAGATAAGCAGCTGCCATACGGTGTATGTAATCACACCACGATAAATGGTCCTTTTACTACAAATGGTGAGCCTCTTGGAACCAGACTGTTTGTAACGATTGGAGATAAATGGCCGCTCAATCAGAGAAGTCTTCCAACCTGTGATTTTATCTCGTTGGATAATCACGACAGACAGTATCTCACAGGTTCAATGATTCCGGTTAAGCATATTATTAATAATGATGTATATAACTGTGAGACCTATGATGTGGATGGTCTTCCATTTAGAGGAGCCATCGTAACAGATGTTGCCACTGGTAACGAGATCCGTTATGAGGTTGATAATAACTTTAAGTTCTGGGTTATCTGGAATGATGGTGGTGAAAAGGGGTATTTTTGTCCAGAGCCGTCCACCTGGATGATTGACGCTCCAAACCTTCCGCTTCCTGGTGAGGAATCTGGCTATGAGGAACTTGCTCCTGGTGAGTCAAAGACAGTAAGAGAGCATATCTATAGCGAGATAAAATAACACTATATATGATTTCTGTTTTGTTTACCAATAATTGATGACAAAAGAATAATAATATTATATAATGTTCAATTGTGGCAATTCAGCCACGTATAGCTACAAAATATTATTTTTTTAAGGGGAGATTAAAAAAATGGAGCGTAGGTTTTTTACATCCGAGTCCGTAACAGAAGGACATCCGGATAAAATCTGTGATCAGATTTCAGATGCGATCCTTGATGAGCTTCTTCGTCAGGATCCAAACAGCCGTGTAGCTTGCGAGACAAGCTGTACAACAGGTCTTGTCCTGGTAATGGGCGAGATTACTACAAATGCAAATGTAGATTTTCAGAGAATTGTTAGAAACACTGTAAGAGAAATTGGTTATGACAGAGCTAAGTATGGCTTTGATGCTGATACCTGCGGTGTTATGGTTGCACTTGATGAGCAGTCACAGGATATTGCCCTTGGAGTTGATAAGGCTCTTGAGGCAAAGGAAAATCAGATGAGTGATGAGGAGATAGAGGCTATTGGAGCTGGTGACCAGGGACTTATGTTTGGTTATGCTTCAAATGAGACACCGGAGCTTATGCCTTATCCAATCGCTATGGCTCATAAGCTGGCACTTAAGCTTACAGAGGTTCGTAAGAATGGAACTCTTTCTTATCTCAGACCTGATGGAAAGACTCAGGTTTCAGTTGAATATGATGAGAATGGTAAGCCAGTTAGAATAGATACAGTTGTTCTTTCTACACAGCATAGTGCTGACGTATCTCAGGAGCAGATTCATGAGGATATTAAAAAGTATGTCTTTGAACCAGTGCTTCCTAAGGATATGATTGATGATGATACAAAATATTTTATCAATCCTACAGGACGTTTCGTAATCGGAGGTCCTCATGGTGATTCTGGCCTTACAGGTCGTAAAATAATCGTTGATACCTACGGTGGTTATGCTCGTCACGGTGGCGGTGCATTTTCAGGAAAGGATCCAACAAAGGTTGATAGATCTGCATCTTATGCAGCTAGATACGTAGCAAAGAATATTGTTGCAGCAGGACTTGCTGATAAGTGTGAGATTCAGCTTTCATACGCTATCGGTGTTGCAAGACCTACTTCAATTATGATTGATACATTTGGCACAGGTAAGCTTTCAGATGAGAAGATTACTGAGATCGTTCGTGAGAACTTTGATCTCAGACCAGCAGGAATTATCAAGATGCTGGATCTTCGTCGTCCTATCTATAAGCAGACAGCTGCTTATGGACACTTTGGCCGTACTGATATCGATGTTCCTTGGGAGCATACAGATATGGCTGAGAAGCTTGCTTCTTATCTGTAGATAGTCATTCAGAAAGAGCCACAGCGAAGAATCTTTATTCGAGGTATATATTATGAAGAATATGCTGAACTTTAAGAACTTCTCCGCAGAGGAGTTAATGGAGATACTGGAAATAGCACAGGATATGAAGAAGGATCCTGAGAAGTACGCTGACAGCCTGAAGGGAAAGAAACTATATTCCTTGTTTGAGAAGACCTCAACAAGAACATTTCTTTCATTTGCTACAGGTATTACGGAGCTGGGAGGTACCTACTTCAATCAGCTCTGGGAGGATTCCAACTTTGTTCTTGGCGAGCCTGTATCTGAGATCAAATATGTCTGCAGAAATGTAGATATCATTATGGCGCGTTTGGTAAAGAATGAGACGGTTGAGCTCTTTGGTGAAAATGTTACGGTTCCTTTTATTAATGGCTGTGACAGTTCATATCATCCTTGTCAGATTCTTGCTGATGCACTTACTGTTATTGAGAAGTTTGGCGATTTAAATGTTAACTTCATGTATATTGGTGCAAAGAATAACGTATTCAATTCACTGGTTGAGTTCTTTGCTAAGATGCAGAAGGGTACTCTTTATGGACTTACACCATTAGTTAATAACACTGCTTGTGGTGATGATTTCTATGAGGCAGCAAAGGCAACTGGCTACTATGTTGAGCTTGATCCTACCATGTCTATGGAGGAAGCTAAGGATTATGCTAAGAAGATGAATGTTGTTTACACAGATACCTGGGTAGACATGGAGTTCTTCAATAATCCAGCATATCAGCAGCAGAAGGAAGAAACCCTGGCTAAGATGATGCCTTATCAGATTAATGATGATTTTCTTGAGGGCAGCGATGCGCTGGTATTCCATGATATGCCAATGCATGTTGGTTTCGAGATATCTGAGAGCGTTGAGAAGAAACATATGGAAACGATACTTGACGAAGCAGAAAACAGACGACATGCTGAAAAAGCTGTTATGTACTATTTGCTAAAAAAATGTTAATATAATACAAATTAAAAATGAGTCACCTGCATCTGGCGGGCTGACTCATTTTTGTAAGGAGAATCATATGAAACACTTAATTGATCCTATGGACCTGTCACTTGAAGAGTTGGATGAAATCCTTGAACTTGGAGAAGAAATATACGAGCATCCTGAAAAGTATGCTGATATAGCTAAGGGCAAAAAGATAGCAACTCTTTTCTATGAACCATCAACAAGAACAAGGCTTAGCTTTGAGTCTGCAATGCTGGATCTTGGTGGAAATGTTATCGGATTCTCATCGGCAAATGATTCCTCTGTATCAAAGGGTGAATCAGTAGAGGATACAGTGAGAACAGTTGGCTGTTTCGCTGATGTGATTGCCATGAGACATCCTAATGAAGGTGCTCCAAAGCTGGCATCTATGGTGGCTCCTGTTCCAATAATAAATGCAGGAGATGGCGGTCACAACCATCCTACTCAGACACTCACCGATCTTCTTACTATCAGAAAAGAAAAGGGTAAGCTTGACCATATGACCATCGGTCTATGTGGTGACCTTAAGTTTGGTCGAACAGTTCACAGTCTTATCAAGGCAATGTCCAGATATCCTGGGGTTAAGTTCGTGCTCATTTCACCAAAGGAACTGAGAGTTCCAGACTATATCATATCAGATGTTATAGAACCTGCCGGTCTTTCCTACGAGGAGGTTGAATCCCTGGAAGATAATATCGGCAAGGTGGATATCCTGTATATGACCAGAGTTCAAAGAGAACGTTTCTTCAATGAAGCCGACTATGTTCGTTTGAAAGATACCTACATTCTCGATAGGAAAAAGATGAAGCTGGCAAAGGAGGATATGATAATCCTTCACCCACTTCCAAGAGTAAATGAAATCTCGCCGTCAGTGGACGATGACCCAAGAGCTTGTTACTTCCGCCAGGTAAAGTACGGCAAGTTTGTACGTATGGCCCTCATCTGCAAACTCCTTGGTCTCAAATAATGTGCAAGTGGGTTTAGAAAGGAAAGAATATGAAGATAGATAGTATACAAAATGGAATTGTTCTTGATCACATTACAGCTGGAAACGCTATGCGCCTTTATTACGACCTTGGTCTGGATAAGCTGGATTGCAGTGTTGCTATGATGCAGAACGTTAAGTCAGATAAAATGGGAAAGAAGGACATCATCAAGATAGATAAGGATGAGTATGATATTAATCTTGATGTCATTGGTTACATCGATCCAGGTGTAACAGTCAGCATAATAAAAGATGGTGTTACAATAGAGAAGAAGAAGGTTGATCTCCCAAAGAAGCTGGTCAACATTCAAAAGTGCAAGAATCCTAGATGTATTACAGCAATAGAACCTAACATTCCACATATCTTCAATCTCACAGACGAGAAACGAAGAGTGTATAGATGCATATATTGTGAAGACAGTGCTCGGTCATAAAGCTCGAGCTTATGACCGGGCATCCGAATACTTCCTGTTTTTTATAAAGGAGTACCAATATGATAAAAGCGAATAATCTTTCAATGGTGTACGGGAAAGATTTTAAGGCGGTGGATAACCTGTCCTTTGAGATTAAGCCCGGTGAGATAGTTGGATTTGCCGGACCAAATGGAGCAGGTAAAACCACCGCTATTAAAATGCTTACCGGAATACTTAAGCCAACAGAGGGAAGTGCTGTGATAAATGGCTTTGATATAGTGAAAGAGCCTATCAAAGCAAAAGAAAGCTTTGCATACGTTGCAGATAATCCGGATATTCTTCTCCAGCTTACTGGTATAGAGTATATAAATTATATTGCCAATCTATATAAGGTCCCAATGGATACCCGGGAGGATCGTATAAATGAACTGGCAGAAAGATTTGATATCAGGGACAGCCTTGGCCGACCAATGAAAGAGTACTCTCATGGCATGCGTCAGAAGACCATGGTAATAGCGGCCCTCATTCATAATCCACCTGCGTGGATTTTGGACGAACCTATGACTGGTCTTGATCCAACTGCTGCATTTGAACTTAAACAGATGATGAAGGAACACGCTGAGAAGGGAAATGCGGTTCTTTTCTCAACGCATGTTCTCGAGGTGGCTGAGAAGCTCTGCGACCGAATTATGATAATCAACCATGGTAAGAATCTTTATCAGGGTACTGTGGAAGATTTAAAGACCCAGCATCCGGGCGAAGACCTTGAAGCTATATTTATTAAGATGATAAATTAAATGTAATACAGGTGAGTTGTATGAATACAGTTGGTGTTAGATCGCTTGTTAAGATTCTTAGTAAGAATTCGGAAATGAAGATGCCTGACAGTACATTATATAAGGTGCTGGCTCTTATTGCGGCACTGGGCATAATGATTCCGTGTACGCTTATTGTGGGATTTATCAGTTATGTTATGACTGAAGCTTTGTATGAAGCTGGCAGTCCCGGCGGCGGAATGCTGTTCGAGATGCAGATTCTGTCGGCGTTTTCTATGATATTTGGTATTCTTGTTATTTTCAGCGTAATGTTCTTCTCATCGGATAGAGAACATTTTGTGACGCTTCCAATACCAAGTCATCATCTTATGATGGCGAAGTTTTTCTATGCTTATATGGCAGAGAGTATTATGGAGTTTATGGTGCTGCTTGCAGTTTTTGTTGGCTATGCCATAGCAATAGGGCGAAATGTAGGTGTTAAGGCGGCGCTTCATCCAGTTTCACTTATTTCGTCAATTATTGGAATCTTCCTTATTCCCCTGGTTCCAATGATTTATTGTGCAATCTTCAGTCTGATACTTATGGCGGCGCTGAGCCGTGTAAAGACTGCAAAGATTTTTTACAGGATGTCGACTATCTTTCTGCTTCTTTTTGCTGGACTGTTCCTTCTGTCACTAAGGGGGATTGGCGAAGTAAATATGGAAAACTATGTTGAGTCTTTGGGAAGCGGAAGCAATATACTACTCAGATCATTGAATATCATATTTTTCCCTGTACCTTGGCTTTCAAATGCTATCTCAGAGGGGAGTATTCTGTGGCTTCTTGCAAGCCTGGCAGGTAATGCAGGTCTTCTGGTGATTCTGTATTTTCTGGGAAAAGCGTTGTATCAGAAAGGACTTTACACCGCGGCTAGTCTTGGTTCCTCCAAGAAGGCTGAGATTAAGTCAAAGGACATTACCAGCAGCTCACAGTTTAAAGCCAGTCTTCAGAAAGAGCTTCGTGTGATTCTGAGAACAAAGGCCTTTTCCGGTAACTGTGCGTATATCAACATACTCTGGCCTGTAGGTGTATTTCTGCTATTTCATTTTACAAGAAATAAGGGCTTCCTTGCTGCATTTATTGAAATGTATCAGATGGGGCGTGACAGAGCTGAAATGATACTTCTTATGGTGGTCATATCCATAGCGTTTATTGCTACAGCCCTTAATTCCATAGCATCTACAGCATTTACAAGAGAAGGACAGCATCTTTCACTTATTAAGTTTATTCCTGTTCCGTACGAGACTCAGGCCTACGCTAAGGCAACAGTAAGCCTGATGTTTACTTATCCAATGCTGCTTCTTTCAGATATTATGATATGTGCCTATATGAAAGTGCCAGTCTATATGTGCATATATTATGCTATCCAGATGCTGCTGGCCCATCTTATTTCACTGGTAATAGGAATGATGATGGACAGTGCATCCCCATACGTAGAGTGGGATGATGAATACAGTGCGCTCAGAGGAAACCTGAATACTTTCTTTAATATGGCAATAATGATGGTTCTTTCTGCTGTGATAGTGGGACTGGGACTGCTTATATATGAACTGCTTAAGATGCCTATTGCTGCATATCACATTATTATATTTATTATTCTGGCTATAGTAGCAATTAGACTGGTGATGAAGGGAAAGACTGTGATCATTACGAATATGGAGAAAATGAGCTAAATAGGCTCAGAAATATGTCAAAAAACAAAAAATACATCAAAAAAAGCATCAGAAAAGCATTAAAATAATTACGAAGATATTACAAAAAGCATTAAATGTTAAAAAAACTTTACAAAAAAGCAATTTATGGATATAATATAATAGTTTTATTGTGATATATTATGTAAATCACGTAATTATCTAAAAAACCACTTAAAAGGATGACCATTTAATCATGGGACATAGTGAAGAACAATATGTCATCCGAGGCGGAAGACGTCTCGAAGGAGAAGTCGTTATAGCAGGTGCAAAGAATGCCGCTCTTGGTATACTTGCTGCAGCAGTAATGACAGATGACAGAGTTACAATAGAAAATGTACCATATGTTTCTGATACAAGAACGCTTCTTAAAGCAATCGAGAATATCGGAGCAACGGTAGAATATAAGGATAGACACACAGTAGTTATTTGCGGTAAGGGCATCAGAGAGAGACAGCCGGTAGATGACGAGTACATAAGACGTATTCGTGCTTCCTATTATCTTATAGGCGCTCTTCTTGGAAAGCATAAGTATGCAAATGTAGCTCTTCCTGGAGGTTGTGATATAGGATCTCGTCCTATTGATCTCCATATCAAGGGCTTTGAAAAGCTGGGTGCAAAGACTGAGATAGTAGCAGGTGGTAGTATCATTGCCGAGGCAAATGAGCTTCATGGGGCACATATCTATCTGGATACTGTATCAGTAGGAGCTACCATCAATATTATGATGGCTGCATCTCTTTCACCTGGAAAAACTACTATTGAAAATGCAGCTAAGGAGCCTCATATAGTTGATGTAGCAAACTTCCTCAACACTATGGGCGCAAACATAAAGGGTGCAGGTACTGATGTTATTCGAGTTCGTGGAGTTGAGAAGCTTCACGGTGCAGAGTATTCTATAATCCCAGATCAGATAGAAGCTGGAACGTTTATGGCAATGACAGTGGCTACCCGTGGCAATGTGCTGATCAAGAACGTAATCCCTAAGCACCTTGAGGCTATCTCCTCAAAGCTTGTAGAGATGGGAGCACACGTTATCGAGTATGATGATTCTGTAAGAGTTATGGCTGATGGAACCCTTAAATCTACACAGATTAAGACTCTTCCATATCCTGGCTTCCCAACAGATATGCAGGCTCAAATGTCAGCAATCCTTGGACTTTCCGAAGGAACCAGTATCGTAACTGAGAGTATCTTTGAGAACAGATTCAGATACGTGGCTGATCTTACCCGCATGGGTGCAAAGATAAGAGTTGAAGGCAACTCAGCCATCATAACCGGAGTAAAGGGATATAATGGTGCAGTGCTTAGAGCCACAGACCTGAGAGCAGGTGCGGCGCTTGTTATAGCTGCTCTTTCTGCAAATGGAGTCAGCACCATAGAGGATATTAAGTATATCAAGCGAGGCTATGAAGACTTTGCAGATAAGGTAACAGCCCTGGGCGGAATGATGAAGACAGTTGAGTCTGAGCAGGATGTGCAGAAGGCTAAGCTGGAGCTTGCCAGCAATTTCTAGAGATAATATAGGTGTCACGGAATGATTTCCGTGACACTTTTTTGTTGTGCAGAGATTACATTTTTTCTTTCATAATACACCTATCTATGATAAAATGACGAGTAGCGTCTCGTTTCCATTAGACTAAAGACGTTAAGGGAGGATAAAAGCATGGCAAAGAAACCATATTACATCACAACAGCCATTGCATACGCATCAGGTAAGCCTCATATCGGTAACACCTATGAGATAGTATTGGCAGACAGTATCGCAAGATACAAGAGATTCATCGGCTACGACGTTCGTTTTCAGACGGGTACTGATGAGCATGGACAGAAGATTGAAACTAAAGCTTTCGAGTCACTCAGTACTCCAAAGGAGTTTGTAGATGAGAAAGCTACTGAGATAAAGCGCATCTGGGATCTGATGAATACTTCTTATGATAAGTTTATCAGAACAACAGATGATTACCATGAGAAACAGGTGCAGAAGATTTTCAAGAAGCTGTATGACCAGGGTGATATCTACAAGGGCTCCTATGATGGACTATATTGTACACCTTGTGAGTCCTTCTGGACAAAGTCACAGCTTGTGGATGGATGCTGCCCTGACTGTGGAAGACCAGTAAAAGAGGCTTCAGAGGAGGCTTACTTCTTCAAGATGAGTAAGTACGCTCCAAAGCTTATCAAATATATTGATGAGCATCCAGAGTTTATTCAGCCAGAATCACGTAAGAATGAAATGGTTAACACATTCCTTAAGCCAGGTCTTCAGGATCTTTGTGTGTCCAGAACTTCATTCAAATGGGGCATCCCTGTTGACTTTGATTCAAAGCACGTGGTTTATGTATGGATAGATGCGCTTTCAAACTACATCACTGGTCTTGGCTATGATGTAGATGGAAACAGCGATGAATTATATAAGAAATATTGGCCAGCTGATCTTCATCTGATCGGTAAGGATATCCTTAGATTCCATACCATATATTGGCCAATTATGCTGATGGCACTTGGACAGCCACTTCCAAAGCAGATCTTTGGACATCCTTGGCTTCTTCAGTCTGATGGCAAAATGAGTAAATCCCGTGGTAATGTACTCTATGCAGACGATATGGTGGATCTCTTCGGCGTAGACGCTGTCAGATACTTCCTGCTTCATGAGATGCCATTTGAGAATGATGGTGTTGTATCCTGGGAACTTCTTATTGAGCGTGTTAATTCAGATCTTGCAAATGTACTTGGCAATCTTGTAAACAGAACTATATCCATGTCTAACAAATATTTCGGTGGTGTTGTTACCAATACTGGAATAAATGAAGAGGTGGACGATGATCTGAAGAGAGTAGCTATGGAAACCAGACTCCGTGTAAATATCTGCATGGACAAGCTCCGTGTTGCTGATGCTATAACAGAGATATGGAATCTCTTCAAGAGATGCAACAAATATATAGATGAAACCATGCCTTGGGCACTGGCAAAGGAAGAGGACAAGCAGGGCAGACTGAATACAGTTCTCTATAACCTCATTGAAGGTATCACCATTGGTGCTTCGCTTCTTGAACCATTTATGCCTGAGACTTCAGCATCTATACTTAAACAGCTTTCAACTGAGAAGAGATCTGTTACAGAGATGGGTCAGTTCGGTCTTTATCCAAATGGAAATCGTGTTACTTCTAGTCCTGAGATTCTGTTTGCAAGAATTGAGACTGAGAAGATGCTTGACGAGATAGAGAAGCGTTTCCCTTCAAAGCCAGTTGAAGAGGCAGAAGCAGAAGCTGAAAAGGAAAAGAAGAAGGCTGAAAAGAAGAAGGAAGAAGAACGTACAGAGCCTATTAAAGTGGAGGCTGTAAAGAAGGCGATTCTCACTATTGAGGATTTTGATAAGATGCAGCTTCAGATAGGAGAGGTTCTTTCCTGTGAAGAAGTGCCTAAGTCAAAGAAACTTCTCTGCTCACAGGTACAGGTTGCTGGAAGAGTTCTTCAGATCGTTTCAGGAATTAAGAATTATTATAAGCCTGAGGATATGGTTGGAAAGAAGGTTGTTGTTATTACCAACCTGGCTCCAGCAAAGCTGGCAGGAGTACTGTCAGAAGGAATGCTTCTCTGTGCTGAGGATGACGAGGGTAACCTTGCTCTGCTTACAGCAGAAAGAGATGTTCCTGCTGGTTCGATGATCAGCTAGAAAAGTTTGTGACATATTAGGGCTATATTAGAAAGAAGCTTATACTAGGTATGAACATTAAAAAGAAACTAAGCCTTTTGGTTAGTATTGTGATGCTACTAAGTCTTACTGGATGTGGTAATAATACATCAAACTATCAGGCGTATGTAAAAAGTCTTATAACTTCAAACTATCTGGGAGTTACAGGAGAATACGTAAAGCTTACGGGTGCAAATGAGGAGGATGCTGAGGCTACCTACCTTCAAAATGTTACCAGACTTGCTGATAACCTCTCCATGTACTATGGTCTTGATATTTCGGGGGATCCTGAGCTTGCTCCAGCTATGGTCGATCTTGCAAAACAAATCTATGGTAAAGCAAAGTTCGATGTGGGCAAGGCCTATAAGGATAACAATATCAACTATGTTGATGTTACTATATACCCAATCGATATTATCAATCAGACTAACCCAGAGATAGTAGCTTATGTTCAACGCTTTAATGAGGCAGTTGAAAATGGAGACTATAACGACTATACCAAAGAAGAGTATGAATATGAGTTTGCCAGTGGCATCATAGGTATACTTGCTGGTGCAGTAGAGGATATAGATTATTCTAATCCTGAGACGGTTCAGGTCAGAATCATAACAACAGATGATAGCTACTACATAGGAAACGAAGATTTTAAGAATATTGATAAATATATCATATTGACAGATTTGACAGTTCCTGATGTACCTACAGATACAGGTGTTTCTGAGGATACAGATAGTGTTGGAACTGCAAATGATGCAAGCCCGGGAGACGGTTCGGGCGAATAAAATGATTTTTGAGGGTGTCACTATAACAGGTGACACCCTTTTGATTTGATATTGATGCACAAGATGTGGTATAATACTTCCGGCTGTTTACAAAGGAGATACAGCTTTGGAAAGCTTAAAAAGCTTAGCGCCACAGTGCTTGATTACGTAGTAATCAAGCACAGTAGAAAAATGCAAAGCATTTTTCGTAGTAAGCCGCAGTGCCGTTAAGGCACGTGGGTGCCTTGACGGGCAGGCGGCGTACACTGTGCTTGAAAACTTGTGAATTAAGCATCGACGAGGTAAGGAGTTATCGAAACGACAGGTTAAACTGCTCGAAAAAACTCGGCGGATGCTCCTTCGGACCGGCACATTCGTAATCTACATCTTTAAAAACTGCAGGCAACTGTAGAACAGAGAGGTGTAGAACGTGCATAGTTATGCGTCTCGCGCAGCAGCATACTGCAAGCAGTATGCTATTAGAGTTCTCGACGCGTAAGTAAAATCTCATTTATGAGAATATTTTAGTGTGCACGAAAGGAGAATATGATATGTGCGGAATAATTGGATATACAGGAAATGAACCAGCAAAGGATATATTAATAAGCGGACTGAAGCAGCTTGAGTATAGAGGTTATGACAGTGCCGGAGTGGCGGTGCTGGACCCTAAGACCGGAATTATATTAAAGAAAAAAACTGGTAAGGTTGAGGAACTGGCAAAGGCCGCTGAAGAGGAGACCACAGATGCAACCTGTGGTATTGGACATACTAGATGGGCAACCCATGGAGGTGTTACAGAGACAAATGCTCATCCTCACAGACAAGGTTCTGTAACTCTTTGTCATAACGGTATTATTGAAAACTATAAAGAACTCACTACAGAGTTCGGTCTTAAAAATCAGCTTAAATCTGAGACGGATACAGAAGTTGTAGCCGCTCTTCTAGATAAGATGTATGAAGGAAATCCATTTAAAGCTATAAAGAAGACAGTTGATCTTCTGGCAGGTTCCTTCGCTCTATGCATAATGTTCGATGATCAGCCTGGAAAGATATTTGCAATAAGAAATGTCAGCCCTATGGTTGCTGCTTCTTTCGAAGGAGGTTCGATCATCGCATCAGATCTTACAGCAGTCATTAATTATTCCAAGAAGTATTTTGTTGTACCGGAATATCATGTCCTTGAGTTATCACAGGACGGTATTGTTGTGCGTGATCTTAAGGGAAGAACTGTTGAACCTGAAATGCTTGAAGTTAACTGGGATATTAAATCTGCTCAGAAGGGTGGATATCCACACTACATGCTTAAGGAGATAAATGAGCAGCCTGAGGCACTTGAGAGAACTGTTGCTCCAAGAGTTCAGGACGGACTTCCATTCCTCGCTGATGATGGAATTGATGATGATATTCTGAAGAGCCTTCAGAATATAGTGATAATTGCATGCGGTACAGCTATGCATGCTGGTATGGTTGGTAAGTCACTTATTGAGACAAAGCTTCGTGTGCCTGTAACAGTAGAGATAGCATCTGAGTTCAGATATAAGGATCCGATCATTGATGAGAAGACACTTACCATAGTTGTTTCTCAGTCAGGTGAAACTATAGATACACTTGAGGCTCTTCGTCTTGCAAAGCAAAAGGGTAGCAAGGTACTTTCAATCGTAAATGTTAAGGGCTCAACTATAGCAAGAGAAAGTGACTACGTTCTTTACACACATGCTGGTCCAGAGATAGCTGTTGCCAGCACAAAAGCCTATACAGTACAGATTGCAGCTCTTTACATATTTGCTGCAAGACTTGGACTTGTAAAAGGAGTTCTTTCTGAAGAAGACGCAAGAGAGTTTATGACAAAACTTTCTGGCGTTGGTGCGATCATGGAGAAGACCATTGAGGCGTCAAATGATATTAGACGTATTGCAAATCATATAAAGACTGCACCGGATGTGTTCTATATTGGTAGAGGGATTGATTACACTCTCAGCCTTGAGGCATCCCTTAAGCTTAAGGAGATATCATATATTCACTCAGAAGCATATGCAGCTGGTGAACTTAAGCACGGAACTATCGCACTTATTTCTGAAAATGTTCCTGTTATTGCTATAGCAACAGAGGAACACGTTTATGCAAAGGTTATTTCAAATGTGAGAGAGGTTAAATCAAGAGGAGCATACGTTATTCTTATTAGCCAGGAAGGCAAGACTGAAAGCAAAGAGGTATGTGACAAGCAGATATATATCCCTCAGGTAGACAGTACATTTGGTGTATTTGCTACAGCGGTTATACTTCAGCTGATAGCTTACTATACATCTGATGCTAAGGGCCTTGATGTTGATAAGCCTCGTAATCTTGCAAAGTCTGTAACAGTTGAATAATTAGAAGGAGATAGAAGATATGTATACAATAAAGGATTTATACGATCTTGATCATACCTTAGCAAAGGATTATCTTTCTCAGTTTACTTATCCTTGGGAAGCATTAAAGGGAATAAAAGATTTTATATTAGAACTTGGACCAACACTTGGTGATGAATACGAGGAGAGAGAGGAACACGTGTGGGTTCACAAGACTGCAACTGTATTTCCATCAGCATATCTTGGGGCTCCTTGTATTATCGGACCTAATACCGAGGTGAGACACTGTGCTTTTATTCGTGGTTCAGCTCTGGTAGGTGCCGATTGTGTAGTGGGAAATAGTGTGGAACTGAAAAATGTTATATTATTTGATCACGTTCAAACTCCTCACTATAACTATGTAGGTGATTCAATCCTGGGATACTTCAGTCATATGGGCGCTGGCAGTATTACAAGTAATGTAAAGAGTGATAAACAGCTGGTGGTGGTTCATAATGGAACTGAGAATATCGAGACGGGCGTTAAGAAGTTTGGAGCCATGCTAGGTGATTATGTAGAAGTAGGCTGCAATGCAGTCTGTAATCCAGGAACTGTAATTGGAAGACATTCTAACGTATATCCAACATCCTGTGTAAGAGGAGTTGTTCCTGAAAACTCCATTTGGAAGGATAATGGAGTAGTGATTCATAAGGAGGATTAATTGATGGGTAAGTATTTCGGAACAGATGGCTTCAGAGGAGAGGCAAATAAGGATCTGTCCTTTGAGCATGCAATGAAGATAGGCCGTTTTCTTGGATGGTACTATGGTGAGAGACAGAATAAGAAAGCTAAGATAGTTATAGGAAAGGATACCAGAAGAAGCTCCTATATGTTCGAGTATGCTCTTTGTACCGGACTTATGGCCAGTGGCGCTGATGCTTATATCATGCACGTTACAACAACTCCGTCGGTTGCATATATTACAAGAGTTGATGATTTTGACTGCGGTATCATGATATCAGCTTCTCATAATCCATACTATGATAACGGTATCAAACTTCTCAACGGAAATGGTGAGAAGATGGATGAAGAAACCATTCTAAAGGTTGAGGAATACCTGGATGGAAAAGTGGAGGTCCCTATTGCTGAAAGAAATCAGATAGGTCGTACAGTTGACTATGTTGCTGGACGTAATCGTTATATTGGTTATCTAATTTCCCTTAGCAAATACAGCTTTAAGGATGTAAAGGTCGGACTTGATGTTGCTAATGGTTCTGCCTGGCAGGTTGCCAAGGGAGTTTTTGATGCCCTTGGAGCAAAGACTTATGTTATAAATGACAGCCCAGATGGTTACAACATTAATACTGACTGCGGATCCACACATATAGAGCATCTTCAGAAGTTCGTAGTAGAAAAGGGACTAGATATAGGCTTTGCTTATGATGGGGATGCTGACAGATGTCTTGCAGTAGATGAGAAGGGAAATGTTCTCACAGGAGATCATATACTTTATATTTATGGACTCTATATGAAAGAGCGTGGAAAGCTTCTTAATAACAAGGTTGTTACTACAATTATGAGTAACTTTGGTCTCTATAAGGCTTTTGACAAGGTTGGAATAGAGTATGATAAGACAGATGTTGGCGATAAGTATGTATATGAGAATATGCAGAAGACAGGAAACCGTATCGGTGGAGAGCAGTCAGGTCATATTATATTTACAAAATATGCTACAACAGGCGATGGAATACTGACAAGTCTTAAGATGATGGAGGTAATGCTGGCTAAGGAGAAGCCGATGTCAGAGCTTGCTGCGCCAGTAAAGTTCTATCCACAGGTTCTTAAAAATGTTCGTGTAAAAAGTAAACCTGAGGCGCAGAATGACCCAGATGTTCAGGCATCAGTTAAAAAGGTTGCTGAGGAGCTTGGAGATACTGGACGTATCCTTGTTCGTGAGTCTGGAACAGAGCCTGTTATCCGAGTTATGGTTGAGGCTGAGACCGATGAATTATGTGAAAAATACGTTGATTCTGTTATAAAAGTTATCGAAGAAAAGGGTCATATTGTGTGACATTTTTTAGAAAAAATATGTGCATATTAAACTGACGTATGTTATACTACACTTTAGTATTTTTTTGTGAAAGGGGTATCTAGATATGGCTTTAGATATTAAAACAGTATCCTTTGGTGGATATGATAAAGGTGCAACTGAAACATATATTGCTGAACAGCAGAAGAAGTATGAGGATGAGATAGCTAAGCTTAAGGATGACGCTACAAAGCTTAGTGAGGCTGTAAAAGGTCTACAGCAGATGCGCGAAGCTAACATGTCTGAATCCAAGACTACTATTGATAATCTTAAGTCTGTAAATGAGGAACTGGCTGCTGAGGTTGAGAAACTTAAGTCTGACCTTGAAGGATATAAGAACAGAGAGGTTGAATCAGCTTCCAGATATGAGTCTATATCAAGAACACTTCTTTCTGCTAGAGAGTCTGCAGATGCACTTACACAGAAGACTACAGCTGAGTGTGAGGCTAAGATGTCTGAGACTACAGCTCAGTGTAAGAGTATGATCGAAGAGACTAATGCACGTTGTGAGCAGCTTAAGTCTGCAACAGAGCAGGAGTGTGACCGCCTTCTTTCACAGACACAGAGCAGCTGTCAGGAGAAGAAGGAAACTACATACGCTGAATGCGAAAGCCTTAGAAGAAAGACTAAGGAAGAGACAGATAAGCTGTCATTTGAGACAGAGACCAGATGTGATAATCTGAGAGCTCAGACCGAGGCTGCCTGTGAGAGGCTTAAAGAGGATACTATTGCAGAGTGTGAGAAGCAGAAGGCTGAAGCAAGAGAAGAGATTCGTCAGAATAGAACTGTTGTTAAGAGAGAGTTCGATTCTATTGGTGGTTTTATGACTCAGCTCCAGTCCGCATTAGCAGGTGTCAATGCTGCGGTTGACGAGACAAAGAAGATTACTGATAGTGCATTTTCTGATATCAGTGCTTCACAGGTACAGAGTCAGTCTTCATCAGAGACATCATCTTACAGTAGTACTTCTACCAGCTCATCAGCTGAGTAAAAGAATAGAACAATACATTACGTAAGAAATCGGGTAGCTTGCTGTAAGAACATAGCTACCCGATAATATTGTGAAGAAGGGGGGGCGCGATATGGACGAGAATATGAGTAAAAGGATATCCAAGGATTTCCTGATGTCGAATCATGTAGATGAGATAGTGAACAGTTTTGCAGCAGTCAGTGAGCTGTATAGTGCTATTCTTGATATAAATGGTCATATTCTTATAGAACCAACCGGGCCTTCTACATTTTTGGGTGAATTCTTTGAACTTGTCAGAAATCCTAAGTATTCCAAGCTTTATGCTGATATAGTAAATTGTATAGTTGATTCCAAGCAGGCAATGTATTCGGAGATAGATGATGGAAATCCAGATAGTCGATTTGCAGCGGCTCCTATTTTTGTAAATGGGACATTCTATGCGACCTGGATACTCTATGCTCATAATAAAGCACAGAACCAAAGACTGTTTAAGGCATTTAATCATATGTCTTCCATTGCTGGTGCTATTACAGATATTATTTCCAAACTCTATGAGAATTCAATAATAACTGGTGAAGAGGAAGAGATTAAGGTTGAGTACGAGTTTGAACATAGTGCCAAGGAAGTAATGAAACAGGCTCTGGATGTTATAGCAGATGGCGACAGAGTCAGTATATTTAAGCTATATGATCAGGTAGGCAAGCTGCTTGATGTAGATTATATGGTTTATTATGCTATAGATAGTGACAGACCAGGATATATGAAGCTGGTTGATTACTGGGCAAAGAATGGTAAGAGCAAAGAGGCAGAGGCTACCTTTTCCTGGGACAGCGATCACTATGATGTGGAATTACAGAACAGGATTAAGAAGGACTGTCTTGTAATTGATAAAACCAATATGACCAATAAGATGAGGGTTGAGGTATTTCAGGGAAATGCAAAGGCAGTGATGGTATTTCCTGTATATATCCGGGAGAAATACCAGGGACGTCTTATATTTATAGAGAATACAAAGGAAAGAGTCTGGTCCGAATGCGAGGTTGCTTTAGGCCGGGAACTTACAGATATGATTGCCAGAGGAACAGCAATACAGATGCGTCTCTATCGTGGCAATAAAAATATAAAACTATTCACTGAGCTCTTTGATCTCTTACCTGAATATATATTTGTTCGTAGAAGAAATAATGGAAATGTGGTCTATGTGAATCCGGCATTAAAAGAGAAAATGGGATTCGATATGACCGGTCAGAATAGCTATATGCTTGTTCCTAATATGAGAGTGGGACTGGAAGAGCTTAAGGTGACACAGGATATTCCGGTGAAACTTGACAAAGAGGTTTTTACTAGGTATATCGATAAGCTGGGGGGCAATTATAAGGTAGCAGAATATAATATGAGATGGAAGGATCTCGAGAAGGTTGAGATTCTCATTCTTACACCAGAAAACTAGAGAGGAATAAAAATGGCAAATCTTGATATCGGAATTGATCTCGGTACATCAAATATACTGGTATATGTCAGAGGTAGAGGCGTAGTCCTTAGCGAACCGACAGTTATAGCCTATGATAAGGATTCTGAGAAGATAGTTGAGATAGGTGAGGAGGCAAGGCTTATGCTGGGAAGAACTCCTGGCAATCTGATAGCAGTAAGACCCCTTAAGCATGGAGTTATCTCAGACTATACAAAGGCCGAGGAGATGATAAAGTATTTTATCAAGAAGGCTATAGGACGTAATTTCTTTGGAAGAAGACCAAGAATATCTATATGTGTTCCATCAGGAGCAACAGAGGTTGAGAAAAGAGCTGTTGAAACAGCAACCTACAATGCGGGTGCCAGATTCGTTAATATAGTAGAAGAGCCTATTGCGGCAGCAATTGGTGCCGGGATAGATATAGTCAGACCAGTAGGAAATATGATAGTTGATATCGGTGGCGGTACCACTGATATAGCTGTAATCTCCATGGGTGGCGCAGTTGTTACTTCTTCTATTAAAGTTGCTGGTGATGATTTTGATGATGCCATAATCAAGTATATTCGAAAGAGGCATAACCTCCTGATCGGTGAGAGAAGTGCTGAGGATGTTAAGATAAATATCGGAACCAGCTACAAGAGACCTGAGAATATCTCTATGGATGTTCGTGGAAGAAACCTGGTAACAGGACTTCCTAAGACTGTTACTATTACCTCTGATGAGACAGAGGAAGCACTTAGAGAACCAACAGGGCAGGTTGTTGAAGCTATACATGCTGTTCTTGAGAAGACTCCTCCTGAACTGGCTGCAGATATAGCAGACAGAGGAATTGTATTAACTGGTGGAGGGGCGCTTCTTCACGGATTAGAGCAGCTCGTAGAGGAAAAGACTGGTATCACAACTGTAACAGCAGAGGATCCAATGTCAGTTGTGGCAGTTGGAACAGGTAAGTATATAGATTATCTGGCAGAACAGGATCTGTTATAAGACAAAAGTTAGGAGTGGATAAAACCACTCCTACTCTGATTTTGAGGGGTAAATAAGTTGGTATTAGAGGGTTATATCAGTAAGATAATATATAGCTCAGAGGATACGGCTTACGCTGTATTTGTGGTTGAGCAGCCTGACGGTGATGAGGTGGCTGTAGGTGATGTTCCGGGAATAGCTGAAGGCATGTATATACAGGCCGAGGGAGAATACGTTCATCATCCACAGTATGATCTCCAGTTTAAGATATCCTCCTGTGAGCTTACTATGCCCACAGATATAGAGGGTATTGTTCGTTTTCTTGGCTCTGGAATAATAAAGGGTATAGGAGAGGTTCTGGCTAAAAGAATAGTCAAGAAGTTTGGCGAGGATACTCTTCAGATTATCGAAAAGGAACCAGAGCGTCTTGCAGAGGTTAGTGGTATTTCTGAGAGGATAGCGAATAAGATTGCGGTCAGCTATTTGGAGAACAAGTCATATCGCGGTGTTATCATGTATCTTGGTAAATATGGCATAGGTGTTAATCTTGCTATGAAGATATATGCTGAGTTTGGCGAGGAAATATATGAGGTTGTCAGACGGAATCCTTATGAGATTGCAGATAGAGTACCACGAGTTGGATTTAAGACTGTCGATAGGCTTGCTTTAAATGCTGGACTCCCTGAGGATTCTGAGGACAGAATATTTGCTGCTGTCCTTTATGAAATGAATCAGATAATGAGCTATGGACATATCTTTCTTCCAGAAGCACAGCTGAAGCGTAACGTATTTGGGCTGATAAACTCAGATCTATCTTATGAAGAGTTTGAAGAACGTCTTGATAGCATATTATTTAAGATGGAAAGTGATGGCTCAATTATAGTTAAGGAATTGGATAATCTGGAGGAGAATGCAAAGAGCTCACGTATAGTTTATACAAAGTGGAACTACTTTATGGAGCTTGACAGTGCAAGACGTCTTCTGGAACTGAGACTTGATTATGATGTAAAGGAGTCAGAGGTTAAGGCTGCCATCAATAAGGTGGAGAAGGAACTGGAGCTTTCGCTTGCTGAGGAGCAAAGAGAAGCAGTGTATAACGCTGTGTGTTCTGGTGTTTCTGTGATAACAGGTGGTCCTGGAACAGGTAAGACTACCATTATAAATGCAATCATAAAGTATTATGAGGACAGGGCTGACAAGATTGAACTGGCTGCACCAACAGGAAGAGCAGCAAAACGAATAACCGAGTCCACAGGCTATAAGGCTCAGACTATTCACAGACTTCTGGAGTTTTCCGGAGAACTGACTGAGGATGGGGCAAAACGTTCGGCTGGTTTCCAGCGAAATGCTTCCAATCCGCTGGATGCAGATGTGGTAATCATCGATGAAGCTTCTATGCTGGATTCTGCGCTATTTTATTCATTGCTCAAGGCGCTGACAAAGGGCATGAGGCTGGTCCTGGTTGGAGATACAGATCAGCTGCCATCAGTTGGAGCAGGAAATGTGCTTCATGATATTATTGACAGCGAGTGCTTCCCAGTTACTACACTTGATAAGAACTTCCGTCAGTCCGATGACAGTCGTATTATAGAGAATGCTCATAAGATAAAAAAGGGGGAACACCTGGAGATAAATAACGATTCCAAGGACTTCTTCTTTATTCCACATAAGACCAATAGAGAGATTGCTGATGAATGTGCACTTCTGGTAAATCACGATCTTTCTCAGTATTTAAATGTATCGCCTCTGGATATAGAGGTGTTGACACCGACCAGGCAATACGATCTGGGGGTCGAAGCCCTAAACAAGAAGCTTCAGGCTACTATCAATCCGCCAGGATTCGGAAAACGAGAGAAGGAACGTGGAGATGTCATATTCCGCGAAGGCGATAAGGTTATGCAGATTCGAAATAACTACAAGCTGGAGTGGAGAATATATGGTGGCAAGAAGAAGGATACACTTTTGGATGAAGGTGTGGGAGTCTTCAATGGAGATATGGGTATCATAACGAAGGTAAATGATTTTGATGAAGAGATAGAGGTTACCTTTGATGATGGTAGACTAGTGGCCTACGCTTATAATCAGCTGGATGAGCTTGAACACTCATTTGCAATTACCATTCATAAATCCCAGGGCTCAGAATATCCTGCAGTTGTAATCCCTGCATTTAAAGCGACAGATAAGCTTCTTACTCGAAATCTAATCTACACCGCTGTAACAAGGGCAAAGCAGCTGGTTGTAATAGTTGGAAATCTTGGTATCATCAACCGTATGATTGATAATACCTATGAGCAGAGACGCTATACCACCTTCAAAGCCAGAATTATGGAAATGGCTTCAGAGTCAGAGTCTCAGGAATATATGTCACTTTTTGATGAAGATATAGAGTGGGATGGGCTTCGAGATGAATAAAGACAGAATACTCACCGGAGAGACAGGTGAGAAATTTCTTGACCTCTTGTTTCCTCCGAGATGTGCTCTTTGTGATGATGTGATTCCAGCTGGTGGTGGGCATATATGCTCTGATTGCCGAAAGAAGCTTATTCCTATTAAAGAACCCACCTGCTACAAATGTGGTAAGGAAGTTAACAGTGTAGAGACGGAGTACTGTAAAGATTGTGAGAAGAGAAAGCGCTCCTATGTGCGTGGATTCCCTGTATTCAAGTATGCACCGCCACTTACAGATTCATTAATGGCCTTCAAGTATGCAGGAAAGAAGGAATATGCAGCTTTTTTTGCTGATGCAATATATGAACGATTTTCTGCTGAGTTTTTACGACTTTTGCCTGATGCTATTGTGCCGGTTCCAATAAATAAACATAAGCTTATTACCCGTGGATACAATCAGGCGGAACTTATTGCAAAACTCCTTGGAAAGAGGATGAATATCCAGGTAAGGAGTGATATAATAGACAGGGCTTCGGATACCAAGGCGCAGAAGGAGCTTTCACCTGAAGAACGGGATCGGAACCTTCGCAATGCATTTTCGGTAAGCTTACAGGTAGATATAGAAGTGGTGCTCCTTGTGGATGATATATACACAACGGGTTCCACCATTGAGGCTTGCACCCGTGCGCTTCACGAGGCAGGTGTTAAGAGTGTCTACTATACCAGCGTAGCCATAGGAACCGGTAACTAATCTCCGCAGATAGAAACTTTCATCGTGGCAAGCCAGGCTTAGACGCATGTGCGATATGTGCTCACGAGACCATTGCAGGTCTCGGCGCTTAGCGATTCAGACACCGACGTAGGAGGTGGCTGAGAGCTTAGCGAACGGAGCGAAGCGGAGTGGCCGCTAGGGTTACCTGCATTGAGCGTGATCAGCTCTCGATTCGAAGAATCGAGGGTCTGCCGGAGGCAGAAGCGTTCTGTGAAGCAGAACCAAGACTTGCGAAGCAAGTATTGAATATCACGAAGTGATATTGCTCAAGCGATGTCGAGTGAGTGCATACTCGCACAAGTCAGCCTGTGCTTGCTCGCGGCAATACATTACAAGAGGTAGAATAAGAATGGAAAAATTAAAACTTGCACTTATCTTTGGAGGAATGTCCAGCGAACACGACGTTTCGTGCATATCTGCTGCTACAGTAGCGGGAGTTCTGGATCCTGAAAAGTATGAGGTAACATATATAGGTATTACTAAGGACGGCCATTGGCTTCTGGTTGAGGATAAAGACATCATAGCTGATAGAAGCTGGGAATCAGGAAAGGATACAGCTGTTCTTGTCCCTGATACAAGCCATACCCTTATTATTAAAAGAAGTGACGGATCCTTCGAGGAACGTCCGATAGATATAGCATTTCCTATGCTCCATGGACTCTATGGTGAAGATGGAACCATTCAGGGTCTTTTTGAGATGGCGCATATTCCTTATGTGGGCTGTGGTCACCTGGCATCAGCTATAACCATGGATAAGTTTTTTACAAAGATAATTGCTGATTCTATAGGTGTGGAACAGGCTGATTATGTAGGCGTAAGAGATTATGAGACAACCGATGCTATGATAGATGAGACGATAAAGAGAGTGGAAGCAAGACGTGTATATCCAATGTTTGTAAAGCCTTCCTGTGCGGGATCTTCTATGGGTATAACTAAGGCTCATAATCGTGAGGAGTTGAGAAATGGTCTGAAGCTTGCTGCTGAGCATGACGCAAAGATTCTTGTGGAAGAGTCTATAGATGGAAGAGAAATAGAGTGTGCAGTTTTCGGATATGGTGACTCAACTTTTGCTACTGGAGTTGGTGAAATAGTAGCGGCAGCAGAGTTCTATGATTTTGATGCAAAGTATAATAACTCTGATTCACTTACAGTTGTGGATCCTGATATTCCAGCTGAGAAAACTGAAGAAATCAGAAAGAAGGCAGTTGATATATATAGAGCCTGTGATGGATTTGGTTTTTCAAGAGTGGATTTCTTCCTTGAGAGGGAAACTGACAGAGTGGTATTTAATGAGATAAATACTATCCCTGGACATACATCCATAAGCATGTATCCTATGCTTATGGAAAGAGCGGGGCATACTATGAAGGAGTATGTTGACGAGATGATTCAGATGGCTTTTCAGAGGCACGGAGCACAAAAATAAGTATAGATGCTACAAGGAGTAATAGCGATATTGCTCCAAGAAGTGCAGCGTGATATATATTTGCAAGAAATGCTTCGGGTATTACATATAGGCTTCCGTTAACTATCATATGAAGAAGTATAGATGGAAGCAGAGATTTGAAGCGGATTGCCAGAAATCCGAATAGCATACCGAAGATAAATGCATAGCACATCTGAACAAGATTAACGTGATAAACTGCAAAGAGTAAAGCCTGGAAAGTACATATTGCTATCTGGGCTTTTTTGTTGTCTGGAGTAGTGAGTCTTTGGAGATGACGGATTATGAGTCCTCGAAATGCCAGCTCCTCGACTATTGGTCCCAGTGTAATAGATGTTATGATAAAAAGAGGTGACAGACTTCCTGTAAATGTCTCCATCATATGTTGATAGGAGGCGAATGTTGTAGGATAGAGTGTACCAAGTATATATAGAACGGAATCTGTTCCCAGCTGTATTGTAAAGCCGGCCAGCAGCAGTGCCAGTAAACTGAGAGGTTGCAAAGAGTAGCTTAAGGAGTTTTTAACGGACTCTTTTCGATCATCTACTTCCTTTTCGTCGGCACGGTCATAGTTATAGAAACCTCTGTAATAGATCCATCCAAGAACGACAAGGGAGAGAGCGTAGCGGATAAAATTAAAAACGCCCTCATTTACTATAGCTGTTTCTGAATCCAGAACATTAACGCCGCCTGCCATTACAGTAATGGCAAAAGCGGCGAAATATGCTACTAGATAGAGAAATACAATAAGAGGTAATACTCCAAATGCAATTATCAGATCCTTTGTATTAAACTGTGATTTTCTTTTCGCGGTCACGCTTCTTCTTTTCCTCAGCCTTCTGCTTCTTTGCTTCTTCCTTGCTCTTCTTAGCTGCCATCTCGTAGTCAAGCTGCTTCTGATAATCTGCCTGTTTTCTGAGCAGTCTTTCACGGAAGCTCTTTTTGCGTTTCTTTCCATTTTCAGCTTCAGCCTGCTGCATCTGTTTTGTCTTCTTGTGAAGAGTCTTTACACTTGTGATATAGATACCACTGAGCATAACTTTAACTTCACCGTGCTGTGGTACATCATCAAATATTGCTTCATCACAGATAAGTGTCATAATCTGAGGACCAACCTTGGCTTTTACTACTGGAACCTTAGCTTTCTGGTAACGCTTTGGCGCCTGATCCATAACAGCCTTTGGAAGCTTAGCATCCTTCATAGGCATTATCTTCTTATCGATAATGAACAGAGTTGCGGGCTGTGAAGCAGCATCAATCTGTTCTCTCTGTTCCATCTGCTTCTTCTGCAGATTGTTGCCAACGAAATATAACGCAATCATTGCACCCATAAGAACTACAGCTACACCGATGGCTATAATAATTCCTGTACTTATAAGTATCATAAAAATCTCCTTTACATATATCTTAGGCGATATGTGAGTTTGTTAATGTGTATCCAGCATCTCTTTAAGTTTGCCAGGTATTTCTTCGTAGAAATCATTGCAGGTATCCTTGTCCATCTTATGTGGATAGTAGGCTTCGCTGAACTCGAAGATTACCTTCTTTTTTCGGAGAGCTATAGGTTTATTGTTCTCAAATATATCATCTGTACCTGTTGCGGCAACAAGAACGATAGGACTTTCAGAGTTCTTGGCCATACGGTAGCCACCTTTTTTAAATGGAAGTAGTTCCTTAGTATGGCTTCTTGTTCCTTCAGGGTAAAGACCAAGGGAGAGTCCCTTGCTGATATAGTCAGTTCCTGTTTTTATACTTTCCAGGCCGGCGCGGACATCCTTTCTATCCATGAAGATAGAACCAATATCCATAACCCAGCTGCTGAAGAGCGGAACCTTCTTAAAATCACTTTTTGCTATGAAGCCCATAGGTCTGTCAACTATAGTTTGAAGGATGATGACATCAAAGAAGCTTCTGTGATTTCCGATGAAGAGTACACCCTGATCCTTTGGGATAGCCTCCAGGTTTTCTGCACCACGAACTTCAACCTTGGTTCCGGCAATATTCAGAACACCCTTAAAAAAGCTTCTTACTATCTTCCAGCTTTTGTTCCAGCTCTTCTTCTGATCCTTCTTTGACAGAAGCCATAGATAGATATGGTATGGATAGAGTAGTACGACTGAAAGAAAAGCATATATAGCAGCAAATATGAGTCTTATCATTTGTGCCTCCTATAATACAACCTTAACGTCCGAACATTTTTGCAGTTTCATATAACCTCTTTGAGAGATGCTCGGTAAGTGCTTCCTTCTTATATCTCCAGGACCAGTTGCCCTCGCCTACACCAGGAGTATTGAATCTTGCCCAGGAATCCAGTTCCAGAACGTCCTGCATAGGAACTATAGCCATTGTGGCGACAGAACCAAAGCAGGCTCTTATCATTACCCAGCAGATATCGCTGGCATCGGTGCTGAAGTATCTTCTAAGTTTGTCTCTGGACTGTTCAAAACAGTTCTTGTACCATCCAAGCGTAGTGTCATTGTCATGTGTTCCAGTATAGCATACGCAGTTTCTTACATGGTTATGTGGCAGGAAGTTATTTTCATTTGGATTCTCAAATGCAAACTGAAGAATCTTCATACCAGGGAAACCAAACTTATCTCTAAGCTGTACAACTGAATGATCGATCTCACCAAGATCTTCAGCAATGATAGGCATGTGGTAACCAAGAGTAGATTCAAGCATGGTGAAGAAGTTTTCTCCAGGAGCTTTCATCCATTTTCCATTTATTGCAGTAGGTTCGCCGTACGGTACAGCCCAATATTTATCAAAACCTCTAAAGTGGTCGATTCTTAGATAATCGGTATATTGCAGCTGATGTTTAATACGTGAAAACCACCATTCATAACCAGTTTTCTTGTGTTCAGACCATTTGTATAGTGGATTTCCCCAGAGCTGACCAGTTGCTGAGAAATAATCTGGTGGTACACCGGCAACAACAGTTGGGTAGCCCTTTGTATCAAGACTGAAGAGCTTCTTGTTAACCCATACGTCGGCACTGTCCCAGGCAACGAATATAGGGATATCTCCAACGATTCTTATGCCTTTGTCATTTGCGTATTTCTTTAGTTTGGACCATTCATAATCAAAGAAGAACTGAAGGAATTCATAGTAACCGATTTCTTTTTCAAGCTTCTTTTCCCATTTTGCACGTTGTGCGGTGGTTGGATTCTTTAAATCATCTTCCCACATATACCAAGGTGCACCCTTGTGGAAATCTTTTCCTGCCATAAAGAGTGCATAGTCATCGAGCCAGTTCTTATTTGCTGTCTTGAAATCTGCGTAGGCTTTCATCATTTCTTCACTGGATGAGAAACCATCGTTAATATCTTCATCAGTGAATCTGTCGTAAGCCTTCTTGTAGAGTTCAGTCTTAAACTGTATTACATCGCCGTAGCAGATATCCTCAGGATTCCACTGGGGCATATCCCTAAAGTCATCATCGCATAGAAGGTTAAGCTCTCTCAGATGATCCAGGCTTATAATGAGGGGCTGTCCTGCGAATGAAGAGAATGGCTGATAAGGTGAGTCACCAAATCCTGTGTGTCCCAGCGGGAGTACCTGCCAGAGCTTCATTCCTGAACGCTCCATAAAGTCAATAAAGTTATATGCTTCTTTTCCGAGATCTCCTATTCCATAAGGTCCAGGAAATGAAGTAGGGTGGACAAGTATTCCTGCCAGTCTTTCAGGACCCATATCCACACTGGCGGTAATATCAATATCCATTCCTAAGGGTTTGTCGTTATTCATGCTGTAAATTTTCCTCCAAAGTAATAATTCCCCTATTTCGTATCTGCTTTGTAACCTTTTTCTTGCTTAGAAGTGAAATGCCTGCTCAAAGAGAGGTATAGCCTTCTCAATCATTTCTGTTGGTACACAGTATGAGATGCGGAAATGTCCTGGACACTGGAAGCTGTCACCAGGAACTGTGATAAGTCCTAGCTCACGGGCTGCTTTCCAGCACCACTCGTTAGCATCACCGTTTGATGATGGAACACGAGGCATCATATAGAAGGTTCCCATAGGCTTTACAACCTTATAGCCGATGTTTACAAGTGCATCGTATAGAAGATTAGCGTTCTTCTCATAGATGCTGAGGTCGCTTGTTTCATCGATTACTCTCTCTATTGCAAACTGCATAAGTGCAGTAGGGCAGTTATGACCTGTGAAACGTGATATCTGGCCAGCCATAGGAACAAGGAGGTCTGCGTCCTTTGCTGCAGGGTTAACAGCCATATATCCAATACGTTCACCTGGAAGTGAAAGTGATTTGCTGAATGAATAGCAGCAGATAGAGTTGTCATAGAACTTTGAAGGGAATGGACTGTCCACTCCTTCAAATACGATCTCTCTATAAGGCTCATCGGTGATGAGGAATATCTCGTGACCGAACTCCTCCTGCTTCTTAGTAAGAATAGCGGCCAGCTTTTCAATGGTTTCTGTAGTATAGACAATACCTGATGGATTGTTCGGTGAATTGATCATAACAGCAGATACATTTTCATCACACATTTCCTCAAACTTTTCAAAGTTGATCTGGAAGGTGTCATAATCTGCTGGAACAACCTTTAGTGATGCGCCTGTTCCACTGACATAAGGGTTGTATTCTGGAAAATATGGCGCAAATGTAAGCACTGTATCGCCCTCGCCTGCAACACATCTTAGAGCGTGTGAAAGAGCTCCTGCTGCACCAGATGTAGGGAAAATGTGAGCAGCAGTGTAATTCATTCCAAAACGGCGATTAAGTGAATCAGCTATAGCCTTTTTTGTCGAATCCTGACCAAGCGTTGGACTATAACCGTGAAGCTTTACAGGATCCCCCTCCTTAACGATATCAATAAGTGCCTGCGTAAAGCTGTCAGTTGTGGGAACTGAAGGGTTGCCGATGGAAAAGTTGAATACACTGTCGGGCCCCTTTTCAGCAGCTCTGGCACGGGCAAAATCAAAAAACTGACGGATAACTGATTCCTTGCCAGTCATTTCTTTATAGAACTCTGATACCATAATTACCTCCTGAAAAATATCCTGTTTAAAGGATAATAAAACTATGATATATTAAAAAGCACAGTTAATTATTATAGCCGATTTGATAAAATAATACAAGAAAATTGCTATATAAATATGATAGATTATGTAACGTGAGAGGTGATTATTTTTATGCAGATTTTTGACACCCATGCCCACTATGATGACAGGGCATTTGATGAGGATAGAAATGCTATACTTGAGGGCGGTCTGTTCGAGAAGCAGTACCTTGGCTTTGAAACTGCTGATGAAAATGAGGTTGAAAAGGAGTACATTGTGACAAATGTTGCCAACATAGGATGTAGTATCAAGTCTTCAGTTGTGTCAGCAGATATGGCAAAGAAGTACGACTATATGTATGCAGTTGTTGGAGTTATCCCACATCACGTAGCAGATATGACTGAGGATGACATAGAAACCCTTCGGACTTTGGCAAGGGAGAATGAGAAGGTTGTGGCTATTGGTGAGATAGGTCTGGATTATTATTATGAGGAGCCTTCCCACGAACTGCAGCACAGATGGTTTGTTCGTCAAATGGAACTGGCAAAGGAACTGGGACTTCCAATAGTTATTCATAGTCGTGATGCAGCACAGGATACAGTTGAGCTTATGAAACAGGCCCATGCGGAGGAAATTGGCGGCGTGGTTCACTGTTATTCCTATTCGGAGGAGATGAGCCGAGAGTTTTTAAAGATGGGTTTCTTCTTTGGAATTGGCGGAGTAGTAACATTTAAAAACTCAAAGAAACTAAAAAGGGCAGTAGAGAGTATACCTCTTGATAGAATTGTTCTGGAAACGGACAGCCCGTATCTTACGCCTTCTCCTAACAGGGGAAAGCGAAATGATTCAAGATATCTGCCTTACGTAATACACGAGATTGCCAGACTTAAGGGTCTCACCCCTGAGGAGGTTGCAGAGACTACCTATCAGAACGCACTGAGACTATATAATCTCAAGCCTGTCAGGGAGGAGTTATAGTTTTTTCTTTACATATTTTTGTACTCATAATATAATTGTAATGGTTATTTTTAAATATATTTAGGGGTTTTAAAGGATTTCGAAAGGGGTAGGATATGAGCACTGTAATTGAGAGTTTAACAAAAGCATGCAAAACTGAGAGTGGAGTTCTGGCACTTATAAATGTCGACAACTTTGGGCTTTTCAACGATATCTATGGATGGGCTTGTGGTGACAAGGTTATACAGAAGTGCATTCAGGTTATCGACAAGGTTACTGAGGGCGATGATATCAAAGCCAGTCTTGGTGGAGATGAGTTTGTGGTATTTGCCAAGAACCTTAAGGATAAGAGCGAACTTATGGCTATGACTGCTTATATCAACGAGAAGCTGGCTTATTACGTAACAGATCTTGTTGGTTCTGATAATTCTGTTTCTCTTGGTGTTTCCACAGGAGCGGTTTTTGTACCAGAGTATGGCGACAGCTATGAGGATCTTTTCCATAAGGCTGACAAGGCACTTTCAAGTGCAAAGCAGATGGGTAACCATGGCTGTGCATTCTATGAGCCATCACCTCAGGATAGAGAGATGGTATATGATATCGGAAGAGTGACAGAGAAGCTGGATGAGGATAGCGAGCTTCATGGCGCTATGTGGCTGGATAGCGTTTATTTTGGTATAGTATATAGATACCTTAGAAGATATCTTACAACCTATGGCGAGGATGCTGCGAAGATGCTTATTACACTTGACCTTACTGATGATAATATAGGTGAGGAGCATTTCCACCAGATAGTTAAGGAGTTTGGTAAGGTTATTGTATCTTCACTTAGACGTAGTGATGTAGTATTCCAGAGCAGAAGCAATCAGTTCTTCCTTCTTCTTCCTAAGATGACTGAGGAATATATTGATAAGATGACCAGTCGTATTAAGAGAAAGTTCAGAGAGGCTGGACTGGATGATGTTATGGATATGAACATCAATTATGAGATTATTGTCTCAAAGAGAGAGGATGAGATGTAATAACATTTCACCAGATTGGTACTAGCTGCACAGTCTATAATTTTGTGGACTATGCGGGTAAAATGGAAATTATATGGATAAGAACAAGATGCTGAGTAATCCACAGGAAACCATTAAGGTTATTCAGGAAAATGGATTTACTTTTCATAAAAAATATGGACAGAATTTTCTTATTGATTCACATGTGATAGATAAGATAATTTCGGTGGCTGATTTAGACAAGAATTCCAGGGTTCTAGAAATAGGCCCTGGAATTGGTACGTTAACCCAGTATCTTGCTGAGGAGGCGGGAGAGGTTGTAGCTGTTGAGATAGACGATAAGCTGATTCCTATTCTCAGTAAGACTCTGGCAGAGTATGATAATGTAAGGGTGATCCATGGTGATATCCTGAAGCAGGATACGGAGAAGATATTTGGTGGAGCACCATTTAAGATAGTAGCAAATCTGCCTTATTATATAACAACTCCGATTATTATGAATCTTCTGGAGTCTGGTGTGCCGGCTCAGTCTATAACAGTTATGATCCAAAAGGAGGTTGCCCTCAGAATGCAGGCTTCTCCTGGAAGTAAGGACTATGGAGCGCTGTCGCTGGCAGTACAGTATTATGCTGAACCGTATCTTGCTGCAAATGTTCCGCCTAACTGTTTTATGCCGAGACCCAATGTTGGTTCAGCTGTAATCAATCTTAAAAGACTGGAAAATCCTCCTGTTGAAGTGAAGGATCTTTCCCTGATGTTTGGACTAATTCGAGGAGCATTTAACCAGAGAAGAAAAACACTTGCTAATGCTGTGGGTAATTACGACGGAGTGTCTTTTACCAGAGAGGATGTGGAGACTGCCCTTAATGCACTGGGGCTGGATACCAGAGTTAGAGGTGAAGCGCTTACTCTGGAACAGTTTGCTGCCCTTTCTGATCAACTCTCAAGCTAAAAACCAACAATTGAATGGTGAAAAGGTTTTTCCTTGAGAGGAGGCTGTTTGATGAGATGTTATATAGCTGCAACGGTATATAAAAGAGAAGAAACATGACAGAAGACGAAAAATACATGAGGCAGGCCATAAAACAGGCCTGGAAAGCATATGATAATGGGGACGTTCCTATAGGCTGTGTTCTGGTCAGGGATGGACGAGTTATTGCACGAGGCTATAACAGACGAAATAAAGATGGACAGGTCCTTGCGCATGCCGAGCTTTTGGCCATTCGAAAGGCATCAAAGCTTCTTGGTGACTGGCGACTGGAGGACTGCACAATGTATGTTACTCTTGAACCTTGCCAGATGTGTTCGGGTGCTATAGTTCAGGCTAGAATCCCCCGGGTGGTAATAGGATGTATGAATCCCAAGGCGGGGTGTGCTGGTTCCATAATAAATCTTCTGGATATGCAGGAGTTTAATCATCAGGTTGAAACAGAAAGAGGCATTCTTGAGGAAGAGTGTTCGGAAATGTTGAAGCGTTTTTTCAAGGAGCTTAGAGTAAAGCTGAAACAGGAGAAGGACTCTCAGTAAATAAGAGAGGGCTTGACTGTTCTGGCTATATTATGTATACTTAAATAGTTATAAAACTTCCGCGCAGCCGGGGAGATAGCGGTGCCCTGTACCTGCAATCCGCTACAGCAGGGGTGATGACCAGCCTCGAAATGTTTTCTGCGGGGCTGCCCTTAGTAAGTTACGTTGAGACCCAGGTCTTACGCGACAGGAATCTATGAACCGTGTCAGGTTGGGAACAAAGCAGCACTAAGTAGAACCTCTCTGTGCGCCGTGAGGCAGCCTGAGTTGAGTAGGCTGCTAAGGTAACGCTCGTTGGGACTTTGCAAAGCTGGTCGCGCGGTTTTATAATATATTTTGTTATATTTTGAATATAAAAAAATGTGGCATTATGGCTTAGAAAGTGCTATGATAATATAGTGTTTTTGCGACTACATATAATGTTAGGGGTATAAGGAATGGATTACTCAGAAGTAATAGAGTTTGTCAAAAAGACAGCTTCTGAAAACAATAGATCTGATCAATATCCATTTAGGAACAGTTACGATCACACCATGAGGGTATACAGATGGGCCATCAGACTTCAGGCGAAGCTTGGTGGTGATTTGGATGTAATCGTACTTGCCGCACTGCTTCACGATATTGGTTATGAAGGAGACAGACCTAATAATGAGGTCAGCGCCGAGATAGCTGTTGAGTATATGGATAGTATTGGGGTTAATCCTGATATTATTGTTAAGGTTGGTGAGATTATCATGATGTGTCCTGATAAGGATACAGAAAAGGATCTCTCGTTGGAGTGCCGTATTGTTATGGACTCTGATCTTTTGGATGAGGTTGGTGCCGTTGGTATCATGAAGGACTGTATGACCACCGCGCTGGAAGGTGATGCCAGCTATAAGAAGGCGTACTACAGAGTTAAGGAGTTCTACAGACAGCATAAACCGCTGGTTAGATGCTGTAAGACTGAAACAGCAAGGACTGAATATACGAAGAGAATGCAGCTGATTGAGAATTATATCTTTCAATTAGAAAAAGAGATCTTCTAGATCTTTTTATATAGTATTTCTATAAAATAAGGAGTAAAGATTATGGCTAATAAAATTGGTAGAATCGTTTTAGGTATTATCATTCTTTGTGCGATTGTAGTTGGTGGCTACATGATACTTCCTGGCAGCGTTAAGTTTCCACTTAAGGCTAAGCTTCAGGATTCTACAGATGATAATTATGCAACTATTGTAAATACTGTAAAGGCTGCTACTGTTCCTAAGAATAAGAAGGTTACTTTTGAGCAGATGATGAATGTAACAGATGGTCCTGCTTGGACAATTGAGAAGATATCTGTTGATGATGCTGGAAATGGTATGTATGATGTATTCTGTGATGGATATAAGACTACAGTATCTTGGGAAAATGAGAAAACAGATGATAGTATGATAACTCATACTGATTCACATGTAAGAGTTATTTTCCATATCAATAAGAAGGGCAGTGAGATTACTATTGGTAAGGATGTGGTAGAGGCAGGAAAGGTTGCTTATCCTGAGACAATTATCATCGATGATTATGATTACAACCGTACAGATGAGTCTTCATATTATCAGAGCGCGCTCAATTCACTTTGCAAGATGGCTGGCCAGTAGGATATATGAAGTATTAGAACAGTTTACCGGGAACTTTTGTTCCCGGTTTTTTTGTCCATAAAATATGCGATTAAGGGCGAATATTTGGACACCTCCTTTGTTAGACTATTATTAGAAGTTGAGTTTTGATATATGTTTTGGTCTAAGGAGGTTAAATATGAGAAGAGATAGACTTAGCTATGAGAAGATTATGATGCTTATGATGATGATTATGGCAACCCTGTTCTTTATGCCGGTTGTTGGCCTCTATCTTATTTGCAAGAAGGAGTCCAGTCCAATTATTAGAGCAGTCGGTTCAGTTTTCCTTGTGGCAGGGGTTATCATTATGATCCATACAGGCGGTGCTTTGGGATAGTCTTTTGACTATCCCTTTTTTAGTCTATCGTCAGACCTTTTGCGGGGGCATATCTAGGTCTATGCTTTGAATAATCTTTGTGGTAAAATACATCCTATGATTAAAGTAGATTTAGTGACTGGATTTTTAGGGTCCGGCAAGACAACATTTATAAAAGAATATGCGAAGTATCTGGTGGGACGAGGCGAGCGAGTAGCCATAATAGTAAATGATTATGGTGCTATTAATGTTGATAGACTGCTTCTTGGGGAAGCTTTGGGAGACAGCTGTCATCTTGAGATGGTAATTGGAGGAGACAAGGACTGTTCCAGGAGGAGGCTTAAGACCAAACTTATTTCTATGGCTATGATCGGATATACCTACGTAATAGTTGAACCGTCTGGTATATTTGATGTGGATGATTTTCTGGATATGCTATATGAGGAACCTCTTGAGAGATGGTATGAGATGAATAGTATCCTTGCAATAGTAGCGGCGGATACCAGTTTTAAAGATATGTCTGATGCGGCAAGATATATACTTGCCTCGGAGACTGCAAAGGCAGGTGCTGTTATTCTTGGCAGGCTCCCTGAAAAAATAGATGAAGAGACTAGTCATAAGCTGGCAGATAGTATAAAAGAGTGTATCAATGACTGTCTTAAAATGTTTAATTGTTCCAGACAGATAAATGATATATATCTATGGAACAGGGGGAAGCTCAGTGATGACACAGCCCAGCAGATATCACATAGCAGATATACCTCGGGCGAGATGCTTCATCTGCCTGATGTAGAGGAAGCATTTGATTCATATTTTTATTTCCATGTTAAGACTGATATCTCACATATCAAGGAGACGATAGCGAGTATATTTCAGGATGAAGAAGCGGGAAATGTTATAAGATTAAAGGGGTTTCTAAGTGATACTGATGGTTCCTGGCTTGAAGTAAATGCAACCCGAAGTGGTGTCAGCGTTGAGCCAGTTGGTACGGGGCAGGAGCTCTTTATAGTTATAGGTGAGAATCTTCAGTTTGAGAAGATAGGTGCTTACTGGGAATCCTTCAGAAATGGCCTGTAATTACCATAAAGTCATTATAAATGTCTTATATGTCACTTGTTATAAGTTCTGATATGGACTATAATAAGTTAGTGGGTAAAGTATTAAGTAAGGGGAATACTTAATGCATTGGGTGAGTTATAATGAATCAAATGGGACAAAACCTGTACTTTGATGACTTCACGCCAGCAGCGGATATAGTTGTCATAGCTACATGTTTAGTTATTATTGTCTTAGTGGCTTTTTCATATGTTCCTAAGACAAAAGCATTTGGTATATTTCTTTCTATTGTAGGCTGGCTTATGCTGGCTGCTTTTAGTGACGTTATCTACCATGATTGGTATACTCACATAACAGATGGCAACTACGCAGGTGTCTATGTTGTACGTGTACTATATCATGCTTTTCTTTTTTCTACTCTTTTACTATTCGTTGTATATATTGTTACTCTGCAACAGCTGGAGATAGACAAGAAGGTACCGATTATGTTTATTGCGTTAGCAATATATCTGGCGGTACTTATTACCGATATTGTATCAACAGTCACCGGAAAAGGCTTTAAACTTAATAATGATGGATCTGAGATAAGCAGCCTTAATGTTTTCTTATATGGTTATCTTGCTTTTATGGCGCTTATCATTGTCATAATGGTTGTTTTTAGAAAACGTCTATATAAGAGAGTGATGAATGGATTCTATGGAAGCATGGCTATCTCATTTATTATTCTATTTAATCAGGGAAGACACGGACAGTCTTCATTTACAACTGCTTCATTCCTGTTTCCAACCATTGCTATGCTGTATCTAATCCATTCGAGTCCTTATGATATTGAAATAGGTGCTATAAATGTTAGGGCACTCGAAGATACTGTAAGATATAACTATAATCGTAATGTCAGCCTGTTATATATGAGTCTATTTCTTCCAGAATATGACGTAGAAGGAAAGACATTTACCAAGGAGCTTTCAGACACCATCAGAAGATTTTCCAGTGAGTATTTCAGAGGAGCTGTTCTCTTTCAGGTAAGTAATGGACATGTTATTCTTATGGCCAAAAAGAAGAATAACCCTGATTATGAGAATAGGCTCAATAAGATACTCAATGCATTTGATGGAGAATATGAGAAGTATCAGTTGGATTATAAGATAGTTTTTGGAGAATCAATCGAAGAGATAAGCAGGAAAAATGAATATGTCAGCTTCATAAAGAATATTCATAGAAATATGGAAATGAATACTGTTCATATCGTTGACTTCGATGATGTAGAAGCATTTAACAAGTTTGAATATATACTGGCTGAGCTAGGAGATATCTATAGAAGAAGAGATCTCAGGGATTCCAGAGTTATGGCATATTGTCAGCCGGTGCTTAATATCAAGACAGGAAAGTATGATACTGCTGAAGCTCTTATGAGACTTAAGCTTTCCGATGTTGGACTTGTATATCCTGATCAGTTTATCCGTCTGGCTGAGGAAAATGGGTATATTCATGTGCTGACAGAGATCATTCTTCAGAAGACCTGCGATGAGATAAAATATCTTATGAGTGAGGGATATGATGTAAATAGAATATCTATAAATGTTTCTGTTCTTGAGATGAGGGATGAGAGCTTTACTGCTGATATAAGCAGGATAATAAAAGAAAGCGGGATTCCTGATGATAAGATTGCTATAGAGATTACTGAGTCACAGAGTGAAAATGACTTTATGGTTATGAAGAATATGATCAATGAGCTTAAGGATAAAGGCATTAAGTTCTATCTGGATGACTTTGGAACTGGTTACTCCAATATGGAAAGAATTATGGAACTTCCATTTGACATCATTAAGTTTGACAGATCTCTGGTTATCGCAAGTGATTCAGACATTCGAGCTAAGAAGATGGTTGGAAGCCTTGCAAGCATGTTCAGCAATTTGGATTACTCCGTGCTTTATGAGGGAGTTGAAAATGATATAGATGAGGCAAGATGTAAGAGTATGTCTGCTGCTTATCTTCAGGGTTATAAGTATTCCCGACCAATACCAATAATAGAACTTAAGAGTTTCTTTTCAAAAATAGGAGACTGATATGGCAAAATACATAATGGCACTGGATGCCGGAACAACAAGCAACAGAGCAATACTATTTGATCACGATGGAAAGATAGTATCTGTGGCACAGCGTGAGTTTACGCAAATTTACCCTCAGCCTGGGTGGGTTGAGCATGATGCAAATGAGATATGGTCTACTATGCTTGGAGTAGCGGTGGAGACCATGGCAAAGGCTGGAGTTGCTGCTGATGAGGTGGCTGGGATTGGTATAACCAATCAAAGAGAAACCACAATAGTATGGGATAAGGATACTGGTGAGCCTGTATATAACGCTATAGTCTGGCAGTGTCGAAGGACCTCCGAGTATTGTGACTGCCTTAAAGAAAAAGGACTGGCAGATAAGATAAGAGACAAGACTGGTCTTGTAATAGACGCTTACTTTTCTGCTACAAAGCTTCGGTGGATACTTGAAAATGTTGAAGGAGCCAGGGAACGTGCTGAAAAGGGTGAACTACTTTTTGGAACCGTGGATACCTGGCTTATCTGGAAACTGACGCACGGCAGAGTTCATGTTACTGATTATTCGAATGCATCTCGTACTATGATGTTCAACATAAATGAACTTAAGTGGGATGAGGAGATTCTTGAGGAGCTTGGTATTCCACTATCAATGCTTCCTGAAGTAAAGGACAGCAGTTTTGTATATGGAAATGCCAGCAAACACATTCTGGGTCGAGAGATTCCAATAGCAGGTATAGCAGGTGATCAGCAGGCAGCACTCTTTGGACAGCAATGCTGGGAGAAGGGAAATGCTAAAAATACCTATGGAACAGGATGCTTCCTTCTGATGAATACAGGTGACAATCCTGTTTTCTCAAAGAATGGTCTGGTTACTACTCTGGCCTGGGGAATGGATGGTAAAGTTCAGTATGCACTTGAGGGTTCTGTATTTATAGCAGGTGCATCAATACAGTGGCTTCGAGATGAGATGAGGCTTATAGATAGTGCTGAAGACTCAGAATATATGGCCACAAAAGTCAGTGATTCCAATGGATGCTATGTTGTTCCAGCATTTACCGGTCTTGGAGCTCCATACTGGAATCAATACGCCAGAGGAACAATAGTAGGAATCACTCGTGGCGTTAACAAGTATCATATTATAAGAGCGACTCTTGAATCTATAGCCTATGAGACTAGTGATGTGCTCTCAGCTATGGAAAAGGATTCGGGTGTAAGGTTAAATGAGTTAAAGGTTGATGGGGGAGCATCAGCTAACAATTTCCTGATGCAGACTCAGGCAGATATAATAAATGCAACAGTGGTTCGTCCTAGCTGTCTTGAAAGTACAGCTATGGGAGCGGCATTTCTTGCGGGACTTGCAGTGGGATACTGGAGTTCCAGGGATGAACTTAGAACTGTAATCAGTATCGACAAAGTATATAAGCCTGAGATATCTGAAGAAGAGAGAGCCAGCAGACTTGCCGGGTGGCAGAAAGCCGTTTCTCGAAGCTTCGACTGGGTATAGATTAAATAACTGTACTCTGAATATTTTAAGATAATAAGACGGAAGGAAATTAATAATGGGACTTTTTAGTTGGAGAGACAAGGAATTAGATCTTATTGCAAATCAGGTTGAGGTAGATATCAAGAATAACTATAAGACTAGTGCTTTAGAGAATATCAAATGGCTTGAAGAGACGATCGATGAAAAAAGAGCAAACGGAAAGCTGAAGGGTAAAGCAGTTGGTGAGTATCAGCAGATGGTCACCAACTTCCGTAATATAGTTAACAACACGAAACGGACCTATTAAGCATAAGGCCCCCCAAGAATAATATAGTCTATAATTCGGTCACAGGCGTGGGTATCAATATATTCAAAGTTATTCTTCAGATATGTTTCCACCCTGTCATATTCGAAATCCTTTTCACGTATAGCAGTAATCATTTCATCGAAGGTTTCCACAATCTTACCGGGAACATTTTCCCTGTAATCTCTGTGGAAGCCTCTTTCTTTTGCATATTCTGCAATGTCATATGCATAGAAGAGCATTGGCTTCTTCATTAGGGAAAACTCATATATATTTGATGAGTAATCAGTGATAAGAAGGTCTGTGATATAGAACAGGTCATTAATGTTAGGGTACCTAGTAAGATCGAGCATTCGATCCTGATATTGCTCAGGTATTGGTACGGGTTCTTCTACAAATGGGTGCATTTTATAGATTATAAATGAGTCTGTATCCTGACAGAGCTGGTAGAGCTTATCCATATCCAGCATATCGTAAGGATAGTAGGCATGACGTTTGTTCTCGCCTCTATATGTAGGTGCAAAAAGGATGATGTTTTCCTTTCTTACACGTGTTTTATTATCATTTGCGTTTGGTTTACATAAAATGGGATAATTGTTTAAAAGTTTCTCCTTTGTTTCTTTGATATAATCTTCATTAAGATATTCATCTAGTCGGGGCATACCTGTAGGAAGTACCATTTCATCATTTATACCCCAAACCTCTGAAAAGAAATGTCGAATATTCTTCGAACCTGCAATGCCATAGGTATACTGTCTATGGCCTGATTTTGGAGCAGGGCTGGCAGGCATACCAAACCGGCTATAGCCAGTAGATTTGAAACCGGCTCCAGCGTGCCATAGCTGAGTGATAATTGCTCCTTTAATTGTAAGCCAGTCGGTTGTCTGGCTATGGTCATCAAGGAATATAAAATCAGCTTCTGCTATTTTTTTAAGAGTTTTAATCCAGTGGATAATGCTGTAGTGTCTGGTTGTAACTGCTCGAAGAGCTTCTTCGGGATTGTAACCACGACGAATAAGAGCTCTTTTAAGAGCTGCCATATTTGATCCCATTTCTTCGCTTTGATCAGACATCAGAAGAATCCTTGGATTCTTAAGCTTATGAATATCGGCACATCCCTTACGGTGGAATAGAAGATATTCAGTTTTGTATATGGTTCGAAGAACGGCTTTTGCCAGGTTGTGACGACTTCTTCTAATAAGAGAAGTGATTCTTCGTTTAAATCCAATACCTGGCAGTTGGATATCAGATGCCTTAATCCTTAATCCATTTTTAGCTGAGAATTGAACCCGGTACGCTCTCTCGCTGTGGTAATAAACAAACTGTCGGTTAAATCGAGAGGCATTTATATCGGTGTTAAGTGAAAGCTTTGTTTTACCCTGGATGGATTTTACATATAGTTCGTAGATACCAGCAGGAAGCATCCTGCAGTTTCCAGGATTCGTGATATTTAACTTAAACTCATTTGAACTTACTTTTTTAAGTTCAAATGATATATCATCGCTCACACACTGAAGAAAAACCTGGGCATCAGAAGAAAGCCCTTCTATATAGAAGGTAATCCAGATTCTGTCCCAGGTAATATTCTGTATAAATATGTTAGTATTTTTATTCATAACAGATATAGTATAGCATTTCACCTTTTCTTCAACAAGGTGGAGATTTAGCACGGATTGTGGTACTATACTTCTTGTAAAATATCTCAGGTGAGTAATTAATAATTTATGATTATTTTTTTAATCTTATTTTAATCTTTCTTAAAGGACTGTTTTATTTATTAAGGTTAGAATGTGAAACATCAAAAGGAAATACGGTTCACAGATAACCGATGATAAAAACATATGATTTAAGAAAGGTAAGGTAATAAAAATGGTAGAATTTGAAAAGGTTGAAAAGTTAGTACAGAAGGCAAATGTATCTTATGAGGATGCTAAGGCAGCACTTGAAGCATCAAACGGCGATATGCTTGACGCAATCATTGCTCTTGAAAGAGAGGGAAAGGTTAAGGGACAGGCAAGCTTCTCAGCTACAACCTCCCCAGAGGCTTCTCCATATAGAGATGTTCCTGCAGTCGTTGATCAGTCCAACAAGACAGAGGGAAAGAGCTTCTTCAAGGATCTTGGAGCTGCAATCAAGAGAGGTTTCCAGTACACAGTTGATAATTCAGTAAGAGTAGTTAGAAATGACCAGGAAATCATCAAGCTTCCGCTTTGGATATCGATCATCGCTATGCTTGCAGCTTGGGAGCTTCTGATAATCGTTATCATCGTATCTCTGTTCTTTGACTGCAGATACTCAATTGTTGGTAAGGACAATGCCAATGAGTTTAATAAGGTAGTTGGCCAGGCTTCACAGTTTGCTGGCAAGGTTAAGGAAAGCTGGAATGAGAGCTTTAATAATGCTCCTCAGGGTGCAGCTGCAAATGCAGCAGAGACAGCGGCTGATGCAGCATCTGGATCAGTAGCTGATAATACAGTAGAAGGTCCAGTAGAGGGTACTGTTGAGGGAACACCTGAAAACTAACTCTCGTATGAGAATTAATTATTGGAGGTTTTGAATATAGGATGGATGCATATATCTTAGTAGTAGAAGATGAGGAAAAGTTGGCCAGATTCGTAGAGCTGGAGCTGAAGCACGAGGGCTATAAGGTCGATAAGGCCCTGGACGGCAGAACAGCGCTTGATATGGCTCTGGCAAAGGACTATGACCTGATACTACTGGATATAATGCTTCCAGAGCTTAGTGGTATGGAGGTTCTAAGGCGTCTCAAAAGAGAGAAGGATACGCCGGTGATCCTCCTTACTGCGCGAGATGCTGTAATGGATAAGGTTTCTGGGCTTGATGCCGGAGCGGTAGACTATATAACAAAACCATTTGCAATAGAAGAGCTTCTGGCGCGAATACGTGTTGCGCTGAAGCTATACAGTGCAAATGTGATGGGTTCAGCTGGCGCTGGAAATGCTGTGGCTGGTGCTATGAATAGCATATTGGCTGCTCCATCTAAGGAAAATGATGACTTTGCCGGTAAGCTTGATGAAGACCACTACCAGTGGAAGAAGCTTCAGCTTGATATACCAAAACATAGTGTGACATATGATGGGCATAACATTGATCTCACCAATAGAGAATTCATAATGCTTAGAGTCCTCCTGGAAAATATAGATATAGTGCTGTCCCGTGACACTCTTCTTGAGAAGGTGTGTGGATATGACTATCTGGGCGAAACCAATGTGATCGATGTATATGTTCGTTATCTTCGTTCAAAAATTGACGAAGTATATAATATCAAGATGATACAGACAGTCCGTGGTGTAGGCTACGTTATCAAATCTGAATAGGTAAATATTATGTAAACCTCAAGGGATGAATCAGCAAAATGAGTAAAAAAGGACCAGAACAAAAGAATATGTCTTCTATAGCCCTACGCCTTCATGGCCAGCTTGTACGAACCAAGCTAGGGCTTTTTTTTAGTGCTAACCTGTTCCTATTTGTTGCTACGTCTATTATATGCCTGTTTCAGATAGACTGGCAGTATTTTGGTTCCGATTTCCCTCAGAGTATTATCGATAACTTTAATGGTGATATCACCAGAAATCTGACAACGAGAGGAGAGGGGCTTAGTAATCTTACTTATGTTGTCAAGTCTGGTGATGAAGTACTGATTAACGAGAATGTATTTACTCAGTTCAACCTGATAATCGCGCTTATCATAATCGCCATATTATTTCAGTGTATTAATCTGATCGCAGCTTATTATGGTGAATACAGAAAGATTAAGAAGATTCTGAATCCGATAAATGAGATGGCTATCCGTGCCGATGAGATGAGCCGTATGTCCTTCGATGAAGCAAAGTTCCATACTATAGAAAATGCTATAGAACACATTTCACCAGAACAGACTACTGAAATGTCACTTGGAGACTCAGACCTTCAGGGCATAGAGGCAGCTATGAACAACATGCTCAGCAGGATGCACGATACATATCTTCAGCAGGCCAGGTTCGTTAATGATGCTTCTCACGAACTGCGCACTCCGATTTCAGTTATTCAGGGATACGCAAACATGCTGGATCGCTGGGGCAAGGAGGATGAAGAGATTCTCGATGAATCCATTGCTGCAATAAAAAATGAGTCTGATCATATGAACCATCTTGTGGAGCAGCTCCTATTTCTGGCCAGAGGTGATGCTGGAAGAAACACTATGACATTCGAGGATGTATGTCTGAATGATATAATGAAGGAAATCTATGAAGAGTCACTTATGATTGATGAAAATCATATCTACAAGTTTCGTGAGACCACTTCTAATGTTCATATAAATGCTGATGCATCGATGATCAAGCAGGCTATGCGTATATTGGTAGATAATGCTGCTAAATACACTGCCCAGGGAGATGAGATAGCACTTTCAGTTGGGCTTACAAATGAAGGCGGGCGCCCCTATATTCAGGTACAGGATAACGGAATTGGTATGGCTGAGGTGGATGTGAAGCATATGTTTGAAAGATTCTACCGGGCTGATGATACCAGAAAGGTACAGGGAACCGGACTGGGTCTATCAATTGCAAAATGGATAGTGGATAAGCATAAAGGGCATTTTGAGATAATATCCAGAAAAGAAATAGGAACAAGAATTACGATAGTATTTAATTAACTAATACACAACAAGGCGTTATGTAAACCGTAATGCCTTGTTTTGCTATAGAAAACGTAATAAACGCAACTTTATGTCAATTAAACATTAGAAACTTAATAAAAAATCAAAAAAACTTTATTTTCTTATTTACAACAAGGGTGAAATAGTATATAATTCTGCTTTAGTTGGATAAAGTGACCTGATTCAGTATTGGATGGGGTTCCAAAGAATAATATATAAAGGAGACAAAGCTATGTCATACGTTGATGAGGTACTAGAGATAGTACAGAAGAAGAATCCAGATCAGCCTGAGTTCCTTCAGGCAGTAACAGAGGTACTTAACTCTCTTCGCCCAGTTATCGAGCAGGATGAGGAGAAGTATCGTAAGCTCGCTATCCTTGAGAGAATCACAGAGCCAGATCGTCAGATCATGTTCAGAGTTCCTTGGGTAGACGACAACGGACAGGTACAGGTTAACAGAGGTTTCCGTGTACAGTTCAACAACGCTATCGGACCTTACAAGGGTGGTCTTAGACTTCACCCATCAGTAAACCTTGGTATCATCAAGTTCCTTGGTTTCGAGCAGATTTTCAAGAACTCACTTACAACTCTTCCTATTGGTGGTGGTAAGGGTGGTTCTGACTTTGATCCTAAGGGTAAGTCAGACAACGAGATCATGAAGTTCTGCCAGAGCTTTATGACAGAGCTTTCAAAATATATTGGTGCTGATGAGGATGTTCCTGCAGGTGATATCGGAACAGGTGGACGTGAGATTGGTTTCATGTTCGGTCAGTACAAGAGAATTAAGGGACTCTATGAAGGAGTTCTTACAGGTAAGGGTCTTACATATGGTGGATCACTTGCTCGTACAGAGGCTACAGGTTATGGTCTTCTTTATCTCACAGAGGAAATGGTTAAGTGCCATGGTGACAAGATGGAAGGAAAGACAGTAGCAGTATCTGGTTCAGGTAACGTTGCTATCTATGCTATTCAGAAGGCTCAGCAGCTTGGTGCTAAGGTTGTTACATGTTCAGATTCAACAGGTTGGATCTATGATGAGAATGGTATCGACGTTGATCTTCTTAAGGAAGTTAAGGAAGTTAAGAGAGCACGTCTTACAGAGTATGCTGCAGCTAAGTCAACAGCTCAGTATTTCGAGAAGAAGAACGGTGAGCACGGTGTATGGCAGTACAAGGTAGATATCGCTCTTCCTTGTGCTACACAGAACGAGCTTGATATTGAGGATGCTAAGATGCTCGTTGCTAACGGCGTACAGTATGTAGCTGAGGGTGCTAACATGCCTACAACAATCGAAGCTACAGAGTACTTCCAGGCAAACAACGTACCTTTCGTTGGTGGTAAGGCTGCTAACGCAGGTGGTGTTGCTACATCAGCACTTGAGATGAGCCAGAACTCAGAGAGACTTTCATGGAGCTTCGAAGAGGTTGACGCTAAGCTTAAGAACATCATGGTTGGTATCTATCACAATATCGATGATGCTGCTAAGGAGTACGGTATGGAAGGCAACTATGTTGCAGGTGCTAACATTGCCGGCTTCAAGAAGGTTGTTGAAGCAATGATCGCTCAGGGAGTTTGCTAATCCAAGCCATGCAGTGATGAATAATAAAATCGCCCGTCACACTGAGGTGTGACAGGGCGTTTTTTATTATTCATCAATATATGGCGCAGCCATACATCGAGCCGACAGGCGAGATGCTGCATGGCATGAGATTAAGTCCCGTAAGCCCAGTGTTTATGGGATTTTTCTTATGTTTTGAAGTGATTTATGACGTAGTACATAAAACTACATAGATCGACATAAATAGGGGTTCATTTGAGGTCGTAATATATTATTATCTTGGGGATTTTTTTGTCTCAAGTTTAGATATAATAAAAGATGAGGTTGTGAAAACAGGATTAATAAGATAATGTTATATGGTAGATGGTGAGGCTGAAATGACCCAACTCTACATACATAGGTGAAAGGGAAAAAGATATGAGAATAGAAACAGAGTGACTTATCATAAGATCGATTGAACCGGGCGATTAAAAGATAGAGGTTATAGAGATGAATTACAGTACGAAAATATCCGAAAGGATGTGGAACCAGTCAGATAAGGGTGAATTGGAAGCTGCCAGGGAGCAGACATTTATAGATGATATAGTTCAGAAGTCGCATATTGAAAAAGAACTTCTTCAGTCACTGGATGGTATCGAGACTGTCTTTGATGGTGGAGCGGGAAGTGGCAGGTTTTCTATACTTCTTGCAAAGCATGGGGTTAAGGTTACTCATTTTGATATATCACAGCCGATGATTGATAAGGCGAGGGAGATAGCTGAACGAGAAGGTGTGATAGATAATATCACATTTGTAAAAGGCGAATTGGAAGATCTTTCAGCATATGCTGATAAGTCCTTTGATCTTGTGATGTCATTTGATGCACCGATTTCCTATACTTATCCCAATCAGGAAAAGGTAATCGGAGAGCTGGTAAGAATATGCAGGAAGCGAATTCTTATCAGTGTTTCCAGTCGTCTGGGTTCACTGCCATATCTTGCCAATCCACTTCAGAAGAATCAGTTTATTCTGGATAAGGATAGTAAAGATGAGTGGGTGCAGTGGTGCATTAGCGCCAGAGAACAGATGATAGAAGGCTTCTCATTTAATAAGGAAAATGTACTGAAGGCATATGACACCGGTTTCCTGGGGGATGTTGAAGAAACAAAGGAAGCCTATGATCGAGGCGAAGCTCCCTGGTGTATAACCTATCATTTTACGCCAAAGGAACTGGAGGATATCCTAAAAGGTTGTGGCGTTAAGAGTATAACGTTTGCTGGACCAGGGGCATTTGCAAGGACTATTCCAAATGAAATATTAGTAAAGATAATGAATGACCCGAAACAGAGAGAAGACTTTCTTGAGGTCTGTCATATGTATGACAGTAATCCATATGTGTGTGGAATGGGGAAAGATAATCTCTTTGCAAAGGGAGAAATACAGGATTTGTAATAAGATTTGTAAAAATATCAGAAAGTTTAGAGGGACATTATTATGAGTTTTTTAATTGAAACAGAAAGATTAGTGATAACAGAAATGACAATGGACATGGCAATGGATGTCCATAAGAATTCACTTGATGATAATACAAGAAGATTTGTACCTGATGAAGTGTTTGAGACACTGGATGACGCGAAGGAAACTATTGAATTTCTGATGTCTCAGTATGGTTCTACTGACGGTCCACTGGTTTACGCAGTGCTTACCAAAGATGATAATAAGAATATAGGCTATGTTCAGCTTGTGCCAATTGATGACGGCAAATGGGAGATTGGATACCATATTGCGAAGGCATATACAGGAAATGGTTATGCCACTGAAGCAGTTAAAGCATTTCTGCCTGTGATAGCAGAAAGAGTAGGTGTTACTGAGGTGTACGGCATTCGTCTTCTTGAAAATGCTGCATCAGGTCGTATTCTGGAAAAATGTGAATTTGAAACTTTCTTTACTGGAGAAGGTTCATATCATGATGGAGTATATGAAATCAGCAAGGGCGTCTGGAAGCTGAACTAAGGGAAAATGCTATGAATTATAGGGTGGTTAATGAAAACGATATACCTGCTCTGGCAGAAGCTATGTCCAGCTCATATTCAGAGGAGCCATGGAATGAGGAGTGGGAAATTGATAGAGCCCAGAGGCGAATCAAGTCTATTCTTGTTGGATTTGAGTCTCTTGGTGTGGCTGCATTTGAAGACGATAAGCTAATAGGCGCAGCTCTTGGTTTCGTTGATCCTTATGCAGATAAAGACTTCTTTTTTATATCTGAACTATTTGTTATTCCTGAGTGGAAGAAATGTGGAGTGGGAAAGCAGCTCCTTGCAAAACTTGAAATCCATCTGAAAGAGAAAGGAATCAGTGTAGTAGAACTGATATCCATCAAAGAGAACTGGGAGTTCTATGCAAAATGCGGGATTGTTAACGATGAGGGTGTAACAGTTCTTGGAAAGCAGATATAGTTATATCAGATGGAAATGAAATATGTCCGAAAGTTTCATAATGCGGATGACCGTGTAGAATCTGTGTCTCCTCAAATTGGAAAAGTCAATAGAGTATTCATTGGTGTTATTGTGATGCGGCATGGCATGAGATTAAGTCCCGTAGACCCAGGGTTTATGGGACTTTTCTTATGTTTTGAAGTGATTTGGGACGTAGTATATTAAATTAACTTTCTTGAATGGTGCACAAACAAAATAGAAATGCCGAAAAAACCAAAATAGAAATGCCGAAAAAACTAAAACAGAAATGCCGAAAAAACCAAAATAGAAATGCCGAAAAACCCAAAATAAAAATGACGAAAAACATAAAATGAACTTGAATTATTAATTGAAGCATTGCATAATAAGTTTGGAGGTATAGACTAAATGAGATATTATATAAGAGTGATAGATAAATATATAGATGAAATGATTAAGGCTTTCAATGCCATAAATATAGTGGGTCCAAAAGGTTGTGGAAAAACGAGAACTGCTAAGGAAAGATGTAAAACAATCATTGAGTTCCAGGATGAAGAAAAGAGAGAAGGATATTTAAGCATTGCTAATACAGCTCCCAGGTTATTTTTGAAAAATGAAAAACCTATTTTGTTTGATGAATGGCAGGATGCTCCAAAGATATGGGGGACAATAAGAAAAGATTGTGACGACAATCCTGAAACTTTTGGAGAGTATTATCTGACAGGATCATCAAGCAAAAAAATCGATACCCCTCATACTGGGACCGGAAGAATTTCTGAAATAACCATGTATCCTATGACATTATATGAAACTGGTGAGTCGACTGGAGGAGTTTCTATTTCCAGATTATTCGATGATGATAAGTATGATATAGATGGTGAAAAAAGCAATCTGAAATTAGAAGATCTTTTTTATATTATTTGTCGAGGCGGATGGCCAAGATGCCTCGCAATAAAAGACGACGCTGCTAAGCTTCGAATCGCAACAGACTATTTCGAACAAATATATAAAAAGGATATTAGTGCAGTTGATGGAGTAAAGAGAAATCCGGAGTGGGCAAGAACTATTCTTTGGTCATATGCAAGAAATATGGCTACATTATCTAAAAAAACGGTAATAAACTCTGATATAAAAGCAACGCATAATATAACAGATATTACAATTTCTTCTTATATAGAAGCTTTGGAAAAGTTATTTGTGATAAAAGATATAGATGCCTGGACTCCTCAGATAAGATCCAAAACGGCAATCAGATCAGCAAAAAAACACATTTTTATTGATCCATCTATCGGACTGGCTGCTTTGGGAATTAAACCTGATTATTTTAATATGGATTTAGATATGTTTGGTCATGCCTTTGAAAATCTGGTTATCAGGGACCTTTTGTCATATGCTGAAACTCAAAATGCAAGAGTCATGCATTATAGTGATGATACAGGACTCGAGGCTGATGCAGTGTATCAGCTTTCTGATGGAAGATATGCTCTGATAGAGATAAAGACCGGTGTAAATGCTGTACCAAAGGCTGAAGAGGGGTTGTTAAAGTTTAGAGATGTAATTAGACAACATAATGAAAAGGCTCTTTCAAATAAAGAACATCCTGGTGTTACCTATAGAGAACCATCTTTACTAATGATTATATGTGCCAACGCTGAAATGGCATATACAACTGATAATGGTGTGAAGGTTGTCCCAGTGGGGTGTTTGAAAGATTAAATATATAGCAGGACATTTAGATGAATATTTTTAATTTGATTCCAATAGGATTTTTTAATCCTCTTGCAAGTGGGAGTAACAACAGAATATATGCTGACTGTCTTCAGCTTATTTATGATGAATATGATAGAGAAATCACATTTAGAATGGAGCGGGATAGAATTCGTGATGCTATAGCAATCTATCTTATGGATAATCATATAGATGTTGATTTGGATATTGATGATTATTCTTTGGAACAGACGGTTACGGATGAAAAAGCAGCTTCATCGTCATATTCGGATCTGGCATCTCAGATAATACGTAAGCTTGCTTCTGATGAAGTAGGCTGGCTTGAGGAAGAAATTGATGATGCAACTTTCGGAAGGAATATAATTATGACTGAGCAGGGAATAATGCTGGCTGAGCTTCTCGCAAGAATGGAGAAGCCGGAAACAGCTGAATTCTCAAGCTACATATATAATATATATAATACCCTATCGAATATTGAGCAATATGATGATATTTATGTTGATGTTTTAAAAAATGTATATAAAAATGCAAAGGGTTTATCCAAAGATTTAAAGACTCTGGCTACATTTATCAAAAAGATTATAGAACGGATGATTCATGAAGAAACATTTGAAAGCTTGACTGAAAATCTGCTTGATTACTTTAATGGGGATTTCATCAAAGAGTATTCTCGTCTTACAAAACGTCAGAATATAAGAACCTACAGAAGAGTAATCTTACAGAGATTAAATAACTTAAAAATTGAAGAAACAAAAGAAAAACTTGTAATATGCTGCAAAAAGGAGGAAAAAATATCAGATGACAAGGCTGAAGAGTATGTTGAAGATATGATAAACAATACTGTCAGATTTCTGGATGGAGATTATGACAGAATCATGTCAAATATAAAGCATAAGATAAATGTATATCTTCAAGTGGCGGTCGGAAGAGCTCGTTTTATTAGAAATAAAGAAAAAAACATAAGGGGAGATATAGAAAAAACTTTGAAGATTCTTGGCGATGAAATGAAAGAGATGGATATTCATGATAGTATTCCTGATGAAATGAAATCTCTTTTTACATTTGATGATAATCAGTTTATTGATTTGTCGTCGATATCTTACCCGAGAAGAAGTCAGATCATTAAAGAAAACAGTACCCAGGATATTGTTGAAATCGATGAAGAAGATATAGAGAGAACTAGGCGGGAGTTTGAAAAAGAGCTGGAAGATATCTATGCAAAGGATAAGATGTCAGAATATTTGAATAGTATTATTGGAGAAAGGTTGAAGATTGATACTAGGGATTTCCCACTTGAAAACAAGGTTCAGCTGCTTAAAATGTTATCTTCCGCCGTATATGCTGGGGAAAGTGGATACATTATAGAGGTTGAGGATGGCTACATAGAGACAGAGCAGATGCTGATCAGAAAATTTAGTATGAAAAGGAAGTAGAATATGGAACTTTCAGGTTTTGAAAATGAATGGGAAGGGCTTACCTCCGGTGAAAAAACAATGTTTCAGAAATGTGTCCGGATTATGCTGAAGAAAACATTTATAGTTTATGATAAAGGTGAAGAGGAAAAAAAGGAATACTTTTTTATTTCTAAGCATTCAGATTTATTTAGCAGATATTTAAGTCCTATAGGATATGATGTTCTGGTTGACAGAGATAATAAGGTTATCATGTTTCAGAACACTGTCAGTGCAGGTGAATCATCAAAGATGCAGATCAACAGGTGTAACCTGTCTCTTGCTGATAGTATAGTGTTATGTGTTTTATTTACCATTTATTCCGACAGAGTCAGACAGGGGAGTCTTGCAGAATCTATAATTATTTCAATTACTGATCTGAGATTTCAGTTTGAAAAATATAAGGTTCAGGACAGATTCGAGAAAAAAAGGGAACTTTCTGAGACAATAAAAAAACTGGAAAGATATAATCTAATAGAAATGAATGGGAAACTTGGTGAAGCAGATACAAAAATAAAAATATTTCCGTCCATTCAATTTGCTTTAGATGCTAATGAGTTTCATCTGTTTGCTGAACAGGCTGAGAAAAGGATGTTTACGAAGGATTTGCAGAGCCGGGATATAGATTTGGAAAATGAAGATGGAGAAGTATTTGATGATACCGATGAATGATTATCTGAATATAGCAGATAGAAAAACAGCAACAAAAGTTCGCTTGATAAATTGGTCAAAATTCCAGGATGTTACTATAAATCTGGAAGGCTCCACTCTGATAACAGGAGTTAACGGAACTGGTAAAAGTACTATTCTGGATGCGATGACATATCTTTTGACAGGAAATAAGAGATTTAATATCGCTGCGGGTGATAAAGACAGAACTGTGAAGTCATATGTAAGAGGAGATACTCAGAGTGAAGGAGAATACAGATACCTTAGAACAGGTGCTGTAACCTCATATATTGCAATGGAATTCTGGTCTCCGTTGGAGAATACATTTATTGTGGGCGGAGTATGCATTGAATCAATGAATGAGCAGGATGTTAAGACGGGCGCGTGGTTTATCATGAAGGATTCCAGGCTGGATGATTTCGAATTTTGTTATATAAAAGATGGAAAGTATTTTACCCATAGCAAAAGTAATCTACTCTTTAAGGGAAGACGAATTAAAGGCAAGGATTTTAAAGGCGAGGAAAGAGGAACTGAAGAACTGCTTCGAAAGCTGGGGCTTAGGTGTGATGTAGCAAAATACAGATCAAAACTTATAAAGATGATGGCATTTAAGCCGGAAAAGGACATAGATAAATTCATTAGAGAAGCTGTACTAGATCCGGGAAAGATTACGTCCCTTTCAGAAATAAAAGAGCAGAAGGTACAGTTTGAGGATCTGAGAAGAATCTATGTTGAGCTTGAGGAAGGAAAGAAAATACTTGAGGAATTAGAGGAAAGAACCAGAGAATATGAAAAAAGAAGGGATATATACGATATAAGAAAGCTGGTATATTCTTATCAGAACATTCCTATTACTGAGGATGATATCAGTAACTCAAACAGATTGATTGAATATCAGCTCCAAAGAATAAAAGAAATGAATAAGACTAAAGAAGTATTGGAGCAGGAACAGAAAAGGGCTATCGACAGATATTCTGCTTCAATAAATAATGATATATATACAGGGATGAAAAAAACTCTTGAGGAGTATGAAAAACGGATACAGGAATATAAAAATGAGTTAGAAAAAATTGATTCGCAAATAGTAAAGCTGAAAAAATTAAAGGAAGGCTACACGAATATTAAAGATATAGTTGCTTTAGATAAAGCAGATAGTAAAGCTCTTCTGATGATAGACAGTGCGAAGACCGATACCGAAAGCGTAATAAATGCTATTACTAATCTTCGTAATGCTGTAGATGAATCCGAAAAAAGTATTAATAAAGAGTTTGTTCATATTGAGGATAAAGAAGAGGAGCTGAATCAACAGCAGGAAGAAGTTGCCGGTATAATTCGTGAGTTAAAGAATGAGATAATAACATATCCGGCAGATGCGGCTCGAGCAAAGGAGATATTAACAGAAGAGTTTAAGAAAATTGGACTTGTATGTGGAAAGGATTTAAATATAAGATTTCTGTCTGAACTGGTATCAGAAATAAAAGACCTTAGATGGCAGAAGGCTATAGAGACATTTCTAGGTAATAAAAGATTCCATATAATCGTGGACTCAAAGTATGCTTTCGATGCCATGAAAATACTTAAGAGCAGGAAAATATATAATGCAACAGTTGCGATGACTAATAAGCTTCCGGAGTCGGACATTACACCGGGTTCAGCGGCATCTCTTCTTTTTGTGCCCAATGCTGATGCCAGAAAGTACATTAATTATCTTCTGAATGGCATTCATCTGTGTGAGAATCTGGAAGAATTGAATGATTATCCTAAGGGTGGACTTACCCGGGAAGGTATGCTGGCAAAGAGCTACGCCGTAAGAATGATGGATATGAGAAAAACTATTCCTTATATGGGTAAAACGGCTGTAGCTGAACAGTTAAAGGCTGCAGAGAAAAAACTGCTTTGGGTTGAGAAAGAGATAACAAAGTTAAATCAGAAAAAAGAAACTATAGAGAATCACAGAGACAGAATCAGGGCAATTATACCTATAATCAATCAGGAACTGGATATATCGGCTCCTAAGAGATATGAGGAACTTTCTGATAAAAAGGACAAGGCAGAGGGTAAGAGGCAGGAAATAGAAAAGGATCCTTCTTTTGAAGCTGCGCTTAAGGAACAGCAGGCCGCCAAGAAGGAGCTGGATGAGGTCAATGAAAAGTTAAAGAAGAACAGTTCCGAGATAGGTGCCTCGGAAAACGAAATAAAAAAATACAGTGATAGTGTAAAGGAAAGTGAGAAAAAACTAAAGGAATACACCTCTCTTTATGAGGAAGAAATATTGGGAAAAACAGAACTGAGAAGACAGGTGGAGTTGGAGTACGCCAGACTCAGAAAAGAGGATGGGTTTGCGGTTTCTTACAAAAACCTCAATTCGGTTGAGAATGATATGAAGCGAGCCTGTGATAATATGGAAAGTGTTCAGATGGGTTATTGTCATATAGTTGGCCTGGATGTTACGAACAGAGGACCTTCATTTATTCCGTTTTACAGAAGTGAATACAAAAATACAGCAAATGTAAAGATAGAGGAGGCAAAGAATCAGCTTGAAAAAAAATCTAAGGAACTGGAAAGTGCTTTTATGATTGATTTCGTCGGAGAAATCAATGAGAGTATCCAGAGGGCTGAAGAAGAAATGGACATAATAAATGCGGAATTAAAAAAACTTCCTTTTGGCAATGACACATATAAGTTTATAAAATCAGAAAAAAGTGACAGAGCAGTATTCTTTAAGATAAAGAGAAAATTGAAGGATTATCTGGACAATCCTGAAAACTATATGAACTCTAATCGTGATGATGAAGAAATGGAGCAGTATATTAAAGAATACATGGATATAATCCTTATGGAGGAGGATGAAGAGGAGTATACTGATTATAGAAAGTATTTTACCTATGATATGGTGATAACCAGTAAACAGGGGGATAATACTGTTGAGGCCAATCTGTCAAAAAAACAGGGGTCGGCAAGTAATGGTGAAAAGCAGACACCATATTTCATAATTCTTGCTGCAAGCCTTATGCAGTTCTATCATGAAAAATGTTGTGAGAGACTTGCATTTATAGATGAAGCATTTTCTGCTCTTTCAAGAGAAAGAATCGAGCAGATGGTAAGGTATCTGGAGGATAATCATTTTCAGGTTATATATGCAGCACCTCCGGAAAAAATAGGAAGCATAGGAGAGCATGTGACATCTACTGTCAGCCTTATCAACTCAGGAAGATATACAAGTGCTGTTGAAGGAACCTTGAGGAAACGTTAATAGATTCTGAGTATATAGAAAAAAGAAAGAAATTAGAAAGATGAAGCTGAGTTCTAATCAAAAGAAAATCCTTGAAAAACTCATTACCAAGTTTGAAAACAGTAAAACCTATGAAAAATCAAACAAGTTGAAGCAGAGTTTTTATGTTAAACCTTCGGAAATATTTAAAAACTATTATAGTGATTTTGCCGATATGGATGAAGTGAGTGATCTTGAAAATGATACCTATGAACTTCAATCTGAAGGATATGTTGAAATAAAGTATAAGAAGCATTCTTCAGTGATAGATAAAATCTATCTGAATGTAAGTAAGGTAGATCAAATCAGAAGTGTAATCGGAATAAAAGAGAAAAACGAGGTAAAAACTGAAGAATTAAGATTTTTTGAAGGCTATATGGAAAATGATGGTTTTTCTAGGTGGTATAGCAGTCAGGAGATAGAAAGAATACGTGGTGGAAAGAAAATCAGATATTCTATTCCTGAATCAAAGATAATAATTGATCTTATTGACAGAATCATTGGAAATAAAGATGAACTGCTTGAAAGAGAGTTATCAATAATAACATTTGGAAATAGTAAGACCTTTGAAAAAAGTTACAGAAGGAAGGCATGTAGATTATTATCAGACTATCTTGAAGCTACAGATCAAATGAGTAATTATAATATCGCAGTCAACTCAGATACAGAAAGAGATCATTTACTTCTTGAAAGATATGGAATCTATCAGAATCCGGCATATGTATATATCAAGGGAAATATAAAAATTAAATATTCAGACGATAGAATAATTGATGTGCTGAAGGATTCTTCAATAGCTATTTCTATATCATTGATGAATCAGATTAATGAGGTGGTTGTAACTGATAAAAATATAGTTACGGTAGAAAATTTAACATCTTTTCATAGGATAGAAGATGAAAATACTTCGTTTGTTTATACCGGTGGATATTCAGGAAGAACTGTGAAGAGATTTCTTCAATATATAAATCATAATAATTCTGACAAAAGCTTTTATCATTTTGGTGATTTGGATCCAGATGGTTTTTGTATACTGGATAATCTGATAGATGCTACAGGAATAGACATAAAACCGCTTCATATGGACATGGAGAATCTTATAAAATATAAGTCCTATGCAAAACCTCTTTCAGAAAGAGATGTAAAACTGGCCAGATCATTAATTAGAAAAGGACATAATATTGATATTTTGAAATACATGATAGAGGAGAATATAAAATTAGAGCAGGAGATCATTACATATAATTTAAATTAATCGATATTAAACTGTTATAGGTGAAATTGATAATACACAGATAATATACACAACCTCTCAGAAACCAACATTTTATGCGCATCCTTGAGCTATAGCAATGATCGCTCAGGGTGTTTGCTAATCACGATCAATTCTAAATAGTTTATTAGAGCATAGAATCCCGTAGGTATCACAGCCTACGGGATTTTTGATTGAAAAAAATGATTTGAAGTACTAAATCCCCCATGTTATTCTGTCTATAGAGTGCATAGCCTTGATAGACGGATTCAATGTGAGGTGGTTTTTATGTGTAAAGATGTTATAAAGAAACTAAGAAACAGGATGGCCTATATTCTTTCTATGCTTTTATTATTATCTTGTTTTAGTGGGTGTTCTGGATCACGGGTTTCGGATGACAGCACTGGGGAAGTTGAAATGGTTGAAACAGCTGAATTTCAGTCTGCAACCGATGGAGCAGATCTGAATGAAGCTGGTACAGAAACAGCAGAGGCTGCTGATGACCCTGAAAATACTGAGATGACTATTGAAAGGATAACTGAACTCAACGGGGAGGATGTTATAATCCATAAAAATGAGGATGAGGTTATTACATTTATAGGCGGCACCTGTACAGATAAACCTATTGCAGATGATGGTGATGCATATCTCGTTCTTGAATCAATGCTCAGTCTTCTTGGTGGTGATGAAAATACTGAATTTGAATATATGAATTGTCATACGGATAACTGGGGGAACAAGTATTATTCATTTTCTCAGTTTTATAAAAATAGATCCCTTGCTGATGGACTGATTAAGATCATTGTCAATAAAGATGATGAGATGACAGGAATTGTTTCGGATATAATAACGGATTATCCTGCTGATTATGATGGTAAAGAGATAGATGCTTCTGAACTTGCGGAGATAGTATACAGCTGCGGTGGTTATGATAGAGATGAACTAACTGTATATGAAGATTTAACTGAGGTAGGTCTTTTTGATTATGTTAGAGATCCTAATCTGGATGTTAATACTGATGAGGATGATCCTGAATTAGCCAGCATTTGTTATAATTGGGTTGTTTATACAAATAATCCCGAGGGAGGATCAGAGGCTACGCCAAATGATGCATTTACTTCTGATTTTCCGTTTGATGACAGTGATTATACATACAGGGCTCATTATATTACATTTAATGGAGAGTATCTGTACAGTATTCCTATTAAAGAGCCTGGAGATGAAGCATCTCAGGCTGGTTATGTTCCATCCTATATTTTTGAATATATGGAGGCGGATGAATGGACGGGAACATTAACGGAAAATGATGGAAGTGAAGTGACAGTTACGGTTCCTGTTATGAAGGATCCGGAGTCTGGCAGGTACTATCTGGGAGATATTGAACGCAGAATTGCTGTGGCAGATGCCTATTCCTTTATGTATGAAGGTTATGTTGCGGATATTCTCTCAAGTGATACCAATGATGATTGGAACGAATATTATCTGCTGACATATTACAATATTATCAGAATCTGGGATTATTATAATGATCTTGGCTGGAAGGGTACAGATGGCGAAGGAACCCCGATCCTAGTTCTTACTGATCTTTGTTATGCAGATCATGAACCCTATGATAATGCAGCATATGGATGTACAACACATGGCTGGTCAATGTTTGGATTTGCTGATAGTAATAGCTTTGGGGGCGATTTGGATGTAGTGGCCCACGAGTATACGCATGGATTTGATTACGGTTCTATTACATATGTTGCATACAAGAATGAAATGGGAGCGATAGAAGAATCCTATGCTGATATAATGGGAAATCTGTGTCAGCATACTTTTAATCCGGATGAGGATTCAGAATGGCTGCTTGGTGAAACAAGTGGAGCCCTGCGTAGTATGAGTAATCCTTTAGCATATTATTTGCCAGAACAAGTGTGGGATTTGTTTTATATTGATGATGTTGCTGTACCAACAAATGGAAATGATAGAGGTGGGGTACATTATAATTCTTCTATATTAAATCATATTGCATACAGGATATGTGAAGAGGCTGGGTTGTCAGTAGAGGATGCTGTGGATTTATGGTTTAGTTTTGGGCTTGCGAGAGTAAACTATACTGACTTTAGTCAACTGGGTGATATTCTCTTATGGTCTGCTGATAATAATGGACTTGACCAGTATGCTGATGAAATTGAACAATATATTGAAGATGCTGGATTGGGAGAAAGAGACGTTCCTGAGCAGGCTGGAGATAATCAAGCGATTATTAGTCTTGAGTTCCCTGACGATGAAATCTATAAAGATGGTTATTGGAGCTTGGTATTTTTGGATTATGATCCTGACAGTGCAAATGATGTTACAGGATCAGATGAGGTTCCGGTGTCATATTATGGATTTCCAGGAGAGGATAATCGCACTATTAATATGATAGTTCCATCAGGAGATAATAAGAATATAGTTTTGCAGCATTTCAGAATGGAAGCCAGCGAGATGGTGGATATGATATTACTAATATACACTGAAAGTGGTGAATGGAAAGAAATTAAAGAAGAGCAGGATATGGATTATATTTCAATAGAGGAAGGGAAGGTAGTTATTAATACAGATGGATTGGATGAAATGGTGAAAGAGCTGATGGAAGGCTTTTCAACTGATCCTGCTGAAGACGATTAATATCTAAACCAAAACAGAAGGCTTTAAAACCTTCTGTTTTTTGTTACATTGAAGAACGTTTGCTCTGAGGAATGCTATGTTCTGTAAATTAGATTTACATTTGATGTAATATGAGTTTATAATTGGTTTTGAATCTTTTTGAATTATGGGGGGATGAAATGACCGTTATTGATAGGCTTATGGAAGAAAAGGATGAAGAGTATAAGGAGTTTCAGGCGAAGCTTGTTCCTAATATTTCACCAGACCTTATTATAGGTGTAAGAACACCAGAGATGAGACGGATAGCAAAAGAGGTTTTTGCTAGTGATGAAATGGATTCCTTCCTTAAGGAACTGCCTCACAAGTATTATGAAGAAAATCTTGTGCATTTCTTTATTCTTGCTATGATAAAAGATTTTGATACCTGTGTTAATCTGGTTGAAGAGTTTCTTCCATATGTTGACTGCTGGCCAGTATCTGATCAGGCAACCCCAAAGTCATTTAAGAAGAATCACGATAGACTGCTTCCATATATTAAGAAATGGATAGCATCGGACCATGTCTATACGGCTCGTTTTGGAATGCGTATGCTGATGAACGAATATCTTGGCGAGGATTTTAAGAAGGAATATTTAAATCTTGTTGCTTCAAAGAAGGGTGATGATTATTATCTTAAAATGATGGTGGCTTGGTATTTTGCGACAGCTCTTGCAAAGCAATATGATGAAGCGGTAAAGTATATAGAAGAACGAAGGCTTGATGAATGGGTTCATAAGAAAGCAATCCAGAAGGCCGTAGAGAGCTACAGGGTAACAGATGAACATAAGGAATACCTGAAGAGCTTACGTTAGTGTGATAACTATAGTTAATAAAATGGTAAATAATTACTAAAGAAAATAGGAGACAGAGTTGAACTTAGATAGCATAGCACAGGAACTGGATAGATTATATGAATTTGAGATCAGTAGGTATATCGAAAGATGTGATGAACTTAAAAAATCAGGCTTCAAGATATACCGTAATTCTACTGGTCAGCATAAGGTCGTGCTGGCAGGACAGGGTGCGCAGAGTGAACAGAAACAGCAGAATGTTTATGACACTAGTACAGCTAAAAAGGAGAATATTTTCGTTAGAGCAAAGAACAGGGTGAAGCGAGGCGTGGAAACCATTAAAACAGTCGTAAAAGTAGTGAAGTATATCAGTGATAGCCAGAATAACAGAAGAGTGTAGCTTTTGAATATTTGAAAAAAAATAATTAAAGGATGATCAGTTCGTAGAATAAATGATATCTACGAACTGATTTTTTTTGCTTGACAAAATCAATAGAGTTGTGGATAATATATCAAAATGATATATATCAAAACGATACATATTGTATGTAAATTGGAGCTTAGTTATGGGAAAAGATAGAAAGATAGATATGGTGATTCTTGGGCTTCTGGCTCATGAAGATCTTACAGGATACGATATAAAGAAGCATATTGATAATAGTATCAGCTTCTTCTGGAAGGGAAGCTTTGGAAGCATATATCCGGCCCTCAGTGATATGGAAAAGCAGGGGCTTATAAAACGTAAGAAATCCAGGAATACAGGTGCCAGGGAAAAGATAGTATATCAGCTGACAAATGAGGGTAGAGACGCAGTTAAAGAATGGCTGAATCAGGAAAGCGCTAGTAATGAGCTTAAGTATGAGACACTGCTTAAGCTCTACTTTGGAGGAGTGGAGGATAGAAGTGTCACCCTTCGAAACATCGAACTCTTTGAAGAGCAGATTCGAGATAATCTTACTGTATTAAATATGTATAAAGATAATCTTGAAAAGGTTCTGGACGATGAGGAGGACCATCTATACTATTACCTGACTGTTACATTTGGCATAGATACCTATGAGGCATATCTCAAATGGTGTGAAAAGACAAAGAGAATACTAAAGAAAAGAAATTATTAAAAGATAAAAGAGTATAGAGTTATAAGAAATAAAAAATATAAGAATTGGAGGATGTTATGAAGACTGCAATAGTATATTATTCCATGCTTGGTAATTGTGAGATGGTGGCAGAGAGGATAGCTGAAAGGCTGGATGTAGACATGATCAGGATAGAGCCTGATAAGGCGTATCCTGATAAAGGGGCAAAGAAGTTTTTATGGGGAGGAAAGAGTGCTGTGATGGGAGAAAAACCAGCGCTTAAGCCTTATGATTTTGATGCAGATAAGTACGGCAATGTGATCATTGGGTTTCCAGTATGGGCTAGTCGTCCTGCCCCACCCATTGTTTCATTTGTAGATCAGAATAAGGTAAAGCTTGCTGGTAAGAAGATATCTGCATTTGCGTGCCAGAGTGGGAATGGTGCAGAGAAAGCATTTGACAAGCTTAAAGATCAGCTTGGAATAGACGCTTTCTGGGCAGAGCTTATTCTCATAGATCCTAAAATCAGACAGAAGAATGATGATATTGATAAGATAGAAGCATTTTGCCAGAAGCAATAAAGTCCTGTTTTTGCAGGACTTTTTTATTTTATATTAGTGAAATGAAATAAATATTTGTACTAGTCATATAACCATAATAGGTAATATAATAATATAATGTGAGTAAAGCATAGGAAGCACTGGATGATATGTTGTAAAGGGGTGGAGTTATGGCCGAGGAGAAGACGTTTCATATTGGTGTTATGATCGGAAACGTTCATACTCAGCATCCGATGGAGCTGATACGGGGAATATGTGAAGCAACTAAAACTGAAAATGTAAATGTATCATTCTTTGTTGGCGCACAGGGAAATGCGCTTAGCTTCTGGAATGGATCAGAGAATGATTTTAATGCATATAATTATCAATACAATTCACTCTATGACTATTCGCTGATTGCAGGTCTTGATGCGATAATCATATCGTACGGTACTCTGTGTATATATCTGGATAGAGAAGATAGAGAGACATTTGCCAGCAAGTTCAGAAGTGTGCCTCTGGTAATACTTGAGGAATATGATGAAGAGTCTGTGGACAGCTTTATCATTAGTGATAATTACGGAAGCATGTACACAATAGTAGAGCATCTTCTGAAGGATCATGGCTACAGGAATATATTATATCTGAGCGGTCCTAAAAATAATACAGATTCCAACGAAAGGGAGCGTGCCTATCTTGAGGCAATGAAGGCGTATGGCCTTACTGTGACAAGTGATATGGTGGAATATGGCGACTACTCCTCTGAAGTGGATGATCTTGTTGAGAGGCTTCTGGATAATCATCCAGAAGCAGAGGCTATTGTGTCTGCAAATGATGAAATGGCTGTCAGTATATATAGGGTGTGTCAGCAGAGAGGGCTTCGACCAGGAAGAGATATAGCAGTGACTGGCTACGATGATGTGGAGTTTGCCCAGCGTATGGATCCGCCACTTACCACAGCAAACCAGGATGGCCTGGATATGGGATATAGAGCACTTAAATGTGCCGTTCAGCTTTGCAAAAATCCAGAACCTGTTAAGATGAAGATTCCTGCCAGATTCTTCTGCCGTCAGTCCTGTGGTTGCAATGTTAAGAGTGCTGCAGAAGGATGGGGAATTACTCATCTTCTAGAGAGGATCAAGGAATCAAATGATAAGGAAGGAATAGAAGCTGCTATCTCAGCTGTACTGTCTTTAACGTATCAGAGTATTGCATCTGCAGAATCTAAAGAAAAAGGAAGACAGTATTTTTCGTATCTATTTGATCTTCTGTATAAGATAATTGATGGAAAAGAAATAATAGATGATAAAGAGGTGACTGAGAATTCACTGCTTCAGGTGCAGAGGCTTTGTGTCGAGGATGCTGATGGAAGCCTTGATTACTCAGGATTTCTTAGATGCTTCCATCAGCTTATGACATTTTTCATGAAAAAAACAAATGATCCTAAAAGTCTGGTCAGTCTGGGTATAATAGTAGAACTGACTGACACATATATTGCGTCTTTTGTAATGAGGAATGACGAAGATAGAATCCAGATGCTAATGAATAAGAGCTGGGAAGCTCCAGCATCTATTAGATATATGATTGATAAGGTTGAAGATGAAAATGCTTTCAATCGTATGGCGCTTGAGACAGCGGTTAATCAGGGGGCAAAGAGCGCATATCTGTTTTTGCTGCCTGAGCCTTTGGAGTGCAACAGAGAAGAAGCTTTTAAGTGTCCGGATAAATTGGAACTGGTAGCAGAATATGTGGATGATAAGGTAAACGTTTACGAAAAGGGCGGTCGCCCGGTTATCACAAAAACAGAGGGCTTCGCAGCGCATTATCCTTCGTCATCAAAGCACGACTTCGTTGTATTTCTTCTCTTTGCAAAGAAGTATCAGTATGGTGTGATGATATGTGAGATAGATGATGCTTCAATCGGACTCCTCTATGGAGTGGCTCTTCAGATAAGTACAGCCAAAGCTTATATGCAGATAAGTCAGCAGGAGAACGAGGCAAAGAGTCAGTTATATAAGACATTAAAAGAGCTTAAAGAAAAGAACAAGGTTCTCAGTTTTGTATCGTTAACTGATGAACTGACTGGACTATATAACAGACGAGGATTTATTGAACGTGCAGTAGCCGAAGTGGATAAGCATATTGGCTCTGTTGCAGCAATATTCTTCTCTGATCTGGATCATTTGAAGCAGATAAATGATGAATTTGGTCATAATGATGGTGACTTCGCATTAATGAGTGCCGCTGAAATAATGAGAGAAACCTTTGAAAGCTTTGGCCGGGAAGGAACGGTTTGTGGACGAATTGGAGGCGACGAGTTCATATCCTTTATGATCTGTGATAATGAATCTGATACAAAAGAGGTGATGAAGCTGCTATCAGAGAACTGCCGCTGCTTCAATGAAAACTGCGACAAGCCGTACTATGTGGAGTTTTCCACAGGATGCGTAACATTTACCTGCTCAGAAAACTACTCCATAGCGGAGCTTACCAGTCAGGCGGACGATTGTCTCTACGAGGATAAAAAGAAGAGACGAGAGAGTATAGTTAAAGAATAGTAAGAAGATGAAATAGTATCTGAGTATAGAGGAAGGGCAGAATGCATTTTGTTGATGCAAAAGGAATACTTACCAGTAACAATGGTCTTACTGGCATGAATATATATCGTGGCTGTTCTCACGGCTGTATCTACTGTGACAGTAGAAGCAAGGTATATCAGTTCAATCATCCTTTCGAGGATATCGAAGTGAAGCAGAACGCTCCGGAGCTTCTGGAGAAGGCGCTCCGGTCAAAGAAGAAAAAGTGTATGATAGGAACTGGTGCTATGTCAGATCCATATATGCACTGCGAAGAGCAGCTTCGTCTCACTCGTAAATGTCTAGAGGTCATACGAAAGTACGAGTTTGGTGTGGCGATTCAGACTAAGTCTGATCGGATACTTCAGGATATCAATCTACTGGATGAGATAAATAAAGCTTCTAAGGCGGTTGTTCAGATGACACTCACGACCTTCGATGATGATCTGTGTAAGAAGCTGGAACCTAATGTTTGTAATACGAAACGTCGTATCGAAGTGTTGGAAAAGATGCAGGAGAGAGGCATACCTACAATTGTGTGGCTGACTCCAATACTTCCTTTCATCAATGATACAGAAGAAAATGTTCTGTCAATTCTTAAAGAATGCTCCAGAGCTGGCGTGAAGGGCATTATCGATTTTGGTATGGGACTTACCCTAAGAGAAGGTGATAGAGAGTATTACTATGCTGCACTGGATAAGCATTTCCCTGGCATGAAGATGAGATATATAAAGACCTATGGAAATGCATATGAGCTTCCTAGTCCAAACAGTGATAAGCTGTTAAAGCTGTTACAAACATACTGCAAGGAAAACGGTATGATGTGGAATCCGTATGACTGTTTTAAATATATGAATGAAATACCAGATAAATATCCGCAGATGAGTTTATTTGATCTGCTTGATGAATAGATTACAGTGGACCACTATGCTATCAATAATTAGATTGGAGAAGTAGATGGATTACAAGGTACTTATGATAGATGATGACGAGCTGATAGCACGTTCTACATCAGATTATTTTAATATAGTAGGAGTAAAGACAGCTTACGTCACAAGCTTTGATGCAGCAATAGAATTCCTGGAAAAAACGCAAGTCTCACTTCTTCTGCTGGATATAAATCTGGGAGATAAGTCAGGCTTTGAGCTTTGCAGGAAGGTACGAGAATCTTATGATATGCCTATATTCTTTATCAGTGCACGTACCAGTGATGATGACGTTCTGATAGCTCTTAACATTGGTGGAGATGATTATATAAAAAAGCCATATACTCTGAATATTCTTCTGGCCAAGGTCAAGGCAGTTCTTGCGAGATATGATAAAGCAAAAGAGGATGCGGCAAATGCAGCGAAAAATGCAGAGAGTATGAATACATCCGGTTCTTCTGAATCGGGAATCGTAAGTGGCAGGATAACTCTACGAGACGGAGTATATCTTGATACAGCTCTCCATAAGCTTGAAATAGACGGAAAATCAGAAGAACTAAGAGCTATGGAGTATAAGCTCCTTCTTTACCTTCTGGAAAACTCTGGAAGAGTCATAACCAGAGATGAGCTCTTCGATAACGTATGGGGTGATGATAATACCTGCGACGGAACCATCACTGTTCATATACGTCACATTCGAGAGAAGATAGAAGTTGATCCAAAGAATCCTGAGATAATCAAAACTGTCTGGGGCGTCGGATACGTAGTTGAGAAGGACATAACTAAAGAATAGAGGATAATATGAAAAGCTATATCAAGATAGTAATGGTGGTAGCATCAGTATATCTAATCGGCGTAATCCTTCTTATTATTGTTACAGGTAATCTGACCTCTGGAAATAATGGCACAAAGGGCGAAGTATCAGCATTAAATGATATCGCTAGAACAGCTGAATCTAACCAGTCTGATCTTTCTGTCCTGGATGAATATAACTATGGTTTTGATTATGTGATAGTGGATATGACACAGAATATCCTGTACACGAATTCTGCGGGAGATTTAACCCAGGAAAAAATCACAGTAGAAACTGCCATACAGAACCGCTATCCATATATATACCTAAAAAGTGGAGATAAAATCTGGGGATGCCTTATCGAGCTTGATGATGGACTTAGTAGTGTCAGAAGGATACGAAAACGTTTTATTATTGGAATAAGCTTAGCAGGTCTCGTGATAATCCTGGCTATGGCGGGATTTGGATTATATATTAATCAAAATGTAATTGCACCATTTAGGAATATGAAGGATTTTGCCGGGAAGGTGGCTCAGGGAAATCTTGATGAACCACTTGCCATGGATAGAGGAAACATGTTCGGAGCATTTTCTGAAAGCTTCGACATAATGAGAGAGGAACTGGCTCAGTCTAGAAGGAGAGAACTTGAGCTTCAAAAAAAGGAGAGGGAGCTGGTTGCGTCCCTTAGTCATGATCTAAAAACCCCAGTTACTGGAATAAAGCTGACAGCAGAGCTGATGCAGATGCGTCTTTCGGTCAAGAAGGAACAGGATCCTGAAATATCATACCTGGAGCAAGAAAAACAAAAGGAGATAGCAATTAGTTCAGAGGAGATGGATATTCTATCTGCAGATGCTGAGGGAATCCGCCAGAAAGCCGAACAGATAGATGCTCTTGTAAGCGACCTCTTTGCTTCGACCCTTGATGATCTTGGAGAGTTCAAGGTTACAGTAAATGATGAAGATTCATCGGTTATTACTAGCTTGGTAGAAAGCTATGATAATAGAAAACTTGTTACTACCGAAGAGGTTCCAAAGGTAGTACTAAGTATAGATAAAAACAGGATGGGGCAGGTTATAGGAAATATAATTTCCAACTCCTATAAGTACGCAGATACTAAGATAGATATATCATACAGGCTGTCAGAAGGATATCTCGAAATGGAGATAAAGGATTATGGACCAGGTGTTCCTTCAGAAGAACTTGATCTTATTACAAATAAGTTCTATCGAGGTAAGAATTGGCAGGACACTGATAAAGATGGAAATGGCCTGGGACTCTATATAGCAAAGACATTAATGCAGAAGATGAACGGTGATCTTGTGGCTGAGTCAGATGGATATGGTCTCTCAGTTACGCTGATAATCCCACTTAGTTAACATAACATTAACAAAAAAATGAATTCATTCAGCTTTTTGCGCACAAAAAACTGAATGAGTTCATTTTTTTGTTTGACCAAGGTTTGAGCAGGTGTTAATATTCATATTAAGAAGTACAATGTAACGGAGGATTCGTTATGTATAGAAAGTTTTATGAAGTACTAAAAAAATGGGAAGAGAATAGTGTTCAGGAACCGATGCTGGTTATTGGGGCAAGACAGGTTGGGAAAACCTGGTTGATAAAAAAGTTCTGTGAGAATACATATAAAGATTATATCTATATTAATTTAGAGGAGCAAAAGGATATAATCTCATTATTTGATGGAAATCTGACTCCAGAGGATATATTGAAAAAGCTTAGCATTCTTCTTGGAAGAAATATAGATTATAATACCACTATTGTAATAGATGAGATCCAGCAGAGTGAGAGAGCTATCACATCACTAAAATATTTTTGTGAAGCAAAAGAGAATTATCGTATCATTTGTGCGGGAAGTCTGCTTGGAATCAAAGTGAAAAGGTTTGAAAGTTCATTTCCAGTTGGAAAGGTATATATAAAGAATATGTATCCTATGGACTTTGAAGAGTTTCTTCTTGCGTCGGGAGAAGATATCTTAAGGGATGGAATAAGGGAAGCGTCTAGTAAAATGCTACAGTTTCCGGAGGCGATACATAATAAAGCGCTTGCACTTTACCATGATTATCTTATAACAGGTGGTATGCCTCAGGTGGTTTTGAGCTATCTCGAAAATGGAAAAAGTGTTTTAACATTTAACAGAGAATTATTGGATTTCCTAAGACTTGCATATCTTGCAGATATGTCTAAGTATGTGACAAATGTTACCGAGACGGCCAAGATTACTGCAGTGTATGAATCCATTCCAAGACAGCTCGCAAAGGAAAATCCAAAGTTCAAATATAACGAAATAAAAGGGACTGCAATAAAAAGAGATTATTACGGTCCTATTGACTGGCTTGCTGCATCACAAATGATATATAAGATAAACAAGCTTGATTCACCGGAATCACCTATAAAAGCGTATGAGAATACAGATAGCTTTAAGATATATTTTTCTGATGTAGGTTTATTATCTCGAGTATGCGGCATTAATTTACAGGATCTGCTTCCAGATAATCACAACATATATAAGGGGGCAGTTATTGAAAACTATGTAATGGAGCAGTTAATTGCAAATGGAAAATACCTTTATTATTTCAAACCTGCTGTTAATATGGAAATAGATATAATTACAAGTATAGATGAAAAAGTGATTCCTATTGAGATTAAATCGGGTCGTCATAAAAAGTCGACCAGCTTAAATAATTATGTAGAAAAGTATAAGCCTGAGTATGTGATTCGTATATCGGAGAGCAATTTTGGAATGGCAAACAATATAAAATCAGTACCGCTATATGCAACCTTCTGTATATAGAATGAAATATTTATCAATATGCATTTAAGAATTTTTTAACAATTTTACAACATCGTTTTAAGGAACATAATTTAGAAGTCATATATACTACTTTCAGATGATGAAAAAAGAAAGGAAATAGTATATATGGCTTCTTCTATTTTAAAAACAGAAAAACTCTGCAAATCATTTTCAAATGGTGGCAGACAGCAGCATGTAATTAAGAACTTAGATATGGAAATAATCGAAGGCGACTTCACAGTTATCATGGGAGCGTCAGGATCTGGAAAGTCTACACTTCTTTATGCGCTTTCAGGAATGGACAAGCCTTCAATGGGAAAGGTTCTCTTTGGAGATACAGAGATTCAGGACTACACAAATGATGAGCTTGCAGTATTTCGTAGAGGTAATTGTGGCTTCGTATTCCAGAGTGTATATCTCCTTGAGAATCAGACAATTCTGGATAATGTACTGACAGGAGCGCTGATCGTTCAGAAGAATTCGCCTGAGCTTGTTAAGAAAGCAAAGAACCTTCTCGATAAGGTTGGAATCAAGAGTGACATGTGGAATAAGTATCCCAACCAGTTATCTGGTGGTGAGGCACAGCGAGTAGGTATCGTAAGAGCGGTCATCAATGATCCGAAGATACTCTTTGCAGATGAGCCGACTGGACAGCTTAACTCAGCATCAGGACAGGATGTTCTCGATATTTTTTCTGAGGTACATAAGAAAGGTCAGTCAATTGTAATGGTAACCCACGATCTAAAGACAGCCCTTAGAGGAACAAGAGTAATCTTCCTTAGAGACGGCGGAATCGACGGAGAATACAGAATGCCAATTTACGGTACAGATGATATTAAAGAGCGTCGCGCAGGACTGCAGAAGTTCCTTGACGAAATGGGATGGTAAAGGGCAGGTGGCGTTAAGATAGAAGCCCAGAAAGAGGTTAACAATGAAAATATTTAGATTATCATTATTTAATTTAAAAAAGAACAAGAAAGAAGCTGTCGCCATTATGCTTCTTACCCTTGTATCCACAATGATGCTTGGTCTGTTCTTTGCAAATACTTCCAGAATCAATTCTGCATTTGATATAAGCTTTGAAGAAAGTGGAAGTAAAAATACAATTTTTTATTTAGAAGAAAAGGAATACAGGGACGCATACAGGGATGTTCTGGTAGAAAACTATAAGGTTGATAATTTAGAGGAAATAAGAATAGAGTATGCTTTTGGAATTGATGTTATCAGAAATGATGAAAAAATAAGCTATGGCCTTTGGTTTATAACAGAAGAAAATGACAAGAAACTGGAAGACTATGAAATGTTAGAGTCGTTATCTGATAGTGAGATAGAAGGGCTGGAGCATCCTATATGGCTTCCGGGATATTGCAAGTATAACCTCGGATATGAGCTTGGGGAAGCATTTACACTGGAAACTCTTGGAAAGCAGTATCCATTTATTATAGCAGGTTTTTATAATTCAGGATTTATGAATGATACTGAACCCAAGTGTGTTGTCACAAAGAAAGACTATAAAAAACTGGCAGAGATAACTGATACACATGTTCTTCTGGCATTTGACAGTGATTCGGATTATGACTTTCAGGATTATATAGATAAATGCCGTGCTGAGTCAGGTGAAGATATCAAGTCTGTTATCGGAGAAACTAAAGAAGTATGCAAGGCAGATGATAGTCAGTTTCTGATGATGTTTCTTTATTTAGGAGTCAGTGTGTCACTTATAACATTTATAGCGTCGATATTTATGATCAGGAACAAGATATCTAATGATATTGAAGATCAGATGCAGCAGATAGGCGTTCTTGAGGCGCTTGGTTATAAGAGTGGGGAGATATCGCTTAGTTATGTAGGTGAATATATGATATCAGCTGGTATAGGAACGCTGATTGGTGGTGTGCTTGCCGCTATTATAACACCTCTGGCAAATACAGCAATAAGTGTAATGCTTGGAAGAAAAGTAACTTCAAGTGGTGATCTGATATTAATCATTCCTGTAGGGCTTTTTATTCTGTCTGTCATATTACTCTTTGCACTCGCAAAGGCTGGAAAGGTAAAGAAATATCCACCTGTCATCGCATTTCGTAAAGGAATAAAAACTCATAATTTTAAGAAAAACATACTTCCTCTGGCTAATCTGAAGGGGAATGTTAATGTCAGGATTGCTTTTAAGGAAAGTCTTAGGAATATAAAAACTCAGCTGGGCGTTGGTATTTGTATAGTATTATCTGGTATACTACTTATTTTTGGAGTACTTAATTACGACTTTTTTAAGGTTGGAGTACAGGCTTTCTCTTCTATCACAGGTATGGAAGAACCTGACCTCATTATTACTCTTAATTCGGGAGTTGATGCATATGAGTTCAGAGATGAAATGCTGGAGATGCCTGAAGTCAGAAAGTCACTGGTTACATATGAATGGTTGTATTATAACATAAAGGGTTCAGATTATGACGCATCTGCAATAGCATATGATGATTTTTCTGAAACAGAGAATATATTTTTGTCTGAAGGAAGATATCCTGTTCACGATAATGAAGCGATGATCTCGATTCAGAGAAGTAAGAGAGAAAGCTTAGGAATAGATGATATCATAGTCGTAAAGAGTAATGGAATAGAGGAAAGCTATATCATAACCGGAGTTGTTGGAAACTTTGGAAATGGCTGTAACTGTATCTACCTAACCTCTGATGGATATAGGAAAATAAATGGAGGCTCTAATCAGGATGTTGTAAATGTTTATCTAAGTGATGGTGTTGATGTAGAAGAATTTAGTAGTATGCTTACATCAAAGTTTGGTCAGAGTGTTGACTCGGAATTTGGTGAGACGGGTGATACTTTAGAAGATCATCTGAGTGATGCTGCAAAAGAAAAGATAGCTACTCTTATATCTAAGTATGGAGTAACTGATCTTGACTGGGCTGTGCAGATAGGCGACAAGGTTTATACAGGAAACAGCAGGCAGTTCGTTATAAAGAGTATACTGAATTTCAAGTATCTTAATGAGTCCCAGGCAGGACAGATTGCCAGAATATCCAAAGTCGTTTCTCTTGTTATAGTAATTGCTGCTATATTGATTGTTGCTTTAATTCTGGGGATAATTGCTGCTTCAAATGTTAAGAGAAGAAGCAGGGAGCTTGGAATAATGAAGGGGCTTGGGTACTCGTCGAAGAATTTGATGACACAGGCAGCGGCAGGTATCATACCTGTTACAATGGTATCCGTGAGTATATCCTGCTATCTGGGTTCGCTTATAAATAAGCTGTTCTGGCTTTATATATGGGGGGCTGATATGCACACTAGTCTTCCGGTTGTAATAATATCAGGAATAATGATGGTTGTATTCTGCTACATAGTAACCTATATCGGAGCCGGAAAGATAAGAAAGATATCAGTAACTGAACTCATCACTGAATAAAGAGGAGGATGTATAAAATGAGAAAAATAACAAAAATAACAGGATTATGCAGCCTTCTTGGGTTAGCAGTACTTTCAGCATATAATCTTAAATATAACTCGAATGATGTATCCGTTAACATAGATACAGTTTACGCTGATTCATCAACAGAAGTAGAGAAGAATGATACTTTTGATTCATCAGCCAAAACAGATGAAAGAATCTATGGCATCGGCTCTGTCAGTAAAGTATATGTAACTACAGCGGTTATGCAGCTGGTAGATCAGGGTAAGGTGGAACTTGATAAGTCGGTAACAGAATATATTCCTGATTTTAAGATGGCAGATGAAAGATATAAGGATATCACTGTTCGTATGCTTATGAATCATACTTCAGGAATAATGGGGTCAAGCTGGACTAATATGATGCTATATGAAGATAATGATATGTCGTGTCATGACAATATTCTAAAGTCACTTTCTACTCAAAGACTGAAGGCTGATCCCGGACAGTATGCTGCTTATTGCAACGATGGATTTACTCTGCTTGAGCTGATCGTGGAAGAAGTTACTGGCATGAGCTATACAGAATATGTGGATAAGAATATAGCTGCAAAAATAGGTGCAGAGCATACAGGAACACCTGTAAATCTCTTCCAGGATCCTATGCAGACTGATATTTATATTAAAAATATGCAATATGATTATAATTATTGTATGGCTTTGGGAAGTGGTGGAATGGAGTCTACTGCAACTGAAGTGGCGAGATTTGGCAGCACATTTTTCACAGGAGATAATACCCTTCTGTCGGAAGAATCAAAGAATGCGATGGCAACACGTTGGAATGAGGATGGAGTTGGCACTGATATCTATACTGATGATAACGGACTTGGCTGGGATTATGTTGAAACCTGGAAGTGTAATGGAGAAGATGTAAAGGTTATATCCAAGGGAGGTGATATAACATTGCAGCACGCCTGGCTTTCAGTTGTTCCCGATGAAGAAATATCTGTAGCAGTTCTTTCGGCTGGAGGTGAAAGCAGTACTAATAGAATTCTTGCCAACGCATTAACTGAAGTAATCTTAGAGGATATGGGAAAGCCTGTGGATGAACCGGAGGCAGAGGATATATCCTTTGCGGATAGTATTCCGGAAAGATATAAAAGCTTTGAAGGATACTATAATATGTATACTAATGCAGGTAATGAAATCGTCTATATATCATTTACAAATGACACTTTGGTGATGCAACATCTATATCTGAATAATAAGCTTGATTACTTTAAGATGACTGAGGAAGAGTCTTTTGTAAAAGTAGATGATGATGGAGAACTAAGTGCCCAGCTTCAGACTATGTACTTTGAAGAAAAAAATGGCGGGGTATACGTAAAAGCAGATGAAGAGGACGAGAGTGTAGGTCTTGGTAAGGTTACATATCATCTAAACAGTGGAGAGAGACTTGTACCAGGCGAGGTAGAAGGTGAGGCTTCTGAATCCTGGAATAAGTTAAATGGTGAAAGAGTAGTGCTATATAATGATAAATATACATCTACAGACTATGACACTCCATTTCAGATCATTACCGTTTCAGACGACATGATGGGTTATATAAATATTGGCAAACCGGGTGCATTTGGAGACTTACTTAAGATAGAAAGCAGTACAAAGGCAGTTGCATTCTCGACTGTCGAATCCTCAGCAAGCCGTGATATCTATGACATATCTGTTGAGAAAGAAAAACTAGAAGACGGAAATGAAGTAACAAGTGTAAATGTAACGACTGGAAATAAATATCTTCTGGTCAGCGAGCTTCCAATACTTGATAACAGCGTAAAAAGTGTCGATTTGTATACCGAAGAAGCTTCCTGGTACAAGATTGGTGATGATATATCCGGAGGAACTCTCAGTGTGGACAGGCCGGAGAATTCCAATATCTATGTATATAACAAATATAGCGAAATGGTATATTCAACACATATGCATATAGATAACGATATCCCACTTCCAGCCGGAGGATACATCCTCTTCCTGGGTGAAGATGGCGGTACCATTACGATTAACTAAAAAGTGAGAGGTGTGAGTCCCGCGCCTCTCATTATTTTGGCATCTTGTGTAGTGGATATGGCAACTTATGTGTCAGGCTATTGTATGGCTAGAATATATTTGATAGTATGGGTTCAAGTAAAGAAAACAGTGAATAGTAGAGTGACGAATAAGGAGGATTGTTTATGAAACAATATAGGCTTCCAATTATAATGCTGGCTATATTTGAGGCTGTTGCTATAAGCTTGTGGCTGACAAAAGATAATATTTTCTATCTTTTCAATTTCAGTTACATAGGTTTATCTATATCATTTGGAGTATTTCTGTTCATAAAGAAATATAAGCATGCTCGTCGTATTGTACAGCTGCTGGTAGGCCTATATATGCTGATCTATCTTGGTCTCATTTGTCAGGAAAACATGCAGATAGAGGGCTTCTGGTATTATCTATTTACAGGGGTTTTTGAAGCAGCAACCATACATTATGCTGTTGCAAAAATCTTTGGACCACTTATCTTCGGACGAGGATGGTGCGGATATGCATGCTGGACAGCTATGGTGCTAGATTTTCTTCCGTATAAGGTACCACAGGAGCCAAGGCGAAAAATAGGTTGGATCAGATATATCACATTTGCTGTATCACTGATATTTGTATCAGCACTATTCCTTGCAAAGGTCGGAAATATAGAACGTATAATGTTCTGGGCGTTTGTTATCGGTAATATCGTATACTATGCAGTAGGTATAGCACTGGCTTTTGCCTTTAAGGATAACAGAGCATTTTGTAAATATATCTGTCCGATAACCGTATTTCTGAAACCTATGAGTTACCTATCGCTGATACGGATAAAGTGTGATAAAGATAAATGTGTATCCTGCGGAAAATGCAAGCAGGTATGTCCGATGAATGTGGATGTGACAGACAATTCAAGAAAGAGAGAGAATGGAACAGAGTGTATTCTGTGCATGGAATGTGTCAGGAATTGCCCAAAGAAAGCACTTTAAATATTTATTTTATTAATAGAACAGCTTGAAAAAGTGACAGCTGAATCAGGTTCAAACTGGTTCAACTGTCACCTTTTTTTTGCTGTGTACTTAAGTTATTTTAGTGAATCAACCGCTGCTTTGTAGTGGGTTAGCAGATTTTCGTGATTTGCTTCGATTGTACCTATTTCTTCACTCTTTGCGGCAAGCTCCAGAACCAGAGCTTCCTCTGCGATAGAGCTTAGTCCAATGGTCTTGGACAGGCTCTTTATTGAGTGGGCATCTATGCCGTAGTTCTTCCAGTTTTTGTTCTGGTAGTTTGCAGATAGCGAAGCGCTTTTTTCTTCGTAGGCATTTATATAATCTCCTACAAGCTCCAGGTAGAAATCTCTATCGCCCATTGCAAATGTGAGTCCAGCCTCTACATCGAGTCCGGCTCTTGCCAGCCTTCCTAGCTCGTTGTCATCATCATATAGAATTTGCGTAGTTTCATCTGTATCTAAACTAGTGTTGTTTGTAACCTGGATGCTTTCTTTTGAATCCTGAAAGCTCCTTTCTGTATCTGTTTCAACATTAGTAGATGACTGAGTAGAGCTGGTGATCGGACTAGCACTAGCACTCACGTCATGCAGTACCTTTTCGGCAGGCAGCCATTTGCGGAGCATATCCTGCAGATCCCAGCCGCTTATTGGCTTGGCCAGATAATCCGAGAACCCCTTCTCCAGATACATTTCCCTTGCACCAGATATGGCATTTGCAGTTAGGGCAATCACCGGTGTGTTACTTATATTTATATCCTGATCCTTCTGCAGGCGTTCAAGGGTTTCGATACCATCCATATGCGGCATCTGATGATCCATAAAGATGATATCATAGCGATTTGCTCTGATTAGATTGATGGAATCGATTCCGCTGGTGGCAGTATCAATTTTCATTTCAGATTTATTCAGAAGTCCCTTAAATACCTTCAGATTCATATCCACATCATCAACCACCAGGATGTGGGCATCAGGAGCCTTGAAATCTTCTTTATATACCTTAACCTCCTCACGGATGTTCATGCTGGCCAGGTTGAAATCACCTACAGGTTCTGGATTCATAACCTTCTGATTCAGGAAGAAATAGAATATGGAACCCTCGCCATATACACTCTTAACCTCCAGACTGCTTCCCATAAGATTAAGACATTTCATAGAGATAGGAAGTCCAAGTCCTGTACCCTCGATCCTATGGATATGGGAGTCTTCAATACGACTGAACTCAGAGAACAGAACAGCGGTGTTTTCTTCTTTGATTCCAACGCCGGTGTCTTTAACTCTGAATAACAGATGAACATTATCGGCTTCGGGTTTCTCTGCTTTTATCTGAAATGTTATCTCGCCTGTTTCGGTATATTTAACAGCATTTGTCAGCAGGTTGGTGAGAACTTGTGAGATTCTTACATCGTCTCCGTAGAGCTTTCTAGGAATCTTGCTGTCTATATCCACAGTCAGCTTCAGTCCCTTTTCCATAACCTTTGGAGTTATCATTTTAACCAGTCCGGAAACCAGCTCGACTATGTCGTATTCCTCGGGGATGATCTCCATCTTTCCTGCTTCGATCTTAGATAGGTCTAAGATATCATTTACCAGAGATAGAAGAGTCTGGCCGCTGTCCTTGATATTGGAAGCGTATTTATAGGTATCCTTTTCCTTGCTCTCACGAAGGATCATCTCATCAAAGCCAAGGATTGCATTTATAGGAGTACGTATTTCGTGGGACATATTTGCCAGAAAGTCTGACTTTACCTGATTAGCGTGCCAGGCCTCCTGTTTTGCATTCTCCAGCTCGTCCATGGTTTCTATCAGCTTGCGATAGTCAGGGGTTTCAAGAGAGAAGACAAGCATCAGGAGGGCAACAGGAATGATTGCATAGGTAAGATATATGTCGGGAACCACAAATGCCTGAAGCAGCATAGCTACGAATACAACGAAGATAAAAGCAAGGCTTGAAAGGCGCTGCTTGCTGTTAAAACAGTTTTTATAGCTCAGGATCTGAACAAGGGCTCCAACAGTAAAGATACTAGGAATTATATAGCCCAGAATATATAAAGGGCCGTGTTGATACATTCCATTCTCGTCAAAATAAAATGCCAGTTTGGTGAAAGGATTGAGAAGTCCATGAACCACGTAGAAGACGAAGATTATGCGCCTGATTATTCCGTACACCTTATTTTCTACAAGAACGTCTATATGGCTGGCAACATAGCCCTCAAACTCAACGGCCGTTGCGGCAACGCACATATAGTAGCAGGTATTCATAAATAGATTGAAGAGATTCCACTTTGGATCATCGAAGGAGAAAGTGAACGCTGTAAGCATATCCAGAATCTGTGCAACTATTATAAAGTAGAGCAGCTTCTTGAATGCTTTGTCACTTCTGGTGGTCACCACATAATTCATGTGAAAGTAAAATGCAATAACCAGAGTGACTATAAACCCCATTATTTCAAAATCGATATTATACTTTAACATAGGCGTATCCCTCTTAACTTGCCAAGAACCATCTCCCCCAGATGATCAAGTAAATACCTTATGTGAGTGTAGTATATCACAAAAGGCTTTTTGAAACAATTTACCTTTAAAAAGAAAGTGAGTGAGACCATTTTTCGATAGTGGTCGCTATTGCTTCAGAACTATTGAAAAACACAGGCTCTATATGCTATTTATGTACTTGTGTACACGGTCACTTTTGAAAAATCGCCAAACGGAGACAGTTCTCAATTGGTTATTTTTTGTGGATATTAAATGGAGGATTGAGATGAAAGCAAGTGAAGTTATTATAAAAACTAAGAATCTGGAGAAGAGTTTTCAGGTGGGTGGCAGGAAGCAGACGATCATTGATAATCTGGACCTGGAGATATATAAGGGAGACTTTACGGTGATCATGGGCTCCTCGGGTGCTGGCAAGTCAACACTGCTGTATTCTCTCGCTGGTATGGATAAGGCCTCTCGCGGACAGATTACCTATTGTGGTAAGGATATAACTAAAATGAATGACGATAAGCTGGCAGTTTTTAGAAGAAAACACTGTGGTTTTGTGTTCCAGCAGGTACATCTTATAGAAAGCATGAGCGTGATGGACAATGTTATCAGCACCGGTATGCTGACTGGACAGAGGCAGAAAGCGCTGAGAGGAAAGGCCAGCCAGCTTTTTGACAGAGTTGGAATTGGTCCGGATATGACCGAGAAGTTCTCGTCCCAGATGTCAGGAGGCGAGGCTCAGAGATGTGCAATGGTAAGGGCGCTTATAAATGATCCTGATGTGGTCTTTGCTGATGAGCCAACAGGTGCCCTTAACAGTGCGGGGGTGAAGGCAGTGCTGGATGTGCTGACTGATATAAATGAGTCTGGCCAGTCTGTGGTAATGGTAACCCACGATATAAAGTCTGCACGCCGCGGCAACAGGATCATATATCTTAAGGATGGTGGAATCCTTGGTGAATGCAACCTGGGTAAATATGTAAGCGGCGACAAAGAACGCCACGCAAAACTGAGAGAATTTCTTGAAAAGATGGGATGGTAGCTGGCAAGAAAGAAAGGAAAAAACTATGAACAAATTGATCAAATCCCACATAAGAAAAGACCGCACAATCCTGACCATATTCCTTATGATAATGATCCTTTCGGCATTTCTTATGAATATCGGTCTTATGGCTTCCAAGTACCAGAGCCTCTACGACGAATACCGAGATGAAACCGACCTCGCTGATTATATAGCATTTATCGTCGCGTACATTGTTCCTGACTCAGAGGATGATATCAGTGAAATGTTTCAGGATGCCGAATATGTTGAGTCATACTATATGTCTGACGTTGTAAGCTTCAAGTCCTACAATATAAAAACAAGCAGGGATATGAAGGAAAAGACTCAGGATTATCTTATGATTCAGAATGTGGATGACAGTAATCTAAGTGATTCCCTGATATTCATGGCCAGGGATGATTCAGTATCAGGTAAGAGGCTGTATCTCAATATTAAGACAGCAATGAGCAATAATCTGGAGGTGGGAGATAAGGTTTATATCAAAGCAGAGCAAGGGGATTACGAATATACAGTTGCAGGCATATATCAGCATCTCGTGATGGGGGCATTTGAAACCTATAATTCGGCAATGGTAGAAGAGGATGAGTTTGAAGCTTTGCTGGAAGACAGAGACCAGGCACTAAAGGATGGCGCAGCAGTTATATGCGATAAGATAGTAACAGTACACGTGAAGGAAGGCTGCGATGTAGATAAGTGCCTGAAGGAAACAAAGGATTCACTGGCTAAAGATCTTCTTCTCCCTGCCGATGGAATCACAAGTCAAGAGGTTGCAGAGAGTTCTTACGTGTCTATTGCAAATATTCTGGCTGGCTTTATGAGTGCATTCGCCCTGCTGATACTCATAATATCCATAATCATCATAGTATTTACGATCAATAATAACATAAACAGAGATGTGACCAATATTGGAGCATTAAAGGCTGTGGGTTACACGGTGGCCCAGATCAGAGCTTCACTTATGGCTGAGTATATTCTTGTTGGAGCAGTTGGTACGGCTTTAGGAATTGGATTATCATATGTGATATATCCTGTACTGGAAGAGAACATAATAAGAGAAATAACCGGACTGATCTGGAAGAATCGTTTTATGCCTGAGTTCAGTCTTACAATCTTTGCAGGAATTATTGTGGTTATAACATTTACTGTATTCTTTGCCACTATGAGGATTAGGAATTTGCATCCGGCAAATGCCCTTCGTTTTGGCTTTACCTCAGCGAAGAGGTTGAAGAACATCTTGCCTATGGAGAAGACAAAGGGCGAGGTTAATACGCTTCTTGCGATAAAAACCTTCCTTCAGTCTCCGATTCAGAGTTTTGTTATAGTCTGTATCGTGCTTTCGGTCGCATTTATCACAGCATTTTCTGCGGTATTATATTATAATACGAAGGTGGATATATCAAAGTTTCAGCGTATGATAATGGGCGATGTGGCAGATGCGTATTTCTATGTAAATGATACATCTGCAGATGCCGTGAATGACTCGATCAAAAAGCTGCAGGAGAGTGATCCGGAGAACACATATTACGCCATAGCGTTGTATTACGCTTATATAGACGACAAGGAGACCAATCTCTGCTATACAACTGATCCATCTGCTCTAAGCTTTGATCTGTATAAGGGTGAAATGTTTACGACAGATGACGAGACTGTTCTGGGAAGCTCCCTTGCAGATGATCTGGGGCTCGACATAGGCGATGAGATAGAGGCATCATATGGTGGCAGGTCAAAGACCTTCAGGATTACAGGTATTCAGCAGTCTGCACTCAATAACAGGCTGTATGTGACAGAGGGGGCGGCTGAAGAGCTGGGAGTTAATACTAACTATGAATATATCAGAGCTTCTATTAAAGATGCTGACACAGAAAAGGTGGACGCAGTTATAAAGAAAGGGAAGGCTCTTGGCGACAGCAACATAACCGATACGGAGAACAGCTACAAATATCAGCATAGCAAGGAAAATGCGCCGGTCTATGCCATAGGCTTTATAGTGGCAGTTCTGGTGCTGACCAATATCGCCATCATTTTACTTGTGATCAGGCTTCTGCTTAAGAGTATCTTCGTAAAGAGGGAAAAGGAGTTTGGAATCAAGAAGGCCCTTGGTTTCACTAGTAATCAGCTGAGGTTTCAGCTTTCGTTATCATTGATTCCTGCCACAGCATTTGCATCAGCTCTGGGAGCGGTAGTCGGATACTTTTTTATTAATCCGCTCTTTGGACTTGTGCTCAGTAATTTCGGAATCAAAAGCTCACATCTTATAGTAAGACCAGAGATAGTTACAGCACCAGCAATTGCTGTAACAATCATGGTATTCATATTCAGCTTCATAATGTCAGGCAGAATGAAGAAGGTTTCCGCCTATAAGCTAATTCAGGAGTAATCAATATGCAGGTAAAGAAAGACGACATACAGAACAAAATACTCACCGTAGCCCAGAGACTATTCATTAAGAATGGCTATGAGAACACATCTCTTAAAATGATCGCTGATCGTAGCTATATCAGCAAGAGCAACATATATCGATATTACAGATCCAAGGAGGATATATACGAAGCTCTTGTTGGACCAGCAAGACAGGCGGTTGTTAATACCATGTCGATCTTTTTTACCCCTGAATTTATTGGAATATATTCTCCAGATAAATGTGAAGAGATAGCGCCTATCCTTGCAAAGCTATTCTGTGAGCATCGCAAGGGAATGCTTATAGCCCTTAGGTCAGAGACAGGAACTGACAGGAAGATGATAGAGCAGAGTATAATAGCGAAGTTTATCGAGGCCTGTCCGATTGATGATGATGGTACGAAGGAACTGATATCAAAGCTGCTGATATATGGACTTATAGAGATACTGCTTAAATACAGTGATGAAGAAAATATCCAGAAGCATCTTAAGCATCTCATCTATTATCACTACCTGGGGTTGGACGGACTAAAGGCAGATATAGGCTGCAAATAATAACATTTCCATATTTTGCTTCAAAGTGTTATAATTCATCGTGGTGAAGTTTTATTAGAATCTAGAAAGTGTTTACAAGTACACAGATTTGGATACAGTGTACTGATAATCGGAGGGACAGCAAATGAATAAACGAATTGCTGTATTCACGAATGGATTTAGCAATGAATTTATTGAATACGTCGTCACCGGTCTCAGGAAAAAAGCTGAGGCCGGTGGCGTTGATATATTTGTTTTTGCAACATATTGTACAGTAGCAGATCACGAGCTGCAGAATAAGTGTCAGCTCAATATCTTCCATCTGCCGGATCCGGCGGATTTTGATGGCGCTATAATGCTTACGAACACGTATAATTTCCCTGATGAGCAGGAGAGAGTATGTGCTCGTTTTCAGCGTGCAGGCGTCCCTATGATTTCGCTCGAAGTAGATGTTCCCAACATGTCCACTTTAAAAACTGAAAACTATAATGGTGTGCGGGACCTGGCACTCCATCTTGTTGAGCATCACGACGCGAAGAGGTTTATATATGTAAATGGTGTCGATGGAAATGTAGAAAACAAGACGAGACGTCAGGCTCTTGTTGATGTGCTGACGGAACACGGTCTGGAGCTCTATGATGAGTTCAAGTGTGACTTTGGTTTCTATACTGCATATCTCAAAATGAAGGCATTTTTGGAAGTTGGAAAAGAGATTCCGGATGCTATAGTATGTGCAAATGATAATATGGCCCTTGGAGTAAACTCTGCACTTACTGAGTTCGGCTATAGTGTTCCTGAGGATGTACTTCTCACTGGTTTTGATATGATAAAGGATGGCCAGTTTACATTTCCTATTCTGTCTTCAGTTTCAAGAGGATGGGAGGTTTTTGGCGAGACAGCCTATGATAAGCTGATGTATCAGATAGCTCATCCGGATGAGAGATTCACAGAGGTTTATGATTCTTACTTCGTTCCGTCTGAAAGCTGTGGCTGCCCGGCAACAGAGGAGGCGATAAAGAATAGATTTAATCGTATCAGAAACTTCTATTTCGATAATCTTCAGAAGAATATTATGGATATATTCTTCCAGAGACTTCAGATTCCACTTTCTCTGGCAACCAGTAAAGAGGACTTCTATAAAAAGGGTATTAATAACACCAACGATATTCCTCTTCTGGGAAAGAATTACTGCCTTTGTACAGAAAGTGAGTTTTTCGAGATAGATGATAATGAGTATCCTGAGAGAATTCGCGGATATAGCTCCAATATGGATATACTCTATGAACTTCGAGATGGAAAGAGGCGTAAATTAAATCATTTTGATTCGCAACAGTTGTATCCCGATTATGAACATATAGAGGGAGAGTCGCATCTGTATATCTTTGCTCCTCTCAATTATCTGAATTTTATTATAGGGTACATTGCCATAAAGGATACACCGGATCTTTTATATAATTCGGATCTCAGCAGGTTTATTAAGAATATGAATGCAGTGCTCTTCAGTATGCGCCGTCATATATTCTCACAACGCACAAATCAAGAGCTGAAACGTATATATATGAATGATGCGCTTACTGGAATGTACAATCGTACTGGCTGTGAAAATGTGCTTTACGAATATATATCAACGAAAAAAGAAAAGAATGAGAAGTCAATCCTTGTCTTTGCAGATATTGATCGTATGAAGACAATAAATGATGTATATGGTCATCTGAATGGAGACTTTGCTATCAAAGCTACAGCAGAAGCATTTATGAAATGTTCACCGAAGGACTGGCTCTTTGGAAGGTACGGTGGTGATGAGTTTATTGCTGTGGGTTCCTGTCCTGATGAGGAAAGCATAGTGTGGCTTATCAAGGATATCTCGGAATCCATGACCAAAGAGTTCAAATCCCTGAGTCTTCCGTTTATGCTTCACGCAAGCATCGGTTATGCAGTGATCGAGCCGGAAGACGATGGAACGATTGATGAATATATAGATCGCGCTGATAAGTTTATGTATGTGGAGAAAGAGAAGTATCATAAGCTTATTGATTCTATGAATATGAAGAAAGCAGATTAAATAGTATTTATACGAGGGAGAATTAATATGTCAAATCCATATTTACCAAGATGGGAGTATATCCCGGACGGCGAGCCAAGAGTATTCGGAGACAGAGTATATATCTATGGCTCTCACGACAAGGCAGGAAACGCAGAGTTCTGCGACTGTGTACTGAAATGCTGGAGTGCGCCAGTGGCAAATCCATCTGAGTGGGTATGTCATGGAGATATCTTTAGGGTTGGAAAGACCAGAGATTATGAGTCTGACACTGACTATACGAAAGAGGATTCCAGGCTCTTTGCACCTGATGTAGTTGAGAAGGACGGAAAATATTATCTTTACGCTTATATAGAGGGACAGAAGGGCTGTGTTGCTGTCAGCGACAGACCGGAGGGGCCATTTAAGTATCTTTCACAGTTAAAATGTCCGGATTCAGAAGCATTTAACAGCGGTATCTTTATTGATCCTTCTGTATTTGTGGACGATGATGGCAGAGCTTATATCTATTGTGGATATCTGGCATCTGAGCTGGCTGAGTTAAATTCCGACAACATGTTTGAGGTTATAGATGGAAGCATACAGAAGGACTTTATACCTGCGCTAATAACTGACGAAGGTAAGGAAAGCGGCTTTGATGAGGATGATAAGCTGTTCTTCGAGGCTGCATCCATGCGTAAGGTGGGCGACACCTATTATATGATCTATTCACCAAAGGCTTGTCCAAGACTTGCTTATGCAACCTCTGACAGTCCAACAGGTCCATTTACATTCAGAGGCTACATCATAGATAGTGGTGTTGATTATCCAGGTGGAAATGACCATGGTTCTATAATGAATGTGAATGGCCAGTGGTACATCTTCTATCATAGAATGACCAATGGTACCATTATGTCACGCCGTGGCTGTGTTGAGAAGATTGAGATACTTCCAGACGGAACTATTCCTATGGTTGAGACCACCTGTCAGGGCTTCGGTGATGCACTGAATCCTTATCAGATAATAGATGCTGATCTTGCATGTGTTCTGACTGGCGGAGCATTTATCACAGAGAGAAATGTCTTCTCACGTTTTATCAGAAATATAACCGCAGAGACGATTATCGGATATAGGTATTTCGACTTTGGCGAAGACTTTGGAAGCAAGACCATGGAGTTTGCGGCTAAGGTTCGAGGACTTGGCACAAACTGCCGTATGAACATCTATATCGATGGCGTGGACAGTGCAGATAAGCTAGAAACCTGTAAGACTGTTGGTAAAAAGATCGGCAGTATCGAGATAGGCCACGACGATGAGGTGATAACAACTGTGGTAGAGGCCGTGACCGGACGTCACGCTGTTTACTTTACATTTGAAACCGACTATAGCGACTGGATGGGCGACTACTTTAAGGGCAGAAGCTTGTTCGAGCTTGAAAGCTTTGTATTTATGAAATAATAAAAAAGAGATAATAATTATGAGGTTAAATGAATTACTCCAGTTTAATGATATAGTTATCCAATGTCACGACAATCCCGATGCAGATGCACTCTCATCGGGGTTTGCCCTTCATTGGTATCTTACAAAGATGGGAAAGAGCCCTCGCTTTATCTATCGCGGGCAGAATAAGATTAACAAGAGCAACCTGCTTATAATGCTGGACCGTCTTGAGATTCCTGTTACCTACGAGCCGGATTTCGACGAAGTACCGGAGCTGCTTGTTACAGTGGACTGTCAGTATGGTCAGTCAAATGTTACAAGGACAGAGGCTCAGAATATAGCTACTATCGATCACCATCAGGTTACGGTTGAGCTCCCAGAGCTTTCAGAGGTGAGAAGCAATATCGGTAGCTGTGCTACGGTTATGTGGGATATGATACGTATGGAACGGGTGAGTGTTGATGAAAGTCCTGCACTTTCAACGGCCATGTATTATGGTCTTTATACCGATACCAATAAGATGTCAGAAATATCCCATCCGCTGGACAGGGATATGAGAGATTCTCTGAACTTCATCAGAAGTGTCATAACAGAGATGAGCACCTCTAATATATCTCTTAATGAACTGAAGATAACCGGTAAGGCAATTCTGGATTATCAATATTTTATTAATCACAAATATCTTATGATCCAGGCTGATCAGTGCGACCCGATCATCCTGGCTGTGATCAGTGATTTTTCAATGGAGACAACTGATGTAAATGTTTGTCTCTCATATTTCGTGACCCCTGAAGAAATACGTTTCTCCATAAGGAGCTGTGTGAAAGAGGTTCACGCAAACGAGCTGGCCAGATTTATCTCAGATGGTATAGGTGGCGGTGGTGGTCATATAACCAAGGCTGGCGGAGCAATTAGACCAGAGAAGCTGATGCAACTTCCTGATTATGAGAATGCTTCAGTGGAAGATGCCATAAATGCTGAATTCCAGAAGAGGATTGATAAGTATTTTAATTCCTTTGAGATAATGTACGCAAAGGAAACTATTCTCGACACCAGTGATATGAAAAAATACGAGAAGCTTCCGCAGCTTTTAGGCTATGTGAAGTTGACGGATATATTTCCCGAGAATACTATGGTGGAAATCAGAACCATGGAGGGAGATGTCAACATTCGTATAGATGATGAGAAATACCTTATGATCGGTATAGAGGGAGAAGTTTATCCTATCAAGAAGGAGAAGCTGGACAACAGCTACCGTCTGGTGGATATCCCGTATATGGGTGAGTTTGAGTACGAGCCCCGCATCAAGGATAGTGTTACCGGTGAAGAAAAAGGTGTTATAGCATTTGCAAGATCCATTATAGGAACGGGCAAGACCAGAATATATTCAAAGCCTCTTGATACATATATAAAGCTTTTCACCGAATGGGATGAGGACAAATATTATTCAGGTGTCCCAGGGGATTATATAGCAGTAAGAGAGGATGATCCCCACGATATCTACATAATAAATGGACGACTCTTTGATCAGCTTTATAAGGAGGTTGAGGAGTAATATGATAGATCATTATAATGCGTTTATCTCCTATAAGCATGCTCCGGAGGACACTCGTGTTGCTGAGGCAGTGCAGCGTGGTCTGGAGCATTTTCATATTCCTGCCAAGATTAAAAGCTCCACTGGAATGAAAAAGATAGACAGGATATTCAGGGATAAGGACGAACTTCCGATCACAAGTGATCTGAGCGAAACCATAGCAAATGCACTGGCCCACTCTGATTATCTGATAGTAATCTGTTCTACTAATACAAAGGAGTCAGCCTGGGTTCCCAGAGAGATAGAGTATTTCCTAAGATTCCATACAAAGAAAGATATATTTACAGTTCTGGTAAATGGCGAGCCTCAGGATGTTATTCCAGAGATGCTTCTTTACGAGGACCGTTATGTGCTGGATCAAAATGGTATGCAGCAGCGTGTCAGGATTCCAATAGAACCGCTTTCCTGCGACTTTAGAATGCCACTAAAAAAGGCGGAGAAGGTCGAGCTTCCTCGACTTGCCTGTGGTCTGATCGGATGCTCCTATGATGAACTGATGAATCGTCGCAGACAGTATAGAATGAGACGTGTCATGCTGGCGACGGCGGCTGCCTTTTCTGTTAGTCTGGCATTCATTTCATACCTGCTTTACTCGAGACACGAGATAAATAAGAATTATCTGAGTTCACTTCGAAATCAATCAAAATATCTGGCAAATGAATCTGAGAATCTTCTGAATGACGAGCAGCGTATAACCGCACTTCAGCTGGTTCTTGAAGCACTTCCCAAGGATGAAAACGATCCGAGACCTATTACGCCTGAGGCTATAAGTGCGCTTACGGAAGGTACCCTGGCGTATGAAACAAATGATGGCGTTAATATCCACGCAACCTGGAACTATATAATGCCTAACTATATAGAGGATTTTAAGGTTTCTTCTGATTCTTCTACGATCACTATCCGAGATGCTGAAAATGTATTAGGTATATGGAGTACTAGAACCCACGAACAGATTCTTTATCTTGATAAAATTGGCGAAAAGATAAATGGAATGGAGTATCTCTCGGAGAAATCTCTTGTTTTCTGGACTGATAATAAGATAATCTGCTACGATACCATTTCAGGAAAAATGCTCTGGGAATATACTCTTAAAGAAGGAGCTTTTCTTCTTCAGGAAAATCTGACGGTGTCGGACAGCAGTCTGTTCATTGCAACCGAGGATTTAAGATTCATTGAGATTGATTCCTCAACGGGAGAGGCTAAAAATGAATATCATTTAGATAAGAAAGATATTCAGGAGGATTTTTTATTATCTGAAGCAAAGCTTTCTCCAGATGGTACCAGAATAGCATTTCGTGGCAACGTTGGAGTTTTCGAATATGTATATGGTGTAATGGATATTGATACTGGAGACGTCCGGATCTCGGATCCTATAGAAGAGTTCGTTAGACATATTGAGTGGATTGACGATACAAACCTTATGGTGTCTCATATTTATGTTGATTTTAACGGAAGCATGTCTATTGGTGATCTTGATATCCTGTCGGAGGATCATAGTACTATTCTCTGCGTCGATCCTGCTACCCTGGAAGATAGATGGACTGCTGATTTTGCCTGTACTGGAGTAACCTTAAATGGAGGCTTCTTTAATCTGGCTAAAACAGGTTCGGTTGTATATTATTCGGGAAATGTTGCCACCACCTATGACCTGGCAACAGGCGAAACTCTTTATGTCCATAATGTTAATAGCTCGATAATTGATGTAAGTGATAGGGATGGAGATGGAAACCCACTCTATATTACTGAACACGGTGACTATACTTATCCTGCTTTAAATGTAAGCGATAGATCTGTATATAGCAAAAAATACTTTGCTGAGGATCTGAGACAGGTTGTTGTAAATGAAGGCGTTTATGTGAGACAGTTTTTGGGTTATGAGGTCATCTATTATGGCGTTGGGGTTTATGATGATAATTGGAAACCTCTTTCAGATGATATAGCGATAACAAGCTATTCTACAGATTATTATATGGGTGAAGATACGCTGGCTGTTCTTACCGAAGAAGACGATATACCAGTTCTTTCATTATTTGGACTTGGTGATAATAAAAAGTCGAGTCAGGTTAAGCTAAGTAAAGATGACTCATTTAGCCAGTATTCCATCTTAGGTATAAAAGACAATAAAGTTCAGGTGGGACATCTGGAAAGCTCCAGATATGAATTAATAACTGTAGATATTTCAACTAGTGATATGGAGACGGAGGAAATAAGTAATAGTTATGCATCCCTTATCAGCAGCCGTGTAGATGATTCCGGAAAGATGGTTTATGTGTTTAAGGATGATCATCTTAAATACAAACTGGGACTCTATGATCTTGAAACTAAGAAAACAAACTCCATAGCGCTTCCTGAGGATGCTGGATATCCTACAAAAGCACCGCTCTATTTTAAGGATTCTAATTCGGTATATTTCTTTGGTGCTAAGGAGTACATTATTGATGTAAAGGAAGGTACTTCAGAAGAGGTTGATGTTCCTAGTCAGTGGATTGGAACAGACTGTATATCAGAAAATAGTAATGGCGAACTGATTGCATTATCTGATGGAAAGAGGATCATACTTCTGGACAAGGAAGGAAAGGTAATAGTTAAGATAGATTGTCCGGGAATAGCTCCTGTTGGGATGTCATTCACCCCAAATGGAAAAGAATTACTTGTAGTTTACGGTGATGGAGGTCTGTATTGGTATTCTGTAGAAGGAATATTTAAGAAGAAATCCAGGGCTTCGGTCTATTATAATTCCACGGGTAAGGTTCATTTTGATTACGATACTGATAATGGCATCATATATATCCAGATGAGTATGCTTACGGATATGATAGATATGGATAGCGGAGTGGAGTTTACGCATATTGTAAATTGTTACGGTCATCACGATAAGACAGATACCTTTATTACGCAGTCGTATGATACGAAGAAAACAGTGAAGGTTGGTTATTATCCGCACTATACGGTGGATGAGCTCATCGATATGGCCCAGGAGATAACCGATGGAACCAAGCTCAGTGACGAGCTTAAATCACAGTATGGAATAGAGGATTAAAAAAAATTATTTGGTTATAGTAAAAACCTATTGACTTACTAGGTGAATAATGTTAATATGACACCGTTCAAAGATTTGGAAGAAGGAGACAGGCTATGTCAAAGAATATAGTGAGCATAACTAAAAACTGTTGTTGCTGCTGTTCTATGTTAGATACCCGGACATATTATATGGCTGGTGTTTTGACGTGCCGATGTTGCTGTCTTAAGTAAACGCCAAACACTGAACAGCAGAGTGACTCATATGTCATAAACGAAGTTCGAAACCATATGCCCGGGAGCTTTACAAAGCCTCCGGGCTTTTTGATGCAGTGGGGTCCGTCCCCACTGCACGGGGGTCTGTCCCCAACTGCACATTTTATAAAAAAAAGGAGATTAGAAAGATGTCAATTAAGTTAGATTCATTAGTAATTCATGGTGGTATAGATGGTGATGAGAGAACAGGTGCTGTAAATGTACCTATCTATCAGACCTCAACATATAAGCAGGATGGTCTGGGTGAGAACAGAGGCTGGGAGTATTCAAGAACTGGCAACCCTACAAGAGCAGCGCTTGAAAAGCTGATAGCTGACCTGGAAGGTGGAGAGTATGGACTTGCATTTGCCTCAGGTCTTGCAGCCATCAACACAGTTCTTTCACTTTTCAAGGAAGGTGACAGACTCATTGTCTCAGACAATATCTATGGTGGTACCTTCCGTATTCTTGATAATGTCTTCAAGAATTTTGGAATCACATATACGATCGTTAATACTTCAAATCTGGATGAGGTTGAAGCAGAGCTTAAGGGCGATAATGCAGATGAAATCAAGGCTGTATATATCGAGAGCCCAGCCAACCCACTTCTTACAGTAACAGATATCGAGAAGGTATCAGAGCTTGCAAAGATCTATAACAAGAAGATTATTGTAGATAATACCTTCCTTACCCCATATCTTCAGAGACCACTTTCACTTGGTGCAGATATCGTGATCCATAGCGGAACCAAGTATCTAGGTGGTCACAGCGACACAGTATCAGGCTTTGTTGTTGTAAATGATAAGGAGATTGCTGACAGACTTTACTATCTGCAGAACGCTATCGGTGGTGTTCTCGGTCCTTGGGACAGCTACCTTATGATCCGTGGTATCAAGACGCTTGCAGTAAGAATGGATAGACATGTGGCAAATGCTATCAAGATCGCTGAGTGGCTCGAAAAGAGCGGTTATGTTGAAAAGGTTTACTATCCGGGACTTAAGTCGGATCCTGGCTATGAGGTACAGAAGAAGCAGGCCGATGGCCCTGGAGCTATGATCTCATTTACCCTTAAAAAAGAGTACGACTATAAGAAGTTCTTCAAGTCACTGAAACTCGTTACATTGGCAGAAAGCCTTGGTGGTGTGGAGTCACTTGTATGCCATCCTGCATCCATGACACACGCAGCAATCCCTAAGGATATCCGCGAGGCAGTTGGAATCACAGACGAGCTGATCCGTCTTTCAGTTGGTATCGAGGATGTAGACGACATCATCTCTGATCTGGAGCAGGCAATCAATGCATAAATGAGTCAAAAGGAATCTCAAGCTAATCGACTCATTTGAAGAAAGGAAGACATTATGGAAGTTTTTAATAGTGTTCAGGAAATGATCGGTAACACTCCGATAATGAAGATAAATCATATGGGCGTTAAGCCCGGTGTTAATCTATATGTTAAGCTGGAGCTTATGAATCCGGCTGGCAGCGTAAAGGACAGAGTTGGTGTATATATGATAGAGGATGCGGAGCGTAGAGGCATCCTTAGTCCTGGTGGTACAATAGTTGAGGCCACTGCCGGAAATACTGGAATAGGCATAGCTGTAGCAGCGCTCAACAAAGGATATAAGATTATATTTGCAGTTCCTGAGAAGTTCTCACTTGAGAAGCAGCGTGTTATGGCAGCTCTGGGAGCAGAGATTGTTCATACTCCTAGAGAGGAGGGAATGCTGGGTGCAGATAGAAAAGCCGATGAGATAATCGCTTCAATCCCAGGGGCTATCTCAATGAAGCAGTTCAAGAATCCAGCCAACCCACAGGCTCACTATGAGACAACAGGTCCAGAGATATTTAAGCAGCTGGATGGACATATAGATTACCTTGTGGCAGGAGCCGGAAGCGGCGGTACATTTTCAGGTGTTGTTAAGTACCTCAAGGAGCAGAATCCTGGAATTAAAGGTGTTCTTGCAGATCCTATTGGTTCGATCATTGGCGGTGGCGAGCACGCAGATTATGATATAGAGGGAATTGGAAATGACTTTATTGCTGATACCATGGATGTATCCCTAGTAGATAAGGTCATCAAGATTACAGATGAAAATGCATTTACCACTGCACGAGAGCTTGCAAAAACAGAAGGAATACTGGCTGGTTCATCATCAGGTGCAGCCCTCTATGCAGCTCTTAAGCTGGCAGAAGAGATTGACACAGGAAATATAGTTGCTATACTTCCAGATAGGGGTGACCGCTATATTAGCAAGGGACTCTTCTAGTGTTATATTAAGAAAGGTTTTAACGTTATGACTTTAAATCAATTGAAATATGTAATAGAGATATCAAAGCAGAACTCTATAAATGAAGCGGCCAAGAGTCTCTTTATATCGCAGCCAAGTCTTACTGCAGCTCTGAAATCCCTGGAGCAGGAGGTGGGTTTTGATATATTTACCAGAACCAACAGTGGTATTACTCTCACTGTAAAGGGTGAAGAGTTTCTTGGATACGCAAAGTCCGTAGTGGAGCAGTATGACATCCTGGATGCAAAGTATATCTCAAAGAGCAATGTGAAGAGAACCTTCCAGGTATCTATGCAGCATTATACCTTTGCACTAAATGCATTTATAAATGTTATCAAGCAGTATGGCATGGATGAGTATGAGTTCGAGGTTCATGAGACCAGAACCTATGATGTTATAGACAATGTAAGGAGTCAGAAGAGTGAAATCGGCGTGCTCTATATGAATGACTACAACAGAACTGTTCTGGAGAAGATTCTAAGAGATGCAGGACTTAAGTTCACGCCTCTTTTTGACTGCAGCATTTATGCATATATGAGTAAGAGCAATCCTCTTGCAAACAAGAAGTATGTAACTATGAAGGATCTGGATGATTATCCTTGTGTTGCATTTTCTCAGGGCGAGCATAACTCCTTCTACTTCGCAGAGGAGGTAATGAGCACCTATGAGTATAAGCGTCTAATCAGGGTAAGCGATAGAGCCACCATACTGAATATGATGGTGGGTCTTAACGGCTACACCCTCTGCTCAGGCATTATCTGCGAGGACCTTAATGGTACAGATTACTGTGCAGTTAAGCTTAAGACCAAGGAGAAGATGACCATCGGTTATATCTCACGTAAGCATTCCAAGATAAGTGAAATGGGTCAGAAGTACGTAGAGGAATTAAGCAAGTATAAAGAGATGGTTCTGGATTAGCCTATTTAATTCTTGAGAAGATTGATATACTCAAGAGTAAGTGTGGATGGGCGTATAGCTTTTGGAAGTATATAGCCTACCTCCATATAGTCATTCACCTTCAGCGGGCGGGCAACTATGTTTGGACCGTTCAGTTCTTCACTGATGATACCGCTGCAGATAGTATATCCGTCCATACCTATCAGCATATTGAAGAGTGTAGCTCTGTCCCGGACAATTATCTCTTTGTCACAGTCCACAGTACTGAGAATCTCTTCAGAAAAGTAAAATGAATTATGACTGCCCTGCTCGTAGGAAAGACGAGGGTAGGGTTTCAGGTCCTCCAGAGTGAGGGCCTTTTTCTTTGCCAGAGGAGAACTGCGTCCGATGAAGACGTGGGGCTTTACCTTAAAAAGAGAAGTGAAGCTTAGGTTATTATCTCTTAGTGTTTTCTGTATGATGGTCTCATTGAATTCATTTAAGTATAGAATACCTATTTCACTTCTAAGTTGTGATACATCTCGGATGATGTCATAGGTCTCAGTTTCTCTCATATGGAACTCATACTTGTCACCGCCGTACATCTTAAGCAGCTTTACAAATGCTTCTACAACAAATGAGTAGTGCTGGGAGGATACAGAGAATCTGTGCTTTCCGGTGGTGCTGCCGGTATATCTCTCATTTATTAGGTTTGTCTGCTCCAGAACCTGTCTTGCATACCCCAGGAATTCCTCTCCATCCTGGGTGATCTCAATTCCCTTCTTAGATCTGTTGAAGATTGTAATGTCATATTCTTTTTCCAGCTCCTGAATTGAGGCGGTAAGACTGGGCTGTGCAATGTAGAGCCTGCGTGCAGCTTCAGTGATATTTTCTGTGTCAGCAACTGTTACTACATAATTTAACTGTTTTAATGTCATTATAGTTTCCTCCTATAACCTATAATAACCATAGATTATACCTGATATTTTATCATATTCCATAGATAAAATCTATGGATAAGCAAAAGATTTTTATATTTTACGATTAACGCTGTCTGCCCTATACTACACCTGAATCAAAGCTTTTACCGGAGAAGGCTAATACATATTAAGGAAAAACAAAAGAAAATGTGGAGGTCGTAATATTATGAAAACATCAGTTGTTGGTTATCCAAGAATAGGAAAAACCAGAGAGCTTAAGTTCGCTTCAGAGAAGTTCTTCAAGGGTGAAATTTCAGAGGTTGAGCTAAAGAATGTAGCGAAGGAGATAAGAAAAGCGAATCTGCTGAAGCAGAAGGATGCAGGAATCGATTTTATCTCATCAAATGATTTCTCGTTCTATGATAATGTGTTGGATACAGCATTTCTCCTGAATGTAATCCCAGCAAGATATAAGCAGCTGGGCCTTGGGGAGACAGAAACCTACTTCGCACTGGCTCGAGGCTATCAGGCTGAAAAGGGAAATGTTAAGGCTCTCGCTATGAAGAAATGGTTTAACACAAACTATCACTATATAGTTCCTGAGTTTGAAGACGATACAGAGGTAAAGTTAAATGCATCAAAGCCAGTTAGTGAGTTTAAGGAGGCTAAGGCACTGGGGGTTGATACAAAGGTACAGCTTATTGGCCCTTTCACATTGCTGAAGCTTGCAAAGTATACTGGAGATAAGAAACTGGAAGATTTTAAGGATAAGGTTACTGATGCGTATGCAGCCCTCCTGGAACAGCTTGGCGCAGAAGGCGCTGAGTGGGCACAGCTTGATGAGCCTTATCTTGTAAGAGATCTGACAGATACGGATATTAAGCTTTTCAGTGATATCTATAATGTAATCCTGGCAAAGAAGAGCAGCGTGAAGATACTTCTGGAGACCTACTTCGGTGATATTCGTGACATCTATGAGACTGTGATCAGCCTCGGCTTTGATGGCATAGGACTTGACTTTATTGAGGGTAGAAAGACAAAGGAACTGGTTAAAGAGTTCGGCTTCCCTAAGGATAAGCTTCTCTTTGCAGGTCTTGTAAATGGCAAGAATATCTGGAGAAATAATTACGAGAAGACTCTTGGAGAGCTTAGTGAATTAAAGGAAACCATAGGAGATAGTGTGGTACTTAGTACCTCCTGTTCACTTCTTCACGTACCATATACTTTGGATAGTGAGACCAAGCTGACAGAGGATTATAAGAAGCATTTTGCATTTGCTGAGGAGAAGCTGGTGGAGCTGGCAGGTATAGCTGAGCTTGCAGACTCTTCAGATGCTGCAGCAGCTGATGCATATATAGAGAATCAGAAGCTCTTCGCTGGACGTGTAGATAGTAAGGATGAAGCTGTACAGGAGAGAGTCGCAGCTATAAAGGACGAGGATTATACAAGACTTCCGGACTTCTTCGAGAGAGAAAAGATCCAGAAGGCAAAGCTTGGTCTTCCGCTGTTCCCAACCACTACGATCGGATCCTTCCCTCAGACACAGGATGTTAGAAAGAACAGACAGAATTTCCGTAAGGGTCTTATCACAAAGGAACAATATGAGGAGTTCAATAAGAAGAAGATTGCTGACTGTATCGCTCTTCAGGAGGAGATTGGCCTGGACGTTATAGTTCACGGTGAATATGAGCGAAACGACATGGTTGAGTATTTTGGCGAGAACCTTGCTGGATATGTATTTACTGAGAAGGCCTGGGTTCAGTCATACGGAACAAGATGTGTAAAGCCGCCAATTATCTGGGGAGATGTATCAAGAAAATCACCTATCACAGTTCCTTGGTCAAAGTACGCAAAGAGCTGTACAGAAAAACCAGTAAAGGGAATGCTCACTGGTCCTGTTACTATTCTCAACTGGTCCTTTCCAAGAGAAGACATTTCAATCAAAGAAAGCACTCTTCAGATAGCTCTTGCTATCCGCGATGAAGTACTGGATCTTGAGGCAAATGGCATAGATATCATCCAGATTGACGAGGCGGCGCTTCGTGAGAAGCTTCCGCTCAGAAAGTCTGACTGGTACTCACAGTATCTTGACTGGGCAATCCCTGCTTTCAGACTGGTTCATAGCGGAGTCAAGCCTGAGACACAGATACATACACATATGTGCTACAGTGAATTTACGGATATCATCCCTGCAATCGACGCAATGGATGCAGATGTTATAACATTTGAAGCATCACGTTCAGACCTTCAGATTCTAGATTCTCTTAAGGAGAATAATTTCAAGACTGAGGTTGGACCTGGTGTATATGATATTCACAGCCCGCGTGTTCCTTCGGTAGATGAGATAGTTGAAGCTCTTACAAAGATGCGTGACAGAATCGAAGACAGTAAGCTCTGGGTTAACCCTGACTGTGGTCTTAAGACAAGAGGCGAGACAGAAACCAAGGCAAGTCTCATCAACCTGGTTGAAGCAGCAAAGATTCTCCGTGCATAATGAGGAAGTAGTATGAAAATATCTGAGATATATAAGAAAAAGAAGAGTCTATCCTTTGAGATATATCCGCCTAAAAAGGATGCGGAGCTTGAGAATATAGATGAAACACTGGATGTGCTGTGCGAGTTAAAACCTGACTTTATCAGTGTTACTTTTGGAGCAGGTGGTTCCTCGAATAATAACAGGACTATCGAGCTCGCAAAAAAGATTAAATATCAGTACGGCGTAGAGCCTGTGGTACATCTTACCTGTCTTCATTATGATAAGCAGGAGATAGAAGAATTTGCCCGTGTTCTTGAGGCTGAAGGAATAGAAAATGTGCTTGCTCTGCGCGGTGACAGGAATGACAGGGTTGAGGAGAAGAACGTATTTAAGCATTCCTCCGACCTTATAACCTATATGAAGCAGAGCCACGATTTCTGCTTCCTGGGTGCCTGCTATCCTGAGATTCATCCTGAGTCTGAAAGCAGAGTGACAGACATAAAGGATCTTAAGACAAAGGTAGACGCTGGAGCGGAGGTGCTTATATCTCAGCTATTCTTTGATAACAGCTCCTTCTTCAGATTTAAGGAGGACTGCAGCCTGGCTGATATAAATATTCCAATTATTCCAGGAGTTATGCCTGTAATAAATGCAGCTCAGATAAGGCGTATGGTCAGCATTTGTAATGCAGCATTTCCGGAGAGGTTTCAGAAGATCATTAATCGATACGAGAACAATCGTGATGCCCTTTTTGATGCAGGTATGTCCTATGCGCTCAGCCAGATAATCGATCTTTTGGTAAGTGATATACAGGGAATTCATCTCTATACTATGAATAATCCGGTGGTGGCCAGGAGAATATGTGAAGGCATCAGGAATATCATATAGCCGTGCCATTAAACAACTGAATCAGTGACAATGATGGGTAACAGCTGGTACTTTGCCAGCTGTTACTTTTTGTGTGAAAAACAGTCTTGTTATAAAAAATATTTATAACAAACGATAGATTTTTAGACTTAGACAGATAACCAAAGTTTGAATTAGAATGAACGCCGTCAAGAGGAAATGGATAAAACAAAAACAAAGCATTAAAGACAGGAGATGGAGAATATGTCAGATAAAGAAGAACGAAAGGATATTATTAGCTTCGAAAATGTAAGCGTTAGCTTCAGGCAAAAAAGAAAGAAGGTTGAAGCTGTTAAAGATGTAAGCTTCAACATCAAAGAAGGTGATATCGTCGGTATCATCGGTTCCTCAGGAGCTGGCAAGAGCACACTCCTTAGAACAATCAACGGTCTGCAGAACCCATCATCGGGCACTGTAAATGTTGATGGAAAGATAGTTGGAAAGCTTAAGGACAGAGAGCTTCGACTTCTGAGAAGTAATATCGGAATGATATTTCAGCATTTCAATCTGATAAACAGCAAGGATGTGTATTCAAATATAGAGTTTGTTCTTACTGAGAATGGCAAGACAAAGAAGGAAGCTGCTGAAAGAATAGATGAGCTGCTCAGTTATGTAGGAATCGAAGATAAGAAGCATGCATTTCCAGAGCAGTTATCCGGTGGACAGAAGCAGAGAGTTGCTATAGCGAGAGCACTTGCGAATAATGCAAAGATTCTTCTCTGCGATGAGCCAACCTCAGCCCTTGATACAGAAACAACTGAAGCAGTGCTGAATCTTATAAAGAAGATCAACAAGGAACTGAACATCACAACGGTGATCATCACTCACGAGCTGGATGTGGTAAAAGAGGTTTGCGACAGAGTCGTAGTTATGGATGGCGGTGAGGTTGTAGAGGCGGGGGATGTGTACGATATCTTCACAAAGCCGAAAAATGAGTTCACAGAGACACTCATTAAAAAAGAAAACAAGTTCACCATTCCAAAGAATGTTTTGGAAAATGCCAAAGGAACAGTAGTCAGAGTTGAATATTATAACGAAAATGCAGAACGTGCTCTGATAGCTGAAGCAATAAGGAAGTTTAATGTGAAGATAAATATACTTCACGGAAAGATAGAGTTTATAAAGAAACAGCCTCTCGGTGTTCTCTATATATGTGTAGATGGAACAGAGGAACAGAAGAGGGATGCACTAGAGTTTATAAAGGACAATGCAGGAAGAACGGAGGTGCTTAGAGATGCTAGCTAATTTCATTCAGATTTTTTTAGAGATACAGGACAAGCTTGTTAAGGCACTTAGTGAGACAGCATTTATGACACTTACTTCTCTTGTCCTTGCAATAGTTTTGGGAATAGCACTTGGTCTCATTCTCTACATAACAAATGAACCGCTGCTTTCGAAAAATACACCGGTATATCAGATAGTTGGTTTTATATCAAATATGATAAGTTCCATACCATTTCTGATACTTATGATCTTCTTCCTTCCACTCTCTTCAATAATCGTAGGAACAAAGATCGGCTCTAAGGCAGTAATCGTACCACTTACTATTGCTGCAACAGCATTCTTCGGAAGACTGGCAGAGGCTTCATTTTCAGAGGTTGATAAGGGGGTTCTTGAAGCAGTTCTTTCATCAGGAGCTAAAAAGAGCCACGTGATCGCAAGGATAGTTCTTCCTGAAGCAAGGATATCACTTATTAAAAATATAACTGTAACAGCTATAACAGTTCTGGGCTTCTCAGCCATGGCAGGACTTGTTGGCGGCGGTGGGATCGGAGATCTGGCTTACAGATATGGCTATCAGAGATATCAGAAGGAAGTAATGATCATATGTATCGTAATGCTGATAATCCTGGTTCAGGTGATACAGACAGTTGGTGATCTGATAGTAAGAGGACTTCTTAAGAGAAAGCAGGGATGATATGAAGGAGATAACGTGGTATGGCCGAGGCGGACAGGGAGCGTTCACAGCATCCCGCGTATTAGGTGCTTCGGCAATATATAAGGGCTTTAAAAGTCTGGCATTTCCATCCTTCGGACCTGAAAGAAGAGGTGCTCCCATAAGAGCATTTACCAAGATTTCAGATAAGAGAATCGTTGATAGAAGCATCATAAAAAAGAATGATTACATCATAGTTCTTGATGACAGCCTTTATACAGAAGGAATGCTTGAGGAACTAAAACCTGGTGGTCATCTGCTTCTCAATACTAAAAAGGAAGCATCGCATTTCACGGACGAAAGAATTATTGCTGGAGATATAACTACAAATGCTGAGCTTATCCTGAAACGTCCGATAGTGAATATTGGTATCCTCGGACTACTGATAGGCAGGGATAAGGATATAGACCTTCAGATTCTGGAAAGGAGTATCAGCGAATATATGCCAGCAAAGGTGGCAGGGAAGAATATAGAGCTGCTTCGAAAAATATATGAGATAAGTGGAGGAGAAAAAAATGATTAGACCTTCACTAGGACCGAGACCTGTTATAAGAAAGCTTTCGGAGATACCTCAGGGTGGGAGCTGCAAAGCAGGATTTCTGGTTGATAAAAATGCAGGCTGGAGGAACAGAACCCCGAAGCTTGATATAGATAAATGTATAGGATGTCTTCAATGCTATCTATATTGTCCAGATGGCGTAATAAGCAAAAAAGATCTGGTCTCAGATGGCAAGCAGCTTACAAAGGTTGATATAGATTACGACTTCTGTAAGGGATGCGGAATATGTGAAAGGATATGCAGAAGAGGTGCTATCAGTATGGAGGAAAATGATGGGCGAGATTAGATATGTATCAGGTGATGAAGCATTTGCCCAGGGCGTTCGTCTTGCTAAGCCTCAGGTTATATCGGCATATCCTATAACACCACAGACCATAGTTGTTGAGCGGCTTGCTGATATGGTAGAGGATGGAAGCTTAGACAGCAGGTTTATCCACGTGGAATCAGAGCATTCGGCAATGATGACAGCAATGGGAGCATCAGCCATGGGGGCAAGAACATTTACAGCCACCTCGTCCCAGGGGCTTCTCTATATGGCAGAATGCCTCACCTATGTTTCAGGTGGAAGGTTCCCCATAGTAATGATGAATGCCAATCGTGCCACTGCACTTCCCTGGAGCATATACGGGGATCATCGAGATTCACTGTCTCAGCTGGATTCAGGCTGGGTACAGATATATGTGGAGGATGCTCAGGAAAGTCTTGATATGGCTCTCGAGGCCTATAGGCTTGCAGAAAGCGAGGATGTCAGGCTTCCTGTAATGATAAATCTGGATGGATTTATCCTGACACATACCTACGAGGCGGTGGAGATACCGTCAGAGGAGGAAATAAGCGGCTTCCTGGGACCCAGAGATACCTGGGACAAACTTGATCTGGATAATCCAGTGAGCATGGCATTTACAGTTGGTCCCGAGCTGAATGAGGAGTTTAATCTCCTACATCATAAAGCGTCACTTGCAGCAATAAAGGAGCTTGGAAGGATTGATGCTGAATATGCGAAGCTTACAGGTAGAAGCTATGGCGGGGCCGTCAGCGGTTATCTTACTGAGGATGCGGATTATATCCTGATAACCATGGGAAGCATCAGCGGTCTCGTAAGAGATACAGTAGACGAGCTCAGAGCTGAAGGCATTAGGGCAGGTGTTTTGAAGATAAGGATGATTCGGCCTTTCCCAACAGATGAACTGTTAAAGCATCTGGAAAATGCTATAGCCATTGGAACTCTCGAGAAGGATATCTCATTTGGCTACGAAGGCACAGTTTATACAAATGTTAATTCTGCACTTCATAAAGGAAGAAACTTTGCTGATTCATATGACTTTATCGGTGGTATCGGTGGCAGGGATATATCGAAGGAGATGATCAGAGAGTGCTTCAAAGTGATGATAAATCAGGAGACAGACCAGCTCATAAGATTCGTAGGATTGGAGGTAGCGGATGATGTCAGATAGGATAAATGCAAGAAATATATCTGATAGCGAATTCTTCTACGGACATAAGGCATGTGCCGGATGCGGCGGATCGCTGGCAGTAAGGATAGCGCTTAAGGTTCTGGGAGAGAACACACTTCTCGTTGAACCGGCAGGTTGTATGTCAGCAGTAAGCTTCAACTATCCACAGATGAGCTTTGCAAATAATGCCATAATATCAGCATTTGCCGGAACTGGAGCTGTGATGAGTGGTCTTAAAGCAGGAGCTGAGGCCATGGGTCTTAAAGACTACCACGTGCTGGGCATAGCCGGTGACGGTGGTACAGCGGATATAGGCATCCAGGCCCTGTCGGGTCTTATAGATAGAAATGATGATGTGATCTATATCTGTTATGACAACGAAGCCTATATGAATACAGGAATACAGAAGAGTGGTCTGACACCATTTGGTGCAACCACCACAACGACTCCTGCGAGAAGCAAAGTTAAAGGAAATATAAGACCTAAGAAGAATCTCTTCGAGATTGTAGCAGCCCATGGTATTCCTTATGCGGCAACAGCCAGTGTTGGATATATAGAGGATTTTGCTAACAAAGTAAAAAGAGCTTCTGAGGTAAAAGGGACATCATTTATTCATGTTCTTGCACCTTGCCCCACAGGCTGGGGAGTAGATACTTCAGAAACTATAGATATAGCAAGAGAGATAGTAGATACAGGACTGTGGTATCTTGCAGAATACTATGATGGTGAAATGCATCTCAATATGAAGCCAAAGGCTTTAGATAGTGTAAGCCATTATATAAAAAGACAAGGCAGGTTCAAACATCTTAGTGATGAGGACATAGATAAAATAATACGTGAAAGGGATAAAACCTGGGAGCGTATCGCCGTATTCGGCATTTAAGTTTTTTCAAGAGATCTCAAAATGAGGTCGGAAGGAGGATTATTATGAGAAAACAGATTTTAAAGAAGGCACTTGTAGGTTTAGTTATTGCAACACTTGGACTGACAACAGGATGTGGTTCATCAGATAGCGCATCAAATGATGCAAGCGATGTAAAGACAGAGGCTGCTGAGGTTACAGAGGTAACAGAGTCTACTGAGAAGGCAGAGGAAACAGAAGAAAATAGTGAACCAGTAGTTGAAGCAACAAGCTTAAATGTGTTAGGTGCAGCACCAAGTGAAGAGGATAAGAAGGTAACAGTAGGTGTATGTGCTGGCCCTTATGGAGATATGTTTGCGGATGCAATCCAGCCATCACTTGAGGAGATTGGATATGAAGTTGAGATTATCGAGATTTCAGATATCGTTACTCCAAATACAGCAGTTGATGAAGGTGAGATTACTCTTAATGTATTCCAGCATTCAATCTACCTCAACAACTTCAATGAGGAGCATGGAACACATCTTACATATGTAACAGAGATTCCAACTGCAGGAATGGGTATCTTCTCTGATAAGTATGATAAGCTTGAGGACCTTCCAAAGGGTGCAACAATCGCTATTCCTAATGATGTAACTAATACAGCAAGAGCACTCAGAGTGCTTGCACAGACAGGTCAGATCGAACTTGATCAGAGCGTTGAGCAGGCAACTGTAACAGTAGATAATATTACAAGCAATCCAAATGAGTACGTATTTGAAGAGATGAACCCAGAGGTTCTTCCTAACATTCTTGACAGCGTTGACGCAGCTATCATCAATGGTTACTTTGCAATCGCAGCTGATCTTGATCTTTCAACAGATCTTTACAATGAGCAGGTTACAGAGGGATATATCAACGTTATAGCAGTAAGAGAATCTGATAAGGATTCTGAGCTTACAAAGACAATTGATAGAATAGTACATTCAGATGCATTTAGAACAGCTATTGAGGATGAGAACAAGCAGTATAAGTCATTCACAAAGCCAGATGGCTACTATGATGAGAGCCAGTTCGCAAATGAATAATTTGAGAGAAGACTAATAAGATATTACGATATTTCGAAAAATAGTAGATGATTTCGGAGGCAGAAATGGGAGAAAGTAAATACTGGGAGGAAGAGTGGGAAACTCTTCCTCGCGAGGATATAGAAGCAGCTCAGTTAGAGAGTCTGAAAGAGATAGTAAAATATGCTTATGATAATACTGTTTATTATAAGAAGAGCTTTGACGAGGCAGGTGTAAAGCCTGAGGATATCAAAACTCTGGAAGATATAAAGAAGCTGCCGTTCATTGATAAACAGACAGAGCGAAAAACTCAGGGAATAGGTTCTATGGTTGGTGAGCTCTGTGCAGTACCAGAAAATGATATCGTATTCATTTCAGCTTCCAGCGGCTCAACAGGAGTTCCAACTATCAGTCCATTTACACAGAAGGATTTTGATGAGTGGATGAATATAGAGAGCCGACTCATGTACCAGGCCGGAATGCGTAAGCACGACAGATATATGCATGGCATAAACTTCAGTCTTTTTGTCGGAGGACCTTGTGTCCTTGGTGCACAGAGACTGGGAGCCATGGGAATATGGGCAGGAACACTCCCGTCTGACAGATTGTTATATATAATACAGCAGTTTAAACCAACTTTTATCCAAACAACTCCATCTTATGCTTTGTACCTTGGCGAGACGGCGAAGAAGAAGGGAATCGATCCAAAGAGCCTTTCGGTGAAAAGGATTATAGTTGCAGGTGAGCCTGGTGGTTCAATTCCTGCAACAAGAAATGCTATAGAGGCACTATGGGATGCCAAGCTAATTGAGTTCTATGGTTTATCCGATATCTTTGGAGCCTGTGCGGGTATGTGCGATGAACAGCACGGCCTGCATCTTGCTGAGGATCATATCCTGGTTGAAACTGTAGATCCGAAGACGGGAGATGTTTTAAAGGATGGAGAAACTGGAGAGCTTGTATTTACAAGTATCCGTAAGCATGCACGACCTATGATCCGCTTTAGAACAGGAGATATAGGATATGTTGACAAGAGCACATGTAAATGTGGAAGAACATCGGCCAGAATTCATATCGTAGGAAGAAAAGACGACATGTTCATTGTTTCCGGAGTTAATATCTTCCCATCAGATGTTGAGACAGTTCTTAGAGATTTTGAAGGTATCACTGGTGAGTATAGGATCCACGTATTTGAGCGTGACTATACTGCAAGATATGGAGTAGAGGTTGAAAAGGCTGAGCCTGATGCTGATGTAGAGGATATCAAGAAGAGAGTTATCGGCGCACTTAAGAGCCGTATTGGCGTAAAGCCGGATTATATATCAGTACTTGCTGATGGCGAACTTCCAAGAGCAGAACATAAAGCTAAGAGACTGATAGACGAAAGAGAACACAAGATCGATCAGGCAATCCTGATCTAGATTTGGAGGATAAGACATTGCCTGAACTAGCTGAAAGAACAAATGGATTTACAGATTCTGTAATTAGACGAATGACTCGTGTGGCTAACAAATATGGAGCCATCAATCTATCCCAGGGATTTCCGGATTTTGATCCACCTGTAGAGATAGTAAAGAGATTACAGGATATATCACTTATTGGTCCTCATCAGTATCCGATAACCTGGGGAGCTAAGAACTTCAGAGATGCGCTTGCTAAGAAGCAGGAAAGATTTATGGGAAGAACCATAGATCCTGAACAGGAAATACTTGTTACCTGTGGAAGCACAGAAGCAATGATAACTGCAATGCTTACAGTAATTAATCCTGGAGATAAGGTTATAGTATTTTCACCATTCTATGAAAATTATGGAGCTGATGCCATACTATCTGGAGCTGAACCAATATACGTTCCGCTAAATCCGCCTGACTTTGGCTTTGATCCAGAAGTGCTGGAAGATGCATTTAGACAGCATCCTAAAGCGTTGGTGCTTTGTAATCCTTCAAATCCTTCTGGAAAGGTTTTCACTCGTGCTGAACTGAAGATAATTGCTGATCTGGCAATAAAGTATGACAGTTTTGTGATAACCGATGAGGTGTATGAACATATAGTATACGAACCATATCAGCATACCTATATTAATTCACTTCCAGGAATGTATGAGAGAACAATATCCTGCAGCTCGTTATCAAAGACCTATTCAATAACAGGATGGCGACTTGGATATTTGATCGCACCTCCTGAACTGACTGAGAGAGCAAAAAAGGTTCACGACTTCCTGACAGTTGGAGCGGCAGCTCCACTTATGGAGGCAGCCGTAGTTGGACTTGAATTCCCTGATTCATACTATGATGAACTAAGGGCACATTATACTCATATGAGAAATCTATTCCTAAAGGGTTTAAAGAATCTTGGATTTCATTATTCAGAACCACAGGGTGCGTATTTTGTACTGGTAGATGTTGCAGAGTATGGCGTAAAGGATGACCTTAAGTTCTGTGAGTGGCTTGCGGAGCACGTTGGTGTGGCAGCAGTTCCTGGATCCAGCTTCTTTAAAGAAGATATAAATAACTATATTCGACTTCATTTTGCTAAGAAAGATGAGACACTGAACGAGGCTCTGGACCGACTCGCTTCCTTTAGATCAAAGGTAATCGGATATTCGGCATAATAGCTTTTTCCTATAACGAACTATTGCTTATAGGTATTATACAGAACTGAAATTATGGAGTAATATAACGACATAATAAAAAAAGCCGGATGGAGGAAAGAAAAAATGGCAAGAGTAAAATTATTAACACTTGAAGAAACAAGCGGAGCAGAGAAGGAAAGATATGAGGAGTTAGCAGGAAGAAATGCTGTTACAAATATGAAGGCAGGACTTCTTAATGATGCAGCAACATATGATGCATATATGGGTTGGTACACATCCTGGAACAGACTTGTTGAAGTAATTGGTGAGAAGGATGCAATACTTTATGCACACGCAATCTCAACAACCAATTCCTGCCAGTTATGCTCACTGTTCTTTATTAGTGATGTAAAGGGTCTTGGACTTGATCCAGCAAATCTTCAGTATGATGAGAAGGAACAGGTTCTTGCTGAGCTTGGACAGCAGGCAGTTAAGAATCCTACAGCAGTTTCAGATGAGCTTTTCGAGAAGCTTCATAGCTTCTGGACAGATCAGGAAATTGTAGTAATCGTTGGTTTCGCAGGTCAGATGATCGCTACAAATAACTTCAACTCAATCCTGAAGATAGATGTAGATAAGAGACTTCTCCCTATCATCAATGAGTTTAAACCAGCTACTTGGAGAGATAATATCAAATAATCTCCTTATAGCCTTACATTCACAAAATAAGTGACAGTTTCTATACGAATTTGTCACATACCTCCTAAGTAAAAAAGTATATACAAAGTTTTAAAATGTGACAAAGTGCAAAAAGCAGTCCCTTAGCACTTTGTCACATTTTTTGTTTAATCATAACGTGCAGATATAAAGGCTTTTGAATGGCTATAACGAAAATCTATAACAAACTATAAGTTCTAGGTATTTGTCAATATAGGAGAGTGGCTTTATATTTAAACAGGCATAAGAAATAACTATAACAAAGCGAGGTGTTGGATATGTCGGAGGTTGTATATAAGCTAAGTAACGTGAAAAAAGTCTATAAAAACGAAGGGAAAGATTTCGTTGCTCTGGATGATATAAATCTTGAAATCTATGAGGGTGAAATCTTTGGAATCATTGGAATGAGTGGTGCAGGAAAGTCAACTCTGGTACGTACACTTAATCGTCTGGAGGATGTGACTGAAGGAGAGGTCAGCTTCTTTGGGAAGAATCTGTCAGAACTAAGTCCTAGAGAACTTAGGAAGACTCGCCAGTCCATCTCTATGATATTTCAGGGTTTTAATCTTCTGATGCAGAAGACTGTTCTGCAAAATGTAATGCTCCCTCTTAAGATTGCTGGAGTACCACGTAAGAATCGAAAGAAGACAGCTCTTGAGATGCTGGAGGTGGTGGGACTGTCTGAAAAGCAGAACTCCTATCCTGCCCAGCTTTCTGGAGGTCAGAGACAGCGAGTTGCAATAGCTCGTGCTCTTACAGTGGATCCCAAGGTGCTTCTCTGTGACGAGGCAACCTCGGCACTTGATCCAAAGATAACAGAAGAAATCCTGGCTCTTCTTCAGGAGATAAATAAGACTAGAGGTCTGACAGTAATTATTATTACGCATGAGATGTCAGTAGTAGAAAAGATATGTGACAGAGTAGCAATTATTGATGAAGGAACTCTTGCAGAGGTGGGGGAGGTTAAGGATATCTTTACTTCTCCAAAGTCCGATGCAGCAAAGCAACTGGTGTTCCCTAACAATAGTGAAGGTCTGGTCAGCAGCTTCGATAGGACTGATGAAAATAGCAAGGTTATCCGTATTGCCTTCGATGGTGCGTCAGCCAAAGAACCATTTATTGCAGAGCTTGTTGAACAGACTGGCGAGAAGGTCAATATACTAGGTGCTAATACCAAGAGTGTTGGTGGCATAGTATATGGCCAGATGGTACTGGAACTTCCGAGAGATAGGAATAGCCAGGAAACTGTCCTGAACTACTTTAACAGCAAGCACCTTAGTATCGTTGAGTTATAAATAGAAGGATAGGAGGAGAAAATAATGAGTGATTATATAAGAGACGCAATAATAAAAGGAATCTTCGAAACCCTGCAGATGACAGCATTTGCATCACTATTTGCATACCTGATAGGACTTCCTCTGGGAATCCTTCTGTATGTGACTTCCAAGGGGCGCATCTATGAAAACCTGGTGGTGAATACAGTAGTTGGTGCCGTAGTAAATATCAGCAGATCGCTGCCATTTCTGATCCTTCTTGTACTGCTTATCCCAGTTACAAGGTTTATAGTTGGTTCTTCCATTGGAACCACAGCAACCATAGTGCCACTTACAATAGGAGCAATCCCTATTGTAGCCCGAATGGTGGAATCATCCTTAAATGAAGTACCTTCCGGTATTATCGAGGCAGCAAACTCCATGGGAGCAAGCCCATTATTTATCGTATTTCATTTTATATTGCCAGAAGCGGGTCCATCTCTTTTACTTGGTGCAGCTATCAATATAGCCACAGTTCTTGGATACTCAGCCATGGCAGGTGTTATTGGTGGTGGCGGACTTGGTGCTCTTGCCCTTCAGTACGGCTATTACAGATATCAGAAGGACGTTCTCTGGATAACTGTGGGAATACTTGTAATAATGGTCTGGGCGGTTCAGGAGATAGGTGGCGCCATCTCAAAGGGCGTTCGTAAGAGTTAAATATGCTATAAGTAAAACCTATAACAGAATATAGAATATTAAGATTTGTGCTATAACGAAAATCGGTATATAGTACATTACATCAAAGGAATATCACAAAACCCCATTAGATATCCCTTACAAAATCAAAGCATATAGGAGGAACAAAATTATGAGAAAGAAGATTTTAGTAGTAGGTATTACATTTGCATTATTACTTGGAGCAGTTGGATGTGGAGCATCAAATGATTCATCAAATGACACTGCATCTGAGCTAGCAACAGTTGAGACAGCTTCTGAGGAAGCAAGCGAAGAGAAGGAGCCAGAGACAGAGGTTGAAGAGAGTGAGTCACTTGCAAGCGCAAATGAAGACGAGAGTGCTTCAGAGACAGACAGCACATTTGTTTACACAGGTGATCCTGTAACAATCAAGGTTGGAGCAAACATTACTCCACATGCTGAGATCCTTAGAGAGGCACAGCCAATCCTTGCAGAGCAGGGTATCACACTTGAGATAGTAGAACTTGAAGATTCTGTTACACCTAATACAGGAGTTATCGAGGGAAGTCTTGATGCAAACTACTTCCAGCATGTTCCATATCTTGAGCAGTTCAATGAAGAGAACGGTTCAGATCTTGTATCAATCGGAGCTATTCATTATGAGCCATTTGGCGTATACGCTGGCAAGACAACATCACTTGCAGATCTTCCAGACGGAGCAACAGTTGCAGTTCCTAACAACGTAACTAACGAAGCAAGAGCACTTCTTCTCCTTCAGCAGGAAGGTATCCTTACACTTAAGGAAGATGCAGGAATCAATGCAACAGTTGAAGATATAGTAGATAATCCAAAGAACATTCAGTTCAAGGAACTTGCACCAGAGCAGTTAGTACAGGCTCTTCCAGATGTTGATGTAGCAGTAATCAATGGTAACTATGCAATCGAGGGTGGTCTCAGTGTTAAGGATGCACTTGCAGTAGAGGCAAATGATGGTCTTGCAGCTCAGACATACGGAAATATCGTTGCAACCTCACCAGAGAAGGAAAACGACGATGCACTTAAAGCTCTTGTATCAGTTCTTCAGAGTTCAGCAATCAGCGATTATATCAATAGCACTTATGACGGAGCAGTAGTTCCTTTATATTAAAGACTATAAGGCTTCCCCTGGAGAGGAAGCTGTCTACGAAGCAGACTGATGAGGTGTAAAAATGATAGGTTTTGAATATTACAATCCTGCGAAGATCATTTTCGGAGCAGGCAGCATAAAGAAATTAAAAGCCCTCCTGGAGAAGCAAAAAGCAAAGTCGCTCCTTCTGGTATATAGTGGAGACTTCATTAAGGATCTTGGAATATATCAGGAGGTTAGGGAGGCGACGGAGGAGCTGGGAATCAGCTTCTATGAAAATGGTACAGTAGTTCCTAATCCATCTATAGAGCTGGTAAGAACACTTGTTGCCGAAGGAAAAGAACATTCAGTAGATTTTATCCTGGCAGTAGGCGGTGGAAGCTCTATAGATACTGCAAAAGCGGTATCAATCGGAATACCTTACGATGGAGATGTTTGGGACTTCTTTGATAAAGGCATTGTTCCTGAAGAAGTACTTCCAATAGGAGTTATCTCTACAACCGCATCCAGCGGATCTGAAACATCCAATGCAGCTATCCTGTCAAATGGAGAATGGAAGCTTGGTTTCGAGGATGACCGTATCATTCCACAGTTTGCAATTATGGATCCAGCATATACAGCTGGACTTCCAAAGTATCAGACTGCAGTAGGAATTGCCGATGTACTGGCACATTTACTTGAGCGTTACTTCTCAGATGAGAAGAATAGCGATACAACCGACTACCTGATTGAGGGGGCAGTCAGAGCTCTTATCCTGAATGGAAAGAGACTCATAAGCCTTCTTGAAAAGGGAGAGGAGAAGACTCGATATGAGGATTATATAAATGCAAGAGCAGAGGTTCAGTGGCTTGCAAGCGTAGCGCATAATAATTTCCTGGATGCAGGAAGAAGCGCTGACTGGGGTTCTCACAGGATCGAGCACGAGCTTTCAGCGCAGTATAACATCACCCACGGCGAAGGAATGGCAGTTGTGTTTGTAGCCTGGACCAAGTATATAGCTAAGGTTAAGCCTTGGCGACTGGCTCTTCTTGCTAACAGGGTTTTCGGTGTAGATACATTTGACTATACAGAAGAAGAGAGAGCGCTGATCCTATCAGATAAGCTTAAGGAGTTCTTCAAAGAGCTTGGTGTTGCCACTACACTGACCGAACTGGGAATAGATGATAAGGATTTCCAGGTTATGGCTGATAGAGCTACCAGAAATGGAACAGTTGGTCATTACGAGAAGCTGGATAGTGAGAAGATAAAGGCAATACTTAATCTTGCACTGTAAGATAATATCTCACATTTATAACTGTAAGATGATATCTCACATTTGACTTGCATAAAACAGATAAAAATGTTATCATTCACAAGACATAAACCTACTCTCACAGTAGGTTTATAGTTTTATTTAAGATATTTGGAGGTAGGCCATGGGTTTTTTAGAAGACATATCTGCATATATTAGATCTGGGGAAGCATTAGATCAGAATCTTGGGCTTGAAATAGAGCATTTTATTATAAATGATGAGGGAAAACAGATGGAGTTCAGTGAGATATCGTCCCTTATCAATCTTGTGGGTAAAAGACTGGGGGCGGAGATAATTCATATCGATAGCTATCCTGTAGGTTATTATACAGGGGAGTATTCAACCAGCCTTGAGCCATCCTGTCAGTTTGAGATAAGTATAAATCCTTATAATGATCTGGAAACAATTGAGAGTATATATGAGGAGTTCCGTGCACTCTGGGAGCCAATCTTTAGAGAGAGGGGATATCATTTTGAAACCAAGGGTAATCTTCCTCTTGTTGAAACACAGGCTATTACTCCTGATGATATACCATTATCTCCAAAGAAGAGATATAAATATATGGATGCCTATTTTAAGAGAAGCGGCAAGTATGGAAAGTATATGATGCGTGCTTCTGCTTCTACACAGGTGTCTATTGATTATAAGTCGGAAGAGGATATGGTAAGGAAACTTACAGTCCTTCAAAAGATTTCTCCAATTCTTATGATAATGATGGAGAACAAGACTGATGAATACTCAACCCTTCCTGGAGTAGAAGATAAGACACATCTGCTTAGAATTCAGGAGTGGGATGATCTGGATCCAGACAGAACAGGTTTTGTTCCATTTTCCTTGGATGATGACTTTGGCTATGATAAAATGGCTGAGGTTATCTACCATACACCGTTGATCCTGCTTACGGATAATGGAGAGACAGTAAATGTAGGACATCAGAGCGCAGAGGAACTGGTGGCTAACAGTATCATTTATACAGATGATTTAGAAGAGGATAGGAAGAAGAAGCTTATAGAGCATTTTATGTCTATGGGATTCTTCCATTTCAGAGTTAAGAAATATATAGAAGTGAGAGTGGCAGACAGCGTTCCGATAGAAAAGGCACTTGGATATGTGGCCCTGCTGAAGGGACTTATCTATTCAGAGGAAACACTGGAGAAGCTTGAAAATGAGCTTGCCAGCGTTACAAGTATTGATGAGCTTCAGGATGCTGTAGAGGAGATAGAACGATATGGCTACGATGCTGTGATCTATGACGGACGTACTGCATCAGACTGGGCTAATAAGCTCCTTAATCTGGCGGCTGCCTCTCTATCTAAGAATGACAGGGAGTACCTTAAGAATGTGCGAACTATTTGGGATAACTGCCAACAGGCGTGTTAAGATAAATGACTTTCTAAAAAGATTTTTTGAGCATAGCTGCGACCATAGAAATGGCTGGGGACTGGCATTTCTCGATGATAATTCAATATCCATTGAGAAGGAGCCTATCCGTGCCAGCGACAGTCTCTACCTGAAAAATAGACTTACTGGCCGTATCGAAACCTCTCGTTGTATGGCTCACATACGAAAGGCTACTAAGGGCGAGGTCAACTTCAGTAACACTCATCCATTTACCAAAAGAGATGAGTCGGGAAGAACCTGGGTGCTGGTACATAACGGCACCATCTTTGAGTCTCCGATACTTAGTGCTTATCAGTATCAGCAGGAGGGCTCTACAGACAGTGAGAGAATCCTGCTCTACATTGTAGATCAGATGAATAAGCACTATATTAGTGAGTTAAATGGATTCGATGCCAATGAACGTATCAGGCTGATCGAGAAGATACTTAAAAGGCTTGCTCCAGAGAATAAGCTGAATCTTATGCTCTATGACGGTGACTACTTCTACGTACATAAGAATGAAGTGGGAACACTATATAAGAGTGAGAGAAGTGGTTCGGTAATCTTCTCCACACATCCACTTCAGCCAGAGGGCTGGACAGAGGTGCCTGACAACCAGCTGCTGGTTTATAAAGACGGCGAACTGGTCCATACAGGGGAAAAGCATGAGTTCACCTTCGTCGAGACCGAAGAAAAGATGAAACTCCTATACCTTGAGTATGCATCACTATAATAAAGGCTATATAAAGAAGAATGTTAAATAAGTATTTTAATCTAGAGAAATGTAGCGGATACTTACAAGGGATCCGTCCATGGCGTTAAGGTATACTATCGCAGTATTTCCATCGCCCTGGACTCGGGTTACACTAAATTGCCATGCGGGGATAGAGACGTAGGTGTCGCTTTCTGGGTCTTCGTAATAGTCAACATTTGACAGATACACTGAGTTTATTTCCAGCGTGTCGGGATTGCCCATCTTTTCAAGGTCCAGTTCTTCTTCAATTGCAGCCTGTAGACAAGGCTTAATTTTTTCAAAATCCAACAGTTGTACGTTATCGATGGAGTCTGTTATCTTGTTGGATAGCCTGATATCTACACTGTATAATCCATTGCTCGTATATTTGATAATTCCTGAATTATAGTTTACTGGACCCAATATGTTCTTTTCAGAATCTGAGCTTTCAGAGCTGATCGAATCTGAATCTTCAAAGTAGCTGTCACTCTCCAGGTATACTGCGTAGCCATCAACAGTGTAGCTGGCAATATCCATAAGCTTGGATGCCCCTTCACTATATACAAAATCGGTATAATCCTTTGTACTGTTTGGATTCTCTTCTATATATTCCTGGAGCAGGTCTCTTTGTTTGGACAGAACTCTGTAATCATAAGCCATTCCCTGAACACCAGTCATGATTGTACTTATAAAATCACTGTCAGAAAACATAAGAACGGAATTTCCCAGATCCCTGGAATTGCTTCCAAAAGGATCAATCATATTGATAGGTGAAGAAGAGTCTATGATGGAATCAACTATGCTGTTCTTATAGAATCTTCCGTCATATGAAATGGTATAGTCACCATTTAATCTTAGTTCATTATTGACAAAGCTTTCAGCATTTTCCTTTATAGTTTCGATACTGTCGGAGCATAGATTGTCCAGTTCCAGTGGGTTTCCTGCGGAATCATTTGACCCTGATACCATCAATGTCTCAAATTCGTAATTTGGAAAATATTCCCGAATATTTTTTGGCTCAAAGAAGATATATCTGAAGTCTGCAGTATAGTCATATGCCAGGAGCAGCACGAATCTTGTGTTTTGATAATCTCCTTCGTACATATGGATATAGATATCGTCATCATCCTTCCAGTAATAAACATCTCCAGTGGTGGAGGTGATTATAGATTTCTCATATTGAACCCATCTGATCTCGTCAGAACTTTTATAGGTCTCGTGAGCGGCAAGTATCTGTCTGTACTTGTAGAGCAGAGTCATATAATCATACCCATCGGTATACTCTATCTTATCCAGCTTTTCAGCGCTGTCACCGAAGAGGGAATCTACTATAGCCTGTTCATCCTTCTTTCCGTCACTTATCTTATGCATGTTATATACATTTACGTAAGCATTATCCAAAATATCATAGGACGCATTGCCCTTAAACTCGGTCTTGCCAACTGTAAAGTCATCCTGATAGCTGACCTTGGAACCGAAGAAGTCTCTTAGTGACTCGTTATCACCTCTTGCGATACTGATGCCATCTGTGCCAGTGCTGGTTTCAGCGTCTGTCTCAGCGCTTTCCGTCTTTTGATCGTTTGATCCGTAATCATCTACAACAGTATCCTCATTTCCACAGGCAGAAGCAGAAAGACAAAGTGCTGCTGTAAGTACTAAACTAGTTATTCTTTTCACATATTTTTTCTTCATGTTTTTATCCTTGTAATGTGCAATGGGGACTGACCCCATTGCACAATCATACGCATTCCTATCTTTTATAGATATTAATGGTTACGGTTAAAGTATAAATATAATATGTATCGAAAATGTATCATTATCTGTTATAATGGCGTAAAATGAATACGTAGATTTATACGCATAAAAACATGAATGAGGTTTACATAATATGAGAATTCTTTTGGTTGAAGATGAAAGGTCTCTGGCCGAACTTGTGGCTGAGAGACTTAAGAAAGAACGATATACGGTGGATATGAGCTTCGATGGCGAGGATGGTCTCTATAATGCACTGACCGGGATATATGACCTGATCCTTCTGGATATAATGCTTCCAAAGAAGGATGGTCTGGAGATTCTCAGTGAGATAAGAGCAGAGGGGATTACGTCGAAGGTTATAATGCTGACAGCGAAGGGCGAGCTGGAGGATAAGCTGAAGGGGTTTAGCGAAGGGGCAAATGATTATGTTCCAAAACCATTTCACATAGATGAACTGGTGGCTAGGGTCAACGCTCAGATTCGTATGACAGCAGTTGCTAAGGAGGAGTTGTCCTATGGAAATGTAATCCTGGATTATAAGACTCCGGCAGTGGTGAATAAGGACTCGGGCGAGAGCATCAAGATAAATAACAAGGAATTCCAGCTTCTTGAGTATTTTATGATGAACCATAGTCAGGTGCTTTCAAAGGAGATGATCTTCGACAGAGTATGGGGAATGGACAGCGATACATTATCCAACAACCTGGAGGCATATCTGTCATTTGTCAGAAAGAAGTTAAAAGCAGTTGATGCAAATGTAACTATCAAATCGCTTCGTAATATGGGATATAGAATGGAGACACTGGATGAAGGAACTAAGTAGAAAGGTCTTTCTAACAATTCTGGGAATGCTGACATTTATCCTTGTTATCAGCCTTGTGATACTAAACATAGTGAGCTACCGCAGGGAATATGAGAGTGTTAAGCGGAATCTGGATCTGATGGATAACCGTGGCGGGGGCTTTGAGGGTGATAAACCTCCAGGCTTTGACCCGGGAGGGTTCTTTTCGGGAAATGAACCAGAAAATCAGCCTAATGATATTCCAGATGACCTTCCAGAGATGAACTTTGATGACTTTGCAAATATGATGATCATGGACTACGAGGTCTATACGGTTGAGGTGACAGAGAGCGGGACTGTGTCCAGAGTTTTCAGTCTGGGTAACAACGATTCAGGCTTTGATGCGGCGGCGGCAGCTCAGGAGATTCTTCTGGGATACGACAAGGACACCGTGAAGATAGAGAATCTGTTCATTGGAAAGTACTCATTTAATTATAAAAGAAATAATTCTATAGTAATTGTAAATGATGCTTCTGTTGCTAAGAAGCTGAGAAAGCTTTTACTGGAAACTATAGGACTATTCCTTGTTATAGAGCTTATTATTATCTTTATATCAAGGCTTGTGACTGGCTGGATTACCAGACCCGCCCGGGAAGCATTTGAAAGACAGAAGGAGTTTATTGCCGATGCATCTCACGAGCTAAAGACGCCCCTTGCAGTTATTATGGCGTCTTCTGACGAGCTGGTAGCAGATGAAACAAATGCCAGATATGTCGAGAATATCAAGTATGAGTCGGACCGAATGAATAAGCTTATTTCCGGACTTCTTGATCTTTCCAAGCTGGAGGAGGGGGTATCGAAGGATACATATAAGGATCACAATCTGTCAAAGATAGTTGAGAAGACTGCATTGGTTTTCGAGGGCGTTGCTTTCGAGCAGGGGGTTCTGATAGAAACCGATATTGAGGAAGATATAACTCTTAAGTGCAGTAAAGATGAAATGGAAAAGCTGGTTTCAACTCTTCTTGATAATGCTGTAAAGCATAGCAATAAGGATACAACTGTCAGGATCAGCCTATATAGGTCAAATGCTACGACCAAGCTTAAGATCACGAATACAGGCGAGCCTATAGCTGAAGGCGATGAAGAAAAAATCTTCGAGAGGTTCTACCGTGCGGATAAGTCCAGGAGCAGAAGCGAGAATCGATATGGTCTTGGTCTTGCCATAGCAAAAAGGATAGTGCTTAATCACGGAGGTACTATAAAAGCTTCCTCCAATAGAGAAGAGGGAACGACTACATTTAAAGTAGAATTCAAGTAGATTATATGGTGACGAACAGTCTGCCGAAGGGTGGACTGTTCTTTTTTAATTTTTTTTCTTTTTTTAATTTTTTTAATTTTGATTTAAGGTTTAGGAATTATCATACGTTCAAAGCTTATAAAACCGTTTGCTTTAAAGCGAAGAATAGAAAGGAGGAAAGGCAATGAGTGAATATATAGAAAACTTTAAAAGAACCGAGATCAAATACCTCCTTAGTAGCGATCAGTTCGAAAAACTCTTTTCCTTCCTCCAGGGCTTCGCCAAGGTTGATGCCTACGGAAAGACGAGAATCAATAACATATACTTTGATACACCAGACTATCTGATGATCCGAACCTCGCTGGAGAAACCAGTTTATAAAGAAAAGCTGAGACTTAGAACCTACGGCGATACGACGGATAGTACGAACTCATTTATAGAGATAAAGAAAAAATATGACGGAATAGTTTATAAGAGAAGAGTATCAGGAACATATAAAGCTGCTTACGATTATCTGGTAAATGGAGGAGCTCCACTGGATGAATCGCAGATATCCAGAGAGATTGCAGGACTTATATATATGTATGATGGACTGAAACCAGCGATGAGAATCAGCTACGACAGAGTGGCTATGGCTGGCACCGTTGACTCGGATTTTAGAGTAACATTTGATACGAATATAGAGTGGAGTACAGATTCTCTTGATCTAAGAGAGAAAGCTGTTGGTACACCGATCATAGAAGAAGGACAGTATATGATGGAGATAAAGGTAAAAGATGCTATGTCCCTTGAACTGACAAAGAAACTGAGCGAGCTTGAGATATTCCCAGCATCCTTTTCTAAATACGGAAGAGGGTATATAGATATGATACAGATGAGTAGTGAAATGTGTTATGAGAATCGTACTGAAACAAATATCACATCATCAAAGAAAGGAGTGAGAGTCTATGCTTAACAATATATTTTCTTCAATTATAACAAATGGAACATTTACAGGAACCGAGTTCTTAATTGCAACTATTACATCAATCCTGTGCGGAATAGTTATAGCAGTCACATACGGAATTAAGAATAAGTGTTCAAAGAGCTTTGCCATAACTCTTGTGCTCCTTCCGGCTATCGTAGAGCTGGTAATAATACTGGTAAATGGAAATATAGGCGCTGGAGTTGCTGTAGCAGGAGCCTTTAGTCTGGTACGCTTCAGATCAGCACCGGGCAGAGGACAGGAAATAACAAGTATATTCCTCGCTATGGCTGTTGGACTAGCAACAGGAATGGGCTACATCGGAGTAGCCATCCTCTTCTCCATAGTTATCTCAGGCATCAACCTGATATTTAATCTGGGCAAGTTCGGTGAGGCAAATGAGAACCACAGAACCCTCAAGATTACGGTACCTGAGAACCTGGATTATGAAGGAAAGTTTGAGGATATCTTTGATAAGTATCTGACAAATTACACCTATGATGAGGTAAAGACCAGCAATATGGGAAGCCTTTATAAGTTGACACTCAGTGTTGTAATGAAGACAGACGTTTCTACAAAAGCCTTCCTGGATGATCTGAGAACAAGGAACGGAAACCTTGACATAAGCCTTGGTAGACGTATCGACAGTCTTGACACCCTATAGGCTTCTCCTTGAGGACGGCCTGTGTGCCAGTGGCACACGGTTTAGGCCGATTGACCGAGTCGGCAGACGAGAGGAAGCTGTCAGCGAAGCTGACTGATGAGGTGTTATCCTGATCCTAGAGAAGGAAAAAAAGGAGGAAAAAGTTATGAGAAAAAAGGTAAGTATGATATTAGTTACTCTAATGATGGTGGGAACTCTGGCTGCATGTGGCAGTTTAAATATATCAAATGAAACCGCTATGGACAGTGTATCAGCAGAGTCCGCAGAAGACGAACTGGAACAGGCATTTTCAGATACTGAAAGCAAGACATCCTCTGATAAGTCGACACAGGATGTGGATTCAGATAAGTCCGAAGAGGATACGGATTGTACTGCATCGAACGACAATGCTTCAACAGTTGTAACAACAGCGAACGTTACCTCTGGCGGGATGATCGATGCAACCGATATGTTCACTGACAGGGACCTGGAACAGACAGCAGATCTCTCCGAAGCAGAGTATCATACACTTAGTGATGGCAAAGATATTACCATTACAGCTGCCGGTGTATATGTAATCTCAGGTGATGCAGAGAACGTTACAATCTATGTTGAAGCAGATGACGAGGACAAGATACAGCTGGTTCTGGATGGGACATCTATATCAAATGATTCTGCACCAGCCATCTATGTAAAGAGCGCAGATAAGGTCTTCGTTACTACAACAGATTCAGAGAATAGTCTTGAAGTAACTGGAGATTTTGCAGGTTCAGAAAATGAAGCGGATGACACGAATCTTGATGCTGTGGTCTTCTCAAAGGATGACCTGGTGATAAACGGAGTTGGAACCTTGAATATCACATCATCAGATAATGGTGTTACAAGCAAGGATACTCTGAAGATTACAGGCAGCACCATAAATGTATCCTGCACGGGAAATGCTTTCGAAGCTCACGATGCTATTGAGATAGCAGATGGATATATCACCGTGACTAGCTGTAATGATGGTCTTCGCGCAAAGGACAGCGATGATGATACAGTAGGCTATATCTATATATGTGGAGGCACATTTGATATCACAGCTAATGATGATGCTATCCACGCAACAACTATAATTCAGATAGATGATGGTTCACTTAACCTCGCAGCAGCAGAGTGTATCGAAGGAACCTATATACAGATAAATGGTGGAACCATTACAATAAATGCTTCTGATGACGGAATAAATGCCGCACAGAAGTCCAGTGCATACACCCCAACCTTCGAAATAAATGACGGATCCCTTAAGATAACAATGGGTGCAGGCGATACAGATGGAATAGACTCCAATGGCAACATCTACGTAAATGGCGGTACCGTAGATATAAGCGGACAGTCAACCTTCGACTATGACGGAACAGCTGAATATAACGGTGGAACAATTATTGAGAATGGTTCTGAAACAAATACGATCACCAATCAGTTCTTCGGCGGTGGCCCAGGTGGAGGCTTCGGTGGTGGTGATCATGGTGGCCCAAGTGGTGGGTTTAATGATGATGGCTTCGGTGGTGGAGGCTTCGGTGGCCCTGGCGATAATTAGAATAAATATGATATCTTGTTTTTTGTTTACAGCACTATTTGCGAGATAGTAGAATAAAGGGGTATTTATATATCAAGGGGAGTAAGTAGGTTATGGGTAAAGAAATAGATATAAACAGGATTACCTTCGACAGTCCGGCGGAAGACTGGAACGAGGCTCTTCCTATTGGAAATGGCAAGCTGGGTGGTATGGTCTTCGGAAATCCATATACAGAACGTATCCAGTTAAATGAGGACAGTGTGTGGTTCGGCGGACCTCAGGATCGGATCAATCCTTCGGCAAAGGAGAGGCTTCCCCAAATCAGGCGACTTATCTTCGAGGGACGGATCAAGGAGGCAGAGGAGCTTTGTACCTTTGCTCTTTCAGGAACGCCAGAAGAGGAGCGTCACTACGAATGTCTTGGTAATCTCTACATAGAGTTTATGGGTACAACCACCGAATATACGGATTATACTCGTGAACTGGATATCAGCAGAGCGGTCGCTACAACGACCTTCACAATGAATGATGTCAGATATACGCGCGAAGTAATAGCCAGTTTTCCACAGAATGCGATGATCATTCATCTCACAGCAGACACTCCGGGGAGTTTATCATTTCACACTCAATTAGGGCGGGGCTTTAAGCCCTGGGAGAATGTTCCCTATCAGCTTCAGACCATAAGAAGGCAGTGCTATAACGTATATACTGATAGTGTAAAGGTGTATCCTGAGAGTATCCAGCTTATGGAGGCAGTTGCTGGTGGACGTGATGGAGTGTCTCTTGCAGCAGGAGTCAAGATTATTCCATCAGGTGGTACAACAGAAATAATCGGAAATAGTATTATCATAAGAAATGCAGACGAAGCCTTACTTATCGTTGCAGCAGATACAACCTTTAGAGAGGAACAGCCAGTTGATTCGGTATTGGACCGACTTAGTAGCGTTTCGAAACTAAGCTGGAGCGAACTTCTGGAGGATCACATTGCTGATTATCAGTCCCTGTTTGATCGCGTAACACTTGAGATAGAAGGGCAGGAGAAGGTGACTCGATTCTTCCAGTTTGGAAGATATCTGCTGATCGCTTCTTCCAGAGGTGATTCTCTTCCTGCAAATCTTCAGGGCATCTGGAATCAGGACTATACTCCAATCTGGGGAAGTCGTTTCACTATCAATATTAATACCGAGATGAATTACTGGCCTGCCCTGCTGACTAATCTCGAAGAGTGTAACGAGCCGCTTATAGCATTTATCAGAAGAGTTAGTGAGAACGGCAAGAAGACTGCCCGTGAAATGTATAGCTGCGGCGGTTCTATGGCGCATCACAACACAGATATCTGGGCCGATACCTGTCCTCAGGACGTTTGTATCAGTTCAACCTACTGGGTTATGGGCGGTGCCTGGCTGGCACTTCATATCTGGGAACAGTATCTCTTTACCGGGGATAAGGATTTCCTTAAGAATAATTACGACATAATGCGTGAGGCTGCAACCTTCGTGATGGACTATCTTGTAGAGGATGGGGACTATCTTGTGACCTGTCCAACACTTTCTCCAGAGAACACCTATATACTGCCAAATGGAGAAAAGGGTGTTATCTGTAAAGGTGCATCTATGGATAATCAGATCATAAGAGAACTGCTCCGTGCCTGCATTAGTGCAGAGAATATAATAAAAGAAGACGGAGCTTTAACTGCTGACGTTGGATCGGAAATAGCATCAATCACAGATAGGGCTCGTCAGGTTCTGGAGCGAATTAAGCCTGATACAGTTGGAAAGCACGGCCAGATAATGGAGTGGAACGAGGACTATGACGAAGAGGAACCGGGGCACAGACACATTTCACAATTATTTGCCCTATATCCTGGAACTATGATCACAAAAGAAGATACTCCAGAGCTTTTCGAGGCGGCGAAGAAAACTATAGAGAGAAGGCTGTCCTTTGGCGGCGGTCACTCAGGATGGAGCAGGGCGTGGATAATAAATATGTATGCTCGTCTTGGCGAGGGTGATCTGGCATCTAAGAATATCGAGAAGCTAATCGATGAACAGACGCTGCCGAATCTCTTTGATGATCATCCTCCATTCCAGATAGATGGTAACTTCGGCTGTACTGCTGGTATAGCTGAAATGCTAGTGCAGAGCCACACTGGTGAGATAAAGCTCCTGCCAGCCCTCCCAGCTGCCTGGAAAAATGGCAGGGTTACGGGCCTCAGGCTTCGAGGTGGTAAGGTACTGAAAAACCTTGAATGGCGTGATGGCGAGATCGTTTCCAGTGAGATAGTGTCAGTGGAATAATTTGTTGTTTTGAAAAAAATATGTATGTGATATAATTAAAAACGGACGTAATCTGCGTAGGCAGATACTATAGATTAAAAGTATTTAGGAGGTTATAAGACATGACAATTTATTCAGTTTTTGATCCAGAGTTTGCTGAGTTCGGAAAGGTTCTTACAGGATATGACACAGCTGAGCTTATCGATGCCATGAACGCAGTTGAGATGCCAGCTGAGGGCGTAGCTTACGAGCCTTGGATTGATTCTCTCGAGGCAACAGGCATCTTCAAGGAGCTGGGAGACAATGCATTTGGTGGTATGCCTATTGAGCTTGGTATGTGCTGGGGCTACAACAAGGCACTTAACTGCCTTGAGTATCACAGAAACAGTGAGATCAATATTGGAGCTACAGACTTCGTGCTTCTTCTCGCAAAGCAGGAGAAGATTATTGATGGAAAGCTTGATACAAAGGATGTTGTAGCATTTAAGGCACCAGCTGGAGCAATCGTAGAGGTTTATGCTACATCACTTCACTATGCACCTTGTATGGTAACAGATGATGGCTTCAGAGTTGCTGTAGTTCTTCCAAGAAATACAAACACTGATCTTGAGAAGGGTGCTGAGAAGGATCCTGAGGACAAGATGCTCTGGGCTAGAAATAAGTGGCTCATTGCTCATCCAGATGCATCCGAGGCAGCTGATGGCGCATACGTTGGTCTTGTAGGAGAAAACATCTCCATCTAACAAGAAATTGATGACATCTGTATAGGACAGATTTGGACACGGTTATATAAAGAATAATTTAAAGTGACAGATTCTGAACGTATATCAAACGTCAGAATCTGTCATTTTTTTGTTTTGTAATTTCGTTGAATATAAATTCAAAAAAGTGTTGACAAATGATTTATGGGGTGATATATTGAATCCAGATTCAATGAACGATAGTTCAATAAAACAAAAAACAGGAGGAAATAAAGATGAAGAATAATGCTAGTAAAGAGAAGGTTATAGTAATTGGTGGTGGTATCGCAGGACTATCAGCAGGAATCTATGCTTGCCTTGGAGGCTTTGATGTTACAATATATGAGAAAAATGCTATCCCAGGCGGTGAGTGCATCGGGTGGAACAGAAAGGGTTATCATATAGATAACTGCATTCATTGGCTTACAGGAACCAAGAAGGGTACAGAGCTTTACGATGTTTGGAAGCAGGTTGGAGCCATTTCTAACGAAACAGAGTATGCGCCGATAGAAGCATTTTACTCTGCTAAATATGAAGGAAAGACAGCGACTCTGTGGAATGACCTGAAGCGTACAGAGAGAGAACTTATCGCCCTTGCCCCAGAGGATGAGGAAGAGATAAAGAAGTTCATCCAGTATACAGAGTATTCAAAGCAGTGCCAGATCCCTGCTAAGAAGCCTATGGAAATGTGGGGCGTTAAGGACTATATCTCTATGGGAAAGACAATGGCTGACTTCCCTAAGGTAATGAAGAAGTTCGGAAAGATATCTCTGGAGGAGTACAGCAAGAGATTTAAGAATCCACTTATGCAGAGACTGATGTGCGATTATCTTCCAAAGGATTACTGTATATATGCATTTATGGTATCATACGCTACTATGTCTGATGGTAACGGAGGCGTTCCAATGGGCGCTTCACTTCAGATGTCACTTCGTATGGAAAAAAGATTTAAGGACTTAGGCGGAAAGATATATTATAATACTGGTGTGGAGAAGTTCGAGCTTGGTAAGAAATGTGTGTCAGGCGTAAGACTTGAGGATGGAAGTGTAGTAAAGGCTGACTATATTATCCCAACGGTTGATACAAACCTGCTCTTTAACAAGTTCCTACCAAAGAGCTATATGCCAAAGGAGCTTAAGGTGGCTTACGATTCTCCAAAGGATTACCCAGCCTGCAGCGGATTCCAGGTTGCATTTGCAGTAACAGTCGATTATTCTGAGGGTGAGACAGTATTTATCGATATAGATCCGATCAAGGTTGGAAATAGAACATTTGACAGAATGTATGTAAAGGCTTACGGCTATGATCCTATCTTCGTGAAGGATGGAAAGCAGGTTATCCAGACCTGTATCACTCAGATAGATGAGGACTATAAGTACTGGAAGAGCCTTTCAAAAGAAGAATATACAAAGGTTAAAGAGGCGCTGGTTAAGGAAGTAGAGAAGAGGATCCTGGCAGCATTCCCAGAGGTTGAGGACAGCATAGAGTATCTTGATGCGTGGACCCCACTTACCTACGAGAGATATGTAAATGCATATCACGGCAGCTACATGAGCTTTACAACAACTCCAACTGGCAAGTCAGTACGCCTTAAGGGCAAGCTGAAGGGTATCGATAATCTGTACCTTGCCGGACAGTGGACAAGCTCACCAGGCGGTCTCCCAGTAGCAGTAACCAGCGGCAAGTTCGCAGTACAGCGCCTCTTAAAGTCCCAGAAAAGAGATATCAACATATAATGTGCAATGGGGACTGTCCCCATTGCACATAGGTGTGTCCCTTTTTGCACATTTTCCTACAAATGTTATGTTTGGTTGCACATGGAGAGTAGAGTATGACAAGAAAAGAACAAAAGGAAGAAAAAAGACAGAAGATTCTTATGACGGCGCTCACGCTTTTTGTGGAGCGTGGATACTATGATACGAAGATTACTGATATCGCTTCGGCGGTTCCCATGAGCACAGGTCTTATGTTTCATTATTTTGAATCTAAGGAGGAGCTTCTGCTGGAACTGGTTAAAATGGGAGCGGGAGCTACCAAGTCTGCTAACTCAGGAATGGAAATCCCACCGGATATTTATCTGACAAAGTTTTTGGAACAGCTGTTTGCTTACGCGAAGGAACAGCCCTGGGTTTTCAATATGTTTGTCCTCATGAGTCAGGCTCGCAGAAGCGGCATGCCTGAGGAGGCTCGCCAGGTTGCTATGTCGGTTGACACTGTTGAATCAACTGCGAAGCTTATTGAGCAGGGGCAGAAGACAGGCATTTTTAGAAAGGGAGACGCTAGACTACTCTCCAGATGCTTCTGGGCATCAGTCCAGGGAGTGATGGAAGAGATGGCAATGGATAAAGAGATGAAGACACCTGATCCTGAGTGGCTTCTGTCAATTCTCAAATAAGAAAAGAGCCGCACTTGGTGTGGCTCTTTTCGTTTGGTGAACAAATCTATTAGTCTTCAAAATCAACCGTGATATGCTTTCGACCGTTGGACATACCTGAAAGCCTGTTGCCGTATTTTAGTGCAGCCTTTTTAACGGGCTCTGGTATCTCGGGCATCTTGATATGTTTCTTAATCTCATCCTTATCAGGCATAAACATTTTCCAAGGCCTAAGTGGGTCAAATGCAGAAAAATCGAAGAGCTTTTCTTGTGGTGTGGCAGCATTAAATATATCAAATGCATTATAAGCCGAGTTATTCTGCATACCCATTGGCAGTGTTCCGGCAATCATACTGTTAACACCTCGAACAAGTTTCACGTCTATGTTGACCAGCTCGTCGTCCTTGTATACAGGCTTAATATTGTAAGCATCTCCGCCAATTCTTTCACGGGTTATTCTGTATACGTCCAGCTTGCCATTTGAATTAAGTGGTATATCATCTGTAATAACGAATTGTGTTGGCAGATTGTCGATTGGTACCTTCTTATATTTTACATAAACATCATAAAATGCCTGACGTACGCTTTCGCTGGAATTTCCATTCTTGACTGCTGGAACCACGTAGAGTACAGGCATGGTGTCGTGAATACGTTTCTCCATTACAGGAACTATAGCACAATTCTTGATAAATGGATGCGAAGCCATATTCATATCCACAATACCAGCATCAAACTTCTTTCCTTCGTTATTTACAAAGAATTTATCAGCTCTTCCGGCGAAGGATATACTGCTGTCTTCATTAATATGAACAAGGTCGTTTGTGCATATATAATCTGTGCCGTCAATATTGGTATATTCAAAGATGACATTTCCATCTAATGTATTGTCTGGGCGTACCTTGGAAGCCAGATACATGATTCCAGTTCTTGGTCCGTCGCTGACCTTATAGAATCTGCCGTCTGTTTCATCCTGTATGCGAATGCTCTCGTTTTCTTCAAAGCCAAGTATATCGCCATTTAACTGCTTTGGAGCAAACATAGGTTTTCCGCCTGCTTCAGACATGCCATAGCCTGCGGTTATGTCATATTTGTATCTGTGAGAACGGAAGAATTCTTTGTATATATCCATTCTTTCTGGTGAAATGTATCCGCCCGACATTCCCACTATCTTAAGTGATGAAAGGTCCAGGTTATCCAGGTCAGGACGATTCAGCCATTTGTCTACCATAAAGCCGGTAAGTGAGACAGAGCTTATGTTGTAATAATCTATGGCTCGTACAAACTTTGGATGCATAAATCCAAAGAAGGTCAGTACGATAGTATCACAAGTTGCAAGAATACAATGCACATGTCCTGAAAGTGCCATAATGGAACTAAAGTCGAAGGAAAGAAGAGTTCGAAGCTGCTTTCCGTCATCCTTTCCCTCAATAAACTGGTGTTGCCCTTTTGGAATTAAGGTTAGAGTTTCATTGAACACTCTATCAGTAAATGGAAGCATTTTTCTTGTTCCCATCGTCGTACCAGAGGTATGGGTTATAAATGCAATCCTGTCTCCTGTTGATTCATCGAAGCGAGTTTCTTCATTTTGATATTTCTCAAACAGATCATCTATAAATACAGTATCTGATCGTCTCTTTAATTTGTGATAATTCATCTCATTGTAAATAAGCTCTGCCGGTCCGATAGATGGTCCTCCCATAAGAGAGTGGATGAGTATCACATTTCTGAGAGAGTATTTTTCCTTGATTTTCTTTATTTCTTCCCAGACCTCTGAAGTGACCATGATATCAGTAATTATAAGATCGGTTATTTTTTCCTTCTCGATCATGCTCTTCCACATACCGTCTGGAAGAAAATCTGGATAGGAGAATAGTGAAACCTCGGCACCAGTCATGTTGAGAGCGTAAAGAGCGAATAGTGGCTCTGCAGTTATGGCACCACAAAGAGCTACACGTGAACCATTTTCAGCACCAATACCAAGGCCTGAAAATACCTTGGCATAGCGTTCAAACTCTTCAAACATCTGTTCATAAGTATATTCGCGTGTACAGTCGATAATAGCTGTCTTCTTCATATTATCTGGATCGACAGATATTCTCTCTTTAAGACAAGCCCAAACCTTCTGGTTATTAATACTTCCGTCAGTAATGCGTTTATTTAATTGTTTAAGATTCTTCGATACCTCAGGACTGGTCTTCCTTTTCTCACGTCTTATATTTGCGTGCTCTTCAAACCAGGCCAGCATCTTATCTGTTCCCTCGATACTCTTTGGATGCTCAGGATTAGTTATAGGGAAGATGTGCTGCAATTCTTCATCACCAAAGAAAACCAGCTTCGAAGGTCTTCCGGCTGCCTTAAGCACCTTGTTAAACTTGATAGAGTAATTGTTAAATGTATCTCCACAGCTTGTCATCATAAAAGCAGGAGGTATGTTATTTACTATCTCAGGATGCTCGATGCTCATAAACTTTCGGAACTCTTCGTCAGTACGTTTGTCACCATAGATCTGATCCTGAAGAGTTTTATTGGTATAGAACATTCCGCTCAGAAAGCCTACTGCTGCATAGACCATTCTGGAAGGCTTGTAGCCGATGGCGCGACATAATTTTTCAGAATTATGCATGGCTGTAACATAGGCTGCCAGGTAGGCACCGGCACTGTCCGCAACCATAAACATACGGCTGAAGTCTACATCGTAGTTGACCAGCATCTTACCCACGTGATCCATACCCGAACATACGTCGTCCAGCTGCTGGCCTATATCTGCTTTAGGTGCAAGTCTGTATTCCAGAGAGAATACCAGGTATCCCTTATGGGCCAGTAGTCGGCTGTACGGCCTTTCGAGACCACGGTCACCCATAAAAAGACCGCCACCATGCAGTATTACAATAACAGGAAGCTCGGTGCCTCTTTCTACCTTTGGTGAAAAGATATCCATGGCAAGAGCTACTTCATCTCGGTTTACATATGCAACATTAAGTGTTTCTTCAACATCATCGTACATTACAGGTTCAGTGGCACCGAAAACAGACATCATTTTCTTCGTGTCCATGCTTTGTGTACGTTCAAGCATTGCACGTGTAAGCTCGCGCTTAATCTTTTTTCCAACTCCGTCTCTTTTTCCCATATGCTCCTCCTGTATACTAGTCGTCTTTTGTTTGCGGCATAACACTAAATGCAACGTCAAGGAACTTCTGAAGCTTCTTTAGGTTTTCAGGAGACATATCTATCTGCATAACCTTAGATAGAAGCTCTGGTGGAATGTTCATTCCGCCAAGCTTAAATCCGCCCTGGTCAGTATTTGCTGTATCAGAATCAGTTGCTTCAACCTCCTGATCTTCTTCACTGTCATTCATCTTTTCTGTCATCATCTGCATAAACTGAAGAGGAATCATACACATATTCTGCATCATTTGCATCATCTGCATCTGCATCATAAAGAGTGAGTACATAAACTGCATAGGATTAACATATGAATCATTATTTGTCTGATTCATAAAGTTCATAGGGTTCATCATATTCATACAGTTGCCCATGTTCATACCGTTACCCATATTCATGCAGTTACCCATGTTCATAAAGTTCATTGGGTTCATCATGTTCATAAGGTTTCCCATATTATTCATGTCATTCATACCATTTGTGCCATTCATCATACTGCTCATGTTGTTTATCATACTACTTAACATGCTCATATCAGGCATAGAGGTGTTTTCATTATTCTCATCGTTATTCATCATAGCCGCGAAGGGATTCATCTGGCTATTAAAAAAATCAAACATTTTGCTGCCTCCTTTAGCTGTTAAAGATTTCGTATATTCCTAGAGCGGAGCCGCCTCCCATTCCTTCAGGAAGTGTCCCGCCGGTTATGCTGTTTAGCTGGTCAGAATACTCTAAGTCTATATCTATTAGTTTGCCTTCTTTTCTGCGTGGCATTATGTTGTAGGCCTCTCCCTTTAGACGGTCTCTGGTAATTCGGAACACGTCTATCTTTCCATTCGAGTTGAGAGGAATGTCATCCACAAGGATTAATTGTGAAGGAAGACTGGACACAGAGATTAGATCATTTTCTATATAAAGTTTTATAAGTATCTTTTTGACCATATCTGGTGCATCACTGATTCCTTTATCAGGAACTATATATAGCACAGGTACAGTATCGTGTATTCTTTTGTCAAGCACGGGAACGATAGCACATTTTTCAACTCCCGGCTGTTTTAGAACTTCATTTTCCACAATACCTGATTCAAAGCGTATGCCTTCATTGTTGGCGAAAAACTTGTCTGCTCGTCCTGCGTAGGAAAAGCTTCCGTTCTCGTTAACCCTTACCTTGTCGTTGGTACAGATGTAATCCTTACCCTTGATCTTTGTAAAATCAAATAGTACCTCGCCGTCTAGTTCGTTGGTGCAGAGTGAATCAGAAGCAATATACAGTATGCCGGTTCTGATCCCATCTTTAGCGGTATAGTATTTGCCGTCATTTTCATCCTGAACAAGAAAGCCATCATCTGAATCTGGAAAACCGAGGATATCGTCCATACAGCCAGCTGGTACGTAGAGCTGACTGCCACCAGCTTCTGACATACCATAGCCGCGGCTTATGCCACCCTTGAAGCCATGATCTTGAACAAATTTGGTATATTTTACCAGCTTGTCTATTGGAGTGTAGGATCCACCGCAGGAGAATACTTTGAGGGAGGAAAAATCTACATCATCTAGATCTGTCCTTTTAAGCCAGCTGTCGATCATAAAGCAGGAGGTAAATAGAACATTAATCTTGTAGTATTCAATAGCACGTATAAACTTCGGGTGAATAAATCCGAAAAATGTCAGAACTACAGTATCACCTACAGCCAGATCCGAATTAATGACGCCGCACATACAAAGAAAAGAACTGAAATCAAAGCTTGGAATAAGTCGGATCTGTTCCGGAATATCAGGATCCTTTATAAACCCGTGGAAACCATTACCAAAATTAGATGCAGTTATATTTACAGCTCTTTCGGTATAAGGAAGAGGCTTACGTGTTCCCTTGGTAGAGCCTGAGGTGTGGGTGATGATAGCAAGATGGTCTGGATCATTTGTTCCCCAAGTGATCGGTGATGAACCATACTGCTTCATCAGATCATCCATAAATACTGTTCCGCGGATTCTTTTTAACCTGTGATAATTGAATTCGTTATAGAACAGCTCTGCAGGACCAGTGCAAGGTCCACCAAGCAGGGAATGAAGCAATATGATATTCTTAATTCCCAGTTTTTTTCCGACTTCTTCAATCTCAGGCCACATTTCAGGTGTGATCATAATGTCAGAAAGAACAAGATCAGTCAGTTTCTCCTTCTCAACCATGGTTTTCCACTGTCCTGATGGAAGAAAATCAGGATAGGAGAGCATAGAAACTGTGGCACCAGTCATATTGAGACCATAAAATGCAAAGAGAGGCTCTGCGGATATGGAGCCAGCAATGCCAACCCGGGAATTGTTTTCACCCGTCATTCCCAGTGCCGAGAATACACGGGCATAGTGCTCCCATTCCACAAACATCTGCCCATATGTATATTCTCTTGTACAATCAATCAGTGCCGTACGACAAAGCTGAGCAGGACTTACGGTGTTTCTCTCTTTTATATATTTCCATACGCTCTGTTCATTACTTGTTTTATTCATAGGCGTATACCTTTATTTTATTCTGTGGTTGTGCTGGCTGTATCTTCTTTTGCTTCAGCTGCTTTTGTACTTGCCTTTTTTACTGGAGCTTTCTTTACAGTAGTCTTCTTGGCTGTAGTAGCTTTCTTGGCGGAAGTTTTTCTCTCTGTTGTAGTCTTCTTAGCCGCAGTAGTCTTCTTAGTAGTAGCAGTCTTTTTAGCTGCAGTAGTTTTCCTGGCTGTAGTTTTTTTTGCAGGTATTTCCTCTGTCTCTATTTCAATAAAATCTGTAGCATCTTCCTCAGCCATAGCATCTTCAGCCATAGCTTCCTCAGCAGGCTCTTCTGGTTTAAGAGCATTCTTGTTCATTGTAGTCATCATATCGATCATCTGATTCATCATCTTTGTGTTCTGATCAATAGTCTTCTGCATCAGTCCAAGAGCGGTCAGATTCATTTGGAATAAATAATTAAGCATCTGATCCTTCTGGATAATATTTGGCATATTGCCAAATGATGCTTTGCTGAAGTTCTGAGCCTGATTCATCTGCCCCATCTTGTTCATCATATTGCTCATCATCTGTTTGCCCATCTGGTTCATTGCGTTAAAGCCTTCAAATGGTTTCTTTACATTTTTCATGTTGTAATCCTCCTCTTTATTATTTATAGAATCGTTTTTGTTTTTAAATGGAAGACTGCCTTTCAGCTCTGCAGAAAGACCGTCGAACACTTCTTTGATCATGTCTGCCGGACCATCCTCGTATGGTTCAAGGATATAGTCAATAAGTTTGTCTTTTTTTGTTTTAGGTTTGATGGTAAAAACGCTGCCTTCAATCTCATCCCTGCGTATCTTGTATAGATCAAGCTTTCCGTTGCCATTTCGAGGCAGGTCCTCAGCAATCTTAACTCGCATTGGTATATTGTCTGGGGAGATAGTTTTATCTTCGATGTATATTTTTCTGAGTGCACTTTTTATAACGTTTTGCCCTTCTTCCAGATCTCCCTCTGTTTTAACACAGAGCATTGGTATATTATCGTGAGTTGTTTTGACATAGAAAGGAACAATACAGCAGCCTTCTATACCGCTTTGCTTTGCAAACTCAGCTTCAACACGTCCAGCGTCAAACTTTCTATCACCTTCGTTGATGAAGTATCGGCTGGCTCTTCCGAGAAATGTTATTCTTCCGTCAGTCTCTATCCTTACCAGATCGTTGGTACAAACATAAGGAGTGTTGTCTACCATTTCCACCTTTATCAGATCTTCTCCATCCATCTTGATCGTAGCAAGTGCAGGAGAGTTAAGATAGAGGACACCCTCGCGTAAGCCTTTTTTTGTATCGCTGATAACTGGAAGAAACTCCTGCTTATCATCATCATACAGACGGACATTTACTCCTGGCAATGGATAACCGATGGATTCATCATCAAGATCAGATGAAGACAGACAGCAGGCTCCACCAAGTTCGGATATACCATATCCATTTAACATAGTAATATCCTTGCCGTTGTGCTCCTGAATAAAGCTATAGAAGTTTTTCTTATCTGCTGCTGAAACTGATGTGCCTCCAAGAATCACGAAACGAAGAGATGAAAAATCAAGCTGGTTCCTTTCAGGCATTTTCATCCATCTCATAAACATAGCACTGATAGTGAATAAAAATGTAATCCTGTGAGCAGGAATAGCTTTATAAAACCAAGGATTTAAGATTCCACCTGGTGCTACAACTACAGTTGCTCCCACAGCAAAAGGAAGATGTACCTGATCGATAAGTCCGTAAGCATTACTTAGATCAACTATGACTGCTGTTACCAGATTATCCCAAGGAAGATCAAGTTCCGGCATATCGTAGAAGATAGAAGCAGCAGAATTAACAGCAGAATCAGAAAGAGCAACTGGTTTTCCTGTTCCACTGGTTGTTCCTGAGGTGTGAAGTATTAGAGCAGTGTCGCCGCTGGTTTTATCTGCGTAGCTTACCGGATGATTTCCATAGATAGTGAGCAGTTCATCCATACAAACAGGCTTGAACTGTCCCTTCAGATATTGATACTTTGCTTCCTGGGCGGCAGTAAGCATAGGAGTTACGGTGACTCCGGTTATTGGCACGTGAAGTATGATCACGTTATTCAGTCCAAGCTCACTTCGCTCTGTAAGAAGATCGTATATTAGATTTATTTGGGCAAAATCATCTGTGATTATGAAATCAGTAAGATTCTCATTACGAATGGTCTGTAAAACTTTTTTTGGTGTGAGAGCACTGTATGTAGGTATTATTGATACGTCAGCGCCCACCATATTCAGACCATAATAAGAAAAGATAACTTCAGCACAAGTTGAACCCAGTATTCCTACACGGGCTTTCTTTTCTGCTGTCATGTTAAGAGCTGAAAAAACGGATGCATATCTTTCCCACTCACGGAACATTAGTCCGTAAGTGTATTTCCTGGATCCGTCTTCGATTGCTGTCTTATTAAGATCGGTGACGGATATACTATTTACTTCCTGTATAAATTTCCAGGCTTTTTGATTTTGATCAACCTGTTTTTTAGCCAGTATCCCCTTGATTATATTTGTTTCTTTTGTCCCCATATTATGTCCTCTTCCCCAATTAGTTACTATGTATGTAATACATATATAGTTAAAAATATACTATGAGTATAGCACTGTTAAAGTAGTAATAAAAGTAAAATGTGTATTCGATTTCACATTGCTTTCTATGAATCAATAAAAAAGCGTGATATAATGAAAAATAAGTTATATTTTTAGTGACAAAATATGTAGGTTAAAGGGGTTAATTATGATACTTGTAATTGAAGATGATGTAATGATAAATAATCTTCTTTGTAAGGTACTGTCTGATAATGGGTACGAGACTGACAGTGCTTTTGATGGGGAAGAAGGATTAAATAATGCACTTGCAAAGGAGTATGAAATGATACTCCTGGATCTGATGCTTCCAAAGAAAACTGGAGAGGAGGTTCTTGGTGAACTTAGAAAAACCAGGAACACACCTGCTATTGTGCTGTCTGCAAAGAACGAGGTTATCAATCGTATCGAGCTGCTAAGACTCGGTGCAGATGACTATATCAGTAAACCATTTGATGTTGATGAAGTAATACTTCGTATCGAAGCAGTACTAAGGCGTACTGGAAGTGTATCAGCACCAACAACATTAGAGTATAAGAATCTAAAGCTGGATAAAGAGGCAAAGAGAGTATTCATAGAGGAGAATGAAATTGCCTGTACTGTAATGGAGTTCAGTATCCTGGAGCTTATGATGGAGAATCCCAACAAGGTTTTTTCAAAGCGAAACCTCTTTGAAAGTGTTACCGGAGAAGACTACATGAGTGATGATAATACCATGAACGTTCATATGAGCAATCTGAGAAAGAAGATTGCGAAGGTAACCGATGAGCCCTATATTGATACAGTCTATGGCATGGGTTATAGACTGTCCAAGTAGTTATAACATTTCACAATATTAAGGATCATTTTCAATCTTTAGTTTTTCTTTAGAATTGATGAATCTTTTTCTTAAAACCCTGGTTTAATATGGCATCATCAAAAGGAAAACGAAAGGGGAAAAACAATGAGTGATATAATACTCGAAACAAATCATCTTACAAAGAAGTATCACCATAACTTAGCGTTAAATGACGTAAGTATAAAACTTGAGAAGAATCACATCTATGGATTCATCGGAGAAAATGGTGCAGGTAAGAGTACATTTATGAAGATTATTGCAGGGCTTACATTTCCTACCTCAGGAGATTTAACCCTGATGGGAGAAAGCAGCGAGTCTGGTCTTGCGAGAAAACGTAAGAGTATGGGTACAATGATCGAAGGCCCATACCTCTATGGTAACTATACTTTAAGGCAAAATGTTGAAATCCAGAGAATGCTGGTTGGTAATCCTGACAAAGCCGCAACTGACAGAGTGATCGAGATGGTTGAGCTTACAGACCAGGCGAAGAAGAAAGCCAAAAAGCTTTCAATGGGTATGAAGCAGAGACTTGGTGTTGCTATGGCACTGGTGGGAAATCCAAGATTCCTCATCTTGGATGAACCAATTAACGGCCTTGATCCCATAAATATCATAACTCTCAGAAATATGCTGAAGAAGATAAATGAGGAACAGGAATGCACGATCTTTGTATCAAGTCACATTCTGAGCGAGCTCTATCTTCTGGCAACGGACTTCATATTTATCCATAAGGGTTCGATAGTTGAAACAGTAACCCACGAAGAATTAGAAGAAAAATGTAGTCAGTATATTCAGGTTAAGGATAACAACATTCCTGAAACAGTAACAATTCTTGAAAAATACTTCCCAGATATGACATATAAAGTGGTGGCAGATGACACGGTTAAGATATATGGAAAGACCGATATAAAGGCTGAACTGTCAAGTCATCTTATGGAGGCTGGAATAGTAATCTCCGAGCTATCTAATAAGGAGCTTTCACTTGAAGAATATTTTGTAAGTATTATGGGAGGTGTGACATATGCGTAATTTACTTAGAATTGAAGGATATAAGCTTAGAAGATTTAAACCATTCTATTTCTGTCTTGCTATGATGGTTGTTATGGGAATAGAAGGTGCATTTACTGGACTCAAACAGAGTTATATAGATTACTTTGGAGTCGGTACAATGCACGATGGCTTTGTTGATTCGGTTCAGGATTGCTCATTTGCATTTCTTATTGGAATGCTGATCGCATGGTATGTTGGTCTGGACTTTACCAATAGAACTGTGCATAGATCCATAGTTACAGGTGGTAAGAGATGGATGGTTGTTGTATCCAGAATTCTGGCAACAAGTCTTATGACTTTTATATTTCATCTGTTTCTTATAGGCTCCCAGCTGGCTACCTTTGGAAAGAGTTTTGGCTACTCACTTGAGGGATTTTGTGTGCAAGATCTTGTATGGCTTGGGGTAGTAGCACTTCAGCTTATTGCTTTAAATGCATTCTATACACTGATAACTATAATCTGTGGAAATGTATATACAGCGCTTTTTGCCTGCGTAGTTACAGCACTTGTAGGTGGAAATATACTAAGAAATGTATTCGTAGGGAATACTATTTACGAGCATTCATTTTTCTGCTTTGCAAAGAGCGCATCAGCTTCAGATTTGATACCTTGTGCAATTTGTGCGATAATAGCAATCATAATTCTTGTTGGTATAACAAGCATATATTTCAATAAGAAGGATGTTTCGAACTAGAAGCAGGCGGCTTTACGCTAGAAAGTCATAAAAAGGAGGACTGTTATGTTATATGTGATTATCATACTTAGCATACTGGTCCTCTTTTTGCTTGTAAGGCTCCTGGTCCTAAAGAGTGAAATGAAACGCGTCATCAGGGAGATGAAGGATAATCCTGAGAAAAATCAGATGAATTGTGATTTTATAGATGCGGATCTTCAGGATATGATAGTAGAAGTAAATGATCTGTATGATCATATAAGGCAGATCAAAGCGGAAGGGAAGAATGATGAAAAGAAGATAAAGGAGTCCATCTCTATGATATCCCATGATATGAGGACTCCGCTTACTTCTATAATTGGTTATCTTCAGGTTGCAGAAAAATCAAAGGCTAATGAAGAAAAAGAAGCTAATATAGCTATAGCTCTGGATAGGGCAAAATATCTTAATAATCTTGTAAATGATTTCTTTGAAATATCACTTATAGAGTCAGGTCAGGTTAATATAGTTCTTGAAAGAGTGAATATATGTGAGCTGATATGTGAAGAGATATTGGCTGAAAGTCCAGAGATAGATAAGAAGGGTATAGAACCTAGGTTCGATCAGGCGGAAGAAAATATCTATGTAAATGCAGACAGAGCAAAACTGATCAGAGTTATTCAAAACCTTATATCAAATGCTGTGAAGTATTCTATCCATAGACTTGACTTTCATATAACTGAAGACCTTCCGCAGGATGATAAAAAAATAAATGCCAGTGTTAGTAGTAAAGTGATACTAAGTATCAGGACGGATTCCTCCGAGACGATAGATACGGAGAAAATATTTGAAAGGTTCTATCAGAAGGACTCTTCCAGAACAAAGGGTGGTGCCGGACTAGGTCTTTATATCTGTAAGGAGTTTGTGGAGAGAATGGGTGGTTCAATCTCGGCATCTCAGGAGGAAGGTACCTTTGAAATAGCTTTATACCTTGAGAAGGCCTGATATTCACAACTTGTTCATAATTTCTTTACGACATATTAATTATATTTTTACCATATATTAAACACTATCTTTACAACCTATGTTAAAGTGTATACAAGTTCAACAAGTGAAACCAATTCAATTCTCTTTTCATAATTTAAATAGTGTAAAAATAAAGGACGCAGATAATTCGGCGTCCTTTATTTTTTGTGTTGACAGATTTGGCTGGAGTGGGGTATTATCGAGAAAGATTAAGAAACGAGGAAAGGTTTTATGTACTGGACAGTAAACAATGTTCAACTGACAAAAGGTTACACAGTTCTCCTTTAAGGGGGATAGTGCGCCCATTTTCAGGTGAAATGTTCAGTATAACTTAAGAAACTGACAACCTAAAGATTAGGATACTATCTTCCGATTTGTTTTATTGATACCTTGTCGGTATCTAAGTATTAACAAAAGAGGGAGATTTTTTTATGTCTAATTATTTGAATAAAACAGATGAAATAGTAGAAAATAAGGTGAAAGAAAACAAGAAAAAGAATAGGAACGAAAAAGGGTTTGATCTGGCTAAACAGATCAGGACTTTATATATAACAGGAGTGCTGGGAAATCTGTCCCTCACTGGAGCCTGGGTTGTTATACTGGCGGCACGCGGGTTCTCACTGGTGGAGATAGGCTTCGCGGAGACTTTATTTCATATAACCAGTCTTATATGTGAGATACCTTCGGGAATGCTGGCAGATATCTATGGAAGAAAGAAGATGCTGGCTCTGGGAAATATTATGGCTATCGCCGGTGATCTGGTGATGTTCTTCTCCACAGACTTCTGGCTGGTAGCACTTTCGATGCCATTTCATGCAATGGCTTATAACTTTGCATCAGGCTCAGGTGAGGCGCTTGCCTATGACTCAATGAAACTGGAAGGGGCAGAAGCAGGCTATGAAAAGTACAACTCCAATCAGTCTATCATATATCGAATAGCCACTGGAGTGTCAACACTTATGGCAGGACTAGCCCTTTATCTGGGATATAAAACCTCATATCTCATAAGCGCTTTGATGGGAAGTCTGACACTTTTCTTTACGCTGAAGCTTGTGGAGGTGAGATGCCAGGATAATGAGACAAGTAATGCAGTAGTAGAAAAGACTTTTGATAAAACTAAAAAAACTAGTTATGATAAAGATGAAGACTGTAGTTTTGGAAATGATGCAGATACGAATGGGGTAGTTAGTATCAAAACACTACTAAGTGAACTAGTCCAGTTCTTCAAGGATTCCATATTATTCCTGGTACATAACAGTAAAGCAGCAAAACTTATGTTCCTGAATTCCTTTGTAGGAGCAATCGATATACTTCTTCTGTTCTTCCTGCAGAGCAAGCTCAGGGATGCTGGCAGCTCAAACTGGATACTTGGTCCGGCTCTTTTCGTTATGGAGCTGGGAGGAGTAGCTGGTGCGAAGCTTATAGTAAAGGCTAAGAATGTAAAGTACTACAAGATATTTATCATATGTACTATGGGAGTTCTGGCTGGAGTGCTGCTGGAGCATACGAGTGTGGTATGGATTATGGTGCTTGGTGGCTTCATATCCTCAATGGCCGATGATGCCATCGAGATAAGAACCAATACTAAACTGCAGGATATGTTTCCGTCAGAGCAGCGTGCAACACTAATATCCATATCATCATTTACCTTTTCCGTAATAATGATGGTACTATCTCCACTTGCAGGATACTTTTTCTCAATCTGGTAATATGGTTTACATAAATATGTGCAATGGGGACAGTCCCCATTGCACATTCGTACATTTAACCCTTAACATATAAACTAACCTAAAACCTTTTTACAAATAAATAAAGCAACCGTTAAAATAACCAGAATTATCAGATAGATAATCCAAGCCTTTGTGGAAGTCCATTTGGACTGCCTTTTTGTACTATCATTTCCTCGTGATAGAAGTAGATGCTCGCCACAGAAGAAGAATAGTGCAAATAGAACCATCATAAGTATCCAGAAAACAAATGTCGGCATATCAATATCTCCTTTTCAACGATTTCTGCTTTGATTATAACATAATTAACATTGATATACCAAGAAAGATAAAAGTTTTTCCATTTACGACACATCTTTATCCATTCACAACAGAGTTTATATATATGTTATCATCCAGTGGTAATATTAGATCATCAAAAACAAAACAGCAAACAATTTGCTAAATAATTTATAAAGTGGAGGATGAGACAATGACAAATTCAGAAAACAAGAAAGATGATTCAAAGATAAGCATGATTCTCTGGTTTGCAGGAGCAGTTGTATGGCTTCTTTCAGCAGGAATAGGATTATATGGTGTTGCATCCGGAGGCAGCTTTAATTACTTTATTATCACTCAGATTGGAATGGCTATTTTCTCAGCTGCAATGGGACTTGAAAAATTATTAAAGCTTAGAAAAGTAAAAAAGAATAATAATGTTGTAGTACTGTAAATATATCTATAGCAACTCTCTCTCAAAGTGCCACCGATTTTTGTTCGGTGGTACTTTTTAATTAATCAGAAATGACTATATTGTCAATTGCTATCAAAAAATGACTGCATCTATTATAATATAAGTAGTTACCAATAGACGCTATATGGAGGGGTTGTATATATGGCGAAATATTGTAGACAATGTGGGTGTCAGTTAAATGAAACTAGTTCTTTCTGTCCAAGGTGTGGTACGCAGATAACTTATCAAAGTCGTACTGCTATTGTAAATCCAGCGAATCAACAAGCGTCCAATGTAAATCCAGCGAATCAACAGTCATTCAATCTGGATCAGGCAAGACAGCAGATATCCAGTGTAAATCCTATCAATCAGAAGATATCTAACTGGATTGGTGATATGGCAATGGATCTTCCTGCGAATCCAGTTTCTTCAGTCGTCGAGAAAACCGGCGGAGTCAGTATCGTAAAGAGTATTCTTAATTCCTACAAGAATCCCAAAACAATAATTATCGCACTGATCATTCCGACTATCTGGATAATGGTTGATCTGATGGAGCGAAATGACGTAGGTGGCATTTTTGCAAAGCTAATGTCTATTCTTACTTATGCTGAGGGTGGAAGAAAGGGTAATCTTGGTCAGCTTTTCGGTGGAACTCTGGGTAAGATTTTTGCAATGGCAGGGTTTAGCTCTATCGTAAATGGTGGTCTTATACAAGGTGCCAGGGGAATTGGAAGTGTATTCAAAAAGGGGCGTGCTAATTTTGGCGCCATTCTTATCGGAGCAGGTCTTGGAGCTGCGTGCTGTATATTCTTTATCAGCGGAAAGGGAGTATATGGTGTAATGGTAGGCCTGCTTGGAATCATTGTGTCATTTAAGTCCATGGTAAATGAAAATGGACTTCTATCTATGTTGATATCCAAGATCACGGGAAAGCTCAGGTCCAGCACGCTTTATCCAGCTAGTACAGAGAATCCGATATATAGAGGTATCTTTACAGGACTCTCTATCGGCTTTACTATTGGTGCGGCTCTTGTCACCATATTCACAGAGGTCCATTGGGCTTCATATCTGATCGCACTCCTTATAATCAATATAGGTGTCATCATCACGATACTAACAAGTGGAAAGGATGGTGGCAGACTATGAGAAAAAGACAAAGAACCATAAGACAATTTCTAATAGCATATCTTGCTCTGTGCTATATTTTTTCTAACGCCGTCCTTCTTGCAGGTGGTAAAAATGTTTATGCTGAAGAGGGTGATGATGAGAAGGGATATTGGGAGCTTACAGGCTCTGCTTCTCACTGTGAAATAGATGCATATATTACGAACGATTGGGAAGATTTTCATAAGATCGTAGGTGAGGAAGAAGTGGAAATTACAGTAAGACATCAGCTAGACTCTCATTATGAAGATGGCGAATATAGCCTGACAGGAACAATCCTAACTGATCTGATAGGCAATTTTGATGAGTGCGGAACTCTAAATATTCCTGCAGGATCAAGTTATACTCATAGTGGCTCTACAACAGAGCTTCCTGAGCGTATAGAACAGGACGAGGAGGTAAGTATAACCTGCACTTTATCAGATGCTGTTTATAATCCATTTTACAAGGAGATAGAAGACCCTCCGATCAGATTTTCAGCGGAGGCTATGTATGGTGAAATTGACTGGTCTAATGTTGAGACTGCATTTGATAACGTAATTAAAAAAGATAGTAAAGAAAATAGAGAGGCATTAACAAACTGCTGGGGAGTTAGTCGCAGAGAAAGCTTTTTATGTAGTGATTCTAACGAGGCGACTAATACTGGAGATGTTCTTTCTCTAGTTATAGGTGCTGGTGAAAAAGAAAATGATAAAATGACTATAGTTATCGCCTTTTATGAAAGTTCACTAGATGTAGCTCACGTAATTAACAGCTATGAATATAAATGGGTTGGCCCTGCAGAAGTTGCTGCCCCTATCGAACCTTCAACTAATGATAATGATGAAGAAAACCCTACTGAGAAAAAGACAACAGAGGCTGCAGTGGTTCCTGCTGAGCCGGTTGATGAAACTGTTGATACAGTAGCAAAGTACGATCCTGGCGATGATGGCGGCGATACAGTTAATCCACTTATCGTATTTGGCGGTTCTGTAATAGCTGCCGGTGTAGGAGCTGGTGTTGCTGGAGCAGGAGGTGCCAGCGGCGGTAATACCAAGGTTAAGGGAGATGGTTCCCATTTCAAGCTCCATATATATAAAGACTTTGGTGATTCGTTGCGTGCAGGCGGAAAGACTAAAGCCATATACGCCTATGTTGAGAGAATCAAGGAGGGAGTATCCACTATTGACATAGGTCTTACTCAAAGTCTTCAGGTATCTTCTCCGAACCCTGGAATAAACGTGAGCGTAGCAGGGATAGAGCAAAATATGCTGAGGATTAATCTTTCAGCTGATAAAAGCTATACTGGTTCCAGCTTTACAGTAACAGTACTTTTTATGGGAGAAGGGGGTACCTTTACAAAAAATGTAGAGTTTAAGATAGCCCCTCCAGCAAGTATAGAAACGCTGGATGAAAATAGAAGGTATTTCTTCCCAGAGTTTAACATGCTGGCAAGTCAGCAGAGAATCGTAACCTTCTATGTGCGGCTTGTTAACTTTATGGAACAGGTTGACAGATTTGAGATAACAGCCCAAAAATCTGAGGATAGTAATCTCATTGGACTTAGATCAACTCTGGTGGAGAAGGATTACTATAAGCTGGAGGTGGCTAACAGACAAGCTATAGAATTGCCACAGATGGGTAAGTATCCACTATGTAAAGAGTTTGAGCTTCGAGCCTATAATCAATACGGGGATGATGCGAAAACTGAAATAATTATGCAATTCTATCCAGAAGGAATCTTTATTGATGTATCGTATACAGAGACAGAAACCTATAATTCAACACAATATGCTGTAATTCATACTGACGAGGGTACCGTAAGTGTAAATGGATTCAGATCCAATGAGGAAGGAGTAGAGGTAGGGTGTGCTTATCTTAAGGATAATGATGTCGAGATAGTATATGATGGCATAAGCATAGATAATTTCCGGACACAGGATCAGCTGTCATATGATATTTTCAATAATACCGAAAGATTCAAGCTATGGATATACGGCGGAAGCGGTGATGATGCACTTAATCAGTATTTGCAACAATCAAAAAAAGGAAGGATAAGCTTCCAGAGTAACAAGGCACTTCTTATGAAGACTGCTGATGTCAGATATGAGTATATACTTGATCTCTCCTATAATTCCTACAAAGCACAGCTTCCTTTTAGACTTTTGGGAGAAGTACAGTTTGAGGATAATAAGTCACTCACGAGAGAGGAACTTGTAAGGAGAACTAAGAAGGTTATTAAAATCATGGAACTGTCTGAATTATATAGCGTTCAGGAGTTGTCAGCTCATCTCGATTCTATGCCTAAGGGTGTAATCCGTCAGTATGCTCGTGCTCTATATAAAGAGGGGCTGATCTATCAGAATTTCAAGGGAAATGAATATAAAAGCTGGGCAACATATATGAATGACTGTGTTGGTTACTGCAACAAGACTGTATGGTTTTGCGATATAACCATGAGTGTGATCATCACTATCTGGACTGGAGGATACTCCTGGATAGCTGAGCCAGCGATAATGGCCTTTAAGGAACTGGTTTTCGATAACATCATTCCTGATGTGGCTCACAGCTTTACCTGGGATATTCCTTATAAGTTTGATGTTGATAAGCTGTTATCCACTGTTGATAGCAAGACAGAAAATATAGCTGCTAACTTCCTTACTGGTGGTTCCGATATGACTCTTACAAAAGGAAAGATTGTAACTGTACTCGTTGCTGCTGGTCTGATGAAGGCAGGTAAAAATACCAAGAAAAACTGGGACAGCTATAGCGGCTGGGATCTGTGCTGGAAAATACTTAAAGACACAGCATCTGAGATGACTATGTCCAGTATCAAAACATTCATCGGCTACAAGATTACTAAGAGACTGGGAATTAATTCCGGAAATAGCTATACAGAGTCACAGGCAATTAAAACCAGGGTTTTCAATTCTCAGGAAAAACTTAATAAACTTATCAGTGAGCTGAATAATGTCAGCAAGAAACTGAATGCGGGAAATCTTTCTAATACAAAGATGAATAAACTGTCACATGCATTTTCTATAAAAAGCTCAAGCGTTGATATATGGAATGCTGAACATATAAAACTTATAGAAGAGGCTGCAAATGCTAATTCCGTTTTTATAGATCAGGTTCTCCAGGAGAAAATAATAGGAACCTCTGTAAGCTTTGCGGCAGATCTGCTAGAGAATAAAAATCTTTCAGATATGTGTATTGATGTATCAGATGATTCTGGTAATAATATCGGAACCATAACCTTGCGAGCATATATATGGCAGTTATTGGTCAAGCTTTCTGTTGACTCCTTTATGTCCATATATAATATGCTGATTCCTGAATCTTCTACGAAGCTGGATGTTGACTTTGAGGATCTGGAGACTGATCGAGAAAAGATGCATCTCACATTTGAAACCTATCAGCTTGCTGCAAAGGAAGCCAGATACAGAGAGGTAGGACGAGGTCTCTGGGATGTAGAAGGACTAACCTCCCTTCAGGACTGGATTTCAGGTTCAAACTAAATAAACAAAACTAAAGGACGTTGAGTTTTTCTGCGTCCTTTTTTTGCAACTGATATTATGAATTATGTGGTAGATAACATCTAACTATAATGTTAAAATATCAGTATGTATTGGGGTGTTTAAAGTCTGCAACTTTGCTGAAAAACAAAGTTTCTTTAATGTGTAATAATCTGGTAGAAGGTAGTAAAAATCCATGATGAAAAATGAATATATAGATATCCTGTCGGATGATGTCGCCTACATAGAGGAGATATTATCTGAGTTTGGTGCATACCATTTTGAGGAGGATCTGCGGCAGAGGATGGACGAGGAGTCTCTTTCGTCATCGGGTCTTGCCAGAAGACTCTTTCTTAGTCACACCATTATTGATAAGTGGAGGACAGGCCGGGCAAAGCCAAATGGTAAAGAACGCTTTAAGGAGCTGGGAATGGCCCTTGGACTAACTGCATCAGAACTAGATACATTTCTCCTTAAAAATGGATATCCTCGGCTTTATATCAGGAACCCGCTGGATGGTGCAGCGAAGCTTTTGCTAGAGAGAAGTGCAGGAAACCCGGATATAGTTAAAATGTATCGTGAGCTGGTGGACCGGCTGGGACTTAGTGAATATACCACAGTGTATGAGGAGGCTCCTCTTGCAACAACAGCCATGAGTGCTGCTTTAGGAGAGGCAGTGGCAGAAGGAAATGTAAGCGGATGGTTTGAACAATTTCGCAGCCAGTTTGCAGGTGGTGAGAAGACTCAGCATCCGGGACTAAATCTCTGCAGGTTTATTCTTCTCTATATGGGAGATGTAAGCATCAATGAACTGGCTGTAACAGGTGAATTACCAGTCACGATTAAGAATATCCTGTATCCCATACTTGGTGGAAAGTCGGTGACTGTAAAGAATCTCAGGGAGAAGCTGATAGCATATGGTGCATATTCAGATATGACTGAGGATGAGATAGATGTGATGCTGAAATGTATGAAGCTCCAGCCGATCACAGAACCGGTGACAAGTCTCGATATGGCTGTTTTATCAGCAATCAGATGTGCTCACGTCAGGTATCCTCTTTATGAAGAGCAGAATCTGACGCGGATCATATCAAGGATTTCTCCTCCTCAGGACGCCTATGATGTTGAACTATTAGAGACTTATATGCAGCGGGAGAAGGTGGTTAGCCGTATGGTGGAATATTATGAGAAGCATCAGGGGACTGAAGAGGAAAAAGAGTTTGAACAGAGATATACATCTTATGCAGATAGAGGATTAATGAACTATGTATATGATGTGTTGATCAGTTTAGTTAAAAAGAATTGCTTATCAAAAAGCGAGACTGGATACATCTTAGGACTGCTTAAAAGAAATGAAGATGCTGGCAGTAAATGATGATAGTGATAAGAAGATCTATTTGGGAGGTAGAATATGTCGGGTAAGGTTACATTTGAGATCATAAAAGGCGAACTGGAGGGAAAGAGGTTTGAGTATGAAGAGCCGGATAGAGTTTTTGTTGGAAGACAGGAGGACTGCGGAATAGTTCTGCCAGAGAATACTGTATCCAGATATCATTGTCTTCTGGATATAAATCCTCCAATGGTTAAGCTTCAGGACTTTGGAAGTCTTAATGGTACCTATTTGAATGGGGAAAAGATAGGTCAGCGTGAAAGGGACCAGTCCTGGGAGGAAGCTAAGGATGAGGAACACGAGGAGTATGAGATAAAGGATGGGGATTCCATCAGGCTTGGCAAGAGATGTGAGATCAAATGTTCCATAGAGGAGGAAGAGTTAATTATTTCCGAAGACTGGGACGGGACGGTGTTGGAGCCAGAACCAGAACCGGAACCAGAACCGGAGCCGGAGCCGGAGCCAGAACCAGAACCGGAGCCGGAGCCAGAACCGGAACCAGAACCGGAGCTAGAGCAAGATGATGAACTGAATGAGAATCAGAGGGCGGTTCTGGATATTCTCGTAGCTTTACTTGGTGGTGCAGCAGAGAATAGAGGAGCTGTACCATCAGAAATAGCAGGCTTTGAGATAATATCCCGTCTTGGAAAAGGTGGCATGGGCGAGGTCTGGAAGGTTAAAGAAAAGGATTCAGGACTGCTCTTTGCACTTAAGACCATGCTTCCTACGATCAGGTCAGATCAAAAGGCAAGGGATATGTTCCTCCGTGAGGCAAATCTAACAAAGTACCTCAAACATAAGAATGTTGTACGTACTCACGAGACAGGCTATAAAGACGAAACCTATTATATATTAATGGATCTGTGTGAGGGTGGAAGTGTTGATGATCTGATAAAGATGTACGGTGGGAAGCTTCCGCTGAATCTTGCAACCTACATAATACTTCAGGCGCTGGAAGGACTTGAGTATGTTCATCACGCGGATGTTGAAAGCGAGATAATAAAGAAGGGGTTATTTAATAAAGGGATTAAGAACGTAAAGGTTAAGGGACTGGTGCATAGAGACTTTAAGCCGGGAAATATCTTCCTTATGACAAAGAGTGATCATCCGGTTGCTAAGGTGGCAGACTTTGGCATGGCGAAGGCTTTTGAGACAGCGGGTCTTACCCAGATGACTATTGCCGGATCAGTAAAGGGTACGGTTCCATTTATGCCACGTCAGCAGGTTCTGGATTGTCGATATGTAAAGCCAGAGGTGGATGTCTGGGCAGCAGCAGCCAGCTACTACTATATGATAACAGGCAAGTTCCCTAAGAATATTCCGACAGGCAGAAATATGTGGATGGCACTGGTTACTGAAAAAGCAGTACCTATCAGACAGAGAGACATGTCTATACCGGCAGGACTCGCTGCGACTATTGATTTTGCACTGAAGGATGCTCCAGAGATTGCTGTTAAGTCAGCAGCTGAGCTTCGTTCAGAAATAATCAAGTCTCTTCCGCTGGATGTGCGTGATTACTGCAAGGAGATAATATAGTGAGAACTAAGCTTTTCGATTATGAATATATATATGCTGGGCTGACGGATGTTGGCGCAAAGAGAAGCGACAATCAGGATGAAGCTGTTATGGCCCCCAACGCAGGATTCTTTGGAGTATCCGATGGAATGGGCGGCCTGGAACTGGGAGGTCTTGCTTCTGCCTATGTTAAGGAAGCACTTCCTGCCCTTGTGGGAAAAGGAACTCCTGTATTAGCCAGTTCAAATGCTGAGCAGGCCGCAAAGGTTCTGGAGGAATATGTCCAGATCATGAGTGACCAGCTGTTCAGTCAGGGCAATACCTACAGCTATTTCCGATTCGGGGCAACATTTGTAGGAGTTCTGCTCCACGGAGATAAAGCAATATTTGTGAATCTGGGAGACAGCAGAGCCTATCTGCTTCCTAAATACAAGAAAAGCCTGCTTCAGGTGACAGAGGATATGAATGTGGCTGCAGTGCTTGTTAAGAATGGAGATATGACCAAGGAACAGGCGGCCAAGAGTCTGGCCAGCTCGAGACTTACAGCCTTTGTAGGGATGCCAGCACCCGCTATGCCTGACAGCTTTGTTATAGATGTTAAGCCGGGAGACCGGATCCTGCTTTGCAGCGACGGACTATATGGGATGATACCGGAACGAGAGATAGCTCGACTTATGAGATCTAGCCGAAGCCCGAAGAGGGTATGCGAGAAGCTGATCACTTCTGCAAATGCATACGGAGGGCGAGATAACATTTCAGCGGTATATATACAGATCAGGTAGTTATAGAACAATTACAGAATCAGATAGAAGCTGTGAAAACAGATTATAGAAATTGAAAGGAGGCGACGCCATGACAGATGACAGGACTGTATATGATGATGGTACTGTATATGAGGGAAATGATGATGGTACCGTATACGAAGGATTAGACGATAATACAGTTTATGAAACGGATGGTACCGTGTACGAAGAGGAAACGACATCCACTAAGGTTTCTACATCGGGTGGTGGGTTCGCCAAGGGCAGTCTGCTGCTTGATACATACCTAGTGGAGTCGGATCCGATTCAGGGTGGTATGGGTTCTATATGGCGTGTACATCATCAAAACTGGGATACAGATCTGGCTATGAAACGCCCTAAGAAAGAATTCTTTGAAACAGATAAGCAGAAGGATGCATTTATACGCGAGTGTGATTCCTGGATCAATCTTGGACTGCATCCAAATATAGTATCCTGTTACTATGTTCGTGAGATAGAGGGTGTACCAACTATCTTTTCTGAATGGATGACAGGGGGAAGTCTTGAAAGTAAGATTCAGGACAGATCGCTTTATGAAGGCTCTGAAGAGGAGGTTAAGAAACGTCTTCTGGATATTGCAATCCAATTTGCCAGAGGCCTCAACTATGCTCATGAGAAGGGGCTTATCCATCAGGATGTAAAGCCTGACAATGTGCTTCTGGACAGTGAATGGGATGCAAAGGTCAGTGATTTTGGTCTGGCAAAGGCACGTTCCCTGATTACTATCCTAGAAGGTGAGTGGACCGTGAGGGAGGATGAGCCTGTGGGGACCATCGTGACTCCTTCAGGAGGAATGACGCCTTCATACTGTTCGCCTGAGCAGTCCTGTTCTCAGCCACTTACAAGACGTACAGATATATACAGCTGGGCTGTAAGTATCCTTGAAATGTATCTGGGAGATAAACCCTGGATGCATGGCCGTGAGCTGACAGGCCCTATGGTGGGATCAGCCTGTGATGTGTATTTTGAAATGTGCCGGATTTCTATTCCAGATAGGCTGAAGGGTCTTCTGGCCCGTTGTCTGGCATATGATCCAGATGACAGGTATCACGATTTTACTGAGGTGGAATCCGCTTTAAAGGAGATATACAGATTAGAGACAGGAGAGGACTATCTTCGCTCTATACCTGAGGCGGCATCTGATACTGCTGATTCCTTAAACAACCGTGCCCTTAGCTTTCTTGATCTTGGTAAAACTGATGAAGCACTTCTTTTGTGGGATACAGCACTTAAGACTGACAATAGAAACTTTCGTGCTCATTATAATCGTGCAGTTACCCTGTGGAAGAATAATCAGATAAATGCAGATGAATTATATGCTTCAGTATATGACCGGCAGGAGGATTCTGAAGACTGGAGGAAAGCCAGCGAGGCAGTCAGCTTCGCCAAGGTTATCACCTACGATGATATAAAGTATTCTCTTGTAAAAGAGATGAACAGAGCAGATCCATCCAAGAATACATTTACCAGAGAGGATATAGCAAACCAGGCAAGGCTGGATGGTATTGCAATACCTGAAGAGCCTATGTATCAGTTTGAAAACTGGCGTATCTATTGGCAGGAAAAAAAATATGATGAAAATGGAATATATGATCGAAGTCGTGATGGCAGAAGAACTATATCCTACGACTGGGAAGCTGCTGAATATGTAGTGGCTGAAAAAGATGCTGAGTATAGATTTAAGAGTACACCGCCTGATAAGGTGGGTGGAGGCTGGAAGTTCCTGGATGGGAGCGGAGAGATACTTACGACTCACGGGTATGATGTACATTTTATAAGCGCTGCTACAGGCAGATCACTGCTGATATTCCATTCTGACAGAGACTGGGATGACGATGTGATATTTGACCACATAATGAGTGTCTCTGAAAATGGATTCGTTCAGCTTGAAAAGTCTGACACAATGCGGAGTAAGAGATGGATAAAACTTCCTCCTGCAGATCCGAAGGTGGATTATATCTTATCCAGGATCGAGAGCTTTTCAGAGAGGGATGATGCCCTGAAGCAGCTGCAGCTGGATTATTATGAAGCCCTCAGATATATGGAGGGAGAGGATTATGAGGAGGTGCTTGATATACTGGCACCATCTCTGGAGAATGGAACGCTCCTTCAGTTTGAACCAGCGCTGAGACTCTGGGAAAAGCTTTATAGATACTGCGAGCCTGGAAAGCTGGTAACTGTTATACCATCCGACAGCCTGTGGCGCCCTGTAAAGCAGGATGCCACCTGGATTGATGATAATCCGCCTGAAGGCTTTGAATGGATGCTGAATACCTATGATGGCGATGATTTCTTTCTGACTGCTGTTGAGTCGTACTCCATGTCTGAAAATTATCACGACACCATAGATTATGATTTTACTTATTCGCTTAAGGCAGAGGATATGGAGACCGGAGATGTGATCTTTACAGCTGAGAAGCTGACCACAGACAGCCAGGATGATGAGGATGTGATAGATTACGGTCTGTGGATGATCCTGGATGGAACTCAGCTCTGGTATAAGAAAACTGCGTGGCCATATTCAGGAGCTGTGAATCTGATCGATCCTGAGACACAGAGGAAAATCGGACTTAAGCTGGCACTGCCAGGAGAGGGGGCGTATTTTCTGCAGAATACTGATAACGGAGTTGATATCGGTGGCTTTACATTTGATGATGAGTACTTTGGAATCGCACCTTTAATTGATGCTCAGGTTGTGCAGTGTCAGAAAAGAGCATACAGGCTGATATATCAATATAAAGGACTGAGGGATGAGTGACCGGATATTTCAGATGGGGATTTTTGATGTATAGATAGGAGAAGAATTGGGGGTATAAGATGAATAAATCTGCAACGTTGCTCTATGTAATAGAGAGAGCAAAAGCCGAAGCAAAGCATAGAGGCTGGGGCGACTATGGAATGGAGGATGCATTTCTGGGAATACTGAAGCTTAGTGAGATCAAAGCTGAGGATATGATGAAGGGACCAAAGTTCTTTCTTGATATAGTAGATATTGAGATAAAAGCATTGAAGATTGTATTCTCTGATGTGTATAAGGTTGATACCACAGAACTTCGCGGGCTTCTTAGAAGAGAAATGAAGCAAGTGGAGAAACCGGATGCGGATGCCTATATAAAATGTATGGAACGTGCGGAAAAATTGGCTGAGGAACGAAAGTCCCCTCAGCTCTTTCCGGTTGATCTGTTAAATGCGATCATCGAGAAGCCTTCGGATATTCTTAAAGATATTTGTGATATTGAAAAATGGAATAAACCGACGGATGAAAATGAAGTTCACAGGGAAAAAGAGGATGATGGGAAAGCTGCTCCTTATGATGGTTCAGATAGAGAATCAGACAGTGAACCTGATGGAGAAGGTGAATCGTCAGATAAGAATATAGATGAAATGAGTCCTGAGTTTCTTCCAGAGCTTACATCCCGTGTTCGTCGCCTGAGAACAAAGCTTCTCAGTACAGTGCAGGGACAGGACCACGTAGTGCACAGTTTTGCAGAGGGAATCTTTGCTGCAGAGGTTCTGGCTGCCAGTGATGAGAATAGAAAACGCCCAAAGGCTATCTTCGCATTTGCAGGTCCTCCAGGAGTTGGTAAAACCTTCCTGGCGGAGCAGGCTGCAGATCAGCTGAAGCTTCCATTTATGAGATTTGATATGTCAACATATTCTGATCATCAGTCATATATGGGACTTGTTGGATTTGAGAAGAGTTATTCAGGGGCAAAGGAAGGATTGCTGACTGGATTTGTCAGAAAGAATCCTCGTTCAATTCTGCTCTTTGATGAGATAGAAAAGGCGCACCTCAACACTATTCAGCTGTTTTTGCAGATACTGGATGCTGGACGTTTGTCGGACCGATATCACGGGCAGGAGGTATCATTTCGCGATACTATCATTATATTTACAAGTAATGCAGGCAAGTCACTGTACGAGGGTGATGCCCGTCATAATGCAGCTGGAATTCCGAGAAAGACTATACTGAATGCACTTGAAACTGAGACGGATCCAAGAACTGGCGAGCCTTTCTTCCCAGCGGCCATAACCAGCCGTCTTGCAACAGGCTGGCCAATCCTATTTAACCATCTTGCACCTCACGATCTGGAGAAGATCAGTGAACGTGAAATGTCACGATTCGGAGAACTCTTCGAAAAACAGTACGGTGTTAAATCCAGCTTCGACAAAATGCTTCCGACGGCTCTCCTTTTCCGGGAGGGTGGAGCGGTTGATGCCAGAACTCTGCGTGCGCAGACTGAGCTTTTCTTCAAGAACGAGATATTTAAGGTGTGCAGGCTATGGAGTCAGGAGAGCTTTGATGAGGCGATAAAGAGCCTCAGCAGCATCAGCTTTAAGGTTGAAACTGATCTTTTAACTGAGGATGTGCGGCCACTATTTTTCGGTGATGATAAGCCTGAGATACTTATTTATGGCGATTCGGTCTTTGCAGATAAATGTCGGAGCACTATGACGGATTTTGTATTCTACGATACCAGAGATATAGAGGAAGCTCTGAAGCTGGCCGGTGAGAAGGACATACGTCTTGTTATGATTGATATAACTGAGAAAAGCGCAGTGCCAGAGGATTTGATGGCCACCGTGTTTGAGGGTGATGTGCCCGAGGATATTATGATGTCTGTAGGTGCATTTGACTATAAGCCTATGGCAGCTGGTGCATTTCGTGATGGCAGCAGACTCTTTAAGATGCTTCACGAGAGACTGCCGGATATTCCTGTTTATCTGCTGGAGACAGAAGGCTCTGATACACAAGGCTTCGAGATAGACGAGGAGCTTACAATGAGTTTTGTCCGTGCAGGCGCCCGTGGAAAACTTACCTGTAAATATGACGATTTTTCTGGTTTTCAGGATGAGATATCAAAGATATGTCGTGAATTATATCTGCAAAATGTATCTGCAGGTCTTGCGGCTGAGAGAAAGGTTCTTTATTTTGAAACTGCACCAAAGCTTTCCTATGACAAGAGTGAGGTGACGATACGTCTTCGTGATTTCTCGCTTAAACGCGCAGCCACGGCTGAAGATGCTGGCAGTGTTCTTGATGAGGTGGAGAAGCCGAACGTAAGCTTCAGAGATGTTATAGGAGCCAGTGATGCAAAGGAGGAGCTGAGGTTCTTTATAGACTATCTGAAGAATCCAAAGAAGTTCACAGCCCGGGGGCTTACACCGCCAAAGGGTGTTCTTCTCTATGGTCCTCCAGGAACGGGAAAGACCATGCTGGCAAAGGCTATGGCTGGCGAATCCAACGTGGCATTTATCCCTGCAGTTGCCAGCTCCTTCGTAACGAAATATCAGGGCAGCGGACCGGAGTCTGTCAGAGAGCTCTTTAAGAAGGCTAGACGTTATGCGCCTTCGATAATATTTATAGATGAGATAGATGCCGTAGGCAGAAAGCGAACCGCAGGTATGAATGCGCATGGTGAGGAAATGGCACTGAATGCTCTCCTTACCGAGATGGACGGCTTCTCAGTTGATCCAAAGCGTCCGGTATTTGTTCTTGCAGCAACCAACTTCGATGTTGAGGAAGGCAAGGGTGGTATGGGTGTGATCGATCCAGCCCTTGCCCGTAGATTTGACAGAAAGATTCTTGTGGATCTGCCAAATGCTGCTGAACGCGAAGAGCTTCTAAGACTGCTTCTTGGCAAGAACCAGAACTGTACAGTCAGTGATGATATGCTTCGTCGCACGGCAGAACGTGCAGTAGGCATGAGTCCTGCAAACCTAACCAGTGTTGTGGAGCTTGCAAACCGTATGGCTATGAAAGCAGGAAAGCCTCTCGATGATGGCATACTGGATGAAGCATTTGAGCTTACTAAACACGGCGAGAAGAAGGACTGGGGCTTTGAATATCTGGAGAGGGTTGCGCGTCACGAGAGTGGCCATGCATTCCTATGTTATCTCGGTGGATATACGCCTGCATATCTGACTATCGTTGCCCGTGGTGGTCACGGTGGCTATATGGAGCATTCGGCTAAAGAAATGGGCCCGCTTTCCACCAAGGAGGAGCTTATATCCCGAATACGTACAAGTCTTGGTGGACGTGCGGCAGAGATTGTTTACTATGGCGAGAAGGACGGCGTATCCACTGGAGCCTCCGGGGATCTGGAGCAGGCCACCAGGCTTGCTGTCACTATGATATGCACCTACGGAATGGATGAGGAGTTTGGACTTGCCTATATGGACGCAGGAGATGCAATGAAGGATCCGTCTTTACGTAAGCGGGTGAATGAACTGCTCTCTGCTGAAATGCGAGCAACCATCGATATCATTTCACAGAACAAAGAACGTATCGATCGCATGGTCAGCGAACTTTTGAAGAAGAACAAGCTGACCGGCGCCGAGATGGAGGAGCTCCTTAAATAACCAGCTGGGGACGGTTCTCAAATGGTTATCTTGGAGGGAAGTGTGCTATAATGGAGAAAGATAAACCCTACTTTTTGGTTAAAGAATATGTGCTCGATACACAGGGAGAAAGGCTTGAATCTAGTAAAGATAAGCTTGATAAAATGAAAAGCATAGAAGCTTTGTTTTGCACAATCGATGAAGAGATAATAAAGCTTGGCACAGAACTGAGTGAGCATGGTAGAATAATCAAGAAGGACTATGATCGGCGGACTAGGTTCTCTGTTCTTTTTGAAGCAGATAGCCAGAATCTGCTGGATAAATACGTGGAGGACTTTGACCGCTTTATAAGTAACGTGACAAATGAAACTGGTGTAGAGTTTATTACATAAATAAGTGACTGTTTTAATAGGGCAGAATATGTCACATAACCGGGAGAGGGTATGAAGAAAGAGTTTGAGAGATTTGATATGTCGGCGCCGCCGGTGCGAACAAAGTGGTACCTTAGGCCGCTGACGTACATCCTGAGCATGCCGGATGTTATAAAGCATAAGAATATACTGCATAAGGATGGAACGGAGGATTTAAAGGCTCCTTTTGTTCTTCTTTGTAATCATAATGCATTTATGGATTTCAAGGTGGCCACCAAGGCCATATATCCTATGAGAGCAAACTATGTTGTTGCCATAGATGGATTCATCGGGCGTGAGAAGCTTCTACGTGATGTGGGCTGCATCTGTAAGAGGAAGTTCACCAGTGATCCTATGCTTGTAAAGCAGCTGGTTAAGACTATTAAAAATGGAGATGTAGCTATCATTTATCCAGAAGCCAGATATTCACTTTGTGGAACAACCGCGGTTCTTCCTGAATCCCTCGGAAAGTTATGTAAACTACTAAAGGCACCTGTGGCTGTGCTCATCTGTCACGGACATCATATCAATTCACCCTTCTGGAACCTTCACGACAGGGGAGTAAAGCCAACAGAAGCAGACTACAAGCTTCTTTTCACAAAGGAAGAACTGAAGTCTGCGTCAGTAGAAGAGATAAATAAAAGGATAGTAGAAGCATTTCAGTATGATGACTTCGCCTGGCAGAAGGAGAAGGGCCTTAGGATTACTTATAAGGGACGTGCAGAGGGACTGCATAAGGTCCTCTATCAATGTGCCGCCTGCAGGAAAGAATACAAGATGGAGTCGTCAGGTACTATATTAAAATGTAATGCCTGCGGAAAGAAATGGGAAATGACTGAGCTGGGCGAGCTAATGGCTCTTGAAGGTGAGACGGAGTTCTCGCATATCCCAGACTGGTACGAGTGGGAACGTCTCAATGTTCGTAGTGAGGTGGAAGCAGGAACCTACTCCAGCGGCGAACTTCCAGTCCACGTGGATACACTTCCAAATGCCAAAAAGTTTATTCGTCTTGGCAATGGTACTATGGTCCACGATATGAATGGATTCACAGTTCGAGGAACCGATGTGGATGGGGATCCCTTCGAAATGATAAAGACAGTTCCATCGCTTTATTCCTGCCATATCGAGTATGAATACCTGGGTAAGTTTGGAGACTGTGTTGATCTCAATACTTTGCAGGATACCTGGTACATTTATCCCGAACCCGATAAGTGCGAGTTCGCTGTAACCAAGATGGCGCTGGCCACCGAAGAACTGTATCGGACCAAAACTGGAAATCGAGGCATGATGTAATAAAGGTATATTATGATGTAGATGTCATAATGTTAAAAAGCGTTTCTTGCAAGCAAGAAACGCTTTTTGACTTTTGATACTATGGTCAGATTATTCCTCGGTGTAGAATACCATATCTCCGTTTTCATCAATTCCGAAGATTGCGTAATCAGTTGTGTAATAATCGCCGTAGAGATCTCCAATGTAGAAACCGTAGTAGTAATCTGCTTCAGGGAGATATGCATAAATTATATCGTCACCGGCATTCCATACGTAGGTTTCGCCCTCGTAGATTTCTTCGTTGTCGTTATCATCATAGTGGTAGTACATAGGTGTGATTTCATCGCCTGCCTCGAGAGGTATTACATTCTTGGCGGCAGCACCATTTTCATCGATTCCTTCCCAGGTTCCTTCAATCGTCGTGCCTGAGTCGGTCTGTCTGATTCGCAGGTTTGTCTCCTCGCCGTTCAAATTAATAGGTGAGGTATATATTGTGAAATCCTCGCCGTAATCAGCCACATAAGTCGGCAGGAGCTGACCGTCAGGAAGGGATAACCAATAACCATCAAAGTTATCATAGAACTCGCCGGTTTCCCAGTCGCCGTTTACATCAAGCGTTTCACCAAGCTCAAGAAATCCATCTTCATCTTCCATATAAATATAAGCTGAAACATCAGTAGCATAATTAAGTCCATCAGCATCTAGCTTAAATGAAAATACTCCGTCTTCGTCGATTGCTGGTTCGATTTCAAATGTGATCAGCTGACTTTCGCCGGTTGTTTCCTGGTCTGCATAATCAAAGTATTCGCTTTCCTCAGAATCTGAGGTATCGGTTCCGTCATTTGTCCACGTACCTTCGTCATCAAAGAATTCATCGTTGCTGTAAAGCTCGTTCGTAAATCCCTTTGATACCATGTCGACAATTGACAGATAGTAAGGACTGAAGCATATATCGTTAAAAATCTTCAGTGTGCTTGAACCAGATGCTCCGAGAGGGTAGTAGATAGAAAGTCCGGATGCGTCTGTATGGTCAGAGCCATTTATCATATAAGCTACACAGTTTGAAAGAGCTGCATTTACTGCGCTTGTATCAGCGTAATCTGAGCAGGCGTTTATGATGCCGCCAAGGTCAACCATATTTGTATAACCCTCAGATTTGTTGTTTCCGCCGAAGTTGTCTGCGGATTTGATTCCACGAACAACTGAGCTCAGGTTGCCAGCTTCAAGACCAGCATCATAAAGCTCCTTGGAAAAATCGTTAAATGCTACTGCGAATTCATCAAATTTTGAAAGATCAATAATTGAAAAAGTACATTCATTTTCCATTTCAGCTTCTGCACATTCATTATAGAAGCTGTCTGCAAGCTCTTTTCCGAGAGCAGCTCCGTCACAAGAAGGGTTATCAGCAAGATAATTTCCTATAGAGGTGTAGTCCCATCCAGAGCCGGGCTCGGTTTCTTCAGAACCATACATGTAACGGGAATAGGTGGCAAGCATATTTGCGGTTTCAGCAGTTCCCATAAGACAGGCATCGAAACCGATGAATTCGAACTGGTCTGTCATGCCGTCGTAAACCGTTGACAGAGATGAATTTATCTCTGTAAGAGAGAGAGAATCGCTGCTAAAGAGCTCATCAAAGCATACTCCGTTTATACTTCCTGAACCATGATCCCAGAAAACAAGTCCCATTTTGTCGGCGGGATAGTTTTCGATTCCCCATGTAAGGAACTCAGTCAGATTTGAAGCTGATCCCATGTTGTTAAGTTCAGCACTTTCGACAAGTTCAAGCTCACCATTCTGGACAACATATCTTTCTGCATAATTGCTGTCAAAATCGCTCATCTGCCATTCCTCTGTTCCACCAGTCTGAAAGACAAATCTCACATTGTCGCTTCCTTTGGCATCCATCATCTGTTCTATATCACTGGTGGCTGCACCGCCACTGTCACTTTCGAGGTCGGTTCCGCAGAGATAGATGAATATAGTCCATGTATCTTTGTCGCCCATGGCAGTTGCTTTTTTTTCAGAACGTGTGATATTCAGCTTGTTATCAGAAGTGTTTAGGCTGATCTCAAAACCGGAGGCAAGCTCAGCATTATCAGTGTTGTTATTCTCAAGAGTCTGTCTGTCTAATTCTTCTTCGTACTCTTTATCATATTCCTCGTCATATTCCTCTTCGTATTCGCCGTAATCCTCATAATCATCCTCCAAACAGCCGGTAAGCACCAGAAGGAGAGAAAGAGAAAGTAGCAGAGCTATTATCTTCTTCATGCAGTTATATCCTTTCTTCAATGTCATTTAATAAACGTTTCCCTAATAATGTATCACGACTTAATTCTGATAACAATAAATCTTTTTTGGAAATATCTTGACAAGAATAATTTAGTGTAGTATTATCTGTATTACAACAAATAATACAAACAATACAACTAATACAGCGGCAATCATCTTGGCAACCATTGTACAGAAGAAAGATAATGAAAGATAGAAGGTAAAGATAATGAGTAAAGCGATGTTAGAGATTAAAGGGTATACAAAAATATATGGCGAGGGTAAGAAGGCTGCAGATAATGTAAGTCTTACCGTTGAGAGTGGTGATATCTATGGATTCATCGGCCATAATGGTGCCGGAAAGTCGACGACCATAAGAGCGGTGGTAGGAGTTCTGGATTTCACAGAGGGTGAGATTTATATCGATGGCCATTCGGTTAAGGATGAGTCGGTGGAATGCAAAAAGGTGACGGCATATATCCCAGATAATCCTGATCTCTATGAGAATCTTACAGGTATACAGTATTTGGATTTTATTGCAGATATATTTGGGATAAATGCTACTGACAGGGCTGCACGTATCGAGGAGTATGCAGACAGATTCGAAATCAAGGATTCTCTTGGTAATCTGATCAGCTCATATTCTCACGGTATGAAGCAGAAACTGGCTATTATCTCGGCACTTATTCATGAGCCGAAGCTGATGGTGCTTGACGAGCCCTTCGTAGGACTTGATCCAAAGGCATCATTTACCTTGAAGCAGATTATGGCAGAAATGTGTGAGAAGGGAACGGCAATATTCTTTTCAACCCACGTTTTGGACGTGGCAGAGAAGCTTTGTAACAAGGTGGCTATTATAAAGCATGGGCAGATTATTGCTTCAGGCACTATGGAAGAGCTGACTCATGGCGAGTCACTTGAGGATGTGTTCCTCGAATCAGTTGATGAGTAAATAACATTTTACGATATGGATTTGGAGGCTTGAGATGAAGAAGGTCTCGGTATTATTAAAAACTATGATGCTTTCCACAAGTCAGTGGAATATATATAAATATACAGAAGATAAGAAAAAGAAAGGAAGAGTTGTTGGCAACGCTATTGGTATGGTAGTCCTATTTATCATGCTGATGGGTTACAGCATTGCTCAATGCATCGGCTATGGAATGTTTGGGCTAACCGATTCCATCCCAGTAATGTGTGCACTTGTTATCTCTATAATGGGTTTCTTCCTTACATTTCTTAAGGTCAATGGATACCTCTTTAACTTTAAAGAGTATGACATGCTGATGTCGCTTCCTTTTAAACCTAGGGACGTGGCTGCGTGCAAGTTTCTTTATATGTATATAAAGAGTCTGCCATGGTATATGGGCGTATCACTATCTATGATGATAGTGTATGGAGTATATTCTGAGGCGTCTATACTAACTTTCCTTATATGGATTATTTTAACAATCTTCCTTCCGCTTATACCGATGGTTGCAGCCACATTCCTGGGCTTTATTATAACCAAGATAGGTTCAGGTTTTAGGAATAAGACCCTTGGACAGACTGTGATTACATTTATCTTTATCCTGCTTATTTTCGTTCTTGAGTATGGACTTCAGTACGCTGGAAGAACAGGCAAAATGGGTGAGCTTATGGGAATTGTATCGGAAGCTACAGACAGTGTATGCAAATGGTATCTCCCAGCTAAGTGGTTTACGGGAGCTGTAGGTGATCTTAACCTCCTGGATATGCTGCTTCTAATAGTTATCTCTTTAGTTATCTTTGGAGTAGTATTTGTTATAGTTGGAAGCTCCTACAGAAAGATCAATTCTGCTCTAAAGTCCCATGGCACATCACGTGAATTTGAGATGAAGGATAGTAAGACTCGAAGTGTAGTGGGTGCTATTGCATTTAAAGAGTTTAAGAGAATGACAGGATCCACTATATATATGACAAACGGCTGCGTAGGTGAATTAATGTGTCTCGTTGCGGGAATAGCAGTACTCTTTGTTGATATAGATAAGCTTATAAGTAAGATGTTGATGGGCGCTCCAATTACTAAGGATATGTTAACTCCTGCCATTCCGTTTATTATCTATTTCTTTATTGGAATGGTAGCAACTACGGCATTTACTCCTTCTCTTGAAGGAAAGAATTACTGGATCGTACAGAGCCTTCCGATCAGTAAGAAGACTCTGTATCAGGGTAAAATGTTATTCAATATGATGCTTACTGTACCATTTGCCGTATTTGGTAGTATTACTCTTTCAATATCAATGAAGGCAGGACTTGTTTCTACGGTTCTCTCGGTAGTTTTAGTTGTTCTGCTGTGTGCATTTTCAACCACCTGGGGATGTGTATGTGGAATCAGGCATATGCGTCTTGACTGGGAAAATGAGGTTGAGGTGATCAAGCAGGGAGCAGCAGTTGCAATGTATCTTTTCCCCAATATGTTCGGTACAATGATCCTTCTTGCGGCCACAGTTATGCTTGGAACAAGAATGAATCATACCCTTATTTTGGGTGCGTTGATAGTTGTAATCGGAGTGCTTGCAGGACTTTGCTATAAGAAGGTAATGAAGCTTTGCGAGTAATATTTTTAGTAATAGCAAAAGAATCAAGAGCAATTGCGTGAAAAAAATATATGATATATAATGACAAAGTGTGACTATCTATATGACTTTAGAAGAGTTGAAATCTGATATGTCACTCTTTGTCATAAAATGCGAGGACTGATTTATGGTTATAAAGATAGATGATTACTCGGATGTGCCAATTTATATGCAGATCCGAAACCAGATAGTAATGGGAATATCATCGGGCGAACTTGCACCGGGAGAACAGCTCCCGACGGTAAGGGCGCTCGCTCTTGAAATGGGTATTAACACAATGACTGTCAGTAAGGTGTATCAGCTGCTTAAGTCTGAAGGATATATACTGACTGACAGGAAAAATGGAGCCAGGGTTCGAGATAATATAAGCCAGTCTGGTGTAATGAGTGAAGAAAACAAAAACGAACTGAGGCGAATAGTTTCAGAGGCTCGACTTTCCGGTGTTTCAAAGAAGGAAATTCAAAAATTAATTGATGAGTTTTATTAAAGATTCCTGGAAGTTTCTGGAATCTTTTTGAAAGGAATATAGATGAATCATATATTAAGTATTGTAATGATCGCCGTGATGGTTCCAACCGTACTTATACTTTTCTTCTATGAGTATCCTAAAAAATGGAGAGAGAGAAAGTATATATATGGAATACTGAATCGTGCGGAATTTAAAGAAGAAACCACAGCCTCAAGGATAGATGAGATAACTGCCACCTGCAGAAAACAGGCGAAAATTATTCTTATCTGTTCTTTTGTTATAATGCTGGCTATCTGTGTTATTCCGGATTTTATTACGAATATGATAACTTGGTCAGTGTTTATCATTTTAGATATTGTTCTTCTCAACATTCCTTTATTTAGGGGTAATAGTGAGATGAAGAGTCTGAAGAGAGAACTGGGACTTACTTCGAAGAAGGGTGTTTCTTATACAGATCTTAAGAGTGCAGGTGCTGTTCACTCTCTTAAGTTATCTAAAATAATAGTACCTAACATAATAGCTTCAGTGTTCTTTCTTGCTTCGCTGCTTAGTTCCTTAGGAGTAGTAAAACTTCACGGTATATTGGGAGGACTGGAAGTTTATAGAACATACATGATGACAGGAATGTCAGGAGCATTTCTCTTAGTCGGTCTTATGCTTATACCTATCGCTGTTATGATGGATAATATTAGAAATGAAGTAATATCAGATGATAGTGATATAAATATGAATTATAACAGGGCCAAGAAAAAGAATATGGCTGACTTCTCAGTTCTTTTTACCTGGATTAATACTATATGCATTATTGTAATGATGGTTGTGATGTGCATATGTAACCTGGATGTTCTCTATATGGTTATATGTGGTGTTTACATGCTGGCTCTTATGGCTGGCCTTGTTGTATTTTGTAAGAAAAATGTGGCTATCGAAAGAAGATATAAGAAAGAAACCACCATTGAAATCGATGATGATGATAACTGGATATTTGGACAGTTTTATTATAACCTGGATGATAAGAGGTTAAATGTAGAGAAAAGAGTTGGTGTTGGTACCACAATCAATATGGCTCATCCTGTTGGAAAGATATTAGGAGTCGTGGCTGTTCTGCTTATTATTTATGTGTTTATTATGCTTATTTATATAGGTATACTTAGCAAGACTCCTATGTCGATTCGAATTGATAATGTGAGCCTTATTTGTTCTCAGATGAAGGAAGATTACAGTATCCCAATCAGTGATATGTCAGAACCAGAACTAAGAACATCTTCTGGAGACCTTGAATTACATAAGCTAAGTGGTTATGATATGGAGCCGATGTATAAGGGAAAGTTTAGTGTGAGTGGTGAGTCTGACTGCATAGTCTTTCTCAATCTTGACTCAGACAGTTATATAACATTTCAGGCAGATGGAACCACCTATTACATAAGTGGTGACACAGATGAAGAAACCAAAACTGTTTATACCCAATTATTAGAAGAGTGGAAATAACCAATCGGGGACGGTTCTCATTTGATGATTTTGGGGAGGATATATGCGGAAGGTACTTATAGTAGAGGATGATAGAGAGATAAGAGGACTGTTAAGGGACTTCCTTCAGGAAAATGATTTCGAGGTGGATGAGGCAAAAGAGGGAAATGAGGCTTCCTCGTATCTTGCTAATGAAAAGTATGACATCATACTTATGGATATGATGCTTCCCTTTAAGTCAGGAGATGTGCTGATTCAGGAGCTTCGGGATTCAAATGACAGGGAGAAGAGCAAGACTCCTGTGATCGTTATATCTGCGAAGACTATGAAGGACACCCGTCTCGAGGTTCTCAGGATGGGAGCGGATGACTATATCATCAAGCCATTTGATCTGGACGAGGTGCTGGTCCGTATAGAGGTGGTGCTTCGCCGTGCAGAAGGTGAAATGTCATCTGGAGCTGGAGGCTCTGGGAATGAGCTTTCATTTGAAGGCCTCGTTCTAAATAAAGAAATGAACTCCGTCAGCTTCGAAGGTGCACCCGTGAAGCTGACAGCAAAAGAGATGCAGCTGCTGGAACTGTTCCTGAGAAATCCGCAGAAGACATTTACCAAGGCTAACCTCTATGAGGCGGTCTGGGAGGACACCTACTACTATGAGGATAATACCATCAATGTTCACATGAGTAACCTTCGTTCCAAGCTGAAGAAATCTACTGGCCGAGAATTCATAGAAACCGTTTGGGGTATTGGCTACAAGCTCTCCCAATAAAACTATATATATTATTTAGGATGTAGAATAATGCTACAAAATATAGCAATTATCGTTCTATCGTTTCTTGCACTTGTCCTGCTTGTCTGGGTATTGATCGTCAAGAAGAGTGTACGGGATGCAAGAGAGGAACTACGCAAAACTAAAGACGAGGATTACAATCGTTTGCTCAGAGTAACGCTTCTTGACAGTGATGTTGAAGATCTGGTGTCAGAGATAAATCGTAATCTTGATTATCAGAAGACTCTCAGACTGGAAACCGAGAACTCCCGTCGTCAGCTGGAACAGTCTATATCTGATATAGCTCACGATCTTCGCACCCCGCTTACAGTAGTAAAGGGGAATCTTCAGATGCTGGAAAATGAAGAACTCTCCCCAAAAGGCCGAGAGTATCTTGATATCAGCCGAAGAAAGGCAGATAGTCTGAAGGGCATGGTAGATGAATTCTTTGAAATGTCTGTTCTTGAAAGTGATACCAAGTTTGTTGAATTATGTAAACTAGATATCACCACGTTTCTATCTGAGTTTGTTGTGGAGAATGAGACACTGATCCGTTCTCATAATCTGACGCCAGAGATAACATTTCCAGAAAAATCTATCTTTGTTCAGGCAAATCCTGAAATGCTATCCAGAGTATTCAGTAACCTGATGGGTAACATACTGAAGTATGCGAGTGGCAGTTTTGAGCTATCTGTTTTTGAAGAGACAGAGAAAAATGATGTCCAGGAGGAGAAGCCTAATAGAAAACGAGGTACCAAAGTACCAAGTGAGAAAAGAGTATGCAGAATCAGGATTGGCAATAACGTAGATAATCCTGATGCAATCGATATCGACCATATCTTTGACAGAACATATAGGGCGGATAAAGCGAGAAGTGATGGAAGTGCAGGACTGGGACTCTATATAGCACAGCTTCTTGTTAAAAAACAAAAAGGCAGTATTACTGCCAGCTTAGAGGATTCGAAGTTATATTTTGATATAAAACTTACGATGTAGAAAACCACGTAATGATTATCTTTGTGAAGAAATATCAAAGGGATTCGTTACGTGTTTTTTTTGTGCGTTTTTTTTCGTAAAAAATATAAAAAAAGAATACGTCAAAAAAAATATTTAAAAAATGCTTGACATATTATCAAAATGATAATAAGATATACCACAACAAGAGATATTATCAAAATGATAATAACAACCTGTTGCTAACTATTAACCAAGTAGAACAGGAAAGGAGGAACTATTATGGAGAATATGTTTAATGGTATCTTTGGAAAGATTGCACCGGGTATGTGCAGAGTATCAATGAGTGGGGATCTTGCTATCAAGACCTCCAATGGATACAAGTCCTATGACGCTGCGTCGGGAAGACTAACAAACTGTAACAATTTTGTATTCAATATTGGCGAGGAGTTCTGTTTTGTAGTTCCGACTAACAAGGTGAAAAAGGGCGATATTATCCTGGCAAATGGTAAACCCAAATGTGTTATCGAAGCAACAAAGGAAAGGATTACCGCAATCAATTATGAGGATTCGACGGTGGAGCAGCTTCTTCCGGAGAGACATATATTTATGGGTAACACGTACTTCTATGGAAAGATCGTATCCATGTTCGGAGGTAATCTTAAGAAGGGCAAGGGTCCTGGAAACATTATGAAGTATATGATGCTGAGTGAGATGATGAAGGGCTCTGGTAATGGCAAGACAGGCGGCTTTGGAGAAGGAATGAGTGGAATACTTCCACTGATGCTTCTAGGCAAAAATATGGATGGAATGTTCGATGGAATGCTGGATTTCGATGATGACGAAGAAGATGACGATCCGGCTGGCGATAATGTGGATTAGAAATATAGAGTTAGAAAGGAGATTAGATTATGGGAAGCGGAGTATGGAGAGAAGATACATTTAGAAGTTATTCAAGAAGAGTTGGAAGAAAAGTGGATTCTAAGGGAAGAATCGCTGGAGATATGAGCAATCAGGAAATGTTTGGTGCAAGGTGCCTTGACAAAATGCTTGATCCAAAGGATGCCTTTAGAGAGTGCTGTGATTCTGATGAGCACCCTAACACAGTTCCGGTTATTCTGGCGCTGGACGTAACAGGATCTATGGGACAAGCTGCCGTAGAGGTTGCCAAGAAGCTGAATATCATTATGACAAAGCTCTATGAGAAGGTTACTGATGTAGAGTTTATGATCATGGGCATAGGTGATTTTGCTTACGACAGGGCACCACTTCAGGTATCACAGTTTGAGTCTGATATCAGAATAGCGGAACAGCTTGATAAGATATACTTCGAGTTTGGTGGTGGAGGAAATGCATTTGAATCATATACAGCTGCCTGGTATTTCGGAGTGAATCACGTGAAGCTGGATGCCTGGGACAGAGGAAAGAAGGGCCTTATTATCACAATGGGTGATGAAGGTATTAATCCTTATCTTCCTGCACAGGCACTCACAGATGTAATTGGAAGACCTATAGATGAAGATATCAGTACAAAGGCTTTATATGAGCAGGCTATTGAAAAGTATGACATCTATCACCTGTTTGTTGATCACAGAAGCTACCACAATGATATGTTTATTAAAACCTGGAATGACTTCCTTGATAAGGAGCATTTCAAGGTTGTAAAGATGGACAGGATATCTGACACTATCGTTGATATTGTAAGGAAACACGCCGGCAAGGATGCTGTCATAAAGCCAAAGGTTGAACTTCCATTAGCCGCCGGCATCAGCTGGTAGAACCAAGACAGGGGACGGTTCTCTGTCTTTAAAATAGGACAGAGAACCGTCCCCTGTCTTAAAAAGGAGGAAAGGTATGAAGGATGTTAAGATTGTTATCGGAGCAAGCTTCGGAGATGAGGGCAAGGGTCTTATGACAGATTATTTTGCTGGTGAAGCAATTGGTCGTGGTGAGAAATGTCTGGTTGTCTGCAGTAATGGCGGAGCTCAGCGTGGTCATACAGTCAGGGTAAGTAGTGAAGTGAGACACGTGTTTCATCATTTTGGATCGGGTAGTCTTGCGGGGGCTGATACCTATCTGCCATACTTTTTTATCCTTAATCCGATGATGTTTGTAAATGAATACTATGAGCTTACCGGTGAAATGAATACGTTGTACGGCAGGAAAGCAGAGCCACGAGTTTATGTTCATCCAGAGTGCCCCGTATCGACTCCATTTGACATGATCGCTAACCAGATACTGGAGGAATATAGGGGCGCTGGAAGGCACGGAAGCTGCGGCATGGGCATCTGGGAGACGCTTGTAAGATCCGGCAAACAATATGGCGAGCTTATTCGTATGAATGATGATGAACTATTTGACTATTTGAGTAATGAGTGCAGGAGTTATCTCTGGAAACGACTTGAAGAAAAGAAGGTTGATAGATATCGCGATGAGTGGAAGGAAATAATAGAGGATGACGGCCTTATTCAGCATTATATAGAGGATTTTAGAACCATGCAAAATATGGTTGAGCTGGCAGATGTGGAACTGTTTGGTGATTATGACCGCGTGATATTTGAAAACGGTCAGGGGCTTCTTCTTGACAGGTGCAGACGTGAGTTTGGGAATAACACTACGCCAAGTAATACTGGGGTACGTAATCCATTTGAACTTCTTAGAGAGTATAATAGCTTTACTATCAGAAATAAGAATCAGATCAAAGCTGTTAAACCTGATGAATGCGAGAAGCATATGGGAGATTTATCTGATAATAAAGATAGGATATCTGTCGAGGTATGCTATGTAACGAGAACCTATCTTACACGCCACGGCGCAGGTCGATTTGAAGAGGAGTGTGATAAGTCTGAGATAAATCCGGATATGGTGGACCTGACAAATGTTCCAAACCCGCATCAGGGAACTATTCGATACGGGAAACTTAGTAGCAGATCACTACTAAGAAGAATAAGAGAAGACTATGATAGTGACAAATTACCACAATGCTATGAAACCAGAAGAACACTGGCTGTAACTCATCTCAACGAATATGTATGTGATATAGTAAAGGAGGCGGATTATATATCAGACGGTGAAACCAGAGAGACAGTTAATATGACAAAGAACTCAAACAAGAAAATCATTAACATCATTAATAAAGATATTGAAAATAGACAAAACGAAAATGTTGAAAAGATTGACGCTACTTATTATCTAAATTATAATAAGAAGCGTGCATAGGAATAATTTCAGTGTATATTTTCACAGGAGATATAGATAATGTATAGGATGTCGAAGGAAGAAAAAGAGTTTCTTAAGTCGTACGATATGTCAAAGTATGACCGTCCATCGCTTACTGCTGATATAGCAGTTTTTGCGATACTTAAAACTAAAGAGAGTGAAGAATATAGAAAGGATCCCGAGCGAAAGCTGGGGATTCTTTTGATTAAAAGAAATTCTTATCCGTATAAGGGCTGTTGGGCGCTTCCGGGAGGTTTCAGTAACAAGAAGGAGGATCTTCACGATACGGCACTTCGTGAGCTGAGAGAGGAGACGGGGATTGATAATGCATACATATCTTCCTTTGGAGTGTTCAGCGAACCAGGCAGGGATCCGAGAGGCTGGATCGTGTCCCAGGCATTTCTCGCACTGGTTGACAGGGCTGAGACTCGTGTGAAGGCAGGTTCTGATGCTGGAGATGCAGCGTGGTTCTCCATTGACATTTCACGCAAGGAACTGAAAAAGCATGTGCTGAAGACTAAGGCTGAGATCAAAACAAAGTATGATATCTGCCTGGAATCAACTGACATAGTTATTAACGCTGTTGTCGAGGAAACCCGTATCTTTGATAACCATCACGAATCCATCTCCTATGAGGTACTTGACAGTGGTGCTCTGGCTTTTGATCACGCGGAGATAATAGTCCGTGCCTTCAAATCTCTTCACAAGGAAGCAGACGATGCAGGTCGGATAATCTTCGATCTGATGCCTGAGAAGTTTACACTCTACAGCCTTCAGGAGGCTTATGAGATAGTTCTGGGTGAGAAGCTTACGACGCCAAACTTCAGGCGAAAGATAGCTCCGTATGTTATCGAAACCTCGGAGATAATAACTGGTGCTGGTCATAGGCCTGCAAAACTTTTCAAGCGTAATCTGGATGCATTCTACGAATAGGGGGATCAGCAAATTGGAAAAATGGTATGAGTATCTGTACTATACAGAAAATGTAGCAGTCAATATCGAACGCGTTGATAAGGTGGAGGACATTACTGGTCGCGAGACCCTTCAGTATGTTCTTCGTTCTCTTAGTATTCTTGATAAGATAATCCTTAGAGATAACATTTCAGAAGAGTATTCTGGTATAGTTCGCAGGGTCCTTCAGTGGTCCGAGGTTGCTAAGGGTGGAACAGCAAAGGACCGGACTGAATGGCTGGAGGCGGGACTTCCGCTTGATATTCACAACATTGCTTCCGCAGAAATATATAGGGGCTTTTATCCCGAGGATAATGCTACTTATATACTGATCAAGACTCACGGAATGATCGGCCAGTGTCTGCGAGGTGAAGTTCCGGTATCCTGCAACGATGAACTGCTTGAGCTTGTTCCTGTCCTTGGCGAAAAACGTCTGAAGGATATTCTCTATATCCTGAACGAGTGTATTATCGCTGCTGTAAGCGATGAACTCTGGGAAAGAGTTGGGGATGCAGCTAAGACCTTGATTGACCAGATACTTAACCGTACAAGCGGCGAGTTGGATGCGGCAGCTCGTGTCAGCAAGCTCCTGCCGAAGCTTGGAGAACCTACAGATGAACTTATCAGGATATTCGAGGAAAAGTATTTTCCAGAGTACGAGCTGTGGTACTTTGAGGCTGCACTTTCTGATTTTAATAGTGAGCAGCTTGTTGTGATCCTTACTCGATTGAATGAGGTGATAGCTCAGCTATCGGTATCTGGAGAACAAGATGATGCTAGTGATGTGCCAGATCTTAGTTATATCTCATTTAAGCCTCTTGCTGACAGTCTATACTACGACTATGAGGGCAAGAAGCATATAAATGTATACAAGAAGAGGATCATAGAAAAGTATCTTAAGGACGCCAGCACAGAAAATGTGGACCTGGATGCTAAGGTGGTAGGCGGAGCACTTCTTGTGGACTTTAAGTTTTCTAAGGTGTGCGAGAAGCTGATCGAGTTCTGCGTTGAAGCAGAGCGAAGCGGGCTGCTTACATTTGAAAAGAGCATCACTGTGCTTTACGATATGTTTGGCTTCAGACGCGATGAGTTTGACCGTCTCAACAATGAGGACAAGTATCTCAGTACAATGAACGATGCGGACAGTTCCACTAAGTACACAACTCTTGACTATGTAAAGGGCGAGAGCGTTGTGGACGTGGGCTCAGGGGGCGGCGTGCTCCTGGATAAGCTGGAGGAAAAGTACCCGGATAAGAAAGTGATCGGTACAGATATATCTGCAAATGTTATCGAGGTCCTGAACAAAAAGAAGAGGGACGAGAACCACAACTGGACGGTTGTGAGACACAACTTTGTGGATTCTCCATTTGCTGTTGATGACGAGAATACTAACCTTGAAAAGGTAGATACAGTCATATTCTCTTCAATCCTGCATGAGATATTCTCATACACAGAAACTCCTGAGGGACGATTCAATATCGAGACCGTAAAGAAGTCGCTGAAGAATGCGTATGATTCACTGAAGCCAGGTGGGCGCATCATTATTCGTGACGGAGTGAAGACACCTATTAATGATGATATCTTAACAGTAACATTTAAAGAAAAATCAGGCCTTGATTTCTTCAAGAACTATCTTCAGGATTTCGAAGGACTTACTGATATAGAAGATAAGCGAATTGAAATAGATGAGGAAAACCTTAGGGTGAGAGGTTGTGTCAACTATATCCGTGAGTTCCTTTATACCTACACCTGGGGACAGGAGTCATACAGCCACGAAGTGCAGGAACAGTTTGGTTATTTCACAATCGCAGATTTTAAGGAGTTCTTTGAAAATCTTGGTGCAAAGATAATCAGGGCAGACTCATTTCTTGAGCCGGGTTATCCGGAACACCTGCGAGACAAGGTGACACTGGAGCCGGATATCTATCCTGATTCCAACTGCATTGTTGTTGTTGAAAAGTGAAAAAAGTGCAGCGGGGTCCGTCCCCGCTGCACTTTATTTTAGGTAGAGTTCTTTCCAGAAGTCGATCAGCTTTCGGAAGTCTTTTAGTAGTTTATCTGGGTCAATTTGTCCCTTGTTCTGCATCTGGAAGAGGTACCCCTCTGAGGCAAGGTACACATTCTGGTACATAAGCTTCAGGTCTAGACCTTCTTTAAAATCATCAGGATTTAGCTTCGGAAGATTCTTGTTGGTGCTGAGCCGGGTGTAGGGGTCAACAATCTTTCGTATCCCGTCACGCACTTCATCATCGTCCTCGTAGTATGCTTTCAGGGTAAATGAACTCATATCTGGATATTCCTTCAGCATCTCAACCTTTGCCTGCAGACTCTTATACATCATTTCAAATATATCTGACTCTTTACTAGATCCCGAAGCTTGGACGTATTTCGCTGTAAGCTCCTCAGCGTTCTTTAGAAGAAAGAGGTAGAACTCCTGCTTGTTCTTAAAATAGAAGAATAGCAGAGACTTACTTATTCCTGCTTCCGCGGCTATCTCATTCATTGGGCTTTTCTTGTAGGAATTCTTTGAGAAAACTTTGAAGCCTGCATTTATGATCCTGTCTTGTTTTTCCTTTGGCAGCGCGTAGAATTTGTCGTTCATATTTTCTCCTAATTAAAATCAGAATATATGTGCTTGAACTTTCCACTGGTCTTATTGGCCTGTGGAAGCTCGTCTGATGGTTCAATCATAATATTAGTTAATCCATTTTTCCTGAAAAATGCTATCAAGTCTTTCTTGGCATTTTCGAAGACTGTCTCTTTATCCCTGTCAGTAGTTACTCTAAGCTCTAGTTTCGTGAGTGATCTCTGGATAAGCTGGAATCTTCTTATGTCAGGAACTTCTTCCAGAACTTTATATAGAGACATTGGAGCGATACGAATCTCGTTTTCAAACTCCAGTATGTCATCTGTACGCCCCTCAATCTCGAGCCAGTGGGAGGTGCGGCCACATTTGCATCTTTCTTCGTGAACTATGATTCGGTCTGTCAGCTCATAACGGATAAATGGTTGTATATAGTTGGACAGGTTAGTTATGAGCACTTTGTCTGACATTTTACCATAAGGAACTGGATTATAGTCTTTATCTACAGGCTCGACGATAACCCAGTCTTCGTTAATGTGGAGATGTCTTTCTTCACATTCGCAGGCAATCTCGCCACCTTCTGTACAGGAATAATGGGTCTGAACGTAGCAGCCGAATCTGTCTTCTAGTTTCTTCCTTATCTGATCTGTAAGAAGCTCGCCGCCTGTTATTACTACATCAGGATGAATATCAAGCTCCTTAAAATCTGCCAGCAGGGCAAGATTGGATGGGTAGCCGCTCAGCATAGAAGGTTGAAATGCATTTAACGCTTTAACAATTTTTGCCTCTGGTGCGTTGACGTCTACATTTATCTTTGTTTTCTTGCGAGGCATCTTAAGCTGCAGATATTTCGACATGCCGCAGGCGAGATAGAAGCCGTAGTCGGCGAAGACTCCGGCGGTTTTCTTTCCGTGCTTCATAAACCTGTCGTAGTCTTCTTTTCTTGCAAAGGTCCTAAATGCAGCAATGGCAGATGATACATCGATATTCTGCTTGTCATATAAAACAACGGCAGGGTTTCCGGTGGAGCCAGATGTTTTGAAAATCAGGTATTTGTCGTCTATCATTTTACCGATGTTGCTAAGGTCGCTGGTGAAATCGTCAATCCTCTTCATAGTGATGCTACGGTCGGTCAGAACATCATCAAAATGGGACATTAGCTCGGGCTTTGTAACAGGTGGGAGGTCGATAAGCTTAAAACTTTCACTGGCAATAAGTTCATCGTCGATGCTTGAATATAGTTCTTTGTAATATGGACTGTTGGACTTGGCGTATTTGATAAGCTTTATTAGACGGCGACGCTGCAGGTTCGCAGTCTTTTCACGTGACGCCTTATCGCCTTTATAGGTTTTTATCATAGCACTAAGTAAACTCATACTTTTCCTCCTGAATGTGCAATGGGGACTGTCCCCATTGCACATAGGTCCGTCCCTTTTTGCACATTTGTTGACCGAACCGGTTAATAACTATTATATTCCATTGACCGTTTTTGAGAAGACCCTTTTTTGTATGACCTTCTAGCTTAACGCTGCCTGCTTCTGCTTGCAGGTTTCTGCAAGCAGAACCCGCAGCTTGCTGGTCGCTTCGCTCCGCAAGATTTGCTTCGCAAATCTTGGTCTGGGCTTCTAGCTTAACGCCGCCTGCCCGTACTGGCACGCATGTGCCAGCACGGCACTGCGGCTTGCTGGTCACTTCACTACGGATTATTGCATAATCCTCCGTTACGTTCCTTGGGCAACGATTTCTTCGATGCTCGAAGAAATCGTTACCTGTGTTGCGCTTTTGTTATACTTCTGGATGTATAGTATGGTTAGTTTGATATAGGAGGGCGTGGAAAATGCCAGATAAATCTAGATCACAGAAAAGAAAGAGTCAGTATGAGGAGTTTATATCCCAGTTTAGTGCAAATACAGAAAGTAAAACCTTAAGGAATGCAGGAGAGAAGCTGGGGAAGCTCTGGGACGATGTTAAGGTATATATGGATCCTGAAAAGCCGGTGGAGATTGATAGAAAGAAGCTTCAGTCTTTTCTTGATCAGTATGTAAGCATTGCCGATAGCTTTGCCAGTGTTCCTGATGATAAGGAAAGGCAGGCTTTGCAGAAGCTGCGCAAGATTATGGGTAAGGATATACGTATCATTAACTCTGCTCTTAAGCAGAAGAATAAGGATACATTTAATCTTCAGGAAATATTTGATAATTCCAGATCGATAATGGTAAAGGTTGATGAGAAAGCCATTGAGACAAAGGGCGGTGCTGTCAACTCCAGAATGCACATCAAGGTTGATAAGGACAACATTGATGGCTATTTTACTGTGCATAATGAACCTTATGATTTTAATAAGGCGGTTAAGAATATCGCAATTAGCGTTGCAGGTGAAGATAAGGACTGTCAGAATTTTGTCAGATTTCTGTACAACACAAAGATTGTTGGAAAGAAGTACCCATCCGCTTTTATGAATCAGTTCATGATGGAAGCAAAAGAACATATGAAATGGAATGTGGGAATGACTGTTAATTCGGATGTAATAAAGACCAAGTACGAATCAAATACTGATTATAGAAATGCTTTTGTTGTTGCGTTATCTGAGGACATTAGAAATTTCCTTAGAGCTAAAGGGATAGGCGAAAAAAATCCGAAGTACGACAAGCTGATGACATTTACAAATAAATTAGCTACTGGAAAAGGACTGGATTCACTTGTTGATGGCGCCGATAAGGTTTTTAAGGAAGTGAATCATGAAAGCATAATAAGTGGAAATGGCATCAACAAGAATTCTCGTATAGATAAGAGAAACTCTGCGATGTCAGCAGTGGCTGAAATGCTTGGTATGGAATATATCATAGCTCATTCAGAAAACATGCGTGTACAGGTTGGCGACAAGGAGTATAAAGGAACCTTTATGAAGAAGGCCGATGGCCTGGATCCTAAGAATCCAAAGGACTTTGATATTCTTAAGAAGACTACTCCAGAGAGCTTTGAAAATGCAGGTTTTATAAAAGATCTGGCTAACCTGCAGATCCTTGATTATATTTGTGGAAATACCGATAGACATTTTAACAATATGGTATTTCAGGTTGAGACTGTAAATGAAAATGGCAAAGATGTTCTGAAAGTTGTCGGAGTTCAGGGTATTGATAATGATTCAAGTCTTGGTTCAGCGGATATGTCGAAAACTCCGAAGTTTATGAGTTACGTTGATCTGAAGGATATAAAGGTTATCCCAAGAGAGACAGCTGAATCTATTATGAAGTTTAAACCAGAAATGCTTCGTACAGTTCTTGCTGGTTATGATCTGTCAGATAAAGAGATTGAAAAAGCAATTACTCGTTTGGGACAGGTTAAAGATGCTATTAATCGTGGCTGGGCTACCAAAACCTATGAAGCAAAGGATGAGATAAAAAAGAAAACTGGTACTCCAGTGCTTAAAACAGTGGATGAAGAGGATTTTACTTATATAACTATTGATCACCATCTTTTTGATGATAAAGGTTATATAGCATATAATAATAATCCTGATAATCCCAAATTAAAACCTACTGAAAATTTTAATCTTTATACGAGAGCAGAGCTTTTTGCTATGTCTGGCGATTTTCATTCTAATATGATGGATGAGTATTATGCTGGAATGGTTAAGCATATGAGTGCAGCGCGTGATTTTGAGAGAGAAGTAAAGAAGGCATATGATTTTCTCATTCCAGTTGAAAAAGGTGATGAAAGGAAAGATGTAAATAGAGCACCGAAGAAGATGACTGATGCTAATAAGAAGTCGGATGAGTTTAAGGAAATGCAAACGGCTCTTAAAAATCTGAAAACCACTATAAAGTCGAATTCTACTTATCTGAATCCTTTTAAACTAAAGGGACAGAATCTAGATTATGTTGCTCTTAAGCAAAGTGCAAGTGATGCTTTGTATGAGACAACAGATTACTATTCTATGCTACAGAGGAATATTGATAAAAAGAAGAAGGAAGGAAAAAATGTTACAAAGGAAGAGACGGAGTACGCTCAGAAGGTTAGAGATATAGTTGATAATCTTGAAGAGCTATATGGCGAATATACCAAGTTCCTTTCCTGCAGTCAGACATTTGATAAGCTAAAGGATGATAGGAAGCTTGTTGCTGATGATAATACAGCTATGCATACAAAACTTACAAATGCTGAAAAGAAGCCTGAGGAAGTAGATTCATTTGACAAGATAGAAAGAATGATCAGCCTAGACAAGGTTATGTGTCAGGAAAATATGGAAACCATTAGACGTGGTGAAGACGAAACATCATATCTTGGACAAGTTTGTATCGCTAATATGATGGAGATAAACTGCCGTGAGAATTATCTAAAGCTCATAAAGGGCAGTCTTACTCCGGAGGAGAAGAAGACCGCCCTGGAAGAAATCGCGATAAGTGAGGAAATTAGATATTATTTCTTCAAGGAGGAGCAGCTTTCCAGAGAGTTTATAAAGAAACCTGGTATGATGGAGGAGTTTAAGGAGAATCTCCTTGAGTATAAGAGGAAGGATCCTAGATGGGAGCAGTCTCTGGAGCATATTGAGAAAAAGGCAGAGATGCTTAAGAATCCTCAAACTCCAGAGGAGATAAAGACATTTAATCTGACAATGAAGAATGGTGGCGGAACAAAGCAGGATGAAATGACATTTTACCAGAAGTTTATTGACTTCACGAAAGAGGATCAGAAAGCTATTTCCGACATAATTACAAATGTCACGAAGAATGAAGCTGAAAGACAGAAGGAAGCTGAAGCTTCAAAAATTAATGTAAAAGTACAGGGTCCTAAAAAATAATAATTTAAATATATTAATTATAATAATGATAATTTGGGAAAAGGTGGCAAATGCTTGTCACCTTTTTTCGTGTGCAGAAATCCCAAATATAAAGAATAAAAAGATTTAAGAAATTCTTTAAGTTTTACTTTTATATTGTAAACAGAACAAAATGTGCAATTGGGGACGGACCTATGTGCAATTGGGGACGGACCTATGTGCAATTGGGACTGTCCCCATTGCACATGAAAGGAGAAGAGATGTCTGAGATAATCGTTGATGTTAAGAATATGAAGAAGCAGTATGGAAAGCAGATGGCACTGGACAGTGTTTCTTTCCAGATTAAGAAGGGAAGCATTGTGGGACTCATCGGGCCAAATGGAGCTGGCAAGACTACCATGATGAAGATAATGGGAGGCCTAGCCTTTCCGACTGGTGGCGAGCTGGAAATGTATGGCGCCACTGATGAGAAGGGACTTAACCATGCCAGGACAAGGATGAGCTTTATGATTGAGACTCCGTATGAGAAGGAGAAGATGACTGCTCGCGAGAATCTTGAGAAGCAGAGGCTTCAGAAGGGTATTCCGGATAAGAAAAGAATCGATGAGGTGCTGGAGATTGTTAATCTGCAGGATACTGGGAAGAAGATAGTTAAGAACTTCTCTCTCGGTATGAGACAACGTCTCGGACTTGCAAATGCACTTATGGGAAAGCCTGAGTTTATGGTTTTAGATGAGCCGATCAACGGACTTGATCCTGAGGGTATCGTTGAGATAAGAGAACTATTCAGAAAGCTTAACAAGGAAGAGGATATCACTTTGATTATTTCCTCTCACATTCTAAGCGAACTGTCGCTGCTATGTACAGATTACATCTTCATCAACCATGGACAGATTAAAGGTACATTTACTGCTGAGGAGCTGAGGGCTGCCTGCAGTGAGTACTACCATATAAATACTGACAACAACGAGAAGGCCAGCTCGATACTCACAAGAGAATGTGGCATCAAGACGGTCGAAGCTCTGGAAGACGGAAGTCTCCGTATATACGAGAAGCTGGATGAGATTCGCGATATTTCACGTACACTCTATGAAAATGGAATTATTCCGATTGAACTATCTAAGAACGAAGTTAACTTAGAGGATTACTATATGCGTATGGTACAGGACGTGCAATCGCAGAGCAAGTAGCGAACGAGCAAGCTTGCTTGCAGAGTGAGCTGCTTGGTTCTGCGATTATAGGGAGTTTACTCCCGACATCGCTGAACAAAAGGCTCGAAGAGCCGACGGATGCTATGGCATCCGGTTCAGCGATTGCACGTCTTGATATAAACAGAAAGGAACAAAAATGATCAACATTATAAAATCGTTAAATTACAGTGCCCGTCGGGACACGGTAATATGGATCACAATAATTACGCTGCTTATTTTACCCCTCTTTATTCTTTATATATCGGGTATGATCAATCCTGATTTAGGTTCAGACTTTACTTCCAGTATATATTTCGCCAGTAATCAGTCAGGAACAGTATTTACATTTCTGAGCTTTGGGATAATGATTTTCGCCTGCAAACTAATGGCTGGAGATGCGGGTGATAAGACTATCAATTATGAATTTATGGCAGGTCATAGTCGAAAGCGGATATTTATTGGAAGAACCATAGCGGCGTTTCTCTGGGGCGCTGTACTCGTATTTATACTCATGATACTTCCATTTGGATATCTGACTATTATCTATGGCTGGGGACCAGAGACTAATATGAATGAAGTGCTTTTCAGATGTTTCCTCACTCTGTTTCCAATAATCAGATTTACAGCGCTGACTATGATGATTGCTAGTATTTCGAGGAGTGCCGGAAAAGGGATAGCACTTAGCTATGCACTGTATATGGTAATAGTTATGGCGGCTTCTGTTATTCAGGATGTGTTTGAGAAGGATTTAGTATATCCATTTAGTATGACAAATGCAGCAACACTGCTTACAACAACTAATTCCCGAAATGTAGTTATAGATGGAAAGACCATTACAATTTTTGATACAGCAGTTCCTGGAGATATGATATGGAAGACCATAAGTGTATCGCTGGTATGTGCAGTCATATATCTGATTATAGCTTATATAAACTTTATAAAGACGGATAGGGATTAAATATGAAAAATATAATGAAATCTATATGGTATGAAATACTTCACAGCAAAATGATGATCAGAATATACATACTATTTATGGTTATTATGGGACTATTTGCGGTACTAAATGTTGGAGATTCAGTGCAGAAGGGTCATGCCAGCGGAATGGTAGCAGAAAATCCATTACTTATATACGAATTCCCGATATTTATGTTATCGATAATAGTCGGAATAATCTGTGGAGAAGACTATAAAGATAAGGTTGCTAACTACGAGGTTCTCTCGGGGCACTCCCGGAAAAGCATATTCTTTGCAAGAAGCCTTATGGGAATAATAGTGGGATCAGTACTTTCGACTATTCTATGTATTGTTCCATTAATAGTTGGAATAATAGTGGATGGCTGGGGCGATGCTCTGGTTCTCAGTGATGTGATTATAAGAATACTTCTCTTGTTCTTCCCGATGCTTAGACTTGCTGCATTTTTAGCACTGATCACATTTCTTGTTAAAAATCAGTATGTGATGATGGCTTCAGGCTTTGTCATAATGATGGGATGCTCATTACTTCAAACCGTGATTACAGATTCGAAGAATATATTTATTAGCATATTTAATATGGCTCTTCTTTTGTCCTTTGATAGCTGGAGTATATACAATCTGGATCCGGTTAATGGGCTAGTGACGTATAACTCTTATGTCAGTACAGTAACTCCAGAACTTGTGATTGGAACTATCACTGCGTCGCTGGTGATGACAGCATTTTACCTCTTTATGGGATATGCGCTTTTTAGACGTGATGATTTGAGCTAGATAAGAAAGGATTTATTATGGATTTTTCGTTTAGTTTAATAGAACTTGGTTTAATGATACTTCTCTTTATAGTGGCTGGTCTTTCGGTGAAGCAGGTATCTAATAAGTGGCGTGTTCTATATGCTGCTCCGACTTTCTTTGCATTAACACTTGTTATACTGGATGGCTTTGACTATTTTCATATCTTTCTCTATCTTGGAGCGGCACTTCAGATTGTTGCGCTCTTCTTTGGACTAGGTAAGGTAAAACAGAAGAGAGTTTTAGCTATAGTTTCTGCGGCAATGATCATAGTGCATATGGTGATCATCTCAATCTGCCCTGGTTATCACAGGCTTCCTATATATGATGATTTTGAGAAAGCGTTTAATACTCTGAAGAATCATTATGTTCTCGCTGAAGAAAAGGGTATTGATTTTGACGAGCTTTATGCAAAGTATAATCCTCTCTTTAAGAAGATTGATAGGGAACAGGACTATATTGAAAACTATAAGGTATGGCAGCAGTTTACTCGTGAATTTTATGACGGTCATGTAGGCTATTATATGAAGTCGGATGGACTAATGCCTATGGCGTTTTGTTTGTCTTATGGAAATGACTATGGTCTCTCTCTTGCAAGACTGTCTAGTGGTGAGTTTGTTGCGATAAATGTGGAAGGTTATGATAATTCTTACTCTATAGACAGTACTGAACATGATGATCTGCAATTCTATACTGTGAAGGATAGTTTACAGCCTGAAGATGCCGAAGCAAATAGGTTGACGCTGAAGAATGCTGGAATAAAAAATGGTACTGTGATCACAAAGTGGAATGGCAAGTCGATAGATGAATACTATGACGAAGTGACTTATTACGTTGGCCAGTATCCAGATAAGGAAAATGAAGAGTTCGATCTTCCAATCTATGTTGCCGGAATGGGTAAGGATATGAACTACGGTGATACATATGTGCCTGGGGAAGATGTAGAGTCAAAGTCTGGGGAAAGAATAACGGATAACCCGACAGTTGATATAACATATATTGATGAAAGTGGTGAAGAGCAGACTGTTACAGTTCCGAGCCTTGGAATATATGCACCAAGAATGTATGACACCATGAATAAAATATATGATGGAGTTAATGTGACTAATCTTACCTGGCAGGAAATCAATTCAGAAACCTATATGCTCCGAATAAGTGAGATGGCTTATGATGAGAAAACCTATACTGGATCAGATTATTCAGAGATGACAGATAAGCTGAGAGACGAAATTCTCGGTCTTAAAGAATCAGGAGTTAAAAAACTGGTCTTCGATCTCAGGTCAAATGGAGGCGGCAGTCCTTACTTTGTCGAAGGAATCGCCCAGCTGTTTGCTCCGAAAGGTGAGCATCTTACCTACTACAGTGCAGTGATAAATGAAGAGACAGCCACCTACGAAAGAGACGAGAATGGCAAGTACAAGATGGGTGTTCCTTCATCCTATGTAGGTGAGGATCTATGGCATGATGGCGAGGTTATACTTCTTGTTAATTCACGTACTGTAAGTGCCGGCGATGATATGACTTATATGATGGGTGATTTCCCAAATGTAAAAATAATCGGACTCACAAGCAGCAATAGCTCATGCCAGGCGGTTACATCGGTTCATGGTATGGAATTCGGTTCTCTTAGTTTCTCGGCGGTTCCAAATCTTCTTCCGGATGGAGAGATAGCAATCGATACTTATACAGACCATGTGGGCAGGACCCCATTTGACGAAAAGATTCCTTTTACTCAGGATTATGTTACAGCGGTCTTTGATAACGGAGAGGACTATCTCCTTAACTATGCAGCAAATGATTTTTAACTGCTGCTTGTAACAACGATTACTAAAAAAGTTGATATATAAAGCCTGGATTGATATACTTATGCTTGTTTTGAATTAGTGTAACTGTTTGATAGAGTTAATCTACTGAACAGTTACTTATTGTAAGAAAGCAGGTGTATATGAAAAGCTTTAGAGTAGATTTAAAAAAGGTTGTTGATGACAGCTACGATATTCAGGTAGGTTATAAATTACAGGACAGTCTTATCCAGGATATTCAGAATGGCCTGGTTGGAAAGATACATAAGTTCGCTGTTATTACAGATAGTATAGTTGAAGGTCTTTATGCAGTACCAATATGTGATATGTTAAAGGAGGCTGGATATCAGGTTGACCTCTTTACATTTCAGGAGGGAGAGAAGAGCAAGACTCGCGAAGTAAAGGCAGAGCTTGAGGATCAAATGCTTTCGAAGGGCTACAGAAGAGACTGCTGCATAATCGCTATTGGCGGCGGAGTAGTGACTGATCTTGCTGGTTTCCTTGCTGGAACCTTCGGACGTGGAGTACCATTTATCAATTATGCCACTACCCTTCTTGCAGCTGCAGATGCTTCGGTTGGCGGAAAGACTGCGGTTGATACTCCTCTTGCTACAAATCTTATCGGTCTCTTTAATCAGCCGAAGAAGGTTTATATAGATATTGCAACCTGGAGTACACTTCCAAAGAGGCAGATAATCAGTGGTCTTGCTGAGACAATTAAGCATGCGTGTATGGCAGATAGAGAGTTCTTCGATTATCTTGATGCACATATGGAGGATATACTCAGTCTCGATAAGGAGGCCTGCGAACACATTTCAGAGGAGAACTGCCGTATCAAATACGAGGTTGTCATGAAGGATGAGAGAGAGTCAGGACTGCGTGAGATATTGAATCTTGGACATACAGTGGGACGTGCGGTGGAAACAGTAAGTGATTATGAGCTGATGCACGGCGAAGCAGTTTCAATCGGTATGGTTGCAGAGGTAATGCTGGCTGAAAGACTGGGACTTCTCTCTGCAGATGATAGAGACAAATGCATAGCGCTTCTGGCAAAGGCAGGACTTCCAACTGAAATCCCTGATTACATCGATAGAGAAGCACTGGTGAAGAAGCTTTATACTGATAAGAAAGTGCGTGACGGAAGACTGCGCTTTGTGCTTCAGGACTCTATCGGCAGTGTGAAGGAGTTTGAACCAGGCGTCTTCGCAGCACCACTGGAAGAAGACTTTGTGAGAGAAGTAATTATGGCAATGTAGGAGCCGCTGATATACTTGTGTAAAAAATACGCTGATATGCTAGTGTAAAAAAATGCTTGCATTTTGATTTACGTTTTGATATTCTACGAAAGAACTTTGAATTAAGGAGGAGACCAATGAGAAAGATTTCTTGCAGATAACTTTTGAAGATGCAGTTTAGATACAGGCGTTAATTGTAACGACTGGTGTGCTTTGCATATGTGTGCTTGGCATATGTCTTAACTGTGGGATGCAAGAAATAATTCATAGTGGTTTCCGATATAGATATAGAACAGCTTTTTTTAGGCATAGTTTTTTAGCATTTCTATCACCGCAGGATTATTCCTTGCGGTGATTTTGTTTTGTGCATGTGCAATGGGGACAGACCCCATTGCACATAGGTGTGTCCCTAATTGCACATTTTGAAGGAGGCGATGCTATGTCTTTATTACAGGTTTCTGATCTTACCTTCTGTTACGAAGGAAGTTTTGATAACATATTTGATGAGGTTTCCTTTTCGGTTGATACGGACTGGAAGCTTGGATTTATTGGTAGAAATGGAAAGGGCAAGACTACTTTTCTGAATCTATTGCTCGGAAAATACGACTATCAGGGCAGTATATCTACAGATAAGACCTTTGATTATTTTCCATATAAGATTGATGAGGCGGAAATGGATCTGACAGTTGATGAGTTGTCGGAAAAATGGAAGCCTGGGGTTGAGAACTGGAGAATCATATGCGAGGTGAATTCTTTGGGAGTAGATCCTGAGATTCTCTATCGTCCGATTAAAACACTCAGTCATGGTGAGAGAACTAAGGCTATGCTGGCAGTTCTTTTCTCTGGTGAAAATGAGTTCCTCCTGATAGATGAGCCAACAAATCATCTGGATAAGGGTGGTAGGGAGATAATTAAGAATTATCTGAACTCAAAGAAGGGATTTATCCTAGTTTCTCACGACCGCGATTTACTAGATGCGGTAGCAGATCATATGCTTGTACTTAACCGGGAATCTATAGAGGTTATGTCTGGGAACTTTACGATCTGGTGGGAGAATAAGCAGAGGGCCGATGCCTTTGCTATAGCTGAAAATGAGAAGCATATGAAAGAAATCGGCAAGCTTAAAGTGGCAGCTGACAGGGCTGGCAGATGGGCTGATAAGAACGAGAATACAAAGATTGGCTTTGATCCAATTAAAGAGCATGACAGAAACATATCTACTAGAGCCTATATCGGAGCTAAGACAAAGAAAATGCAGTCCCGGGTGAAGAACTTCGAGAAGAGGATTGACCGCGAGATAGAGGAGAAGGAAGGACTACTAAATGATATAGAGAAGGTGGATGACCTGAAACTGATGCCCCTTACTCATCATAAGAAATGTCTTGTGGAGTGCCGGAATTTTTCTCTTGGATATGCAGATACGAAGGTTGGTAATGGTATTGCTGAGAAATCAGATGACGTATCCCAGATAATAAACAACGTGACATTCCAGCTGATGCAGGGTGATATCCTCTTCCTGAATGGTGAAAATGGCTGTGGAAAGTCCAGTCTGATTAAGGCAATCCTCAGTGATATAAGCAATAAGGATCAAAATGATCAAGATAGTAGTAATTTGCTACTAAGTAACGATGTATCTAATATGGTAACCTCGGGAAGGCTGGAAACCGCCAGCGGCATTACTATTTCATATATAAACCAGAATACGTCTCATCTTAGTGGCAGCCTTAAGGAATATGCTGAAAAGCACGGCCTTGATTACAGTCTGTTTCTTACACTGCTTAGAAAGCTGGATATGAACAGGATTCAGTTTGAGAAAAATATCGAGGAGTATTCTGAGGGACAGAAAAAGAAGGTGCTTATTGCAGCCAGTCTGCTTACATCTGCGCATCTTTATATATGGGATGAACCTCTCAACTATATCGATGTATTCTCAAGAATGCAGATAGAAAAGTTGATTGAAACTTATAAACCGACTATGATTGTAGTTGAACACGATGTCCGTTTCCGTGAGAAGCTGGCAACAAAGGTTTTAGATATGTGACACCTTATAGCAAGGTACATATATTTGTTTAACATATAAGGAAATACTAAATGAAGGAAATATATAAGAAGTTATTTAAGATAGTGCTGCCGATATCATTTCAGTTCGTAATGATGTCACTGGTTTCGGCGTCTGACGCATTTATGCTGGGATTTCTGGACAAGGACAGTCTTTCGGCTGTATCTTTGGCAACACAGATCATGTTTGTTTTCAGTCTCTTCTTTGAGGCATTTAATTATGGCTGTTCGGTGCTGGCGGCTCAGTACTGGGGCAAAGGTGACAGGAAGACGGTAGAAGAGGTGCTGGCAATTACTATGCGTTACACCTTGCTGGTAGGCTTTATATTCACACTTTCAACGGCGTTTATACCGCAGCAGATAATGCATATATTTACAAATGATTCGAATCTGATAGTGCTTGGTGCAAGGTACCTTAGAATGGTTTCAATCTCATATATCCTGACAGGTTTTACGCAGGTTTATTTTGGAATCCTAAAAGTGTGTGACAGGGCAGGGCTCAGTTCCCTAATTGGTTCTCTGGCAGTTGTGATAAATATCGCTCTCAATGCATTTTTGATATTTGGTCTCTGGAGATTTCCACAGATGGGCATCGAGGGTGCTGCTCTTGCTACAGTGATCGCCAGGATATTTGAACTGATTTTCGTATTAGTTCTGATGATCACAAAGAAGTCTGTGGGACTCAACATATCGAAGATGGTGATGATCAGCAGTGGCGACAACAAGCTGAGTCCGGAGCTGCATAAGGATTACTGGAAATACACTGTTCCTCTTCTTTTCAACCAGCTGGGTTGGGGCGGTGGTGTCACCATGTATTCGGTTATTATGGGACGTCTGGGAAGTGATGCTATTGCAGCAAACTCCATCGCCAGTATAGTGCGTAGTATTGTGGCCAGCTTCTGCTGGGGCATAGCCAGTGGTGTATCTATAATCCTTGGCCAGATGCTTGGGCGAAATGAACTAGAGGCTGCTAAGAAAGCAGGAGGAAGCTTTGTCAGATTTTCGATATATGTTGGTATTGTGTCTGGCCTGATCCTTCTGGCCCTCACACCACCTTTGCTTAAGTTTGTAACTCTGGAGGGCACAGCACATTATTATCTCAAGATAATGATGTTTTATGCATCCTACTACATAATCGGTAATTCTCTGAATTCTACGGTTATCGGCGGTATCTTTCCGGCAGGTGGCGATACCAAGTTCGGAATGTGGTGCGATATTATAACCCTCTGGGTGGTAGTTGTACCGATGGGAATGATCGCTGCGTTTGTACTCGATCTGCCAGTTTTAGTAGTAGCATTTATCCTTACGCTTGATGAGTTTGTTAAGATACCTGCCGTATATCGTCATTATATGAAGTACACCTGGGTGAATAACATCACTCATGAAGAAGGGGCGGCCTAAAACTGATAGCGCTATTTGCATTTTATATGGTAAAATGTAAATAGCGTTTTTTTATTTGTCGAGGGAGTAGATTATGACAACAAAAGATAACAAAGAATATGCAGTACTCATTCTTTCGAATCTCGTTATGCTGCTGATACTGATTATTCTGCTGGTAGTAGGGACATTTAATGACAAGGTTATTGCTGAGAGTTTATTTAGTCCTGACAACTTATTTATCAAATATGTTACATCTTTCGGGGTTTTTCCCTTCTTTTCTTTCGCTGTTCTTTTTATGGGCGCATTGTGCGAGAGGATTATTTATTCCAAGTCACATAAGGTGATACGGATCATCCTGGCTGCTTTATGCTATGCGATAGCAATATTTGTAGGTTTCATAGGTGCCGGTTCACTTGTTGACAAGGACTGTCTTGGAAATATATATCCACAGCTTAATAGAAATATACCTGTTATAGTAGGAATCTGTACTTTTTCTAACACTATACTTCTGACGCTGGGGTTCCGTCTGGCTAAGAAAAATGATGACGAAACCTTGATGAAGAAGATCATAGTGCTACTTATTCTTCTTGCTCTGTCGTATGCGTTAATGCAGATATTTAAGGGCGTGTTTCATCGTCCTAGATATAGACTGGTTGTAAAGGGATATGAGGGGATTGGTTTTATACCTTGGTATCAACCCTTTTCAGGTGCAGAGGGCTTTATTGAAAGTCTTGGTATAGACAAAGGAGAGTTTCGTTCTTTTCCGAGTGGACACAGCATACTTAGTATGTCCATGGTTTATATATTACAGTCGTTGTCCTGGTTCTCTGACAAGCTTAGAGATAAGCGATTTCTTCTTGGAGTATGTGGATTAATTTTCTCGGTGATCATATGTTTTACAAGACTTATTCTTGGAGCTCATTACTTAAGCGATGTTTCAATGGGGGCTATAATTGCAACGTTGCTTGGGCTGATTTATCTGATCATACAGAAACGTATTGATTCCTGATCAGTTGTTAGTATTATGCAGGAGGTGTTTTATGGGTGATAATAATGTAAAGGCAAAAAAACCACTTCGAGAGATATCCATTGAGGGATGTGAGCTTTTAGGAAAGGGCGGAAATGGAGCTGTTTACCGTCTGGATCCTGAGACCATCGTCAAGGTGTATTATGGAACGCGAAACAGCGTTGAGAAGATACAGCAGAACAGGGAGGTTACCAAGAATGTTTTCCTTCAAGGCATACCGACTACGATAGCATTTGATATGGTTAAAGTGGGCGAGGATTACGGCGTTGTCTTTGAGATGATCAATGCAAAGTCCTTCAGTGAGGAGATAGGCTCGAATCCTGATAAGACTGATGAATATGCTGAAATGATAGTGGATATGCTGATCAAGCTTCATCAGACTGAGTTTAAAGAAGGTACGCTGCCGGATTCCAGAAACAGAATGAAGGGAGACATAAAGGCTACACAGAACGCCGGCTTTTATACTCAGGAGGAGGCGGATAGGCTTTATGCATTAGTCGACAAGATACCTTATCGAAATACATTTATCCATCAGGATTTTCATCCCGGCAATATTATGCTCCAGAAGGGGGAGATAGTTCTTATCGATGTGGAGGATGCTGGTCTGGGGCATCCGGTACTGGATCTCTCATCAATGTATCTTGTGTATGTGACCGCTGCTAAGACTAATTGGAAATCTACTAATATAGGTATAACCAAGAAACAGTATGAGAGAATCTGGGATATAATAGTAAAAAAATATTTCAACACGAATGATCCAAAAGAAATCGAAGAGATTAACAGGATCCTTGAAGGCTATTCGCTGATCAAAATGATAAGAGGACTTGCTACTTCACCATCGGTTCCGAATCTCCTCAGAAAGCCTCTGGCTAAGGGGCAGAAGAAGAAGCTATTTAAGATGATGGATACACTGCATCCGATTCCTTGAATGTGATAGCTTATGTCGTATGCTGAAAAGCGTTTACGATGTCTTGTTGTTTTAGTTGTTTTTGTCGTTTTAGATATTTAATAGGGGAAAAGATGTTAAGAAATGAGATAAAGCTTCCGGGTATAAATAATTCGAGAGAACTGGGAGGTTATACGGCTGGGGATAGAACTGTCAGGTCAGGGGTTCTGCTTAGAACAGGTGCTCTAAAGAATGCTGATCCAGAGGCTATAAGGTTACTTAGCGAGACATACAGGGTTCAGAAGGTTATAGATTTCAGAATGAACAGTGAGACGCTGGAAAGTGCCGATCCTGAGATTCCTGGAGCTGAGAACTGTAGTCTATCTGTGGTGGAGATGACGGACTATCTTGGGCAGATGGAGAAACCGGAAGAAGCCAAGGATTATATGTCACGTCCTATGGATAAGCAGATGGCGATTGAGATAGCATTTGAAAAAGGTCTCATAGGTCCACATATGTATACTTTATTTGTTCTTGGTGAGAGAGGCAGAAATGCATATAAAGAGTTCTTCAGGATCTTACTGAAGGCTGATCCGGATGAAGGAGCGATTCTCTGGCACTGCACTGATGGAAAGGATCGTACAGGGATTGCTGCGGCCCTGCTGCTAACTGCCCTGGGAGCAGATAAGGAAACGGTTTATGAGGACTATCTTCTTACAAATGAGTATAATGCCAAGATAATCGAGGCAGTTAAGGCAAAATATGCTGGCGAGGCTCAGGATAAGCTGGAGGCTATGATATTTGTAAGTGGTGGAGTTAGCAAGAGTTATATGGATGCCGCTTTTGAAGCAATGGATCAGTACTTTGGTGGAGTGGCCGGTTATTTGTCTAAAGGTCTCGGGCTGACGAATGCGGATATAGAACTTCTACGGGAAAAATATACCGGCTAAAATAAACCGGTATGGTACCTCTCGACAGATCAGTGTATATATGGTAAAAAGAATAGTGGTTAAAATATTATGTGTTTAGGGAAGATATGATATGGATTACAGCGTACTCATAATAGATGATGAGATAGAACTTGCTGATTCAACAGCAGAATATTTTAATATGTTTGATATCAAGTCCTTCGCGGTTTACACTGCGGAGGACGCTATTAATTTCTTTAAGAATAATACCTGCAAGCTGATATTGCTGGATATCAATCTGGGAAATGCTTCAGGCTTTGAACTGTGTAAACGCCTCAGGAAGGACTATGATATTCCGATTCTTTTTATCAGTGCCAGATCCAGCGACGACGATATGGTTATTGCACTGAATATTGGTGGCGATGATTATATCACAAAGCCTTATTCGCTGAATGTTCTTCACGCAAAGGTTAAGGTCGTGCTTAAGAGGTACGAACAGTCTGAGGAACGTATGAATCCATCTGGAGCGGATGGCTCCCAGTCTTCTGATGTATCTGGGAGTGCATCTTCAGCTGTTTTCCATCTTGGAAGCATTGAGGTTGATACAGAAGCTGCACTTGTAAGAAAGAACGGAGAGGTGGTTGAGCTTACGGCAATGGAGTATAAGCTTCTTGTATATCTTCTTGAAAATGCTAACAAGGTTGTGTCAAAGCAGAGAATATTTGACAATGTATGGGAGGACAGCTTTGTTTCTGAGGGTACGCTTAATGTACACCTGAGACATCTGAGGGAGAAGATAGAAGAGGATCCTAATACTCCAAAGATAATAAAGACTGTCAGAGGTATGGGTCTCATACTGAATTATGATGTTGAAAACTAAGGACTGACCTATGAAGAAAAGTTTGATTATATTAATAGTCATATCTATATTTTTAATGCTTTTCCCGCCGCTGATAGGAGATATGTCCAAGAAGAAGGCCTCATCACTTGATGTGGTGGAGGTGAATCAGCTACTTTCCGAGATAGAAGCCAGTGAGGCAATGGCAGTCTCGAAATCATCCGGGCCGTATTCATTTGACTATACTATACTGGATACTAAGGAAAATGTTGTCTACTCCAGCACATCTTCGGAAGCAGATAGCATAGTGAAGGCGACGAAGAATCGCGATACCATCAGGGATATATATATTGCTGGGGAGCTTAAGGGATGGCTTATTATTCATAATAAATCAAACGTGCTGGAAGAAAAGGTCAATCAGTACTATGCTTTGATGTATGTAATAAGCTACCTGGCCATTATTCTTTTATGGGGCGGTTATACTGTATGGCTGTATATTTTTGTTATACGTCCTTTTGATAAAATGAAAGAGTTTGCCAGTGCTGTTGCAGCAGGTGACCTGGACAAGCCTTTGGAGATGGACAGGAAGAACATATTTGGTGCATTTACTGAAAGCTTCGATATAATGCGAGATGAGCTAGCGATTGCCCGGGAACGTGAGTACCAGGCAAATGTCAGCAAGCGTGAGCTGGTGGCCCAGCTGTCTCACGATATTAAAACTCCGGTTGCTTCTATCAAAGCAATGTCCGAGGTACTGGAGGCGAAGTCACAGCAGTCGGGTGATGAGTTTATGGGTACCAAGGTTAAGTCCATTGGTGCGAAGGCGGACCAGATTGATGCTTTGGTAAATAACCTCTTTGCATCAACTCTTAAGGAACTGGAGCAGCTTGAGGTAAATGCCATAGAGACTGAAAGCACTGCTATCAAGTCACTTATTGAGAATGCGGATTATTCATCAAAGGTAAAGTATACAGAAATTCCTAGCTGTCTTATCTATATGGATAAGCTTCGCGCTGGACAGGTTTTTACAAATGTTATATTTAATTCCTACAAATATGCTGATACTGATATCGCCCTTACGACAAATATGGACGAAGAGTATCTATATATAAGCCTTGCCGATAGGGGAGGCGGAGTTCCTGAGGACGAGCTCCCATTTATTATGGATAAGTTCCGACGTGGCTCCAATGCAGAAGGAGTAGAAGGTACCGGCCTGGGCCTTAATATCTCACGAAACCTGATGCAGGATATGCAGGGCCTCATTGTTTGCGAGAACGAAGACGGCGGCTTCAAAGTTACCCTGGGCTTCAGGCTTGCATAAAAAAAGTTGTCCTCGTGACAACTTTTTTAATTAATGTAAACTTAATGTTCCGATAAAGACTCTTAATATTTATTTTGCTATACTCTGGCCATAAGTTGAAAAATGAATCTTCGGATAGCGAAGAATCTGCTAGAGTAAAAGGAGAAAAGTATTATGAAAAAGATCGGAACATTTTTAGTTTCAGCAGTATTTATTACTGGAACAATTTTTGGCGGAGCTAAGGGCGCTGAGGGACTTGGAAATGTATATGCTTCAAGTACAGATGCACAGGTAGTTACCCACGTGAATGAAGAGGGCAGCTCCAAGAAAACTGTGTATTACTTCGCAACCCCAAAGCTTGTTGTGACAGGCAGAGATATCAAGGGCGGAGACGTTAAGGCAGGCGATGAGTTTGAGATGGTGCTTCACCTGAAGAATGAGTCTACCAGCACAAAGCTTCGCAATATCAGCATCAAGCTTTCCAGCGATGAGAATCAGATCACCACAACCTCTGGTTCAGATTCAATCTATATTGAAAGTATGGATAAAGAAGAAAACTGCGATGTAACTGTAAAGATGAAGGCCAGAGAAGACCTGGAGCAGAAGAATTATACAGTAAATGTTGAATACAACTATGAAGACAACTCAAAGAAGACATTTGATGGGACAGCAAGTGTTACGGTTCCTGTAATCCAGGAAGCTAGACTGGGTATCTCAGAGGTTAAGCTTACTAAGACAGAGCTCTCAGTTGATGGAAAGACAAGCCTGTCCTTCAAGCTTAACAATATGGGAATGGATACCCTTAGAAATGTTACAGTTGATTTTGCTGGTGACACAATTCAGGAGATTTCCTACTATGCAGGTACAATCGAGTCTGGTGCCAGCAGTACAGTGGATATGACCATCACACCTGATAAGGTTGGTATTGATGATATTGACATCAAGGTAAGCTTTGAGGATGCATCTGGAAATGTCAGCACTTACAAGGACAGTGTTGCCCTGGTTGTTAATGAAGCAGAGGATGAGGTTGCAGCCGTAGATGAAGCACAGGCTGTAAGTCCTGCAGTTCTTGGAGGCGGTGCAGTGATCGTTATCGCTCTTATTGCCCTCATTGCAGGTATCGTAAAGAGAGTTTCACAGAAGAAATACGAATAAATGTATCATATAGGATAGATAAATATGGAAGATAAGAAATCAATTATAAAAACAGAGAAGCTGTGCAAGTCCTTTTCAGTTGGCGGAGTTCAGCATCATATTATCAAGAATATGGATCTGGATATCTACGATGGTGACTTCACAGTAATCATGGGTTCCTCGGGAGCTGGTAAATCAACACTTATGTATGCTCTCTCAGGAATGGATAGAGCCAGTCTTGGAAAAATCAATTTCTGTGAGAAGGACATCACCAAGTTTTCGAGTGACCAGCTTGCAATCTTTAGAAGAAAGCATTGCGGTTTCGTGTTTCAGCAGATACATCTTATTGGAACAATGAGCATACTTGATAACGTTCTGGCTGCCGGACTTCTTACAGGACAGAACAAGAGAGAGCTGGCAAAGAAATCAAAGGAGCTGCTTGTAAAGGTTGGTATTGAGGAGAAGCTGTGGAACAAGTTCCCTAATCAGCTGTCAGGTGGTGAGGCGCAGCGTGTTGGTATCATTAGAGCACTTATCAATACCCCTGATATGGTATTTGCAGATGAGCCAACTGGAGCATTGAACAGTGCCAG
>FOEK01000049.1 GCA_900110635.1 Lachnospiraceae bacterium NE2001
GGGTTTGGGGCGGAGCCCCAAGCATAACAAAAGCCCTGGAAAATCCAGGGCAAATGTTTTAATCATTTCGGGACATAATCAAAAATGCTTGACATCATTTTTTTAGCTGGGTTTTTGCGTTTTTCTTCGTAATAAAAAATGACTAACCGCTCAAAGTCGATTAGTCATTTATTATCAAATACAAGAGACATTATATCATACGCGACAAACGGACCGAGAAGCAGTTCTTTCCTTCTGCCAGAATATACTTCAAGGTGCCGAGGGTTCTCCCTAAGCACCTTGCTTCATCTTAAGTCTATTATTCAATTATCTAGTCTATATAGAGACAGGAATCGTTTATATAGGAGGGGTTTGCGAAACCTGTACAGCTCATAACAAAACGGAGTTCCTTCTGGATGCCCCGCAGGAAGCTTATAACTCCTGAACCACCTTCAGGTATTTGATGTATTCTTCATCTGTATCCAGATGTTCAACTATTATTGGCATTTCACCATCTATCTCGTTCATCCTCTTCATATAATGTCCGAGAGGGAACTCGCCGCAGCACGGCGCACACTCCTCAAGCTGGAAGGTATACTCTTCCTTTAGATGAACATCCTTGATATGGCAGCTCCTTATCCGGTTTCCCAGAAGGTCAGCACATTCATCAACAAACTCCTCAGCGTTAAAGTAACGGTCCGCTGAGTTGGTCATATTGATAATATCCATATGAACAGCAAACCGGTCACGGTCCACCTCATCTATGAGTCTCAAATAATCCTTCGGGCCAGTCGGAACCATCCAGGGCATAGGTTCAAGAGTGAAGTAAGTATTCTTCACATCAGCCCGATCGATGATCTCCTGAACCATCTTCACGATTTCTACTCGCATTTCCTTGGAGAAGTTCTCCTTATAATGGCCGTCCCATCTTGGGCCAAATGTACCCGCAACATTCACCGCACATCGCGCACCCAGATAATCCGCAAGGCGAAGCTGCTCAACGCAGTAATCCATATTCGCTTTACGTTCTTCTGGATTCTGCGACAAAGCATTTCTCCAGATCCCAACCTCGGCTATGGTCAGCCCATTTTCTACAGCCGCATCCCTGTAGCTGTCTATCTTTCCTATTGGTTCATTACTCTGAACCGGAAACACAACCGTTCCACAGCCAAGAGCCACCTGCTGCTCTGCCCACTCTCTTGCAGAACTGTGCGCGAGGGGCGATGAAGTACCATATCTCATATCTAACCTCTTTTATTAATCTAGGATTTCCGCCGCCTCTTTTAGCAGCGAAATGATTGGCAGGTGCTGTGGGCACACGCCTTCACACTGACCACATCCGATGCAGTCCGATGCCCTGCCGCTCCGGGATACAAGTCCTCGGTAGAAGTTCTTTGACCTCCAGTCATCCGGATATCTACGAAGTGTATTGATAGTTCTGAAAACATCTGGAATACTAATGCTCATAGGACACCCTGGAGTGCAGTATTTGCAGGCGGTACAGCCAATCTGTGGTATTCGGAGTATCTCGTCAGTCACCTCATTTACAACCTGCAGTTCTTCCTCTGAAAGCGGCTCAAAGTCAGTAAATGTCCCAATATTGTCGTCCATCTGCTCCTCAGTAGACATACCCGAGAGAATAGTCATAACTCCCGGAAGTGAACCAACAAATCGAAGAGCCCAGGACGCAATCGACTTATCCGGCCTTACCGCTTTCATTTTATCCTCAAGCTCTGGTGCCAGGTTTGCCAGCATTCCGCCTCTAATTGGTTCCATTACGATAATCGGTATATTTCTTTCGTGCAGTATATTATAAAGTTCCTCGGATCTTACAACAGGATTAGTTCTGTCCAGATAGTTCAGCTGTATCTGAACAAACTCTACCTCTGGATGCTTGTCCAGGATCTGCACAAGAAGCTCAGGGCTCCCATGATAAGAAAAGCCCAGATGACGGATCTTTCCTTCTTCCTTTTTCTTCATTCCCCAGTTGAAGCAGTCATACTTCTCGTAGGTGTCATAGTTGGAGCCATCCTCTATGGAATGCAGCAAATAGAGATCATAGTAATCTACTCCTGCTCTTTCAAGCTGCTCCTCAAAGATTCTCTCCACATCCTCAGCCTTATGTATCTCCCAGGCCGGAAGCTTTGTGGCAATCATAAAGCTGTCACGCGGGTATCTCTTTACAAGAGCCTCACGAGCAGCCACTTCAGACTTTCCACCGTGATAAACATATGCCGTATCAAAGTAGTTCATATCCATCTGCATATACTTATCCACCATGCGCTTTACATGCTCTATATCGATTTCTCCGTCCTTCTCCGGAAGGCGCATCAGACCAAACCCCAGCTTCGGCATTTTACTCAAATCAATACTCATCCCAATACCTCCTCTTATAGGAATCTCTTCTTTCATATCAAGTGGCAAACCTACCACTATAATCTAGTTTACTAATATTAATCCTCAAAAGATAGTTTGATTTTTTCATATTTTGACTATTTTTTGCTAAAAAAATGGCAAACGACATAATGTCATTTGCCACATTTTGCAATCTCGTACAAAAAACTCTTTATTTGTATTGAAAATCAGATAAACTTATAAGTCCTGATAAATGATTTCTCATCTGCTCCATCCTCGAGATACCTGAGCAATATCTCTGCTGCAGCATGACTATCACTGTCAGCCTTGTGATGGTCCAGCTCGATACCATAGTAATCACAAAGCACATTTAAATTGTGCTTCATCCCAGGCAGCACCCTTCGGCCAATCTGAACAGTGCAGGCATATTTTACGCTAGGCTTCCACTCTATCTCATAATACTTAAGGCACTGCTTTAACACACCCAGATCAAAGGTCGCATTATGCGCACATATTATGCCATTTGAAAATAAAGGCTCAATCTCCTCCCAAACCTCTGGAAATGTTGGCGCATCAGCCACCATATCCTCATTAATCCCAGTCAGCCTTTCATTAAAAGCATCGAAGCTCACCTCAGGATTTACAAGTGAAAACCATTCCTTCGTGATAACTCCATCCTCAACGACAGAGATACCTATAGCACTCATCCTGTTGTTATATCGATTGGGAGTCTCCACATCGAAAACTACATATCTATACATTCCAGTTCCTCTCTAAGCTTATTAGTCCCACTCCTTCCAAACATCTGGCTGATAGCCAACCGTAGCCTTCTTTCCATTTCTTACGATAGGCTGTACAAGAATCTGCTGATTCTCAAGGAGTTTCTCTTCCTTATCTTCATCCGCAATATACTTAATTAGCGCAAGAGTATCCTTATCCTTTGCATTTTCATCTATCAGCTTATCAATGCCACCTACAGCCTGCTTAACCGAATTAAGTTCTCCCTTGCTGAGCCCCTTCTCCTTTAGGTCCACAAACTGAAACTTGATTCCTCGCTCCTTAAAGAATCTCTCAGCCTTTCTGGTATCCGCACTCTTCTTCGTGCCAAATATCTGTATATTCATCTCATATCCCTCGTGAAACCTCACACGACTGAAGTCGCGTGCTTCCCATAAATGTATTTCTACACGTAGTCTCTTTA
>FOEK01000027.1 GCA_900110635.1 Lachnospiraceae bacterium NE2001
CTTTTTCAATGAAAGATAGACGATTTATTATAGATTGTTAGAGCCCTTTAGTGCGATTCATCCCCGCCTTATAGAAGACGGAGTATTCTCGCTTAGTATTGATAAATGTCACCATATCCGCCACCTTCTCCAGATCTGACGTAATATGTGATGACATAAGGATCGAGTTATCCTCGTCCTGCAGATACTCAAGGAAGATATCCAAGATTTCATTTCGCACAACAGGATCTAGTCCCGTTGTTGCTTCGTCCATAATGAGGAGCTTCGCTTTGTGTGAGAGACCTGCTGCAATCTGGAGTTTCATCTTCATACCCTTGGAGAACTGTCCAAACTTCTTTGTATATGGAAGCTGGAATCTCTCTAGATAATTCTTAAAGCAATCATCGTCCCACTCCTTCCAGATACCTCTCATTATCTTGGTCAGCTGCTTCGCTGACAGGTCATCATTGAACGGAAGTACATCGAAGATTGCCGCCATCTGTTCCTTAACCTCATGCTCATACTGAGGCATTTCTTTTCCTAGAAGCTTTATCTCACCGCTATCCCATTTGATTATATTAAGTAATGAATTTATAGTCGTGGTTTTGCCTGCACCGTTCTGTCCGATAAAGCCCATAATACTTCCTTTCGGAACCTCAAAGCTCACGTTGTCCAGCGTGAACCCATCATACTTCTTCGTAAGACGCTTTATCTCTATCGCATTCTCAAAATCCATACTAACCTCCAATACACATGTGCGAGTGGGCATGTGCAATGGGGACTGTCCCCATTGCACATACACTTGTCAATAGGCATTATTTATTGAAGCAAAAAAAATAGTGCAGTGGGGACGGACCCCATTGCACCAAGGTCTGTCCCCACTTGCACTATTTTCCATATAGACGAAAACCAGTTCATCAGTTGCTACATTCACCATTGGCACCAACCCAATATCCGTCAATGTACTGATTGGTTGCCATATATCCATCGCCTTTGAAATAGTACCAGTTGCCATTAATCTTCTGCCACATATTGCACGGATACCAATTATTTGAGTCCTGATACCACCAGCCAGTTCCATCAGAACGCCAGGAACCTTGACCACCATAGGTACAGGAACCATCGCCATTACACCACCAGCCATCTACCCATTCGCTAGAGGCCATATATCCTGAAGCATCAAAGTAATACCAGATTCCATTTATCTTCTGCCATTTACTTACAGGATACCAACCTGAGCTGTCCTGAATCCACCAGCCTTTTCCATTACAATGCCAAGACAAGACCGGTTCATAGGTTTGTGAACCGTCAGCATTGTACCACTTTCCGTCTCTCCACTCGTTGCTATACCTATCTCCAGAACATGCTGATTCCGAAGAGCCTCCTGATCCATTACCTGATTCACTGCTCGATCCATCTTCGACATTATCAGAAGCAGAATTATCTTCTTCGTCTTCTGCGCCATCTGTAAGCTCATATTTAATATAATGCTCTTTAACATATGCATATGCAGGAGACTTTGAGCTGCAGCGAATAGTTGGACAGTTTTTACCATCCGGAATACAACGGGTTCCCATATAAGTTATCTCATCAGGCAGAGTAATACTATTAACATGGCTGTATGAAGAGAAACAGAAATCATCAAACTCAGTAATGCCTTCTTCAACCACAATATCTGTTGTATTATTAGCAAGTGTATCACTGAATAAGTTAGTTAACCTGCCTGTTCCAGAAAGAGTCAAGACACCATTTTCAAGTTTCCACGATATAGTATCTGTTATCATTTGATAAGTTTTCTTTGAACACTCATTTGTTTCTAAATTAATAGTGTAAAATGTTGTAGCATGACTCTCCGATGCATAGAATACTAGATTGCTGCCATCCAAAAGCACCTTACAATCAGAAAGTGTTCCATCCACAACATGTTCTTCGCCAATCTGATTACCTTCGCTATCAATAAACATATAGTGGAACTTATGAGTACTAAAGTAATCTGAGTTTGCCAGTTCAGTACCAGTGGTTTCGTTGTATTCTTTCCATATAAGAAGCATCTTATTATCATTTATTTTAAGAAACTGCATGTCACGAATATAACTAGTGTTACTCTTCAGCATCTTAAAAGAGGTCGATTCTTCGCTAAAATCAGCAGTTGGAGTTTTAGTTACGTATATACCAAAAGCTTCTTCTTCGAATTGATGATTTCCTGAAGTCATGGCTGTAGAACCAACAGTTATTATATTTGAACCCGCTACTGCTATGCCTCGTGGATTAACAACTTGTTCACTTAAGCCATAAGTGACTCTAAAATCATATATATTTATAGAGTTAGATATAATGGAGTCAAAGAAATGATCTTCACTTATTTTAGTAATACTGACTACTGAATCCACACATTTTTCAAGGAAGTATATATTATCCTTGTCTGTTGCTGCGAGATTCAACGAATTTGTGTGTGTTCCTCCAGCAAACGAATTTCCAACAAGCTCCATTTTATCCTTATTAATCTGAAGCGCAAGATACCCATTATGACAATTTTCAACCGAAGGATCATAATAACCCTTTACCGCAGTGAATAAATACAGATAACCGTTTACTTCAAGTGCGTCCAGTCCAAATCTATCAAAAGGACTACTCATACCTTCTTTGAAGCTCATTACAACATTTTCCCAATACTCTTCGTAATTTCCTTTTACAGAACAGGATGATACCCTCTCCCATTTCTTAGTATACTTTACAATTCGAAGGATTTCTTTATCATCATTTTGCTCCTCATTCATCTGACCAAAAAAGAAATAATAAGCATCACTTCCTTCATAAAAGCCTCCAAACAAAGGAAGTTCAAAATCTATAGATGTTCTGGATGTGATGTTGAAGTTCGAATCATAGTCTTCAATATACACTTTATTCTCACCATAATAGGGAGCAACAACGACTTCATATCCAGCATCTTTCTTTATAATATAAGATCTTCTGTAGGCTGTACTATTCGTATTATTACTAACATGCATTGGAACCAAACCACCATCTGCATGTGCATCAAATGCAGTACTAAAAGAAAGTGCAAATACTAGAAATAGTGCAAGACATATACTGATATATTTGTTTCTCGATTCTACTATTCTCATCTGATGATACCTCCTGGATCACATAAAATGTATTTTGTATTAAACATCTATATCAAAAAACTCCAGTTAAAACTCTAGGTAATATTATAACGAAGAACATAGAACTCTTCAACATTGCAATAATTCAAAAGGGGCTCCTTTCGGAGCCGCCTCTCTACTATATAGTGCAGTGGGGACGGACCCCATTGCACCAAGGTCTGTCCCCACTTGCACTATTTTTCCATATAGACGAATATCAGTTCATCAGTTACTGCTTCCTGCTTGAACTTCTTAAATCCATTCTTCTCGTAGAGACGAATATTATCTACGCTTCTCGTACTTGTAAATAGCTCATATCTTTTATTCGAATAATACTTTTGAATCTCATTTAGAAGTTTTGTTCCATAACCCTGTCCTCTAAAATCAGGATGAACCATAAGCTTTCCAATGTATGCTGTTCCATCTTTTTCATAGGCTCTTACCGATCCAATAATCTTTCCGTTTTCATTACTTAACTCAGTATCCTTCTCGCTTTCATCAAAGACCATTTTCAATACAATTCCATTATTATATTCCTCGATAACTTCCTCCAATGTTTCTTTAAGCGGAGGTATATCATCTGTTCCAAATAGTGCTGCTTCACTTTGATATGCAAGATACTGAAGTTCAAGGATTTCTTTTAAATCTTCTATTTCGGCTTTTATAATTTTCATAACTAATTTCCTTTATTTATAGTTTTATTCGATACACATCTGCCTCTTCACCTTGAAACTCAAAGCTTCTCTCATACACGCCACCATTCTTTACAATGGTTTTAACTGACGGCTCGTTACTTCTTTCTACAGAAAGCTGGAGTGAGGCAAGGCCACTGTTTCTTGCAACATCTAAAAGCTGGTGTAGCATTTCAGTCGCATAACCTTTGTGTCTCTCTGACGGACGAACACTATAGCCAGTGTTACCAAAGTCAACAAGAAAGCCATTCAGTTCGTGACGAAAATCAATGATACCTACGATTGCATCTTTTTCATCAAAGGCAAAAAATGTATCTGTTACAACCCAATCCGGATTAACCGTCTCCTCTGAGATATTATCAGTTACACTCTTTAACCAGTCCTCATATGAATCCATCTGATCAAGAAGTTCACTACCGTTTATTGTCTGTTCTCCGTTATCCAGAAACTCCTGCTTGAAAGCCAGAGCCTCATCCTTATGTTTCTCTGTTGGTCTTATAAATCTAATCATTTTTTCCTCCTATCAACTGTCTTCTAATGTGTTCAGTTATCGATTTAGACACCTTTTTCTTCATCGGCACAATCCTGCTCCACATCCTGACTCCCTGATATGAATACAGGATTATATTAACCATCTCATCGATGTCTACCTCATTAAACTCGCCGTTTTTTATTCCGTATTTGATCAGAGCCGACCACCTTTTAATACTCTTCTTATTAAGTGTCTCCATAAATTGTGAATCCACCACTTCGCCGTATTCATATATAGCAGCTGTGAGCGAATCCTCCGGATGATTCATCTCATCTTCCATATGCTTTAATACATTTTCAAGAATCGTAGTGGCTGGCACTTTGTTCTTAATATCCTGTTCGAAGTTCATCTCATCTGCGCTGGTCTTTCTTTCCAGGATAGCCTCAAAGAGTTCCGTAGTGCTGGAGAAATGACTATAGAGACCTCCGCGACTCATATCCGTAATACTACATACATCCTTCATTGTGACCTGTTTAAAACCCTTCTCTGCAAAAAGGGCATAGGATACATCCATAATATGTTCTCTTGTTTGTTCTCCTTTTGTTGGCATATCATCACCTCAGTATTTTCGACACCAGTGTCGTTTTTTCTCATTTTAGACACGCGTGTCGATTTTGTCAAGTGTTTTTTTCACGTAAAATAAAAAACATCTGCACTTGCAAATGCAGATGTCTCTTATTTTCACTAAACATATATAGTTTTACATTCCACTGGTAAAAATAAAAAAGAAGAATAATCCAACGCCACAACTAAGCCATAAAATAATTGAGGCAACGAGATAGAATATATTATCGTTGGAACGAGTACTTTCATTAATCTGCCTTATCGCAGCAATAATAATCCACACAAAGTAAAACAACGGCATGAGCAAATGACACACGAACAGAGGAAGAAACTCCCATTCATTACGATAGGTATACCACCTGCCGTCCTTCCAGCAGTACCAAATTATGGTGAGCAAAGCCAAAACAATTGGCGGAAGTATAAACACTATCTTTTTTATCAAACTCTTTTTCATTCACCTAAACCTCTTCCCTTATCACATTACATTTAATCAAATATTATTTTAATATGTACTGTCAATAGTAAATATTGAAAAATAAACTGTGCGAGCAGGAACGATTCCTACTCGCACAGTTTATTAATTTGATATTACTTAGTATACTCCTAATTTTGTTTTTAGCGCTTCCTGAAGGACTTGAGAAAAATTAATATTTGCTTCGATAGCTATTTCATTAAGCCATTCTGGAATAGATAACGTCTTCTTTACTGCCTTGTTATTGAATTGTTTTCTGTATGAAAAAGTATCGCAAGAAATAAATGATACATAATCATCAGAAATTATATTCTTAATATTGCTTGGCTCTGGAATATCCTTTTTATCTTCTTCATATGAATACAGTAATAAAGCAAGCGCATCTTCAGCCATATCAATGGCATCTGCCAAATCTTCACCCTGAGTAGCACAAGGTAAATCTGGAAATGAAACACTATATCCTCCATCATCTTCTTGATGAAATATTGCTGGATAAACATATTTTGCCATCTTGTTCCTCCTTATATATAAGACAAAAAACGATAACTATTTTAAACCGGCTCCCATATATATTAATATAAGTATACTACGTAATATTACGTATATCAACCAGATAGAGGAATTGAAATTATACTTTTTGTTCAACCTCCGTAGAGTCATTTTCAAAGATTCGGTTTATCCATTTGATGCGTCGCTTCATACACCTGCGTACAATAGAGCTTTTTGTCGCTGCCTCATAGCCGTGACAAGTCCTCTTTATTTTATGTGCCTCGACAGATACTCCTTCTGCTCGAAGTTTTTTAGCAAACTCAATTCCTTCATCTCGAAGTGAATCAAAGTCTGCCACTTCAATATATGTATCAGGGTAGAAACTAAGTGAATAGATTTCCGAGATTGAAGCATATCTGGTTTTGTCCTGATTATCAAGATACATATCCCAAAAGAGTTTGGTACACCTGGAATCCCAGATAGGAGTATCAGTAAATCGTTTCATTGACTCTGTACCCATTCTTTTATCAACTACTGGATATATCAATATCAAGCCTTTCGGAAGAGGCTGTTTCCTATCATATAACATAACGGTAATAGCACTTGCAATATTTCCTCCGGCGCTATCGCCAACTGCGATTATTTTGTCTTTATTAATATCGAGGTTCTTGGCATTTTTTAACACCCACATATAAGTCTGATAGCAATCTTCAATTGCAACAGGATATTTATACTTAGGCATTAATCGATAGTCTGGCATCACCACTTTGCAGTGTACCTTTTTGGCGTACCATTTAGCGAATTTATAATGTGAACTAAAGGCTTTCATCAGATATCCGCCGCCATGAAAGAACATAATACACGGAAGCTCACCACTATAGTTTTTAGGTTCAATGATGAGTGTTGGAATCTTATCGCCTTTATATCCAGGCGTGGAAATCTTCTTTACGGTAACATATTTATCAGAGTCGCATCTGATAAACGAGTAAGCAAAATTAACTAGTGGGTAGATGCGGCACATTAATCCTCCGCTGATCAATGGGAGCCAGGTCATCTCTTTATCAATATCATATTTCATATCTTTTGCCCCTTCCTTCGAATAACTGCTTTATGAGTCATCGTACTAAAAGTCTGTTTTTTCATTTTATACCAATTCTCTTTTTGTTTTCAACTATTCTTCAATTAATACAGATTTAATAAAATAACAATGTTCATTTAAGGATTATTTAATAACTTATCTCGTATAATGCACCCATAAGATACAAAACAAAGCAATGGAAAAACAGAAAGGAAAGATTATAAATAAAATGAAAACAAATAAGAAGTTTATCAAGTCTCTCGTAGGAACTATGTTCATCGCAAGCATATCACTTATAAGCCTTACAGGTTGTTCCTTTGGATTCAGCTATACTTATGCCAACGCTAATAAGTATGAAGCAGGCGACCAGACCTTTGTCGAAGATATTGACACAATTAATATCGACTATCTGTCAGGAGATGTGAAGCTAACAAGCGGTTCCAAGAGCAAGATCTTCGTTAAGGAGACAGCAAATAAAAACCTGGATGAAAGGCATATGGTTCACACCTGGGTTGATGGTTCAACTCTTTACGTAAAGTATTGCGAGTCCACAAGCAATATAAACTTTAACAATATAGATAAGGAACTGGAGGTCATTATTCCAGAAGATCTCAAGCTGGAGGATCTCAAGGTTGAGGTTTCTTCCGCTGATACAGATATCCAGTGTTCAGCAAAGAATATAGAGATTGAGGCTTCATCAGGAGATGTTACACTCACGCAGAGTGGTGACAGTGACTGTATCGCTATTGATACTTCCTCTGGTAAGATTAATGCGACAGTAGAAAATGTTGAGACTATGAAGAATGAGGCCAGCTCTGGAAACATTAAGGTTGCGGGAGATTTCATCAAGGATCTCACATCATCAACCTCCAGTGGAAATGCTGAATACTCACTGAAGACAGCACCTGAAAGCTCTGATATTTCGGCTTCTTCAGGCACAGTTAATGTAAATGTTCCAGCAGACTCTGATCTTAAGGCATCATTTGATGTATCAAGTGGCGAGATCAGCTACGAACTTCCTTTCACAAAGGATGATAATTCCTACGTTTGTGGAAAGGGAACAAACAAGATGAGTATCGAGACTTCATCTGGAGATATCAACATCAATAAATTAGACAATTAGTTAGAGTTGTGTTGTAGACACACATTTCATACCTTCCCCATAACAAAGGCACCAGTTTACCTAAACGGTAGACTGGTGCCTTTTATTATGAGAGAGCTTCGATGGAGGCTTTAATGATTTCGACTGCTTCATTGCAGTCGTTTTCGTCGATGATGAGTGGTGGAACCATACGGATGATGTGATCTCCGATTGCGGTTAGAAGCAGGTGTCTGTGAAGACATTCGTGCTTGACGTCCACACTATTTATTACGTCGTCAAACTCTACGCCCACCAGAAGTCCCTGTCCTCTTACTTCCTTAACGTGTGGAAGCTCCTTCAGTTTCTCCGCGAGATAACTTCCCATCTTCTTGGCATTTCCCGCAAGATTTCTGTCCAGCAGCTCACCTATTTCAGCAAGAGCCGCTGCGCAGCTTACAGGATGTCCGCCAAATGTTGTTCCATGTGAACCAGGTGTAAATGCCTTCGCCACCTCGGCGGTTGCACATATAGCACCAATTGGCATACCACCACCTAAAGCCTTCGCCATTGAAACTATATCTGGTTTTATGCCATAGTTCATATAACTCATCACGTTTCCTGTTCTACACCAGCCGGTCTGAACCTCATCGATCAGGAGAAGCATATCATTCTCGTCACAGAATTCTCTTAACCCCGTCATAAACTCGTAGGTTGCTGGATGCACTCCGCCCTCTCCCTGAACCGGTTCAATCATTATCGCAATAGTATTCTCTGTGCAGGCATCCTTAAACGCCTGGAGATCATTATATGGTGCGTATGAGAAGCCATAGGTCATAGGTCCAAATCCAATCTGGCATCCGTTATCCGGCTGACCAGTTGCGGACATAGCACCAAAGGTTCTTCCGTGAAATCCCATTTTAGCAGTAACGATATGGTACCTCTCTGGTCCGTATTTTTCCACGCCATACTTTCTGGCCATCTTGATCATGGCCTCATTCGCCTCTGTTCCTGAGTTCTGGAAGAATATCTTATCCATTCCAATAGTCGTACAAACCTTCTCAGCCAGAAGCGCCTGAGGAATAGTATATGGATAATTAAATGTATGCATTAGATCCTTGGTCTGACTAACAACTGCATCCACAACCTTTTCGTTACAGCTTCCTGCTGAGTTAACTGCGATACCAGCATAAAAATCCAGATATCTCTCACCCTTTTCATCATAGATATACTGATCCTTCGCAGTCTCAGCAAGAAAGTCATAGCGTTCATAGGTCTCAATCATATATTTATTAACTTTGTCCTTTATATCCTGTGCTGTATATCCTGTCTCTGCAAGTTTCATACTAATCATCCTTCTTTCTACTAAATTTTCTATTCCTCATAAAAATGAATATCATCCACTGTGATAAACCCTTTGATAAGCAGATACTGCTCTATAAGTTTAACTGAATCATTTATTCCCACCTTTTCGCTGTTCAGCGTCATATCGTAGTTCACTGGATTAGTCCAATAATTGCCGTGGGTATAATACTCATAATAATCTGCCCTGAACTTATCAGTCTTCTTGATAGTCGCATGTGCAACCTCTTTGGTCACCCCAAGATTCTTCATGGTTCTCTGAACACAGAACAATCTCGGAGCTTCGATATATACACTGACAACATTTGATTTATCCCGCAAAACATAGTCCGCACATTTACCTACAATTACACAGGACTCCTGTTCAGCAAGGTTCCGGATTATCTCACTTTGATATTCAAATAGCTTATCATCTGACACAAACTTTTCATTTCTTGCTATATATCGCCTTGACCTCGGAAGTCCTCTCATCAGATTAGAAAAGCCGCCATTTGTTCTTATCTTCTCATTTACCTCCTGGAACAGCTTCTCATCTAATCCGCTCATTTGACTGGCAAGTGTCAGAATTCGATTTTCGTAGCAATGTATTCCCAGATCCTTCGCCAGAATTGACGCAATCTCTTTTCCGCCTGATCCAAAGCCTCTGGCAAAGGTTACAACAAATCTTTTCATCTAAAACCGCCTCCATATCAGTATCATTTTATCCAGCCAGATATCGGCTTAAGAATTCCCTGGTTCTCGGATTCTTCGGATTACTAAAAAGTTCCGAAGGAGGTGCATCCTCTGCCACATAGCCCCTGTCCATAAAGATAGTTCTTGTTGATACGTCTCTGGCAAATGCCATCTCGTGTGTCACAATTATCATAGTGAGTCCCGTGGTTGCCAGCTCCTTCATGACATTTAACACCTCTCCCACCATCTCAGGATCCAGCGCCGATGTGGGCTCATCAAAGAGCAGCACTTCCGGATTCATACATAGGGATCTGGCGATGGCAACTCTCTGCTTCTGTCCACCTGACAGCTGGGCCGGCTTCGCATTTATATATGGTGCCATCCCCACCTCCTTCAGATGAGTGATAGCTCTGTCGAAGGCCTCTGCTTTCGAGATGTGCAGCACCTTTCTGGTACAGATCATACAGTTCTGAAGGACAGTCATATTGTTGAATAGGTTAAATGACTGAAATACCATACCAACCTTTGCGCGATACTCGTTGATCTCACGCTGAATGTCTCGCACCTCTTTTCCGTGATACATAACCTTTCCGGAGGTCTGACGCTCCAGCTTGTTGATGCATCTTAGAAGCGTTGATTTACCTGAACCAGAAGAGCCTACTATGCAGATGATCTCGCCAGCACCAACCTCGATATCTATTTTTCTGAGAACCTCGTGATCTCCAAAGGATTTACTAAGATTCTGAACAGATATAACTGATTCTCCCATAGCACGCCTCCTTAATCATTGTCCAAATATTCAACTGCGAGAGCATAGTCTTCCTTGCCCTTCATCTTCTTCTCAACAAGACCAAATATCTTATTGAATACGAAGCATAGAACAAAATATATAACTGCAATAACAAGATAACTCTCAAAGTATTTATAATAATTTCCACCTACTGTCTTTGCTGCCATAAACAGCTCCTGAACAGCTATAACATTTAACACCGATGTCATCTTAAGATTAGTGAGAAATGTATTCGTCATCTCTGGAATAATATTCTGAAAGGCCTGAGGAAGCACTATATAAAACATAGTCTTCATAGGAGACATTCCCATAGCCCAGGCGCCTTCACGCTGTCCTAGATCGATGGAACCGATACCACCTCTAACCGTCTCTGCCATATATGCACCGGTATTAAGAACTGTTACTAAGATACCTGCTACAACAGGTGTCAGATCAACACCAGCCTGTCTGATTCCGTAATATATGATCATCGCCTGAACGATCATTGGCGTATCACGGAAGATTTCTACATAGACAGTAGATACTGCCTTTAATAATCTTACAAGTGATTTCTTAATTAACAGATCACCCTGATTTATCTTCAAATCCTGAATGATGCCTATAACATATCCAAGCACGAATCCCAGAAGTGTACCCAGCACTGAAATGTATAGGGTAAGCCAGGTGCCTTCCAGAAACATGCTCAGGTATTTTTTAGTTAGAAATATCATCCATTCAAATGAATTAGTTGGATCAGTAATTGAAAATAGACTAAATCCCATATCCCATCCCAGCCTTTAATAGTTAGTTTATTCTGCTGCTGGCTGCTGTCCTATAACTGTGCTCATAAGCTCGTCCATAGCTGCCTTATCATTCCAGCCGATAGCATCCATAGCGCCCTGCAGCTTATCTCTAAGTTCTGTATCGTTCTTCTTTGTTGCGATACATACATTTACCATTTCTTCATCACCTGTGAAGGTGTCGTTCTCGTCAAGTGTAATGATCATCAGATCATCGTTTGTGAGCAGTGCTGACTGTGCAGTTGGAAGATCGATGATACATACATCAGCAACTCCATTTGAAACTGCCATAAAGCATTCAGAGGTTGTCTCATAGTTGCTGCCTGTCTCTGCTCCCTCAACCTGATCAAGAAGTGGAATCCATCCTGTACCAAGCTGTGTTGTCAGCTTACAGCCTGTTCCGTTCAGCTCTGAAAGTCCCTTAACATTTGCATAAGGGCCATCCTTCTTAACTACGATACAGTTATCTCTGTAGTAGTAAGGTTCTGTAAATGAATACGACATCTCTCTTTCTGCGGTACGTCCCATACCTGCGATGATACAGTCATAATCACCTGCCTCCATTGAGATACCGATCGATGACCACTCAACCTTATGAATCTCAAGTTCCATTCCCAGTTCATCTGCCAGCTTCTGAGCTACTGCTACATCGTAGCCGTATGTGTAATACTCAGAACCGTAAATCTGAACTGCCTTGCTTCCATCTGGGGTAGTTGCTTCATCCTGTGTCCAGTTAAATGGTGGATAAGCACATTCCATACCTACTCTTAGTACCCCGCCTTCCGCATCTGAACTTGTTCCTCCTTCAGTTGCCTCAGTTGCTTCTGTTGCCTCTGTAACTGCCGCCTCAGCAGTCTCCACTGTTTTTGTCTCCCCAGCACCGCATCCACTGAGCATCGTCACTGTCATAATTGCTGCTAACGATAAAGCTATCATATTCCTTTTCTTCATAATCATTCCTCCTTCTCGTCACCCTGTGATGACGCTATACTAAACAGAAAAGGCGCTGTCCGAAACTTTTTAGGTTTCAGCAGCGCCTTTGCATAGTCCGCATTTTAGGCATTTTACTATTTTATTTCAACGTACATTCTGCACATTCTTCATGGACACTTTGCACATTCCTTTATAAAAACATAAATCTTTTAACGAGAATGCAGTTGATCAGATCCAGGTATTCCATGTAATCATTTAGTTCTATTTCCAGAAGTTCCTCTATCTTTTCTATTCTGTTCAGAAGAGTGTTTCTGTGGATGAATAGAGCCTCCGCAGTTCTCACAGTATTAAAACCATTCATATAATATGTCAGCAGGGTATCCTCAAGATACGAGCCGTTGGCACTATCATAATTCTCCAGCCGCTCCAGCTTATTATTGCAGTAATCGAGAATCTCCCTCTGATTATCTCCGTGGAACATATATTTATATATGCCCATGGTGCTCACGCTAAGAACCTTCTTGTGGGATGGATTAGGAAGCTGGTCCTTCTTAGGGATCAGACTCTTCGCCTCCTGGTAGCTCTGGCCATATTTACCAGGATCAGTATAGGCAGGTCCCAGGATACAGGTACTCTGAATAGACTCACTGAATAACGGATTAGTATCCAGACGCCTAAGCACCTTCTCTATCTCATGCTCCACCTCTTTATCTTCCCTGGCTTCAAAAAGAAGAACAAACTTATTCAGGAAACGCATAAACATAGGGTGCCCTTCCATCTTCATGACCTCCTGATTCAGGCAGTTGGCGTAGTATTCATAAATGTGATCATCCTGTTCCAGATTAACCCCGTATTTCCTATCTACTACGATAATGCCAACTCTTTGCGGCTTGCTGAAATCCAGACCAAACTGACCCGATATCTTCTCTACATAGCGATCATTTACGTCATATCCAAACAGCAGATTGTAGAGATAGTCCCCGGTTCTCTTATTAATTATATCCGTCTCTGTGATAAGATTTCCTACGCTCTGAGAGATGTCCACAAAGGAAGCACCCTTCCACCTGACATAGAAAAACGGCAGTTCCAGTTCGTCAGCGTGTTTTAAGAGTTTCTCGGGAATATCTTCTCTATCATCAATAACCGAAATACCAAGGCCTGATATTCCCAGCTCTACCAATTCCTCCATAGCACGCTCAACCTCATCAAAATCAAAGCGCACATAGTCCACCACAATAAGAGCAAAGTTGCCCTGATTCATATGGTCGGCGTAAGGCTTTGTCTGTACCAGGTAAACCCAGGAAACCACTCTATTCAGGCCAGCCTCGCCCGCCACCAGTTCAACTCCGTCTAACTTAAGATTCACAATATCTCTACATGTAACCATACAAAACTCCTCTCGGTTATATGTAACTTTAGGATTATCTCCTTGTAAAATTACATATCATTTTGAAATCTCGACAAATGCTCGAAAGGCAGGATCTGCCTGCCACGGAAGAGTCCGCAGCCATCATTTATCAGCTGATTGTTAAATGCTTTAAACATATTTACATCTATCGTTGAAAGGTCCAGCTGTTGCAGCTTGATCAGTCTCTCATAGGCCTCATCGAAGCATTTGCATTCTCCCTCCGGAATCATATCTCTCTTTGACCGATTCTCCTCCTGCTGCTTCTCATAGCCGAAATGATTTGCACTGCCAATCTCAGCCAGATCGTCCATATCCTTGGTCCGAAGCTGCACCTCCGTATAGCATCTTGCAAAGTTATCGTAAAATGTTATATGCAGCGACTGGTATCCCGAAGAACGCGGAGTCTCAACATAATCCCTATAGTATGAACGAATATTATCAGAAAGTGATTCTGACACACTCCTGCCAGATAAACCAGAAAGCTCTGCCGTGAAGCCTCTTTCTTCCAGAAAGCCAGGGATAACATTTGCAATCTCATATAGATACTTTATTTCTTCCGATTCCCTGTTTTCTTCCTCAGACACGTGGCACTGAGGAAGCGATATCACAATACGATAAGCTATCAGATCCCTGAAGAAGCTCAGGTTATTCTTTATCTCAGCCTCGCTGGGATACCTCTGGTTCTCCATATAGTAATCGTGGATATACTCTAGTATGTAACCATTGAACTTCTCCTCCGCACGGATCAGAGACTTAATCCTACCCTTAAATGTAAATGCCAGGAACGGATACTTCTCGGTCATATACATATAGAACTCCTTGATTCTATTGGACTGGGAAGTCAGGAAATCCGCATGTTCCAGAAGCTCAATAATCTGTATCAAAAAGTTACTGTGCGCCAGATCTATCTGATTGTGTGTCTTTATGGCATCCTCTTTAAGGTCCGAAGAATAATGCAGCAGAATCTTAAGCACCGTATCGCCCGAATATAAATAATCATTTAACGTAATCATTTTATTTTCCTTTTAATGTAATTCTTTCTATAGTTTTGTAACCAAAAAAGTGCAATGGGGACGGACCCCACTGCACCAAGGTCTGTCCCCTATTGCACATTTTCATAGTGACATCACGTAGATCTGGCAAGGATTATCCTCGCCCCAGAGTTCTGGGATCACTTCAAATTCTTTGAACCCGCAGCTTAGGTAGAAGTAATTGGTTCTGTCATAATCCTCATACATACCAAGCTTTACAGTCTTAACCTGGAAGAATTCATAGCCTAAGTCTTTGGCAACTTTAATTGCTTCGTCAACTAACTGGCGACCAATTCCATTTCGATGATACTCTTTCAGGACACCCATTACAGCAAGCTCGACTGTAGCTTTCCCTGTTTCTTTGAGACAAAGGAAGCCGGTGTATTCATCGCCCTCTTTATCTGCGATGAATATCTGATCTGCACTTTCTTTGATATACTGTTCCCTGCTCTCTTCAACCTCAAACCAGTCAGTAAGAGCCTCAAGAGTTTTTCTTGCAATCCTAGTTTTTAATTCTTTATCTTTTACTTGTAGTACCATTTTATTATCCTTTTCTTTTTTTCAAAATCTCTACTAAAATTCTTTTCTTTAATCTGATATATCCACTATATTCTTTATTTTAATCAAATATTTACGAACCGGTGAAGTCGTATCTTCTCACTCCAAGCATCCAGAACTTGTAGCTGAGATAGAAGAAGAAAGCACCGATCAGTGGTGACAGCCAGGAAAGCAGCGGTACGCTGTCCGGCGTCACAAATACAAGGCTTGGATAGTATGCCACAAATGCAATCGGGATCAGGAATGTGAAGATAAATTTGAACACTCCGTTAAAGATGCTTGCAGGATACTTCGCAAAGTCCTTGAACCTGAACATGATAACCATAACATATCCAGAATTGATAATCCAGAAACAGGTTGCCGCAGCGGCATTCATTATCGCTATCATAAAGAGCGATGCAGTGAGGAGGAAGAGCACCGCCTGTGCGATAGTAACTACTGTTACAGGAATGCCGATGTGGTGCCAGGCATATATAAAGGTCCCGAGGCCGAAAGCAAGCTGGCCTAAGCCCTTCACATCAAACACCTCTGAAATGAAATAAAAGAACACATTTATCGGTCTGAAGCAGTACTTGATGAAGTCCCCTGAACGGACCATAAATCTCAGGTTCCAGTTGTTGTCAAAGAAGCACTGCACTGGTGTAAGCGCGATCAGCGAGAACCCATACAGGAAGAGCATATGATAATAATCCCATCCGTTGATACTAGGAAAGTTGTGGAACAGAATCATAAATGTCACAAAGCCCGAAAGGTTTGTCATGATCATTCCAAAGGTGGAAATGATAAAGTCGGCGCGGTAACTCATCTTGCTCTTCAGATCCTGAATAAGTATTTTTCTATATATGGAGAGGTAGAAACCAAAGCCCCTCTTTTTGTATGTCTTTGTTTTATCCATATCAACCTCCGTTGACTGTTATACGTTTTACTGCATGATTCCAGAAAAGATTACCTGCTATCGTAAGGACTATACACCAAATGAGCTGTACACCCAACATTGGAAGAAGTCCCTCAAATGTATCAGATCCGCCCTTCTTCAGCAGGATTGTCAGTGGGATATCGTAGACCGCACGAAATGGCAGATACTCCACAACTTTCCGGAAGTTATCTGGGAAGAACGCCAGCGGTATTGTAGCCCCTGATAGAAGCAGAACTACGGTCTCCTTCACGATGTTGATTCCCCAGGTTGATTCCGTGTAGAGGCAGATTGGCGCCACTAGCATTTCAATATTGAAGTTAATGATCAGGGCCATCACAAGTGATACGACGAAATACAAGCAGTTAAGCCCGATTGGTATCGCACCCTTTGTCACAAGCATTACAACGATAAATGTTGGAATAAATGTGAGGAAGAATGAGATAACGTGGGAACCCGAGTAGCTCCAGAAGGTGTACCTCCTGTATCTCATTGGCTTAAGAAGATGCATAATAATCTCACCCGACTGAATCGCACGACTCATATCCCATACGATAAACATTTCAAGGAAGTTAAAGATTGCAGTTGCTAGAATAAGGTAGATCATAGTGTCGTAAAATGTCATTCCATTCACCACGCTTGTTCCGCAGGAATCATATATTGCCTTCCATAAGAAATATACGAGAGCAAGATATATGAGATTTCCGAAAAGTGTTACGGCCGTTCCCAGTCTGAACTGCAGCGACTCCATAACTCCGGCTCTCGTAAGTGCTGTAAGTTTTTTAACACTCGTCATTAGGCTTTGCTCCCTTCATAGATTTTTCTAATAACCTCTTCAGTTGAGATTTCCTCAAGCTGAATGTCTTTAATCTTATGCTTCTTCTGAGTTTCCTGAATAACGTGCATTACGTCAGTCTTCTTCTCATCTATTACCTGTTCGTCCCAGGAACCGTCTTCAAGTCGCATCCTTAGTGTTCTGTAAGACCCGAAGTAGGTCTTCAGATGCTCAATATCATTGTCGTAGATTTTCTTACCCTCATCGATAATGATGATCCTCTTGCATAGAGCATCTACGTCACCCATATCGTGGGTTGTAAGGATGACAGTTGTCTCCTTCACTTCATTAAGTCCTCGGATAAGCTCTCTATTCTTTGCCTTCATTGAAACATCCAGACCGATGGTCGGCTCATCAAGGAATACAATTCCCGGGTTATGTAGAAAGGCTGCCAGTATATCGCTGAGAGTTCTCTGGCCAAGAGACATTTGACGAACAGGCTTATGCAGGATTGGCTCAATATCAACTAATGATCGGTAAAGCTCCAGCATATCCTTGTAATCCTTCTCCGGCACCATATAGATATCTCTAAGGAGCTTAAATGACTCGATCAGAGGCAGATTCCACCAGAGCTGACTGCGCTGTCCGAAAACAACTCCGATATTTTCAGAGTTTCTGGTTCTCTCCTTATAAGGAACAAGTCCATTAACCTGTATATCTCCAGTGGATGGCTCCAATACTCCCGTCATCATCTTGATAGTAGTAGATTTACCAGCTCCATTTGGCCCAAGATATCCAATGATTTCACCCTTCTTAACTGTGAGAGACACATCATTTACCGCCTTCACAGTCTTATAATCTCTGGAGAAAAGATCCTGGAAGCTGCCCTTCAGACCCTCGTGACGATTGAGGACCTTGAACTCCTTGCTTACATTTTTCATTACTACTACTTCATTCGCCATACTTTTTTCCTCCTACGAAGGTGCAGTGGGGACGGACCCCACTGCACCAAGGTCTGTCCCTTCCTGCACATTTTGTGCTTGCATTCTTAACTGTTTATAAGTATATTGTATGTATAAGTGCAATTCTACGGTATAAATCGCTTGATTTTATAACTATTTTACACGCCTATGTAATATTGTTATAAAATCGTATACATCTAGAAAGAATTGTTATAAAAAATGAATCTAGTAATTAATCAATCGGGAGATACCTTATGAAAAGAGAATGGATGGGACTCATCATTAAAAGAGAGGATGGATCTGAGCAGGTAAACTACGACGACGAATCATTTCCTTCATATATCTATGATGGATGGATAAAGCCAAATGTTACCTGGGAGAAAGTCCCACATTTTCACGAGGATATAGAGCTTGTTACCGTTACATCAGGAACCATGGCTTATTCAGTCAACGGAAAACTGATCACGTTACGTGAGGGCGACACCATATTTGTCAATTCAAATCAGATTCATTACAGTGTTGCCACAGAAGGCACCGCATCATACGTTATCTTCATTGTGCATCCAAATGTTCTTAACTCTTCTGTTGCTGTTGAACTCCAGGCGCTTCAGCCAATTCTCAGCAACCCTAATCTCAGTTATCTTCGATTTAGATATATAAATGAGTACACTCGTAACATTCGTGATATCATGCTGAGTCTCCCAAGTATAAGAAGAGATCCATTTCAGATAACAAAGAAGCTGTTCGACATATGGGAGATCATCCTGGAGCAGAGTAAGCACTATGGAATGCTGGATGAGAATGCAGATACTGATCAGCATAACAGATCCTTCAAGACAATGATGTATTACATACAGCAAAACTATAGAGAAGCTATAACTCTTGATGATATTGCAGCCAGCGGTAACATCAGCAAGTCCCTCTGCAATAAAATATTTCATAAGTATGTTGGAGATAGTCCTATAAACTATCTTCTGAATTATCGCGTAAGAAAAGTCGCCGAGCTTCTTCGCACGACGACTTTATCTCTTTCTGATATTGCATCCGATACTGGCTTTAATGGTGCCAGCTATATGTCTGAAATGTTTAAAAAATCCTTCAACATGTCACCTAGAGACTATCGAAAGTCCATGGGGATGTTGAGTCCAAACTAATCCACCTGTTGCTTCAACTATGTATCAAGGGAAATAGGATTACGGAAGAAATATGGTGACCTCTGTGACATTTTCATTCACTCGCATTCTGATATCTCCTCCAAGCTTACGAGCTATGAGACGTGACTCATAAAGTCCAATACCATGTCCCTTCACTCCAGAACTATTAGAACCCCTCCACAAGCTATTAAACACAAAGGATACCTCTGACTCTGGAAGGGTCTCACCATTATTAGCTACCGTGATAAAATGTCCCTCATCATTCTTCTTCATTGAGAGCGTAATGCCTGTTCCATCTCCATACTTTATGGCATTATCCATAAGCTGCCTCAAGATTCTGCAAACTCCGGTAAAGTCACTATTTATCAGCGGATTACCCTCTGCCTTTATCTCGAAAGGTATACGATTCATCTTGAGTCTATTTGAGTATTCTTCCAGGATATATTCCTCAATCTTCTTCCTGTAAAATGCCTCAACCTTCGGATCATAATCGAAGATTGCAGTTGTACCCTCCTCCATTGCACTGGATACAAGAGTCTCAATCTCGACAGCATTTTTCTTTATCTTTTCTGCCAGCTCAGCGTCCTTTTCATTTACTTTTCCATCAGCTGAATATAGACCTGTCGCAATTGCTTCAGCCAGAAGCTTTATACTGGCTGTTGGAGTTTTTATGCCATGCACCATAGTGGTCACGAACTTCTGACGGTCCACAGTAAACCTCCTGATAGTTTCACGGTCACTTTCCAGCTTATCCGAAAGCATATTCATTCCCCAGATATATCTTCCAAAAAACTTGTTTTTTGTTTCCGGAAGCTTCTCTGTCATTTCACCCTTTGAAAGTCTCTCTGGATATTCGGAAAGCTTGTTAAATGGGGCAATGATCCGAGTACTGATCCACAGAGTATATAAGAACATTGCTATAACAATAACAGCAATACTAACATTAAGGATAATACGAATCGGAGCATTTGAGGCATCAGCAAAATGATATTCTACCAGCCCTATAGATTTCCCATGAATATCGTCACCAGTTTCTGAGCTAAGGTTAGGGGTATTAAGCTCAGTTATTATTGTTCCACCACTATGATACTCCTTATCAACTGCCTTTTCAGTAACCCCTTCAGGTTCCAAAGGATCAAAATCTCCATTTGGATAGATATATATATTCATATACTGAGGACAGGCATCCTTTCCATAGATACTTTCCCACTCATCCTTCTTATCATAGAAAATCGACTGCGCTAATTGGCTGGGAATAACACCATAAGGATACAGATCAGAAGTAAATGTAATGCTTGTAAGCCTCTCTTCTATCTCCTGAGTTATACGATTTGTCACCACAACTCTCTCGCTTTGACTCTTCTGAGACATTTTAGACATAAGAATATTAACGGTTATAAGCATAGCCGCAAGGAAGAGAATCAGTATTAAAAAGTATCTCCAAAGTTTTTTCAAGTTTACACCTCATCAGTCAGCTTCGCTGACAGCTTGGTCTCGTCTCCGACTCGGGCAAACGGCCTAAGATGTGTGCCACCGGCACACAGGCCGTCCCTCAAGGGGAAGCCATTACACCTCTCCGAATTGATAGCCCACTTTATATACTGTCTTAATGTACTTCGGTTTCTTGGGATCATCCTCTATCTTATCTCGGAGCCAACTGATATATACGCTAAGCGAAGATAGTTCACTGAAGCAGGACTCGCCCCACACGTTATCGAAGATAGTCTCCTTACGAAGAGCCTTACCACGGTTCTCCATGAGATAAACTAGTAGGTCAAACTCCTTGCCCATAATATCTATCTTTTCATTATTCTTATAAACCGTTCTGGCACCCACATCCACGGTGATCCCATCTACAGATAGAATCTGCTTATCCTCGGGCGCTTCATATGTGCGTCGCATTATTGCCTTGATTTTTGAGGTAAGTACAGGTATTGATACAGACTTATCAACATAGTCATCTGCTCCTATTTCTATGCCCAGGATCATACTTTCGTCATCATTCTTGGCACTCATTATTATAACTGGCATGCTTCGGGTTTTACGTATCTCAGTAAGTGTCTCAAATCCATCCTTGCCAGGAAGCATAACGTCAAGAAGAAGGAGCTTAAACACCTCCTTCTCCAAAAGCTCAAGCCCTTCCTCTGCACTTCCAGTGAGTGTAACTGACCATCCCTCACGTCTGAGGAAATCAGCAATCAGACCACCTAGATCTTCGTTATCTTCAATTATAAGAATATCTGTCATAGTATTTATCTCCAACCATTAAGATCCTAGATCAAATAACTCTCTCAGGCAAATTATATAATAATACTATAAATGCTAAAAGTGTTCTTTTAATACTCTCCGATATCGGTGAATACTACGTCATCGGTTGGACCTGTCTCAGGTGTAAATGCAACCTGAATTCTTCCAGTATGGTAATCTACAATTATCATCTGAGCTGTTCCAGGATTTCTCACATTTTCAACCTTTGCCTCGCCATTTTCCTGCCCCTGATTAACCTTTTCCTGTGTAAGAACAGTCTTCAGTTCACCAACGGTAAATTTGTCCTTCGAACTGATCCAATCATTATATTTATTAAATCTAACAGCATTACCAACTTGATACATAGATTCATCATTTCCTTTTGTCGCAAAGGAATTTACAACACAAAAGCTGTCAGGGTTATCCCAGTTCAGATTATCAACAAGAGGAGTATCTGCATCTCTCAGTATTGAGAATGCTCCCTTATTCTCCTGATGCTGCTTAACAGCATTTTCTGCACAGTAGGTTCCATTTTCATCAGAAATAACTATATTGTTGCTCCAGGTATAGTTCGGACTATTCTCTACCATAAAGTTTCCCACTTCCTCTGCCGTAGTAAACTCTTCCATAGCATATCTAAGATCGTAGGAATAACATCTCCTGCCCTCATAGGAATAAGGTTCACCACTACCCGCATCTAAAAGAGCCGCAAATACACCATCATCATTTATTGCAGAAACAAGATTTTCCCATCCGATAAATGATATACCAGTAAATGATCTATCACCCTCCTTCGCGTGTATTACCGCATGCATTTTACACATCTGATTGTCACCTCCCAAATCCCAGTCCAGAAGGCGAACCATCACTCTGTCACCTGTAGCTGTCTTGCTTCCCCAAAGCGAAAGTGCTGAACAGGCTGTACTTCTGAGTGCCTCAGGAATAAAATTAAATGTTACAGCTTCCTCGTAGCTTATATGGCCATCCTCATTAAAGCCATGAACGCCGCCTGAAAGCTCTGTAGCATATGCATCTATCTCCTGCCAGTATTCCTCCTGAAGTGTGGCGGAAAGATAGGATACTCTCTCCCACACCGGATCAAAATCATCTGTAAGAGCAGGAAATGCAAAATAAATATTCTCATATACATATGGTTCAATCGTTTCATGGAAATCCGGAAATGCTTCTAATACTGTACTTGCATAAGCCTTTCCAACTTCTGTTCCTGCATGATTCTCATAATCCAAAGTTACATCGTAGTAATGCTCCATCTTCTTTATGTGACAGGCCCCATCGGCTGATTCAAACTCAGCGAGGCATTTGTCAGGGATTCCATCGTCGTCATACTTTATAGGATTTTCTACATAAGTATCAGATACTGCGGCAAGGACACTTTCCGGCTGGTCCGGGAAGACAAATCCGTCGTAGGTCTCAGACTGACCGCAGGCGGTAAGTGTGCTTACCAGCATAACGGAGGCAGCCACCGCCACAGCTTTTGTTTTTATATAGTTCTTTATATTCATATCAATTCACTCTTTCTTATCATTTACTATTTGGGAAGTCTTTACCAGTCGCGTTCCTGCAGCCAGTTGCGGAGCTTACGCTCTCTTACCGGAATATCATCCTCTGACTCCAGCTTTCCAAGCACAAGCTCGCCCTGGATATTTCCGTCAACAAGAAAGATGACTCTCTCACTGCAACAGGCAACCTTCTCGCTGTGGGTTACCATCATTACTGATGTACCTGCACGGTTTGCATTTACCAGTTCACTGATAACCTCCATAGATGCCTTCTGATTAAGAGCTCCTGTTGGCTCGTCTGCAAATATCATCTTAGGACTGTTAATGAGTGATCTGCAAAGACAGGCACGCTGCAGCTGTCCACCGGATACCTCTGTTATAAATCTGTCTGCAGTCTCAATTATTCCAAGTCTTCTCATAAGTGCCTCTGCATCCTTATTTACCTCTGCACGAGATTTCTGCTTTGCCTGATATCCAGGAAGTACAATATTGTCCATAATATTCAGCTTCTTCATCATATACATCTGCTGGAACACAAAGCCCATCTTATTTAGTCTGGTCTTAGCCATACCCTTTCTGTCCAGTTTGGATATGTCTACTCCATCAAAGAATACATTTCCGGCGGTCGCATTATCCATTCCGCTTACTGTATATAGAAGAGTCGATTTACCGGAACCACTTGGTCCCATAATTGATACAAACTCACCCTCCTCCATAGAAAAGTTCACATTCTGAAGCACATTGTTACTGTATTCATCTATGATATAGGTCTTGCACAGATCCTTAACTTCTAAAACTGTATTACTCATTTCTAATCCTCCAAATCTCTATATTCCTAATCTTTCTAAGGGTAATAACCATAACAAATGCTATAAAAAGAGTTACTCCAATGACCCATACCAGAGAAAGCATAAATCCTTTTGTGAAACTAAAGCCCGTCATACCAAGTGCCGCCTTAAAGAACAGCCCCATCAAGCCACCCAGAACTGTTGGTGCAAAGATTATTGAGATAACAGCTCCTGCCACAAACAAAAGCATCATTCTTAGGAACTGCCATCCCTTGGCACTCCTGTCATCAAAGCCTGAACTAAGAAGAAGTGCTATCTCCGGCTCCTCATCTTTCATAAATATTGTCTGATACATTACTACCAGGAAACCAAGCACCGCTGCTACAACGACTATCATAAGATTTCGCATAAATGAGAAAAGCACATCGTACATTCCTAAAAATGCCTCTATTAATTCATCTGCAGAAATCATTTGATCCGGGAATAGTTTATCCAGTTTCTCGAGTTCTGCTGCCTTCTGAGAATCAGGTACATCCAGAGTGGAACCAATAAAATTCCAGGATTCAACAGATGCATCATCAAATTCTTTTGACATAATCACATCTTTAGTATTAGTGGCAGACAGTCTGTCAACAAAACCTGTGATTACAAATTCTTCCCGGATTTCATTAGTTCCGAGCCTGTCCTCATTATATTTGTCATATTCAATCGTTACTGAATCCCCAATATTCAGGTTATGATTCTCAGCCGTGAAATAATCTATCAGAACTTCATTTCTAAGCTTTGGATAAGCTCCACCCTCTCTTATAACCATCCCTTCCGGATCAAAGCCGAAATTGAGCATTACATTTTCCACTTCGTCGCCGAAAAGCATTTGAGCTGAATGCATTTTATCCAGCTCTATATAAAGAGCGATATCCTCCTCTCTCATAAGGTTGTCAAAATTATTCTTAAATATATCGCTTCGACCTGTATTTTGTGTTAGATTGCTATAATCTGAATCACTTAGATTTGGTGCGACATCCATAGTCTTAAATGAATAAAACTTATATAGAAATTCAGGACTTATTATGGATTCCCTCATCTGAATATTTGCGATCACTACACTGCTTCCTATGGTAAAAGCTATTAGCAGAAGTACATATCTCTTGAAATTACCAAAGATATCAGAGAGAGCCAGATAAAGGGGCAGAGGCATCTTTCCTCTTCTGTTTAACTGAAAACGATCACTATGCTTTATTCTTTCTGATCTACTTTCTCCGTGAAGAACATCCATAACGGATATCTTATTGATTCTCCTCATAGAAAGAAGAATAAACAGAATCACAAGTAGTGTGATCACAGCTGCCGAGATAAAAGCACCTATATAATCTACCGCTGACAAGCTGTAGGATATATTATAGTAAAATGCTCCAATCAGCTTATCTCCTACTACTGCTCCAACTAAAGCACCGATAATTCCTCCAACTATCGAAAATGCTATATACTTGGCAGCCACCAGCCATCTGAAGGATATTGAATCAGTTCCGAGAGCCTTCATTATTCCAAGCTCCCGCTCCTCCTTCTTTATCGCCGACCTGATGGTAAAACCTATAGTAAAGAATACTATCAGAACCATGAACACACCGGTAATAGCGAGGATTAGTGTTACCAGTATTGCTACTAATGCACTGTTACCAAATGTATGTCCATCCAAACCTAGGGTATAAAAATAATCATCATAAGTTTCATCCTTCGTTATCTTGGAAAGAATACTATTAACATCATCATTACTCATTTCAGTTTCAGTCTGAAATCCTAAAATTCCATATTTCTCAGGTGACTCTTTACTGATAAAATCGTAATCAGCGTCTGAAAGGATAAACCTTTCTATATTATCCTGTATAGGATCCCTGGTTATATAAGATATCTCAAACTCATATTTTTTACCATTCGGTGCTGTATAGAAGAAGGAATCACCCACCTTCAGTTTTTCCTGATTAGCATAGATGTAAGGAATTGCAATCTTGCCATTTTCCACATAGAAGGGCTTATTGTTAATATCATATACAAGGTTCATATTCCTTGGCTGCTTCATGAAGAAATGCAGTGCTGAGCCAAAGCTTTGATTAAGAGCATTGTAGTCAATTCCCTCATAATCAATATTGGTATAATCGAACTTTATACCTTCAGATTGTTCAAATACTGCATCTGGATATAATTCTGTTAATAATTCTTCATATCGCTCCAGCTGTCCGTCCCTATCTCCCAGCAGCTGTGTGTAAACTATAAATGCAGCGTAAGGATTACATCTCTCCTGTGATACCCGCACTCCTCTAATATTTGCGATTAACAGAAGTGCACTAGCAGAGGTCAGAACTGATACCATTATCATAAAGAGAAGTATGATAACATTTAGTCCCTTGCTCTCCTTTAAGTCTTTTTTTATCATTCTGAAAAACATATTCTATCTCCTGTTATCATCGAATAATAACGATGATTCTTTCGTATTTATCTGAGCTCGGTATCACTATAACCTAAAACTTTTTAAAAAGTACTTAAAAAAAGATTATATTTTTAAAATATATTTGCGACAACAAAAAAATGACGGTTGAGATCACTCAACCGCCATAATTTCGAAGGTGAATTTTCCTTCACTTGCTTCACCATCAGTTTCAATTATTAGATTTACATCTCCCTTTTCAAGGCCTTCTAATGTTGAATCAACACTCTCGCCTGCACCAACAGTGAAAAGCTCTTTCTTTCCGCCACCATTATCGTAATACACAGTAACATTTCCTTTATCAAGTGCACCTGTATATTTCATCTTATCTCCCGAAGACGCCTTGATCTTAAGCACCTTTGTACCATCAAATGTACTGAAGGTGTAGAAAGCATCATCTAAATCATTATGCTCTATCATCATAGTTCCTTTACCATGACTGGTATATGTACTGCATCCAGTAAGCGTAAAGCCGAGTGTCAGCATCATAAGAACTGCTAATAGTTTAAATCTCTTTTTCATTTCTCTGAACTCCTTTTCTCATAAATCCTTCACTTCATCTATAATAAACGTTTTTATCTTTATATGAAATATAATACATTTCTTATTAAGAAGTCCTTAAGAAAACAAATTAGATATCAACATATAATTAATCATTACTGATAGCTATTTAGTCATTATGAACGATGGTACCTTCAGTCAGCTTCCTTCCCATGTCGTGACTCAGTTTTCTATTCTCTACTGAATCAAAGATGATAGAGAAGTCATAATCCTCAGGATAAAGCTCCTCCGCACGCACAAGCAGCTTCACTCGCTTATGGTTGATGTATATCTTCTTTCCAGCCACCTGCACTCTGAGTACGCCCTTCTTATCCACTGGCTCGCATACAATACCAATCTTCTTATCAGGGTATACCATCACACTGTCGCCAATATTATAAAGAGTCGTAACATTTGTATCCTTATGCTTCTTCTGAATCTTAGTTATCTTTGGCGAAGCTTCCTTCTTATTTCTGTTTCTTTCTTCAGTGTCGCTCTTTTCACTAAACTCGTAGCTTCCAGCAGCATCTTTCCCGTAAGCAGCCTCAATCGCAGTTGATAGCATATCTCGAGACATACCCAGTCTGTCAGCTATATAAAAGGCACAGCTTTCTCCTGCCTCACCAATAACCATCTTATATGTAGGTCTCAAGGTCTCCTTGTTAAATGTCATCCTCGCATTTACTATTCCCGAAGTTCTTTCTGCATAGTCCTTCACCTCAGGATAATGAGTTGTGACTAGGAAGTTAGCTTCACTCTTCTTCAGTTCCTCTAGGATTGCTACTGCAATTCCCATACCTTCTGTCGGATCTGTTCCTGAGCCCAGCTCATCCATGATAACAAAGCTTTCTCTATTCACCTTCTTTAGAATATCCAGCACATTTTTTATATGAGCCGAAAATGTTGAAAGATTCTCCGACAGGTTCTGTCCATCTCCAATATCACTCAGGTAATTACTGTTCATACATACATCAGCTTCCTTAGCTGTAACATGAAGACCGCATTGTGCCATAAAACAAGCCAGCATAACAGTCTTAATTGCTACAGTCTTTCCACCTGTATTAGGTCCAGTTATCACAACGCCTCTGATTTTCTCTTCAGAATATCTACTATTCTCTTCAGAGGATTCTCCCAAAGAAAAGTTTAGCGGAACATTTACAGCCTTATCCATCAGCGGATGTCTTGCTTCCTTTAGCTTAATTCTTCTATCCAGATTAATTCGAGGCTCTACACAGTCCAGATCAATACTCAGCTTGCCCTTCGAGAATATATAGTCCAGTTTCTCCATCATTCTCATATTCTCTTTCAGTGCTTCTGTAGCATCAGCAACCATAGCTGTAAGCGTATAAAGAATCTTATAAACCTCATTCTCTTCATCAATCTTTAGAAGTTCCATTTCCTCAAAATATCTTGAAACTCCTTCTGGCTCAACAAAGAGGGTACTGCCCGTGGCCGACTTATCTATTACGCTTCCTGGCACCTTAAACTTGTATTCCTTCTTTACTGGAACACACACGCGTCCACTTCTCAGTGAATAGAAGCTGTCTGCCATACAGTCCTTATGACTTCTTATAATCTGCTCCGCCTTCTGCTTCATCTTATTCTCAGCATCGATCATACTTGTTCTGATTTCGAACAGTTCCTTTGTAGCCCTGTCATCCACCATCTCATTTCGAATCTGACGTACTATCTCATCTCTTAGATAATCCATAGAATCAAGATTCTCATCATAGTAAGCAAGCGGATTATTGTACTGCTTTCCTCTTGCAAGATAGCTTCGAAGTCGTTCAATAACAACCAGCACATTTTCCACTCTCTCCAGCTGGTAAGGAGTCAGGCAGTCGCCTTTCTCAACAACAGTGATCACTTCACTAAGTTCATTTACATTCTGAAGAGGCGGTGTACCAAGCTTCTCAACCATATCACGGGCATCTGTTGTATCACGAAGTTCTCTCCTAAGTTCCTTCTCATCTAGGATAACCTTTACTTCCCTTATACGTTCCTTTGCATAATCTGTTGCAGCAAGTTCTGCCCACATATCCTGTATCTTATTAAATTCTATCTGAAATTCAGTATTCATTTTTCTTTTGTCTCCTTATTACTAGTCCTACGAAAGAGAGATAATCTCCTAAACCTCTGTCGAAGAACTCCTTATCTTTTATTCCATATTTATGGCCTGACTCAAACCAGTCATTCCAGGCTTCGTCAAAGCAGTCCAGATCAAAATCCATTACAACCTCGTAACCCTTATTTTCTCCAAGAATCTCCAGCCACCGCTCTCTGGTATGGAAAAGATTTATCTCACTTTCATCTCCTTCAAACCACTCAAGAAGTAGTTCTGGAATCGGTCCCTCTATCTCCTTCTTAAGACTAGGCATTGCTATAATAGCAACACCATCCTCCTTAAGATATGGCAGAATCTTATCCTGAAAATAATTCTTCTCATTTCCAAAATAATGAAATGCATCTATGCTCACTATTGCATCGAAATACCCCTGGGCAAATGGCATATCATTTGCATCAACCCTCATAGGAATTACCCTGTCTGCAACTCCCCACTTCAAAAAGTCTTTAGCATTCTCAGTAGGTGAGATCCACAGTTCAGCTGCAAAGACATCCACCTTCGCTTCTTTCGCCATAAACATACTTGTTATTCCGCGACCTGCTCCAAGATCAAGAACTCGTCCGCCTTCCTTAAGTGGATACTTAGTCATCATTTCATCCAATAGCTGCAGACTGTTAGGTCCCATCAGATATTCTTTACTAAAGAATTCCCTATATTTTTCACATCTCTTATTTTTATTCATACCACTATTCATTTCTTTACTCATTTTGTTATCCTCCTTATTCCAAATCATTTTCTTTTCGAATCGAAAGTTTACCCAAAGAATCACTAAAATCAGATTGACTCAGCTTTGCAAATAAAAAGACCATGATATTCACGCAATCGATATCATGGTCTCATTTGGCTTTTATTATATGTAGATCTAATAGTCCTGTAGCTCTTAAAACACACAAATAACTACAAGTATTAAACCTCTCAAGACATAATAAAAACGAGGTGTCCATCTGCCAAGTATAATCTCAGCATCCATAATATTAAGCGTAGCAAAAACAAGTCAGCGGCTTTCGCCACTAACCTGAAGGTAAATCTCGACTCATTTAATCGAACTTAACCTTGCATATTAAATTGCAATGGTTACATAACCACGCTTAACATAAAAAATCCTCGTTTAATAAAATCTATGTAGCTCTATCTGCTACCTGGACATAAAGTAGCACACCACTACTAATCCTGTCAACAAAATTATTATCAACCTTCAAACAACACTATTATCAACACTCAGACATATCATTTCATCTTAGGATTAACATACCGCCTCAGATTTGCCAGAAGCCTTTGAGGAAGAACGACTCATGGTCAGAATAAGAAGTATCACTGCAGGTATTGGCAGGATTATCATATTGAGACCTACCATAGCAAATGCGGTTACAGTACTGCCAGCCATAAATAGTGTGAAATATGCTCCATACAGATTAAAGAGCATATGCAGCACCATACAAGGCCACAGTTTTCCAGTCTTTATTCTTACATAAGCCCACACCAGACCAAGGACAAAGGTACCGAACATCTGAGGAACTCCCTGAGAATATGCGTGAGGCAGTCCAAAGAAAGCAGCTGATATAAAGATGGCAGGCACCTCACCTAGAACTAATAGCTTATCCAACGCCAGTTTTCTGAAAAGCACTTCTTCCATTATAGGATTAAAAATCAGCAGTAATACTATATAGAAAACAAAGTGTTCTCCAAAGATTTCTTCCCTGCTCATACCTCCTAAAGGTTTTCCAAGAACCTTTAGGATCATATTTCCAATCATTATAGCAGGCATACTAAGCCCCATTTGAATCAGAAACGCTTTAAATATAAGCCCTGGCGTCACACTTAGTAGCGAATCACTACTATCTTTCTCCATTGGCATACCACGCACTATCAAATATGCCGCACCAAGTCCCAAGGTATACGGAACTACCATCCTACTTAGTATCATTCTAATACTAACTGACACATTTCCCTCTAATAAAGGATCTATGAATGCTCCGTAGCATTTATATATTATAAACCACGCAGCTAACGCTGCGAAAACTCTAAGTACTATTAGTATATTATTCTTCTTCATCCCACGAATGCTCCTTTTGAAAACTCTCCAGAGCATCATTCATTAGATCTGTCTTTGCCTTCTCGATAATATATCCAGCCAGCTGTCTTACCGTAAAGGTTACAAGGAATATCACTGCATAAACTAGTACAAGATAAGGTCTTGCCAATATCTCCTGCATTCCCACAATACTCATTGCCATAATAAGAGTTACAACAAGGTACAGCGGCAGAAAGATTATATTCTTTACAAAGAATGGTTTACTCTTTGCCCATTGGGTATCATCTATCATTATTCTGAAAAATGTTATTCCACCAAGTATAAAGAAAGTCAGCCATATCTTTACCAGTTCCAGCCCTTCAACACTGAAGCTCGTAACTGCGCAAAAGACACCTATGAATAAAATGCTCATTGAAAAACATACCGCAACTATTGAAAATGCCTTTGTAAGGGCAGCCTTAACTTGTATAGCTCTCTTCATGTCCATAGCTTAAGCCTCCTTCATTCCTATTCCACGTTTGAAGTCACTCACATAGTTCCTGGATACTATCACCCATTCACCATTTCTTAGAAGCAGCTTCAGTCTTCTTCCATCCTCTGGAGAAACCTTCTTCACCGCTTTAAGATTAACAACCAACGCTTTGGAAATTCGAACAAAATGCCTCTTCACCAGTTCTTCTTCAAGATCATAAAGCGTACGCCTTACTCTGTAATAGTCTGACGAAGTGTAAGCAAATACATTTCGGTCTACAGCTTCGAAGTACAGGACCTTAGAGATAGTAACCGGTATTTTATCCCCATTTTCCTTTTCCCCCATCAGGGTTTCTTCTAAGCTTCTGATAGAATCAATGATTCCCTCAACCTCAGCATCACGCTCTCTGCATCTGATCTCAACCTCGGTCTCTGTGAGACTTAATTTGTCCTTTACAAATATTTTCAATACTTGCTCCTCAACCTGTGCAAGACTATCCTTGTCTCGGCACATTTTCTTTATACTTTAGTTTTAGTTTCTATTCAACAAATCTTGAATAAGAGGTACAAACCTCCGAATAACATGCCAAAATTATACCATAAAAAAAGCAGTTCCCAAAACGAGAACTGCTTTATAAATCTTTATACTTTGACTTTGTTTTCGGTCTACCGATTACTCCGCGGTATCCTCCCAAACTGCCTCATCAGGCTCATAGCCCTTCTTTGCCATATTCTTCTCAATGATCTTTACAATAAAACCACTGAAGAAGCAAAGGGCGAGGATAACCCATCCACCGATTATATTAGCTGCAAGAGAATAACCATCTGCTGCTCCGTAGATACCACCGGCTCTGAAAAGTGATACCAGATTCCAGATAAAGAATCCTGTCAGTGCGAGAGGTGTAAGAACCTTGATCGAGCTTACAAACCACCAAGCAGGCATCTTAAAGCCCTTAGTATTGCGGTTTACTTCCTTAAGAACCTTCTTAGGATCAAAGAGCCATCCGATTGTAATAGCCTCAAGTATACCAACTAAGATAAGGCTATATGCATTACACCAGTTATCAACGATATCCAGCCAGGCAAGACCAGCACCTGTAATGAACCACAGTGAAAGGATACTTGCTATAATACAAAGAACAAGTGTTGTCTTCTTATGTGACAGATTGAACTTGTCAGAAATTGCAGTTGAAACACCTTCTATAATTGAAAATGCACTATCAATAGCAAGTGTACAAAGGCAGAAATAGAAAACAAATGCAAATATGGCATTAGCAATACCATTATTAGTTAAAAGTACAATAGACTGTGGATATACAATAAATGCTGTTGAAATACCAGAAGCAGTCATGTTATCTAACTGGCCTGTTCCACTCATTGTTGTAAAGAGTACGATACCTGAAAGAACACTGATTGCAAAATCTGAGAATGCAATGATTATTGCATCATTTGCTATATTACTGTCTTCCGGAAGGAATGAACCATAAGCCACCATGATAGCCATCATAATTGAAAGTGAATAGAACACCTGGCCAATAGCATCGATCCATATGTCAGCACTTGAAAGTGATGAAAAATCAGGTACAAAAAGCTTTGAGAGGCCTGCCATAGCACCTGGCATGATCATTCCCTTAATAGCAAGGATCAGAAGACAGATAATAGGCAGAAATACTGTATACTTTACAACCCTGCCTACACTATTAGGGCCGTTACGGATACAAACATAAATAAGCACCCAAGCTAAAACAAGACATCCAAGAACTGGGAATGAAATAGTTCCATAACCAGATGTGGTTCCAGTTGTCTTGATCATACCAGCCCATAAACCAGCAGCAGATTCACCATCACCTGTAAGGCTGGCAAACTTATAGCTGGCAAATGCCATCATGATAACCCACGCAAAAACTACTGCATAGTAAACTGAAATAACGAATGCATTTGAAACTGCAAACCAGCCAACTGGCTCAGTCTGCTTTTTTATAGCACGAAGTGCACCTGGTACACCACGATGCATCTTACGTCCAATAGAAATCTCCATCATAAGAAATGGAATTCCGATAAAAAGCATAGCAAGAAGATAAACCAGGAGGAATGCTCCACCACCATGCTTAGCTGCAAGACCTGGGAAACGCCACGCATTACCTAGGCCAACCGCAGATCCGATTGATGCGAGAATGAACTGAGAACGGGAGCCCCAGTTTTCACGTTTTTCTTTACTCATACTATCCCTCTTTCCATATTTTTTTATATTGGATAAAAACAACATTTATTACTTTATCACAAAATTAAAAAAATACAATCTTATATATTCATATGAGTAAAGATTTTTATAAGAAAAGAATATATGCCTATTTGGCTTCAAGAGCCTTGTTCATTCTATCAGACAGATTTTTATTGTACTTGAGAAAACACGCCCAGATAATCAGCCCAACTACTATAACACCTACTATGGTACAAACACTGGCAACGGTTCCAGCCTGCTTTGGTATCCAGCCAACTCTGGATGCAGCAAAGAAGTAAACAGTAAAGCCGACTCCAAGGTGAATAACCGATGCAAGGGGCATCGGGATATTCTCCATGTTATAGAGAAATGTAGGAACTCCAAAGCCCAGTCCTGTAACAACACAGGCTGCAACCATCTTTGTAAATCTATAGTTATCAAGTGCAAAGGTTCCTCCGCCCACTTGATCAAATATAAGTCCGACTATTACAAATATAAACGTGCTTACCAATATGCTGATTAATGTTGATTTTATTATATCCTTCAATATCTTCATATCTATATCCTCATAATTTTCTTCCATATTCCGCCTAAATGTGCAGCCTTAAATACCCAGGTATTTCTTCAGTGCAGGCACATATTTTCTTGAGATATATTCCTTCTCCCCATCCTTTAGATTCAGAACCATCACACCGTTAAAATACGGTTCAACACTTTTAAGGTATTTTAGATTGATACTAGCCGACTTAGACACCTGCATAAAATCTTTGCCAAGAATATCCAGAAGCTCGTACATTCTACGATTCACCCGGTAGCTCACTCCATCTGAAACCACATAAACCTTCTCACTGTCTACACGGATCACACTTATAGTATCTGCCTCAAGAACTATCATCCGGTCATCTACATTTCCAATGATACGGCCACCTGACGAACCAGCTGACATTTCAGAGATGCTATTCGCCAGCTCCGAGATTTCATTCGTCATTTCATTAGTGTGAATAACTACATAGGGTTCTTTCACTTCCTTTGATATGTTTATATCAACCTTCAAAGTTTTTCCTCCAAACTATTCTTCCTGACAGAACTGATGTACCAGACACTATATATAACTAACAGTATTGCAGTTAAAATGTATGCTCCAATGTGACTTCTCGAAAAGCAGAGTCCCACATATCTATCCAGTGGTGTCACCAGTATTGCCATAGCAACACATACTAACATTCCGACTGCAGATGCAGCAAGTGCCTTCCTGTTCTTAAAATGTGCAATTACCATTATATAGAAAACACTTGCAAACATCCACAGCAAAAACGTTGTCGCCGAGTGAAGTATCCTCTCCTCCAGCCTGTCCTTAAGTACAAATGTAAATAGCACCGTAAACACTACCAGGACAACCACTGGAGCAACTCCCAATATCTTATACATTACATTTACAAACTTCTTTGTTTTATCATTCATCATTTTTCCTCCACAATAATCAAACGAGAGTCTTCACAATTAGTTACTTATTTTTCATAAATATCCACAGCTCGATTCCAAGCATAAAGAGTGTTGAAACCAGGAACCCGATCATTAGTATTCTCTGTGTTACAGCAAAGAATATGATATAAGCAACAATTGCCACCATATAAAATGCCACGAACAGATGCCACCATTTACTTTGTAAAAATCTTGATATCATACTTTGTTACCTCCTTCGTATTTGATAATGCCAATATAACAAAAGAGCTTTTGTATGTAACGACAAACACGGTAAGTGGTAATTTTACGCAAGTAAGATGCATAAAAAGAGAGCCTGCCCCGAAGGGCAAGCTCTCCCAAACATAATGTTATGATTCTGGAACAACATCTGTATCTAAGGCACTTGGAACTGCGGTTTCATCTTTGGTTAGGTTCTTGGTCATATCACCAGCGACCTTGCTTCCGAGGAAGCTTGATACAACTGTGTTTAGATCTATGCAACAGCGTCAAAGTTAACACCAATGAAGTCAGCTGTCGGAACATAGTCGCCAGTTTTAATACCTATAGATATCTGCTTGATGATCAGTTCATCCTTTCGTCTATCGACTAAAAAACTACTTAATCTGCACCTTCTTGTAACATCGCTTTCGCTTTACCTTCTTAATGCATATCATGACATTTCCCTCCTTTCCTGCCTTCAATAAAACAACCAGTCTCAGAAAAATGTATAAAAAAAAATAAAGGACGCTGAGTTATCCGCGTCCTTTATTTTTACACTATTTACGTTATCAAAAGAGAATTTGTTTTCACTTGTTGAACTTGTATACAATATATCACTACTTGTAAAGTATGTGTTAAATATACAGTAAATAATTAATAAATAATCCGTAAATAAATTATGAACAAACTATGAATGAGCCTCCTCATTTTTAAAGCCGCTAAAGAGGCATACACCCAGTAAAGCAGTATATCCTACTGCTGCTAGTGTACTAAATCTTTCAAAAACACCAAATAACTCCGGTGGAAAAGCGGCCATACCTATTGGGCCCATAAACATCATAGCAAGTGCGATAGCTGCCCAGATTCCAATTCCTCTTACTTTTTTATCTTTACATCCTGCGATGATCAGAAGAACCAGTGATACTATTGACAGAAGTACAACGAATACGGTAACGACCATATGTCCTATCTCCTGGTAGCCAGCGATTTCTTTGCCAGAATTATCAAGAGGGAACATTGTGTATCCCACATTTGATATCCAGTTCATAATAGTGAAGAGGTATACGCCTACACGGAACAGCCTGGTGGATACCTTCTTTTCTGATACGAAAATGGATACGCAGGTTACACACACCACTGAGCCCGACTGATACAGAGCTGACAACTGATCCCACAGAACAAGGGACGGTGCATTAACTGCAGAAAGGTCGCTGGCCGCCTGTTCCATCCAGTTATAACCCGGAAATGCCAGGGGCGAGAACACGAGTGCCGCAGCATAAGAAATTAGCTGAACTATTCCCAAAAGACCAAGCCAGTTAATTAGTTTTCTTTTCATTTTAATTCCTCCAAATTGCTAAACCACTTTATATAATCAGTTATTTCCTTCGGCACAGGACTTTTGCCCTCGCCAAACTTTTTTACAACCCCTGCTGTCATCATATCCATTCTATAATCGATGAGAGAATGTATTGTCAGCGCATAAGCAGTTGCCGCTGTATCGATACTCTCATTCTTCATCTTTCCGTGAACCACCAACGCATAGAAGAAGTTCTTCGTAGACTGGATCATTCTGTCCGTCTCCTCTACCAGAATCTCTGCTGCCAGCGGATTGATGGAGCGTTCCGAATATAGAAGCTTGAAGAAAAGAAGCATATTTTTATCTGAAATGATTCCCATATAAGATGAAAGCGAACCCAGAAGAATCTCCTCAAGGGTTTTCCCATCAAATGCTTTCGCAAAATCCACTGAAGCTGGAGCATTTCCGCTTCCTGCCTTTTCCCTAAGGAAGCTGTACATTTCCTTCACTATATCATCCTTGGATTTGAAATGGTTATATATAGACGGAGCCTTAATCCCCACCTTTTCAGCAATCTGAGACATAGAAACTGACCGAAGTCCGTTTTCAGATGCCAGCTCCAAAGTTGCATATATTATCTCTTCTTTTCTTCCCATCCTCATTCGCCTCTATCCTTCTCAAGCATATTAAAGTCTCGCTTATATTTGTTAGTGATTATACTAATGACCATTAGTTTTGTCAATCATTTTTTTAGCTGGGTTTTTGCGTTTATAAGTCATTTTTGATAATGTCCTATTAAACCACAAATAAAAATGTCCCAATGTGATATAATATCCTCTCACTTGAGAGGAGGACATGATGAGGAGAATTGACTTAAATATGGATGAACAAAAGAAGTATGAAGTAGTAAAACGACTTGTAGACGAAGGAGGAA
>FOEK01000007.1 GCA_900110635.1 Lachnospiraceae bacterium NE2001
GAAAGATAGACGATTTATTATAGATTGTTAGAGCCCTTTAGTGCGATTCATCCCCGCCTTATAGAAGACGGAGTATTCTCGCTTAGTATTGATAAAACATATAATCTGTAGCATATTTCATATGCTTATCATATGATCGTGTAACTGACACACCTCCACGATTACTCTTAAAGGCACTAATCTTAATATCTCCATTTCTGCGTATCATATTAAAACGTATTGCTCTTATGTATTTGTCATCATTTGAATATTGAAATGGTATCTCAAAACTGTTGTATATATCCATTTATATCCTCCATTTCTATATCATTTTCAAAAGTATTACCATCTTTATCTTTATGCAACATACGGACTCTTCGATTAAACTCATATATTTCAATATCCAGATAATTATGCCCTGATCTGACAGTCCCATATTCCAGATCTATACTACCACGTCCGGTTGCACCAACATCAGGTTGTTGTTGAAGTGTAGAGACTAAATCAATTACCTCCTGAATAAAATCCGCCCCAAAAGCCAAACCGCCTTCGCCATCCCAATTAGATTCATAACAAGCAAACTCTCTAAGTAAATCTACATTACCAGTAAGTTCATTATTCTCATTTATAGACTTATAATGATTTAAAAAATAATCCCTAATTAATTCGTTTGAAATAGTATGTAATGATGGTGTACATCTCCAAGGATCTTCTTTATGTGTCAAATTAGCTAATTCCCATGCAGAGTACTTTGCAAAAGCATTATAAGTATTGAGCAATAACTTTTCTATTTTTATATCTAATTGCGGATACTGAGGAATATCAGTTATTCCACTTCTTCCATATTTTTGATATTTCTCGTAAACTTTCTCAACCACAGGGCCATGTTTCCAGGCAACAATATCTTCATAAAATAAACAATCACCTGTAGACGCCAACGAACACCCCTGTGCATAGTACAATAATTTTTGAATTTTTAAATTTGATATTTCATCCGCCGAATTAAAACGCATTACAGCATTATTATGCGCAATAAACCATTCGGCTATAGTAAAGGCACTTATTGACATTTCACCACCTCCGTTCCAATCGACATTTTGCTCATCTATTTTATATATTATCACGTATCAACTTAGTTGTCATTGAACTTGTAGTCCAATAGTTATCTTATCTGCACCATAGATATTTATTAACAAAAAAACAGGGCACCTCACTTGAGAGCCCTGTCAAATACTGCATTATTCTATTGTACGAAGCAGCATACCGCTTTTTATCAATGAAGTATCACCTTCCAGCTTTACGCGGAGCTTTTGTTTAGGATGAGGGGCCGATTCCATTTCACGATCATACTCATCCCAGATTGTTATTACCTTATATTCAGGGTTGTAGTTTTCGCTTGTTTTACTGTCGAAGATCATCAGTTGAAGAGTGTCGCCAACTGAGAACTTGTTCTTCTGAGTAAGAGTTACGACTCCATCTGGAGTTACCTCCTCGATGAGACCCATATAGACAGCATTTCGAATATAAGTATTGTTATCGTATATCTGGTCCTCCTCGGATGGCTTGCCATAGTAGAAGCCACGAGTGAAATCACGCATAGTGCAGTTAGAGATTTCTTCTATATAATGAGGAATCTTTGATTCATAAAGTTCAGGTGATTCCAGGTAGTCGTCAATCGCCTCGCGATAAGTTCTGGCAGTTACAGCCACGTAGAGGTTTGTCTTCATACGCCCCTCGACCTTGAAGGAATCGATTCCTGCATTTATCAGATCAGGAATCTTATCGATCATACAAAGGTCCTTGGAGTTGAAGATATATGTACCGCGCTCGTCCTCTTCCACTGGAAGGTATTCGCCTGGACGGTGTTCCTCCATAACGGCATATTTCCAGCGACAAGGATGTGTGCAGGCACCACGGTTTGCATCACGACCTGTGAAATAGTTCGAAAGCAGGCACCTTCCTGAATAAGAGATACACATAGCACCGTGCATAAATGCTTCTATTTCCAAATCATCTGGAATACTGGCACGGATCAAGCTTATCTCTTTAAGCGATAACTCGCGGGCGGCAACTACACGGGTTGCACCCATATCCTTCCAGAATCTATAGGTCATATAATTGGTGTTGTTAGCCTGGGTGCTGATGTGGATTTCAGTATTGCTTCCTTTTAGTATTTCTCTGGCTATAGAAAAGATACCTGGGTCTGATATAAGTACAGCATCCACGCCGATATCTCTTAGCTCCTCAAAATAAGCAGGCGCCTTTTCGATATCCTCGTTGTGCGCATAGATATTGGTTGTGATATATAGTTTTACTCCAGCCTCTTTGGTTATACGTCTCGCTTCCACCATATCTTCGTGAGTAAAGTTGTCCGCTTTGGCACGAAGACCAAATCGGTTACCGCCAATATACACAGCGTCCGCCCCGTAATTAACGGCGACCTTCAAGGTTTCAAGGCCGCCGGCTGGAATTAAAAGTTCTGGTTTATTCATCATTTTATCCTTTTATTTAACGATTGAGAGGGCCAGGCCATCTCCCACTGACAGAATCGATGTCTCAAGACGTGCATCGTTTGTGATAGTCTGCAAATATTCGCGCATACGGTCGTGTATTGTTCTGTCCCTCTTTTCTACAAGGAAATGTGATTCAAGAACATCTCCTTCCGCAAGAATGTTGTCTGTTACGATAACTGTCCCGCTATGAGATAAGCGGATAGCCTCTTCAAGATATATCATATACTGTGCTTTGGCTGCATCTATAAAGATGAAGTCATAGGACTTGGACAGGTTCTTTAATGTTTCAGCTGCATCTCCTCTTAGTAGTGAAATGCTACTATCATATGAACTTTTCGAGAAGTTTATTTCAGCTGTCTTAATTCGGGATTCATCCAGTTCACAGGTATCGATATGCCAGTCAGAAACTATTGCATTAAGTGTATCTGCCATAATAAGCGTTGAATACCCAACTGCAGTCCCTACTTCTAAAACATCTTGGGGTTTTACCATCTGGAGTAGTACTCGAAGAAAGTCTCGGGTTTCACGTCGAATGATCGGGACTTCGTCTGCTACGGCAATGTCGTAGATTTCTTTGAGGAGTCCTTCATCGTCGTGGGTGTATGATATTATGAAATCTCTGATTCTGCTATAGTCCAAGTGAACACCTCATCAGTCAGCTATAGCTGACAGCTTCCCATCAAGAGGAAGGCTTATTTATTCTGTGCCTTCGCCGCCAGCGTCTCCGCCATCCAGGCCTGAATCTCCGCCGTCCTCAGGTACATAGTCATCACCTTCTGCACCGCCACCAGCACCAACATCGGAATTATCGTGTATCTGTGTTGCATCAGTTATAGTTGCCTTTGTTTTATCTGTAGGCACTTCTATCTTCTCGTTGGTAGAGATACCACCTGTTATGATATTGATAATCTCACTGTAACGCATTGAAGGAGACAGTTCATATCTTCCAGACTTAATCTTGCCACCAACCTCATTTACCTTAATCTTAGCCATCATCACGTATTTATTCTTGATGACGCCTGCATCAAAGAGCTCTTCTGATATATTGCTGGCAGATGAATCCGGCGATATAACAACTGTGGAGTAGCTCTTATCACGTGGATCCTTAGAAGAATCTGCGAATACATCGTGAGCAAAATTAAATGAGGCTGAAAATGCTTTTATAAATAGAAGGATTATCAGAACATCTACGAGCAGCTGAAATGAATAGTACAGTCCTACTCGAAGTCTGGCTTCTGTTTTAAATGCATTTTGCCTCTTTCGCTCGGCAATTATTTTTCTTGTCTTGCTGTCTAACATATTTTTCCTCAATTATTATTTATTCGTAAGCGTTCAGCATACTTAGATATATTTAGAATAATTATATTATCTATCGAACAGATATAATCATTCTTCAAAATGAATACCGTCAGTCACCCGGGTAATGACCTTGCGCATCAGTTTCGAGAGCGCGCTCTCCGCTCTAAGATATTCATTCACAACCGAATTATGAAGGAGCTCGTCATTCTCATAATAGAGCCTGAGGATATCATCGAAGGGGTTGCCATCGGTATATTTCATTACATCCTCATAGTAACGCTTGAACTCCATCACCTTGTTGAAGAGGCCTTCATTGGACTTGAGGGAGTTGCGGGCAAAGATGTAATTGCGATATTCCTCCGACTCAAGAATGGATATATTCAGTTCTTTACTCAATTCTGTTATTTTATCCAATATAACACCTCATCAGTCAGCTTCGCTGACAGCTTCCCCTCAAGGGGAAGCCTTATTTTCCTCAAAGGAAAGCCCTTTAAACCTCAGAAATAATCGGGAGTATCATAGGGTTACGCTTGGTGCGCTGCCACAAGAACTCGCCCAGATCCTCTTTGATACAATTCTTTATGCGGTTCCACTCTATGGTATCGCCTGTGAGACAATAGGACAGGGTTTCGGACACAACATCCTTGCACTGCTCTATAAGAAGCTCAGCCTCGCGAACATAGACGAAGCCACGAGATACGATGTCAGGTCCAGACAGGATCATATTGGAGCCGCTTTCGATGGTGATAGCAACTACCATAAGTCCATTCTCAGACAGATGCTGACGATCTCTTATTACTATATTTCCAACGTCACCTACACCAAGTCCATCAACGAAGACTCCGTGTGCAGGAACCTTACCTACAACGTTAAATGTATCGTCTCCCACTTCAAGCACATCGCCGCAGCGGATGATCTTAACATTTTCCTTTGGAATTCCCATCTCCTGTGCCAGTTCAGAGTGACGCTTCAGATGTCTGTACTCACCATGAACCGGTATAGCATACTTCGGCTTGGTAAGTGCATAAATAAGCTTCAGTTCCTCCTGGCAGGCGTGACCGGAAACGTGGGTATCGTGATAGATAACACGGGCGCCCTTCTGCTCCAGCTCATTCATTACACGATATACCGACTTTTCATTTCCAGGAATCGGGCTTGATGAGAAGATTACCACATCACCAGGGATCAGGGATATCTTGTTATGAACGGAGTTGGCAATACGTGCCAGAACCGCCATGTTCTCACCCTGGCTTCCGGTAGTTATGTAAACCAATTTCTCATTTGGGTAATTCTTAGCTTCATCAATATCGATAAGTGTATTATCAGGAATGCTGATATACCCCAGCTCAGAAGCAATATTGATAACATTTACCATACTTCGGCCATCCACTACAACCTTACGGCCATACTTGTATGCAGAGTTTATAATCTGCTGAACGCGGTCCACGTTAGAGGCAAATGTTGCTATGATCAGTCTATGATCTCTATTATCATCAAATATATGATCAAATGTCTTTCCTACTGTTTTCTCCGAAGGAGTATAACCTGGACGCTCCACATTTGTCGAATCCGCCATAAGCGCAAGAACGCCCTTCTTGCCCAGCTCTCCAAATCTCTGAAGATCGATAACACCACCAAATACAGGAGTGAAATCAACCTTAAAATCACCTGTATGAACTATGATGCCCGCCGGTGTATAGATAGCCAGCGCACAGGAATCTGCAATACTGTGATTAGTCCTTATAAACTCGATACGGAAGATACCAAGATTAATAATCTGGCCATAGGTAACAACCTTTCGACGAATGTTGTCAATAAGGCCGTGTTCTGTCAGCTTGTAATCTATAAGTCCCATAGTCAGCTTCGTAGTATAGATAGGAATATTTATCTCCTTCTCTATATACGGAATCGCTCCGATATGATCCTCGTGGCCATGGGTTACAACCATACCACGGATCTTGCTGGCATTTTCCTTCAGATACGTAACATCAGGAATAACAAGATCGACGCCCAGCATATCATCATCAGGAAATGCCAGTCCGCCGTCTATTACTATGATGTCATCACCATATTCAATTGCTGTTATATTCATTCCGATCTGTTCCAGACCCCCCAGCGGGATGATCTTCACAGTCTCGTGCTTATTCTCATTTTCCATATTCAAACTGTTATGTGCAATGGGGACTGTCCCCAATGCACATAGGTGCGTCCCTTTCTGCACTTTTTGTATATTATTTGTGAAATGTATCGAGGTAGGACTGCAGGATGATCGCCGCTGCCATCTTATCAATGTATTCCTTTCGGGCGCTGTGTGCAACACCAGTTTCCTCAAGGATACGATCTGCTTCGACGGTGGTAAGACGCTCGTCCACCCAAACTATTTCGAGACCGGTACGTCTCAATAGTTCATTTCCAAATGCCTCTGTCAGTTCTACCCTCTCGCCTTCTGTTCCATTCATATTTAGAGGCCTGCCTATAACAATCTTCTGCACATCGTACTCTGCTATCAAAGCCTCGATTCTTTGATAAGTCTTACGGAGCTTATTTGAACGTTCACGTTCCACAGTCTCTATTGGCTGTGCAGTTATTAGAAGCTCATCAGAAATAGCTACGCCGACAGTTTTATCGCCATAGTCAAGTCCCATAATTCTCATTTACTTAGTCTCTCTTCCTAAGTTTTGTTTCGATATAGTTCTCCATCAGAAGCTCCAGTATCTCATCACGCTCAGCCTTCATAATAAGGCTGCGTGCACCCTTGTAGCTAGTGATGTAGGTTGGATCGCCGCTCATTATATATCCAACGATCTGGTTCACAGGGTTATATCCCTTCTCGGAAAGTGCCTCATAAACGTCAGCCACTATGTCTGACACTTCTATGGTGTACTCTCTTTCGACGTTGATATCCTGTGTGTGCTGTCCATCGTAACCTTCCATATATCTCCCCTTCGTAATTTATATATATGTATCCTTTTTTCAGGATGGCTTACAGATTTACCCATCTATATATCATAATATAATCTTACTTTTGTTTCAAGTAACATCTTTATCTTACTCAGCTTCTATTCAGAAGCAACTTCCTTTTCTCCCTCAATTTTCTGCACTGGCGCTGCATTTCGATTCTTTAACACGCCATAAATGTACTCAATAGTAAATATCAGGCTGAGAAGGAACAGTATAGCAACATAGAACCCTACTGCACCTCGGATGCCATAAAGCACAACCGCCTTTTCAACGAAGAAAAATGAAACTACTGATGTGATAACATAACCGACTAAAATAGCATTTTGATAACGCATTACTGTCAGCAGGTTGGCAAGAAGTGTAGCCATACCGAGACATCCACTACCGATCAGCATTATCAGAAGATCCATCTTGTATGGTTTCAGATCAGTATTAAAGAGTGCTGACATTACTGGTATACCAATAAGTGCAGCTCCAATAAGACAGATGATTGTTATCACAATAACAAATGCAACCTGCTTCAGGGTCTCCTTAACGTACTCTGACATTTTTCTATCATTCCAGAGACAGGAGATATAGTATATTCGCGGATTAAAGATAAATGTTACCATCATCTGAACAACGAATACAGGCATTGCCAGGTAGTTATAAATAGCCTGAATCGGTTCATCATTTATTACTACTTCTATTGCATCTCTAGGAGCAACACCAATGTACAATGTGAGGTATGCACCTATTGCAAGTGGAAGTGTAACAAGCAGCTGCTTAAATACACTTTTCATTTTAAAAGGTTCGTATTCAGAAACATACTCTCTTGTAAGGAATATGAATACGCCCATTATGATAAATGTCACTATGGTTGATACCGATACTGTAAGAAGCAGATTCTTGGTAGTCACTATCAGCACAAGCATAAGAATAATAGTAACTATATATCTGATCCCCCACATCTTGGAAGCAATATCAAGACGGTTGTTCTTCTGATATTCACCAAAATATACATCCTCAAATGCATCAGGTACCTTAAGAAGGCATATCCAGAGTATAATAGCCAGCTTATCATAAGGATTGTCCGAGCTTGGTGCGAACCATAGGACATAACCAACAGAAAGAAGTGTCATAGCGATTGTTGTAAAAAGTCGGCTCATTCTGTATTCGCGAAAATTATACTCTTTATCAATGTCGGAAACCTGGAAGAATCTCACTCCATACTTTCCGATACATAAAAACAGATTTGCCTTTGCATAACCAAATGCAAATATTCCAGACATTACCTGATTATATTTATTTTCAGTAGTAAGAGTATGGGTCATAACCATAGAGAATATAACCTGCTGGAATGAAAACATGATACTCGCCACCATGTTCCATATAGCTCCGGACTTTTCTATATCCTTACTAGTTGTCAAAAACCTTTTAAGTGCTTTCATCTAATCTTTCCTAGTTTAATTTATTGGCTTCGTATTCGTCGCGTTCGAGGAATGGGAACATATCGTCAATTGGTGGGGATACGATCTTTCCATCAGGCAGCACCTTGGACGAAAGCTTTGGGGAAAAGATCTGTTCGTCGGATACTACAACCTCGCAGAGGACTGGTCCTTCTGCTGAAAGAGCAGTCTCAATCACTTCACTTAGTTTCGAATTGCCACTAACTACATCTTTCTCTGAATCTGTATTACCAGATTCTAAAGAGTTAGACTCTATACTATCTATCTTATAGTATTTGAAGCCAAATGTATCTGCCAGCTTGTCAAATGGTGGGAAGCTGACTCCATTTCCCTTACATACTCCCACAAGACCGTCGTGGAACAGGTTGTTCTGTGTCTGACGGATACTGTGGTAACCGTTGTTGTTGAGTACAAAGAGCTTGAGGTTCAGATTATTCTCATTGATCGTCTGAAGCTCCTGAAGGTTCATCATCAGAGATCCATCGCCATCCAGACAGATAACGCGGTGGCCATCTCTAATGTCTTCCCCTTGAACTCCCGTAAATCTGCTGTCAAGAGCAACTGCCGCACCCAGTGCTGCAGGAAGTCCATAGCCCATACTTGCACAACCAGAGTTAGTAAAGAGACGGGTCTTTGACTTGATCACAGCCGCCTGAAAACCAATAACACAGGCTGATCCATTTCCAGTTATACATATATCATCCTCTGACATAGTCTCAAAGAGAGACTTAACAAACACATATGGATTAAGTGGTTTATCAGATTCGTAATACTCCGGAAGAACTGCTGGATATTTTTCATTTATCTTGAAAGAAAACTCAAGCCAGGACTTGTGTGCTTCAGCGGCTTCGTCACTGGCAAAGCCAGCATAAATTCCATCGTCAATACGACGGTTAAGTGCCTTCATCAGATCCTTCACATCAGCATGCACCTTCATATCAGGGCTGATGGTTGGCTTATCCAGCTCGTTCTGATCTATATCCACTACTATCTTGTAAGCATTCTTTGCCCAGTCCTTGTAGTTATAGCTGATGAGACGAATATTAAGTCGGGAGCCAAGTACCAGGATAAGGTCAGCATTCTCAGTGGCAAAGTTACCACCACGGGTACCAACGGTTCCTGGACGTCCAACAAAATAAGGACTGTTATCAGGAAGAGTATCGTGAGCATTCCAGGCTGTAACAACAGGAATCTGAAGCTTCTCAACCAGCTCCAGGAAATCATTCTCTGAGTCACCAAGTCTTATACCTGTACCAGCGAAAATAAGTGGACGTTTTGCCTCTGCAATTTTCTTCAGTATTTCATCAGCAGTTTCATCATTTACAGAACCAGGAACCTCCTCGGTAAGAAGCTCTTTCTCCTCTTCGCTTCCTGTGAAATGCTTCAACTCGTCAGTTTCTATTCGAGCAGCCTGAATATCCAGTGGCACATCTATCCATACCGGGCCGCCTCTTCCCTTTGTTGCAAGGAACAGTGCCTTCTCCAGATGATATGCTATCTCAGTCTCATCCGTCACCATTACAGCATACTTGGTCATATTGCGTACGCTTTCGATTATCTGGTACTCCTGATCCCCCAGCTGTCTAAGTGGTATATCTGTTGCCCATGTTGTGGTCTCTCTTTTAACCTGACCTGAAATAACAAACATAGGGATAGAATCAAGCCAGCCGCCGAGAACTCCTGTCATTGCATTTGTTCCACCAGGACCACTGGTAACATTTACCGCTGCAAGACGACCAGTCAGTCTGGTGTAGCCCTCTGCTGCAACACTGCTTCCCTGCTCATTATGGTTAAATACAAAATGAAGTCCATCCTTATGTCCCAGGCTGTCATTCAGGTGCATAGCACCACCACCTGTAACACCGAACACAGTGTCAATTCCATTATTCACTAAAAAATCTGCTATGTAATCTGATAATTTCTGTATCATTTCTTTTCCTCTGTCTTTTTTACATTGTGTAAAGTGATGTAGTAACGAAGTTTACTTCGATATCCTTGCTTAGCTCAGCCAGTTTATCCTTGGCATATTGATTAAGTTCAGCCGTGCGGTCCTTGATAAATGTATACTCCATATCTGGGTTGATGAAGTTCAGCTTGTCATCGGAGTAACCATCGAAACCAGCTACATTTACCTGCTTCACTCCAGCCTTGACCAGCGCCTTAAGAAGCATAATAAACGAATTATCTATGATATCAGCCTCTTCGTCAATAAGACTGCTATAATTTAACGTATAGTCAAAATCTAATCTCTTGCTTGTCACGTTGGAGGTGGCGATAATCTGAACTCTGTCGCTGCCCTCCGACTCCACTGGCATACCATTTTCGTCGTAAACTGTTTTGGAATCATTTTCACCTGTTGAAATCAGACGCGCCAGTGCTGAGGACATCTGCAGATATCTCTTGGAATTGCTGATAAATATCATATCTATCGGAATCTCTTCAGGGATGTAATTTATAGCGATAATCTCGAGGTTCTCATCACCATCTGCCTCCCTGGTCTTTTCGATAAATGCATCCAGCTTCTCTCTTTCTGTGGATACAGAGCTTCCAGGTCCAATAACCAGGATGTTCTTCTGAATATTGATGCCATCCACCTTATGCTCGTGGTCGCCTTCATACTCGAATATATCGGTGCTAAGCGAATCAAAACGAGCAGAGAGTCTCTTTATTGCGTCACTATCATCGATATCACGACTCTGATACTCGAGATAGAGATCCTCCATATATTTCTTATCATATAGAAGCTTCTTTTCACCCTCAAGACGTGAAAGCAGTTCATTTATGGACTTTATTGAAAGCGTCTTCTTGTTCATCAGGTCTGCCACATAGTTTGGATGACAGTCATTTGATGCAGCAAGATAAAAGAACAGGTTATAGCCCCAGGTAGATGGCTGATAGAAGTTCATTATATTTGCATCTATAGCCTCAAGCATCTGAGATATCTTATAGTTCTTGCCATACTTCTGATTCATATGCATAGCGATAAGCTCAAGCGGAGCATTTCCCGCGCTCTTTCCCATGCCATAAAGAGTTCCGTCTACCAGCATAGTTCTGTCTGTCTCGTAAGCCAGCATAGCAATACAGTTTGCATAACCCATCTGGAAATTATTATGGCCGTGATAACCAAGGGCAATATCTGGATCAAGACCCTTATCAAGAAGATCTATAAAATGCATCAGATTGTTCTGGTGCATCAGGCCGTAGGTATCCACCATTGATACAGCATCCGGCTTAGCCTCGTTAGCAAGACGGATAAGGTCTAACATTTCATCATCAGTATAGCTGGTAACAGACACAAGCTGCGAATAAACTATATAACCAAGCTCCTTCAGCTGTCGGCAAAAATCAAGAGCCTCCACGCGAAGATGCTTCTTGTAGATAACTCTGATTCCATCTATGTATGACTCACTGGCTGGCTTGATATGATCTATAGAACAGGTGCCATAATCGATCATTCCGAAAACTATCTTGCCCTTTTTGTCCACCGTGCCATAGATTTTCTCCATACAGTCAGTGTCAGGCATTATGCTTCTGTCTATGTCAAACTCGCGACGGTCATCCAGAAATCCAAGCTCGATATAATCAACATTTGAATCAATCAGCCTCTCATATATACTGATTAGGTTGTTATGACCGAACTTCCAGTCATTCACGTATCCACCATCACGGAGGGTACAATCAAGTAACTTTAATTCTCCCATATCATTCTCCTAACTCTAAGACAGGGGACGGTTCTCTGTCTTCTTTTTTTATATTTTTAGCAGAAGAGATCAAGAATGTCCAAAGGACTTTCAGCGATACCAAAAGGATCATATTGTTCAATCTCTTCAGGGGTATTAAATCCGAAACCATAGGTAACACCTATGAAAAGCGCACCTGCTTCTTCGGCTCCAATGGCGTCGTTATCGCTATCTCCCACCATCACTGTTTCGTCTGGCTCATATCCAAGATCACGAATAGTCAGATTTACTATGTCTGCCTTCGTCATATCTGAGGCAGCATTTGAACCATGGATAACATCAAAATACTTTGCAAGCCCCTTTTCTTCAAGAAGGGTCTTTGCCATATCCTCGCGTTTATATGTAGATACTCCAACCTTGAAGCCCAGATCTTTAAGGGAATAAAGAAGCTCGTCCATTCCCTCATAATGCTCAGCCCTGAAGATATCACCCTTTGGATATTCCTCTCTAAAATAAGACATAGCCTCCATAGCTTTATCAGGAGCCATACCATACAACCTCTCAAGATTCTTGTTGATAGGCGGACCAATGAAGGATCTCATATCGTCATCGTCCAAATTATGTAAACCAAAATGTTCTATCATTTTTTGTACGGAACTAAGCACACCAACAGATGTATCAAGCAGAGTTCCATCTAAATCGAAAATAATTGATCTGATCATTTATTATATAACCCTTTTCTATATATTTGGTGCAGGTAGGGACAGACCTCGGTGCAGTGGGGACGGACCCCACTGCACATTACTACTCGTCGGATAAAAAGTCAAATGTAAGCTGGCTGGTCTTTGGCATATCGCCCAGGATTCCCAGCTCTGCCATTTTATCAATTACGGTTCCTGAAATGTGAGCGCGGTCTTTGAGCTCCTGCTGTGACAGGAACTTGCCGCCCTTTGCAGCTTCTTCCATCTGCTGTGCCGCCGACTCACCCATGGAGTCGATTGCCAGGAAGCTTGGCATAATCTTGCCATCTACTATCTGGAAGCGGTTAGCTCTGGCGGAGTATATATCAAGTGGAGCAAACTCGAAGCCTCGGGCATACATCTCCTTAACGATCTTCATATCCTTGAGAAGGCCCTTCTCTGTCGCTGTCATTTTATTCTTATCCTTAGCTTTGTACTCCTCCAGCACTCCGTCCAGGTGAGCCTCGCCCTGACACATTATTTCATAAGAAAATGCATCTGCACGGATACTGAAGTACGCAGCATAGTAAGCAAGCGGATGGTAAATCTTGTACCAGGCAACTCGCCAGGACATCATTACGTATGCAACAGCGTGAGCCTTAGGGAACATGTACTTGATCTGCTCACAGCTCCATATGTACCAGTCAGGCACACCCTTCTCCTGCATCTTTGCTTTGAAGTCAGGCCACTCGTGACAGCCGCCGCTGGCAACGATACCCTTACGAACACGCTCCATTATAGTAAATGCATCTCCAGATTCAAGTCCCTGATTAAGAAGATACACCATAATATCATCACGACAGCATATAGCACTGGCAAGCTTACATTTACCTTCCTGAATAAGCTTCTGCGCATTTCCCAGCCACACGTCAGTACCGTGGGAAAGTCCAGCGATACGAACCAGATCAGAAAAGCTCTGAGGATCCGCATCGATAAGCATCTGCATAGCGAACTCGGTACCAAACTCTGGAACACCGAGACATCCCAGTGGAATTCCACCCATATCCTCAGGTGTTATGCCAATAGGCTCAGTACCCTTGAAGAGTGCCATTACCTTTGGATCATCAAATGGAATGTCCTTAACATTTATGCCTGTCAGCTCCTCAAGACGCTTGATCATTGTAGGATCATCGTGTCCCAGCACGTCGAACTTCAGCAGGTTGTGCTCTATTGAGTGATAATCGAAATGCGTTGTTATGATATCTACGGTCATATCATTTGCAGGTCTCTGTACAGGTGTAAAGCTGCAAATGTCTTCGTCATCTGGAGTTACTATAATACCACCTGGATGCTGACCTGAGGTTCTCTTTACATCAACACAGCCCTGAGACAGACGTTCCATCTCAGCCCAGCGCTTTTCAACGCCTCTATATTTACAATAGTCACGCACGAAACCAAGTGCGGTCTTATCTGCCACAGTACCTACAGTACCTGCTTTAAATGAATGGTCACGTCCAAAAAGGTCACCAAGGAACTGATGAGCCTTTGCCTGATACTCACCAGAGAAGTTAAGGTCGATATCAGGCTCCTTATCTCCCTTGAATCCAAGGAAAGTTTCGAACGGAATATCCTGTCCTTCCTTCTTCATCTTTGTGCCACACTTTGGACAGTCAGCGTCAGGCATATCGCAGCCACACTCTCCAGCGTAGGCTTTAACTCTGTCTGAATCAAACTCAGCGTAGAAGCAGTTAGGACATAGATAATGTGCGGGAAGAGGATTAACCTCTGTGATACCTGCCATTGTTGCGGCAAATGAAGAACCAACGGAACCTCTGGAACCTACCAGATATCCATCATCGTTGGACTTCCACACCAGCTTCTGCGCAACAATGTACATAACCGAGTAACCATTTCCTATGATAGAGTCCAGCTCCTTATCCAGTCGCTTCTGAACTATCTCAGGAGGTGTAGGTCCATACATCTCGTGCATCTTGTCGTAGCATATCTTTCGAAGAGTCTTGTCTGAATCCTTGATACGCGGAGGCGCCTTGTCAGGACGAACCGGAGACTTCAGTTCAAGCCAGGATGCAACCAGATTAGAGTTTGTTACAACAACCTCCTTAGCCAGTTCCTCACCAAGATAAGCAAACTCCTCTAGCATTTCCTCTGTGGTCCTGAAGTAAAGAGGTGGTTCCTCTTCCATTGCTTCTCTTACGAGATCCACATTTTCGTTCTCCTGTCCCTTGGCGGCACGGGCAGCCTTGGCATTTGCCTCAAGCTCCTCACGCGCCTTGGCATTCAGTCTCTTTATACGAACACTGTCTTTTATAATAGCCCTGTAGATTGCATCCTCTGGATCAAGGAAATATACATCACCTGTTGCCACAACAGGCTTTCCGTACTTCTTTCCCAGGGCAATGATCTCTTTATTGATATCCTGCAGATCCTCTACAGTCTTAATTCTGGCAACCTTCTCCTCGTCTATGAGATGCATATTATTGGAAATAGGCTGTATCTCAAGGAAGTCGAAGAAATTAACTATCTTCTCTATCTCTTCTTCGTCAAGTCCATCAAGAAGGGCCTGATAGAGATGTCCTGTGGAAGAACCTGAACCAAGAATTAGTCCCTCTCTATACTGAACTATTTCAGACATAGGAATCTTAGGAACTCTGTCATAATATTTGATATGTGAATTGGAAATCAGCCTGTACAGATTCGTACGGCCAGTTTCATTTTGCGCAAATATAAGTCCAGTATGGGCTCTGGATTTTCTTATAACATCGTCAGAGGAGCGTCCCATTTCATTCAGATCATCCACCGACTTTGCTCCTGTCTCGTAGATCATCTTAAGCAGTCTGGCAAATATCTCAGCAGTTACCTCAGCATCGTCGCAAGCTCTGTGATGATGAGCATTTGTCAGCTTAAAATAATGAGTCAGACGATCCAGTGTGTAACGACCAAGCTCCGGCAGAAGAACGTGAGCCAGAGTCATTGTATCCAGTGCTGTAAAATCATACTCCATGCCAAGGCTGTGTGCTACCACCTTGACAAAGGTAGTATCAAATGTGGCATTGTGCGCAACAAGCATAGCATCCTTGCAGAACTCAAAGAAGCGAGGCAGAACCTTATCGATGGTATCTGCATCCTTTACCATAGCATCATTTATGGAAGTCAGCTTCTCGATATTATACGGGATAGGCTCCTCAGGATTTACAAACTCTGAAAATCTGGAGATGACCTCACCTGATTTATCTACTCGTACTGCTCCAATCTCGATTATCTTACAATACTTAAATGACAGACCTGTGGTCTCTATATCGAAGACAACATAGTCCGAGTCAAGGCTCTGACCGTGAGGATTCATTACAAGAGTCTTTATATCATCAACTATATATGCATCCACACCATAGAGAAGCTTGATTGCATCCTTCTGCTTAGTCTTGCCCAAATATTTTGTAGCCATGGTAAATGCATTTACCACGCCTGCATCTGTGATACCAATAGCACTGTGTCCCCAGTCAATAGCCTTCTGAAGCACGCCGCCTATTGGTGTCACACCGTTCATCTCGCTCATCTTGGTATGCATATGGAGCTCAATTCTCTTCTCCTCAGCATTATCCATTCTCTTCTCTCGGGTATCAGCTGCCTTCTTTACGCCGTCCACCTTATTAAGAAGAAGCTCGTGGGCAAATGTATCATTTTCCGGAACACCCTTAACCATAACAAACTTGCCTGGCTTCAGTTCATCCATAATGGCGCCCATATCATCATTCTTTACAAACAGCTTAAAGCCTATGGTATCCGAAAAGTCGGTTAAATAAGCTGTAACAATTGTCTTCTCGTTTCTTATCTCTTTTGTATCAACCTTAACTACCTGTCCCTTTATTACCACATAGTTAGGCATCTCTTCAGTTATATCAGCTATAGCAACTATATCTCCTTCTACATTCTTTCCGTAGAAGCAGTCCATATCGTTGTAATTCTTCTTTCTGAAATCCTCTGCTGTAGCCTTGAAGTTCTTTTTCTTTGGAGCGTCCTCCGTATCCCTCTTTCTCATCAGCTCAGGAGAATAATAAACCTCATTTGAATCAGAATCGTAGGACTGGGCCAGCTGTTCTTCAGTCTCGCGGATTTTGTCCACCGGAGTCTCCTCTGATTTTTCGAGCTGAACATCGTCCAGCGGTGTCTCCTCCTGAATAGTCTTACGCTTCACAAAATTAACAATGGTGCTTATCTCCAGTCCAAATCTATCGCGGAACAGATGATTAAAATATTTCTCAATGGCGGGCTTTCTCTGCACTGCCATCATGCCCTCAGTCATGGTGATTGTGATCCTGCTGCTATCAAACTTAAGATCAGCGTTCTTTACCAGCGTATACTCAACAGGAAAATCCTCTCTCATTTCCTTAAGTATACTGTCGCCATGAACCCTCATGATATACTCTATATCATACTGCTCAGAGAGCTCGTATCTCACCCTGATCTTTACCTTGCGGTCGTCATCATCATCACCATTATCAAATACAAAAAGACGGATGCTTTCCTCCGCCTTTTTGATGTATTCTATATCAATTAAATGCGTCGATACTATATCGACATACAGAATCTCGGACTTTGTGACAAATGTTAGTTTCTCAACCTCAACGTTATCAAAAAGGTCGAGAAGGTCGTCCTCCAATTTTTCCGAGATACCCGCAAATGTATCAAAAAATCTCTTTTTTTCCAATACTTAATACCTCGTGTACTATCGATTCATTGCTAAATAGTTACGCTCAAAATCATTTCCAGTTATCAAGTTCCTTCTTCAATTCAAGGAGCAGCTGATCCTGTGGCACCTTACGAAGAATCTCACCCTTCTTAAATACAAGACCTTCACCTTCACCGCCAGCTATTCCCAGGTCCGCCTCTCTCGCCTCTCCAGGTCCATTAACTGCGCAGCCCATTACTGCCACCTTGATATTCAGATTCTTGTAGTTACTAATAAGCTTTTCAGTCTCATTTGCAAGACCGATCAGATCAATATGTGTTCTGCCACAGGTCGGACAGGACACCAGAGTTATTCCATCATTTCTAAGGCCCAGTGTCTTAAGAACAAGCTTTGCTGTTCTTACTTCCTCAACCGGGTCGCCAGTCAGTGATACTCGAATAGTATCGCCAATGCCTTCATTTAATATGATACCAAGTCCCACTGAGGATTTGATATTTCCACTCCACAGAGTTCCAGACTCCGTAATTCCAACGTGAAGCGGATAGTTAGTGCGCTCTGCAATCAGCTCATGTGTCTTCACCGACATCAGAACATCTGAGGACTTAATGCTGATAACTATGTTGTCATAGTCCTGTTCCTCAATCATTCTTACCTTGTCCAATGCGCTCTCAACTATGCCCTCGGCTGTAACACCGTGGTATTTGTCAATAAACTGTTGCTCCAGAGAACCGCTGTTAACACCGACACGGATTGGGATTCCCTTCTGCTTAGCCACATCTACTACTGCCTTAAGGTTATCAGCAGAGCCAATATTCCCCGGATTAATACGAATCTTGTCTGCACCGCTCTCCATTGCAAGAATAGCCAGCTTATAGCTGAAATGTATATCAGCAACCAACGGAACGTGGGTTCTCTCCTTCAGTTTCTCAAAGGCACGGGCAGCTGCCTCTGTGTTAGCTGTGCATCTCACGATATCACAGCCTGCCTCCTCAAGAGCAAGTATCTGGGCTGTTGTAGCCTCTATATCTGAAGTCTCAGTATTAGTCATGGACTGAATGGCAATCCTGTTTCCACCACCAATCTCAACATTTCCAATCTTTATTTTCTTCGTATTATCTCTATATCTCATAATTAACTCCTTGCAAGACAGGTGACGGTTCTCTGTCCTATTTTCAAGACAGAGAACCGTCCCCTGTCTTGTTTTTGCTAGCCGTGTAGAACGTTGCCAAGGTCGTTGAAGAACACGAAAACGGTCAGCAGCAATAATGCAATAACGCCCACAGCTGTTACTATATTTTCCTTATCTCTTGGAACTGGTCGTCCCGATATGGCTTCTATCAGTATAAAGAGGATTCGACCTCCATCCAGCCCCGGTATTGGCAGCAGATTCATCATACCAAGATTTGCACTAAGCAGACATGCGAAGTCCAGCACCGTAACCAGTACTGCGACAAACTGCACCCACGCGCTTTCTTCCTTGGTTTCCTCTTTGGTTTCCTCAATCACCGTATTCATGGTGCTGCTGATACCCACCGGCCCCATAAGATGGTCCTTGGAAATCTGGCCTGTCACTAACATTTTAAGGGAATATACCACTGTTTTAATCTGGAATCTAACCTCATAGACAGAGTACTTCAGTTCATCCATAAGTCCCTGGGACTGACGTCCATAGCTGATAAAACCAAAATAGTAGTTGCCAGTCTCAGGATCAAGCTTTCTCTTAAGTGTGGTTGTATACTCCTTGCCATCCCTCAGGTAGGTAATCTCCACAGGCTTTTCAGGACTCACCAGCATACTGTACAGCGTAATCTCGCGATAATTATAGATGCGGCCGCCATCCAGCCTTATAATTTCATCGCCAACCTGGAAGCCAGCCTCCTGGGCAGCACCGCCATCCATTATATCCATCAAAACTGGCTGATCAATATATGTGGTGTGACAGATAATAATAGACAAAAAGAATGCTAAAATAAAATTGAACACAGGTCCAGCAAAGCAGACCATAAGCCTCGCCATAATGGACTTGTTGCTGAAAGCATTTTCATCCTTAGAATCCTCGGCCATACCCTCCATCATACAGTAACCGCCAAGAGGAAGTGCCCTGACGCTGTAGTCAGTCTCACCTCTGGTCCAGCCTGCGATCTTCGGGCCCATACCCACAGCGAATTCATTTACCTTTATTCCCGAAAGCTTAGCAAAAAGGAAGTGTCCGAACTCGTGGATGGCAACAATCAGGCCAAATGTAATTATTATAGATATAACATTAAACAAAGAACTCATAATTTTTTTTAAACTCCGTAACGCTCGGTAAGGAGCCTGTCTGTCTCGTCCCTGGCAGCAAGTATGGTAGCAAGATCAGCATCAGGGACAACAGTATGCTGAGACATTGCATACTCTATCATATCATATATCTCCAGGAAGGTTATCTTCTCAGAAAGGAACGCTGCCACAGCGTGCTCATTTGCCTCATTCATTACGGTAGGCATAGTTCCGCCAATCCGACTGGCCTCCTTTGCAAGCGGAATGCCCCTAAACGTCTCATAGTCAGGTGTCTCAATTATTATTCCACTTATTTTTGTAAAATCAAGTCTTTCTCCAGCCAGATACCTTCTTTCTGGATAGTAAAATGCATACTGAATCGGAAGCTTCATATCAGGAGTACCAAGCTGTGCGATCACAGCACCGTCCTCATACTCCACTGCGCTGTGAATGATGCTCTGAGGCTGTATCACAACCTGAATATCATCTATATCAGTATCAAAAAGCCAGTGAGCCTCGATAACTTCTAATCCCTTATTAACCATACTGGCACTGTCTATGGTAATCTTAGGACCCATGGACCAGTTTGGATGATTCAGGGCCTGCTGCACTGTAACATCTTTCAGATCCTCACGTGTACGTCCTCTAAATGGACCTCCAGAAGCTGTTAAAAGTATACGCGACAGCTTATTGTCGAACTCTCCCTGACAACTGCGTCTATTCCCCTGCAGACTCTGAAAGATAGCACTGTGTTCACTGTCCACTGGGAGAATCTTTACTCCCTTTTCAGCTGCACGCTTCATCACAAGGTGACCAGCAGTAACAAGAGTTTCCTTATTTGCCAGCGCAATATCCTTGCTCGCCTCAATGGCAGCCAATGTAGGCTCAATTCCTATCATACCAACTATGGCTGTAAGTACCATTTCAGCCTTGTAATAGGCAGCCACCTCACACAGCCCCTCCATACCAGAGGTAACCCTGATATCTGTATCTGCCAGTCTTGTACGGAGCGTTGAAGCAGCATCCTCCGACATAACAGAAACAAGCTCGGGAGCGAACTCCCTAGCCTGCTTCTCAATTAGTTCTATATTCTTACCACATGCAAGGGCTACCACATTCAGATCCCCATTTGCCCTCACTATATCAAGAGCCTGGGTACCAATAGATCCAGTAGACCCGATAATCGATATATTCTTCATATTCTCCTCTTAAAACCAGCTTATGTTATCTCGACTATCTCTGAGAAAGGATTATAACAAACTGGATCAGGTAGTACAGGATCGGGGCTGTAAATATCATACTGTCGAAACGGTCCAGCACGCCGCCGTGTCCCGGGATCAGTGTTCCATAATCCTTTACATCATTGTTTCGCTTGATGGCAGAAGCGGCAAGATCGCCGATAACTGCCGGAATCGCTCCAAGTGCGCAGACAACAAAAAGCGTCAGTGATATGTTGACATCAGTAAACTGTTCCACTCTTCCATTCAGGAATAAACCATAGATAGCTCCCAGAAGGCCTGCACCAACAATGCCTCCTATAAGACCTTCCACCGTTTTCTTTGGGCTCAGCTCCGGCGACATCTTGTGCTTGCCGAAAAGCCTTCCAGCACAATAGGCCAGCGTATCATTTCCCCAGGAACAGATAAATACAAGAACGATAAAATATCCGCCCTCATACATAGCACGCAGCTTATAGACATAAGAAAGCATCACGCTTACGTAGAAAAATGACATAAAGGCTGCCATAATCTCACGGTCGTGATACTTTGGAAATCTAAAAACATAAAGAGTAAGCATTGCCAGCAGATACAGTATCATTAATGGAAGGATAAGCTTCGTAGCAGAAATAGTCTGTGAAGATGCTTCAAATGTTGCAGGATTTACATTTGTCTTATTGACTAGTCCACTAAATAGTTCTCCACTCATCAAAACTATATAATATATAAACGTCCACAAAAGAGCTATAACCGTTGGGGAACGCTTCTCTATTCCATACACTCGGCACAGCTCATATACACCAACTGCCGAGAGCATCAATGTGACTGTGCCTGTTACTACTCCGCCTGCCCACAGCACCACAAGTGCTATGGCTATAAGTACTATTCCACTAATAAGTCTGGTCTTAAACATACAATTGCTCCATAAGAGACGCTCTATACTCCGCCAAAGCGCCTGTCTCTGCCATTATAATAATCGATTGCCTTCTTCAGGGCTTCCTTATCAAAGTCCGGCCACAGCGTGTCACAGAAGTAGAACTCCGAATAGGATATCTGCCATGGCAGGAAGTTCGATGTCCTAATCTCACCACTGGTTCTGATAAGAAGATCAGGGTCCGGAATATCAGCCGTATCGAGTTTAGATGAAATGTAATCTTCGGTGATATCATCTATCGAGATAGAACCAGCCTTTACTTCTTCGGCAATCTTCTGTGTAGCACGAGTAATCTCATCCCGGCCACCATAATTCAGCGCAACAATAAACTGGATTCCAGTATTATCCTTTGTTGCCTCCTCAAGACGATCAATAGCATCGATAATATCAGCATCAAGTCGGTCACGCTTTCCAATAATACGAACACGCATATTATTCTTGTTGGCCTTATCAATTGACTTTCTCAGGAAATCCCTAAGTATCGTCATAAGACCTGTGACCTCTTCAACTGAACGCTTCCAGTTTTCAGTGGAAAATGCATACACCGTAAGATACTTTATTCCCAGATCCCAGGCATCCTCGATAACCTGCTCCAGATTATCTGCGCCCGCCTTGTGTCCAAAGTTTCTTGGCATATGTCTCTGCTTCGCCCAGCGGCCATTACCATCAAGTATTATCGCAACATGCTGGGGAATCTTATATTCGTCACTCATAATCTCTCCTAAATATTTTAACACCTCATCCGACCTCGCTAACGCTCGGCCACCTTCCCCTCAAGGTGAAGGCATTGGCTTGTATTATACAGTCATGATTTCCTTGGTCTTTGATTCGATGAGCTTGTCAATCTCAGCTACAAACTTGTCAGTAGCCTTCTGGATTGCCTTCTCCTCATCTGCCAGATCATCCTCGGATATCTCGCCAGCCTTGTTCTGCTTCTTAGCAGCTTCGTTAGCATCACGTCTTACATTTCTTACAGCTACCTTAGCTTCCTCGCCCTTCTTCTTGATGTCCTTAGCAAGCTCTTTACGTCTCTCTTCTGTAAGTTCAGGGAAGTTGATGATAACATTCTTTCCATCGTTGTTAGGTGTGATACCAAGATCAGATATCTGGATAGCCTTCTCGATAACCTTAACCATAGAAGCCTCCCAAGGTGTGATCATCAGAGTTCTAGCCTCTGGAACTGATACGTTGGCAACACTCTGAATACCAGTAGGTGTTCCATAGTAATCAACCTTAAGCTTGTCAAGGATGTGTGGATTTGCACGTCCTGCTCTGATCGTTGCATATTCTGCTGATAGATTGTCAATTGCCTTCTGCATTTTGTCTTCGTAGCTCATTTTTTAACCCTCCGATTTTTTATAATAATTCTTATAGTTTAATCAACTGTTACTGTTGTACCAATCTTCTCTCCCGATACTGCACGGATGATCGAATCAGGTTCATTCAGTCCGAAAAGGATCATTGGCATCTTCTGCTCCATAGCCAGAACCGCTGAGGCCAGGTCTATAACTCCCAGCTTCTGATCCACGATGTCTGACATCTTCATAGTGTCATATTTCTTGGCATCTGGATTCAGCTTTGGATCACTGTCATATACGCCATCGATAGCCTTTGCCGAAAGAACTGCGTCGCACTCAGTTTCAACGGCACGAAGAACAGCTGGCATATCTGTAGAGAAAAATGGATGTCCAGAGCCGCCTGCAAAGAACACAACATAGCCCTGCTCCATATATTCGATTGCCTTGTCCCTGACATACATTTCAGTCACATCACCAATTGCATAAGGAGATGTAACCTTGCATTTCATACCTGCTCTTCTAAATGCATCTGCTGCATATATACAGTTCATAACCGTTGCCAGCATTCCTATCTGGTCAGCCTTTACTCTGTCCATACCGTCAGAGGTACGTCCGCGCCAGAAGTTTCCACCGCCGATCACTACTCCAACCTGAATGCCTTTATCAACAACCTTCTTTACCTCGGCAGCAACACGAGTTACTTCCTCGTCTGAAAAACCGTGGTGTGCGTCGCCTGCAAGGGCTTCGCCACTTAACTTAAGTAATATTCTGTGTAATTCCATAATAAATATCTCCTTTTATTGAGAATTATCATCCAGATTCTGGATTCCATCCTCGAAGTAATGCGATACATCTACGCTGGCATATACCTGCTGGCACATTCCCTCAACAACAGCTCCACTGCTGATCTGAACAGCCTTGGACTTGATGTTGCCATAGATAACCGCAGTTGAATCTATCTCCACATCACCGTTAACATCTATATCGCCCTTTACTGCTCCGGCTATCATGGCTGAGGTTGCTATGATATTTCCAATCAGGACGCTTCCAGCACCTACTCGTACAGTGCCATCCGATGTAATCTTTCCCTCGATGTGTGCATTCTCAGCATACAGATCACCAGTTGAAATGTCACCATCAACACGACCACCAACAACCAGCTTGCCTGTACATTTTACATTTCCATCAACACGACCAAGAACCTCGATATCTCCATCAATTTCGATATCTCCCGTAATCGTGGTGTTCTTTGTGATATAAGTTGTGTTCTCACTAAGTCCAGTGAGTTCTTCTTCTCTTTTAAGTTCGCGTTCCAGATCCGCCATCGCTTTTCCCCTCGCTTTTTCCTTCTTATTCTTCTTTCCTGACTCAGCCTTAATTTCAGGTTTTATCTCGGATCTACTAATCGGTTCAATTTCAGGTTTATCCTCTGGAACTACCTGTCCCATAGTTTCAGCAACAGGTGTCGATAATTCCTCGGTAAGGTCCTCTGGAATCTCGTCTACAAGTTCATCCTTTATCTCAACCGCAAGGGTTTCTTCAACCTCAGCATCAACCTTCTTTTTAATATCAGAAGCCCCAATGAAATCAACTAAAGGAGCATCCTGCATATCATTTACTGCTTCACCAGATTGCACAACCTCAGGAGAACTTATCTCCTCTTCATCCTGATCCTGACCATCAACTATCATATCTCTGACAGCCGCTGCAAAGTCTCTTTTATAACCCTTTAGTCTCTTCATCGGTTCCTCCCTATACATCCCCGCAAAACTAGAAAACATTATAACATAAAGTTAGTTTTTTTTCTCCGACTTTTTTTAATAAGTGATTAACATAATAATTTACACATTTTTTAATTTTTATTCATAACTTGTTCATAACTAAGGTTTATATTGAAACCATAGATTTTTCATAACTCTCTCACCCTATGAATAGTGTATATTAAAAGCACCTCATCTCCGAGGTGCTTTTTTCTTGCCTACTCTGATATTCTGCTCTTAATTGAACGGAATTCCTTCTCTACTTCCTTCTCCATCTCGTCATCATTTTTCCTTGTGATAACAGTAAAGAGAACAATAAAAAGAACCGTCGTCAGCATAGATGGGATAACCGAATTGATTCCAAGTATGTCACAAAGAGATACCCTCTCGCCACCCTGCAAAAAGAATGGAGCAAACTTGAAAAATGGTACCGATGCCAGCCCTGCAACGAGACCAGCCATGCACCCGTGAGAATTCATTTTACCCCAGACAAGAGATAAGAAAACTGTTGGTGATATGGAGCAGCCCAGGGTTGCGATGAATGTGATAATAAGACTTATGGACATCTGTTCTATATATGCGGCCACAAGAAGAGTCGTTACACCAACAGAGATTGCGATGATCATTATATCGCGTTTACATTTCTTAGGATTTATCTTCACTATTCTTCCACTAGATAATATATCGTCATATAACGAAGTTATAACAACGTGAAGCGAACCTTCAATAGCAGTGATAAAACCTAGAAATATTACAAGCATAAACAAGAAGGCAGAGACCCTGCCCATGTCACCTGATTCATTTAACTTTAATACCATCATGCTTATATACTGCGACAAAGAATTAGTCAGTTTTTCAGGGTGAAGATAACCTCTTGAGATTGCCCCTGTAAAGAATGCAGCCTCAAAAAGTAGTATGCCATATACCACAATCATCTTACGTCCTTTATTGATACCCTTTGCACTCTTCGAAGAAAAAAAGATACCAAGCATAAATGGCATACCAGCCGCAAGCAGCCCCATGGAAAGAAGTGATATGTAGTCCTCCGGTTCCAGAAGCTTGCCGTCGTGATACAAAGTATCCAGATATCTACTTACACTACCCGTAATATCCGAAGACATCAGTGCGCGCATCAGCTTCTCGTTTCCCATACTAAAATACATATAGATTGCCACTACTGCCAGACCTATCACAAGAATCACCGCTTTAGGCCAGGCAGTTTTGAACACAAGGTCTATACCAGTTAGTCCTAAAATGCTACTAAGTAACAGAAGCACAGCCACCATAAGACCAGTAGCATCCAGTCCCATAACTGTGCCGAGAATTATACAGAGTTCCTTAACGAGGAGAGCTGCCAGAACAATAGAGAGCACTACTATTTCAACAGCTGCAAAAAGACGAAGAATACCGCCTCTTGCTTTAAAGCGGTACTCAAAAAATCCGGGAAGCGTAAGTATGTTTTTACTCTTTCTTTTGTATCGCATAAGCGGATATGACTCCACTCCCCACACAATCAGAGTACATATAGCTATCCCGAGATATTCCCAGAAGATACCCGCACCAAAAAGGTACAGATAAAAGGGAAGTATAACAGCCGTTGTAAAACCAGCTGTAAATACTATGGATGAGAGGGCAACTGACGAAGCTGACCCATCCCCCAAAGCAAATCTTCTGATATTCATTAGTCTCTGGTCTCCATAATTATCATATAATCATTGGATGAAATAATACCTTCATCCTCCACTAGTTCATTACTTACACCAAGACTCAGAACCTTACCCAAGGTTATATCCTGAACCTCATATTTAAAGCCCGTTTCTGTGAGATGTGTTATTTCATTTTCAAAAGGCATCACAGATACATACTTACCAAACTGCTTTTCTCTGGTGATACGGAACTCCCCCCTGGTTACCCTGATACGGTTGGTCTCATCAAGAATATAAGCATCCACCCCTGCATCACAGGCGAGTCTGAGCAGATTGATACTCGCCAGAGTCTGGTCCATTCTGGTTCCAGTACAGCCCATACATATAAGCTTCTCAGGCTTCATACCGAGTGCATATCTTAATGCGTGTTCTGTATCAGTATCATCTTTTATCGGATTTAATCGTTCTACCTCAGTAATAGCTTCCAGTGCTGTGACAACAGACTCATCTACAGAATCAAAGTCACCAATAGCTATGTCAGGCTTTATATCCGCTAGACCAACGTATTCATTTCCCCTATCAACTCCTATTACATAAGGGGTATCCAGCTGCTTATAAACTGCACGTAGTTGGTCGATATTCAGTTTTCCGCCTGCTACTAATAATATATTCATGGGAAGCCTTTTTTTATAAATGTTTATCTTAGAAGGATGCAAGGAGGTCGCGGATATTCTGGGCTGTGTCACCTGAGAATACTGCAGAACCTGCAACTATTACATTTGCACCTGCATCCAGGATTTCTTTCACATTATCCTTAGTTACGCCACCGTCCACCTCTATATCAAATGACAGTCCTCTTTCATCACGAATAGCCTTAAGTGCTTTTAACCTGTCAAATGTGCCTGGGATAAATTCCTGTCCACCGAAGCCAGGATAAACGCTCATTATCAGCACCATATCTACTACATCAAGCACATCCTCTATATCGCTGATCGGAGTATCAGGACTTATAGCCACGCTGGCATTTATACCCATACTCTTCAGATTCAGCAGATCTTCTCTAAGGTGCTCGGTAGCCTCAGCGTGGATGGTAATATTGCTTGCACCAAGATTCAGAAACTTAGCAAAATATCTGGATGGATTGACCACCATCATATGTACATCCAAAAATGTATCCGGAATAGCCTGCTTTACGTACTTTATTACTGGAGGGCCAAATGAAATATTGGGAACAAAGTAACCATCCATCACATCCACGTGAAGAATCTTCATTCCTGCATCAACTGCGATCTTCAGTTCATCCTCCATATGACCAAAATCTATAGCCAGCATGGATGGTGCCAGTTTGTTTATAATCTTACCCATACATTTTCCCTTTCTATTATACACCTCACCAACAATTACCACTTACGACGAGCCTTTACCTCGTTAAACATGTCTATGTAGCTTTCATATCGGAGCTGGGATATAGCCCCCTCCTCCACCTTTTCCTTTACACTGCAGCCTGGTTCCGCTATATGACTGCAGCCAGTGAAACGGCAGGTTTCATTCAAACCTTCAAACTCTCTCATATAGAGCTTAACGTCACTCTCATCCTCCACCATAAGCTCTATGGAGCTGTAGCCTGGAGTATCTATAACAAATGTATCTGCCATATCAGGAACCGGTATTATCTCGGTATGCCTGGTTGTATTCTTGCCCTTACGAAGCTTTTTGCTGATATCGCCTGTCTCTGCATTAAAGCCTGGGATCAGGCTATTAATAAGTGACGATTTGCCCACACCTGAGGGGCCAGACAAAACAGTGAGTTTTCCGTCTATTGCTTCTCTTATATCATCCAGACCGTCTCCAGTAACATTTGACAGTTCTATAACTTGATAGCCTGCTTTTCTGTATGTCTCACATAGAGTCTGAAGTTCCTCCAGAGATTCTCCCGCCTCATTCATCAGCAGATCCACCTTACTGAGAACGATGATGGTCTTCATCTGCTGAAGTTCCATATTGATAAGGAATCTGTCCAGAAGACCTGTGCTGGGCACAGGATGGGCACAGGCGAAGATCACCAGCGCTTGATCCACATTTGCCACCGCAGGACGGATCAGTTCAGAACTCCTCTCTTCTATATCAACGAGATACGCTGTCCTCTCAGTCTCGCTGATAACGTCAATAGTACAGACATCCCCCACAAGAGGTGTGATGCCCTGCTTACGAAAGAGCCCTCTGGCCCTCGTCTCATATAAAACACCAGCGGCATCTACGTAGTAGAAGCCGCCGATTCCTTTAATTATTTTACCTGTTAGATTCATAATCTTTTATTCTTCTGCGTAGGAAAGTGTCAGCGACTTGCTATACATACCGGATACATCGGCTCCATTTTCATCAACAACGATAAATGATACTGTTCCGTTATTATAAGTAAGTCCCTCTGATGCACCATTAACCTCAATGTAACCGCCTGGACAGGTAGTTGTATATGCAAGATGATAGCCTGCATCATCATTTATATAAACATTGAGGGTGACAGTTGCATTTGTCAGATTCTCATCAGTAGTAGATACATTTCCTGTTACGGTACCCTTATATGTCTTGGTCTCTGCACCGTTTGATATTACTATATCAATGGTGGAGCCTTCCTTAACCTGAGTATCCTTAGGAACGCTCTGGCGGATAACCTTTCCTGCTTCCACATCTGAGTTGAACTCATAAGTAACATTTCCAACTGTCAGTTTATTTGCTTCAACACTGCCTCTTGCAGCAGCCTCAGTAAGACCGATCAGATCAGGTACTCCGACAGTTTTCTCTTCCTTACCCTGGCTGACATAGATAACTATGGAATCTCCAGCCTTAGCCTTATTACCAGCAGCTGGATCGGTGTAAATAGCTCTTCCCTCTTCTACTTCGTCATCAAACTTGTAGGATCTGCTTGGCTTAAAGCCCTGACCAGCAAGGGTCTCATAGGCGCTATCCTCATCCATATTCTTAACATCTGCTATCTCAAGCTCCTCAGCACCTGCGCTGACAGTTATGATAATCTGAGTATCCTTTGCGATCTCTGTCTTATATTCAACGTTCTGGCTTATAACATAGCCTTCCTTGACCTCTGTTGAATGCTCCTGTACGAACTGATAATTAGTAGAACCTGCTTCCTTCAGTTCTTTCTCAGCAGCCTTCTCAGAAAGACCAACCACATCAGGCATAGTTATCTTAGCCTCTTCAGTGGTCACCTCTTCAGTGGTTGTCTCTTCAGTGGTTCTTCTTTCACCGAAGCTGAACCAGCCCATCATATTTCCTATGATGACAAATACTATAACAGCCACAATGATTGCCGCAGCAATACCGCCAACCATTACAGCCTTTTCCAGCTTTGGATCAACATCTGGACCATAATCGTCATCATCGTCATCATCATCGTAACGACGATCATCCTCATAGTCATCAATCTTCTTGATGCTTCGACCTGGAGGTCTGCGAGGTGGCTGCTCTTCATAGAGATCCTCATCCTCCTGATTAAGAAGCGCCTCTATACGACTTGTGTCAGGTCTTACCTCAGAAGACTGAGGTGTCATAGGTACAGGCTGTCTTGCCACGCTGTCAACAAAGCCCTTGTTAGCGCTGCCATTTTTAATCTTCTCCATATCCTCAGTAGTAAACTGTTGGGTTGGAGCACCTGTTACAGTTGCAGGAGCAACTATTATATCGATATTAGGATTATCCTTAACACGGTTAAGATCCGCAATAAGAGCTGCAGCAGTAAGATATCTTCTCTCAGGTTTCTTCTGGGAAGCCTTAAGAATAATCTTCTCAAAGCTTGGATAGATATCTGGATACAGCTGTCTTGGTGGGATCATATCGTTCTGTATATGCATCAGAGCGATTGCTACATTTGTATCACCTTCAAATGGCACTCTGCCAGTTACCATTTCATACATAGTAATACCAAGGCTGTAGATATCACTACGCTCATCGCTGTAGCCACCTCTTGCCTGCTCTGGTGATATATAATGAACCGAACCAATTCCGGTTGTAGACATAGTTGTAGATGTAGCAGCCTTTGCGATACCGAAGTCTGTTACCTTAATATTTCCACTCTTAGATACTATAATATTCTGAGGCTTGATATCACGGTGAATAACGTGATGCTCGTGAGCTGCCTCAAGTCCAGATGCAATCTGAATTGAAAAATCTATGGCCTGCGCCATATTCAGACGACCATTAAGATTGATGTACTCCTTCAGGGTAATACCCTCCACAAGCTCCATTACTATAAAGTAACGGCCATCGTCCTCGCATACATCATATACACTGACTATATTTGGATGAGTTAGTCCAGCTGAGGACTGTGCCTCTGCACGGAACTTGGACACGAAGTTTTGATCGGAGCTGTAGTCTGACTTAAGGACTTTGATAGCAACAAATCTCTTAAGTCTCTCGTCCTTGGCACGGTATACCGTGGACATTCCTCCAGTTCCGACAACATCTATTATCTCATATCTGTCATCTAATATTGTTCCAGGTCTTAACATATTCTACCTCTTTTATACCGAAACTATTACAACGGAAATGTTATCATTTCCACCATAATAATTGGCCCTGCTTATTAAAGAGGATACAGCGTCGTCCAGGACGGGGTTATCCTGTACTATATCCTTTATTTCATCGTCCTCTACCATATTGGAGAGTCCGTCTGAGCAAATGAGAATCTTATCGCCCACACTTATAGGAAGTTCAAAGAAATCAGGCATAGCCTCATCTCTGGACCCCATAGCTCTGGTGATAATATTCTTCTCAGGGTGATTTCTTCCTTTATTACGCTCCAGCTGGCCGCTCCTGATCAGTTCCTCAACAAGGGAATGATCCATAGTGATCTGTCTTATGTCGTCGTTTACAATATAGAGCCTGCTGTCGCCAATATTTGCTACGTATAGCTTATCCTCCAGTATTACAGCACACACCATAGTGGTGCCCATGCCCATCTTGTCCTTATCCTTCTCGGACTCCTTGTATAGCTCGTTGCTGGCATAGACCAGGGCACGACGAAGAAGCGAGATGGGGCTTCTCACTGTTGACTGACGTATGAAATCTATAACAACACTAATAGCATACCTGGAGGCAAAATCACCTGCTGCGTGTCCACCCATACCGTCTGCAACGATATACAGATTCGGCAGTGGTCCCACCGGCGTATCGCTCACAAATATGCTATCCTGGTTATTACTTCTCTTTCTACCTTTGTCAGTTCTTCCAGTAGATACAAGCTTCATAATCCGTACTTCCTTCGTAGCTGTCCAATAGGCAGCATCTAAAAATCTGCCCATACCTTTCATAATACTAATATTATATTACACATTTTTCAAGCATTTTCTTATGGGGCAGGTATTATTATATACCATATTTTCTACGTAATTGTCCACATGCAGCGTCAATATTTTTACCAAGACCTCGTCTCACAGTGTTATTTATATGGTTATTTTCAAGTATTTTTCTAAAGTTTTCTATTTGAGACTGAGTACCCGGTCTATAGTCGCGCTCGTCCACAGGGTTTATAGGAATCAGGTTAACGTGATAGATTCCTGTATGTTCTCCCGCCACACTGGATCTGTTTCTAGGCCTTAGAAGTCTGGCAAGCTGCTCTGCCTGCTCTACACCGTCATTTACATCATTCATAAGACTGTATTCAATGGTGATCCTTCGACCAGTTTTCTGAAAATAGTAGTCTGTCGCATCCAGAGTTTCTTCTATGGTATATTTGTTGGCAACAGGCATTATGGTCTTACGGAGCTCATCCGTAGGAGCATGCAGGGATAAGGCAAATGTTATCCCCAGTCCTTCGTCTGCGAGACGCCTGATATTCGGAACAATACCGCAGGATGACACTGTGATGTTTCGAACACTTACGTTGTAGCCTTCTTCGCTGATTATAAGCTTTATAAATCGAATCAGATTATCATAGTTCTGAAGAGGCTCGCCTGTACCCATTACCACTATATTTGACACTCTGCTCTGGGCTTCTATTTCAGCCCTTCTTTTTTCATAAGCTGCTTTACTGTCAGCTTCAATACCGGCCAGTTTATCTTCTACTAGTTTTTCTTCTGTCACCTTATTCATTGTCATATAGATCTGGCCCAACATTTCACTTGCAGTAAGATTTCTGATACAGCCTCCGATCGTCGAAGCGCAGAACTTACAGCCCATAGCACAACCAGCCTGTGAAGATATACATATGGAATTGCCATGATGATACTGCATAAAAACAGTTTCAATCATCTGGCCGTCCTCCATCTCAAAGAGGAACTTTCTGGTTCCATCCTCAGAATCGGTCTGATGTGTAACATACTTAACGTGGGTTATATCCTGGTCCAGTTCATCTCGAATAGCTTTCGGGATATTGGTCATTTCATCCACGGATGTCACATGTTTCTTGTGAAGCCATTCAAAAACTTGCTTAGCGCGGAACTTCGGCCAGCCTTTTTCTTTTACGTATTCATTTAACTCATCTATATAAAGCGAATTAATATCCATAGTTATACCCTAATACTAAACATTACGAGACAGGATGCAGTAATAGAAACCATCGCTGCCATCTCTTCCCTGAAGGAAGGTTCTTTCATCTATGATGCTGTATGGAAGGGCGCCCTGATAGTGAGGAGCTTTTGCCATCTTATTTGCTGTGTCAAGAAATGCTCGAACCACATCCTGGTTTTCGGCAGGGTTGATGGTACAGGTTGAGAAGCATATCCTTCCAAATGGTTTCACGTACTTTGATGCATTGGTCAAAATGTTCAGCCCCTGCTCTGCCAGCTCCTCCATTATCTCTGGTGACATATGATACTTGATATCATTTTTTCGACCAATAATACCTAGTCCTGAACAAGGAACATCGGCGATCACAACGTCATATTTTTCTTTATCAGGAAGCGAAGCAAGTGATTCATCAAGTTCCGTAGCATCACTTATCTCAAGATTTATCCCCTGCTGATATATGTTTCGGGGGTTGGCATTATGTAAACCTATTTCGATTTTACTTGATGGTATGCCCAAACGCTGGGCATTTTCATATATCTTCTCTATCTTATTTTCAGATATATCTCGTGAAACGATTGTTCCACAAACTGCATTTCCATTCTTATCCGTTCCACAAGTAAGCTCATATGCAAGAAGTGATTTCCCACCTGGAGCCGAACAGATATCCAGTACTCTGTCTCCAGGTTTAATCCCTATATGTTCTACAGTATAGGTTGATGTTTCGTCCTGAATAGCAAAGAGGCCATCTTTGTAACCTGGCAGCCTTCGCACAGAATCATAACCGCTGATCCTAAGTGAACGGTCCGATAAAATGCCCGTCTTTACAGTTATCTTGTTTTTTTCAAATAGTTCTTTTAAATCCGGTACAGTTGTCTTAAGCGTGTTTACACGGACTACTGTGTCGTGCTCTTTATATTGATCCTCAAGGATAGTTTTTGCCATCTCTTTACCATAGGTCTGGGTGAAAAAATCACACAGCCACTGAGGAGTTGAATATCTGGCATCCATACGGCTTACCAGGTAGCTGTCCAGCTTCTTCTCCTCCTTCGCCCGGGATACATTTCTCAGAAGTCCATTCACGTAACCCGCAAGGCCCTGATATCCAAGAGTTTTAGTAAGCTTCACCATTTCCGAAACTGCTGCGCTGTCAGGAACGGAGTCCATATATCGGATCTGATAGATTCCCATCCTGAGAATAATTGTCGTATCAATCTCGCTGGTCTTGTTTCTTCTACTATCTTTCTTAGAGAACTTTCCAATTAAAAAATCAAGGGATATTCTGCGTTCCGTCACGCCTTCTACGAGACGCGTAATAAACGCCCTATCCCTTTTATCTGAAAACTGCATAGTGCGGAGGGCACTGTCCAGCACCTCTCCCACAAATGCATCTTCTAACTCTATTCTCTTAAGTATTTCAAAACTGATTTTCCTGGTATCCATACTCTCCTACATTCCGAGTTCTACCTTGTTTCCATTCAGGAAGGCTACGCAGTCCATTGGCTTCTTGCCTTCCGGCTGAAGGGTCTTAATCTTCAGAGCTCCTTCACCACATTTAATTGTAAAATATTTCTTTGTTACTTCACAGACTTTCCCAACATCAACTGAATCATCGACCACATCCACAACCTCAGCTGACACAAGCTTTATGCTCTTTCCATCTAATGTCGTGTAAGCACAAGGCCAAGGATACAGCCCTCTCACAAGACGTTCTATCTCAGTCGCAGACTTTGTCCAGTCTATCTCGCCCATAGCCTTATCCAACTTGCCAGCATAACAGCTTTCATCATCATTTTGAGGAATACGTTTTGCCGTGCCATCCTCTAATTCCTTGATGGTTTTTACTATCAGGTCTGCTCCCAGTTTTGATAATTCAACAGTCAGGCTCTCTGTATTATGTAAACCAATCTCGATTTCAGCTTTATTTATCATATCACCTGTATCAAGACCCTTTGCCATATACATTATCGTTACACCGGTCTTCTCGTCCCCATTAATTATGCTGGCTTCGATAGGCGATGCACCACGGTACTTAGGGAGCAGCGATGCGTGTATATTGATACAGCCATACTTTGGAATGTTCAGAACATCCTCGGAAAGGATCTGACCATAAGCCGCAACTACTATCACATCCGGGGCGAGACTCCTCAGCTCCTCAACCACTGATTCCTCCCTGAGCCTTTCCGGCTGAAATACATTTAACCCCAGTTCCTGGGCTGCCACCTTAACATCTGACGGAAGGAACTTCTTACCGCGGCCCTTCTGTCTGTCTGGCTGAGTATATACGCCAACTATTTCGTGACCTGCCTCATATATCTTCTTCAAAGGGCGCACCGCAAAATCCGGTGTTCCCATATACACTACTCTCATCTTTTCTCCTATTTTCAAGACAGGGGACGGTTCTCTGTCTTGTTTGTTTTATTCTTCTTCCTCAGGATCTACTGGTTCAACTTTGTAGAGACCATCAATTGCAAGATCCTTGTAAAGGATGCCATCCAGGTGATCCAGCTCGTGACAGATTGCTCTGGCAAGAAGGCCTTCTCCCTCAACTGTTATCTCTTTCATATCCCTGTCAAGGGCTTTGCAGACCACGTGTTCTGGTCTTGCAACATCCCCCTGAAGTCCTGGCAGACTAAGACAGCCTTCTGGTCCAACCTGCTCGCCGTCTGATTCAACAATCTCAGGATTTACAAGAACAAGAGGATTATCATCCATAACATCTATAACTACTATACGTCTGAGAACGCCAACCTGAGGTGCAGCAAGGCCAACACCATTTGCATCGTACATTGTCTCAAACATATCATCGATCAAAGTGCTGAGACGCTCTGTCATAACCTCAACAGGCTTACATACCTTCCTTAAAACCTCGTCACCGTCCTCGCGGATATTTCTAATTGCCATTTTTCTTTCCTTTCTACTTCTGTACAGATAAATGTTGTCAGTAGTTACGTCCCCGTGACAACTACATAATGTGTATCGGATTAAAGTCATACTGGATATCAACGCTGTCTTTCTTTAGTTCGAGTGACAGGAAGGCTTCGTTAATTGAAGCCTCTGATATCTCAGCAGCCTTGGTCAGTATATCATATTTTTCCGACTTTATATAGATAACACGTCGGAATATGTTGTTAATTCTATATATATAAGCCTCTGTCGGACCTACAATATCTATCTTATCAAATGCACTCTTTATGGCCTCAGCCACCCTCTGTGACATATCAATACACAGCTTCTCCTCAGCTGAGCTGACACAGATTCCAAGCAAATGATAAATTGGCGGGTAACGAAGCAGCTGACGGTAGGATACCTCATAGTTATAGAAGGATTCATAGTCCTGCCCCGCAGCCGATGTGATGGCATAGTGTTCAGGCTGATAGGTCTGAATCACCACCTGACCTGGAAGCTCGTCACGACCTGCTCTTCCAGCCGCCTGAGTAAGCAGATCAAATGTTCTTTCTGCCGATTCAAAATCGGTATCAAACAGGCTGAGATCCGCCAGTATATTTCCAACCACAGTCACCTTCGGAAAATCATGTCCCTTCACTATCATTTGAGTACCAATAAGACAGTCCGCCTTGCCATCGCGGAACTTCTTTATGATAGCACCGTGGCTTCCCTTCTTTTGAGTGGTATCTCTGTCCATTCTAAGAGTCTTAACCCCAGGAAAGAGATCACGAATTGTCTCCTCCACCGTCTCAGTACCAACCCCCAAGCCGTCTATAAGATTGGATTTACACTTCGGACAAACCTTCGGAAGGGGTTCAGTATGACCACAGTAATGGCACATCAGTACATCCGGTCCACCAGGAGTTATGGTCCTGTGCTGCGATAAAGAAACATCACAGTTGGGACATTTTACAACCTCACCACAAGCTCTGCAGGAGATAAAAGTCCTGAAGCCACGCCTGTTAATGAAGATCATCGCCTGCTCCTTGCGGCTAAAGGCACCAGCCAACTTGTTATAAAGGGACTGTGATATAATACTGCGATTGCCGTTCTTCAGCTCCTCACGCATATCCACCACGTCCACCTCTGGAAGACTCACTCCCTTAACCCGGGTAAGCAGACTAAACAATTTATACTCACCCTGCTTAGCCTTGTAATAGCTCTCAATACTAGGAGTTGCAGAACCAAGAACCACCCTGGCCCCCTCAAGTCGAGCCCTTTCTATTGCAACTTCACGGGCGTGATACTTCGGAGTCTTCTCACTCTTATAGGATGTGTCATGCTCCTCATCAATTATGATCAGCCCAAGGTTCTGAAATGGAGCAAATAGGGCTGAACGCGGACCGATCATTATATGAGTCTCACCACTCTCGGCCTTCATAAACTCACGGTACCTCTCGCCCTTACTGAGCTGTGAATTAAGAATAGAAATATTATCCTGAAAATAACTGCTAAACCTGGCAACAGTCTGAAATGTCAGCGCAATCTCAGGAACCAGAACTATAACATCCTGTCCACGGGAGAGCACCTCTTCCGCCATTTTTATGTAAACCTCGGTCTTACCACTGCCCGTAACCCCATGCAGCAAATACGTAATTCCATCCCACTCCTCAGAATGTGCAGTTGGGGACGCTCCTATGTGCAATGGGGACTGTCCCCCTTGCACATTTTGTGAACAAAAAGCATCAACTATGGCTTGCTGCTGGGGCTCCAGTTCGTCGATTGGCTGGAACTCGGGGATACTGTCCTTTATGTCGATTTCAGTCTTTCTCTCACGAACCTTTTCCTTTACCGGCATTACAGTCATCAGTGCACTGATCATTGTTGAGCCGTAGCGTTCCTTCATCCATGCGGCCAGCCGGATCAGCCTGCTTTCGATGGAAATTGAGTTCGTAGAGACTTCATTTATACATTTTATCTTATTGATATCGTAATTCGGTTCATCTGCCAGTCCAATAACATATCCAGTCCTTATACGGTTGCCCTGGCCAAAGGGTACCTTCACCACAGAGCCCACCGAAACTTCGTCGATCAGCTCGTCTGGTATTCTATATCTGAAAGGTCTATCAACATTACTCTGTGAAATATCGATTATTATATCCGCATATTTCTCCGACATCCTCTTCCTCCAAAATCTCACGTATCAGGTCACGTTCATCCATATGATGCTTTACGCCGTGAATCTCCTGATAGTCCTCGTGGCCCTTGCCAGCAAGGATTATTACGTCGCCCTCCTTCGCATTCATAATTGCGAAACGAATGGCCTCTTTTCTATCAATTATATCTATATATGCCCCACCGGCCTTCTCAACTGATGACTTGATATCATCAAGTATCGCCTGTGGTTCCTCATCTCTCGGGTTATCACTGGTAATAATAGTAAAATCAGCATACTTAGCCGACACCTCACCCATCTCATAACGACGTGCTTTGGCTCTGTTTCCGCCACAACCAAAGAGCGTAACAAGCCGTTCCGGCTCGTACTCACGTATTGCCTTAAGCAGCGACTCCAGGGACATTCCATTATGAGCATAATCGATCATAAGGGTAAATGCATCTGATATTGGTATCATTTCAACACGGCCCCTAACCTTGATCATCTCAAGAATCCGCTTTATTTCATCGAAGCTGACACCCATACAATCTGCAACTATAGTGGCAGCCATAGAATTATAAATGCTGAAATCACCTGGAAGTGCCACGCGGACATGTCCCTCCAGAGTTCCATCTATATCATACTCAATACCAAGTATACCATTTTCCTGATAAAGCTTATGACCACGGGCTATATAATCAGCATCCTCATTCTTTCCATAGGTAATAGGTGCTGCCGTGCTGCCATCCATCATATATTCTGCCTCAGGATCATCGATATTGTAGATTCCGGTTTTGCATATTGAGAAAAGCTTCTTCTTGCACTCCTTATAATTCTCATAGCTATCATGCTCATTTGGCCCGATATGGTCAGGAGAAAGATTGGTAAATATTCCAAAATCAAACTCGATACCAGCGACACGATCCAGCATAAGTCCCTGGGATGAAACCTCCATTACCACTGCTTCACAGCCATTGTCTGACATATCACGAAGCTTCTTCTGAATAGTAATGGATTCAGGCGTTGTGTTCACAGCAGGAATCTTTTCCTTACCATCATCAATCTCAATAGTACCAATGAGGCCAGTCTTTATGCCTGCAAGCTCCAGCATTTCCTTAACCATATAGGTAGTAGTTGTCTTGCCCTTCGTTCCTGTTATACCGATAATCGTCATCTCCTCAGATGGTTTATCATAAAACTTAGAACTCATTACGCCCATAGCATATCTTATATTCTCAACCTCGATAATTGTGAGACTGGTTTCCTCATCCAGGTTGCCATTTACCAGCATATCATTCTCAAGAAGATTCTCCAGTGCCTTTTCAGCCTTCTCAGTTACTATAGCTGCAGCACCAGCCCTTATTACATCCGGGATAAATACAGCTCCATCAACCTTTGCACCAGGTACTGCAAAGTAAAGGCCACCCTCTACCACTTTTCGCGAATCGTTTGTTACATCCTTAATCTCAGTATCCAGGTCTCCACAAATCAGTTCAATCTCTAAATCCCCAACTATATCCCTTAGAAACATAGAACACTCTCCCTTCTTACAAAAGAAATGGAGTCAATCGGACCTTTGCCCTGTTGACTCCACTTTGTTATTATTCTTCGTCACCCATTATCTTGATCTTGCCTTCGTAAAGCTCCTCGACAGCAACAGATAGAGGTTTCTTACCTTCTGTATCTCTTACCATCGGCTCATCTCCGGCAATAAGCTGTCTAGCTCTCTTTGCTGTTGCAAGCACTATCGAATAACGACTCTGAACTACTGGCTCCTCACCAGGTTCAACACCTTCGTTAGCAACGTCCATTAAGTCTCTATATGACGGATGTATCATAATCAAATCCTCCTACACACTCTTCTTTTTAGTCCACCTTATATTTTTGCCATATTTCCAGATAAATGTCAACTTATTTTTACAGGCTGTCAAGCTGATTCTTGATACCAATAAGAAAATCTGTACGATTCTCCTTCTTGCAAGACTGACTTACAACGATGGAGTTAACTGTATCAACGCATTCCTCCAGATCATCATTTATAACGATGAACTCATAACTCTCCATAGACTCAGCCTCTTCAGCTGCACGAGCAATACGCTTATTGATCACTTCCTCAGACTCTGTTCCCCTATTTGTTAATCTCTCACGCAGAGTTTCTATATCCTTAGTACTGATAAATATAAGAATAGCGTCAGGATACTGGGACTTGATATTCATTGCTCCCTGAACCTCGATCTCGAGAATAACATTTTTACCAGCTGCAATCTCTTCCTCAACGAACTTTCTAGGTGTGCCGTAATAGTTGTCAACATACTGAGCCCATTCAATAAGTCCGTTATAATCGATGAGGGACATAAACTCATCTACGGTTTTGAAATAATACTCTCTGCCATCTTCCTCACCCTCGCGAGGTGCACGAGTTGTAGCGGAGATAGACAAGCTGTATTCATACTTTTCACGAAGTCTCTTTATTACTGTTCCTTTTCCTGCACCAGAAAAACCTGAAATGACAATTAATTTACCCTTTTTCATACTTACTCCTTATCTGCACTATCTTATTCGAGGTTTTGTACCTGCTCACGAACCTTCTCGATACACGTCTTCATGTTGATACCAATATCCGTAACTGATAGTGTATCTGACTTGGATAATGTTGTATTTGCCTCACGGTTCATTTCCTGGATAATGAAGTCCAGACGTCTTCCGATAGAACTTGAATTATCAGAAGCATTTTTACCAGATTCTTCTGCACCAGTACCTTCAGAACCAGCAGTTTCCATGGATTCAGAAAGCATATCACGCACTGCCTTGATATGACTATGAAGTCTTACCAGTTCCTCGTCAACTGCAACTCTGTCTGCATAGATAGCAACCTCCTGAACGATACGACTCTCATCTATATTTGCTGTCTCCAGAAGATTACTAACCTTCTCAGTAAGTCTCGCCTGATACTCCTCAATAACCTTCGGAGCCAGCTCATCAACCTGATTTGTGTAGCCCTCAAGCTCGTCCATCTTTGCAATCAGATCACTTGCAAGATTTGCGCCTTCCTTAGCACGGGAAGCTCTAAACTGTTTTCCTGCCTCATCCAGAACCTTCTCGATAACCTGATACTCTTCATCCTCAACAAAGTAATTCTCCTCTATAGAGAAAACATCAGGATATCTTGCTATAACTGTCGGCTTATAATCCTCAGTCAGTCCGTAGTCCTCTTCCATCTGCTTAAAATGTGCCATATACTGATCCAGCACGTCCTTGTTGTACTTAACGACTGCACCTGTATCCTTAAGACTGTTGTACGTGATGAAAACATCAACCTTACCACGCTCCACATAGAGCTTCAGTCTCTTCCTGATCTCAGGCTCGAAACGACTGATACTCCTGGGAAGCTTCACGCTTATATCGCAGTATCTGTGATTTACAGACTTTATCTCAATTACTACTCTTCTCGCCTCGTCAGAATACTCGCTTCTGCCAAAGCCTGTCATACTATATACCATATCTTAATTCTCTCCTATAAGACCTCGTCTTATTCTAGTTTACATAAAAATGTGCAATGGGGACAGTCCCCACTGCACATTATATTAAACTGTAGAGGTTTTCTCAACCATTTTTAATCGAAGATAACGCGTTTTCTCATTATCTCAATGAGTACATTGCCTGAGTTGGTCTGGGCCGAATCCACCTCAGTGTGTGAAGGATTCGCGGACTCGGTATCGGTCTCGGTTTTCTTCATGAATTTCTCAAAATCACACATAAAGCTGATGCCCTTTTCGGTGTCCTCATCGTCCACATCCAGAAGCTCCAGTGGCTTATCAAGAAGAACGTCCGCCAGAATAACAATGGTCTTCTTCTTTCCACGAGTAATTGAAACATTTAACCTGTTCCTGCTGTATATGAACTCAGTCTCAGCAATAGCCTTTTCCACATTTGTCACTCCATAGCTTACAACGACAGCCTCACGTTCCTGTCCCTGCAGCTTATCAACGGTACCAATGTAGAGCTTATTTCTATCCATTCCAAGCTCCGTCGAGATGTTATCCTTCAGCCTGTTGATATGCTCGTGATGTGGTGAAATGATAGCGAAGGCTCCCTTGTGATTTGCATCACCCCAGAACTCCTCGTCGGTTACATAGTGATTGCCATCTTTATCAACCATATGTTCCTTTAGAAGTTTTGTTATCTCAGTAGCGAGACGAAGCTCAAGCTCCTGTTTATCAGTTGCCTTTTCAGCAGTAAGCTTCACTAGAACAAGCGGATAATCAGGATCAAGAATACTCCTCATAAGCTCATCATCTATTCCATCAATTGATGAGCTCACATCCTCAAAGGAATCCATCGTTAGTATCTGCGTTGCTATCTTATCTCCTATTACATCATTCCGATATGCGTGATAGCCATTTCTTCCATCTCCAGGGACTATGTCCACATCATAGATCTTCTCACCTGGATATCTGTCAAGGATTTCATTCATACGGAAGTTTTCTTCAAGCTGACAGAGATAATCAAGCCCCTCTCTCTTAGCGATATCATAATACGCTCTAAAGACAGAACCATATATATCCGGCTCATCCTCAGGAGCATTGTAACTGCCCTTAATAATAGGCGACAGCTGGTTCTCATCCCCAACAATGAGATAACGAACCAAATCCTTGGATAGATCCATTCCTATCATTGCATCACCAAACTTAACCTGGGATGCCTCATCGATGATTATGAGATCATAGCCACCAAAATTATTATATCGATCACCAAAATTATTAGTCTTTTGCAGCAGCTTATTGAACTTATAGGAGCCACCACTTGTTGAACCAACTACAAATGGCTTATTAATCTTATAATTTGGATTATTGGTTCTTCTATTAGCAAAATCTCTCGTAAACTCATTATATACAAGTATATTCGGATCATTATTAATTTGATTGGAACCATTAAGCTTCGGTCTTCTATGCAGATATAGATCAACACCATTTATTCCACTATTTTCATCTTCCTCATCAGAATCACCCTCTGATTCAGCCTCAAACTTTTCATACTTAATAAGCGTTGGGAGCATTGCTTCGTCAACACCACCCAGAAGGCGGGACGTCTCAATCTTTTCTGCTAACTTCTCTAATATATTATTGATAGCTGCGTGCGAATTGGCAGTTACCAGCACAGACATATTATAATGATAAAGCTCTTTAAATAATCCGCAGAGAGCAAGGATGGCTCTTGCAATAAAGTCAGTCTTTCCACTGCCAGGAGGACCAAGAAGAAGTGTTATATTATGGCTAAACATATGATCAAAGGCACGTTTTTGTGAAGCAGAAAAAGACATTCCATCAAGGGTAATATACTTCTTCATAACATCCATATAATCATCCGCCTGGATTGTAGTCCCATCTTCATTCAGAAAATCCGTATAATTATTCCTTGTTTCGCCAGTGTCCTCATCAATATAAGCGCCCTCTGGATATATAAGCCCAGGATTCTGAAGACCTTTATTAAGCGTGTCAGCAACTCTGTCACCCGAGATATCTACAAACTTTTCAACAATATATAGAATAGTACCCGGCTGATATGTGGTATGTCCCATCCTTAATCCATAGATATATGAAGCACCATTCTCCTCTGTATATTTCATCTTATCCAGATATGCAAGTCTAAAATACCTCTGTGGAAAACGCGGATCCGTAGAATAATCAGGAAGAGATTCCTTGCTTCGTTCATCCAGCATTGCAAGCTCCCCAGCCGCAGCATCTCCTGTTTCAACAGTTATAGCCCAGTAGAATGGCTTAAGGAAAAACTTGTCTGCATTTATTTTCTCATACCTAAACCAGCATGCGTCTGCAGATATAAAACTATTTGCAGACTTTGAATAATACTGATAAGGTTCCAGAAGCTGTCCCTCAGATACGACTCTTACCTTAAGAATCTTTCCATCATTTGCCGCCTCCTCCAGATCCCCCATTCGAACCTTACGCATTTCATGAAAGGTAAGCAGCTGCTCATATTTCTGTTCTATATAAAGCTTAGCCATTCTTGTATCAGAAGACATATTCGTATCAACAAGGAAGAAGGTTGGAGCATTTCTCTTCAGTCCACTATGACCATCTGCAACACTCTGAAGCTTGCTTACTATATTTCCCTCGACACTAAGTCTTATACCTACATAGCTTTTAAGCCCTTCTAGATTCTTGGTCTTATCTTCTGGAGTATCCTTATCCTTTTTCGGAAACCAGATATTATTAATTGGTTCACTCTTCAATGCATTTGACAGAGGATTAGAATATTTCCTGTTAAGCTCTATATCATAGCTCTCAGAAAATGCTTTGCTTATATCCTCCAGATTGTTGGATATGTATCCTGGCACAACATACAGCCTTCCAACTGCGCTTGATAAAACTACTACTGGAATCTCAACTCCAAGGTCAGCAGCCTGATTAACTGAATCTGTAATCATCCTTTCGCCCTGAAGCCAGAATATGATATTAAGAAGCTTATTCCTGTATTCCTCATCTATATAACCGCGAAGAAGCTCATCAAAAAGCCCCTCCTCAAGGTTGAAGAGCTCGTAATTATCCATTACAAAGCCCTGAACAGACAGTTGTCTCTGCCAGTCATTCTCGTTAGCATTATGCTGAGAAACTTTGTATAAGAAATCATACAAATATTCCACAAACTCTCTGGTATTAGCGGAAACACTTTCTGGAGTTTCAGCTATAAAAACCCTGTTTTCTTCTGGAAAACCATTTGCATTTACTGGAAAATCTATGTAATTCTTTGATTTAAAAATTGATATCTTCAGACCATAAAGATACACCTTATCCAGACCCACATCCCTCTGCGCCGTTATAACAATCTTAACATCCTGATATTTAGGCATATCCATATTATAAACAGGCTTTGGATAAGCAACATTCCTGTTATCAGTGGCTCTGTCATGAATAGCCCTGAGTACATCTGAAATGTTATCAAGACGATTCTTTAAAAATCCAGATTCTTCCTTCATTCGGTCACTGTTATCCTGTTCCGCAGCATAATTCTCAAACTCATCGAGTGTACGAGGAATATCTGGATTCTTCATAAAATATTCCTGTGTACGCGGAGTCATATAAGGCATCAGAAGAACAGGAGCATGTTCCTCTGCCCACTTGGTACAGTGCTTCAGGTTACCACACCACTCACACTTCTGGGAGAGACAGTAATCAAGGGTTTCGTCAAGACGTTCTCCAATCTCGGTACCCTCTGATTCCTCCTCGATACCACGCATTTTTTCGATAACATTTGGAAGGGCTTCATTAAAGTAAGCATCAACAAAGGTAATGATATCTGCTGTGCTGAAGCTCTTTGGTTCCTCCGCCTTAAATGGCCATACATAGCCTGTGGTATCATCGACATAACCTGGGATATCGTGTTCAGCCAGGATAGTTTCTAGCATACGGATATAAACCACGATCTGAACCTTGTGATTAATCTTGGCACGCTTTGCATGCTTTACATCTATAACAGAAAACTTTGGACATTTCCTCTCTTCGTCGAACTCAACCTTTATGAGATCAGACATAGAATCATTCCAGGTTATCTGATCTGTATCCACCTCAGGCATATACTTCTCACAAAACTCTCTATTTGTATAGAGAACAGCCTGATAGATATAACCTGGCTCAGCCTTTCTCAAAAACTCCACAGTTTCTCTTCTTCTCTTTTCAGATAATTCTTTCTTCTTGTCCCCCTTTAGAAGTGGATTATCATCTGTTACTTCAAACACCTTCTCTCCGGCAGCTCGAAGCTTCTCAACGACCTCTAATTCCCAGGCCTCACCAGCACGTTTTGCCACCTCATTAAAGTCCGTCTCTTCGTCCCATCCTATGTATTTTCTGTCAGAATTGTTCAAGCCGTCATACACCATATATCTGTCACAGTTATGAACGAAGTAATCCCCTATCCTTGATGGTGATATCTTGTATTTCATTTTCCTTCTCCTACTCAAAAAGTATTCTTACTACTTCTCTTTAGATATTATTTTGTAATATTCGTGAAGCTTTTTCAACTGTTCTTCATCAAAATCCTGCATTCCCATAGCCATTTCAAATAATATAGTACTGTTGTCTTTTTTGATAATAAGTATGTCTGCTCTCGGATCATCACTTAAACCAGTAAGATAGTCAGTATTTGTACCTAAAGCCTGAGCCATCTGCGCAATCGTTGCCTGTGTAGGTTTACGAGTACCCTGTTCATATCTGACATATGAGCTTTGCGGAATGTTCATACGTCGTGAAGCCTCTACCCTTGTAATTCCAAGTGCTTCGCGTGCTTTTCTTAAATTGATTGGATCTAAAGCTGGTTGCATAAATAACCTCCTAAAAATAGCATATAAAACAAAACTGCACGTTAAACATATATATAATATGTTTAACCATGCAGTCGGGGGACGTGCTCCTCGCCTGGCCCGGAAGTGTTGTTGTTCCGGAAGGAGGTGAGGCTTATGAGTAAATATGAAGTTATTACCACTGTTATATCGATAATAAAGCTAATTATCGTGCTAGTTAAACTTTATCTTACACATAAGAAAAGCCGTCCTGACGTTCGGCAGCGGAAGAACGGCTAATCTTATTACTTAACAACTCCGCTACCGGGTCGGGTGATGTGCACTCACCCTCCGACTGCTTCGTTAAGCATATTATACAAAAGTTCGCAAAAAATGTCAAAAGCATTTTTTGCGAACTTCTAGTTAAATATCTTTTCTAGTTAAATGGCATTACATAGGACGTGGATTAGCGCAAGCAGAACATACATCACCTGTGTTAGTTGTTCCGCAGCAGTCACATACCCATTGACCGCCACCCTGCATCTGGCCCATGCCCATCTGACCTGGCATTCCCTGCTGTGGCATTCCGCCCATCTGGCCTGGCATTCCCTGCTGTGGCATTCCGCCCATCTGGCCCGGCATTCCCTGCTGTGGCATTCCCATCTGACCTGGCATACCGCCCTGCATTCCCATGCCCTGCTGCATACCCTGCATCTGCTGCTGTCTCTGCTGCTGCATCATCTGGCTCTGCATATCATTTCCTGCAAGACCATCCATAGCTGCACCTGCAACTGCTCCGAGAGCCTGTCCTGCAAGACCACCAATTCCGCCACCTGTGAGGTTGTTAACCATCTGGCCAACACCACCCATGCCTGAGTTCATACCGCCCATCTGGCCCATGCCACCCATCTGGTTCATGCCGCCCTGCATTCCCATGCCGCCCTGCATTCCGCCCATCTGGCCCATGCCGCCCTGCATTCCCATGCCGCCTTGCATTCCACCCATCTGGCCCATGCCGCCCTGCATTCCCATGCCGCCTTGCATTCCACCCATCTGGTTCATACCCATCTGGCCCATGCCGCCCATCTGGCCCATGCCCATCTGGCCCATGCCGCCCATCTGGCCCATGCCCATCTGGCCCATGCCGCCCTGCATTCCCATTCCCATGCCCATACGGCCACCGGAAAGAGCCTGCTGGATCTGCATACCCATCTGCTCAAAGTTATTGTACTGCATATCACCTCTCTGCTTTGGACGAGTAGACATGGTTGTAAGCTCGAACTTAATCTCATCAAAATATGGTGAATTAACATTTATTGTTGTCTCAAACTCATAAGAATACTCATATCTTCTAGGATTGTAAGGAACGTTCTTACCCTCAGAATCCTTTCTAAAGATTTCCTTCTTATGCTCCTCAGCCTCAGTGAATACACTGGAAACCTGGCTGATATCTATAATATCAGGATTTGTAGATCTCCAATCACGTGCTGATGATACTGCAAATGTAGCTGTGTTCTGATCAACATAAACCTTAGTATCATTTCCAAGAACCATAGTTGGATTAAATGCTGCAACGCGCTGCTTGTTCTGCTCACGATACTCAAGGTGCTGCTTGATCTCATCAATAGTAGTATGTCTTCTACCTGATAAGAAAGGTGACAGCTTAGCTGAGCAGTTCTTGCACATATTGCCATCCTCCAGCTTACGGTTACCCATAAGGCTTATCTTCTCCCCACAGATATCACAGAATTTTGCATCAAAAAGTCCCATCTTAATAACCTCCCTAAATAATAATTCGTTATTTTATATTAGCTCCGATCATGGTCTTAAATACATCGAAACCCGATATCCATATAATACCAAAAATCGATTGCTTTGTATATCATCCTTTAGGATGATTTTTTAATTTTTCCAAAGAACCTTCTTTAATCCTTCCGCTCTGGCAAAAGGTCCCGGTATAGTCTTCAGTCCTCTTTTATCCCCAAAGTAATCCTGATAAATATCAGAAGATAATATATTTACCTTCACCCCTAACCGTATTAAAAATCTCTTTAGCTATCATATCTTTCATATATTCTATTATTCCATAATAATTGTCCCTCGAATAACTTCCATCATCTTTAGAAAAGTATCCTGCCTCAGGTATCTCCTTCTTTATCTCCTCTTCTGTCATATTTTCAAGGCTCTTATCTGTTGGGGTATTTCCAGCAAGAAGATAAGCAACCGAAGACACTGAAGGTCCGAAAGATTTACTGTTTCCTTTTAATTGCCAATAATGATAAGCACATTCTACAAATATCCTACGTTGATCAATTAACTCCTCATCCTCATCAGGATACTTCTGCTTTAGTAATTCCAGGTTGCATTTGCCATCAACTATTATCTGTTCTTTTTGTAAAGAATCATTATTCTTAGTTGATGTCGTAGAAATTGGTACCTCTATTATATCCATATCATTCTTTCTTAATGTATCTTTTAATTCAGTAATAAAACTGGACTCTACTATAGATCTATGTTTAGGAACAATATAAACTCTATTCCTTGTTCTTGTTAAGGCAACATAGAATAACCTTCGCTCTTCTTCATATTGCTTATCTTTATCATCCAGTTCTTCAGTTGTTTCAAAGTATATATCGTCACTCACGTCATTAATATACGAGAGTCTGCTATCAACATCAATTGTACACGGAAAGTCTTTTTTACCAAAGGTCGAATCAGCACTTGACGCATTTAACAATATGACATCATCTCCTTCAAGTCCCTTTGCTTTATGTATTGTGTAGAAATATATTGGAATACTTTTTAATTCATCTTCCGTTTTCAAAAAATAGGCTTCTTCTCCATTTGAATCCTTTCCTTTTATGAGAAAATCCTTAACCTTATAAAAATCATCACCATATCTGCCAAGAAGAATAATTGAGCCAAGCACATTTCTTTCTTCTTCTTTTCTCTGTTCAACTATTTTTACAACCATCTCTTTAAGAGGTATCTGCGGTTTCTCCACCCCCGCCATCACAATTACTCTAGGGACATCAAATAAACCCGGTTTATAATCACTATCTTCAATAAAAAAAATAATTGGATTCTTAATCTCTTTATCCGATTTTAGAGACTTTTGAATCAATCGATCATCTTCCATAATAAACTCACCAGCAATATCAAGTAGCTGCTGAGCATTTCTTTGTGTTTCGTCTAGTGTTATCTCCTGAACTTCTCCATCGATTAATTCTTTAAACTGAGTAAATAATCTAATCTCAGACCCACTAAATGCATATATCGATTGCCAGTCATCACCCACAACTGTCAGCTTAGCATTAGTGCATTCCTTTAATCTTTTGATAAAATCATATCTTGTTTTGGAAATATCCTGAAATTCATCAACAAATATATGATCATACGGAAGAATTATCTCTTTCTCTTCTAGAATATCAATTGCTCTAGTGATCATATCACCAAAGCTTATCATATGATTCTCTTTTTTATAATTCTGGTAATACTCATAGAAGTTCCTATACATTTCCAGATATTCTCTATCTTCATCTGATTTGGCCGCAGCTAACATACTAGCAAAAGCCACTTCTCTATCATTATGTACTTTAACTTCAAAAAGAGAGATAAAGTATCTCATATTTTTTATAAACAGTTTTTTATCAAAGTCATTAAAATAGTTATTATTCTTCTTTTCAGCCTTTTTGCACACTTTTTGATATTCATCATACCCTGCATCTGACTCTTTCAATGAATCACAAAAAGATGTAATTATCTTGTTATTGATCTGCCCAATTGTTTCACTATCATCATCTTTAAAATCTGCCTCAACCGAATTCCTATAATCGTTCCATATCTTAAGTCCTAAAGAATGAAATGTTCTTATCTCGCAATCCAGATTAAGCGTATACTTTATTTTTTTCCTTATATCATTCACAGATTTATTAGAAAATGATAATATCAATATTCTTTTAGGATCTATTCCCTTTTCCTTTACAAGATATTTCGCCTTTGCAGCCAGAGTTGTAGTTTTACCCGTTCCAGCTCCTGCTACAACTATACAGTTATCTGCTTCTGATTCCACAGCCTCAACCTGCTTTTCATTAAGAACTATATTACATTCATCCTTTAAAATATTTTTTGTATCTATCATTTGTCTTCTCCTATTTAGCAAAGACCTTTCATATAGCAGTTCTTGCACTGGTCCCCTTTACACTTCGGCAGGTTATTACCCCTTATGTTCTCAGCCGCATCTAAGATTCCAGCCTTTACATTATCCAGCATATTCTGGTCCACCTCGTCCCTTGCATTGCGAGAACCATCTGGGTGATCCAGGTTGTATATTTCCAAGTAATCAGCCTTTTCGCCCGTTGCATTCTCATAGCCAATAGCATATATCTTTAACTGCTCTGCGTTAAGGCACTGCTCCGCATCCTTGCCTGCCGACTTGTAATCAACAATTGCTGTTTTCTCCGAACCGTCTGCATCCACCTTCTTGATTAGATCTATACGACCATTAACGCTGACACCGTGACCCATTTCTATATTTATTTCCATCTCGGATGCTACTATCTTGTCCGCATCCTTTTCATTCTGTTCAACGTATGCAGCGGCACATTTTTTAGCTCCCTGAATTGCCTTATTAATCTGATCTGAGTTTGCATATGGCAGATATGTTGCATCCTCAGCCACCTTGTCTAGCTCAGCTACAGTTGGTCTCTCTCCATTTATCCACGCTCTGTTAATATGCATCATTATCTCGTGGAGCACCTTGCCATAACCCTGAATCTCAGAAAATGGCTGAACAAAACCGTAAAAGTTAGACAACTTGAAACGATACGGACAATCATAATAATTTGAAAGCAGTGAGAAGTTCAGCGCCATAGGTATCGGGTCTGAACTCATTGGTGGCAGATGATCTGCAGAATAGTTTACAGATTCATCGTATTCTTTGAGATAATCAGACTGCTGTGCCTCAAGAAGATATATTGATGCAATCTGACTGTCCTCGCCATATATATCACTATATGTCAGATACAGATACTTCTTGGCACGGGTGATTGCTACATACACAAGTTTTCGTGTTGCTTCATCACTATCTCCGAATACATCATAATTTGGAATCCAAAGACTTCCTCTATTATTGGACATAATATCTATGGCATCTACAACACCATAGACAGCATTTGCTTTCTTATTAAATGGATCTCTGTTATATATTTCTTTTGTCATAGCCGGAACAAATACAGCTGTAAACTCAAGACCTTTTGACTGGTGAATGGTCATAAGTTTTACTGCATCTGTTCGGATATAGGCATTATCATCAATTCCCTGAGGATAGAGACCACTGGCAACATTATCAATATGCTTAAAGAATTGAGTAAGTTTAAATGACGGTGAATCCTTAAAGAAGAGCATCTCATAATCAGCTATCACCTTACTGGTTTTTCCCAGGTTATAGAGAACCAGTTCTGCCTCCTCACTGTTCTCCATCTTGATAACATTTAGATGTCCTATAAAGTCCTGGAATATCTGCTGCATATTGAACTCGTGACCATAATTCATATGATGAAAATCTAAACCTTTCAGGTATTCTATGGCCTCATCTAATCCACTTATAAGTTCAGGAGTTTCGTAATATTCTCCCACTTTTTCCCAGGCCTCTACGAGGTTCTGTCTTGCTTTCTCTTCGCGAGACATTTCATCCTCTGGATTCATCTCAAAGTAAGCAAAAATATCTTCACTAGTTTCCTGATCTATAGCAAAATCAGCATCTGTTTTCTGCTCCCACTTAAATACACCATCAACAGGATCCTTTTTTAAAGTGCAGAAATAATCTCGAATATAATAAAACAACTCAATCGATGCATTATACTCAGGCGTAATATGAAGGGCATTCATTCCTTCAACCACATACGGTATATCTCGTTCTCGCAGTTTATTGGTGAGAACTATCTGAAAATCTATTTTTTCTGTTCCATAATGCAAATATTTACGATTCTTAAAGAGAACAGCCATCTCCGAATAAGGGATATCCAGTTCTTTAAGTTCCACAATTCTTTCAGCAATAAATGTTGCTTCTTCGTCATAGTTTGCAAACTTCTTCCAGACTGTATCACCATCCTCATAAGCAAGCACACTTTTTTCTATCTTGCCTCTTTTCATAGATTTATAGTCTGGATCATCTATATGATTATTCTTAATTACAGTATCTGCTATATCAATAACAGCTTCTGTACTTCTAAAGTCCTGATTTAAGTTAAATATTTCTGCTCCGTATTTGTCTGCGAAACAGAGTATGTTTTTCTCATCACTTCCGCGGAACTGATAGATGGTCTGATCTGCATCACCAACTATGCAGATATTGGTATCTCCATATTTGTTGAACAGTTCAACCAGCTTCTCCTGAGATGGATTACTATCCTGATACTCATCTATGGTAAGATACTTCACTCTGTCATATATCTCTGCAGCGATAGGATTCATCTCACCGTCATTAATTTCAGAATCGGGGTCCAGAAGCTCTATCATTTTCCTGATAAGACTGGAATAATCAAAGAGCTTATTTTCGTACAGAGCATTGTTATACTTTGAAAGTCTTTCCTTTATATCATCGCTCCAATTTGAAACATGCTCCTTAGAAAAAGCGTTCTGATTCAGCATCGAAACCAGTTCAATATAATAAGTGATCTTCTTATCTAATCTGTTAACAGGATTTCCCCAGTACATATTAAGATTCGGTGCATTATCAATCACCGAACCCTGAAGTCCGACAGAATCATTTTTAAAGTTGTGCTTCTCGATAAATATCTTCGACTGAACATCATCCAGCACAGAGAACTTATTGTATTCCGGCACCATATCCTGTAGAACCTTAAGACAGAAAGAATCTATAGTTCCCACATACATCTCAGAAAATCCAGTTGTAGATCCAAGGAACTCCTCCCCCGCTGCATAGATACGGGACTTTAATTCCTCTGCCGCCTTTCTGGTAAATGTTATAGCAACGATATTTGCCGGTGAAACACCATGCGCCAGCAGGTTAATAATACGCAGAGTGACTGTTTTTGTCTTGCCAGCACCTGCGCAGGCTATTATCTCCATATCTTTATCGATGCACTTTATAGCCGCCTTCTGGTCATCAGTAAGTGTCATATCTTCCAGCATAGACTCGAAATCTATCATAATATCGATTCTCCTTTTCCACTCGTTTTAGCGTTTATTACTGCGACGCCAGATCATTCGCTTCTCAGCTTCCTTGATCAGGTCGTCACGGAAGTCTGGATGGGCGATGGATATAAGGTCCTCTGCTCGCTCCCAGGTGGATTTGCCCTCAAGGTTTACAACACCAAACTCAGTAGCAATGAAATAAACCTGGCTGCGAGGAGATGTGATAATGTCGCCGTTAAACTGTGGAGTAATACAAGACTTATAGGAACCATCCTTTTCTTTAAAACGAGAAGCCATACAGATAAATGCCTTTCCTCCACGGGATGCCGAAGCACCAGTCAGGAAGTCCAGCTGTCCACCTGTACCACTTATCTGGCGGCCTTCGAAACTTTCAGATGCTATCTGGCCGTATAGATCTACGGCAACACATCCATTTATCGAAACCATATTGTCTATCTGAGCGATAACAAAAGGACGGTTAACATACTCTATTGGATACGCAGCAACACCAGGGTTGTCGTCCAGCCACTCGTAGAGCTCTCTTGAACCCACAGCGCATCCGAAGACACCCTTGCCTCTATCTATTGTTTTAAGCTTGTTGGTAAGTTTACCAGAACGGTAAAGCTCGAGATATGCATCCGTGCAAAGCTCGGTATGCATTCCTAGATCCTTGATATCTGACTCGGAAAGCAAAGCTCCGATAGCATTTGGAATACTTCCTATTCCAAGCTGAAGAGTTGCTCCGTCAACGATATAAGGTATGATATGACCTGCTATCTGCCAATCCAGCTCCCGGGGCTGAACAGGCAAAAGATTTTTAAATGGCTGGTGCTCGCCCTCTACGATATAGTCGATATCCGAGATATGTATGCACTCATTGGAGCCGCCGTGGATCTTTGGCATATGCTCGTTTACCTCGACTATTACAACATCTGCCTTTTCGCAGATTGGACCTGCAACGCCTGTATTTACTGAAAAATTAAAATAGCCGTGCTTATCCATAGGAGCCACACTGACCATTACTACATTTACATCTATAAAAAACTCATAGTAGGCAGCGTTGTACTGGAAGACCATCGGAATATAATAACAAAGCCCTCTGTCAGAGAGCTTACGCTCATATGAAGAGCAGTGCCAGCTATGATATATAAAATGCTCCTGTGACGAATCACATTCTGCAACCTCAATTGGTCCCGGTATCAGATTGCCTCGGATTTTTACATCCTCCAGCTCGTCTCGACGTTTTGCCAATGCCGCATCCAGAAGAACTGGCATACCAAGTGAACTGGTGTAATCAACCCAGTCTCCGCTTCTTACTACCTTAACTGCCTCGTCGGGAGTGCGGAGCTTGTCCCTGTACTCCCTGCTGTAATCTCGTAACATTTCCTTCTCCCCAATAATATCCCAAAGACAGGGGACGGTTCTCCGTCTTATTTTTAAGACAGAGAACCGTCCCCTGTCTTCGTTTTCTTAATCCTTGACGCCAAGGATTTCGCGGATGAAATCCTCCTTAGGTATTGGCTTCGAGAAATAAAATCCCTGCTGGTAGTCTACCCCAAGCTGTTCCAGCAGATGTATCTGTGACTCTGTCTCGACACCCTCTACCACTATCTTCTTCTTCATCTGACGAATCATATTGATGCTGTTGGTAAGTATGGTCATTCCAAGTTCGCCCTTCTCAGCAGCCCAGAGAATACTCTTGTCAATCTTTACCACATCGAAGTCCAGCGAGAAGATAGACTGGATATTGGAGTAACCCGTTCCATAATCATCCATTGCGAACTGATAGCCACTGCCCTTCAGCTCAGTAATAATCTCACCCAGCTTCATATAATCGTCTGCACCAACTGACTCTGTTATTTCAAATGTTATCATATGCTTGTCGATGCTGTAGCCATCAACTATCTGATTGATACGATTGACAAAGCCCTTCTGCATACACTGTATCATAGAGAGATTAACATTTAATGTTTGCATTCCCGCATTAGTTGGAATTCCGCTTTCTATAAATTCACAGACCTTTCCAAGAACCATATTGTCAACATCATCAATAAGTCCCATCTGCTCTATGACAGGGATAAACTCATCAGGAAATACTGGTCCCAGTTCCTTATCGTGAAGCCTGAGAAGTGCTTCTGCGCCATAAAGCTTCTTTGAGTTAAGTTCATAAACAGGCTGATAGTAAACCTCAAATCCGCCACCAGCCATTCCACGGTGGATTGCATTTTCCACTTCAGTTCTGCGAAGCAGATAACCAAGATCATCCTTATCCAGCACCTGCTTATCCAGTTTCTTTGGAAGCGGGCTGTCAATGAAGAAGAACACCTCTTCGACTGTCTTAAAGTTCTCAGGTATATTTGCCTTAATGATCACAGGGTTAAGACTTGTCTTGGTCTTACCCATATTCCAGTTGCCCTTGAAACGTTCGAGTATATCCTCTGCCAATTCATCAATAGAGACCATAGGCTCGTAGTTTCTAAATAGTTTTCTATATCGACGCTGATTTTCTTCCTGCTCTCTGTCACCCAAAAGTATGATAAACTGGCTGGGATCTATGTTGTAGATATAAAATCTCTGAATCTTGGTCTTAAGATATTCGGCGATATCATTTGTCAGATTATTTATGTTGGTGAGGCCAATACTTCTAAGACTTGTGCCAACATCAGTAATCCTGAGACTCAGGATATCGCAGTGAAGTCCCAGTTTGATAGTCATATCCAGATCTATCTCAAGACCGCGGCGATTATAGATTCCTGTCACTGCTTCAATGCGGTCATCCTCATTTTCCATAAGAAGCATGATTCCCAGGATTCCCAGAGCCTCGGCAAAGAGCTCGCATCTGATATCTGGATAAACCAGCTGAACAACCAATCCAAGAAGCACAACTCCAAGAAAACAGATGAGTGATAATCTCTTCTTAAATGTCATGGCATTCCAGAATCTGAATATGCAAGCAATAGTGTGAAATATATAAACTGCTGATATAACATATAAAACATACTCTGCAGGTCCACGTTCAAACCGGCCCGAAGGACTATGATCATATAATAAATGGGTTAACGGATTGGATAGAACAAGCAATTCCATAAAGATAATTGGAACGCTGAACAGAATCACCTGAATATCCTTCCTCTTTTTGATGGCATCTGTCAGACAAAGCTCATAGAAAAAGAACATCGGTGCTATAAGGCAATGAAACACGAAATATAGTATATGACATACATCATCAACAAAAACACAGGCATCCGAGGTGGCAAGATATGGTCTCACAAACTCAGAAATCATTTCAGTAACAGAATTGGCCATAACGATACATACCATTACAATAAACGCCAGATTATGTGCCCTGTCGGTTCTCTTCTGGATAATCGACTGCATAAATATAGTAAACGATACCAGAAGGGCCGCTGCATAAAACGCCATATGAAATTCATTAATGTTTACATGCATACTTTTCTTCCTTTAAGACAGAGAACCGTTCCCTGTCTTACATTTGTGTTAGGTTTCCTCGAGATGGGGCAGCCATCATCGAGTAGTTTGTATGATAGATAACGTAGCCTGGTCTCGCCTGAGGCGGTTTCTTCAGGTTCTTACGTTCGGTATAATCAACCTCAATTTTCTGGGAGCTTTCTACACCAGCCACAGAACCACCAGATGTGTCTGATTCATTTGACCCACTAGAATAGTATGCAGCTAGCCCGGCAGCTTCTTCGAAGACTCTGTCCGGAATGTCCTCAAGACGTAAGTCTCCTTCCTTAACCTTCACGATAACGTGGGAGCCCGGCATCTGCTTGGCGTGGAACCAAAGATCCCTGCCTGTTGCCAGCCCGAAGGTCAGCTCCTCATTTTGTATATTATTCTTTCCTACATATATGTCATATCCATCACTTGAAATAAAGTGAAGTGGCTTACCTGCCGCCATCTTTCTGGCTCCTTTACTAGAAGCCTTTTTCTTGATCACTCCAGCTCTCTCAAGCTCAGATCTAAGCTCGGCAATATCCTCATCATTTTCAGCCATATCCAGACTATGCTTTGCTGAAAGAAGATAATCCAGTTCTTCTCTGGTCTGCTTTACAAAATCCGTAAGAGCCTCGCTGGTTCTCTTCTTCTTGTTGTACTTGGCAAAATATTTCTGCGAATTCTCCTGGGCTGTAAGAGTCGGATCAAGCGGAATCTTTATCTCCTGATTATCATAGTAATTGATACAAGTGAGGCTGTCCTCTCCACCCCTGAGCTCATAGCCGTAGGTATTCAGCAGCTCACCATATATTCTGTATTTATCTCTATCTTCTGTATCTGCCAGTTGTCCACGCTGAAGATCATATTTTCTTGCAGAACGTTCTATGGCAGTCTGGAGCAGTTTCTTTATATCGGACGCCTTAGAGCGAACATTTATCTGCTTCTCCTTCTCACTGTAGAATCTGATTAGGAGCTTTGAGATACTATCCTGATTTTCTAAACCAGTCTGTTCTATGTCCCGGAACTCAGAAATAGACAAATAATCCTTCGGTCTGCCATCCACATATATGATCTTTGGACTATAAGCTCCCGCCTTAATACTACGAACCGCTAAGCTTAAATACTCGAATAGTCTGTCCTTCTCGACTTCGCTTACATCAGCAAAGCTCTTTCTTCCATCTACGCCTGCCGCATCAACTATATACTCCGCTGTTGACTTTGAAAAACCAGTAATGGATGTAAATATTGCCTTGGGAATAGGCACACTCTTTGCCACAAGCGTTTTCTCAAATAAATCCCTGTCAAATGGTATCTCTTCACTTACTGGATCGAGTTTGCCCTGGGAATCGGGAGCCTCATATTTCTGCCCTGGGAACAATATCCTGTCTTTATTATTAGTAGCATTTGACGCCCCATTCTTCGTGTCTTCAAGTATAGCCGCCCCAAGATCTGGCATCACTCTTCTAAGACAGTCCATTATCATATAGTCAGCATCTGTAAGTATGATGTTGCTCTGGCGCCCCATTATCTCTATTATAAGATGGCGCTCAGCCAGGTCTCCCATTTCATCCAAATGCTCAAATACAAAATCAAACACACGGTCAAATCCAGGCTGACGAATATCTGTAAGACGTCCATTTCCCAGATGCTTTCTTAGAAGCATACAAAATGCAGGCGCCTGCATAGGTGCCTGTGGTAAGGTGTCGGCGATATATACTATTGGCAGCGAATTATTCACCGACATATAAAGCTTCGTCTGCCCCTTAAAACCTTTTATTGTAAATGTGATGGTGTCGCTGGAGGGCTGCTGAACCTTAACAACACGCCCTCCAAGGCACTCACTCTTTATATCATTTATAACATTACTAATAACTATTCCGTCGTATGCCATTGTAAGTCCTTACAAAAAGTTTAGAGTTCTGAATAAAGCTGGCTGTAGATCTTTGCACTCTTGTCCCAGCTGTAATCCTGTTCCATTGCTCTCTTCATCATTGCCTGCCAAGCAGCCTTGTCATCAAAGAAAATGTGCTTGGAGTAGTTGATTGTATTCAGCAGCTCTCTAGCATCGTAATTTGCAAAGCTGAATCCTGTTCCTGTACCCTCAAACTCATTGTATGGTTCAACTGTATCCTTAAGACCACCTGTCTCACGCACGATTGGAAGTGAGCCATACTTAAGAGCCATAAGCTGTGTAAGTCCACAAGGCTCAAATCTTGATGGAACAAGTATAGAATCACAACCCGCATAAATCTTGTGTGACAGTTCATCACTAAAGTAGATATTTGCAGACAGCTTAGCAGGATGGAAGCCCTGATAATATCTGAACATATCCTCGTAACGTCTGTCTCCTGTACCAAGAACAACCAGCTGAGTTCCATCTGTCATAATGTCATTCATTATGTGATCGATAAGATCAAGGCCCTTCTGATCAGTCAGTCTCGATACAATACCCATAACGTAAGCATTTTCATCCTCAGGAAGACCAAGCTCCTTCTGAAGTGCAAGCTTATTCTTCAGCTTATTCTTCTTGTAATTACGGGTGTTATATTTGCAGGCAATCTTCTCATCCTTTGATGGATTAAAGATGTCATAATCGATTCCGTTAACGATACCCCAGAGACTCTGCCAACGAGCCTGTAAGAGGCCATCAAGTCCCTCACCATAGTATGGGGTCTGAATCTCGTGAGCATAGGTATTAGAAACTGTGGTGATCTTGTCAGCATATACAAGACCGCCCTTCAGCATAGACGCATCCTTATTCATTTCCAGCTTATCAGGCGTGAAGAGATAATCAGGAAGTCCTGAATACTCCTGAATTGTCTTGATATCCCAACGTCCCTGGAACTGCAGGTTATGAATAGTCATAACCGACTTGATTCCCTGGTAAAATGGATTCGATGCGAAAAGTGTCTTAAGATAAACCGGCACTAGTCCTGACTGCCAATCATGGCAATGAATGATGTCAGGTCTGAAGCCAATGCTTGGCAGGATTGAAAGTGCTGCCTTACAGAAATAGCAGTACTTCTCTATATCCCATTTCACATCACCATAAATATTGAAGCCATTAAAATAGTATTCGTTGTCGATGAAGTATACAGGCACTCCTTCATACTCCATATACATAACACCAACATACTGCTGCTTCCAGCCAATATCCATGTGGAAATGTGTAATATATTTCATGTTCTTCTTGTATTTCTCAGGAAGACACATATAGTTCGGAATGATGACGCGCACATCATATTCATTTCGGTCGAACTTCTTAGGAAGTGTACCAACAACGTCTGCAAGACCGCCTGTCTTGATAAATGGTACACACTCTGATGCAATATACGCTACTCTCTTCATTTTGTAACCCTCCGTTTTGTTAATCCTTCAAGATATATCTCTATTATATGGTCTCTAAATATTTATACCCCTATAAATACAAACCTCATATACGATCAAAAATCTCAGCAGTTCTCATTGCTCTGCTTGATCTTGATAAACTTCTTTATAAGATCCACACAGCCGCTGATTCCAAGCACCGATGTATCAAGTGACAGATCATAATTCTTAACATCCGTCCAGTCGCAGCCGGTGTATTTAAAATAATAATCAGCCTTTCTCTCATCTACCTTAGCCAGATAATTCCTAAGCTCTGCTTCCGGCATATAATGTCTCGACTGTGCTCTCTTTAGCTTGAATCCAATAGGCGCATGCACGAATACATTTACCGCATAAGGATTGTCCTTCATTATATAGTTTGCGCATCTTCCAACAATAACGCAGGACTCACGACGCGCAAGCTCCATAATTATCTCTGACTGATAATCATATATATTTCTGATATAAGCCATGTCATCATCGGGAATCTTTGATGTCAGCACATCATCCAGCTGTGGCGTAGGCAATGGATTTGAATATATCTCCTTTGCCACATCAAAGAGTGATGTATCCTTGATCAAATCGTCAGTAGCTGCGATTCCAGACTCCATATTTTCATTCTTTGATACAAGCCTAAGCATCTCACTGTTGTAGCAGCTTACCCCAAGCTCCTCTGCCAGACGACTTGCAATCTTCTGACCACCTGAGCAGTACTCTCTTGCTATTGTAACCACGAATCTATCCATACGCCACCCCTAGTACCTTATTCAACATTTGTATAAACACTTTCTACGTCGTCGTCTGAATCCAGCAGATCAAGAATCTTGTCGAGATTTTTCTGAACATCTGGATCTGTTACAGCCACATAGTTCTGTGGGATCATTGTAACTTCTGCAGATGCCATAGGAATACCTTCCTTGTCAAATGCATCTCTAACTGCTGAGAAATCAGCAGGTGCAGTGATAATTTCAAAGGAATCCTCTTCCTCTGAGAAATCCTCAGCTCCAGCATCCAGAGCGAACATCATCATTTCATCTGCATCCATCTCAACTTCTTCTTTATCGATAATGATCTGGCCCTTCTCATCAAACATATAAGATACACAGCCTGATACACCGATGGATCCGCCGCCCTTAGTAAATGCACTTCTAACATTTCCAGCAGTTCTGTTGTTGTTATCTGTAAGACATTTTACGATGATTGCGATTCCACCTGGGCCATAACCCTCGTAGGTGTTATATGAGAAGTTAACGTTCTCAAGATCACCAGCAGCCTTCTTAATACCACGCTCTATTGTATCATTTGGCATGTTGTTTGCCTTAGCCTTTGCTATAACGTCGCGAAGCTTTGAGTTATTCTCAGGGTTAGGGCCACCCTCCTTAACTGCAACAGCGATCTCACGACCGATAACAGTGAACGCCTTACCCTTTGCGGCATCGTTCTTTTCCTTCTTAGCTCTAATGTTTGCAAATTTTGAATGTCCTGACATTTATTTTTCCTCTTCTTTCTATATTTTATAAATCTTCATCTTTGTTCTTTGTTATCTTGACTGATTTAATGAGTTTGTCCTCAATCGAGAGAGACTCGAAGGAGAATCCCCCATAATCAATCTTGATATTGCCTTCGTCCTTCGGGAAGCCTCCCAGCTTATACAGGAGGAATCCATTTAAGGTCTCTATATCTGTATCTGGAAACTCCAGACCATCTATCTCATCCTCAAGGTCGTGAAGCTTGATCATACCGTCAACCACATAACCATCGCCGATAGCAGCTTCTCTAACCTCTTCTACCTCTGCGTCGTGCTCATCCCAGATATTTCCAACAATCTCTTCAAGCACATCCTCCAGCGTTACCAATCCATCTGTCTGACCATATTCATCAAGAACTATGGCCATATGCTTTTTCTCCTTCTGCATCTTCTTTAGAAGCTTCAGTGTGTCAAATGCGGGATGAATAAATAGCGCCTCTTCCATCAGTTCATTAACCGGCGTATCCGGCTGATGGATATACTGCTTAGTCATATCCTTCAAATGAAGTATACCAACTATATTATCTATATCCTCTTCGAATACAGGATAACGGGAATAACCACTCTCCAGGCAGTCCTCGATGATGTCTTTAACCTGCGCGTCAAAACTAACCGCATATATCTTGCTGCGGTTAGTCATAATCTCACGAACCTCCATATCGTCGAGATCAAGGATGTTAGATATCATTTCAACCTCATCCTCCTGAATGAAACCTGACTTCTGCCCCTCTTCAACCATAGAGAGAATCTCTTCCTCGACCTGTTCTTCGTCTTTCTTCTTAAACATAAATCTCCTATATACATTCAGTCGTAATCGTCAACTGAACATAAACTCGTGATACTACATTATATCATAGATTGTGTTGAATTAACACTCATAACTTACTGTCAATCAAGTAATATTATTTGTATTTTTCGGATCAATCCACAAGATAATTCTTAGCAAAAACTTCTTTTCCGTCCTTGAAGTATATTCGTTCAACACGGCGAGATATATTACATACAGCCTCATAATTAAAGCTGTTAGCAGGTTCTGCTATTTCCTCAACTGAAATGCTATTCTCCCCCTGAGTTCCGAAGAGAACAACCTCGTCTCCAACCTTTACCTTTTCAAACTCAAACTTTCCTTCATCGATACCAGTTACATCCACCATAATCTGATCCATACATACGCGACCAATTATTGGAGCATACTCTCCGTGAATCAAAACTCGGCCAAGATTTGAAAGAGCTCTCGGATAACCATCAGCATACCCCACTGATACAGTGGCAACTCTGGTATCCTTCTCAGTTACGTAAGACCAGCCGTAGCCCACTCCTCTTCCCGCAGGCAGAGTCTTAACGTGAATAACCTTGGACTTAAGTGACATTGCAGGCTTCAGCACCACAGACTTATCAATTTCCTCTGATGGGTAGAGACCATAAATCACGATTCCGAGACGCACCATATCAAAACCTTCAGAATGAATCTCCATAGCACCTGCACTGTTATCTATATGTCTTATCTTAAATGCAGCACCTCTCTTTTCCATTTCAGAGACAAACCAGGAAAATCTGTCATACTGGGTTTTTGCATCATTCTTATCTATATAATCAGCTTTTGCATAATGAGTGAAGATGCCTTCAACATCAAGACCTTCCATCTGATAAATCTTCATCGCCGCAGCTACACCTTCATCATCACACTGGAAGCCGATACGGCTCATTCCAGAGTCAACCTTGATGTGCACCTTTGCCTTCTTGCCATCCTTAGTAGCAAATCGAGACAAAGTATCTGCCTCCTGAACATCATATATTGCCAGCGTAATATCGTGATTAATAGCAATAACAAAGTCCGACTCATCCGTATATCCAAGTATCAGAATTGGAGTTTCTATGCCTGCATTTCTAAGTTCCACTGCTTCATCTATACAAGCCACTGCATAGTAATCTGCTATATCACTAAACTCCTTTGCCAGCTGTACTGAACCATGACCATATGCATCAGCCTTAATAACAAGACATACCTTTCTGTCAGTCGGATTAAGAGCCTTTACGGTCTCTATGTTATATCTTATTGCATCTAAATCAATATCTGCTTCAACTCTCCTAAATATCATTTCACTCACCTTTTATAGTTTCACTTTTCAGAAAATCGCAACTAATATATTATACCATAAAAAGAGACGCATTCACGCCTCTTTTTTTTGTTAGTCTTTGAATTATGTAAACCTATTCTGTATATTCTTTATACTTCTGTTCAAGCTCCGTATCAGTTATCATTGTGACACGACCTTCATCATATTGGGACATAACCCAGTCATAGATCTTATGGATAAGCTCGTCGTTTTTTGATAGTTCAGACTCACCGCACTGCTTTCTATATTCATTTACCCAGAACGCAATACCTGCAACGCCTGAAGTATTGGTAATGGATACTCTTGGCGGACGATTCAGAAGTGCACCAGTATCAAAGATGTTGTAAATCTCTGGATTCTTCATCATTCCATCAGCGTGGATTCCTGCCCTTGTGAGATTGAAGTTACTTCCCACAAATGGAGTCATAGGCGGTATCTGATAATCAGTTTCATTCTGGATATAGTCGGATATCTCAGTTATCACCTGGGTATTCATTCCATTTAAGGTTCCACGAAGTGATGCATATTCGAACACCATAGCTTCAAGTGGAACATTTCCTGTTCTCTCACCTATTCCCAGAAGTGAACAGTTAACTGCGCTGGCTCCATACATCCAGGCGGTGGTTGCGTTTACAACACCTTTGTAGAAATCATTGTGACCGTGCCACTCTATCATTTCAGATGGAACATCTGCATAGTGCTGAAGTCCGTAGATTATTCCTGAGACACTTCGAGGAAGGGCTGCTCCAGGATATGGAACACCGTAGCCCATGGTATCGCAGGCACGGATCTTAACTGGCACTCCGCTCTCCCTTGACAGCTTCATAAGACTATTGGCAAATGGAACCACAAAGCCATAGAAGTCTGCACGGGTTATATCCTCAAAATGACATCTTGGACGAAGACCTGCCTCGATACACTCAGACACAATACCGAGATATTTATCAAGAGCCTGCTGACGTGTGAGTCCCATCTTATGGAATATATGATAGTCCGAGCAGCTCACCAGTATTCCCGTCTCCTGAATGCCAATGGACTTAACCAGTTCAAAGTCCTTCTGGGATGCACGGATCCAGGTGGTTATCTCTGGAAACTCATATCCCAGTTCAAGACATTTTTCAAGAGCCTTTCTATCCTTTTCTGAATAGACAAAGAACTCTGTCTGTCTGATCATACCATTAGGGCCGCCCAGCTTATGAAGCAGCTCATATATGTGCACCATCTGCTCTGTAGTATATGGAGCTCTGGACTGCTGGCCATCACGGAAAGTAGTATCAGTGATGAAGATATCCTCAGGCATATTTTCAGGAACACGTCTATAGTTAAATGCTATCTTAGGCGTTTCAGTATATGGAAACATCTCTCTGAAAAGCTCTGGCTCACTTACATCCTGAAGCTGATAAATATATGGATCCTGCTCCAGCTTATAGGTTTTCGTGCTAAGTACTATATCCTTCATCACTTTACTCCTTCATTTAATTTATACCATTTAATCAAAAAACATATGTACAAGTTTTAGCAGATATTGTATTATGTGTAAAGCGAATAAATATGATAATAATAATTCGTTTTTTCGATAATGAGGAGTTGTATATGGATATTGAAACACTTAGAACCTTTATCACGCTGGCTGATACAAATAGCTTTACCAAGACAGCCAATCAGCTATTTGTTGCACAGTCTACTGTAACAAACAGAATAAATGAACTGGAAAAAGAACTGAAGATAAGTCTTTTCAACCGCACCAACAGAAGCGTTAAGCTTACTATAGAGGGGGAAAGATTTAAGATCTATGCGCAGAAAGTCCTGGACCTTACTGAGAACACACTGGCGGATATGACAGCTGAACATAAGTACGAGAATCACATCAGAATAGGCAGCGCAGATTCCATATACGAGGGCCATCTTGCGCCTGAAATACAAAAATACAGAAACAAGCATCCAGAAAATTCACTGAAGATCACTATCGGTCTTTCGAACCATCTGTTAGAGCAGCTTCAGGAGGATCTGCTTGATGCTGCATTTGTCTATATCCCACTTAAGAAGTCCTCCTTCCACTCTGAACTCTATAAGCAGGACAGGCTGGTTCTGGTCACTGATATTAACAACAAGAAATATCGTAAAGGAATAACTCAGCAGCAGCTGATCGAAGAAAATTACCTGATGTGCAACTTTGCACTTCAGGACGTAGGACAATATATCCGAAAGCTCTTCCCAAGGTTCCATCAGTTTGAGCTTGAGATTGATGACTGTATGAAAATAGTGCCATACCTCCTGGGAAAGGATAATTACACCTTCCTTCCAAAAGATATGGCAGATACATACATAAAAGATAAGAAGCTACGAGAGATACCGCTTCTGGATTTTGATACTCCTATAATCAACAGTTATATAATCTATAAGGATTCCATGAAGGATATCATATCTAAGCTGATAAAAATAAAATAATATAGTTTACATAACATCAAACGATGCTATTTTTATTTAAGCACATCCGGGATAGCATCAATAATATCCCTGGCCAGCATAGACCGTTCTCCCACTCTGTCCCTGGCCATATCTCCGGCCCTGCCATGCAGATGTACTGCTGTGCAGACCGTATCCTTAATTGAGCCGTTCTTATTCTGCGCCAGAAGACCTGCTATCATTCCAGCTAAAACATCTCCAGAACCGCCCTTCGACATCCCCGAATTTCCAGTGGTATTTACATATAATTCACAGTCTCTGGCGTAGCCCTCCATTCCCGGTTCATCATCGCCTGTGTTCTTATACGCCACAAGGGTTCTGGCATCCTTCAGAACAGTAATGATCCCCTCGCTATAGGATAGATTATAGGCCTGTTCCTTTTTATAATTCTTTAGAAAATCCATATCAGACTGATAGCCTAAACCACTGAGCATAAAGTCATAGGTCTGCTTATTATATCTGGACTTTACGATCCGGAGCATCTCCATCATATGAGGAGTGATGATAACATTTCCAAGTCCCACCTTTGAAACAAAAGAACTAAAATGTATATCATTTTCACCACTGGATATAATGTTGAGTGCATCCGCATCCAGAACAACCTTCTGCTTATCAGAAACAGTCTCAGCTAATACACTCAGCAGCTGAAGCGATATATCGCCGGTTCCAAGTCCTGGTCCTGCTAAAATGATATCTGCCCACTGTATAGATGCTTTATAATCCATTATAAATACTTCATCAAGACATTCCTTCTGCTTGTTCTTCAGTATATTCTTTTTAGAAGACTCCTGTAGCCTTTCTGTATCATAGGTAAGCATCATTGCCTCAGGAAGCTTATCGCAAAGTATATCTCTATTCCTTATATCAGTAACAACCTTAACAAGCCCAGCGCCAACCCTGTAGGTAGCTTCCGCAGCCAAATATACAGCACCGTATACCTCCTTCGAGCCCGCAACGATCAGCACCTTTCCGTAGGTTCCCTTATTAGAATCTGACTTTCTTTTTGGAAGCCTGTCCTTTATTTCTGATTCATCAAATTCATAGCAGACATAGAGACTAACTCTATCTCTTAAAACAGCTGTCATATTGTCAGGATCAGACAAATGTCCAACCCCTTCCTTACTTAGTAATGAAGCCATCTCCTGCGGGGTTTTAGGAACAAATAAACCAATACTTTCACAGTATATTTTACCTGCATACTCTCGGCCTTCATTTACCAGCATTCCATATTTAATATATTCAAATGTTATCGTAGCATCGCATCTTACAGCAGTACCAAGTATATGACCCGTACCAGCACTTATTCCACTAGGTATATCTACTCCTACAACAATTGGACGAGACTCTTTTTCTAAAGCTGCACAGGAATTAATTGCTTCAACCACTTCCTTTTGAATCCCGGACACCTCTCTTGTCAGCCCGACACCAAAGATACCATCAATTACTATACTATAGTGAGCTATATCCTCCAGCCTTCCACTGAAATCAACAAAAGTCACTCCGTGCTCCTTAGCCTTCTCTATCTCCGTCAGGTAAGACTCCGTCTTTCTACTGATGCCACCTATCTCATAAATATAGGTATCATACCCTCTATCCTTCAGCATCCAGGAAGCAGCCACAGCATCGCCGCCATTGTTGCCACTCTCAACGATTGAAAGGATCTTTTTCTCAAAGACTTTATTTTCAGAATCTTTTGAAAAGCTCTTAGTTAGTAGCATTTCGATACTATCTGCAAGCTTCTCTGCCGCTTTCTCCATTAAAATAATCCCAGGAATCCCGAGAGACTCCTGGGTATATTTATCAACTATCTGTGCTTGTTTTCCCGTCAGATAATATTTCATACAAATCTCCAAATGTGCAGATAGGGACAGACCTATGTGCAAAAGGGACTGTCCCCATTGCACATTCCCAAGGCACATTATAGTTTGCCGAGGGCGTAGATCTTGTTGATGTCGCCAGCGATAACGTCGTATGGCCAGTATTTGCAGCTTCGCTCGTAGGAGCCTGGATCATTGACCATAAATCCGTTCTCGTTGTATCCGTATATAACTATGAAATGTCCCGCTCCAGAGTGGGTGAAGTTTCCGTAATGAACGCTTAGCACTAACATTTCATTATTATCTATATGGGCCTTCATATCAGATTCGTTGTTGGTTATCTCATTGCAGTATAGACCGAAATCTGAGCAGCCAACTGTAAATAACGCGTGGGATGTACCACAGCCCTTTACATAGTAGTTATGGTTCATACTATATGTTGCAACAAGCGGAGGTGACGCATTTGTTATGTCAGTAAGCGCAGTGATTACCATAGCAAAACTGGTAGGTCCACAGGCAGATGACTTCATAGTACCTGTACCATAAGGGTAAGTAGCCCAACGTGAATCATACTGCAGGAAAAGCGGATGCTTGGCATTAATCTCTGCATCTGTAAGAGTCAGCACCCACTCACCATTGGTCTGAACCTGGTTCATACTGGATACAACCTCGATACCGTTATAATTAACTGCATCTCTGCTGCTCCAGGCTTCCTTCTCAGCCTGAGCTATGATGGCTTCATCATCGTCGGAGAGATCGCCATCATAATAAACTTCTGGCGCATCCTCCTCTGCATTACCAATCATGTCATCGTACTCTTCGTCGTCCTCAGAGAGCTCCTGAACCACCTCAGTGCTCTGTTCCACAAACTCACGAGTGGACTGAGACTTCTGGTATTCGGCGAGAAGCATCTGATTGATTTCCTCCTCTTTTGAAAGAGTGGCTTCAGTAGACTGCTCCTCTTCCCGAGCCTGCTGAGTCTTCTTGCTCTCTGACAGAAGAGACAGAACAACAACAATGATCATAACAAGAGGCATTATTAAAAATATAAGAATTTTCTTCTTTTTACCGCTCATAATAGTCCTTCAAACAATTTTAGTCGTGGAGCTTTCTCTTGTCCACTACGCGGACCGCCTTGCCCTCGCTTCGAACGACAGACTTAGGTGGAAGCAGGTGCATCTTAGGTCTGATACCAAGCATTTGAACCATAGCGCCTGTAAGAGACTTGCGTGCATTTTCAAGATCAGAGTCCTCACGCATAGCCTTGAACTGCTCCTCAGAAAGCTCAACATTTATATCAAATGTATCTTCATTTCCAATACGATCTACCATTATCTGATAGTTTGGTGTGTATCCGCACTTCAGAAGAACTGTCTCGATCTGGGATGGGAATACATTGACACCACGGATGATCATCATATCATCTGAACGTCCCTTTGGCTTGCACATCTTGATATGTGTACGTCCGCAAGAACACTTTTCTCTCTTGAGTACTACAAGGTCACGGGTTCTGTATCTAAGAAGTGGAAATGCTTCTTTATCCAGTGAGGTGAATACAAGCTCACCCTCTGTTCCCTCTGGAAGAACCTCGCCTGTATCAGGATCGATAACCTCAGCGTAGAAATGATCCTCATTTATATGCATTCCTGTCTGAGCTTCACATTCAAATGAAACTCCAGGTCCGCTTATCTCAGTAAGACCATAGATGTCATATGCCTTTATTCCAAGACTCTGCTCTATGCTGTGTCTCATTTCCTCTGTCCAAGGCTCTGCTCCGAAGATACCAGCCTTAAGGTTGATATCGTCTGCAGTCATACCCATCTCGTGAAGCTTCTCGCCGATATAAGCAGCGTAGGATGGAGTACAGCAGAGAATCGTTGAGTTAAGATCCTTCATAAACTGAATCTGTCTTTCGGTATTACCAGATGACATAGGGATTGTAAGACATCCAACCTTGTGAGAACCGTCGTGAAGTCCGGCACCACCTGTGAAAAGACCATAGCCATAAGCTACCTGGACAACATCCTTCTTTGAACCGCCAGCTGCAACAATAGCTCTTGCACAGCACTCAGCCCAGAGGTCGATATCATTTTGTGTGTAAAATGCTACGACTCTTCTTCCTGTTGTTCCACTTGTAGAATGAATACGAACACAATCTTTAACCGGACGACACAGAAGTCCATAAGGATAAGCCTCTCTCAGGTCGTTCTTTGTAAGGAATGGAAGCTTTGAGATATCCTCCATAGACTTGATATCCTCTGGTGTAACACCCTTCTCATCCATCAGATTGCGGTAATATTCATTATTGTCATAAACATACTTTACCTGTTTTAAAAACTTCTCCTCCTGAAGAGCCTTAATCTGCTCCACAGGCATTGTCTCGATTTCCTCTTGAAAATACATTTTCTTTGCCATTTAAAAAAACCTCCTCTGGCATATTATATAATTCAGGATAACCCCGATATAAGTTCTTATAAATCCCTGGCAGACACGCCATCGATAACTACATCTTCGAAGTAACTAATATGTTCTGGGAACCGATCCTTTTCAGGCGGAAGCTGCATATAATCACCATAGTAACTACGAAGAGATTCATCATATTTACCCGGCACATAGAAGTTCTTTCCTCTGACAGGCAGTTCCTTTCTACTTCTGTAATAGTCCTTTTTATAAATACTACGAGCTAAAAATGTAGCTGAACAGTTGGACAATATATAGCTATGACATTTTTTGCCCTTTCTGAATCTTCGGGAAACCTTATCATATCTCTTATATATCCATTTTAAAGAAAACAGCTTTCCCATACGATTCAGAGTCAGCATAGCAAGCTTCACAACCGGGTTCGAAGGAAGCTCTATCTTCCCCTTGTATCTTCTGCTGGTTGCAAAGGTATACAGCAGTATCAGCTCTGCCAACTGAATCTTTCCAAGTATACCTTCAGGATAATTATCCATAACAAAGAGATCAATAAAGAGATACTGACAGTGTGTATGATTATAAAACTTAGCCTCTTTATCATCCTTTTTAAACTTAACATTCGGGTTCATTACCCTGGCAGTAAAATCCCAGAAATAACCATCCTCAGCCTTTGGAACATTTATATAATAAGGAGCCATCTCGTCACTATGAGCAAGGAATTTTTCAAAATCCTTTCTCTTAAAGTAGATATCTATATCATCGTCCCAGGGAACAAAGTCCTTATGACGAACAGCACCAATCAGAGTTCCAGCCTCAAGAAAATAAGTTATGTCATATTTGCGGCAGACCTCATCAAGTTTACATAACATTTCAAACTCTTTTTCATGAAGTCTGTCTACGATTCGTTGTTCCTTTTCAGTCATTATTCCAATTCCTATCTTCTATTCAATAGAATTACTATCAATACTTAGAATGGCTTGCCCTCTTTTATTCAAAACAGAGTAATTATACCACTTCCAATATAATAAGTGCAACCAAGTAAAATGTGACAAGCAAACCAGGTTTGAACCAGGTCCACTTGTCACGTTTTATCATCTTTTTTTCAAACTTTAATAAGCTTCAGTAAAACTCATTTTTTCTAACAAATTATTCAAGCATCTTAGCTGATCTTTTTAGCGCTTTTTTTTACCTGTAACTTACGCTCAGAGAGATCCATCTCGTCCTCGTTAATCTCAGTTTCCTCAAAGAAATCAGCTGGCTCTTCCTGATTGTCGATATATTTACGTGCATCCTTTATAAAGCTTGCAATGATAAGGATGATAACCATACCAACTGGGAATGCTGCGATGATTGAAACTGACTGAATGTTATTCATACTACTCTCACTGAAGATCAGTGCGATTGGAAGAAGGATCAGGAGCATAGCCCAGAACAGCTTCATCTTCTTAGATGCCATTTCATCACCTCTCATATTCTTGTATGAGTATGAAGAAGCAACAAGTGTGATTGAGTCAAATGATGTAGCGTAAAATGCTATCATTGAAAGTATAAGTAATACGAGTACAACCTGATAACCTGGAAGAGTCTTGATAATCTCAATGATTACTGCATAGAGATCATATCCGTTAGCCTCATACATACCGATTGCATCGAACTCACCACTTACCTGAAGTCCAAGTCCATAGTTACCAAGAACGATAAATGAGATAAGTGTTGAAGCAAGACCAAATGCATATGTTCCAAGAATAACCTGCTTAACTGTACGTCCTCTTGAAATGTTACCCATGAAGAATGGAGCAGCTACGCACCATACTAACCAGTAAGCCCAGTAATACATTGTCCAGTTCTGCGCGAATCCGTTCTCTCTAAGTGCATCTGTGTAAGTACTAAGAACTGGGAAGTTCTGAACAACAAGACCAAGTGATGAGAAACCATTCTCAAGGATATATACAGCCTTACCACTGAACACAAGTACGAACATGAGGATTAATCCAAAGAGAACCATACATATCTTTGAAAGGTTATTAACACCCTTCATACCGATCATAACAGATGTTGTATATGTTGCGCAGGTAACAAGAAGAATTGCGATAGTTACCCACTTTGTATAAGGAATACCGAAAAGTGTTGTAAGGGCACTACCAAGAAGTGGTGTAGCTACAGAGAATGTAGTTGCTGTACCAGCGATAAGTGCTACGATAGCAAGAATATCAATGATCTTACCAAGTACACCATCTGTGTGCTTTCCAAGTATTGGACGACAAGCCTCACTATACTTCTGCTTCTTACTTCCACGAACATGGATCATAAAACCGAAGCAAGCTGCAAGTACTGCATAGAATGACCAAACGATTGGTCCCCAGTGATAAAGAGGAATAGCATTTGCCCAATCCTCTATACGGCCCATCTCAGCTACTCTAGGCTCTTCTGCGTAGTAGATCCATTCACAGAATGAATAGAACAGGATATCAGCTGCAAGACCACAGCAGAATACCATAGCGCCCCAGGCGAAGAATCCATACTTTGGCTTTTCATCCTTACCGCCAAGTCTGACCTTACCAAGATCAGAGAAAGAGATGTAAAGTGACACAAGGAAGATTCCAAGTGCTACTACAAGGTAATAAAGACCAAGCTCTGTACCAAGGAAGTTTCTAATAGTTGAAAGCACATTTGTTGACGCCTCAGGTGCAATAACAAAGGTAGCACAAAGAGCTATAAGAACTACAAGTGGTGCAATGGTTGTTACAGGATCAAGCTTACGACCGCCTGTAACAGTCTTCACAATGTCCTTTGTTTCTTTCTTGCCAGAGTTTTTCTTACTCGAGTTTTCCTTACTCATTTCATTTTCCTCTTTTCTTAAAAACTTATATATAAACTCTTATGTATCAAGAGTTTGTATCTTTAGACAGTGTGTGGTTTATAATCACGGTAGGTAGGATCAGCTGCCACAAGTTCCTCGTAACTATCAATCTCTACCACATCGCTTCTCTTCATCTCTCTGTATCCCAGAGAGAATCTGTCAAAATGCTGGAACATAACTATATCATCCCAATATAGATGTCTATTCTCGGCCTGATCGAACTCATATTCCAGATACTTCTTAAGCTTTGCAGCATCCTCTGCTGTCCATCTTGATATTCCCAGCAGTATCCAGCCTTTATTTCCGCCCGTTCTGCTGCAGGAGGTTACTGTTCCTGAATCATCTATCTGCATCAGCCATTCATCTGTCTTTTCTTCAGTCCAGATTGTATTGTAACCAGAACGTTCAAACTCTGGTCTAAATATATCCGGATTGCTGATCACCAGATCTCCATCCAGGATCATAAGATCTCCAAGATCAAGCACATCCTTTGCAACATATAACGAGGATATATTGTTGTATTCCGTGTAATAATGATTAGGGATCAGATGTAGATCCGGATACTTCTCAAGAAGCACACTGAACTCTTCCATCATATATCCTGTCACTATATAGATATCATTTATCCCATTGGCGTGTAGTGCATCGATACTGGTATCTATCATTCTGACGCCATTCACCTTTACAAGCGGTTTCGGTGTATCCAGTGTTACAGGGTTAAGTCTTTCGCCCTTACCGGCCGCCATAATTATCGCATGTTTAACAGTATGCATATATTTCTTCCTGTCTTATTTATTCCCAGTTATAAATACTTAGTATCGTTTCACTAAAAACCCTTCGAACTTAGTATCGATTCACTACTTAGTATCAATATACTACTTGGTGCGTTCTACAAAGAGCTTATAGAAATCCTTGGCATATCTGTACTGTCTCAGTGAATACTCACCAAAATCAACTCCAAGGCCTCGTTTATATTCACACCAGTTGCTCCAGAGAAGTCCACACATTGAGATATAAGCATATATTCTTGTACGTATCTTCTCGTCTGTCTTCTTACCAGCAACTGCAAAGTAGGTATCTATCAGATTATCTATCTGCTCCTTATCATATAGCGAGTAGATTGAGAACATAGCTAGATCAACATATCTGTCCTGCATTCCTGCATACTCCCAGTCGATCAGCTGTATATTAGTCTCACCATCCTTCTCGATGATCATAAAGTTATCTGGCACTGCATCAATATGCGCAAGTGTTATCTCTTTATCCTGCTCATCCACATATTCTCTAAGAGAGAGAACATTTTTCTTGGTATCAGCATAGTCACGATAGACTGATTCAGCTCCATTCCAGAGTGACTCGTAATACTCTATATGAGCAAATATGTCAAATGTATGCGATACCTTCAGTCCCATATCGTGGAAGCCTCTCAGCTTCTTCATACACATATCAAGGTCCTGCTGATTTGTCGGATCACAGTTACGTGAGTTATCTATAAACTTGGTTATCTTATAACCATTCTTTGGATTAAGATATACATTGTCATCACAGATTCCCCTGCCTGCGATTGCAGCATATACATCTGCCTCCATCTCACGGTCTATCAGCTGCTCTGTGCCCTCTCCCGGGATTCTCATAATGTATTTCTTATCCTCACAGCTGAAGAGGAAGGAACGATTTGTCATACCCTTCTTCAGGACTGTAATATTCTTTATCTCAGAAAGCTTAACTCCAAGCTCCTTAGCCGCAACAGAGATTGCATCATTTTCAAGGTTCCTGCTATCAGAGTCCAGCTCACGAAGCTGCTCATAGGTATTGATCTCAGTTGTCTTCATATGAGACACAACCCTTGCAGAAAGGAACATACGATCCTTTGTAAATGCTGCATCCTCCCAGAAGCATTCATCATTTATTGGATTTGCATCCATCTCAATAAGCTTCTCACGAAGTATATCAGCCTCACCATTACATACATAGGAGATACCGATCATTCTGTTGCCTATCTTATCCAGATCATCACGTTTGCTCTCTTCAACGACACGAACCAGCTCAGCCTTCCTGTTAACTCTTATCCAGCTGTCCTCATCAAGTATGTCACTTACCATATACCAGGAATAAGCCTCTTCAGTATTAAATGGATTCTCTTCGCTCCATATATCTGAAGGAACGATGTAGGTCTTGTTAATCCTGCCAGCCGCCATAGCCAGACTGTGAAGATTGTTCTTCGACGCATAATCGTTGTTGTATATCATTTTAATGTCGTACTTATCTACCAGATAGTCGTAAGCCTCCATCATAAAGCCAACGATCATAGTGATGTCTGTGATTCCTACCTCATGAAGCTGTTCGATAGTTCTTTCGATAAGTGGAATGCCGTCAACAGTGAGCAGCCCCTTCGGAGTCTCAGTATTGATCGGAACCATCCTCATACCATAGCCTGCTGCAAGGATTATGGCATTCTTTGGACTATAATCCTTGATAAAGGTCTTAGCCTTCTTTGTAAGCTTCATAGATGAATCCAGCAGTTTCTGTTCAGTTAGTTCGGAAATGGATTTATTTACAGAACCTATGGAATAACCTGATTGTTCCATAAGTGCACGTTGATTGGTATAACCATATTTAGATAATGTAAGAAGAATGTCTTTATCGATTATTGATAATTTCATTTTTATCTCTCCATTAAGGTTCATTCGAGTCTTTTTCTTCGACCCTTTTTTTCATACGTCATTTGACACTATCAGGTAGTTAGATCACGGAGCATTTTGTCACAGATAGTAAATACCAGATAGTCAAAAATGCGTTCACAACAAATAATCCGTTCTTGTTCACGAAATCAATCAATTTCGTAATCCAAGAACGGATTATACTCTCACATATTGTTCATGTCAACCCTGAAATTCACAAATCGTGAAAATTCATGAAAATATCAACTACGAACACATTTTAAAAGACAGGGGACGGTTCTCTGTCTTTTTATTCAAGGTGAATGCCCCAGATCTTTCCGGCTCTGGTTCCCACCACCATATAGTCCTCATAAACTGCTGGTGACGCCTCTATGGTTCCATCGGATATAGCCAGGTGGCTCTTCTCCTCGCCTGTCAGTCCGTAGAGACATCTCATTCTTCCATCGCTGGCACCAAAGATAACCTCTCCCTCGCCAGCTTTGTTATAAACGCAGATTGGAGATGACCAGGAATACGGTATCTGATTCTCCCAGGCCTTAGATCCATCTGCTTTGTTAAGTGCTACTATATCTCCAGCCCCAGTTCCGTGTGTCATTGCGACAGTTACAAATATCAGGTCATTCAGATCTGAACGTCCCACTGCAATAGTAGACTGCACTCCTCCTGATACTCCCTCCAGGGAGCTGCATTCATATTCTGTCTGCCAGACAATCTCGCCAGTTTCAGCATTTATCTTCCATATAGGAACTGTAGCAGTGGTACTGCTTCTCCATCCAAGATGAAATGATGTACTGACATATATATAAAGCTTGCCGTCTTCAATCGAGAGAACTGGTGTAGAATTGGAGTCATCAAGAATATCCTGAACCCACACTGTTTCCATAGTATTCAGATTGAGACAGAACAAATTGGCACCATTGTCAGTAATAAAGAGATAATTCTTATAGATTGCAGCACTGGTCTCCATTCCCGGCCAATACTTCTCGTGACTGGTACGAACCGAGCTGTATCTCCATCTCACCACCTTATCCAGCGCAAGACTCAGCTTTCCACTGGCCTCATCATACGTTGTTCCCAGATGTATTAGATACAGTATTCCATTTTCACCTGGATAGATCAAGGTATCTGTCTCGGCATCCACTATAGCAGATGAATCAAAGAAACTAAGTCCTCCTCTAAGTGAAAATGGATCATCATTGCCAAATGTATAAATAATTGAACAATCAAGAAGATTTATTATAAATGAACGAGCCGACTCTGTGTCTGTATCATATCCGGCACCAACATACATCAACGGATATCCTCTTGGGTCAAGAGCACCTGAACCCTTAAAGGTAAAGCCCACATTCATAGGGTCTCTCGTATATTCGCCAGTCTTCATATCAAGGAAGTAAATATATCCATTCATACAGGCATATATCACCTCAACCAGCTCGTCATCCTCCTTGGCCCAGTCATACATATTCATATGTGCCTTGGTTTCCCGGGACCATTTTCTCATAAGGGGCTGACCAGTCCAGCCGCTTCCACTCCATGTAGCATCTTCAAATGTAAGTGATCCCGTCACAATACTCCACTGCGGAACCATAGAACCCCAGGTGTATGTGCTGGTACCATAAACAGGATTATCTCTGAAATTATTTCCGCGAAATGTGAATACTCCCTCCTGATCACTGTATTTACTTCCTGTATCAAAAGAGATATCGCCAAGACTCTTAGACTGATAATCAGCCTTCGAAGAAAGAATAGTTTCATCTACTGCAACATCAGTAGAGATAAGAAAATTAGTTGGTTCTGTAGAACTGACTGCGTGAGGTTCAAAATCGATTTCTGGATAATAAAATATATTATTGCTGTCACCAGCTTCTTCAAGAGAGTTCATAGCTGTATCCTGCTGGTTTTCGATTCCTCCAGCATCATTAGCATCTTCTCCCTGACCGGACTCTGAAAAGCTTCCAAGATCATCTGATGATAGGTCACTGAGCCTTCCGGTAATTCCGATCCCGGCCGATTCCTCTCCTTCAGCCACCTCAGAATCCGTTAGAAATATCTCTCTCATTTTGTCGGATAGTTCGCCTCTCAGATCCGCATCCGGCTTCACTTTTTTAATTCCAAGATACAGTCCAGAGATAATAAGCAGTTCAAAAATAATTACAATTATAGTCCTTCCGACGCGTCGCATGACTCACCCAAAATCTTTCTTAAAAATATGGTTTTATTATAAAACCTCCTTGAAATATGTTCAATAATTTATTATATTATAAGTACGTGATTTGAACTAATTACTACTAAAAAAATAAAGGGGGTTTTCAAAATATGGGAAACGTAGAAAACATCTTATTCAAGGATGGAGAATGGACTATCGAGCTTCGTCCACGTAACAATTTCCACGAGGGTGAGCCTACTGTGAAGGTATGGATTCTGAGAGATGCTCAGGAGGTTGCTCAGTACACTGATAAGTATCGTGGATATGGTGCTTACAAAGATAACGAAGGACTTCTTCCAGCAGATATCGCTGATAAAGCAAAGAATGTTTGGAATAAGCTTAAGGAGACTCCATTTAGTCAGGAATTAGTTGAAGAGATTCGCGAGGAATTATCTAAATAATCAAAAAATCACCAATTGGGGACGGTTCTCAATTGGTGATTTTTTTTAAGACGGAGAACCGTCCCCTGTCTTGTAATTTTGTTTCATTAACAGTTCACAGGCGCCTAGCGGAATGGCAAGGATGATCATAAAGTCAATCTCCCATATTGCTCCGTAGCTTAGGAGCCACACATCCAGCACAAGGATGATCAGCAGAAACAGACGGGTCACAAGCCGGGACAGGATATCTATCTTCTGCTTTACTGCGACCGTGCCACCTGTTCCCCAGTAATTCATTGCCATTGGGATTATCAATTTAACCAGATATGCTCCCAGCAGGAACACAAGACCAATAAGAATTGACTTTATACAAAGAACTATTGTAAATACAACAACAGTTACTGAAAAGCCTATAAAATGTACCTTCTGGCTTGTATTCTTTAAAAGACCGTCCATTCCTCTGGACACAGCCCGAAGTATTACTGCCAGTGCAGCAACAAGTGCTACAAGCATATAGTAGACAGGGCTATACTTCTCTGCCACTATGTCCGCAAGCACAAGAACTCCAACCATAACTGTGGATATCACTGCCAGCAATCTTACTATTTCCGTCACAAAAGGTTTTAATCCTTCATCTTCAAGGATCCGGTCCACCAGCTCATCATCATTTAACTCGTCATCATCCGTTTCCTCTATTGAAGCTTCATCCGACTCCCCTTTAGACTCTTTTTCAGACTCTTCTTTAGACTTCCATTCTTCAATCTCAAGTTCTATATCATCGTCTTCATCTTCGCCGACTATTTCAAGCTCTATATCATTTTCTTCTATAGACTTCTGTATAGTTTTTTCAACATTTTCAGCCTTCTCAGTACCATCACCTTCATCATCTAACCCATAGGGATCATCCTGCACTTCTGCAGGAATCGCCGACACTTCTCCCATATAGATATCCTTCTCATAGAAAAGCGAAAATACCAGCATAAGCAGCATAACAGCCAGAGTCACAGACACGGTGTTGGTGGCATACATTTCAAGTGAAATAAGCGAAATAATTGTTCCAAGAACAAAAAAAACTACATCCAGAATTATTGGTGAAAAACCGCCTTCTCGCTTCTCACGCCCTAGAACAAGCCATCTGTCAAGGCCATATCTCACAAGGATACAGATAAGTATGACAAATGCATCTCCCAGCGTGTGTGTTCTGGTAGAAGTATATCCAAGGGCATTCATCACCAGGTCTCCCATCTCATACCCTATGATAGCCTGCACCACAGCCGATATTCCAAATATTATATAACTAATATCCATCTATTATCCTTTTAGAGTCCAAGAAAACTTCGTCGAAAACATCCACGAAAAACAAGACTCAGAAATATCATTTTAAAATAATACTATTATAAACTTACTATAAACCTGCAAACACCTCACAACATGTTAACAACAGCCCCGAAAGAAATCAAGCAACTTCTCAAAAACACCTTTGTTTAAGTGCCTGCTTATGTTACAATAGTGGTTGGAGTTTATTTTGTATACTATTAATCTACTTTAAGATATCAGTTTATAGATATCTATATTACGAGGTGAGCTATGGAGACAAAAATAGTCAAAAAGAACTTTACATTTCTTTCTTCTGATGAGAAAACTACTATTCATGCTGTGAAATGGATTCCTGAAGGGGAGCCACAGGCTGTTGTTCAGCTGATCCACGGTATGGTTGAATACATCGAAAGATATGATGATTTTGCAAGATTCCTTGCGGGGAACGGATATCTTGTAGTAGGTCACGATCATCTGGGACACGGCCAGTCTGTTCAAAGTGTTGAGGATTGGGGCTATATTTCAGAGGACTGTCCTGCAAGACATCTGATAAGAGATATTCACAGACTTCGTACTATGGTTCAGAAGGAATATCCTGAGCTGCCTTACTACATAGCAGGACACAGCATGGGCTCCTATCTGCTTAGACGATATCTGACACATAAGGGTGCCGGTCTGAAGGGCGCTATTATTATAGGCACCGGCCAGGAAGCTGATATGGTAGTTCGAAGCGGTCTGATGCTGGTTCGTGCAACCGCTAAAGCCAAGGGCTGGAGATACAGAAGCGAGAAGATTCAGAATATCACCTACAGCTCAGCCTATAAGCAGTATGATCTTACAAGAACAGATTACGAGAACAGCTGGATATGCAGCGATCCTGAGATAATGAAGAAGTACTATTCTGATCCGCGATGCAGCTTCCTCTTTACAACCAGTGGTTTTGAAGCTCTTCTTAGTACCGTTCTCTTTGATAATCAAAAGAGAAATATAGATATGATACCAAAGGCATTACCTCTGTTTATCATTTCCGGCGAAGGGGATCCTGTTGGTAATCTCGGAAAATCTGTAAAAGAAGTATATCAGCGCTACGTTAAGGCCGATATCACTGATGTAGAATGTAAGTTATACCCAGATATGCGCCACGAGATTCTAAATGAGCCTGGCAAGCAGGAGGTCTACGACGACATCCTTGACTGGATACACCGTCACTAATATTGTCACAGGGACGTAACTACTGACAACATTTAAAATTATACAAAATAGCCGATTCTCATTTTTGAGAATCGGCTATTAATTATTTTATTCAGTAGTACGTGGGCCGCTTTCCTTACGGATTACGTCGTGTGCACCACCTTCTACAATACTTGTGGATGAAACAAGTGTAAGCTTTGCTTTCTCCTGGAACTCCTTGATCGTAAGGGCTCCACAGTTACACATGGTTGACTTAACCTTGCTGAGTGATCTATCAACGTTATCCTTAAGTGGTCCAGCGTATGGAACATAGGAATCAACGCCTTCCTCAAAGTGCAGCTTCTTATCACCGCCAAGGTCGTATCTCTGCCAGTTACGTGCACGATTACTACCCTCGCCCCAGTACTCCTTAACATAGTTTCCATTTACAAGAAGCTTCTCTGTTGGACTCTCATCAAATCTTGCGAAGTAACGACCAAGCATTACGAAATCAGCTCCCATAGCAAGTGCAAGTGTAATGTGGTGATCATATACAATACCACCATCTGAGCATACAGGAATATAAACTCCTGTCTCCTTAAAATATTCATCACGAGCCTGGCAAACCTCGATGAGCGCTGTAGCCTGGCCACGTCCTATACCCTTTGTCTCTCTTGTGATACAGATGGAACCTCCACCAATACCAACCTTGATAAAGTCAGCACCACATTCTGCGAGGAATCTGAATCCCTCTCTATCTACAACATTTCCAGCACCAACCTTTACAGAGTCACCATAGTTATCTCTGATCCACTTGAGTGTAATCTCCTGCCAAGCTGAGAAGCCCTCAGAAGAATCAATACAGAGCACATCAGCGCCTGCTTCAAGAAGAGCAGGAACTCTCTCTGCATAATCTCTTGTATTAATACCAGCACCAACAATATATCTCTTCTGAGAATCTGTCATTTCACCAGGATTATTCTTATGCTCATCGTAATCCTTACGGAATACAAATGCTACTAATCTGCCTTCATCATCAACTATAGGAAGTGAGTTAAGCTTGTTATCCCAAATGATATCATTTGCCTCAGAGATAGTGCAGCCATCCTTTCCAGTAATAAGCTTATCAAATGGAGTCATAAACTCCTTTACCTTAACATCATTGCCCATACGGCTGACACGGTAGTCACGGCTTGAAACAATACCGAGAAGCTTGCCATTTGGTGTTCCATCCTCTGTAACAGCTACAGTTGAATGACCATTCTTCTCTTTAAGTGCAAGGATGTCACCAAGAGTAGCCTCTGGAGTAACATTTGAATCACTCTTTACAAAGCCAGCCTTATATCCTTTAACCTTTGCAACCATGGCAGCCTCGTCCTCAACAGACTGAGAACCATAGATAAATGATACACCACCTGATTTCGCAAGAGCAATCGCAAGTCTGTCACCAGATACGGACTGCATAATCGCAGACACCATAGGTATAGTCATCTCTATCGCAGGTTTTTCACCATCCTTAAACTTAACAAGTGGGGTCTTAAGACTTACATTATCAGGAATGCACTCGCTTGATGAGTAGCCCGGAATAAGTAAGTATTCGTTAAATGTGTGTGATGGTTCGTTGATGTAAGTTGCCATGTTTTCCTCCTTTTCTTATACACAAATAATAAAGATGTTTCTTTAATACCTTCAATAATTTTCTAGTTATTATCTCTGGTATAATTGTTCGAAATTATACTCTTAAAATATCATATTGGCAAGCAAAATTTTTAACAAAAATCTTCAAATTATTGTCCTTATTTTTTAATCAAACATACTTGCCAAAATACTAATGACTATAATGATAAAAAACACAGCAACGGCAACCCCGTTTGTATTATTCTTCTTACCATTCACACCTTGATTCATACGGGTTTTATGGTATGCACCGTAGTAATTCTGACCATTTGCGGCACGCATATTATCTATCTTCTGCTCAATAACAGCAGCACTGGATGCAACGCTGGCACCACCACCTGTACTTGCTCCTGGCATAGCCGAAGCCCAATATCCACCTCCTGATGCTCCGCTAGCTCGTGACTGTGAGTTATTATAGGACTGAGCCGGAGCCGAAGAATACGATGCACCCGAAGCCTCCTGGACCTCTTTATTAATAGTGGCCTTGCTAGCAGCATTAAGAATCTGCTTTTCTGATACAGAACCCTGATTATAGATCACTCCATGAATACCACGATTCAGACCGCCCTCGTCAGCGTGCACGTGAAAATCTCCCAGCATATCCTTCTCAACAGCAGAATAATGCCCTGATTCCCTGCGATAGACTCTTCCGCACTTTGGACAAAGTCCCATATACATATCATAATCAAAACTCTTATGACAACATTTACAAATAACCTTCATAATTCATTTCCTCAAATAATAGTTTATATCATATAATATTTTACGTTAGTTTATTACAACCTTATCTTTTCCAGTTCTCTTAGCTTCATATAAAGCGCTGTCAACTCTCATACAACAGATATCTGAGTCCTCCCCTGCGATCAACTCCGTAACTCCAAGACTAATAGTCCTTCGTCCAGCCTGTTTAAACTCAATATCGTTAAAGCCACGCCTGATGTCCTCAGCAACCTCAGAAGCCTTCTTTTCGTCCACATCTACGAGAAGCATCATAAACTCCTCACCGCCCCACCTTCCTACAGATGAGTCAGGATATGCCTTAACAATATCCTTAAGCAGATTAGAAAGACCTATCAGTACCAGATCTCCTTCTTTATGACCATAGTTATCATTTACCTTCTTAAAATCATCTATGTCCATCATAATAAGAGAGGTGCCTGTCTTTACGCGCTTATGCATACCTAGATGCTCAAGTTCTTTGACACGTTTGGTAATTCTGTGCTGGATTTCAGATCTGTTTAAAAGTCCTGTAAGACCATCAGATATAGCCAGCTGCTCCAGTTTCCGATTTGCTTCCTCCAATTCAGTAGTGGCCTCCTGAATAAAGGTCGCAAGACGATTGATCATCGAAACCTTCCCAGAGAACACCTCTGTATCCATATCAACCTGAGGTATAGCCTTGCCCGTTATATCTCCCTCTCTCTGAGCCACAATAACAAGCGTAACATTATGCTGATTTATATACTTTCCAGTTCTAAGAAACTCTCCCGAAGTATAGAAACCAGATGTTGGCGCCAGGGACTGAAATGGCTGAGTCTCATTTCCCGCCTCATCATCTCCCCAGAAGGTCCTTCTTGCAGCACAAGAAAATACCGTAAAGGTTTCAGGAATAAACTGCTGAAATGAAACTGCTGTCTTATATACACTTTCCAGAATTGTCCAGGGATCTCCATAAGCAATTCTGGCGCGTACATTTTCAGCTATATCAGCTGTCATAACTATAGAGCCATCCTCATTACTTGCAATCGGAGCACGAAGTATATCGAGGCCATTTAATTCATATAGAAATGGAAACTCCAGCGTATTTGTAAAGAAGTTTTCATCATTCTTAATATTCAGATACTTATAATAGGTTTCATAGGCCGGTCTGCCATCAAGCTCATATAATATCGGTCCCTTCGCTTTTGTTACTGAAAGATACCTGCCCAAAGGCTTCCAGCCAGTCACATGCAAAGTCTCTATATAATAATCCTCACCACCAGTCAAAAGAAAAACTGTGGCGTGATCTGATATTTCTCCCTCTGAAGAGAAAACAAAAGCTTCGCTTTCATTCATATCCTCAGAAAATGCACCGCCTCCCGAAAAGACAATACTCTTAGGCAGTTCGCTTAAGTATGAACAATAATCAGTCATAGACATTCCACGCATGGTTGTATAAGTAATAACTGACTTAACCCACGAGTTTTCCCTGATAACCCTCTTTAGATTACTGGCAACCTCCCGAGCTTCTTCTTCAGTAAGCGGATATTGAAGAAGAAGTATCTTTGTAGATGGATACTCATATACAGTACAAACAATGCTTATCGGAGATTCACTCTTATCTCCAAGGAGGATATTACCATTTGTAGAACATCCCATATATAAAGCATCTGGAATCTCTGCTTTAATATGATCACATATTTTCTCTATCCGATTTTTATTCAAGGTTTCAGTATATATCTGAAACAGAATATTCGAAACAACTGAAGAATTACACCACTGTTTAATTCTTTTTAATACACTTAATAGCTTATCTTCGCTTTCATAATTAAACTGAAATTGTTTCATATTATAACCTCGCTTATATTACCCCACAGTTTCCGTTGATTCCTGCTTCTTTATTCGAAGCTTATGCTCATACATACGTTTATCAGCCTTCTTCTCCACATCTTCAGGACTGTCTTCACCACATTTCATTTCACTCATTCCATAAGCAATTGAAAGCGGTATAGGTGGCTTATTCTCCTCATTATAAGCCTCTACCGCATCAGCAAACCGTCTTTCACACTCACGATACGTCTTTCCCAGATTCATAACCGAGTTCGACTCCATAGCAACAATGAACTCATCACCACCAGTTCTAAATATTCTACTATAATCTCCGAAAATGCTCTTAATAACATTTGCAGCACCAACAATCTGCTTATCACCCTCTGAGTGGCCAAAATTATCATTTACCTTCTTCAAGTAATTTATATCAAATTGAATCAGGAACACAATACCAGCAGGTCTGAGGCTCAGCTCTTTCTCATACTCAGAGAAGGACATACGGTTCTCGAGTCCAGTCAGTCCATCCTGGTGTGCCAGCTTCTCCATTATCTCTGCCTCATAGCTCTTACGGCTGATATTAAAGAACCTGATTATCTCGTAAAATGATATAACTACCGTAAATATAAAGAGACCAACTCGTGAAAATCTGGCCACATCGCCAGTAGACCCAATATAGTAACTTACCAGATCAATAAGCCCTGCTGTCATCAAAAGACCAAAGGCTATTAGCATGATCAACTGACTATCTTCCCTTATCCTCTTAGAAATAAATGCCAAAATGGTATAACCTATAGCAACAAGAACTGTCACTACAAATATACAATGGGTCATAATAAGAAGATCGTGATAATCCCCATTTCCACTACCAATAACGACAATATGGCAGATGGCATTGAACAGCACGAGAATCTCAATAAAAAGAAGTCCTCTACTCTTCTCAAATCTTTCTATTGTCATAACTAGAGTTAGTCCAGGAACAGGCAGCAGAATAAGGGTCAGATAATTTATGAATCTGAGAATTCCAAGATTTGCTGCAAACACCTCAAGCATAAATACATCTGAATTAGTATATAAGGCCAGAATCATAGCCGTTACACCAATAGACACCGCCTCCAGCCTTTGATTCTCTCTATACTCAAAGAAAATTGCCAGAACAGTCAGGAATAATCCAAGAACAAATACGACAAATGTCATAACAAGCTTATATAAATTATCTGCAAGCAAGTCACGATAGAACATGTATCCATTCTGAAAATATGCCCTGGAGAATCTTGCATACATATCCTCACCTAATCTCTTAGCATCAATTCTTAGAGTGGCATTTCCACTAAAGTTAGGAATTATAATATCATGAACTGCATTTCCATAAGATTTTCCAGAATATATTGGAAGCACTGGATTAAAATCATAAATGAGTTCATCATCAAGATACACAGAGAAATCAACATTTGTACTGATAAACTCAAGATTTGCACCTGATATTTCATCCGAATTAATAGTTGTAGCAATAGACGTCAAATTGGTATTTTCATCAAACTGAAGGTCCTTCAGATCGGCATTTTGACTAGTTACCATACCAGTATAATCAATATAGTACCAGCCCTCATCAGCAGATTTTTTTACCTTATCTGTATGACCAACGAAAGAAAAAGGCACTACAAATGCTAGCACCGCCAATAACAGAACAAATACTCCCATTATTAAATTGTTCAGCATAACATTTCTCTTCATAAGAAATATATTATCATATTTCAATATATCATTAAAGCAAAAAAAGACCAGCAGACAATGCTGCTGGCCTTATATATCATATTATAATCGAATAATAATTACTCAATGATAGATACAACAGAACCAGAACCAACTGTTCTACCACCCTCACGGATAGCGAAACGAAGTCCCTGCTCCATAGCTACTGGATGGATGAGCTCGATTGTCATCTCTACGTTATCACCAGGCATGCACATCTCTGTACCTGCTGGAAGATTGCAGACACCAGTAACGTCTGTTGTTCTGAAGTAGAACTGTGGACGATAGTTGTTGAAGAATGGAGTATGACGTCCACCCTCGTCCTTTGTAAGAACGTAAACCTGAGCTGTAAACTTCTTATGGCATGTTACAGTACCTGGCTTAGCAAGAACCTGTCCCTTCTCAACCTGATCTCTGTTGATACCACGAAGAAGTGCTCCGATGTTATCACCAGCCTGAGCCTCATCAAGAAGCTTACGGAACATCTCAATACCAGTAACAACTGTATTGAGCTTCTCGTCCTTGATACCAAGGATCTCAAGTGGATCATTAAGGTGAAGTGTACCTCTCTCTACTCTACCTGTTGCAACAGTACCACGACCTGTGATTGTGAATACGTCCTCAACTGGCATAAGGAATGGCTTATCTGTATCACGCTCTGGAGTTGGGATATAAGAATCAACTGTATCCATAAGCTCCATGATCTTGTCGCCCCAAGCAGCATCGCCTTCAAGAGCCTTAAGAGCTGAACCCTTGATGATTGGGCATCCTTCGAAACCATACTCCTCAAGAGCCTCAGTAACTTCCATCTCTACAAGCTCGATAAGCTCATCATCATCAACCATATCGCACTTGTTAAGGAATACGATGATGTATGGAACGTTAACCTGACGAGCAAGAAGGATATGCTCTCTTGTCTGAGCCATAACACCGTCAGTAGCTGCAACAACGAGGATAGCACCATCCATCTGAGCAGCACCAGTGATCATGTTCTTTACATAGTCAGCATGTCCTGGGCAGTCAACGTGTGCATAGTGACGCTTCTCTGTCTCATACTCTACGTGAGCTGTTGAGATTGTGATACCACGCTCTCTCTCTTCTGGAGCCTTATCGATGTTATCGAAAGCAACAGCAGCGTTACCAGCAACTCTCTCAGAAAGTACCTTTGTGATAGCAGCTGTAAGAGTTGTCTTACCGTGGTCAACGTGACCGATTGTACCAATGTTAACATGTGGTTTGTTTCTTTCAAACTTAGCCTTTGCCATTTCAAAATCCTCCTAAATGATTATCTTTTTTAACCTTTAAACGGCATTTATGTATTCGTGACCGGGACCGGATTTCTCCCGACCACAGCACTAGAATTGATTTTACTAAATATATACCGATTTTTCAAGTATATTTGTAGTTTAAATTGCTAAAAGTTTAGCATTAACCCTTCTGTGAAAGGACTTTCTCCTGAACACTCTTTGGACACTGCTCATATCTCTCGAAGAACATAGAGTAGTTACCACGTCCCTGTGTTCTGGAACGAAGGTCAGTTGAATAACCGAACATTTCTGCAAGTGGTACATAAGCCTTAACAAGCTTACCATTACCAACATCCTCCATACCTTCAACACGTCCACGACGGCTGTTAAGGTCACCGATAACATCGCCCATGTAATCAGCAGGCATAGTTACTTCAACCTTCATAACTGGCTCAAGAAGTACAGGATTACCCTTCTTCATAGCATCCTTAAATGCCATAGAACCAGCAATGTGGAATGCCATCTCAGATGAGTCGACTTCATGGTATGAACCATCATAAACCTCAGCCTCGATACCAAGAACTGGATATCCGCCAAGTACACCGGCCTGAGCTGCTTCTTCGATACCTTCACCGATAGATGGGATATATTCCTTAGGGATATTACCACCAACTACAGTTGAAGAGAACTTGAACTGCTCTTCACCGTTAGGATCCATAGGTGTGAACTTAACCTTACAATGTCCGTACTGTCCACGACCACCGGACTGCTTAACGTACTTAGAATCAACATCAACAGGTGTTGTAAATGTCTCCTTGTATGAAACCTGAGGAGCACCTACGTTAGCCTCTACCTTAAACTCACGAAGAAGTCTATCTACGATAATCTCAAGGTGAAGCTCGCCCATTCCGGCGATGATTGTCTGACCTGTCTCTGTGTTTGTATGTGTCTTGAATGTAGGATCCTCTTCAGCAAGCTTAGCAAGTGCATCAACAAGCTTGTCCTGTCCATCCTTTGTCTTTGGCTCGATAGCGAGCTCGATAACAGGATCTGGGAACTCCATAGACTCAAGGATTACTGGATGCTGCTCGTCGCAGATTGTATCACCAGTAGTAGTATTCTTAAGTCCAACGATTGCAGCGATATCCCCTGAGTAAACTCTCTCGATATCCTGACGATTGTTAGCGTGCATCTGAACGATACGTCCAACACGCTCCTTCTTATTCTTTGTAGCATTAAGTACATAAGAACCCTTTGCAAGCGTTCCTGAATATACTCTGATAAATGCAAGCTTACCAACAAATGGGTCAGCAGCGATCTTAAATGCAAGAGCTGAGAAAGGCTCATCATCTGAAGACTTCTTTGTAATCTCGTTACCCTGAAGATCTGTTCCTTTAATCTCTGGGATATCAATTGGTGAAGGCATGAACTCGATAACTGCATCGATCATCTTCTGGATACCCTTATTCTGATGTGCAGAACCGCAGCATACAGGAACAACACGTTCCTTCTCGCCTGCAGCATCTGTAATTGGAGCACAAGTAGCTGCACGAAGTGCTGCCTTAAGCTCATCAATAGATGGAACCTCACCCTCAAGGTAAGCCATCATAAGATCGTCATCAAGCTCACAACAGGTCTCTACGAGCTCTGTATGCCACTTATCTGCGATCTCCTTATAATCATCTGGAATATCAACGATTGAGATATCCTCGCCCTTACTATCATTGTAGATATAAGCCTTCATCTCAAACAGGTCGATGATTCCATCAAAATAATCTTCCTTACCAATAGGAATATTAATAACTACAGGCTTCTTGCCAAGACGCTCCCTGATCTCATCTACAGTATTGTAGAAATCTGCACCAAGGATATCCATCTTGTTAACGAAAGCCATACGTGGTACGTGGTATGTATCTGCCTGACGCCATACATTCTCTGACTGAGGCTCAACACCACCCTTAGCATCAAATACTCCAACTGCACCATCAAGTACACGCAGTGAACGCTCAACCTCAACTGTAAAGTCAACGTGTCCAGGAGTATCAATGATATTGATACGATGCTCAAGAGCACCTGGCTTTGGTTTACAGTTTTCCTGAACTGTCCAGTGGCATGTAGTAGCTGCAGATGTAATAGTGATACCTCTCTCCTGCTCCTGCTCCATCCAGTCCATGGTAGCAGTACCTTCGTAGGTCTCACCAATCTTGTAGTTAACGCCTGTATAATAAAGAATTCTCTCTGTGAGAGTTGTCTTACCAGCATCGATGTGAGCCATGATACCGATATTTCTTGTTCTCTCTAATGGATATTCTCTTCCAGCCAAGACTGTTTCCTCCTTTAATTAATATACAAAAGGTTTCTGTAATTAGAAACGATAATGAGCAAATGCCTTATTAGCCTCTGCCATTCTGTGCATCTCTTCCTTACGCTTTACAGCTGCACCTGTGTTGTTAGATGCATCTATAAGCTCAAGAGCAAGTCTTTCCTTCATTGTCTTCTCAGTTCTCTTACGTGAGAAAAATGTAATCCAACGAAGTCCAAGAGCCTGTCTTCTGTCAGGTCTAACCTCAATAGGAACCTGATAAGTAGCACCGCCGATACGTCTAGCCTTAACCTCGAGCTGTGGCATAACATTGTTCATAGCTGCCTCAAAGACCTCGATTGGGTCCTTGCCTGTCTGCTCTTTGATCTGGTCAAAAGCACCGTATACAATCTTCTCAGCTACACCCTTCTTACCATCTAACATAATGTTGTTGATAAGACGAGTAACAACCTTGTTATTGTAAATTGGATCAGCAAGTACATCTCTTTTTGCTATATGTCCTTTACGTGGCACGGTTCTTCCCTCCTTAATAATATAATTAATTCTTCGGTACTCACGATATTGAAGTTACCGATCTAGTAACACCTGTGAGTTACTAAATCCTTAGTAACTGTTTACGTGTTTTCGCGCTGTTTAAATCTAGGGCAAAGGTACATACATACAGATTATATCTAATATGATGAAAACAATGCCTATCTAAAAACCAGCACTAGTTTGTTTAGCTTGTTAGCTTGTCTAACAGATACTTAGTATCAATCTACTACTTACTCAGCAGATTTACTTAGCATCCTTAGGACGCTTAGCACCGTACTTAGAACGTGCCTGACGTCTCTTAGCAACTCCTGCAGTATCAAGTGTACCACGGATGATGTGATATCTTGTACCAGGAAGGTCCTTTACTCTTCCACCACGAACGAGAACAACGCTGTGCTCCTGAAGGTTGTGACCTTCACCTGGAATATAGCTTGTTACTTCCATTCCGTTAGAAAGACGTACTCTGGCTATCTTACGCATAGCTGAGTTAGGCTTCTTAGGGGTTGCTGTCTTAACAGCTGTACAAACGCCTCTCTTCTGTGGAGAGCTTGCGTTAGTTGGCTTCTTCTTCAGTGAGTTAAAGCTTCTCTGAAGAGCAGGTGCAGTAGACTTCTTAACTGCGTCCTGTCTACCCTTTCTTACTAACTGGTTAAATGTTGGCATTCTGTTTTCACCTCCTTACTTGTTTATTTGATTTTGTGCCGCTAATAGTATAAATCCAGAGATATACTTTAAAGCGCACAAAAGGGCGTGCCTTTTCAGCGCACGCCCAATTATTATACATATTCAGTATTACGATGTCAATGAGAAAATTCTCTCATATATATCATATTAAGAATATTTTACTCATCATCTGATGTATCGTCTGTCTCAGTTGCATCAACATCATCTGTATCTACATCTAAAACATCATCTGCATCATTTACGAGAGACTCGTCATCAGCAGCCTTAAGGCTTTCATCAGAAACGAGCATTGTTTCAAAATCGTCATCCTCTTCATCGATGTCTCTTACATAATCTGTATCGAGTCTGACCTCTCTATATCTCTTCATACCTGTACCAGCAGGAATGAGCTTACCGATAAGCACGTTCTCCTTAAGACCGATAAGTGGATCGACCTTACCCTTGATAGCTGCTCCTGTAAGAACCTTAGTGGTCTCCTGGAATGATGCAGCTGAAAGGAATGAGTTAGTTGCAAGGGAAGCCTTTGTGATACCAAGAAGAATACGTGATGCAACAATCTCCTTCATACCCTCTTCCTTGAAGATTTCATTCATCTCATCGATATCAAGTACGTCTGCAAGTGTACCTGGAAGATACTCAGAATCACCAGACTCCTCAATACGTGTCTTCTTCAGCATCTGACGAACGATAATCTCTATATGCTTATCATTGATCTCAACACCCTGAAGGGCGTAAACCTTCTGTACTTCACGAAGGATATAGTTCTGAACTGCCTCAACACCCTTAATCTTAAGAATGTCGTGAGGATTAACTGAACCCTCTGTCAGCTCATCACCGGCTTCAAGAACCTGACCGTCTGTAACCTTAAGGTGTGAACCAAATGGAATCAGATATGTCTTTGTCTCACCAGTCTCGTCGTTAGTGATAACAGCTTCTCTCTTACGTGAGTTCTCTGACTCTCTAAGCTCTACCTTACCACCAAAGTCTGCGATAATAGCAAGACCCTTTGGCTTACGAGCCTCAAAGATCTCCTCTACTCTAGGAAGACCCTGAGTGATATCACCACCGGCAACACCACCGGAGTGGAAGGTTCTCATTGTAAGCTGTGTACCAGGCTCACCGATTGACTGAGCAGCGATGATACCAACCGCCTCACCAACCTGAACAGGCTGACCTGTAGCAAGGTTCATTCCGTAACATTTTGCACAGATACCAAGGTGGCACTTACATGTAAGTACGGATCTTATCTTAAGCTTAGAATCATGTCTTACCTCACCTGTCTCAGGATCTGTGTAAGGAATACCTGTATCATTCTGAATACCGAACTTAACGATTCTCTCTGCTCTTGCAGGTGTGATCATATGGTTGATCTTAACGATCATCTCACCATTTGCATCAAAGATGCTCTCAGCTGCATATCTGCCTCTGATACGATCTTCAAAGCTCTCTGTAACACGCTTTCCATCAACAAACTCTGATACATAGATACCAGGCTTCTCATCCTTCTGATCTGGACAGCAATCCGTCTCTCTGATGATGATATCCTGAGATACATCAACAAGACGTCTTGTAAGGTAACCTGAATCGGCTGTACGAAGAGCTGTATCAGAAAGTCCCTTACGAGCACCATGTGCAGAAATGAAGTACTCCAGTACGTCAAGACCCTCACGGAAGTTAGACTTGATAGGGAGCTCGATTGTCTCGCCTCGTGTATTAGCCATAAGTCCACGCATACCTGCCAGCTGCTTGATCTGCTGATCAGAACCACGGGCACCTGAGTCGGCCATCATATAAATGTTATTGTACTTATCCAGTCCATCGAGAAGTGACTTGGTCAGACGCTTATCTGCATCCTCCCAAAGCTTAACAACTCTCTTCTTACGCTCCTCTTCTGTAAGGAAGCCCTTCTCATAGAGAGCATTTACCTCATCAACGGTCTTCTGTGCATCATCAAGAAGCTGCTTCTTATCTGAAGGAACTGTCATATCTGCGATAGAAACTGAGATACCACTCAGAGTTGAGTACTTGTATCCCAGAGCCTTAACATCATCAAGAACCTCAGCTGTCTTTGTAGCTCCGTGGATATTGATACACTTGTTGAGCATCTTCTTCAGATCGCCCTTCTTTACCAGCTTGTTAATCTCTGGTTCGATAACCTTCTTCTCATCAGTTCTGTCAACAAAGCCAAGATCCTGAGGGATTATCTCATTGAAGATAAGGCGTCCAAGTGTCGTAGCAACAAAACCTGTAACCTCCTTACCTGTAGTTGTAGTAGCAGTTCTCTTTATATAGATCTTCTGCTGAAGGATAATATCCTTATTGTCAAATGCAAGAAGTGCACGACTAAGATTTGAGAAATGACGTCCCATCATATCCTCAACTGTAGATACAATGGTCTTGTAGAAGGTCTCTGCTGGGATTCCTTCCTTCTCATCAGCTTTTGTCTTCTTCTTGATTACTGTAACTCTGATCTTATCGAAGGCCTGAACTGTACCAGCCTCAGCATCCTTCTTGATTGCTTCAAGGTTTGCTGCCTCGTCCTCAACAAGGTACTCCTTAACAATCTCAGACTCCTCGTAAGGAACCTCTTTAAACTTATCCATTGTCAGATAGTAGATACCAAGTACCATATCCTGTGAAGGAACAGATACAACTCCACCATCTGAAGGCTTCAGCAGGTTGTTAGGTGAGAGCAGAAGGAATCTACACTCGGCCTGAGCCTCTACTGAAAGTGGAAGGTGAACAGCCATCTGGTCTCCATCGAAGTCGGCATTGAAGGCCATACATACCAGTGGATGAAGCTTGATAGCTTTACCCTCAACAAGGATTGGCTCAAACGCCTGGATACCAAGTCTATGAAGTGTAGGAGCACGGTTCAGCATAACTGGGTGTTCCTTGATAACATCCTCAAGAATATCCCATACGCCAGACTCAAGTCTCTCAACCTTCTTCTTAGCTGCCTTAATATTGTCAGCCTTACCTCTGGATACAAGCTCCTTCATAACGAAAGGCTTGAACAGCTCGATTGCCATTTCCTTAGGAAGACCACACTGATATATCTTAAGCTCTGGTCCAACTACGATAACGCTTCGTCCTGAGTAGTCAACACGCTTACCAAGAAGGTTCTGACGGAAACGTCCCTGCTTACCCTTAAGCATATCTGAAAGTGACTTAAGTGTTCTACCACTCTGACCACCAGTTACAGCACGTCCATGACGACCATTATCTATAAGTGAATCTACAGCTTCCTGAAGCATTCTCTTCTCGTTACGTACGATGATGTCAGGTGCTGTAATCTCAAGAAGCTTCTTGAGACGGTTATTTCTGTTAAGTATTCTTCTATAGAGATCATTTAGATCTGAAGAAGCGAATCTACCACCATCCAGCTGAACCATAGGTCTAAGATCTGGAGGTATAACTGGAACAACATCAAGGATCATCCACTCTGGCTTGTTACCAGAGTTTCTAAATGACTCAACTACGTCCAGCTTCTTAATAATCTTTGCTTTTTTCTGAGCAGTTGCTGTGTTCAGCTCCTCGAAAAGCTGCTTTGAATCTTCCTCAAGATCAACCTTCTGAAGAAGCTCCTTGATAGCCTCAGCGCCCATTCCGACTCTGAAGGAATCATACCCAAACTCCTGCTGCTTTGTTCTATACTCCTGCTCGGAGATAATCTGCTTCTCGTGAAGATCTGTTGTACCAGGATCTATTACGATATAAGCTGAGAAATAAAGAACTCTCTCAAGTTCACGTGGTGACAGATCAAGGAGAAGTCCCATACGTGAAGGGATACCCTTGAAATACCAGATATGTGATACAGGACAACCAAGTTCAATATGTCCCATACGCTCACGACGTACGCTTGACTTTGTTATCTCAACGCCACATCTGTCGCAGACCATGCCCTTATAGCGAACCTTCTTGAACTTACCACAGTGACATTCCCAGTCCTTGGTAGGTCCAAATATTCTCTCACAGAACAGACCATCCTGCTCTGGCTTCCAGGTTCTATAGTTGATAGTCTCAGGCTTTGTTACCTCGCCATAAGACCATTCTCTGATCTTCTCAGGAGAAGCAAGTCCAATCTTGATAGCGTCAAAATAAATAGGTTTTTCCTGTTCTGTATCTACGCGTAATGCCATCTTACTATTTTCCTCCCTTAGTCTTCAAATCCATCATTATCGTCGAAGTCTGAATCATCGAAGTCGCCACCAAAGTCCTCATCACCGAAGTCGCCGTCGCCGCCAAAATCATCTGAATCCATAGGATTTACATCTGAATCAAGGTCGCCGCCGAAATCATCTGAACCCTTGTCATAATCTTCAAGTTCATCTTCAGTACCTGATCTGTAGCCGCCCTTCTCAAGATCCTCCTCGTAAGAGTCATCACCCTCGATAAGCTTGATTGTCTTCTTGTCGTAATCTTCAACGCCACCAAGTTCAACCTCGCCACCGTCTTCGCCCAGTACTCTTACATCAAGTCCCAGTGACTGGAACTCCTTAAGAAGTACCTTGAATGACTCTGGTGTACCAGGGTTAGGGATATTCTCACCCTTAATGATAGCCTCGTAAGTCTTAACACGTCCAACAATATCATCAGATTTAACAGTAAGGATCTCCTGAAGTGTTGATGAAGCACCATAAGCCTCAAGAGCCCAAACCTCCATCTCTCCGAATCTCTGACCACCGAACTGAGCCTTACCACCAAGTGGCTGCTGAGTTACAAGTGAGTAAGGACCGGTTGAACGAGCATGGATCTTATCATCTACAAGGTGGTGCAGCTTCAGATAGTGCATGAAACCAACTGATACTGGTGCAGGGATAGCCTCACCTGTACGTCCATCTCTAAGCTGAACCTTACCTGTTTCATCTATTGGAACACCCTTCCACTCTTCTCTATGGTCACGATGCTCATAGAGATATTCCATAACATCTTTATCAACATAATCTTTATACTTAGCTTCGAACTCTTCCCAGGAAGTGTTAGCATAATCATTTGCCATACGAAGCTCTTTTGCGATATCTTCCTCCTTCGCACCATCGAATATAGGAGTTGATACCTTGAATCCAAGCACCTCAGAAGCAAGTCCGAGATGAAGCTCAAGTACCTGTCCAATGTTCATTCGGGAAGGAACGCCGAGAGGGTTAAGAACGATATCAAGTGGACGACCATTTGGAAGGAATGGCATATCCTCAACAGGGAGTACTCTTGAAACGACACCCTTGTTACCGTGACGACCGGCCATCTTATCACCAACAGATATCTTTCTCTTCTGCGCGATATATACTCTTACAGACTTTGTAACGCCTGGCTTAAGCTCATCGCCATTCTCTCTTGTAAATATCTTTATATCCATTACAACACCGTAAGCACCGTGTGGTACTCTCAGTGATGAATCTCTAACTTCTCTAGCCTTCTCACCGAAGATAGCTCGAAGAAGCTTCTCCTCAGCTGTAAGCTCTGTCTCACCCTTAGGTGTAACCTTACCTACCAGAATATCTCCGGCACGTACCTCAGCACCTATACGGATGATACCATTTTCATCCAGATTCTTAAGAGCATCCTGACTAAGGCCAGCAAGATCTCTTGTGATTTCTTCAGGTCCCAGCTTAGTATCTCTAGCTTCTGACTCATATTCCTCAATATGAACTGATGTATATACATCGTCCTTTACAAGGTTCTCTGAAAGAAGTACAGCATCCTCGTAGTTGTAACCTTCCCAGGTCATGAATCCGATAAGTGGGTTCTTACCAAGTGCAAGCTCACCATTGGATGTTGAAGCACCATCAGCAATAACCTCACCCTTCTTAACTCTGTCGCCCTTGAAGACGATAGGTCTCTGGTTCATGCAGTTACCCTGGTTGCTTCGTGAGAACTTAATTACGTCGTACTCATCCTTTGTGCCATCGTCACATTTTACAACGATCTTAGTACTGGATGAATACTCTACTGTACCGTCGTGCTTACAAACGATCGTAACTCCTGAGTCAACAGCTGCCTTAGACTCCATACCTGTACCAACTACAGGTGCATCTGTCTTAAGAAGCGGAACTGCCTGACGCTGCATGTTAGAACCCATGAGGGCACGGTTAGCATCGTCGTTCTGAAGGAATGGAACCATTGATGTAGCAACTGAGAATACCATACGAGGTGATACGTCCATGAAATCAACAGTACTCTTAGGGAATACAGATGTCTCATCAAGGTGACGACCAGCAACGTTCTTATTAATAAAATGATTATTCTCATCAAGTGGCTCAGAAGCCTGAGCTACAATGTAGTTATCCTCTTCGTCAGCTGTCATATAAACAACTTCGTCTGTAACTACTGGGTTCTCTGGATCTGTCTTATCTACACGTCTATATGGAGCCTCGATGAATCCATAAGGATTAATGCGGGCAAATGTAGCAAGTGAGTTAATAAGACCGATGTTAGGACCTTCAGGTGTCTCGATAGGACACATACGGCCATAGTGTGTATAGTGAACGTCTCGAACTTCGAATCCGGCTCTCTCTCTTGAAAGACCACCAGGACCAAGTGCTGAAAGACGTCTCTTATGTGTAAGCTCTGAAAGTGGGTTGTTCTGATCCATGAACTGTGACAGCTGTGATGAACCGAAGAACTCCTTAACTGCTGCAGTTACAGGCTTGATATTGATAAGAGACTGAGGTGTGATAGTCTCTATATCCTGTGTCTGCATACGTTCCTTAACTACTCTCTCAAGTCTTGAAAGACCGATACGATACTGGTTCTGGAGAAGTTCTCCAACTGACTTAATACGTCTGTTACCCAGGTGATCGATATCATCCTTTGTACCAACCTCGTACTCAAGATGCATATTGTAGTTAATAGAAGTAAGTATATCTTCCTTAGTAATGTGCTTTGGAATAAGCTCATTTAAGCTGGCCTTAATAGCCTCAGTAAGCTCCTCCTCATCCTCATACTCATCAAGAAGCTGAGAAAGAACAGGATAATATACATACTCATTTATACCAAGGTCCTCAGCAGTTACGCCAGGAAGTCTGTCCTTGATCCATGGTGTTATGTCAACCATCATGTTAGAGAGCACCTTAACATTTGCTGTCTCAGTCTGAACCAGCACGTATGCTACTGCAGCATCCTGAATAGACTTAGCTGTCTCCTTGGTGATCTCCTCGCCCTGAGCAAAGAGAACCTCACCTGTCAGTGGATCGATAACATCCTCTGCCAGATAGAAGCCAACTATACGATTCATAAGATGAAGCTTCTTATTGAACTTGAAACGTCCAACGTGAGCCAGGTCATATCTTCTCTGATCAAAGAACATAGAGTTAATAAGACTCTCTGCACTCTCAACAGCAAGAGGCTCACCTGGTCTAAGCTTCTTGTAGAGCTCAAGTATACCCTCTTCGTATGTCTTGGATGGATCCTTGGCAAATGAAGCCTGAAGCTTTGGCTCATCGCCGAACAGCTGAAGAATCTCTTCATCTGTACCAAAACCAAGAGAACGAATAAGAACGGTAACTGGAACCTTTCTATTTCTATCTACTTTTACATAAAATACGTCATTAGCATCAGTCTCATACTCGAGCCAAGCTCCACGGTTAGGAATAACCTGACAAGAGAAAAGAGGCTTACCGGTCTTATCTCTTCCTATTGAATAGTAGATACCCGGTGATCGAACGAGCTGGCTGACGATAACACGCTCAGCTCCATTGATAACAAATGTACCAGTCTCAGTCATAAGTGGCATATCACCCATGAAGACATCGTGCTGGTTGATCTCACCCGTCTCATTATTTATAAGACGAACATTAACCTTGAGTGGAGCAGAATATGTTGCATCCCTCTCCTTGCACTCTTCGATGGTGTACTTCTTGTCCTCTTCATTCAGTCTGTAATCAACAAATTCGAGACTGAGCTTACCTGAGAAATCAGTTATCGGACTGATATCTCTAAATGCTTCGTCCAGGCCTTCTTCAAGAAACCACTTGTAGGAATCAACCTGTACGCCGATAAGGTTAGGCATCTCAAGAACTTCTTCTTTTCCGGAATAGCTCATACGAATGTTTTTACCTGATTTGATTGGACGCATTCTGTAGTTTTCCATGTGACGTATTTCACCTCTCGTTATATTTATCACACTCGGCTAAATATGGGCGTTCATGGCATAAAATGCGCATAAAAGACACACTGAGCCCCTAGTAAAGCACAGTTTACCAATTTAACCTATAATGACAATTTACAACTATAACATTTTTAGAAAAGGAATGCAAGTAAGAATTTTAGAAATTTTAAAAACTTTTTAGATTGGTTTTTTAGATAAGATATAGAAAACCGTGCATTGGGGACGGACCCCTTTGCACGGTCTTTAAATGCTTTTGAAAAATGGATGAAATTACTTAAGAGTAATCTTAGCTCCAACTTCCTCGAACTTCTTCTGGATTGACTCAGCCTCAGCCTTTGATACAGCCTCCTTAAGTACCTTTGGAGCGCCCTCAACTGCTTCCTTAGCTTCCTTAAGTCCAAGACCTGTTACCTCACGAACAACCTTGATAACCTTAATCTTCTCAGCGCCAACCTCTGTAAGCTCTACATCGAACTCATCCTTCTGCTCTGTTGCATCGCCAGCACCTGCTGCTGCTGCAACTACTACTCCAGCTGCTGCTGAAACACCATACTTCTCTTCTACTGCCTTTACAAGATCGTTAAGCTCAAGAACTGAGAGCTCATCTATAGCAGCTACTAACTCTTCTACTGTCATTTTGAAATCCTCCATTATTATTTTAATTAAATGTTTTAAATGTTTTTGTTAGGCTTCTGCCTTCTGCTCAGCTACCTGATTGATAACGCGAGCAAAGTTTGTGATTGGTGACTGCAGGCTTCCAAGAAGCTTTGAAAGCAGTTCCTCTCTTGAAGGAATAGTTGCGATAACTTTTATTCCCTCTTCATCGTAGTAAGTTCCTTCTACTACGCCGCTCTTAAGTGTTACCTTGTTAGCTGTCTTAGCGAACTTTGCTACAACTCTTGCTGGAGCTGTTGCATCATCCTTTGAGATAGCCAGTGCTGTAGGTCCCTCAAGATCCTTAGCGAGCTCAGCGAACTCTGTACCTTCGATTGCAAGATTAACCATTGTGTTCTTGTAAACCTTGTAGATAACGCCAGCTTCTCTGGTTGCTCTACGAAGATTTGTATCCTGCTCAACTGTTACGCCGAGGTAATCAACAAGAACTACCGACTTAGCGCCTTCAAGGTTGTCCTTGATTTCCTGCACTACTGGTTTCTTTTCTTCGATCTTAGCCACTTTATGCACCTCCTTATATATTTAAGCTGCACATAATATCCTAGTTTACAATCGACAAGCGATATGTAAAAGAAAACCTCTGTCTAGATTGTAGACAGAGGTATGAATTCGTAAATGATATACCAGATATAAGCTATGGTGCTTACATTAGTATCACGACTTCTCCTCGGCAGGTAACCTCCCTGGGTGTTACGTCTTTTAAAGACACCTGCTGTCTACGGCAGCTCATCGTGCGATAATGTACCACATTTCATTTATATCTGTCAAGCGTTTTTTTATCGTCAATCAAGAAGACAGGTTAGATCAGTTCGCCGTACATCTGGCCCAGGGAGATGCCGCCATCTCCACCTGGCACTTTGTTGTTGATGAAAATACGGTAGCCCAGTCTTTCCAGGGAACTGGCAATTCCGTCCAGGAGCAGACGGTTGTACATACTGCCACCTGTCAGGGCTATATGCTGTATGTAGTCCCGGCCACAGACCTTGTCGCATATATATACAGTAGAATCTATTACAGCCTTGTGGAACTCGAAGGCCAGGTTGTCAACTGCCTCCTCCCGCTCAGCTTCACTTAGATTCTTATCATATATTTCTACAACCTTTTCCATCAGATCAGCAATCAGTACTGACTGGTCCATACGGTAGATTTCTTCTTCACCCTTTGGCTCGATAACCTTCATCCTTAGATCAGCCAGATGTATATCCTTCAGTGTCACACCGTGTTTTCTGAAGGCACGCATAGCCGCATCCTCAAGGGCGATAGGACTTTCACCACCAAATGTATTACGCGACTTAAGACTTAGAAGTGCTGTCACTGCATCAAACAGACGTCCCATACACGCTGAGTAGTAGATTCCGATATCTGCCCTTAAGCAGGCTGAAATGATTCCGTAATCACCTCTATCGATACCAAGGATCTTAAGAACCATATCTACGGTACGTGGGCTCACCAGCTGCCGCTCCTCGCAGGCTCTGATATATCCACACAGCGTAGTCTTGATATCCCGGGCACTGGAGTCGCCTCCCATAAGCTTCACTGGAAGTAGAGCACCAGAACGAAGGATCTTTGGTCTCGTTTCCACAGTAGAATCCGATTTATCATTTTCAGAAAGAGTATCATTTAACATACAGGAAAATATCTCACTGCCCCATATAGTTTCGTCCATACCATAGCCAGTACCGTCATATGACACTCCCAACAGCCTTCCTGTCAGACCGTGTTCTGCCACCACAGATAGAACGTGGCAGGCGTGATGCTGACGGCGAACAATTCTCTGAGGGATACCATCGATATAGGTTCCCATAGCCTTGTTATCAGCATCCTTGGAGGACTGGTAGTTTGGATTCAGATCACCCACAAAACGTTTCGGCTTTACTCCCAGAAGCTCCGACATACGACCTATGGCTTTCTCGCGGACATCCTTAACCGAGGAGTTGGTCATATTTCCATAGAACTCAGAAAGATAGATAGCATTTTTCTTACCCAGAGCAAACGAGGACTGAAAATCCGTTCCTGCTGCAAATGTATCCTTTGGCAGGTCGTTCTCGAGAATAACTGGCTCAGGAACATAACCTCTTCCTCTACGGATAAGCTGAATCAAACTTCTCTTTGAAACAGGACTATGGATTCTGGCAACCTGAGCAACCGAATCCTCCAGCGGAGCCAGAATATCTCTGGTATTGGTTAACATAAAATCTATGATATCTTCATCAATTTCTTTAGGATGACCAACATACGTAGTTTCCTTCTTATCAATCGTTTCATCTGCAAAAGCCACTGCTGACAGAGCATCGCTGGTATCACTATCTCTATCTTCTCCCAGCGCACCATCAGCACTGTCTATTCTAGGAAGGAACTGGATCATATCCATATCGTTAGTGATGATCGGTTCACCGCCTCTGTTTCCGCTCGTAATAACCAGCGGGCCTACATCATTTGACAAAATAGTCTGAAGTCCATCAAACGGAAGTGTTGCACCTATGTAACCGCTGCCCTTCAGCACCTCAGGAACAAACTCAGCGCTTTCAGGTTTTCTGGACAGAAGAACGATAGGTCTTGCATTTGACCTGAGCAGCTCCTCCTCAGTATCAGAAACGTAGCAGTATTTCTTTATCATTTCAACATCAGGAAACATAATGGCAAACGGTCTCGACACAGCATCTTTAAAAGCTCTGAGTCTCGTTACCGGCTCGCTCATAGTAGGGATGCACATAAAATGAAATCCACCGATATCCTTTATTGCGCCAATCTTGCCTGCCTTCAGACTCTCAACCGTCTTCACCAGCATTTCATCCTGAGTCATCTGAACCTCGTCCACAAGACGGTTCTCATAATATCTCAGTTTAGGGCCGCACTCCGAACATCCGATGTTCTGATCGAAACGTCTGCGGCTTCCCGGTTCCTTATAATCCCTGGCACAGTCCGGACACATATTAAATGGAGCCATGGTACTGTTTTCTCTATCATAAGGAACGGTCTTCATTATCGAGTATCTCGGACCGCATTTAGAACAGCTGATAAAAGGATACCTGAATCTTCTGTTCTCAGGATCCAGCAGATCGCTTCGACATTTATCACAGGTTGCAATATCAGTTGGAAGGTAACGGGCACCCTCATCATAATCTTCACTCTTTATAATACGGAAGCGGTCATCCAGCTCGCGGCCAAACTCGTCAAGAACAACACCTTCTGTGACATTTCCCTCATCATCACTGGCGCCCACCTCAGTTTTAAACTCTTCTGTCTTATCTGCCGCCTTCTTTTCTTCCTCGTCCTTAGTTTCATCATGCGGCTTTACTCTCTTGCTAGGAGGTTCAAGCCAGCCGCGGTCATACATATATTCATCCTCGTAGCTCTCAGCTGCAGCCATCTTCTCTGCAACCTCACGCAGCTCCTTGGATATCTTTGCAGTCTCCTCATCGTAAAGCACCTCTTCCACTGGCTTCACGATAACATTATCAACTCGCCCACCTTCAGGGCAATTATATCTAAGGTGGTAGCACAGATTGCCTATCTCCACCTCATCACATTCCACATACAGCTTTATTGCGCCGCCCGCATTTTTGATGCTGCCGGTCAGTCCGTGCTGTTCTGCATATTCAGCCACAAAAGGCCTGAATCCTATGCCCTGAACCAACCCCAGCACAGTTATCTCATATGCGCCCATCAGTAACCTCCCATAAGTTAACCCAATATAGTATCATTATACCAAAAATCCCCCTGAGACACCAAACATTTTTCTATTGCCCGTCTGGTAATCTGGGGGGGATTATATTTCATAATTCTTAGGTTTTCTTTGCGCCACTTTATCTTCTATCATACGATAAAAAATCACAGCAATCACAACTATACTTAGTAGTAAAATGCTACTAACAACTATATCGAATCGAAGCACTCCAATCTCTCGCTGTTCCTCATAAAGCGCTTCATTTTCCCAGTATGGATAGACCACACTGTTAGTCCTCATATTCTCATACTTTTTCATTTTAAGTCTGTTATAGAGATAGGATCTGGTGTATCTGGCTGAATTTTCAAGAATCACTTTATCACCAAAATCCAGTGAAGACCTTGAAGCCTTTTTCTCCTCATCAGATTTGAACTGAATACCTGCAGCATCCGCAACCGTATATAAACCATAGTTCTTTATTGGATTAGGAAGAACAGCCTCGTAGCAGGTAACTACCGTCCCATCCTGGTGAGGTGTTCCAGATGATACGGATTCTGAATCTGACGTCGTGCTGTCAGATCCTGTATCCTTGGTATACAGTTTGGAATAGGCCTCGATTGGAACATAAACCGCGTTATAATCGCCGTACGCCTCCTTAGCCGCCTTTGAGTCATCACAAGCCACCACACCGGTAATCGTAAAAACCGCGTCACCGATCCAGACCTTCATTCCGGCTATGTTATTGCCGCCAAAAAGCGACCATGCCACGTATTCATCCAGCAGTATCTGATTCACATCGGAGCTTTCCAGATCAAGATAACTGCCGCTTTTCAGAGGGATATTATGAATCTGAAAGAAATCGCCGCCCACAGTGTATACGTTCACGTGAACCGTAGACGAATCCTTTCTGATGTCATCAAATGTATGTCCCGAATAAGCATCAATCCAGGTACGGGCATCCGGCGAAGCACCCGAATCCTCAGACTTCACAAGCAGCGAGTCCTCATACAGTTTCTTCTGCAAAGCACTCCTTATGTTCTTTACATCTGTAGATCCAATACCTGCGTTCTCTGAATAAAAGATACTGACCTGGGCATACTTCTCATCATCCACGCCCCAGCGCTGCGCCGCCTGCTGACTGTAAAGTGTATCCGTCCTGTTCTTTGCCGCAAAATGAACGCACAGGAAAACAACGCCTAGCAGCAGATTCACCGCCACGATCACCGCCATCACCCTTATTCTATTTTTATTCTTCTCATCTTTCATCTCATGTCTTTCATGTGCAATGGGGACAGACCCCACTGCACATAGGTCTGTCCCTTTTTGCACATTGGGGTTCATTAGTTATCTGCAAGGCGTACCTGCTGGCCATTATCCAGTGGTTTTGAAGCGTTGGTGATCACGTTGTCATACTCTGTCACCTCGCCCTGTATTGCAGAGTTTGTTGTATCGGAGGCAACCACGTCCACCTTCACCTTCTTAACTATGTAGCGGTTACCCAGCGGAGTTGCTTTGACCTTGACAACATATACATACTTTCCGTCACTGTCCTCCTTGACTGCGCTGTTAGGAACAACCGTGTCGTATTTACCGCTCTTCTCGCCCACCGCAAACTGAAGGGTCTCGCCAATCTGAACATTTCCCTTCACAGAAAACTTTACAAGACTCTTCTGATTCGGATCGGTCGGATCAGCCTTAATGCTTTTAATAGTGCTGGTCACATCATCTCCCCAGATATTTTCAATAGCAGCCTCATTTCCAACCTTCAGCTTCTGAGCATCCAGCTTTGACACATTACAGGTAACCTCATATCCACTGTCCTTCAGCTGGATGTTGGCTACAGGAGTATCAGCATTTATCTTATCACCCGCCTTCACTGTAATGCCGGAGACAACGCCAGTTCCATTTACCTTAATCTCACTTGTATCGTCTGCCGCCTTAAGCTTCTCAATCTTCTCCTCCTGCTCCTCTATCTTCTTCAGAGAATCCGCATCATCGAGAGCATTAGTCTGGGCAGTAAGGCTGTCAGACGCTTTCTTATTGGTGAGTCCGCGCTGAAGTGATTCAAGAGACTGGGTTTTCGAGGTCACATTATCCTCAGCATCCGCAACAGATGTCTTAGCCTCAAGCTCTGTCACAAGCGTCTTCTTTGCCTCAAGATTAGTCTCCAGATTAGTCAGTTCCTCCTTTGCGGTCGCCAGCTGTGAAACCAGTGAATCAACATCTGTTTCTCCATCATAGTTTTCCATGGATGAATATGCATCAACCTTAGCCTGAAGACCAGCCACCTCAGTGTTCTTAGCATCATAAGCAGTCTGAAGCTCGTCACGCTCGTACTTGGCAGTCGCCAGGCTCTGCTCGTCAGCCTTTGCCTGAGTCAGCGCCTCCTGCGCCTCCGTCAGGTCATCCTTGGCATTTTGTATAGCAACCTCATCGTCGGTATAATCATTTGAAGATCTGAGCTGGGACTTCTCATATGAAAGCTGCAGGGATTCCAGAGTCTCTTCAGCCTCAGCGAGTTCAGTATTCTCTGTCTCGTCAAATGTCATTATGACATCCCCTTCTTTCACCTCGTCTCCGTCCTCAACCAGAACCTCCTTTACGGTTCTCGTGCCACTGACAGTCACATCAAGGTCATTTCCCACAGATACAGAGCCCTGGCAGCGTACCTTCTGAGATACCTTGCCACTGTACACAGTTACCGTAGAAACTTCAGGCAGCGAATAATTCATTATGGTATTAGAGAAAAATGTCAGCACAATAAGTACCACAAAGAAGATAACAGCAAATCTTCTCAGAGTTTTCTTACGGAAACGGATACGCCGAAGCATTTCCTCTCGGTCCAGTTTCATTTCAACTTCTACCTCGTCGTCCGTAAGAAACATAGGTTTCTTTTTCTTTGCGAGTTTCTTAGCCTTTTTTTGCTTTTTCTCTTCTTTTATCTCGTTATCCACCTCAGCCTCGAGCTCAGCAACAAGCTCGTCCTCGGGGATGATTTCCCTAGGGCCATGAGGAACTATCTCATTACTTTTCTCTGAGGTATCCTTTATATTATCTAAGGCATTCATCGCCCCAGACGATATTTCCAGATCGTCCGGTGTCTCGGACGAGATCTCGTCTCGTAGATTGTCTAATCTTTCTTTCACATTTAACTCCTTTATATGTGGCTTATCTTTGGAAGGCTTAACCTTTAACTCCTGATGAATAAGCGATTCCGTCTACAAGGTACTCCTCTCCATAGAGGAAGATAAGTATTGGCGGCACCATATATATCGTCGCAACCGCAAATGCCAGTCCAATCTCTCCGTTATTGATCTGGGACAGGAATATGGACAGCGGATGGAAGGCCGAATTGCTCATCATAATAAGCGGCTGTTCTACCATATTCCAATAATCGATAAATACAAGGATTGCAACCGAAGCTATAGGACCCTTGCAAAGCGGAAGGGCTATATGCCAGAATATCTGCCATTCATTGGCGCCGTCCAGCTTGGCCGCTTCTATCACCGATTCCGGAATACGTCTCATATATTTTGTCAGCAGGTACACGCTGAATGGAGCAAAGACTCCCGGAAGTATGATGCTCCACCTGGTATCCAGCAGACCAAACCAGCTATTTACAATATAGTTCGGAACCAATGTTACCTGATAAGGCATAAGCATAAGAACCAGGTACAGGAAGAATATCATTTCCCTTATTCGGCCTCTGAATCTGGCAAATGAATACGCCGCTCCAAGTGCGATAAGTATCTGGAACACCATTATCGGAATAGTGAGGAATACCGAGTTCCAGAACTTCATCAGATAATCCGGGCTTTTCAGCAGCACCGTCTCATACTGGGTTCCCACCACCTTGTCTGGAATAAGCTTCAGATTGACGGTTTCTGTACGATAGGTCACAGTTCTTTCTGTCTCATCGGACTTGTTGGAATAATCATTGAAGATCACTCCATAGTTCGAGCTTATCTCCTGCTCCGACATAAATGAGTTGGCAAATGTAAGTATAGTGGGCAGAAGAAACGAGATAGCGAAGATAGCCGCAATGAACGTAAGAATTATCTTCTTCACAATACCGCCTTTTTTTCTATATTTAGTTTTCTCTATTTTTACATTGTCCATATTTATCATTATTTCTTTCAAAATGTGCAATCGGGGACAGACCTATGTGCAATGGGGGACAGACCTATGTGCAATGGGGACAGTCCCCACTCACACATTAGCCTTCGACGTCTCGGCCGATCTTGTCCTCCAGGATAAAGAGGATGCCGATTATCACGATCATTACGGTACACATTATGATTGCAGCCGCTGACAGCTTCTGGTAGTCCAGCGACCTGAAGGTATTATTCATAAAATGCTGCAGCATATAAAGTGATCCAAAGGGGTAATCTCCAGTGAGCAGGTATACCTCACGGAATACCTTAAAGGAGTTGATGAGAGACATGATTCCCACAAAGAAGATGCTCGGCGTGATATATCTCATTTTAATATACCAGAACTGCTTCCAGGAGGATGCTCCGTCGAGAACCGATACCTCCAGCACATCTCTCGGAATAGCCCCCAGAGCCGACATAAAGAGGATCATATTGTAGCCCAGGTTCTTCCACAGGAATAAAATGACTACAACAAGCTGACCATAATCAGATTTGAACCAGTCCACCGGATTCCCGCCAAAGACCGTCACCGCCTGATTGATAACACCGTGGTAGTCAAAGAGGACCTGCCATATCAGAACGATCGAAGCGACCGGCACCATCAGCGGGCTCAGGAAGAAGGTTCTAAATGTACTCTTCATAGGAATCTCATTTTCGAGTATCAGCGCCATTACCAGTGACAGCAGTATCGCAAGCGGAACTGATATCAGAGAGAACATAGCTGTGTTTCTCGCCGCATCCTGAAATGAGCTATTATTAAGAACATTTTGAAAGTTCTGTCTGCCCACAAACTCCTGATTGATAATACTATCTATATTTGCATAGTAGATTACTACAAAAAAGGGCAGCACAAAGAAAACCATTACGCCCAGGAAGCTGGGACTGAGGAAGAGACCAGCTGTCAGCCTCTCCCTCCAGGTCCTAGTTTTCTTTTTGTAACGGATTTCATTTCCCTCGTTATCAAGTACTACTGGTTTTTCTTTTTTCTTTATCATTACACTTCGCACATTATTTGCTTTCGTTGACGTAGGTTCTGACGCGGTTCTGAATAATATTGCAGGTATCATCCAGGGACTTATCGCCGCTAAAGTAGGCAGCAGCCTCTTCCTTGACTATCTCTGCGATGCTTTCATCACTCTCCCAAACTCCCGAAGCATCATCAACAAGTTCTCTGTATCTTGCTACATCTTCATCATCGAGAGGTTTTATCTCTATCTCAAGGCCATCAAAACCATAAGTGCCTTCTGTAGGGTAAATATCATTTCCATACTTATCTTTGCCTTCTTTATCGCACTGAACGGACTGAATATAGGCTTCATACACATCCTCGCGCATTGGCACACCGTAGAAATTCATATAATTCTTGCTCTGATAGTCCTCTGTCATAAACTGTCGGATGAAATCCCAGGCAGCTTCCTTATCAGCACATTTGCTGGACATAGCAACTGAATCAGTATATGAGAAATAGGTTCCCTCAGAATCTTTATTTGGATAGCCCTTAAATACCACATCACCGTCATAGAGCTTGTCATACAGCTCCATCTCAGTCGGAGTCAGATAGCCGCTCTGGAAAAGAAGCTTTCCTTCTTTGATCTCATCGTAGGTTGAAGGCATCTCCTCATCCCAGACCATCTCGTCATTTGTGCCCCTGTTACACATTTCAAGAACATCCTTAAAATCCTGGGAGTCAAAATAGCACTCGCCCTTATCCCAGTCCACAAAGTCCTTTCCACAGCAATACAGGAAATTGTCCAGCATATCATTCTTATTGTTGGAATAGAACAGCTTTGTCTCCTCTGGCTTGGAATCAACATATTCCTTCATATCCTGGAACGTCCAGCCGACATCCTCTCCCACCTCTGACGCTCTAGCACAGAGTGTATTGATCTGGAAGCTGGATGCCACATAATAGAGCTTGCCATCGTGAAGAAGTGAATTATAAGCAGCCGGAATAAAGTCATCTGGTGAAATGTCAGCGTCCTTATCAACATAAGGTGTAAGATCCTCAAAGAGTCCCTTGGCGATGCACTGTTCAACGGACATGGTTCCAACTCCATATGACACATCATAGATATCTGGCAGATCACCTGACGCGATATCCGCACTGAGTTTTGTCTCCGGATTGGATTCCTCACTGTAATCAACGACTCTGATCTTCACCTTATCCTGAGATTTGTTGTATTTGATCACTGCCTGATTCAGGTAGTAATTTCCATAAAGTGTGGCAAGCGTAAGTATCTGGCGGTCCTCAACCTGTGAAGGATCTACCTTGACATATTTTTCGAAAGTAGTTGTGCTGTTCTCTTCACTCTCCCAGTTCCATATAGAGCAGATAAACTCTGTATCACTTAACATGGTGAAGTTGCCTATATAATCACAGTTAATATCGGAAGCATCAAAATCCGCCAGCTTAGTTCCTTTCTTTTCTGAATATTTATAGCCATATGCAGAGGTAGCAGTTCTGTAGAAGAAGTCATACTCGCCAGAGCCAGGGTACATGGTTTCACTGCCTGGAAGATATGAAACATTTAGATCATAAGCCTCACCAAATGTCCCCTTATCAGTATCCAGCTTCTTTACTATGGTCTTGCTCTCGCTAGTTTCCTCGTTGTACTCGGATGTACTGATTATCACATTTCCATCCTTATCTACAGATGCTGAATCGAAATAATCCTCAGTCTTTACAGAGCTCAGCTCCTTCAAATTCTCATCAAGTATTTTAATCTCTTCATCGTAAACAACAATTATCTGATTCTTCTCAGTATATATAATCTTTGTGATATAGCTGTCCGGATTAGAACTGATAGCTGACAGATCAGCTGTTTCAACGAAATCATCCCCATCACTTTCATAAAGATAGAATTGGGAGTTTTCTTCGCCATATTTAACCTTAATAAAAGCAAGAGTCCCATCGTTCTTAACGAAAACCTTGTTGATGTAGGTATCCTGATCCTCTTCCATCTCGTAGATCAACTCGGCCGTGCCGCCCTCGATAGGAGCCTTATAGATTCGGCTTATGTTGTTGCCCTCCAGGTAATACTCCTCGCTGTATTCATCAATAACCTCAGATGACTCTTCCGATACACTTTCTGAATCTTCTGAATCAGCATCTGCAACAGATGCTGTATCCTCCGTATCGTAGTCAGAACTCCACTCATTAGTCTGGAGATATATGTAATCTCCGTCTATTACAAAATTGTTAGGATCACCCTCAAATCCATCTATAGAAAATGAGGTATCCTGGGCAAATGTATAATCAACAGAATTATTCTTTACCTCGCTGGACTTGCCCGGACCTTTGCCCACCGCAGAATTACCACCATTTCCGTCATTCTTGCCACAGCCCACTATGCTGAAGGTCAGGGATGCTGCAAGTGCTGCACATACAACCTTTTTAAATGTCTTCTTCATCTTTTTCCTCATCATATATTTTTATATTTTCTTTAACTATACTTTTACACCTCATCAGTCAGCTACGCTGACAGCTGGCCGCCCTCACTTCGTTCGTGGAAAACAGTCCACCGGACTGTTTTCCCTCAATGGGAAGCCTATTGATATTATACTCTAGTTTCTTAATATTTGAACTTACAATTTCTTAAGAAAGTATGAAGGTGTACACATAATAAAAGCCGGCGACATCCTATGGTCATCCGGCTTTCATCATATTTTCATCAAATAAAGCATCAAAATGCTTTGTTACATTTTTGTCAGATTTACTATTTATTTAGGTGTGGAATAGCTTCTTTGTCTGGTAGCGTGGTTCGCAGGTAAGGTTTACACCCAACTTCTTGAATACACCCACATCAACCTGGGACAGGATTACAGAACTGTGAACCTCAAGCCCGGCAAGGTTTGAAAGCTGTGCGTATGCAGCCTTTGCCTCTGGGTTAGTATTCGCTTCTACAGAAAGAGCTATCAGTATCTCATCGATATGAAGGAGCGGGTTATGATTACCCAGATACTTAACCTTCAGTTCCATAATAGGCTCGATAACCTGTGGTGAAATAAGCTTTGCCTCGTCGTCGATTCCTGCAAGCACCTTTAATGCATTTAATATAAGTGCTGAAGAAGCTCCAAGAAGTGTAGATGTCTTTCCTGTAAGAATGCTTCCGTCTGGCATTTCCATAGCAGCTGCAGGATTGCCTGTTTCCTCAGCGCGGATATTTGCAGCAGCAACTACTGGTCTATCTGCAATAGAGATTCCAGCCTTCTTCATAAGAAGCTCAATCTTCTGGATAGCGTTGTCACCAGCATCACCCTTTCTTCTGTCGCAGAGTGCCTGATAATAGCGACGGATGATTTCCTGATTAGAAGCCTGTCTTGTTACCTCATCATTAACGATGCAGTGACCAGCCATATTTACGCCCATATCTGTTGGTGACTGGTATGGTGACTCGCCAGAAATCTTCTCGAAGATAGCTTTCAGAACTGGGAACACCTCTACGTCACGATTGTAATTTACAACAGTCTCTCCGTATGCCTCAAGATGGAACGGATCGATCATATTGATATCATTTAAATCTGCTGTTGCAGCCTCATACGCAAGGTTAACCGGATGGTTGAGAGGCAGATTCCAGATAGGAAATGTCTCGAACTTAGCATATCCTGCCTTGATTCCTCTCTTCTGCTCATGGTAGAGCTGGCTGAGGCAGGTTGCCATCTTTCCTGAGCCTGGGCCAGGAGCTGTAACGACAACCAGCGGACGAGTTGTCTCAATGTAATCATTTCTACCAAATCCATCATCACTAACAATCATCGGAATATCTGAAGGATAACCAACGATCGGATAATGTCTATAAACCTTAAGGCCAAGAGCCTTCAGCTTCTTCTCGTATGCGATGGCTGATGGCTGTTCCTTGAACTGTGTCAGGACAACAGAACCCACAAAGAGACCATTATTGGTAAATGCATCTATCAGACGCAGCACGTCCATATCATAGGTGATACCAATATCGCCACGAACTTTATTCTTCTCTATGTCGCCAGCCTTGATTGCAATAACAATCTCAGTCTGTTCCTTCAGCTCCTTCAGCATAGTAATCTTGGAATCCGGCTTAAAACCAGGAAGCACACGTGATGCATGGTAATCATCAAAGAGCTTGCCACCGAACTCAAGATACAGCTTGCCACCGAACTTTCCTATTCTCTCCATGATGTGCTTTGACTGCATATCACGGTATTTGTCATTATCAAATCCTATACCTTTCATTTGAGACCCCTTCTAACCGAAAAATAGTATTCATAAATCAACAAGGTATATAATAGCACCTTGACCAAGCTATCACAATAATTTTTTCAAAAAAGACAGGGGACGGTTCTCTGTCTTTTTTTAAGACACAGAACCGTCCCCTGTCTTTTGTTACAATCTTTAGTCGAGTTTCATATCTCCGTATTTTACCCATCCGAGCTTGCGGAATATAGCGTCGAAAATAAGGGAAATTACTGCTGGGAGAACCAGGGATATAAGGACAAGGCCGACCCAGTCCATAGTAGTGATCGCAGACTTTGTTCCAGCTGCGATGTCATTTACCCAGCCAGTATATACACCAATCTGTCCAACAAGTCCGCAGGTTCCCATACCTGAGGATACAGGTGCACCGTTCATCTTAAGGCCAAAGACGCAGGTTGCGATAGGACCAGTAATTGCGGATGCAAGTGTTGGTGCCAGCCAGATACGTGGATTCTTTACGATATTACCCATCTGAAGCATTGAGGTTCCGATACCCTGTGAAACAAGGCCGCCCCATTTATTCTCTCTAAATGATACAACAGCAAATCCGATCATCTGAGCAGAGCATCCTGCTACTGCCGCTCCACCAGCAAGACCTGTAAGACCAAATGCTGCGCATATAGCTGCCGATGATATAGGAAGTGTAAGTGCGATACCAACAAGTACAGATACAAGAATACCCATAAGAAGTGGCTGCTGCTCTGTAGCCCACATAATGAGCTCGCCGACCTTCATTGCCGCCTTGCCAAGATATGGAGCGATAAGCCACGACAGGAAGATACCAACGCCTATAGTAACAAGTGGAGTTACCAGGATATCTACCTTTGTTTCCTTTGAGATTGCCTTACCAATCTCAGATGCGATAATAGCGATAAAAAGAACTGCTAAAGGACCGCCAGCACCACCAAGGGCATTTGCTGCAAATCCAACTGTTATCATTGAAAACAGAACGAGTGGAGGACATTTTAACGCGTGAGCGATAGCTACTGCCATAGCTGGTCCACTCATAGCTGTTGCAAGCCCGCCAACTGTATAATCAACGCCACTAATAGTTGCAACCGTCTGAGTCAGAAATCCAATATGGAACTGTGTACCGATGGTATTGATGATAGTACCAATAAGGAGAGAACAGAAAAGTCCCTGAGCCATAGCGCCAAGAGCATCTATGCCGTATCTCTTCAGAGATATCTCGATATCCTTTCTCTTCAGAAATCCCTTGAAACCTTTTTCTTTAACTACTGTCTTTGTAGTTTCTTTCTTCTCTTCCACTTTCTTCATCTCCAATTTTCCGCCTTCAGTTGTTTTCTTCTCAACTTCCGTGTTTTCAGTCTTAGGGTTCTCAGTTTTTGGATTTGAGTTCTGAGGATTAGAATGCTTTTTCTTTTTACTCATATTTTCCTCCATCATTCGTTAACAAAAGTTTGTTTACCTTTGTCGATTTATGCCTCTCAGAGGTGTCTTGACACCTGTCAAAACACAAATGACGTGACACATTATAGTATCACGCCATTTAAAAGTCAATGTAAAATACTTACAATAATATTTACAAAAGAATCCCTAATTCCTTCAATTTGTCAATAGCCATACTTATCTGCTCTTCTGAGTTTGCACTCAGAGTATGCAAATGGATTCCCTCAGTAAGAGCCGAAAGAGGAGTTGCATTTTCCTCTTTTGACTTTCTGATAAACTCATCCACATCATATCTGCTGGATATCCTGAGACCGCCTATCAGCTGCCCATATATCGGATGCTCAACTATCACATCCTCCACAGTACATCCCGCGTCCACCAGGGTATATAGCTCCAGCTGAGTATCTTCAGCACTATGATTCACAGCTATCCTCTTGGTCACACTCTTCTCTTTTGGAGCCGCCACATATCCTCTAGGTGTGGAGAGTATATCATTTCCTTCTGCACGAAGGAGCGCCACATCGCCAACTATCACCTGCCTGCTCACTCCCATTTCTTTTGAAAGTGCCGTCGCGCTAACCGGAGTGCTGCTGGTTTGAATTATATTTAAGATTTTATCTCTTCTTGTATGGTTGTCCATGTTACTATTCTTATTCCTCAATGATAGTATGGTCAGTTTTTACTATAGCCCTCTGAATCGAATCCTTGGAGTTACCCCAATCAGCCTCCTTGTTACGGTAGTCGTGCTTGTCGATGAACCAGGACACATCTGAGTTAACCCTCTGAATATTCTCGAAATAGATATCATTTAATATGGAAATAAACTCATCCAGCTGCGCCTGATTCAGCTGCTCAGGAGCCCTCTCATAGAGCATGCCATAATGGTAGGTGCAGAAGCCCTTGCTGGACTTCAGTTTCTCCTTAAACTCCGCATCCTTCTTCCACATATGAAAGATAGTATGAACATATCTGTCAAATATAGGCGTAATCCTCTGGCATACGAAGCAGGTACTTTCCAGATTATCGATGTAGCTGACCAACGGAGACTTCTCTGTCTGCTTCGAGAACAGGCCGCCAGTCTTACGAGCCAGGAGTCCGCCAGCCTGTGGCTTATCCTTTTCCGCAAGCGCCTTCATTTCACGAATGGTCTTATTCATATGGGTGTTCAGCATCAGGGCAACCCCCAGCTTATTCTTGTCAGCATACATCATCTTGATATGCTTTGGACAGAAGCCCAGCTTATCAGTAACCTCACGGTTGTCATCCTCCATGTAGCTCGGCCCCATAGTGAAAGCTATGGAGTCTCTCTCCAGATCCCGGGCCAGCAGACAAAGCGGACATTCGCAGTCCGTGTCAAATGCATCATTTACCGGAATTGTATATAATTGCTCGGCCATATTCTTTCCTTTCCTGTTTTTCTCTATTTCATCTTTATAACTATATCTCTTTGTTATATATTTGATTCTTATATTTTTTAATAACAATTATTTTAAACAGTTAAAATGCAACTAATTATTCTACAATGTCATAAAACCAGTCACAAAAAGTATAGTATCATATAATAGAAAATAATTCAAAACATAAGCCCGATTGACAATCGAGTCATCATTGACAAGTGCGGCAATTTCTTTTCATATGGCCCATAATCCATTAAAATATAAGTGAGGTTTTTAAAAGAATATTAGCAAAACAATATATAGATTTTACTATCGCACTACTAACATTTTACTAGGTTATAAGAAAGGAACGAAGATATGTTTTGTCAAAAATGTGGAAACCAGATACCTGATAATTCTATGTTCTGTGAGCACTGCGGAACACCTGTTGCACAGAGTGGCGCACCTATGCAAGGTAGTGGAAATATGCAAGGCAGTGGTCCTATACAAGGGGGCAGCCCTATGCAGGCTGGCAGGCCTATGCAGTCCTCAGGGGCAATGCAGGGGGCCAACACTTCACAGGCAGGTGGCAATAATGCACTTATTGGCGTGATAATTGCCCTTGCTGCAGTTATTGTGATCGGTGTTGTACTCGTCTTGCTATTTGTCGCACCAGGATTCCTGAAGAAAGATAACAGCGATGACGATAAAGCCTCCCGCAAGGAACGGACCACGGAATCCGACGAGGCAACTGAAGCTGCCACAGAGGCGACCGAAGCAACCGAAGAAACAGAGGCTGCCACAGAAGCAACCACCGAAGACCTGATTGCTTCCTACATATCCACTGCTCAGTCAATGTCCACCTCTGAGAGACCAAATATCTCCGATGTCGAGTGGTTTATGAACAGTGTAAAATGGGACGGAATCCCAGAGGATGCCCAGATGATCAACGACTACCATCTTCTTGACGGCGGCTGGAAGGCTTACATCGAATGGGATCCATATTACAAGGTTAATTCTCACTGCGAGTACTATTTCAATGTATTTATCAAAACTGTGACCACTGACAATGTCACCTTCACAGTTGACTACTGGAGTATGAGTTCTCCAGACGGCACCTACGATATGTCAGGCGAAGGACGTGATGTACCTGGAAGCTGGGATGACAACTTCGACCTCACCGCAATGGATGAAAGCGACAAGTTTGTGCTGACCGATTTCTATACCAGAGACGGTCACCAGTTTGCAATCGGAACCGTAATGAGCATCGACGGAACAGAAGGTCTGATTGCTCTCCAGCGTGGTACTGGCATCATCGAGTACACTCCTACCGAAAACTTTGTAGATTACTCGTCAAATGCAGTCGACTACAATTTCATTATCACAGAAGCAACCACCCAGGCCACAACACAGGCTACCACTCAGCCGCCAAAAGAGCCAGCAACTCAGGCACCAAAAGAACCAGCAACTCAGGCACCAAAGGAGCCAGCAACTACTGCACCTGCCGGACCGGCTGCATCAAACGTGGATACTTCCTTTGTACTTCCTGCTGCCAGAGCCTATAGCGGTGCAAATACCGCAGAGATTGATGGCTACGAAGGCGACGCCATCATCATACACTGCTACGACGATATGGGCGACCATACAGCCACAGTCAACTGGCTGACCATAGACCCAGCCGATTACACCGGCTACGACTTCTACGGCAACTACGTAGACCTCAAAAACTACCGTTAAAAAAAAAAAAAAAAAAAAAGACAGGGGACGGTTCTGTGTCTTAAAAATAAGACAGAGAACCGTCCCCTGTCTTTTTTTAAGACACAGAACCGTCCCCTGTCTTTGCTGTCGATTAGATGATGTAAAACCAGTTTTCATCGTCAGCCTGCTTGGTAAATGCATCGCCGTCAAACTTTAACTCCTGGTTTGCAACGTGAACCTTGGTGTGTGGTGGTACTGACTTGGTGAGGAACACGTTACCTCCGATAACTGAACCCTCGCCGATAACTGTATCGCCGCCCAGGATTGATGCTCCTGAATAGATGGTCACGTTATCCTCAATGGTAGGATGTCTCTTCTTATCTATGAGCCCTCTTCCACCACGGGTGGAAAGTGCGCCCAGAGTAACACCCTGGTATATCTTAACTTTTTCACCTATAACTGTAGTCTCACCTACAACTACTCCAGTACCGTGATCGATGAAGAAATATTTGCCGATGGTAGCACCCGGGTTGATATCTATACCTGTCTTGCTGTGAGCAATCTCTGTCATAACTCGAGGAAGCATCGGAATTCCCAGCTGATACAGCACGTGTGCATAGCGCTGAACTGATATAGCAAAAAGTCCTGGATAGGCGATGATGATTGCATCCTTCGACTCCGCTGCCGGGTCGCCCACAAAGAGAGCCTCGATATCCGTATCCAGATATTCTCTTATCTCTGGAATCTTTTTCATAAACTGTACCGTGTAATCCTCGGCAATCAGTCTTATCTCTTCCTCAGACTTACCTATCAGTCTTTTATCAAAATGTAATGCAAGAGATATCTGCTTATTAAGATTATAGGCCACATCCTCAGTCATTGAAGCAATGGTGGTGCTGAGATTATATATCCTGTAAGTCCTGTCCACATAGTAGCCCGCATAAACTATATGATTCAGCTTATATATTATCTCCTTTACCGAGTCACGCGCCGGCTGACCAAAGATGTCCTGCTTATCAATAGGACGTCCCTTCTCATAGTCAGCAACTATGTCAGAAATAATCTCCGATATATTGTCACATATTAATTTTCCCATAATTAACCTCGTATAAATTAAAAGTCAGTGAAACCTCTGTCTCACTGACTTATTATCACATAGCGCATAATAACTTGCAAGAAAAACAACTAGACATATTTTCTAAGTGTATCCACAAGCTCTGGAATTGTAGCCTCAAAGTCAACGCCATACCAAGGCTTAGCAGGATTCTCAAGAGTAACCTCTATTGTCTTTGCAGTATAATCAGCAGCAATCTTAAATGCATCATTCAGGCTGAGACCTCTTGTGATAGCACCAACAGATACGCTGGCGAAGATATCGCCTGTACCGTGGAAAGCAGCGTCAATGCGGTCATTTTCATATACAATCTTCTCACCTGTTACTGTATCGAGTCCGTATACACCTGTCTTGCCTTCGCCAAATGCTATGCCAGTCAGAACCACCTTCTTAGCACCAAGCTTAGCCAGCTTGCCAAGCAGTTCCTCGATGTAATCCTTATCGTAGTCCTCTTTATATTCTGTATCAGTCATAAAGCAAGCCTCAGTAAGATTTGGCACTATTATATCAGCCTTACCGCAAAGGCCAGCATTTAACTTTGCGTACTCCATATCAAATGCAGGATACAGCTTTCCATTATCAGCCATAACTGGATCTATAAAGATCAGTGTGTCTTCTCCACCGAACTCGTCAAATATCTTCTTTGCAATCTCTATCTCTTCTGCTGAACCAAGATAACCAGTATAAATAGCATCAAACTTTACGTCCTGGCTCTTCCAGTGGTCAGTGATTGGGATCAGCTGATCTGTCAGGTCCTTAACTGTGAAGTTAGGGAACATTGTGTGGGTTGAAAGAACTGCTGTTGGCAGAATGGTTGTCTCAACGCCCATTGCTGATATTATAGGGAGTGCAACGGTGAGTGAGCATTTGCCGAGGCAGGAAATGTCCTGGATTGTAAGTATTCTCTTCATTTATTTTTCCTCCATTTATTGGTTTTTATATATTCGAAAGCCTTTTAAGTATGTATGGAGAATATTATAGCGTCATCTGGTCCTTTGAAAATATCCAATTTTAGAAAAATCGAAGGGACCAGATTGAAGAGTTAGAGCTGATCATAGTTGACAAAAGGATACGGTTGAGGAATGAATCTCTGGGAATTATTTGAAATTTGACACATAACTACTCAAAAATATATAATATGCCTGGTCCCTTCAATTTCCTCAATTTTGAAGAATTTGAAGGGACCAGATGAAATATTTTATACCTGGTACCCTCAATTTGTTGTTTTTTTCCTATTTCAAAGGGACCAGAGAATTTGATATGGTCGCGCAAGTCAGTTAACATAATCTAGACAATTATAATGCAATTATTGATATTGAATTTTCTATAACAGTAGTTTCAAGTATGGTTTACATAACAAGCAATGATGACAATTAGGATGTTTACTAATTAAATAAGTTCAAGGAGAAAAAGACCATGTTGTCATATACATTTACTGAAGACAAAGAGTTTCCGCTCTATGAGCAGCTCTATCAGCGGATTAAGGAGGATATTATCGAGCGACGTCTGGAGCCGCACTCTCCCCTTCCATCAAAAAGAAGTCTGGCGAAGCATTTGTCCATTAGTCTTACTACCGTGGAGAATGCGTACAACCAGCTGGTGTCCGAGGGATACGTGTACCCTATCTATAAGAAGGGGTACTACGTCAGCAATGTGCAGAACGTTCCGATGAACACTGTAAGGGACGATTATCTTCCGGAGCAGCTTAGAGTCGACAAGGACAAGAACGGCCACAGCAGGCTTTATATCGGGGATAAGACCTATACTGAAATGTATATGGGCACGGACAACCGGACGGATTATTTTGCCGACTTCTCGTCAAATGCAAGCGATCCAGCTACATTTCCCTTTTCTACCTGGGCAAAGCTGAACAGAGAGATACTATCAACGGAGCACGTAAAGCTGATGACCAATTCGCCGTCCAACGGAATGGTAGAGCTTCGCTATGCCATTGCTGAGTATCTTCACCAGTTCCGCGGTATCGACGTCTTTCCTGACAACATCGTTATCGGCGCAGGTACAGAGACGCTCTACTCTATTCTGGTGCAACTCCTGGGCTTCGACAAGGTATATGGCGTGGAGGATCCTGGGTACGAGAAAATATCCCAGATGCTGGAATCCAGCAACATAAAAACCGCGCGTATTCCTCTCGACGAATACGGGGTGATGCCGCGCGAGCTGATGAAGCATAACGTCAACGTGATCCACACCACTCCATCTCATCATTTTCCAACAGGGATAACTATGCCTATCAGCAGACGCCACGAGCTGCTCAAATGGGCAAATGCCGACGACACAACCTACGATGACGAGGCAAACCGTTTCATTATGTCTGTTGACCGTGACGACAAGTACATCATCGAGGACGACTACGACAGCGAGTTCCGCCTCAGCGGGCGCCCTATTCCGTCGCTCACCAGCATCGATAACAGTGAGAAGGTCATCTATATGAACACCTTCACCAAGAGCCTGGCGTCCACCATTCGTATCAGCTATATGATACTGCCCGACCACCTTCGGGATAGGTACTACGAAAAGCTGTCATTTTACTCCTGCCCTGTATCCACATTTGAGCAAATGACACTTACACGTTTCATCAGCGAGGGCTACTACGAGAAGCACATCAACCGTATGCGGACCGCCTCCAGGAAGAAGCGAGACCTGCTCCTTAAAAGCATAAAATCCAGCCCGATCGCCGCTTTCTCAGAGATAAGCGAGGAACAGTCTGGATTACATTTTATATTAAAAATAAGTCTGGGTATTCCAGATACCACCTTTGTTTCGAGGTGTCTGGAAAATGGCATCAATATCTCACCGATATCGAAGCACAGCTTTATGATCAACTACTCCTCGGTGCCGCTGGACCGGATTGAGGAGGCTGTAAGAAGGATGGCGGAATGTGCGCTGTAATTTAGTCTTTCCTAGATTTGAGTAGAAGAAATGCTGACGCACCAACCATCAGGATAACTGCCGTAATAAGCAGGTACAGCGTAAAGTTGGGCTCCGATTCTTCTTCGGCAGGTTCTTCATTTACAAGATAAACTGCGTCATCATTTCGCTCTGATAATTCTAGATCATCATTTGAAGCTATCTCCTCTGCCAGCTGGGATGCTGCGTCAGATTCGATATCAGCCTTTGCTACATCATCTTCATCATCTACAATATTGGAAAGGTCATCGAAAGCAACGTCTACGCCATTATCGGTTTTGCTGGAGGAACCGTTCTTTGAATTCTTGTCAGTTCCGTCTGCTGCATCATTTGAATCATCAGCTGATTTGTCTTCTGTCTTATCATCCGAACCATCAGCCTCTTCAGAAGAACTTTTGTCATCCTTGGTTCCATTCTCTCCAGTTTCTGTATCACTTGTGGTGTCGTTTGAACTGGTACTAGTATTAGAATCAAGCCCTTTGTACTTACGAACATCCGGATCATTATCCAGCTTTCCAGCCAGATAATCCTGATAAGCTTGATTTGCACCTGCACGTGTTGGAGCGTATCCATGGGCAGAAAGCCAGGCCTTAGCCGCAGCAATCTGTTCCTGCGAATATCCAGAGGATGAGGCAGAACCGCCTGAAGAATCTCCACCGCCATCGCCCGAATCAGCAGCACCAGAATCTCCACCGCCGTCGCCACCACCTACGTCAACGACCACATCACCGCCCATCTCATTCACACGAGACTGAGCAAATACATCTTTAACATTTCCACATTTAATACCAAATGATAGCAAAGCCGCCACCAATACTACTGTTACTATTTTCTTCATATTCTTTTGCCTTTATTTAATAATTTATACTGGTTTTATGTAAATCAGGTTATTATATCCATAAAAACAACCTGTTGTAATTGCCAACAGGTTGTCTAATAGATTATTTACGATTCTTTCCATCCTGAACGGTACCCTTTAACCAATACCAGAGATTTTTATCATTACCATAATCCGTATATAAGCTCTTTGTTCCCAGATTAGTGATCATATAATACTGTATCTTCATCTCTTTACCATTTATTGTTGTCATATTTGCATCTTTATAGACACCTAAAACTTTAGGATTATCCTTCGTCCAGCTTCCATTGTAATAGTAAAGAGGTTCTGAATATTCTGTCTTCATATATACAGCATAATAAACTGTATATTTTTCCTTAGTGTGCTTATCCGGGTCATAGTTTCCCTTCTTGGTTTCAGGGATTGTGCTACCCGTAGCAATCATAAAAAGATAAGGTTTCTCGCATCCAGTCAAATTATAGAGGTTAGTTTCAAAATCTGTTCCTCTGCAATCTGTATCTCTATTATTGCTTATAGCGTTTCCATCCTCATCCTTAACATTTGGTGCCACACCAGGTATTACTGAATTTATATACGCAGTCTTACACTCATATCCCTTACCATACAGTTCTACGAGTTCAGCCTGTGCTGCATCCAACAAAGTTTTAGCAGCAATAACATCCTTTCTATCTCTCGCCTTATCTATATAACCTAATAAAGCAGGTGTAAGGATAGCTGCTAAAATAGCCAAGATAACGAGAACCACTATTAATTCAACTAAAGTAAAACCTTTATTTCTCTTCATATCTTCTCACCTTCACAAAAAAAAATCAAAAAATCTTTCTTATTATAGCACATTTGGCCAATATGTCATATAAAATCTATGTGAAATAAAAAGAACAACCTGTTGGACTTGCCAACAGGTTGTCTAATAATTCAAAGATATTATAAAAATAATGTTAATTATGAATCTTTATACATGTTATATAATGTATCTTTCAGATAAGTCCAAAAATTCCTTTTACCAGTACCACTTTCTAATGTAAGATCTCCCATACTGAGAACATAATACTGTATATTAACTTTTTCGGCAATATAATAGTTATAACCATTATTACCAGATTTAATAATATATTTTGAATTCTCTTTGCCATTTGGAAGTTTCGCTGTAGGATTCTCTTTTGTCCACGAACCATTATAATAATAATATGGTCTGGAATCCTTTTCTGCAACATAACAAGCATAATAAACTGTATATTTTTTTCGATCAGAAATTGTTTTTTTTGAATTACAACTTCCAGTTGCATCTACATCCCCAAACGTAGTCTCATCATAAATCGAACTTAAACCAAGAACATTATGATGCTCAATTTTAACACCTTTTTCCATATTCCTGAGCTAAGCCAGCCTGAGCTGCATCAAGACACGCTTTAGCACGAAGCAAATCTTTCTTTTCTTTTGCCTTATCTATATAACCAAGGAGTGCAGGCACAAGAACAGCTGCTAGCACAGCAAGAATAACTAGAACCACAATCAATTCTACAAGAGTAAAACCACGATTTTTCTTCATCCACTCAACTCCTTTCATAGATTTATTCAAAAACTCTTCTAATTTTTAATAGAGTATTTTCAAGCATTTAGCAAGTGACCGTTTTGTGTTTAAAGTTATGCGTACGATAAACAAGTATCTGACAAACAAAATACGAGACTCAGTAACTAATACACTATATAAAACTAAACTGTCTCAGTATTCTTTTCTTTTGAGTCCTTACTTAGATAGATATATCTATCTAACACGTATATAACAATAAGAATAATGATCGAGACAATAGTGAGTATATAAGGTTTAAAGTTAACTCCACCCATTTTTGTAAATCGAATAGTATGTTTTCCCGATGGAACAATTATCGATACTCCACTAAGTATGTCATCGCGTTCAATTTTGTTACCGTCCAGTTCGACATCCCATCCACTATAAGAAGGTATTGGAATATAAACATAACTATCTTCAGTAGCATCTACCGTTCCCACTATCTTATATCCATCTGCAACAGCATTTGTCATTCTATTGTTTTGAACATATTCTTTTATTTTTTCTAATGTACTTACGTTAAGAATCGCTACTCTTGCATCGTCAATATTGGAGCTATTATTGTAATGTTTTTCTTCAGCTAATGTTAAAGATATACTAATCCAAGGAATTTCATCAGTTTGAGAAAAACTTCCAACAAAATACATTCGTTCATACGCCGATGCATATAAGCACTTTATACCGTCTTCTTTTTCGTTATTAACGTTAGCAAATATAGAATCTTTAAATTCATCTGTATCCGTTATTTCATAACTTAACGATTTTCCATCTACTAAAACAACAGAATACAAAGATGTATCTATAAATGTATATAAATTCTCGCCAACGAGAGATTGTGAGATAGCGTTTTGATATTCAAATGGATTATCAAAACTGTGTATATCAATATCTTTTAATTCTTTAGGTAGAATAATACCAATTCCAGCTACATAAGGATTTTCATACAGGGTGATATTATTCTTTGTCTCCAGTTTTTTTAGATAGGCAGGTATAGTCTGACTTATATAATTACTGTTAATAAAAAAGTATCTGTTGTTCAGCATTATATCCGCCAGAGGATTTCCAACACCATAGGATATATAGTTGGTATTATGTTCAAGTCCCCAGGTATCGGTCAAATCGATCTGCTGGGACTGAAGAGTTGATGTAAATGTATCAGCCGAATTAAACCCTGTCACCGCAGAGATATTATTACTGCTGTCGGTAATAAAAGAAGCCCTTGTTAGCGAATTATCCTTTAGATCATATCTGTCCGAATAGAAGCTAATAGCATCCAACGTGGTTGTTGGAATAGTTAATCCATAAAATGCTGTTCTAACTGTATTAACACAAGAAAATGCCAACTCAACACCTAGGAAAAGGAGGAGAAGCTTTGTATAGTGATAATAATTTCCCTTTGTATATCCTCTAAATATACATATAAAATAAACGAAGATAAAGCCGACAGAAATCAACCTCCCGAACATCGTACCCCCACCCTTATAATAGATTCCCAGAAGAACTAAACCAGAAAATATTAAATAAGCAACAACACTCTCCTTATTGAATACATCCATATAATTGCATACAACATCATACAACACTGTAATAAGTACAAATATAAAGAATATAGAAAATCTATTTGGTACCAAAGATTGAAAATGGAATCCATGAAATATATAATTCAGCAATTCATTTCCATATGCAAAATACAATACAAACAGAAGAAACACTCGTCGTATCTTTGAAGATAGACTTATTTTCTTCACACAGAAAAACAGGGGTAGTGCGAGAATCGCAAGGAGTCCGCAATATGTATTTGCGACGGTCGTATCACTATTTGTCTGACTAATCCTGTGAATCACCTGTATATCATATATATTTCCCAATAAATTATGCGTGAGATAATTAATGCTAGTTGTATTAGTAGTATCCTGCTCAATATATCCCGAATTGGTCACAGACCTATAGAATGAAAGCAAAGTAAACGAGGCAATCCCTGCAGCAATCAGAGAAAACACAGTGAATCTAAAGCCGTTTCTTATAAGTCCTTTAACGCTTTGATGATCGAGGGTAAAGAAATACATAAAAAGGAATATGCACAACAGGAATGCAAAGTAAGTACCCATCACCATAAAATAAGCCATAATTAGTGTATAGAATATATACTTACCTTCGTAAATGAGTTTTTCAGTTGCAAGCATAATAAGCGGCAGAATAACCGCCATCTCAAGGAATCCAGCAAACGAATAATAGCATAGCACAAATGACGATAGATTGTAGCACATCGCAATAGGGATGAGTTTAAGTTCTCTTTTTACCATTTTTCCGGTATGAGGTCTATGGATCAGGTAGAATAGCATCGACTGTCCGGTAAGAACAAAATAGACAACATATAATGTATTAAATGCAAGTAGACCCTGCTCATCTGGGAATAGCAGTAGTATTAAACGTATAGGGTTTAGAAAGTACGTAAATGAAGATAGTCCCACTCCTCCCCTTTGATACCCCAGTGAATAATCTACTGATGAAAACTCAAAACGCTTTAACTTCTGGATAAGATTTATATTGGTCGGATAATCCTCTACGAAACCATCCGAGATTATTGCTGAGTTCTTTCCAAAAGGTATGCAATGATTGATAAAAATTATCAATATATATATTGCGATAGATAACAGCAGCGTATAGATATACACTCGGTTGTCTTTAATAAAACGTTCTACTCTGCTTTGTGTCTTCTCGGATACTTTAAACTGTATGTTTTTAAGTTTTAGAATAATAAATGATAATATAGTAATCAGTAATGTAACGATACTAACTATAATTCCACGATAAAATGTCACTGGATAATAAGTTATAGATATATCCTCAGATGCCCCCTCTAACAACGTAGCTTTATCACCAAAGATATTCTTCTCATATACTCTGCCTGTCATACCAGAGAAGCGGTGACATCCAGCCACATCATATGGAATAAGATAATAGTTATCTCCCGAAACCTGAGTAAACTTATGATAAACGTCATTATCAAATCTCACTGATTCACGAGATAATATATCATCCCGAAGAGCTACTGCTGATACATTATAACTGATCTCGCGGTTTTCATTTTCCTCTAATTCTCCAAGGTGAGTTATATGATACATATTAACATAGTAATCACCTTTGTCCTCAAATGTATATACAAGTTTGGTCGTATTGCCGGTTTTGTCTGAAATATCTGGTAACACGCTGATATCATCTTCTGCCGCCTCAAACACTTCACCAAGTCCAAGAAGCCTATCCGTTAGTTCATTACAAGACGCAAACACAAAGTCAGCATCAGAAGTCCAATCAGCAAAACTATCAGAAACTTTCTTATTACCCGGGATGACATCTGGATCCTTATATATATTAAATCCATCTACACATTGAACGAATACCAGGTTTTCGTCCAAAATATCTTCTTCATTCATTTGAATGATATAGTTATAACCAAGGATATAGTTCGATATCGGAGTTGCATATGATGTGGTTGTGTCAAAAGGAAGTATCTTTGCTGAATAGTCCCAGGAATATATTGTATCTATACAGTTTTGGAGTCTGTAGGTATTAGAATCTGTGTAAGCAAGAGAATCTTTTCCTATTGTTACTACTCTTGCGCTGCACACTCCGACCGCTTCAATAATAATCAGTATCGGAATAATATATCTGACAATAGTTTTTTTCAAAGTATTAGCATAATATACGAGGGTTTCCTGCGCCATAACAGCTGTAAGAAATACAAATCCTAAGCCACAGGCGCCTGACATACAATCAGCGAAACCACTGAGTAGATATGTAGCCGTAGAAACATAGGTTGCAAAGAATAACAGGATATACAGCGTTATAGTTCTAACCTTCTTCCACATATTCATATCTTTGATAAGCACATATATCATTGCTAGGACTAGCATAAAGAAACTTATGTGTAAATCGGAATAAAGCAGTCTAGCTAAAAGCTGAACGAAGCTTGTATTTATCTTAAACTTTGGAAAGAATAGGCTATAATCATTTTCAAAAAATGTACTGGAGAATGAGTTGAAAACAACCACAAAACTGATTCCAATAACAAGAATATCAGATAAAGACTTAAATAATAACGTAGTGACAAATTGACGATTGCTCTTATATTCGAATACAGCAAGATAAATGTACGAGAAAATGAAGACTATTAATGATAATCTAAACGAAAAAAAGACGGTAAGTGACATAGAAACTATATACAGGAAAGGCTTTTGTTCCCTATGAATCTTTTCTATGCCAAGCATAACAAGAGGAACCATGATTATAGCAGATGTGAAGGTAATATTCATACCCGAAGAAAGCATATAACCTGATAAGGAATACGCAACAGAAATAGCCATATTAATAAATGAGGATTCATTATTATTCTTATGGTAATTAAGGAATAGATAGAGAAAAAAAGAGGCTAGGCTTATCTTGATAACAAACAAGATATCCAGCACAGATAACATAGCAGATTTAGGGAATATAAGAACTATAAGATTAGTTGGATCTGATATGTAATAAGTGATGACAGTTGAAAAATCATAACCACTTCCAACTCTGCTACTAAAGAATAATAGATTGCCCGAACGAGCCGCATCCCACATCTCATAAAAATATGGAATCATCTCTTCATTTCCACTTACGGTAAGAATATCCTTAGATCCAAATGGTTCAAAGCCGCCCCAAAAAAAACCAATCAGTATAACAATTATAGGGATAATAATGCTCAGTAGTATATTGATTCTATTATTTTTTTGCTCTTTCATCACTACATCCTGCTTAGATAATATTCTATAATTATATCATAGTTAGTCGAGTGGCGCTATTATATCAAAAGTGATATTTAAGGAAATGAACCTTGCTTTTGTTATATCAGCGTGTAAATTAATACCAAAAAAACAAACTTCATATAATAATTTTAGCCCTCATTATTTTATAAAAAAACTTTATCAACAATAATATTAGTCTATTATACAAAACAAAAAAACAGCCTATCATATATGTGTACCGCCCCCAAAAGTTAGACCTAAAATCTAACGATTGGAGGTCGGTATTTTTATGGCTAAGTACAGCTACGAATTTAAGAAAAAAATAGTTGATGCCTATTTAAGAGGTGAAGGAGGCTACGAATATCTTTCATCCGTCTATGGACCACATAAAAGAGACATACAAAAATGGGTCAAAAACTACCAGTCCTTTGGCGATGAAGGTTTAATGAGGTCTCGTCAACAGAAAAAGTATTCTTTTGAAAAGAAACTTTCTGTGGTAGAGTTATATCTAACAAACGAGATTTCATATCAGGAGCTGGCTATTCAAGAAGGCATAACTAATCCAAGCTTGATTACTGCATGGGTTAATCGTTTTCGTGTTGCTGGTCCAGAGGCTTTGAAATCTCGTAAGAAAGGTCGGACGAGAACATTGGATAAATCTAAGATATCCCCAAAACCTCAGGAAATTGAAGAAAGAGTTGTTGATACCAGTGCTGAACATGTAAAGGAATTAGAGGATGAACTCCTTAAGTTAAGAATAGAGAACGCTTTTTTAAAAGAACTGAGGAGGCTGCGTTTAGAGGACGAGGCAAAAATGAGAGAACGGCACTCGTCATCAACAGCCTCCGGGGAGAGTTTAGACTAAAAGACCTTCTCTCTTATATTGGTATGCCCAAAGCAACATATATGTATTGGCAAAAGAGATTTGATAGAGAAAATCCTGACAGAGAAATCGAAGAAAAAATTCAAGAAATTCGTACTGATAATAAGGATTATGGATATCGTAGAATACTTGGAGAGCTTCAAAATCAAGGATATACCATCAACAAAAAGAAAGTTCAGAGAATAGTTCAAAAACTTGGATTACAGGTGACATCCTATACCCGAAAAAGCAGGAAATACAGTTCTTATAAGGGGAAAGTTGGTACGGTAGCGCCTAATCGTATAAAAAGACGCTTTAATACGCATATCCCTCATCAAAAGATTACTACTGATACTACAGCGTTTAAGTACTATGAGATTGATGCTAAAGGTCACATGACAATGCACAAGCTTTACCTGGATCCTTTTATGGATATGTGTAATGGAGAAATACTCAGTTATGGGATAGATAAGAAACCTTCTGCCAAGAATGTAATTGACGCTTTGGACAAAGCTATTGAAATCACTTCAGACTGTCCATACAGAAGAACATTTCATTCTGATCAAGGCTGGGCTTACCAGATGAAGGCATACTCACACTGGTTAAAAGAAGAACGAATATTTCAAAGTATGTCTAGAAAAGGAAACTGTCTTGATAACTCAATCATGGAAAACTTCTTTGGATTACTTAAACAGGAAATCTATTATGGTGTTGTTTATTACAGTTATGAGGAATTAAAATCAGAAATAGAGCGATATATAAAATATTATAATGAACAAAGAATTAAAGAGAAACTGGGATGGCTAAGTCCTGTCCAATACAGACTTCGCCTCTTGGCTGCATAAAAATAGCGTAGCAGCCATAAAACTGCTACGCTTAAAAAGTCTAACTTTTTGGGGTCACATCAAATCAATGACGAACTGTTTTTATAATCAATAATATTCACATAAACTAAATTACTAAAACTATCTTTAATTATTTGTAGTAGTAACAGTTTTTGGGGTACCCTTAAATGCTGCAGGAACAGCATCTTTATCCTCTGTACCAACTTTAGTAATAACCCAACTAGCGCCATCAAAACTACATACAATAGCATTTCCATTTGATGAAGTAAATGCAAGATTCTTAAGTCCAGAAACGGTAAACTTCTCATGGTCAGCATTTGCGTTAGAAGATCCTGTACCAACATAAATAGTCTCTAATCCAGTAATTTTAGTAGGTGATACAATAGGATTAACATATGCCTCTATTGCACTATAAGACACTCCAGTATCAGAAGCTTTCTTAGCATACTGCTCTGTCTCATAACCCTGAATAGCAACAAGTATAGAATGTGCCTCCTCTTCATACTGAGATGTTCTTGCCTTGTCAATGTATCCCAGAAGTGCTGGAACAAGGATTGCAGCAAGGATTGCTAAAATAACTAATACAACAATAAGTTCAACGAGTGTAAAACCTTTATTATTCTTCTTCATAAGCTAAGTCCTCCTTTTATTATTTTTCTTGTGTGACGTCTGTTCCGTCACACCACTCTCTCATGAATAAGTTAATGTAATTTTAGCAATGTGAAAACGATTTTGCAAGTATTTATGTAAACTAATACATATTATCCACTTAATTAACAATAGTTCACAAACTCATTTGTGCACATTGTATAAACTGAAATCGTTTTCATATATATTCATTCATTTTCATTCACATTCATTCACTTTCAGTCACAGACTATTTTTATTCTTGTAACATTTTTGTAATAAATAGACTAAAAAAATTAATAAAAATGGCTATTTTACTTACGATTTCACATATTTTTCACACAATTTCTTCGTAGTTTTATCTATATTTGATAAACAAAAACCCTGGCAGTTCCAACTACCAGGGTTTATACGCTAGTTTTAGTCATAGTATGCTACTTTAACAAGTTCCTCAACAGTCGTAAGACCTGATTCAATAAGCTCCATACAACTTTCTTTCAGTGTGAGCATTCCAAGCTCTTTACGAGCATAATCTTTGATTTCCTCAGCAGTACATTCATCAGAAATCATCTTACGAACCGGCTTGTCAATTGGAAGAATCTCGTGGATTGAAATTCTACCACGGTAACCTGTTCCATTACACTTCTTACAGCCAACCTTATGCATAACACGCGGAAGCGGACGTCCAACAATACGTTCCTCTTCTGCCGTCATTTCTCCCCACTGACCGCAATCAGGGCAAACCTTACGGACAAGTCGCTGAGCTATGATGCCAACCAACGAGTTTGCAAGCATATATGGTTCGATACCCATATCAATAAGACGGGTAACAGATGATGCAGCATCATTAGTGTGAAGCGTGGAAAGTACCAAATGGCCTGTGATAGCCGCACGTACTGAAATAGATGCAGTCTCTGCATCTCGAGTCTCACCAAGCATTATAATATCTGGATCCTGACGCAGAAGCGCACGTAGACCTATCTCAAAGGTTAGTCCCGCAGTATTATTAACCTGCATCTGGTTTAACTTAGGTAGATTCTTCTCAACAGGATCCTCAATAGTTGATATATTTACCGCTCTTTCAGAAAGAGTCTGAAGTATCATATAAAGGGTTGTGGATTTACCAGAACCAGTAGGTCCAGTAACGTAAACGATTCCGTTAGGTGACTGAAGCATCTGACTAACTATCTGATAGTTACGGTCATTCATACCGAAAGAACCAGCGTGATCAATAGTTGCAGCTGAAGCAAGAAGTCGAAGAACCGCCTTCTCACCAAATACCGTAGGAATAACTGATACTCTGACATTTATTGGCGTTCCTTCTACATTGGTTTTAAAATGTCCATCCTGTGGAATTCGACGTTCAGCAATGTCCAGATCACCGATAATCTTAACACGAGCAATCAGTGAGTTATGAATATTCTTAGGAAGTGTCATAAAGTCTACTATAACACCATCCATACGCATTCTAACTGATGTATGTTTTTCAAAAGGTTCAATATGAATATCAGAAACATTTGAATTATATGCACGTACAACTAAGGAGTTCAAAAGATTGATGATAGGAGTATCATCATCCGCATCCTCTACATTAACCTCAATGATATCATCATCTGCAAGAGATGACTTAGCTGCCTTGTCAGCAGCTTTCTTAGCAGCTACCTCTGAGTAGTAATACTGAATAGCATTATCAAGAGGTTGTTTTTCTGTAAGCTCGATAATAAGGTCAGTACCTGTAACCTGACGAATATCCTCTAGACCGTAGAAATTAAGGGGATCATTTGTCAAAAGATAAAGGAGGCCATCTTCAATCTTGTAGGCCATCATTCCATACTTCTCAGCCAAAGGCTGTGGAATCGTTTCAACAGCGTTAATATCGACAACAAGATCGGAAATATTAACAACATTGTACTGAAGTCTTCGACCTAGAGCCTCGAGCATCTGCTTTTCTGTTATGATATTTAATTCGATAAGAGCACCACCAAGACGCACGCCTTCGTGGGTTTTAGAGTATTCAAGAGCTGCGCTGATGTCATCGTCATTTACATATCCAAACTCCTTCAGGACATCTCCTATTCGTATGTTTTTGTTTGATCTCATTTCCATATGATGTTCCCCATTAAGTCAGTAAATTACACCTCATCAGTCGGCTTCGCCGACAAATCCCCTCAAAGAGGAAGCCTTTATCCCATCAACGGAAAGGCTTATTCTTCTGTATTAGATGTTGCATCTGTGCTAGTTGCCACATCTGTTGTATCGCACATATATATCTCAAGTCTAACCGTAAGTGACTTTCTCGTTATTACTTCTACTGTTACATCTGTCAAATCATCGGTCGAAACACCACTTTCTATAGTAGTTGAACCAGATGTACTCGATATGATATTACCTTCAGCATCACGTCTTACAATATCTCTAAACTCCCCCCAAGAATAACCAAGAAGGAGCGCACGTTTTTCAAGTGTATTGATTTCGTCTATAAATTGTTCTAAGTCATAGAGATCTCCACCAACTGTGATGGTAACTGGAACTGCATAGATATCAGTATTGGGCTGGTATCCACCTTCTTCACCACCCATAACGTCATTCATAAGATCCTGTTCTGTCATTGTAGATGAAGTTGAAAGCGGGCTATCATCTTCATCATCAGAATCTGTACTAAGAAGATCCGTCGAAGAATCCGAAGAGGATGAATTGTCCTCAGGTGTATATTCTGACATTGCCTGAACTTGCCAAGTGTAAAGTGATGAATTTTTGTAAGCCATACGACTAGTCGGACTATTTGGCATATTAAAACTAAGATCATAGACATTGAGACCGTGTCCGACAGCCATCTCAGTCATCATCCTGTCAATTTCTGAACTGGTCATAATCGGATAAAACTCATCTCGTCTCTCAGCAATCTTCTGCTCATAATTGTCAGCTTGAATCTCAATAGTTCCAACATTTAACAGCTTCTGCTTATTGATTTTCTGAGTATCTTCTTCCTTTTCAATCTTTCCAGCCAATGATCTGTATTGCTTAACCTGAGGAAGTATTCCCCAATAGCCGATCGCCACTATGATAACTCCTATGAACATACCAACGAGGAGTTTCTTATCACGTTCTGTCATATTACTCTTCATAAGAACCCCTCCTTAATCCTGATCTCTGCCCACAGACTCAGCAAGCGTACACTGTACGTGGATGTCATACAGACCTGTACTATCATCATAAGTATAACCTGTGTGATCCACCTTCATAAAGATAGACTCATTTAACAGTTTATCAATATACTTATAGATATCATTAACATCATCAGACTTAGCGCTAAATGTTACAGCGCCCTGCTCTGCATCAAAGCTGATTATCTCAATCTTTGCATAACCGCGAGCCGTTTCTTCAATCTTATCGATTATCTCATCGTTACATACAGGATACGACTCAATGGTATCAACTACAGTATTGATGGAATTATACTTATTCAACATAGCATCACGACGTTCAACCTGATAATCGTATTCCGCAACTCCCATAATTACACTTGGACTCTTATTATAATTCTTTGCCTCCTGATACTTGGAATCACGAATAAGTCTCATAGTGAGTGCAACACCAAAAAGAATAAGCATCACTATAAGTGTCGTAATAACTGATATGATGTATTTCTTAGCAGTCGAATCCAGCTTCTTATCGTTATCATCCTTAAGACTAAAGTTAGTCAAGAAGTTACTCTCGACACCCTGATCAAAGAGTCCGCTGACTGCAAAGAGTGCCGTCTGTGACTCATGAAGAAGCCTAGGATCAGAGGAAAGCCCCGTATTCATCAGTTCTGGTTGTGCATCTACACCTCGTTCTCTAACTGCCTGATCATAAGCACTTAGATTGTCTGACGCCGTTCCAGCTACAAATATTCGCTCCACCTTGGACTGAATCTTCTCAGCATTCATAAACTGTTCCAGCTGATTTAACGAACGAGCCAGATCATCGAGATACTCAACTGTACCTGGTTCATTGAAACACCGGACTGAGTTGTAATATCTAAAGAGTCCATCTACAAAGAGGACGTTTGAAACAAGATTTCCATTTATTATCTGTAAGATAAATGTCTTCGCAAGTTTCGTAAGTGTCTGCTGCGCATAGCCTATAATGCTACCCTCACCAGAAATAATACCTTTAAGGGCAATTCCCATACTAGCAAAGATAAACATAAACTCACGAAGCTGATCCTTTGGTGCCATTTCTGCATAGAGACGTCTCACCTTAGTCTTCTTATCGACGCCAATAGCTGTGTAAGCGATTGTATTTTCTTCATCTTCACGTTGCATATCAGCAAACTCTCGCATAATGAAGTTCAGAGTTTTCTTCTTATTCATATTTGGAACTTCAAGATTCTTTCCAGCAATCTTGTTACTATTTACAACTAGATATACATCCTTCTTGGGAATATTGTTAGCCTCCCAGAAGTTCTTGATATGTGCACCCAAAGAGTCAGCGTCCATAACAATACCATTTATGATACTGCCTTCAGGCGCCATTGTCGTATAGACCTGTTTCAGGGTTCCTTTCTTTCCTCGAGTACCCACTGCTATTTGAACTATCTGGTTGGAGAAATATACACTTACACTCATAGTTTCTGTCCTTCTCTATTGTTCCTTCTAATAGATTACACCTCATTCGTCCACTAAAGCGGACATCTTCCCCTCAAGGGAAGACTTTATTTTCCCTGATCGGCAATTGACTGATATGAACCGTAGATTGGCTGGATAACAGCTATCATAATAAATCCAACAATTACCGCCATAACAACTATCATCAAAGGTTCAACCATTGCAACCAGCTTCTCGATAGCTATCTCACTGTCATAATCCATCTGGTCTGCAATGGATATAAGCATATGATCAAGTGCGCCCGTCTCTTCTCCGACCGCTACCGAAGATGGGAGTTTCTTTACAAATCCATCAATCTCAGCAAGGCCTTCAGAAAGCGACTTTCCGCCTCTAATCTCAGCTATCATATCGTCAAACTGACTCTCTATATAACTGTTACCAATTGTTGTCTTTGCTATTTGAAGGCAGGTAACTATAGGAATACCCGCACTATACATACTAGCCAGTGTTCTAGAAAATCTGGCTGTATAGATAATTTTCCTAAGGCCGCCAATCTTTGGTATATGTATCTCCATTTTGTCCACAAGGAGTTTTACTGGAGGCATAGACATAAGAATCTTATATACCATAAAAAGAATAACGCCTATGAAAATGAGGATATACCACTTTGTTGATACAAAATCACTAATGGCCATTAGAATCCTTGTCGCAGGCGGAAGTGTATCCATCTGTGCAAAAAGACTATCGAACTGAGGGAGAACAAATCCCATAAGAACTATAACAACAATAACGATAAGCACACCCAAAATCTTTGGGTATGTAGTAGAACTCTTGATTTTCTGCTGCAGACGATACTCTTTACTGTAGTACTCCGCCATATTTCCAGCAGTCTGATCCATATTTCCGCCTGACTCAGAGGATCTGATCATATTTACAAACAGCGCAGGAAAAACACCGCCCTGTTCATCCAACGCGTCAGAAAGTGTCATACCAGAACGAACCTGTTTAAGGATATCAGAATATATCTTACGCTCACCCTCTTTGATAGACTCATCCTCTGAGATAATCCTCAGTGCTCTAACTAGTGTAACACCAGCGCCAAGAAGCTTGGAAAGATTACGTGAAAAATCAGCAATCCTGTCATACTTCAACTTCTTATGAACAGTCTTGCCTTTCTCGATTTCTTTTGCTTCCATCAGAAGCATTCCATCGGCTTTCAGCTTACTATGTAATTCGTCTTCAGTGTTAGCTCTTAACTCGCCGGATACAACCTTTCCGTCCGAGTTCTGAGCTCTATACCTGTAGCTTACTGCCATATTCTAACTCCGTTCCCACATTTTTAAACAAAATACCAACTTATATTTTAAAGGTTTATGTGATTTATGTCAACTATTTGTGTTAAATGTACTTCTCCGTCTATGAAGTCTTATTACCTTTATCATTCTGTTTGGCCCTTTTCTTTTATTTTATCGTATATGATATAAGCAACTACGGTTACTACTCCACTAGCAATGAACGCCAGAGCCGCCCGCAAGTTTATGCCAAGTGCTAAAGTCCATACAACAGCTGAGATACCGCCAATTGACTCAACTATTGTATATCTTACTGAGATAGGTTCACCACAATATCGACACTTTCCTTTCAGTCTTAACCAAGACATAATAGGTATCAAATCATTTGGTGCCAAATCGTGTCCACAGCTGGTGCACATAGACTTTCCCAGTGTAAACTGTTTATGTCGCGGCAGCCTATATATAATAACATTCAAAAACGAAAATATACTGGCCCCTATCGCAAAGAAAATTGTCTCTATTAAGGTTCTAGCAAGTATTATCGCAATTTCTAGTAATATGTACGTCGTGCTCATCTATTCAACCACATCCGTTTCATCATAATGATAGATGTTAAGAATCAAGTTGACATCCCAACTAATGTTCTCCCCGCTCTTTGAGAAATACACGACATAATTGTCCTGGCGATAGGTCATACCCGTGAGTTCGTGATCTCTGGTACTATACGACGTAATGCTATATGTACCCGTATCCTCGATATACTGATTAACCTTTTCCTTAACGCCATCCTCAATGCCATTCTTCTTTGATGGATTGAAAATAGTTTTGCCAGCTGCATACATCTCTATATCAGCCGAACGAAGCGACATTCTTACATTCTTAGCATTCCTGAGTGCCGAATCAGCGTCTATACGGATCTTAAAGAACATAAAAATACACGTTCCTACAAAGAGCGCCAAAATCACTATTAAAATGATGCGCAGCACCTTGCCAACGGTGATGCGTGATGTGTCTTTATTCATACCTTCTGTTTCCCCATTTTTATTTCTACTACTATTATCCTGTCATCAGTTGGCTATTTCACAAACCAAGTAGCATATTTACCTCGCTTTAGCAAACGAATCGTTTTAATATATCTAAAATACAGTTTTTTTCAAAAAAATATTTAGCCTATTACTACTCTCATATTATTTTACTAAACAAACCACCTAAATATGAATAACTATATAACCATTAAGCTGAATTCTATCCCCAATTATAATTATTTGGAACATTATGTAATCTTATAAATCGATAGTAATAATAATCCTGATATCGATCACTATGCATCTGTATTGTAACAAGGACTACATTATTATCATAGTTTTTTAAGTCCAATCCATCTAATCCATATTTACTAGCCTGATTTATTTCAGTTGTTATTCCTCCTCTATAAAAATGAATATCTGTTAGTTCAAAACCATTATACATATTATTTGAAAAGCCCCAATCAGAAGCCTCGCGACTTTTTACAGCGCCCTCACCACCAATATTACTAATCGCAGGATAATGAACATTAAGTTTATTATTCTTTTTTTCTAGCACAACATGAGTATTAGTTTTGTCATATAAATCAATAGATACATTATCACTAGAAATAACAGGATTTGTCCCACCTGATGTATCACCTGTTTTAAAATATATCGCCCCATCAACTTCTGAAACAACCTTTTCTAAAATAATATCAGACACTTCTCTAGCGTAAATCTCTCCTTTTATGGAATAATAAAGCATAGAAATAGAAGATATAAGACTAGAAGCACATACCAAAAAAATAGCAAGCAGAATAAAACAAACTAACATTTCAATCAATGTAGTTCCGCTATTATTATTCAATAATAATAAAGTATTTCTTATCTTTTTCTTCATTTCTTTTTTCCATCAATTAAAACGATACACTAATTTGTTGCCGGATAAACTTCTGATAAGTAATGTCTGAAAACAAGAAGTTTCGGGGTAGGTAGATTTTCGTCTTCTATTCGAGAATCCTTACTTACATATCCAATCGCATTTATATTTGGCAAATTAATCTTCTTCTCAAAATCAGCTCTTGTCTTAGCATTCTTTATATCTAAATTACTATTCTTGGTATCTTCACTCAGTTTTAACATAAACATAGTCTTGCTATCACTAGTACAACTTCTACCTTCATATGAATAGATATCCACTATAGTTTCATCTGGATTCTTCTTATATGCTTCTTGATACAATTCTTCTCTAACACGTGCAGAATCAATGGCACGCATTCGTAAATTAGTAGAAAAAAGAATCATTCCATATAATGCAGCAAGCACTATCATCAATACCAAAAATGAAACTATAGTTTCTATCATTGTATTACCACTATTGTTGAGTATCTTTTTCATAAGCATACACCAAATATAAAGTTATTCTTCCACTTGTTTCCATGTCCACTTTTCATTATCATACATATCAGACATCTCCAATCCAAAAGGATTAACCGCTGTATTTCCTATAATATCTGATTTCTTTAAATATTCATATCTTGTCGTATCTGTCGGTTTAGAGGTCTTATAATCTTCTATCTTAAGAATAAACTCTTTTTTTACTGTATACGACTCACTAGCGGCTTCACAAGTCACTTCAATAAACAACTTTATTCCTTCTCGATATTCCTTACCCGAATAATTCTCTTTAATTGTTTTTCCATTTTCTACAGATACGCCTTCGGGTAATTCCCAATAAATGCATACTGTCGTCTTACCAGGTTTTCCTTCTACTACATCCGCTTTTTTTTCATCTGTCGTTTCATTACCATTATCATCTAGAACATGATAAGGGGTTCCATCCGCTTTAAAGACAGTTTTATCCTTGTTGGGATATAGTGTAAAATATCTGTAAGCATCATCCTTTGTGTGCCCTAAAGTATTGTCATTAACATAATAAGGCCACGTTTTATCATCCTGGCAAAGATTAAAACGAATATAGCGATAAAGCCAGCTTTCAATTTCAGGATAATAATATGTCGATGTAGACGCATTTTCATATTCATAGGTAATATCTTTTGCCAATGCATCCGAAAGAGTATTTGCCGCTTGTGAGCATCTCATACTAGATATATTCTTATTCTGTGAAGCATATAAAGTATAAGCTATCAAAGTCAATGAAAACGTAAAGACAACAAGAATAGACATAATGATAATAGCAACTATCATAGATGAACCATTATTACAATATGTAGTTTTATTATTCATTGTCTTTTTTTTCATTTTTGCCTCAAAGATTTATTGCAACCATTTTATAGTCGGCCAAATCGGACTAATTAAACCACAATACTTCTCATCAAGATTATCATCATTCATACCACTTATTATATTGCTATTAAGATAATATGAAACAGAATTATCACTTTGCTCACGCGAAATCTTAGAAAGAGATACTTGATTACTATTGATATACGCGACAGTATCCGATATATCTTTTCCTTCAAATCCACTTACCGGAGCTAAAACAGATGAATCCGGTTTACTCATAGCTACAGCAGGATCTGTTTCCTCTGACTCTGAGCTTTTCCAATAGATTCCTCTTATACCAACCTTATTTTCCACTGAATCAGCCCCTAAGGTGACTCCATTCACTGTAATAATAATATGACTTATCATATCTTTATTAAAGTCAGATGGAACCTCAGCGCTATTAATGTCGAATGAAGCACATAGATAGGCATTAATAACCTCAGATATCTGAGCATTATTCTCTCCAGTACCAGGAAGAACACACTCATTACCATCTATATCTACAAGCTTTATAGTATAATTTATAACTAATTTTGAATCATCTTCGCTCATAAAGAACGCATTATCATATAGCATTTCAATATACTTGGATTGAGTTTCTTCAGTTGATAAATCAGGATTGGACTCATCAGCTAATAACTTTAAAAATACACTATAAGCATATCTGTCATAAAGTCCTTGATTATAATTATCTTGAGAAATATAATCAGAAATCTTAAATGTTCTTTCTCCTTTATGTGTATTATTCGAATATTCCGCAACTGCTATATCGTGGTAACTAACAACTGATTCTTGTTCTTCACCTGAAGTCAAAGGATTATATAACAAGTAACTATCTCCAGAAGTATATCCTTCATAAAATGTCTCATCATTATAGTAATCCAAAAACTCCGCCTTAATATAATTATCCCAGTAAATATCCAAAGAATCTATATCTACATAAGCCCCATTGCTTAAACCACTGGTTTTTATAGGCATTATTTCAATATTCAGTTTATTATCTGCAGCATCTTTATATACATCCCATATAGCTACATCCGTACGACTACTAACATCAGTCTTGGATAGAATATCTGCATTAACAGTTTCCTTCCCACTACTATCGTTGTTGTAATATTTGAATGCCCAGAAAGTATTGACTGACATAGGATCTAGTAACGGTAAACTATCGCCAGTACCAACATAATAATTGGAATACATATTATTTGATAAATCGCTCGAAACCATACCAAAGCCTTTATGACGTTGTGTTAAAGTATGGCTTGAAACAATTGATCTATTTGTCAAACCAGAACCATCAAAGCAATACTTTATACTTTTCGCTGTATGACCAGTTTCGCTTGAAGTAATAGCGTAATTAGGTGTATCACTATAATTCCTGCAACCACTTATATCGCCAATCATTTGTGAATCATATATAATCCCTGCTGTACGACCACTAACATCACTACAGTTAACAGTTCCCTCATTAACATTATTGGTTAGCTCAAGCGTAAATCCAGGAGTGCTACTATTTGTTGCATTTATTACCGTTCCAACAATCCCGCCCGCTACGCCAGAGCCACTTTCTGTCGGTTTTCCTTGAATTAATTTAGCAACATTTTTACACTCTATTATCTGGGAATAACCACCAATCGAAGAAACTATTCCACCAGCAACATTTGCATATAATCTTTGATAGTTCGTGCAATTCTTTATAACAGCAGGAGTATCACTAGAATTCTCAAGTGTACCATTAAGACCCACATAATTTCCTGTTTTCTGAGTAGTCTTAAATCTTCCAATAAACTTGATCTGAATAATACTAGTATTATTTACACTATACATATCTTTATAGTATTTAGGATAACACAACACATCGTTATAACACCCTTCAATAATTCCTGCATTAATTTCTGCTAGTCCACCCTTAAATGTTGCATTATCAGAAATATAGTTAGGATCATTATTACATTTTTCCCCATAAGTCTTATAATCGCTACTATTATTTGGTTCAGAATAATCTCCTGAACTATTCCAACATTCAGTTAATGTCATCCCAAGTGGAACCTTGCCTACGACACCACCCATATATGAATAAAGGTTCGAATCATTTGTTCCTAATTCCTGACTCATTATGGCAGTTTTTGTATAAATTCTAGCTCTGTTTCTATAATTTACCACCTTTATAGGAACATAATCCGCAGTGATACCAAAAAGACCACCTGCATAAATATCTGCATTAATGGTAACAGCGCCACCATTAGCTTGTTTAAATCCAGAAATTCTATATAGATTCATGCCATTAGTACTATTGCTAGTATCTGGTTCTCCAGCATCATCAAAATCATCGTCTCCAACATCAAGATCAGATGGATATCCATCAAAAGTAGCCTTAATAATATCAACAGTAGCCTTTAATCTAACCTCACCCAAAGGACTTGCTGATTTTATTTTTTCTTTTAATTTTGAATCTTTTCTCACTTCATCAGCTGAATAATCTTCTGGTTTCAAATACTCAAACTCAAAACCATCTATTTCTTTAATATTATATAAACCATTACAAGATTTTCTTTTAGTTCCATCATCAACAGGTTTGTAATTATCAACATTTGTCGCTTCATCTGTAACGTTATAAAGAACTAATGGATTAGATTTTCCATCATTAGAATCATTGCTATTAAAATCGTTATATGCATATAATCCAGCAACATAAGCAGCACAAAGATTAGATTTGATAGTAATATTCTTAATCGAATCACCACTATCTTCTTTATCCTTACTCTTTACAAGTTCATTTACTGGCCATAATTCATCTCTGCTAAAAAGCGCGCCTGTAATCGCCCCTGAAAAACAACCTGCCTCAATATTTACAAAAGCAAGAGAGCAGTTATATCTTCTGGCATTATTACCAATCTTTCCTTCCTGAACACCTACAATACCGCCAACATACATATCTCCCTTAATCAAGACTCTATCATTATCTGAGAGTACTATTTTACTATTGATCGTCTGTTTCCAAGGATGACTAGCATCATATCTATATTCACAGCAGGTACCAATTAAACCACCAACAGCCCTATGTCCAATAACACAGTAGCTTGTAGTTATACTTACTCCATCATAATAATCAGACGTATTTAGCCCTGGACCAGTGTATTTAGCGGTCTCCGTATACTCTTTTCCATTGTCATCAAAAGCACCAACAAAACCTCCTACATTATCATTTCCCAAAACAAACATTCCAGTACTAGAAACACTTGAAGATCCCGCAATCTTGCTAGGATGGAAATTAGAAAGTTTTGATAAACCAGCAGTATCACCACAAGCCGAAACATCTCCTACCGCTCCACCAACTCTATTTCTACCAAATACAATCGCATCAATTTGTGAATTGTATGATTTCCCGCCATTAATAGTTGCCTTCCCTAAAGAATGACCTACTATACCACCTACACCATCAGTGACAAATAGAGATGCATCTATTAATTCAGTAACTTCACTAGGAAGCATTTCTCTAATCTCAAAGACATTGTCAATACTTGTAGTTGTATCTACACAAATAAGATCAAGAGCCAATTTCTTAGTGCTTTCAGTCTGAATATTATCCGCATTATTAATTGTAGTTGATAATAATCCAGACACTCCACCTACGCCATAAAATAAAGCCCCTCTTTCTAATTCATCATCATTTGAATTTACTGCAGAATCATAACTACCGCCAAGAACAACAGCCGTATTAAGCAATCCTGTAATTTGATTATTTGAATTATTTATCTCTCCACAATTTGCTGGATAATCATAATAATTTTGATCTTTATAGCAACGTTCGAGAATATTTCTAACAAATTCCCTGTTTGAACCGTCTTTTCCAACTGTATCTCCATCAGGTCTTCCCAAAGCTCCAGCAATACCGCCTACTGCATAATTACCATATGCGCCAGTACCATTGATTATTGAATAATTCTTTCTATATCCAAGACTTGTACTATTAGAAATAACTTCACGTGTAAACTCAGTTACCTTTGTTAACTCGTTTATATTATAATCTTCAGAGCCACTAAATATACATTCCTCAGCATATCCAGCCACTCCACCAACGTATCTATCACCAAGAACAAACGAATACTCACCTGCTGAATCCTCTTTGTTTGGTGTTGAAGAGCAATCCTTGATATGAGCATATCTAGCCCCACCAACTATACCACCAACAAAGTTAGCTCTAAGCATTCTCCTAGTATTATTAAGACTATCTTCAGAAGTTTCATCTGGTTTTAATAAATCAAAGAGTTCACCTCTATCATATAATGTGTAACTTACACATTTCTCAATAACAACAGATTCTTTCTTTGAATCGAAGCCAGAAGCACTGATAGGATTTTCATCTATTCCTTGCTTATCAAACGCAGCACCAGTGATACCACCAAAGTAAAATCCTCTATGAGTAACATTCTCATCAATAACAACATCAAAATCAGTGAAATATTCATCCATTGAAATCTCACCATGATTCTCACATTCTTTAATCACAAACTTAGTTATTGCAGCTTTTTGATATATAGAACCCTCATTTTTCGTAGGAACTATATAGCAATTTGAAAATGAAACAGGTTCATTAGGCACTTTAACATCAGAAGTAGTATCATATGCAGATAAGCCTTCTGGATATATCCTTCCTATAATTCCCCCAACATATCCTATACCTGTTACTTTAGCGTTATTAATACAACCTTTTATTTCTACTTTTGTTACTAAAGCTGATGAAACTGGCGCAACAATATAGTATTGATGCCCAACTATTCCACCAACATCAGAACGTCCTCTGATAAATGAATCCGATGTTTCTTCAGAAGATAAGTTTTCATCAACATATAGATTACTTATAACTCCAAAGCTTTCCCCAACAAATCCACCAACCTTTGATGTATAGAGGTACTCACTGTCACTATATTTTTCAATTCCCGAAATAACTATATGATCAAGTTCTGCATTAGAGATATTTCCAAAGTTTTCTGTAAATAAACCAATTGGAATATACCCAGCTTTTCCTTGCTCACTTATTGTCTCGTATTTATCACTATCGTTTCCATCAATCGTCTTCTTGATAGATTCACCATAAACACCATAAATACAATTGTCCCCAAGAGAAACATTGATATTTTTTATTGAATATACTTTTGATTCTCCTTCTACTGGATCTTGCTTTAATGCAGAAAAACTATCAATATATGAAAGCATCAAAAAACCTGGGAATGATACACCAGCCGTACCTGTCCCACCATATAAATCAGTATTATGCAATTTGCTAAGATTAAGATTGATACCTACTTCATCCGAAAAACTAAAACCTTCAGGAACACTAGCGGTATTATCCTTCGAATTAAACAAATAATTCTTTTTATCAGATCCACTTTGAGTAAAGTCCAGCCAATCTATATCATTCTTAAGTTTATAATCCCTCTGGGTTATTCCAGAAACATAAGCACCATAAGAAGTCGAAGCCCTCAATAAGTCACTATAATCTGATTCAAATCTAATATTATAAAAATGACGACCATTAACAATTGAATATGTGAACTCATCATCATTATCAATAGCGCTATAATTTGCAAACGTTACTGCTGCACCTTCATTTGATCCATATTCTCTAAAAGAATTAATATTGGGAACCCAATCACCGGCTTTTGCTTTCCCTTTTAGCATATTATTATTTCCAGGATCTGTAACACTTACTTCTCCCTGAATAAAACGAACACCTGGAACTCCAAATCTATAAAAGCTATAAGTATTCCTAAATGCTTTCTTTGCATTTTCAATTTCAGTTTCATTACTACCGAGCAGCCCCAACGACTTAGCATAAGTTACAGATTGAGCCTGGATATCCGCAATATCTAAAGCAATATAAACCTTGCGTTCAGTATCTACCCAAATTGGCATCCAAAAGTCAGTTCCAGTAGTTTCTTCAGTTTGATATGCCCCATCTTTAAGGTGTACTTTTATCGGAGTTGGTTTTTTTATTGCTTTTTGAACAGTATTAATTCCAAGCGTTTGAATCGAGTCGATACAGTCTTCTTCGATTGTAAAATACATAAACTCACTATATCCGCCCTCGTATAGTGAAGCACCCTTTAATACGAAGTTTAAATCACCATCTATTGGCTGATTTATTGTATTATTCTTTACAACAAGATTGAGAGTAGTGCTATTCTCTATCATAAAAGAATAACTACCCATATCAACCTCGTGTCCCTTTAGTTTTCTCGATAAAGAATCAACACCGAAATAACCAAACATCGAATCCCATCTAACCTGTCTGGTTCTATCATGAATATCCACTTTAGAAGAATCCGAATCATTATAAGCAAAAGCTGAAGCCGAATCTGAATAACAAACAGAAAAGATCTGAGCTGCTTCAGGAGAAAACTCAACGGATATTGCACCATTAAGAACAGACTTATCAGAGATGTACTGAGAAATCAAATCAAACAGTAGTCTTTCTTCAGCTTCAACAGAATCGCGATTATTAATATAATCATCATATCTGTTTGAACCAACCATCAATCTTATAATTGTTCGTTCTTCAGTTGCTTTATTCGAGTCAGTCCAAAACGTTTTCCAATTATAATTGTTTCCGTCATCATCAGTCAAAACATTGAATATGCAATTAGTAACCTGTTCATTCCCTTGTCCAATGATATATTCGGACTTATAATTTCCATTACTATCACGTAACTCAACAAGTCTATTTTCAAGAGCTCCACTGGAATCAAGCTCAGTTAGTTGATTCTGCGCAGCATAATATATATCCTCAGCAGCAGCATTCTGATGGTTGAACTTCACCCAATCAAGCCACCCTAATAAGCCAGCCGACGAAACGCCCAGAATAATCGCCATAAGAGTAAGCACGACAACTAACTCCACTAAAGTGAAGCCTTTGTTGTTATTATGTAATTGTTTAAAATGGCGTAGTAGCATATTACCCCCTACTCCTAAGGAGTCTGTAACTGAACATACTTGTTATTCATAATCTTGTATTGATTTCCATTATAATCTGTGAAGGTTTTCCCTCCCCATCCCAAGTTATTTGTAATTTTTATTTTTTCACTTGAATTATCATATAACTCTGGAGTGTTAAACAAAGGATTATCACCCATATCCCAAGAACTTGCAGCATGAGCAAACGCATTAAACTTAGTATCTACATTACTCTTATTTAAGTTGAAAAACATAAATGCAATAGTTTGAAGATTGCTCATATCAGCTCTTTCTCCAAAATCAATATCTTGAATACTATGAGCATCAGAAAACATATATGATATATCAGTAACATTCGACCAATCTCCAGTTATTGATACAGTTTTAACTGCAGTGCCCTTAAACATACTTGTCATCTTTACATTGCTAGTCTCTGATGTATCAATCACCAACCTGGCAGAAGTTAAACTCGTGCATCCATTAAACATTTCACTAAAATCTGTCACCTGAGATAAATCAAAATCTGTTAAATCGATCGACTTAAGCGATGTCCATCCATTAAACATCTTCGTTGCATTGCTATTTAATGATATAGTAGTTGCCTGCGACCACCATTTTAATTCATTATTTTCATTAACCCACATATAAACAGGAACTTCAGAGTCTGTGGTTGATAATGATATTTTATCATCTATAGCTAAAACATCTTCCCTGGTTAAAGTAGTTTCTCTAGAAAAACCTGTGATACTAGTTTTTTGTACTCCAAGCTTATTATATACCCAATTATCATTTAGCTGTACTAATGAAGCTGCCTTCATGGCAGTAAAGTAACCATGTTCACCTGCGGCAGTATCATCGCCATTATAATTTTCCTCCGGATACTCATCTGCAACAGCATACTTTGATGTCATCGAGAATGTTCTCTGATCAACATTAATATCCCCATCATTATATACATCTCTTACAATTTCCGGAGTAGTTCCTGCCCCACCCTTAAGGCTCACACACCCCTTAAAGGTATTTCCTCCCGATGCGCTATCAGATGCCTGATTGCCATCCATATAAACAAACTTATCAACCCTCCATTGAGTAGGATCAACAATAATGGTTTGAAGTGCACTACATCTAATAAACATATCTCTTATACCATTATTAGAATCTCTTGTTTTGGAAGCATCCTTAAGTAGACTTTGGGTTGAAAAATTGCTCAAATCTAGCTTAGTTAATACATTATTATACATAGGCTGTTTGTCAATCATAGAATTACCAAACATGTTTCTCATTGTTACAACCTTACTAGTATCAAAACTAGATACGTTTATACTTGCAGCACTTCTACAATTATCAAACAGATAACTCATATCTGTTACTTTCGATGTATTAAAATTACTCAAATCAAATTTGGTTATCGAGCAACATTTATAAAACATATAACTCATATCAGTAACATCAGTTGTTTCAAGTTTAGCAACCATTGTATTAACAGTCATGCGTTGGCAATTAGAAAACATCTCTTTGCAACTATCTTGAACCTTAATTTCAGAATCATCTTCAGTAACAATATATACATCATATAAATACGCACTATCAGATTGAGTCTGTGGATCATTATTAGGTTTTCTTATACTATACGCAACTGTATAAGCAGGATATTTTTCATCTCTATCGCTATCATTTACAAGATAATTACCCTCTTCATCTCTACAAAGAAGCCTTGCATTTTCACCTGTTTGTTGTCTAACAGTCGTTGTAGATAGGCACCTTTCCATAAATATATTAGTAGTATTCTTTTCAACTATTGAAAAAGGAATATAATTTATACTTGTAATATAATCTATTTTACCATTAGCCACATCTCTAATTAGTTTTCTAACAGGCGATTGTTTTCCTTTTACATCATGCTTAAGAAGTGTTGTCTGAGGAGCAACATCAACAACAGCTAATTCACCATACTCATTATTCCCAAATAATTTATCTTTAATGAGAAGTTCAGAAAGATTAGCATCTATAGTATTACCTGACACATTTTTTATATCTTTTTCGCGAGTACGACCATCCGAAGTCATATCTGTCTCATTTTTTAATGCTTCTTCAGTAAGATTCTTATCGCATTTATAAAGATTCCACCATTTTACTTTTAATTTTTTGTTACTAAACACTAGTTTATTATCATCAAATACCGAGTATGCACCTTCACCGTTAAAAACTAAAGGACTAGTTTTGCTATTATCTTTATAGATTTTTCCATCAAGTTCATATTTTACATAAGATTCTTCAATCGAAAAATCATTTTCCGCAGCTACTGTTTCTGTATCATCAAAAGACACAAGTCCAGCATAATTACCTGAGTTAATTATCCCTCTAACATGAAGAGTTTTATTAATATCAGCTGGCGCTAGAAATACTATTCCCTCATTCTTAACGACAGGAATATTATTCTCATCCTTATCAATTGCACCATCTCCATCAGTATCTACTAAGGCGCTTATACGATTACTAATCACTTCGCTAATATTTTCAGAATTAGCTTTTATAATTTCATCATTTTCATCTTTAATGCAGATTATAGATCCGCCAGTAGTTGATTCATTTGTATCTTTAATCACCCAATTGTTATCAAATGTAATTGCTCCCTCATTGGGTTTAGGAGTTCCACTCACATCATTGCCATCAATATCTGCCTGAGTTACATTTACATTGGATAAATCGACATCACAAACAACAGCATGAGATATAATTCCATACTTTGCTTCTATAGTGTCAAATACACCGTCATTATCACTATCTTTTTTCCCACCAGACACTTCCACACTTTGTGTACCATTGTTATATGCAAAGAACGAGACAGGAATATCTTCAATGCTCTTTTCCTTCACCTCAGCAACAAATGTAACAGAATCAAACCCTGGGACAGCTGCATTTTCATTCAGATAAGTTTTTATTTCACTAATAGAGCTATATATCACATTTGAATCATCAGACTTTACCCACTTAAGAGAAGTCTCATCCAGGTTATCCTTATCCTGAACAACTGGGTTTGGAGTATCAGAAAGGGTGCCATTCTCGGAACCGTCTGCTGTAAACGTTGTAGTAAATGCTGTCTTATTTCCAAACTTCACAACAGTTCTATTTGTTCTTTCATTATTTATAAGTTTTACATTAGTTTTATCAGTATCAACCGCACCAAGAAGTGTTAATGTTACCGTATTATAATTCATACCTGGTCTACTAGGTTCATCAATGACTTCTTCTCCATCAGCTGATTCTGTTTCTTCTATTCTCGTCTCCTCGTCCTCTTCATCAATATATGTATCTATGCCCTCATCCTCATTTTTAGCGATATTATTTGAGCTACTTGCAGAATCTTTAACCGCCTTTTCTGAATCCCAAGGCCAAACTACGATATAATTATCATTTTCTCCAGTTTTTACACCAGTTTTTCCAGCTATAATATCCTTATCAGCAGTTAATTCTTCATCCAATACTCTCCATTCCGAGCCATTATAGTATACATATATGCCATCATCTGCCTTAAATAGTGCAGAAGCAACCGTATAAGATGCAACAGAATTATACGTTCCATCAGCATTCTTAAAATTTTTAACAGTGTTAATTGTAAACTCAGTAGATGCTTTCAAGCCAGAAGTATTAAATGCTTCCTCTCTTACTCTTCGAGGAAGATAAACTAACCCCTCTGTATAAGCATCAGAAAGCATAGACTCTGTTGCAGACAAAGCCTCTTTTGCTTCAGATATATGTTTCTTCTTATTGGCGTGATCTGTGAATCCCAGGAGACCTGGCACTACAGCAGCCGCAAGAATTGCAAGTATTACAAGCACTACAATAAGCTCCACGAGAGTGAATCCTTTCTCAGAATTCTTCTGGGAGCTGCTACATTTCTTTATTCTATTAACAGAGCTTTCACCTAACCCTGCATAGTCATGTTCAAGTCCAAATACTTTCCAAACCATCCCAAGAGCTTTCCTGCTAATCATAAGTTCCTCTCCTCCTATGATTTTCTGGAATCCCCAATGGATTCCGAATTGACAACTCTGGGTTAATCCTATGTACCTTCTTTCTCGTAAAACGGAAAATGGGTACACTAATTCAAAGTTAGTTTACCATAAAACAAAAGGACCCGCAACACCTTGGCCTGGCTTGTTCATATAATCTTCATACTACTATCACATATTGTTAATCGAATCAGCCAGCTCATAATTAGCATCAATACTTGTATATATTATTACATTGAATCATTATAGCTGTCTTTTATTCGGTAATTTAGCTGTTTCAATCCCAATCTCATACCAGTTCTTGATATATGGATGTTTTTTGTATATACTTATCACTGTTTGAATCAATATTTGACGGCCTTGAGTATTCTCTATTTTATTGGCTGTCAGACAGACATTTTATACGATATACATTAGAAATGGAGGTTTTTTAGTTATGAGTATTAAGATAGGTATTCTCGGCTACGGCAATCTTGGCCGCGGCGTTGAGAAGGCAGTTATTGCTGCAGAAGATATGGAGCTTGTTGGCGTATTTTCCAGAAGAGATCCTGCCAGTGTTAAGGTTGATAGTGGTGCAACCGTTTACAGCGTTGATGAGCTGGCTGGAATGACAGATAAGGTGGACGTGCTGGTTATCTGCGGCGGTTCTGCTACAGATCTGCCTGAAATGACACCTAAGTACGCAGCAATGTTCAACGTGATTGATTCATTTGACACACACGCAAGGATTCCTGAGCATTTTTCAAATGTTGATGCTGCCGCTAAGGCTGCTGGAAAGATTGGTATCATCTCCTGCGGATGGGATCCAGGTATGTTCTCTCTGAATCGTCTCTACGCACACAGCGTGCTTCCAGGCGGCAAGGATTATACCTTCTGGGGCAAGGGCGTGAGCCAGGGACATTCTGATGCGATTCGTCGTATTGAGGGCGTTGTGGATGCTCGTCAGTATACAATTCCTGTGCCAGTTGCTCTTGATGCAGTTCGCGAGGGCAAGAACCCTGATCTTGATACACGCGACAAGCACACTCGTGAGTGCTTCGTTGTTGCTGAACCAGGTGCTGACCTGGCACGCATCGAGAACGAGATTGTGACTATGCCTAACTACTTTGCTGACTACGACACAACGGTACATTTTATCTCTGAAGAGGAGATGAAGGAAGAGCACAGCGGTCTTCCTCACGGTGGTGCTGTTATCTATTCTGGTACTACTGGTGGAAATGTCAACGCAGACGGCACTACTTCCGAGGTGAATACCCACGTTATCGAGTACAGCCTTAAGCTTGACTCAAATCCTGAATTCACAGGTTCTGTGCTGGTTGCTTATGCTAGAGCTGCTTTCCGTATGAATCAGGCTGGCGACAGCGGTGCAAAGACTGTATTTGATGTAGCACCTGCTCTTCTGTCACCAATGAGCGGCGAGGATATACGTGCGCATATGCTGTAATATATAGCATAACTTTATAGGATATATATTGGTACAAAAACAATGGGGCGGTTCTGTATGTAGAACCGCCCCATTGTTTTATACAGGAATTATATTGAATATCAAAATATCTCTTACTATTGTTTTACTTTATTATTTATCATTTATGAACCAAATCACATAAACCAATAGGTTCGTCTTTTTGCAGTTCAGAAACAGAAAGCTTCATCTCAAGATCAAGTTTTTGAAATAACTCGCAAAGCTTCTTTATCGTAGGATTATACTCTCCACTCTCAAGTTTTGAAACCATAGCTTGGGATACACCGAGTTTTTCAGCCAATTCCTTTTGAGACATTTCATTCATTAATCTATATTTTATAAATATACATCCTACCTCAGTCAAAAAACCTTCGATAGCTAAGGCTTTTTTCGTATCATTATCGATTTTTTCAAAATATTTTGATGCATTTTCAAGCTTATAATTATCCATTATTTTCCAACCTTTTCTTAATATCTATTTAAATCATTGAACATCCATACTCTCACAATTGACTAAATCAATAAATCATTATTTTATGATTAATCTACCATGGTTATAACTTATAAGTTATATAATGTCAACTAATCATTTTTCTATATATCAATAACAAAGATGAAAATAGGACGGTATCTAACACCGTCCCAAAGCATTTACTTTTATCAATATGAATCGTGTCTGACTTTGAAGCTGCGTTCATCTTCGACAACAGGAATATCCTTTGATTCGATATCATCGATATGAACAAATCTTCCTGCATCCACTTCACCGAGAAACCTGGATATAAGCTCTCTATCGCCCTGTACCTCCAGCTCCACCTTTCCATCATAGAGATTCCTGACGTATCCAGTCAGGCCAAGGCTTTGTGCTGCAAAATTTGCCCGGTAACGAAAGCCCACGCCCTGGACATCACCTGAAATTATCATATGTCGTCTTATCATAGTATTCCTCTTCTGTCACAAATCATTTAATTTATTGATTCTCTATTACTATCTTCAATTTAAATATCTATATAATTTTTTTCTATCTTTCAAAAAAAAATGAATAATTTATTTAACTAAACACATATTAGATTCTAATGTTTTTTGATATAAAGTATGTTACTAAAATAAAAGTTATCATTCTTCTTAACATACTCAAGATACTCATTGTAGTTTACATAATACTTTTTACCCCATGAAGATATCTCAAGCATCACCTGTTCCGGATACTCTTCCAAACCAGTTACCGTCACATAATGATCCTTGGTTTTTGTTACCGGTTTAAATACCACCCTAGACGGTTCTTCAATCTTGTTATAGAAGATAACCTTGTTCTTCCGGAAAAAACCCGGGCCGATAGCTATAACCACAGGAATATCATTTGACAGCATCTCTTTTATCCTTGGTAAAATGTTACGTGGAAGCACCGCCCATCTCGCCCTGTAGGTGCTGCCCTTCTCTTTTTTGATTCTTCGTCGATTGAGCAAAAAATACAGATTTAGGTTAAATGCAAGTAGTATCCCCGAGATGCCAAGCTTCGGCAATATATGAAAGAACTTCTTTTCCATCTGGAGTATGTAATTCTCATACTCTTCACGTGAAAATGTCGTCCCCTCACTCTTCGCAGATGATTCTTTTTTATTTATGTTTCCAGATTTTTCTTCAATTATCTCTGGCATACCAAACAAGTGGAGCAATATATCCGAACCACCAATTAGCCCACAGCCAAACCCCTGTATTGTCTTTGCCTTACGCGCACTGAGTCCCCTTGAATCAACCTTACTCTTAGATTTGGACTCATTTACAGACTTTGATTCTTTCACATCCAGCTGCGGCTCAATCTGCTTGAACCACCCCTGGTTCCCACCATAGGACCCCTCTACGTTTACATACGGCGTCTTAAGTTTTGTAATCTCAACCTTCTTCATACATAATAGCCCCTTCACAAAGTACCTACATTCTATCACAAATGTGCAATTAGGGACAGACCTATGTGCAATGGGGACAGACCTATGTGCAAGGGGGACAGACCCCATTGCACACAGACCCCATTGCACATGTCCATTGGCTGACAACGAGCACTTTTACACATAAAAACGTGACAACTAATCTCAAATTAATTGTCACGTTTGAACCAGAATCTTATGTAAACCGGTTTTATGGTAGATAGGTTTTAAACAAGGTCGGCAAGCTCGAGGAGCAGTCGTTCTGTCTTCTCCCAGCCGAGGCATGGATCCGTGATGGATTTGCCGTATATACCTTCGCCGATCTTCTGGGCACCGTCTTCGATGTAGCTTTCGGTCATAAGACCCTTCACAAGGCCGTGAATCTCTGTTGAAAGCTTGCGGCTGTGCATTATATCCTTTGCGATACGGATCTGCTCCAGATAATTCTTCTTGGAATTGGCATGATTTGTATCAACGATTATAGCAGGATGCTTCAGGTCACGCTCCTGGTATGCCTGATAGACCTCCATCAGGTCCTCATAATGATAGTTTGGCTGGCTCTGGCCCAGGTTTCCGATATAACCACGCATTATAGCGTGAGCATAAGGATTACCATTTGTCCTTACCTCCCATCCTCTGTAAATGAAATCCTGACGGGACTGTGCCGCTGTGATTGCATTCATCATTACAGATATATCACCGCTAGGTGGGTTCTTCATACCTACTGGTATTCCAACACCTGATGACACCAGACGATGCTCCTGATCCTCTACGGATCTTGCACCGACAGCAATATAAGACAGCAGATCAGACAGATATCTGTGGTTCGAAGGATATAACATTTCCTCTGCACACGTAAAGCCCGTTTCCTCAACTACTCGCTTGTGCATATGCCTTATGGCTACGATACCAGCAAGCATATCCTCACGACCTTCTGGGTCAGGCTGATGAAGCATTCCCTTGTAGCCAGTTCCTGTTGTACGAGGCTTGTTTGTATATACACGTGGTATGATAAATATCTTATCCTTGATCTTCTCCTGAACGCGGGCAAGGCGATGCATATAGTCAACCACAGCCTCCTCATTATCAGCAGAGCAAGGACCTATGATCATCAGAAACTTGTCGGACTTTCCAGCGAATATATCGAGAATTTCATTATCACGTTCTTCCTTAATCTGTCTTATCCTATCATCGATTGGATACTGTTCCTTTATCTCAAGCGGTGTAGGGAGCTTTCGGATGAACTCCATTGTCATTTCCATTTTATATTTCCTCCAGTATAAGACAGCGAATCTTTCCCTGTCCGTTATTCAAGACAGAGAACTGTCCCCTGTCCGTTTTTTAAGACAGAGAACCGTCCCCTGTCTTTTTCAAAAACAGGACGTACATATATCTGTACGTCCTGTCTATAATATCACTTTATCGCGTTAAAGTAAAGAAGTATTATTTAACTTCTCCTTCTTCTTCCTCATTATGAACACTTGTTGCATTTACTATGGCAATAGCGCCCTTTATAAACAGTGGAAGGAAAACCAATATAATAAAGTATGCAGCTATAAAGCTTATGATAAAATTACCAAAAAACATTCTTCCAAACGAAAGGTTTGGATCAACCATCCTGGCTCTCTTGTAATTCATAAAGATCATCAAGAACGAAATTAGTGGTGTAAAGAGCAGATCACTGATAAATGCTGATATAAGCTTTCCAGGAATTCCTTCCGGACTCAGATGCATACAGTTACAAGCTCCGTCAGTTATCTTTTTTATCGGAATCAGAACCGATATAAGGATACTGATAATAGAACTACATAAAAATGATACTAATACGGCTGGCACAGTAATATGACCCGATCTAAGTGGTCCGAGAATCGACATTACAAGGCTTATACTTAGTCCCATAAATATACTAACCAGTATGCCTACTGTTCTCATGTTCTCTTTTTTCATATGCTACCCCTCCGCAAACGCCTATATCTGATTATAATACTACCTTTGACAATTCGTCAATCAGTATAAGACTGTCTTTACATTTCCCCCAAAATAAAGACTCTTGCAAAACAAAGAGGATTCTCTTTGCGAGAACCCCCTTTGAGTAAGTACCTTCGTAATAAAAACTATCTCTTTGAGAACTGTGGTGCACGACGAGCGCCCTTGAGACCATACTTCTTTCTCTCCTTCATACGTGGATCTCTTGTAAGATATCCAGCCTTCTTAAGGATAGGTCTGTAGTCTGCGCTTGCCTCAGCAAGTGCTCTGGCAATACCGTGTCTGATAGCACCAGCCTGACCAGTAAAGCCACCACCGTATACATTTACAGAAACATCGAACTTGCCCTCAGTACCTGTTGCAGCGAAAGGCTGTCTAACGATAACCTTAAGTGTCTCAAGACCAAAGTACTCTTCAACGTCCTTCTTGTTAACTGTAATCTTGCCAGTACCAGGTGTTACATAAACTCTGGCAACTGAACTCTTTCTTCTACCTGTTCCGTAATATCTTGTAGATTTAGCCATCTTAAGTTACCTCCTTCTTAGTACTTGATCTCGAGCGCCTCAGGCTTCTGTGCCTGGTGCTTGTGATCTGGTCCTGCATATACAAAAAGCTTCTTGTACATTTGTCTTCCAAGAGGTCCCTTAGGAAGCATTCCCTTAACTGCATGCTCTACTGCAAATGTTGGATCCTTTGCCATCTTCTCCTTAAGAGTAGCTGACTTGATTCCGCCAATATATCCTGAATGACGATAGTAAACCTTGTCGTTCATCTTATTGCCTGAAACCTTGATCTTATCTGCATTTACGATGATTACATAATCACCTGTGTCAATGTGAGGTGTGTAGATTGGCTTATTCTTTCCTCTAAGCACCTTTGCAACCTCTGATGCGAGACGTCCAAGTGTCTGTCCCTCTGCATCAACCACATACCATTTTCTTTCGATGGTAGATGGGCTAGCCATAAAGCTCTTCATGTTTTGTTCCTCCTTTTTCTTGGATAATCTCACGATTACCCGACTCGTCTGTGGATCCGATATATATTATGGTAAAATGTCATCTCTCGAATCTACAGAGTAGCTTACTCAGGTGTCATCTGAATGTCCGGTCCAGAAACTCACCGATTTCAGCTCCAACTATGCTATATGTGACCTAGGCAGTCACAGAAACATATTCTACTCTAAACCACCATCTCTGTCAAGAGGCAAATCAATTAAATGCTTGACAGAGGCAAATCAATTAAATGCTTGACAGAGGCAAATCAATTAAATACTTGACAGTGGCTGATCAAACTTGATACCTATCATTGTAAGGCCACAGGCTGGTGCTGTTGGTCCAGCGTCTGCACGGTTACAGGTTTCAAGACAGCGGTTAATCACGCTTACTTCAAGGATCCCCGTTCCGATATCCAGCAGGGTCCCTGCTATGATTCGCACCATATTGTAGAGAAATCCAGATCCTTTCACACGAATCCTGATCATCCTCCCGCTCTCATAATCCTCGCAGCGTTCTTCTATTATATCAATGCTATAAATAGTTCTTACTGTAGTTTCCGCCTGGGAGCCAGAACCACAGAATGCACCGAAGTCGTGTTCCCCAACCAGCTTTGCAGCGGCAGATTTCATTTTATCCACATCTATTTTTCTATATGTAAAATGTGAATACAGCCGAAGTGTTGGACTAGGAAAGCTGTCATTCCATATACGGTACTCATAGGTCTTTACAGAATCACAGTGTCTGGGATGAAAATCGTCAGGAACCTGAAATGACTCTATGGCACGGATATCCTGTGGAAGCAGATTGTTAACTGCGTAGCACATTTTTTCAGGCGGTATCCTGGATTCAGTGTCGAACACAGCAACATTTCCCAGACTGTGCACGCCCGCATCCGTACGACTGGCACCTATCACCTGTATAGTCTCACCGGTAAGCTGTCCAAGTGCCTCGTTAAGAACTCCCTCAATGGTCACAGCGTTGGGCTGCACCTGCCATCCACTATATTTAGTTCCATCGTACGCGACGCGCATCAACACTCTACCCATAACACCCTCACAAAGACAGGGGACGGTTCTCTGTCTTTTTATTTAGAACATAATTGATAATATAATACCGGCCAGCATCAGGAGCCAGTAAATGATAGTTGAAACCTTATCCACAGCTGTCAGTCGTAGTTCGTAAACAGGACTGCGGCGAATGGTCGAATGATACTGACGCCTTGTCATAGCTTCAGCCTGCCTTTTCGACCGGATTACAGCATAATGGATGTTAGGAATAGCCAATAGTGCCTCCTGTCTTATGCGGCTAAAGACATGTCTTACATCCGGCTGTTTAAATGAGAAGTTACCTATTCTGATATAAGCAGTCCTGGAATATTCTCCATCCGGGCTGATACCCCTGGCACGCTGTGCCTTTCTGCCACGTCTCTTCTCTCTATACACCTTTGGTATAAAATCAAGCACTATCATCACATACTTAGTAGTTCTTGCCCTTAGACCAAAACCAAGAGCCAGGCCGTCTAACATTTCACCAGGCTTCATAGATTTCATAATAAGCAGATAAACATAGGTAAACAGGATCAGCTTCAGCGCAATATATAAACCTATAACAATAGGAAATGCTATCACACAGATTACGCCTATCACTATGTCGATCAAAAGAAGCACCAGAGACATACTGACAACTGTCTGCAGGCTCTCTTTTGTCATAAATATAACAAGTGCCGCAGTCAGTATTGAGACAACCATTCCTGGTACATTCCAGGTTGCCAATGTCAGAACCAGATACATCAGCAATATATGAAGTTTTGTTCTAGGATCATAAGTCCTAAGTACACTAAATCTTCTATTCATATCTTTATATCATTCAATTTATTTGTTACGTCCCCGTGACAATAACACATTTTCCTTCGTGGCAGAGTGCTGCGATTATTTCTTCGATATGTTCCCGGCTGCTGATATCCAGGCCAAGAAATGGTTCATCAATGAGCAGGAAGTCCGGGTTTAGTGCCAGGGCTCCTGCAATAGATACGAGTCTCTGCTCTCCCATAGATAGCGAATGTGGTGAACGGGTCCATAGTGACTGTTTAACTCCGACAAAGTTAAGAATCGACTGTGCCATGGCACGGGATTTTCTCTTGGAGTGGCCGTCACTCATAGGGCCAAACATTACATCATCGAGAACAGTATTCTCAACGAAACCATCCTCACTATACTGGAATACGTAGCCAATTCGGGAGTTTTCCCGTAGGAATATCTCGCCCTCCAAAGGTTTTAATAGTCCTGCAATTATCTGAAGATACGTGGTCTTGCCAGATCCAGGCTCTCCAACTATACGATATGCAGAACCAGCAAGATATCTGGCTGTAACATTATCCAGTAAGAGTTTATTTCCATAGCCGAAATATACATTATGTAAACTAAGTCCGTTTTCTCCTTTGGACTGATTTCCATTTATGAATCTCTCGACTGATATTTTCTTATTTACATCTATATATTTTCCACGTTCAAAGTGATCACCCGATCGAACAATCTCAGGATCTCCGGAATCAGAAATCCCCTGAGGCATACCATATTGATCAATCTCATATAGAGAGCCTTCAGTCAGTTCGTAGGCACGATCAACAGACTCCATAACGTAGCTTTTCTTAGAAAAAATGATAATAGTCTGCCCCTTCTTTCTGGCAGTGTTAATAAGCGAATCCAGATACCTCTTTGCGTCCTTATCGCTCTGCATACTGAAGGGTTCATCAAGAACCAGAATATTCTGGCCCATCATCATAACAGCTGAAATAGCTGAACGCTGTTCTTCAGACCCACTAAGACTGGAAGTAAGTCCTGAACGCCTGCTCAGATTAAAGCGTTTCATCATCTGATTCATTCGAGCCAGGATCTTATCCTTCTGGATGCCCATGTTTTCAGCGCCAAATGCTATATCTCGCCCTACATTATCGAAAACAACTGCTGTGCGAGGATCCTGGTACACGAAGCCCACCAGACGACTAATCTTTCCTCGGTCCAGCTCAGAATAAGGATCAAGGCCATTTATCAATATTCGTCCAATAGAGTCTGGGCGCACAATACCGGCAAGATAACGAGCAAATGTACTCTTACCACAACCATTTAACCCAGTTATTCCAATGATCTCGCCCTTTTCAACGTTTAGACTTACATTACTGCCTGCGACATTCTTCATATTCAATTGATTAATCTTGATATATGGAGCCATCTCAATCCTTTTCAAAACGAAATATAAACTGTCCAGTTCTCTTTTTCATATGTCAAAAAAGAGATACATTTAAAAAAATAGCCATCTGAGAATCGTTCCCAAATGGCTATTAAATGTTTTTTAAACAAGCTCAAGGAATACTTCGAGTGCACCGTCACCTTTACGCTGACCGATCTTAACGATTCTTGTGTATCCACCCTTACGACCTGCATACTTAACTGCATACTCATCAAAGAGCTTCTCTGTAAGGTCTACCTTCTTAGTAGCCTTCTTCTTACCCTCAGCATTCTCAGGAATCTCTGAAACAGGATAAAGAACCTTGAGCATCTCGCGGCGAGCATGAAGTCTTGAAGGCATATCCTTCTTAACTGTCTTCTCTACCTCATCGTAAACTGTAACTTTCTTACCGTCTACAACTTCCTTAACTCTCTTTCCGTCCTTGTCCTTACGAGCTTCCTTAGCCTTAACGGTGATTTCCTCGTAATTGTCCTTTTCCTTGATTGCAAGTGTGATAAGGTGCTCAGCAATCTTGCGAACTTCCTTAGCTCTTGAATCAGTTGTTCTAATCTTACCATTGAAGATAAGCTGTGTTACCTGGCTGCGAAGAAGTGCCTTTCTCTGGTCTGACTTCTTTCCAAGCTTTCTATACATTGCCATTTTAATTTCCTCCTTACCTACGGATAAACCGTGGTCTTCACTGTGCGTACTTTCTCCGCCGAAGAATAATCAAATATCCTTAAGCGCCTTCCGCGTGAGTGGTACTCCCGATATGATCGGGGCTAGTTACTATTACTCGCCTTCGTTAAGTGAAAGACCGAGTTCCTTAAGCTTAGCGAGAACTTCCTCAAGTGACTTACGGCCCAGGTTACGAACCTTCATCATCTCATCTGGAGTCTTACTGCAAAGCTCTTTAACTGTATTAATATTAGCTCTCTTGAGGCAGTTATATGAACGAACGCTGAGCTCAAGCTCATCAATGCTCATATCCTTAGCTGTTGACTCAGGAACCTCATCCTGCTTCTCAATGATGATAGTCTTATCTTTAACATTCTCAGAAAGATTGATAAAGAGACCAAGATGCTCGCTAAGCACCTTTGCTGCATAGCTGACAGCATCATCTGGAGCAAGAGTTCCATTTGTGAATACATCAAGTGTAAGCTTGTCATAATCTGTGATCTGACCAACACGAGTATTCTCAACTGTGAGGTTAACTCTCTCAACTGGTGTATAAATGGAATCTACAGCGATCACATCAATAGATGTCTCACGCTCTTTGTTCTTGTCGGCACTTACATAACCACGACCATTTGTGATAGTAAGCTCCATCTCAAGTCTAGCATCAGGCCCATTCAGATTAGCGATAACAAGATCTGGATTAAGAATCTCAAGATCGCCATCTACGTGAATATCAGCTGCAGTAACAACCTTATCCCCTGAAGCCTCGATGTATCCAGTCTTAGTATCATCATTTGATGAATTGTTCTTGATACAAAGCTCCTTAATGTTCATAACTATCTCAGTTACATCTTCCTTAACGCCAGGGATAGAGCTGAACTCATGAAGCACGCCCTTAATCTTGACATAGCTTACTGCTGTTCCTGGAAGTGATGAAAGCATAACACGACGAAGTGAGTTACCGAGAGTTGTACCATAACCTCTCTCAAGTGGCTCAATGACGAATCTTCCATACTTGTTATCCTCTGACATCTCGTCTATAACTATTCTAGGCTTTTCAAATTCGAACATTCATAACCTCCAAATTATTAAAAACTGTATTATAGATATTGCATATTGCCTGCAATATGTCAAATATTACTTTGAATACAGCTCGACTATAAGTGTCTCATTTACAGGAACATCAATCTGCTCTCTAAGAGGAATCTGTGATACCTTACCACTTAACTTCTCAGTATCAACCTCAAGCCATGCTGGAACAGCGATGTTAGCATTAGCTTCTACAATGTCCTTAAATCTCTGAAGAGACTTGCTCTTCTCCTTGATCTCGATTACGTCCTCAGGACTAACCTTGTATGATGGAATATTAACGATCTTTCCATTAACTGTAACGTGCTTGTGAGATACAACCTGTCTTGCCTCACGTCTTGTTCTAGCGAAACCAAGACGGAAGATAACGTTGTCAAGTCTCAGCTCAAGAAGCTGCATAAGGTTTGTACCTACCAGACCTGGCATTCTATCTGCCTTGTCAAACATATTACGGAAAGGCTTCTCCTGTACTCCGTATATAAACTTAGCCTTCTGCTTCTCACGAAGCTGAAGTCCATATTCACTTACTTTTCTCTGTCCTCTCATGTTCTTTCTATGAGATGTCTTGTTCACTCCAAGGAAGGAAGGCTCAAGGCCAAGTGATCTACATCTCTTAAGAACTGGTGTTCTATTAATTGCCATCTTAGCTTACCTCCTTAATTAGACTCTTCTTCTCTTTGGTGGACGACATCCATTGTGTGGAACTGGAGTAACATCCTTAATTGAAAGAACCTGAAGACCACAAGCTGCAAGTGCTCTGATAGCAGCCTCACGACCTGTACCAGGTCCCTTAACCATAACATCAATAGTACTGAGTCCATAAGGTGCAGCAGCCTTTGCAGCTGTCTCAGCTGCCATCTGAGCAGCGTAAGGTGTAGACTTCTTAGATCCTCTGAATCCAAGACCACCTGCACTAGCCCATGAGAGTGCATTACCTTCGGCATCAGTTAATGTTACGATAGTATTGTTAAATGACGCCTGAATGTGTGCCTGACCATGCTGCACACTACGTCTGTTACGCTTTTTAGTTACCTTTTTGGTAGCTCCTGACTTAGCCATTAACTTATATCCTCCAAATCAATATATTACATTACTTCTTCTTGTTAGCAACTGTCTTCTTAGGTCCCTTACGTGTACGAGCATTGTTCTTTGTGTTCTGTCCACGAACTGGAAGACCCTTTCTATGACGTATGCCTCGATAGCAACCTATCTCCTGCAGACGCTTAATGTTAAGCGCTGTCTCACGTCTGAGATCACCTTCGACCTGAACGTTCTCATTGATGTAGTCACTCATCTTTCTAACTTCATCATCAGCAAGATCCTTTACTCTGGTATCTGGGTTAACACCAGTAGCCTCAAGGATTTTCTTAGCTGTTGTAAGACCGATACCATAGATATAGGTAAGACCGATCTCGATACGCTTGTCTCTAGGTAAATCTACTCCTGAAATACGAGCCATTAATTCTACCTCCAAATTAATACTTAATGTTTCTGTTACTTAATCAGCCGCTATCCCGATAGTCGGGACTAGTTTCATCAGCATTAACGCGCTGATGACCGCGTTTTGTCCGTACCGGCATATCCGATACAAATTCCCTACCTTACATCTAATTAATAATATGTAGATACTCATACTATCTCTTAAACCAGGTAGCAAACGCACAAATCAGGAAATTAAATTCCAAGTGGGCTAAACACCGGTTTTTAATCTCCTTGTCAAAATCGTAATATAATGATTATCCTTGACGCTGTTTGTGCTTTGGATTTTCGCAGATAATAAGAATTCTGCCTTTTCTTTTAATGATTTTGCACTTGTCGCAAATTGGTTTTACTGATGCGCGTACCTTCATTAAAATACTCTCCTTTCCAAAAGTGTCCTGCAAATGTCTATTCTAACATTTATTAGTGCTGTATGCAAGGACTTTTTGAAGCAATATTAAGTAAATTATATCAATTTACTTTGCTCTCCAAGTAATTCTTCCCTTTGAGAGATCATATGGTGACAGTACTACTGTAACCTTATCTCCAGGTAATATCTTGATGTAGTTCATACGAAGCTTGCCACTGATGTGAGCCAGTATCTCATGGCCATTCTCAAGCTGTACCATAAACATGGCATTTGGAAGCTTCTCTAATACTACGCCTTCGCACTCAATCTCGTCAGTTTTGGACATATGTTCACTCCTTTAAAAATTAACCAAGTATTGCTGTAATATCAGCAAATACGTCTTCAAGTGACTTGGTTCCATCTATATTCTTTACTAATCCCTTTCCGTCATAGTAATCAATAAGTGGCTGTGTCTGCTCGTGATAAACTGAAAGTCTGTTAAGAACTGTTTCAGGCTTATCATCATCTCTCTGAATAAGCTCGCTGCCGCAATTATCACAGATACCTTCTGTCTTAGGTGCATTGTACTTGATGTGGTATGTTGCTCCACACTTAACGCAAGCACGTCTACCTGACATACGGTTTACTATATTCTCATCTGGAACATCAACGTTGATTGCATAGTCTACTGACTCACCAGCCTCTGCCAGTGCAGCGTCAAGAGCCTCTGCCTGTGGTATAGTTCTTGGGAAACCATCAAGAACATAACCATTTGCGCAATCATCCTGATGTATACGGTCGATTACAAGATCAACAACGAGTGAATCAGGAACAAGCTCTCCTCTATCCATATAACCCTTAGCTTTCTGACCAAGCTCTGTACCATTCTTAATATTTGCTCTGAAGATATCTCCAGTTGAAATGTGTGGCACATTATACTTGTTACAAATCATATCAGCCTGTGTACCCTTCCCGGCACCAGGAGCTCCAAGCATTATAATCTTCATATATACCCCTTTCTAGATAAAACACATATAGACACCTTAAGACACCTCATCTGCCCTTCGGGCACCTTCCCTCTAGGGGAAGGCTTGAGGTGTCCAAGTAATCTAGTCAAAATGACTTATTTAGCTGTTAAGGAATCCTGAATAGTTACGTACTATCATCTTGGACTCGATCTGCTTGATTGTCTCTATGATAACACCACAGATAATGATGAGTGATGTACCACCAAATGAAACATCTGCACTAAATCTTCCGTTAAAGAAGATAGGTATGATAGCTACGATGATAAGTCCGATAGCACCAATAATAACTATGTAATTCAGTATCTTATTCAGGTAATCCTGTGTTGATTTACCAGGTCTGATACCAGGAACAAATCCACCCTGCTTCTTCAGGTTATTTGCTATCTCCATTGGATTAAATGAAATTGATGTATAGAAGTATGCGAAGAAGATAACAAGAGCGATATACAGAACAAGTCCGATATATGCCCAAGGATATCCAGGTCTGAACCAATAATTTGTATTCAGTCCTTCAAATATCTTAGCTACAACCTGATTCTTAATATTTACGTTGAAGAGGTTGGTGATGATTGATGGTATTGACATAAGCGTTGATGCGAAGATAATTGGCATAACGTTACCAGTATTCACCTTAAGTGGAATATGGGATGTATTACCACCAACCTGACGTCTGCCCTGAACCTTCTGTGCATATGATACAGGTATTCTTCTCTCAGCATCATTCAGAAGAACTGTAAGGATAGTTGTAAGAACAACTACACCAATAATGATGATTGAAGCAAATATCATATTTACAACTGCCTTACCCTTTACAAACATATTGAAAAGGTTAACAAAGTCGTTAGGCATACGTGACACGATATTGATAAGAAGTATGATAGATACTCCGTTACCAACACCTCTCTCAGTGATTCTCTCACCAAGCCACATAACAAATGTACTACCTGCAGTAAGGCAGATAACGATAACTGCTACTGACAGGAAATTATACTCATAAAGAAGTCCTGAACGACCGAATCCGATAGAAAGGCCAAGTGCTTCGATAATAGCGAGAGCAACTGAAACCATTCTTGTAATGGCGGTCATCTTCTTACGGCCTTCATTACCATCCTTCTGCATCTCCTCAAGTGCTGGAATAGCAATCGTGAGGAGCTGAATGATGATGGATGATGTGATATATGGCGTTACTGAAAGTGCGAATATCGACATTCTCTGGAATGATCCACCAGTAAATGAATCGAGAAGTGAATTAGCACCATCACCAAGATTATTTGCAAAGTAGTTGGAAAGCTTGGATGTGTCAACACCTGGTGTAGGGATGAGGGAACCAAGCCTAACAACGATGAGCATTAAAAATGTAAATATAAGACCATTTCTAATCTCTTTTACTTTAAACGCATCTCTAATGGTTTTAAACATATTAGTTTACCTCAAATGTTCCGCCTGCAGCTTCGATCTTCTCTACAGCTGTCTTACTAGCTCCAGCAAGCTTTACTGTAAGCTTCTTGGTAAGTTCTCCATTTCCTAAAACTTTTACACCGTCTCTTGGGTTCTTAACAAGACCAGCGTCCTTAAGTGCTCCGTTATCTACAGTTGCACCATCCTCAAATCTGTTAAGATCTGAAACATTGATTGAGATGATGAACTTAGAGTTTCTGCACTTGAAGCCTCTCTTAGGAATACGTCTGAAGAGTGGCATCTGACCACCTTCGAAACCAGGTCTTGGTGCACCTGAACGTGCCTTCTGACCCTTATGTCCCTTACCGGCTGTTTTTCCATTTCCTGAACCGTGACCACGTCCACGTCTGAAGTCATCACGTGTTACTGCACCTTCATTTGGTGCGAGAGTTGATAAATTCATCCTGCGGGTCCTCCTATTCTTCTACCTTAAGTAAATACTCTACCTGCTTAATCATTCCCTTTGTAGCAGCGTTGTTAGGAAGCTCAACAGTTTTGTTAACCTTCTTGAGGCCAAGAGCCTCAACTGTACGCTTATGCTTTGGAATGCAGCCTATAGGTGATTTAACTAATGTTACTTTTAATGTATCTGCCATCTGTCTCTACCTCCTAGTTAAGAATCTCAGCTACAGACTTACCACGAAGTCTAGCGATTTCTTCTGGATCCTGAATGGCCTTAAGTCCCTCGATTGTAGCAAGAACTACGTTCTGCTTGTTGTTTGAACCAAGTGACTTAGTACGTATGTTCTTGTATCCTGCAAGCTCAAGCACGCTACGTGCAGGACCACCTGCGATGATACCAGTACCTTCTGGAGCAGACTTAAGAAGTACCTTAGCACTTCCGAACTCGCCTGTATATCCATAAGGAATACTTCCATTCTCATTTATAGGAACAGCTACCATCTTCTTGATAGCATCTTCCTTAGCTTTTCTAATTGCCTCTGGAATCTCGGCTGCTTTACCGATACCAGCACCTACGTGACCATTACGATCACCTACAACGATAAGTGCTGAGAATCTCATATTACGTCCACCCTTAACAACCTTGGTTACACGCTTGATAGCAACTACATTATCAAAGAGCTCCATCTGGCTTACATCTATCTTTGTATGCTTCATTACGACGTCCTCCTTATTAGAATACCAGGCCAGCTTCTCTAGCTGCCTCAGCGAGGGCCTTAACCTTACCAGTGTAGATAAAGCCACCTCTGTCAAATACTACTTCTTTGATATCTGCTGCAAGTGCTCTCTCAGCAATTACCTTACCAACATATGCTGCTGCATCTATGTTATTTGTCTTCTCAAGCTCTGAAGCAATACTCTTCTCGACTGTTGAAGCAGAAACGATTGTCTTACCAACGGTATCGTCAATAACCTGAGCATACACATGATTATTACTTCTATATACAGCAAGTCTTGGTCTTTCAGTTGTACCACTGAAACGATTTCTAATCTTTAAATGCTTCTTCTGACGAATAACATTTCTTGATTCCTTGTTAATCATAGTTTACTCTCCCTTTCCTTACTTCTTACCAGTCTTACCGACTTTACGTCTGATTACTTCGTAATCGTACTTGATACCCTTGCCCTTGTATGGCTCTGGAGCTCTTGTTGAACGAATCTCTGCAGCATACTGTCCAACCTTCTCCTTATCGATACCAGCTACGATAATCTTGTTATCTTCTACTGTTGTCTCAAGTCCTTCTGGATCCTCCATCTCTACTGGATGTGAATATCCAAGGTTAAGAACAAGCTTCTTGCCCTGCTTTGAAGCTCTGTAACCAACACCGTTAACCTCAAGAGTCTTCTTATATCCTTCTGTAACACCAATAATCATGTTGTTAAGAAGTGTTCTTGTAAGACCGTGAAGTGCTCTGTTTCTCTTAAGATCATTAGGTCTTGATACTGTGATAACATCACCGTCCATCTTGATCTCCATCTCTGGAGCAAGATTACGTGAAAGCTCACCCTTAGGACCCTTGACCGTCACCTTATTATTTTCTGCTATATCTACTGTTACGCCAGCAGGTACAGCGATAGGCATTTTACCGATACGTGACATTTGCCTTTCCTCCTATTATTTATATGCGAAAGAAGTAATCTTACCAAATATAAGCAAGTACTTCTCCTCCAACGTTCTCTTTTCTAGCTTCCTTATCAGTAAGGACGCCCTTGTTTGTTGAAATGATAGCTGTACCCATTCCTCCAAGTACCTTTGGAAGATTCTCTGTGTCAGCATAGATTCTAAGTCCTGGCTTAGATATTCTCTTAAGGCCTCTAAGAACCTTCTCGTTCTTATCCTTACCATACTTAAGTGTAATTCTTATTACGTCGAAGTTTCCTTCTTTTACAGTTTCAACGGCACTAACGTATCCCTCATCAAGAAGGATCTTAGCAATCGCCTGCTTCATCTTAGATGCAGGTATATCTACTGTATCATGCTTCGCAGTATTTGCATTACGGATTCTTGTAAGCATATCTGCAATTGGATCGCTTGTTGCCATTTTTATTACCTCCATTAATTTTATAACAGCAAAGTTTACGCCGCCTGCCCGTAAAGGCACTCAGGTGCCTTCACGGCACCGCGGCTTACTACGGAAAACCTTCGGTTTTCCTAATGTCCCCGATTTGCTATTAGCAAATCGTGAACTTTACCAGCTTGACTTCTTAACGCCTGGAATATCGCCATTGTAAGCAAGTTCTCTGAAACATACTCTGCATATACCATATTTTCTAAGATATGCATGTGGTCTACCACAGATCTTGCAACGTGTATATTCTCTTGTAGAGAACTTCTGCTTTCTCTGCTGCTTTACTTTCATAGCTGTCTTAGCCATAGTTTCTTCCTCCTTACTTCTTGAATGGCATACCGAAGAGTCTGAGAAGCTCTCTTGCCTCTTCATCTGTCTGTGCAGTAGTTACGAAAATGATATCCATTCCCCTAACCTTGTCTACCTTGTCATACTCAATCTCAGGGAAGATAATCTGCTCCTTGATACCAAGTGCATAATTACCTCTACCGTCAAATGACTCAGCGCTTACACCACGGAAGTCACGAACTCGTGGAAGTGCAAGATTGATAAGTCTATCTGCAAACTCATACATTCTCTCGCCACGAAGTGTAACCTTACATCCGATAGGCATGCCTTCACGAAGCTTGAAGTTAGCTACTGACTTCTTAGCCTTAGTAATAACTGGCTTCTGACCTGAAATAGTTGTCAGATCCTTAACTGCTGATTCCATGATCTTGCTATTCTCTTTAGCCTCACCAACACCCATGTTGATGACAATCTTCTCTAATCTTGGAACCTGCATAACATTCTTGTAGCCGAACTTGTCGGTCATTGCTTTCATGATTTCATTCTTGTAATCGTCTCTTAATCTACTCAATGCTTTCTCCTCCTTCCAAGATTAGTCGATGTTCTCGAGCTTGCCATTAACCTTGGCTACTCTCTTCTTATCCTTACCTTCACCTGTAAAGCCAACTCTTACAGCCTTACCCTTGTAAAGGTACATAACATTTGAAATATCAATAGGTGCTTCTCTCTCGATGATACCACCGTTCTGATTCTGATAGCTTGGCTTGCTGTGCTTGAATACCATGTTTACACCTTCAACAAGCACCTTACCGTTCTTAGCATCTACGCTGAGAACCTTGCCTTCCTTATCCTTATCTTTTCCGGCAATAACTTTTACAAGGTCACCCTTCTTAATCTTTGATGTTGCCACGATGCTACCTCCTTAAAGTACTTCAGGTGCAAGTGAGATGATCTTCATGAACTTCTTATCACGAAGCTCTCTTGCAACTGGTCCGAATATACGTGTTCCTCTTGGATTATTATCATCCTTGATAATAACTGCAGCGTTCTCGTCAAATCTGATGTAGCTTCCGTCCTTACGGTGTGAGCCGTGCTTTGTACGAACTACAACAGCCTTAACAACATCGCCCTTCTTTACTGCGCCACCTGGTGTAGCTTCCTTAACTGTAGCTACGATGATGTCGCCGATATTAGCATATCTTCTAGTTGAACCGCCAAGTACTCTGATGCAAAGAAGCTCCTTAGCACCTGTATTGTCGGCAACCTTAAGTCTTGATTCCTGCTGTATCATATTAACCGACCTCCTTACTTAGCTCTCTCAATAATCTCAACAAGTCTCCATCTCTTATCCTTAGAGAGTGGTCTTGTCTCCATAACTCTAACTCTGTCGCCCTTCTTGCATTCGTTGTTCTCATCGTGTGCCTTGAGCTTATATGTTCTCTTTACGATCTTGCCATAAAGTGGATGCTTAACATTGTCGATAATTGAAACAACAATAGTTTTATCCATCTTGTCACTTGTAACAAGACCTACACGTGTCTTACGTAAATTTCTTTCCATTGTTTATCTCCTTCCCGACGATTAAGCATTAGCCTTCTCAGCTATTACAGTCTGAATACGGGCAATGTTTCTTCTAACCTCTTTGATTCTGCTTGTGTTCTCCAGCTGGTTTGTAGCATTCTGGAACTTGAGGTTGAATAGTTCTTTCTTTGCATCAACGAGATCAACATTTAACTCGTCAACTGACTTTGTCTTTAACTCTTCTACGAATTCCTTAGTCTTCACTATTCGTTACCTCCTTTACTATTGATTTCATCTAGCTCAGCCTTTGATACGATCTTACACTTAATTGGAAGCTTGTGTGTTGCAAGACGAAGAGCTTCTCTAGCCTTCTCCTCTGATACACCAGCAACCTCGAAAAGAACTCTACCTGGCTTAACTACTGCTACATAGTACTCTACAGCACCCTTTCCGGATCCCATACGAACACCGATAGGCTTTGATGTAACAGGCTTGTCTGGGAACATATCGATCCAAACTTTACCTTCACGTCTAAGGTGACGTGTTATAGCAACTCTGGCAGCCTCTATCTGGTTGGATCTGATCCAAGCTGGCTGCATAGCGATGATTCCATACTCGCCACGATGAAGCTTGTTACCTCTTGTAGCCTTACCCTTCATGGATCCACGCTGCTGCTTACGATATTTCATTCTCTTTGGCATTAACATGATTAATTCGCTCCTTCCTTCTTATTCTTAGTTGGAAGTACTTCACCATGGTAAATCCAAGTCTTTACACCAACCTTACCATATGTTGTGTCAGCCTCAGCAAAACCATAGTCGATGTTGGCACGAAGAGTCTGAAGAGGAATTGTTCCCTCGCTGTATGACTCTGTTCTAGCCATATCTGCACCACCAAGACGTCCTGATACACTTGTCTTGATTCCAAGTACCTCGCCGCCCTTCATAGCTCTACCCATACAGGTCTTCATAGCTCTACGGAAGGAAACACGTTCCTCGAGCTGCTTAGCTATGTTCTCAGCAACAAGCTGTGCATCAATATCTGGTTTCTTGATTTCCTTAACGTCGATGATAAGCTTCTTCTTTGTAAGCTTCTGAACGTCTGCTTTAACTTTCTCAATCTCAGCTCCACCCTTACCGATAACGATACCTGGCTTAGCTGTGAAGAGGCTAATCTTAACCTTATCTCTGGTTCTTTCGATATCTACCTTTGAGATGCCAGCATCATAAAGTCTCTTCTTAAGATATTTTCTAATGTTGTAATCTTCAACAAGGTTGTTAGCAAACTCATCGTCTCTGGTATCTGCATACCACTTTGAGTTCCAATCCTTGATGACACCAACTCTAAGTCCGTGTGGATTAACTTTCTGACCCATTGCTTCCTCCTTATCTTTCGTCAAGCACTACTGTAATGTGGCTTGTTCTCTTCTCGATTCTGTATGCTCTACCCTGAGCTCTTGGGTGAATTCTCTTCATTGTAGGTCCCTTGTTTGCAAAGCACTCTGCAACATAGAGATTGTCAGCCTTGAGTCCATTATTGTTCTCAGCATTTGCAATTGCTGACTGAAGCAACTTGTAAATTACTGTAGAACCCTTACGGTTGTTATACTTTAGGATAGCAAGAGCTTCGTTAACATCCTTACCTCTTATGGCGTCTAGTACGAAACATGCCTTTGTTACTGAAACCCTAGCATAAGAGATCTTAGCTGAAGGTCTAGTATCTTTATTTTCATTTCTCTCTCTTTTGATTTGAGATCTATGTCCTTTTGCCATTTTCTACTCTCCTCCTTATCTACCCTTCTTCTCGTCCTTACCATGACCTCTGTAAGTTCTTGTTGCAACGAACTCACCGAGCTTATGGCCAACCATATCCTCTGTTACATATACAGGGATGTGTGTTCTGCCGTTGTGTACTGCTATTGTATGTCCTACGAATGAAGGGAAGATAGTTGAACGTCTTGACCATGTCTTAACAACTTCTTTCTGGTCATTCTTGTTCATCTCATCAATCTTCTTGAGTAGACTTGCGTCTGCGAATGGGCCTTTCTTTAATGAACGTGCCATTACTTTTCCTCCTTACTTAACATTCTTTCCGTTTCTGTTTCTGATGATCAACTTGTTAGACTTATTCTTCTTCTTTCTGGTCTTAAGTCCAAGTGCTGGCTTACCCCAAGGAGTTGAAGGACCTGGTCTACCAATAGGTGCTCTACCCTCACCACCACCGTGTGGATGGTCATTAGGGTTCATAACAGAACCACGAACTGTAGGACGGATGCCCATATGACGCTTACGACCAGCCTTACCAATATTTACAAGGCTGTGCTCGCCATTTCCTACTGAACCAATAGTTGCTCTACCCTGAATAGGTACTTTTCTCATCTCGCCTGAAGGAAGACGAAGGATTGCATACTTTCCCTCCTTAGCCATAAGCTGAGCTGAGTTACCTGCTGAACGAACAAGCTGTCCACCCTTACCAGGAACAAGCTCGATGTTGTGAATCTCAGTACCAACTGGGATATCAGCAAGCGGAAGACAGTTACCAACTTTGACTTCTGCATCTGAACCGTTCATCAGCTTATCTCCAACCTTAAGTCCTGCTGGAGCTAAAATGTATGACTTTGTACCATCAGCGTAAACGATAAGAGCGATGTTAGCTGTTCTATTAGGATCATACTCGATTGTAGTTACCTTAGCTTCGATATTATCCTTATTACGCTTAAAATCTATTATTCTATACTTCTGTCTATTTCCACCACCGTGATGTCTGACAGTAATCTTACCCTGGTTGTTACGTCCTGCTGTCTTATTCTTAGATACAAGAAGTGACTTCTCAGGCTTATCTGTTGTGATTACGTCAAAATCAAGACCGGTCATATTCCTTCTGGAAGGTGTATATGGATTATATACTTTGATTCCCATCTTGTTTCTCCTTTCAATTTACCTCTTACAGTCCTTCAAAAAGCTGAATGTCTGCGCTGTCAGCTGTAAGCTGTACATATGCCTTCTTGCTCTTTGCTGTCTTACCAAATACCATGCCACGTCTCTTTGTCTTGCCGTCCTTGTTCTGTGTGTTAACCTTAGCTACCTTAACACCGTCGAACATCTTCTCAACAGCTTCCTTAATCTGAGACTTGTTAGCATCAGGATGTACAAGGAATGTATACTTCTTGTCAGCCATAATGTTCATACTCTTCTCAGTAAGAACTGGTTTTAATATAACATCATAATACTTAATATCTGCCATTATGCGTATACCTCCTCTAATGCTTTAACTGCATCCTTGGTGATAACGAGACTGTCGTATTTCACAACATCATATACATTTATAGCATTTCTTGTCTCTGTCTTAACATCAGGGATATTTCTAGCTGAAAGAACTACGCCTTTGTTCTCGCCCTCTGTAACGATAAGTGCCTTACCAGCATTGATGTTGCTGAGGATCTTTGCAAAATCCTTTGTCTTTGGCTCGTTCATTGTAAGCTCGTCAACAACGATGAGCTTGTTCTCCTGAACCTTAGCTGTAAGAGCTGAGAAAAGTGCAAGACGCGCTTCCTTCTTGTTAATCTTCTTTGAATAGTCTCTTGGCTTTGGTGCAAATACTACACCACCACCAGTCCACTGTGGAGCTCTGATAGAACCCTGTCTAGCATGACCAGTTCCCTTCTGTCTCCATGGCTTTCTTCCGCCACCACTTACTTCTGAACGTGTGAGAGCACTCTGTGTTCCCTGACGTCTGTTAGCAAGTGTAGTAACAACTGCCTTATGGACAATTGCTTCATTTATCTCTACACCGAAAATCTTGTCGTTAAGCTCGAGCTTTTCAACTTCTTTTCCGTCGGTGTTAAGTACTGATACTGTTGCCATTTCTTAATCCTCCTTCGTCTAGTCTTATGCTCTAGCCTTAACTGACTCTGTTACAACAACGAGTGACTTCTTAGGGCCAGGTACTGCGCCTCTAACGAGAATTACATTATTCTCGGCATCTATCTTAACAACCTCGAGGTTCTGGATTGTTACCTGCTCTGTACCCATATGTCCAGGCATCTTCTTTCCCTTAGCTACCTTACTTGGATCTGAACAAGCACCGTTTGAACCTGCGTGACGATGGTACTTTGAACCGTGTCCTGAAGGACCTGACTTAAGTCCGTGTCTCTTGATACCACCAGCGTATCCTTTACCCTTTGACTTAGCAGATACATCAACCTTGTCACCTTCTGCGAAGATGTCAGCCTTGATCACTGTCTCACCTGGTACGTATGCTGAAATGTCATCAAACTTGAACTCTTTTACGAATCTCTTGGCATCTACGCCAGCCTTCTTTGCGTGTCCAACCTCAGCCTTTGTTGCTCCGTGTGGGTTGTGAACAACCTTCTTACCTGAGCCATCCTTGGTTATTATCTTCTCTTTGATATCTCCGAAGCCAACCTGAACTGCTTCGTAGCCATCTTTTTCAACTGTCTTAACCTGAAGTACCTCGCAAGGTCCAGCAGCAAGTACAGTTACAGGAATGAGCTGTCCCTGGTCGTTCCAGATCTGAGTCATTCCGACTTTTTCTGCAAGTATTGCCTTTTTCATTTCTGATTCCTCCTAATTTGATTTACAGCGGATTTCCATTTTAATAGGAAATCATTCTAAATAATTTACAGCGGGCCACTTTGTTTCCTGACTACTTGCATTAGCAGGAGTGGTCTTACTAAATCTACTACATAATCTCGCAGGAATTTTGTCTATGTAGTCAATTAGGTACTGTCATTATTTTTCCTCTTTTAAAGTATGATTACTTTGTTCTCATATTTACGTATACACCAGCACTGATGTCCATCTTACGAAGAACGTCGATTGTCTTCTGTGTAGGTGCGATAACGTCGATGAGTCTCTTGTGAGTTCTCTGCTCGAACTGCTCTCTACTATCCTTATACTTGTGAACAGCTCTCAGAATTGTAATCTTCTCAACCTTTGTTGGCATAGGAATAGGTCCACTTACCTGAGCTCCTGAACCCTTAACTGCCTCAACGATCTGCTTTGCAGCCTGATCGATAAGCTCGTGATCATATGCCTTTAATGTGATTCTCATTGTGTTAGCCATAAAAAAAGCCGCCTCCTTTTTTGCATTTTGAAATGCCGAACAAGTGGTGACTGTACAACTATCCCGGGTGTATCATAGCTATCTCTTTAAAAAAGTCGGATAACTCCGACATCATTTAATGAGATGAACGCTCACATCCGTCATCTCTGACCATTGTCAGATGGTATGGTACAGTGACTTGTCGCCAGATTCTATGATCTTGACATTCGCTCCGCGTAGTTACCTGCTCCTGCAGCAGCAATCTACGTTTCCTAGCTATCAATGTCACAGCAAGAGGTATAATAGCACACTGACATACCAAATGCAAGGACTTTTTTTCAAAAGTTTTAATATAGGGGACAGTTCTCAAAAATAACCATTTGAGAACCGTCCCCTGTTGTTGATCCTAGTAGATTACGCAGTTTCGTCCGCTCTCCTTTGCGGTGTAGAGGTGTTCATCAGCCTTGCTGATATTGTCCTCTATGGAGAGGTTCTGATCGAACTGTCTGCATCCGAAGCTCATAGTTACCTTGATGGTATTTCCATCAGCTTCAATAGGAGTAGCCATAATCTTCTTACGGATACTCTCTGCCTTTGCCACACTGTCTTCCAGGGTAGCGCCGATCATCATCATTACGAACTCTTCACCGCCCCATCTATATACGGACTCAGTATCTGTGCAGCTGCTTTCCATTATAGATGCTACTGTTGAGAGCACATCGTCACCAGCATTGTGGCCATAGGTATCATTTACCCTCTTAAACTTGTCTATATCTGATATGAAGAGACTAAGTGTCTTTCCTTCATCGAGAGCCTTGTTATATTTACGGGAGAAGTCGCTGTAGAAGCCCATACGGTTCTTCAGCTTGGTAAGCTTGTCGTGATGAGACTCTTCATAGAAGGTCTCAGACTCCATTGCAAGTCCGCAGATAAGTGCAGCCATGGAAAGCTTACGCACATCCTCCTTCTCATCGAAGCCACCGTCTCCATTTTTATTTATTATCTGAAATGCACCAATAAACTCACCATTTATATCAGCAACTGGCATAACCAGAACTGACTTTGTGGTATAACCAGTCATCCAGTCAACATCCCTGTTGAAATCAGGATCACTATATGGATCATTTGTCACAACAACCTGTCCCAGGCGAAGAGCACGTCCAACAAGACCAGTGTTATCAGGAATGACTATCTTGTCCACGCCTGTTGCAGAGGTGGTCCAAAGCTCATTCTTATGTCGATCCCATTTCCAGAAGCTTGCTCTGTCAGCATCTGCCATAGTTCTACCCAGTTCTGTCATATACTCAAAGATTGCAGCGTGATCCTTTTCCTTGTCGCTGCACATCTCACCATATAGTTTAGAACTGATATCATAGATTTCTTTCAGAGTAGTTTCTTCTATATTAATGTTGAGTTTCATAGTTACCCCCTTGATGATACAAAATGTAACAAACTTAAGCAGGGCAACCTTTGTCACATTTTACGCAAGCGGCGCCAGCTCAAAGTCTGTTTCAGCGATTCTTTCCTTGATGGCATCTATATCGTCAAGATGCATCAGAAAAACTTCTACACTATTATCTCTAAAAAAGTCTGAATAGTCTAGTAGTTTTTCAACAAAGATATGAACATCTGTATTATAAGCCGAGCACTCAGTATAAAGAACAGTTTCTTCTATTATATATGGAAGAAATGGTTCAAGGGTACAGGTATCCCCGGTATAGACCACATTTTTCCCTTCCACCTTCAGATTATATCCAAAACATTTACCCTCAAGATTAGGAACATGAGTTGTTGGAATAGCCGCCTTGAGCCAGCCGTCTCTGTTTTCAGCTATATACTCTTCTGCAGTCACAAGCCTGTATGCAGACTTGGCACAACCCTCAAGCTTCTCCAGCATATATCCCAGATTATCTCTTACCTCTTCTGAAGGAGCGATCACCGTCACAGGAATCCCCCATATAAACGAGGCATAATGGATAGTAAGCCCCAGCCCGCCGATATGGTCACTATGGGTATGAGTTATGGCTATTATCAGCTCACTCACTGCCTTCTGACTCTTATTTATCTCTATCTGTTCAACAGCAGTTTTAGGAATTATGTCAACCTGATCAGATGAGGTTATATAAAAATGCGCTATTCCCTCTTTTTTAAGCCTGAAAAATGTAATAAGCGGGCAATCCATCAGTATCATCTTACTGCCAATTGTGAAGTACGCCCCATTATGTTCATCCGCGAAGCCCGCGCCACGTCCAAAGAATTTAAGCATTCTCTCTATGTACCTCCGTCACCTCATATACAAATACACCCTTACTCTTTCCTTTAAGCGGAATCTCTCCTATCTCAGCCACATCAACCCTGTCCTTTACACGCTCATACAGAACGTCACTTATAAGGACCTGGCCCTTCTTGGCATTTGCCTCAAGACGGGCAGCGGTATTGACTGTATCTCCAATAGCCGTAAAGTCCATACGGAACTCACAGCCTATATTACCAACGACAGCAGGACCAACGTTTACACCAACACCGAAGCCTACAGATCTGCCATACTTCTCCATCAGAGTCTTCTCCAGTGCCTTGCCGCCATTCACTATATCCATAGCTGCACATACAGCCTTAAACTCATAATCAGGAAGATCAAATGGTGAATTGAACACTGCCATAGTTGCATCACCCACGAACTTATCCAGAGTTCCTGAATTATCAAAGATTGACTTGGTGGTCAGTGATAAGTACTCATTCAGAATCTCCACCACCTGTTCCGGCTCCAGTGCCTCGGACATAGTAGTGAAGCCTCGGATATCTACGAAGAGAACTGCTATATCTCTATTCTCACCACCCAGCTTTATCTGGAAGTCGCCGCCCTTGGATATTTCATCTATAATCTGTGGTGCCACGTATTTTTTAAATGCATTTAATACCTTTTTCTTTCTCGCCTTCTCCGTTACATAGTTAATTGCCAGGCAGTAGAAGAAGGAAAGCACTAAAACAAGTGGAAGGTAGATTATGCTGTATGCGCTGCCGTGGTTGTTGACAGCCATAAGCACCCCAACCTCTATACCAATGGTTGCAAGCAGTATAATAAGTGACTGCCAAGGTTTCAGCTTTCTGAAAATAATATGCAGGGCCATAGCTATGATAGCTGCTATAATGCCAAAAAGAGTAGCATTTCCATTTACAGAGAATCTACCCTGAATATAGGACTGAAGAATATTTGCGTGAATCTCCACTCCGTACATCTGCTGACTGCCGCCAGTAGGCACCGAAAATGCATCCTGCATTCCCGTAGCGTAAGCACCAACTAAAACTATGCTTCCAGTAAAGGCTCTGGCATCTATGGTTCCGTCAAGTACATCTATCATAGAAATGTACTCGTAGTCGCCAGGTCTGCCAGAATAATTAATTATGGAACGGCCATATATATCCGTTGGAACTGCTCTTGGTGTAGTACCAGTGTAATCACAGTACTTCTCATATAGAACACTGGAGAACATACGCTGCTCTGTAACATTTCCACTCTCATCCGTATATTTTTCTACAGGAATGATCCTTCGAACCACTCCATCAGAATCCTGTGCAACATTACTGAAACCAATATCACATACATCTGCCAGTGCATCATAAGGCTGCTCCACATCATTTACAGGAGCTACCCACAGACCATTTTCATTCTGCTCCAGTTTTCTTCCATAAATAAGATGATTGACGATTACCACATTTCCACTGGCAGAAGCTGCCTCAACAAAAGCATCGTCACCCTCGTCAACATTTCCAGAAAACTGAATATCGAAGCCTACCAGGGCAGGCTTCGCATCTTCATTCTCATTTAACTTATTTAATAAATCAGCATAGGTTGAGCGGGACCAGGTTTGAATTGGCCCCAGCTCTGCCATAGTTTTTTCATCAACTCCGATAATCTTGATCTTGCTGTCGATACCTCTTGGTATCTGGTACAGGCTGTCCCACGCTATAAAATCCAAGGAACTAAGACAGTTCGTTAAAATAAGCAGAAATGTCAGCAGTCCAACAACAATAGATTCAAGAATAACCAGAATACGTCTTTTATTATTTGAGTCCATATACACTAGCCCCTTACAATAGATTCTCCGATCCACCCACAAGATAATACTTTAATTTACGCTGGTAACTGTACGTCTTCCCTTCTTTCTTACGTAGAAGCTATTTCCTCCATAATAAAGTGTAGAGTCGCCATTCATCTTCCAGCGTCCCGAGCTGAATGAATAAGCATTTCCAGGCTCCAGCTCTATCTCGCCTACAGGAACCACATTTGTAAACATCCAGCTGGCCATCATAGAGATATGAAGAATATACTCATTTCCAGCCTCATCATACGCTGATACTGTGCATCCCTTCTTGCCACCATCTGCATCAAGCGTGATCGTTGCACAGCCATCCTCAACTGTTATCTCGTCCTCATCCAGATATACCTTATCCAGATGTTCATCAAAGATGGTAAATGTTACCTGATCAGCATAGAAGGATTTGGACAGGTCTACAACCTTGCCATCCTGATCCTTACCAAAGGTACTGAGGCTTGGCTTAACCTTATCAATATTTATCTCTTCCTTAATATTTATAGCATTGGTCTTTGCTCCATCTGAATCACGTTTCAGATATACAGAGCCCATTCCATCTATGTAATCAACGCTGGAGCTATAGGTACCATTTAATCTATTGGCAACCTTGTAACCTTCTTTAGCTACTATCTTAACATCCGACGTGTAGTACTCATTTAATCCCTTTATACCCTCAAGAGTATATGGATCATCCGGAGCGCCAAGATAAGAGATAGTAAACTTCTTCTCAGCAGTATTACCCTTATACTTGTCTGTTTCAGGAAGATATGCGCGGATCACATAGTCGCCAGGTTCTTCCGGCTTGTAATCCTCAAATGAACTGGTTGCATCATCCTTCTTAAATGTGAATTCTATATCCTCAGCACCATTTGAATTAGTAGTAATTGATGGTGCATAGTTAACACCGTACCACTGATCTTCAAGTTCAACTGTAAGAGTTGAGTCAAACTTCTCACCCGGTGTTGAAGCTGGAGCTTCTGTCGGAGTTTCTGCCGGTGCCTCGGTCGGTGCCTCGGTTAAATCTTCAGGATTAATAATTTCTGTTGGGTCCTTGGTTTCCTCTGGGTCCTTGGTTTCCTCTGGGTTCTTAGTTTCCTCTGGGTCCTTAGTTTCCTCTGGGTTCTTGGTTTCCTCAGGGTCCTTGGTTTCCTCTGGGTCCTTGGTTTCTTCTGGATCCTTGGTTTCTTCTGGGTCCTTATTCTCCTCTGGATCTGTTCCTGGGTAAACTAATTCAAAGCTGAGATCAAACTCATTTCCAGATTTATCAAAAGCAGATATAGTGCAGGCTGTAACCTCATCTTCTACTGCATCTATTGTTATCTCTGCAGTATCCTGAGCTTCTCCAGCTCCTTCTGTAATTCCACCATTATCTACTGTATAGGTTTCACCACCAGCAACCACCTTATCAAGATAAGCATCCGCTATTGTCAGTTTCACCTTCTTGCCTGTTACTGAATCGCCATTTGATATTTCAGTCGCAGCTTCGTCAACCACTGGAGTGCCCGATATAACTGGAGCATCTGCATCGAAAATAACGTTCTTTATAGCAGGAAGCACAGAAGAAAGAACTGCTGTACCAGTCTCGGCACCGTCATTATCTCTCTTCAGATAGAATGTCAGGCTGTCATTAAAGACTTCGCTTCCATCGCCACCAGTGGTATACAGATCATTTTTATTAAGTGTAACACTGGTTGAAAGACTCGAATATATCGACGATAACTGAATTGAAAAACCAGTTGCTGGAGTTACCGTAACCTCAGTCTTTGCATAATTTCCATTCGAAAGTCCTGACAAAGTCAGAGCATTTGCAGGTAATGGTAAATCCGTAATACTATATGGAATCATCTCTGATTCTGCAGCCTTACACTTTGTAGTTTCTGGAGCTATAACTTTAAAGAAGTAGCTGCCAGGCGCAGATGTTGATGGCTTTGATATCTCTGTATCACCATCGTAATACTTTATCTCATACTCTCCGTCATAATCAGGAATAGATATCTTATCGTTAAAATCGTAAGTGGTTCCAATGTAGATAGGATCTATATCATATGTTGTAATAACTGGAACTATCATCAGATCTCTTGGATGAGTGACTTTAAAGCTAAATGAAAAGTCACTTCCCGCCTTATCGTAAGCTGTGATGCTGACAGTCTTTGGATTTCCTTCTTCAGCATTAACAGTCACAACTGCAGTATCGGGATTAGTTCCTGAACCAGTTGTAATATCAGTTCCTGTAAGGGTATAAGTCACACCATCTACTGTATATACAACTCTGTCCAGATTTGCATCGCCAATAGTTATGTTAACCTCTGCACCTGCTACGTCATCACCATTTGCTATAGTCTTTGCTGTGCCATCAACCACTGAAGTTCCATATATTGCAGGAGCATCTGCATCGAATACAACATTTGTGATAGCCGGAAGCTCTGATGAGAGAACAGCCTTATCGGTCTCAGCGCCATCGCTTTTACGCTTCAGATAGAAGCCAAAG